>NC_015731.1:0-1261148 GCF_000219585.1 Nitrosomonas sp. Is79A3 | reverse complement strand
ATTTAAAACCATAGTGAAAATAAAATGATAATTCAAAAGATTGCTATCGCGGGCAGCTCCGGACGCATGGGCCGCACTTTGTTGGAGGCAGTTACCCAAGCACCCGATATGCAGCTCTCTGCCGCACTCGAGAGAACTGGCAGTCCCTATCTGAATAAAGACGCAGGTGAATTAATCGGCGCCAGTTGTGGCATCCCTATTGCGAGCGATTTTTTTAACGCTTTAGAAGGTTGCCATCAATTAATTGACTTCACGCGCCCGGAAGGCACACTGGCTCACCTTTCTACCTGCCAAAAAGCTGGCGTAAAAATGGTGATTGGCACAACCGGTTTCTCAGCGGAAGAAAAAACCCTTCTCAAAGCAGCCGCAAAGGATATCGCTATTGTATTCGCGCCCAATATGAGTGTTGGCGTGAATGTAACTTTCAAGTTACTGGAGATTGCTGCAAAAGTCCTGAATGAAGGCTACGATATTGAAATTATCGAAGCGCATCACCGGCACAAAGTGGATGCGCCATCCGGCACCGCACTGCGTATGGGCGAAGTAATCGCGGAAACCTTGGGAAGAGACTTGAGTAAAGTGGCAGTTTACGGACGTGAAGGGGTAACCGGTGAAAGAAACCCGGAAACCATCGGATTTGCGACCATCCGCGCGGGCGATATTGTGGGTGATCATACCGCGCTATTTGCCGGTATCGGCGAACGCGTGGAAATCACTCATAAAGCCAGCAGTCGCATGACTTTTGCGATGGGCGCATTGCGCGCGGTACGATTTCTTGCCGACAAACCCAATGGCTTATTCGATATGCAGGATGTGCTGGGACTCCGTTAATACTCCCCATCAGTAGCGACACATTTCACTCAGCGACAATCCAAAGATGGCAACGTATGCAATCGGTGATTTACAAGGCTGTTTTACCGCATTCCAACGGCTTATTGATCTAATCCGGTTCGATCCGGCACAGGATAAATTGTGGCTGGTTGGAGATATCGTCAATCGCGGCCCCGATTCATTATCCCTATTGCGTTATATCAAACAAGCAGGCGATGCGATGATCATGGTGCTAGGCAATCATGACTTGCACCTGTTGATGGTTGCGGCAGGTATCGCAAAAAACCATTCCAGTGACACAATTCAACCCATCTTGGATGCGCCTGATCGGGATGAATTATTGTATTGGTTGCGACAACAGAAGTTATTTTATACCCAGGAGCAATATGCCATGGTGCATGCCGGTTTGTTGCCATGCTGGTCAATTGTGCAAGCCGAGCAATTAGCGCATGAAGCTGAGCGTGTTTTGCGTCAGGATAACTATCAGGAATTTTTCTCACAGATGTATGGCAATAAACCCAATTACTGGCAAGATGAATGGACTGATTATACCCGCTTGCGGGTGATCATCAACGCCATGACGCGGATGCGTATCTGCACCACGGCAGGCAAAATGAATTTTGCTTTTAAAGGTGATCTGCAATCCATTCCCCCGGGCTTTTTGCCGTGGTTTAACGTACCGCAACGAGCCAGCCAGGAAGCAACCATTATTTGCGGGCACTGGTCGGCATTAGGGCTACACATCACAGATAACTTGATTGCATTGGATACCGGTTGTGTCTGGGGCGGGCAACTGACCGCTATTCGTCTGGAAGACCGGAAAGTTTTTCAGCTTCCTTGTGCGCAATAGGCAGCACCAGCGTATCAGCGATCGCTTGTTCCGATAAGCGTGCCAATTCCCGCCGATTCTTCAAGCCACATTGAATCGGCTGATTAAAAGTCAAATTAACATCAATGCTAGTCTGGCTCAGTATTCTCTGTAACGACAAGACCAGGGAGGGTTCTATATAAGCAGCTTCCTGACAAATATCGCCTGCGCTATTACGATAACTAATGGCCACGGGATAAAGTAATGCATCGGATGTTACTGCCGATTGCAGCAATGACGCATGAAAATGATTTAAGTGCATACCAGTGGTTGTCGTACCCTCGGGAAATACGGTGACGCGCTCGCCCTTTTCCAGTACTTCACTGATTTGCTGATTAATACGCAAGGTATCGCTACGTTTTGCACGTTCTATAAATAATGTGCCGGCATTTCGACTCAACAGCCCCAACACCGGCCATTTGCTGATTTCTGCTTTGGCCACAAAACGAGTTGGGCAAGCTGCCATGAGCACACAGACATCCAACCAGGATACGTGATTAGCCGCAAACAACACGCGCGGCACTTCCGCTGCTGGCAAGCTGCCATAACAATGCAGCCTGATTTCGAGAATAGATAGTAAACCGACTGCCCAATTCTGCATCATACGGCGCTGAATTTTCTGGGGAAAATACGGATAGACAATGGATTGCAGTAATCCTGAGGCAATTTGGAACGGCAAGCGGACCATGCGAATAACACGCAGTAACAGAGGAGTGGTTTTTTGCATGTAGCGAACTGTGCTGGGTAACGGTTGCGTAGATCTCAGGTAGTCAGAAATTTACCAGGACGACTCACCGGTAGTTACTTTTATTGTGTCCCGTGGATCCGGTTCTTATCAAGATTGGGATAATGGGATTATACAGACAAATGTGCGTGAACTTCTGTATTGGAATACTAATATGTGCCAGACATGGAATTAAACGATAAAAAATCTTTAAATCTTGCGCAGATTATAGAAAGTAATACGTGTGATTGGATGGATATTGCTTTGGTAACTTCACATCACATATCACCAGGCTATTAAACGAAAAATTCTGCAATACGCGCAACTCACAACTTAAAATCATTGCGCGTATTACAGAACAATACAAAGGATCTAAAAGAATCCGGAATTAATAAGAAACTGCCGGCCCTTCAACCCACTGGCACTCGGAAATCAGGCACATACCACCCAGCCCCTTTAGTGCAGGTCTGATTTCATTAAGTACTTTTTGTGCTTGATCTTCTTTACAAGCAAGAACTACCATGACATTTTCTTGTTCCATCAAAACATCACCGGGGTCTCGCACACCGCGTGAACCGAGTCCGCCTGCATTTTTAAGAACAGTGTAACCACGCACTGAGCATTTTTCTAACAATTCCGTCAATCGTTCGAGTTGTTCAATACCGACAACAATCTCAAATCGTTTCATTGCTATTGTGTTATTCATAAATTTTTCCCATCAATAAACATTCAATAAAATTCAATCGTTATTAAACCACGATGCTATGGAACCAATGCGACATCTCCCAGTAAATCGGTACACCGATAAATATGTTAAACGGGAAAGTCACGCCGAGAGAGGCCCCTAAAGAAAGCGCGGGATCCGCATCGGGTACGGCAAGACGCATGGCTGCAGGCGCAGCGATGTAGGAACAGCTGGCATATAAGACTGCCAACAACATCGTACCACCCTCTGACAAACCAAACAACCAGCCCAGATAAGCGCCAAACGCTCCCATAAGCAACGGGAAAAGTATACCAAAGGAAATGATGAATACGCCTTTTGCTGCAACTGCTTTTAGCCGTGCCGCTGCCAGCAATCCCATTTCCAACAGGAAGAAGGCTAGCACACCCATAAATAAATCCATGAACATTTTATCTAGTGGAGATACAAGTTTCACTATTCCAGCGTAATAACCAATAATCACGCCAATTATCAATAGATAAAGGCTGGTACCGGTCAGAATTTCGTGCATCAACTTGCCCCATTGGGTTTTTTCGCCGCCAGCGCCTGCGCGTGCCAAGATCGTACCGGTTACCAATGCTGGTATTTCCATCAGCGCCATAATCAGCACCATATAACCTTCGGAGGGCTCATCCTTGGCAGCCAAAAAGGCGACGCCCACAGCGAAAGTTACCGCGCTCACCGAGCCATAGTGCGCGGAAATTGCGCCCGCATCAGCCTGAGTGAACTTACCTATGTACCTTAATATCGGGTAAGCCGTCAGTGGAATTATCGCCGCTAAAACAACCATAGACAGAGCTATGGGCAGCACTTCCATGATTTCATACTTCGCCATTGACACGCCACCTTTAAAACCAATAGCGATTAACAGAAAAATACTCAAGCTCTTATATAATGCTTCAGGTATTTTCAGGTCTGATTTTATCACCCCTGCCAAAACCCCAAATACGAAAAATAATACTACTGGTTGTATAGTAGTTGACATGCAAAAAACTCCCTATTCATTTGATGATATTTAATATTCTATTTTTAAAAGAAATTCGCCCCATACCACAGTCACTTCTTCAAAGCTTCGCAAATTCAGAACAAAACTAACCCGAACAAATTCTGTAGGCAGCAAAACACTATGATCCTAATTTCTATCTGAAACACTACGAAGCTCTAAGGTTGAAAACGTTAACACAGGAAATGTGAAGAATTCGTGAATAAAGCACGGTTCAACTAACTGTTAGAGTGCTCAGGAAAAACAATATGAAAAGTTGTGCCCTGCCCAGGCGTACTATTGACTTCAATCAGCCAACCATAGTGATCACAGATTCGCTTAACAATAGCAAGTCCGATCCCTAGCCCTTGTCCTTGTGTTGAGCCACGAAAAAAACGTTCATAAAGCAATGGCAGATAAGCCGGCTCTATCCCGATTCCGGAATCTGAAATAGACAATCGTTGATTATTAAATCCAACTCGAATATACCCTCTCTGAGTATATTGCACAGCGTTACGAGTCAGATTCATCAGTACCGTATGCAATGCTTGCCGATTGACCGTAAGCACCACATCAGGAGCAATTAGCACTTCAAAAGCAAGTTTCTTTCTGGAAATTTCGGCCATTAATGGATCTGCTGCATCATGAACACATTCCGCAACCGCCACTGTCTCTATGACGCCAAGCGCCTGTTCACGCGCAAGGAATAACAAGGCTTGTATCTGTTCACCCATGCGGGTAGCAGCGGCCTCAATCATTTTTATTCGTTGATAGGCCTTGATGGGTATGTCGGCCGCCGCAACCAGCAACTCACAGCTGGTCAATATGGTTGTAATGGGCGTTCTTAATTCGTGACTGATATTGGCGGTAAATTCCTGCTCACGTTGCAGCATGCGCTTAATACGATTCTGATAATCATCCAGCGCTCGTGCAAGTTGCGCAACTTCCTCATCCATTCCGGGTTGCGTCAATAATCCAACCTGAACATCTCCAGGGGCTAGTAAATTGACTCGCTCAGCCAGATCTGTCACTTGTTTTACCAATATTTTGGCAAGTAGGTACCCAACAACAAACGCAATAGCAACTACTACAACCCAGGATAATAAAATAAGTAATCTCAGTTTACTGAGTCGCTGTTGATGAAGTGCAATCCGATATGCTACAAGAAATTTCACTTCATTAATAACACGTACTAAAACATGAAAATCTTCAACGCCGTAGTAGATCCGATGATAGCCAGCATTTAATCCGCGCAAATAAGCAGGAATCTGCAGTTCATCGTCTATATCATGAATAACATAGGTTTTTAGATGGGAACCAACTTGAGAAATAAAATCAGAATGCTTCTGATAGCGGTGAACAAGATGATCCATTTCCATCTCAATCACTTGTTCAATATGATCTTCCTCAATGTTGTCAGAAGCAAAATAAAGAATAATGCACAGTGTACCAACAGTGAAAATGCTAAATGTCGCCAACGCTACAGCAACACGATAGCGCAGACTACGTTCTATCGGGAATCTGTGCACGAGATGTCAGACAGTAACCAAGACCATGGACCGTCTCAATTGGATCGTAACCGCCAGCCTTAGTTAAGGCGCGCCGTAAAATATGCATATGACTACGTAACGTATCACTCGTTTCCTGGACATCTTCCCACGCCTCCAGTTCAAGTTCTTCCCGGCTGAATACCCTGCCAGGTTCACTCATCATCAGTGCCAATAAACGTATGCACTTGGGCGGAAGTTTTACATTCTTATTTTCAAAAAGAATAGAAAGTGTTTTCGGGTCAAAAGACAGTTTATCAAACTCCAATTTGCGATTTGCGACCTTCCCGACATGTCTTTTATGCATCGCCAGCAGACGTGCTTCAACTTCTTTTAAGGCAAATGGCTTAACGAGATAATCATCCGCACCTTGTTCAAAACCAGCCAGCTTATCTTCCAGTGTATCGCGCGCTGTTAACATCAGAATCGGCGTATCAATCTGTGATTCCTGGCGTAATTTACGGCACAAAGTCATTCCATTCATTCCAGGCAAACCCAAATCAAGCAAAATTGCGTCAAATCGCTGTGTTACAGCAAGATGAAGTCCCGCAATACCGTTGACAGCAGCATCTGCTGTATGTCCTCGTGATTCAAGAAAATCATAAAGATTGGCAGCAATCGCCAAATCGTCCTCAATAATTAATATATGCATAAACTCACAATTACAAAATTACTTGCGATGATCATTCAAATCTGTTTACGCGCTCACCGAATGAAATTTACGGCTCAGTGTATGAACAGCCTCTACCAGTGCCGCCGCATTTTCAGGGGGGGTAAACTGCGAAATACCATGCCCCAGATTAAATACATGACCACTTCCATTGCCATAACTGGCAAGTATCTTTTCTACCTCTGCAGCGATTACTTCGGGTGATGCAAAAAGCACTGAAGGATCAAGATTACCTTGCAAAGCAACTTTATCGCCAACACGGCGGCGTGCGTCACCAATATCTATTGTCCAGTCTAACCCGACGGCATCACAGCCAATATCCGCAATGGCTTCCAGCCACAAACCGCCGCCTTTGGTGAAAACAATGCTTGGAATGTGCATTCCATCCTGCTCACGCTTTAATCCGGCAACAATCTGCTGAATATAACGCAGTGAAAACTCCTTATAAGCCGCATGTGAAAGCGCCCCACCCCAGGTATCAAAAATCATTACAGTCTGCGCACCGGATTCAATCTGTGCGTTCAGGTAAGCCGTCACAGCCTTCGCATTCACATCCAGTATGTGATGCAGCAATTCAGGGCGCTGATACAACATGGTTTTGATTTCACGAAACTCAGTACCGCCACGACCCTCTACCATATAACAGGCCAGTGTAAACGGACTGCCGGAAAAACCAATTAGGGGTACTCGGTTATCCAGCGCTTTACGGATTTCTGCAACGGCATCCATCACATAACGCAATTCTTGATCCGGATCCGGTACCTTCAATGCACGAATTTCTTTTTCTTCGCGTAAAGGACGCTCAAACATGGGTCCTTCGCCCTGTGAAAAATATAATCCCAATCCCATTGCATCCGGAATTGTCAGAATATCTGAGAACAATATTGCAGCGTCCAGCGGAAATCGCGCAAGCGGCTGCAATGTCACCTCAGTAGCAAAGCCCGGGTTCTTGCATAAAGAAAGGAAATCTCCGGCACGAGCGCGCGTTTCATTATATTCCGCCAGATACCTGCCTGCCTGGCGCATCAACCAAACCGGTGTATATTCAACAGGTTGCTTCATAAGTGCGCGCAAAAACGTATCATTCTTAAGTGTTGTCATTAAAAAGCCTATATCTTATTGTTCTTTTGAAAGGCTACTCTCAAGCAAGTATGTTAACCTTTTCCCAACTGGCAATATTACCAGTGAATAGCTATCACGTATATTGTCTATCCGGCATGAAAACTAATCTGCCTTGATAAAGAAGTATTCTTTCAATAAAAACTCTGTTCATAATTAATTTTCTGTAATAGAAAATAAGCGTTGATACTCTTTAATCGCATACCGGTCCGTCATCCCAGCAATATAGTCAGCGATCGCCTGGTGTCCTTCGTACTCAAATTTTTTCTGATATTTGATAGGCAACAGTCGTATCTCAGAACTGAAAGCTGCAAATAACTTTTCAATTGTATGACGTGCTCTGTTATTCATACGTACTACACGAAAATGCCGGTATAGGTTATCGAACAGAAATTTTTTCAATTCTTGCTGTTCCTTTTTGATCTGCTGGCTAAAGCCGATCAGGGGCGGCGCTGTATGCACCGCCGACAGCGTATCAATACCTGCATCTTTGATATTGCGGGTACTTTGCTGAATAAGATCGGTTACTAGTGTATTGATCATGCTGCGCACCGTTTCATAAACCATACGGCGTTCCGGCAGTAGCGGATATTTATCTTTCACTTGTATCAAATGACGCGAAAAAATAGATACTTCTTCCAATTGATTCAATGTAATTAAACCCGAACGTAACCCATCATCCACATCGTGATTATTGTAGGCAATTTCGTCGGCAAAATTGGCTAACTGTGCTTCCAGAGAAGGCCTTTTTTGCTGCAGAAAACGTTCTCCTAATGCACCAAGCTTTGCGATATTTTTTTTAGCCACATGCTTGAGTATTCCTTCCCGAGTCTCATAGCAAAGATTGAGACCATCAAAAGCAGCATATCGTTCTTCAAGAACATCCACAACCCGCAACGATTGGAGATTATGTTCAAAACCGCCATAATCCCGCATGCAATCATTCAATACATCCTGACCCGCATGCCCAAATGGGGTGTGTCCCAAATCATGGGCAAGTGAAACCGCTTCAACCAAATCTTCATTCAACTCCAGGTTTCTTGCAATCGAACGTCCTATCTGCGCAACCTCCAGACTGTGTGTCAGACGTGTACGAAACAAGTCCCCTTCATGATTGACAAAAACCTGCGTTTTATATTCCAGGCGGCGGAAAGCTGTAGAGTGTATGATTCGATCCCGGTCACGCTGAAACTCACTCCGTCCGGCAGGCGGTTCTTCAGGAATCATTCGTCCTCGTGAGTTATCAGAAGACACCGCATAAGCAATCCGCTTATTCATCACTCATACAAGCTAAAATCGTTTCGTTCAATAAGGCAGGTGGAATATCCGCCCGCATCACGGCTTCACCGATACGATTGAGAACAATAAAGCGTGTTCTGCCAGCATCCACTTTTTTGTCCAGCATCATCAATTGCAAATATCTTTCCGGCGGCATTTTGGGTGCGGCAACCGGTAATCCCGCCTGTAAAAAAATCTTACGGATACGGCTAACATCCGCTTCGCTGATGAGCTTCATGCGCCGGGATAGATCGGCTGCCAGCACGATTCCTGCCGCAACTGCTTCACCGTGCAACCAGACACCGTACCCCATCCCATTTTCTATGGCATGTCCAAACGTATGGCCCAGATTCAGCAAAGCCCGCACTCCTTCTTCCTTTTCATCCGCAGCGACTATTTCAGCTTTATTCTCACAGCTGCGTTGGATCGCTTCATTCAACGTCACCGGATCCCGTGCTAACAAGCGATGCATATTTCGCTCCAGCCAATCAAAGAAGGCTGGATCACGAATCAAGCCATACTTAATAATTTCAGCAAGACCCGCGCGCAACTCTCTATCCGGTAACGTATTCAGTGTTGCGCTATCCGCCAATACCATACGTGGCTGATAAAAGGCGCCGATCATGTTTTTACCTAAGGGATGGTTAATACCGGTCTTACCTCCTACCGAGGAATCAACCTGCGCCAGCAATGTCGTTGGAATCTGAATAAATGGCACGCCCCGTAAATAAGTCGCCGCGGCAAATCCGGTCAAATCACCGATCACACCGCCACCCAACGCCAAAATGGCAGTATTTCGCTCGCAGTGATTTTTCAGCAGCGCATCAAAAATTAAATTTAAGGTTTCCCAATTTTTATGCGCTTCGCCATCCGGCAGGATAATCGAAACAGAAATAACCCCCTGTTTCTCCAATGCTGTGCGCAATTTATCCAGATATAGCGGCGCAATCGTTGTGTTGCTGACGATAGCGACTCTTTTTTGCGGCAGGCAAGACACGATCAAGTCAATTTGCTGCAGGATTCCGTGACCGATATGTATCGGATAGCTGCGCTTTTCTGACGAAGGCGTAAAATCTACCGTGATAGTTTGCATGACATTTTTGTTATTATTTTGCATTATATTGTTGAAATCAATGGATATTAACTTATTAATGAGTTTTTGTAGTAAAAAACGCACACCTTGTTTCCCGCTATCGATGATGACATGCGCTGTTTCACGATACAGCGCATCCCGCTGTACATAGAGTTCATTCAATCTTGCGAACAAATTTTGTGTCTGAAGTAATGGCCGGTTTTTGTCATACCGGGTGCGCCGGTACAAATCATTAACCGACGCCCGGAGATAAATAACGATCCCGCCACGCCGCAGTATCTGCCGATTCTCCCGGCTCAGAACTGCGCCACCGCCGGTAGCCAATACGATATTATTCTTCTTAACCAGCTCAACCAGCACTTCAGATTCACGTTTACGGAAGCCAGCTTCACCTTCAATCTCAAATATCACCGGAATTTTTACACCGGTACGGTCCTGTATCTCATGGTCTGAGTCGATAAACTCCTTGCCTAGAGAATTGGCTAGTGCTTTACCGATGGTAGTTTTACCGGCACCCATCATTCCAACCAGGATTATGTTGGTATGCCCCAGTTTTTCCTGAACGGGTTGGAGTATTTTCGTTTTTCTTAAATTCATACCTGCGATTGTAGCAGCAGTAAGTACGCAGATACACTCACAGGTTAGTCATGCCTTGTCAGCTAATTCTGAATCTTTTTAACCGGCTTGAAGGATAGTGCGGGCTGTTTCGGAATATATTGTTTATTCCCAGGCTGTTTGGGACCCTGCTTACTCACAAACCAGGAAAAAAATAACGGCACAAATATTGTTGCAATCAAAGTTGCCATGATCATTCCGCCAAAGACGCCCGTTCCCATCGATTGCCTTGCCGCTGAGCCAGCACCGGTCGCGATCACCAAAGGAACAACTCCTAAAATAAACGCCATAGAAGTCATTACAATGGGCCGGAAACGCAATTGTGCTGACTGAATTGCTGCTTGTTTTATGGCAACACCTTCTTTCATTCTCTGGTTGGCGAATTCGACGAGCAAAATTGCATTTTTAGCCGTCAGCCCAATTAATGTCACCATTCCGATTTGAAAATAAATGTCATTCGGCATATCGCGCAACAAAATCGCCACCAACGCACCCACCATCGCGAAAGGAATCGCCATAATGACAGCCAATGGCAGTGCCCACGTTTCAAATTGCGCTGCCAGAATCAGGAAAACCATCACGACGGCTAGGCTAAACGCAAAAATTGCCGCCGAACCCATCTTTTTTTCCTGAAATGCAGCGCCGGTCCAGGCAATTTGATAACCTTCCGGCAATGTTCTGGCTGCAATACTTTCAACCAATGCAATCGCATCCCCGGAACTGACTCCGCTTGCACCGCTTCCCATAATTTTTGCCGACAATAGCCCGTTGAATCGCTCCAATTGCTCTGCACCCACGATATGCTTTACTGTGCTCAGTGCAGATAAAGGAATCATCGAACCGGATTCTGAACGCACATAAACCTTGCCCAAATCCTCCGCTTTCATGCGATAAGCAGCTTCAGCTTGCAGCTGCACACGATAGGTCCGTCCGGAACGATTAAAATCATTCACATAAAATGATCCCATAGTGCTTTGCAACGTTGCATAGATATCCGCAATGGACACTCCTTGCGCAATGGCTTTGGCTTCATCCACTTCAACAAAATATTGCGGCACCGATGTTCGCAAGAAAGTATTCACAGTCGCCAGTTTGGGTTCCTGTTTCAGGGTTTGTACCAGCTCATTCACCACACTGGCCAATTGCGCCGTCTCTGAATTTGTCCGGCTTTGAACAAATAGTTCAAAGCCGCCCGTACTACCCAAGCCACGTATCGCCGGTGGATTAAAGGCTATCGCCAAACCATCCGGTTGTTGCGCGCCGATCAGAAACAACTTTTTCACAATATCCGTAGCAGTTGTGGTGCGTTCTGACCAATCCTTTAAACGGATGAACATGGTCGAAACATTGGTTTTATTGCCACCGCCAATAAAATCCAATCCATTGACCGCGAACTGAAAAGCCACGGCAGATTCTTTTGCCATCTCGGCATTGATGGCATCCGCCGTTCTGACTGTTCTCGCCAGTGTTGCACCATCAGGCAAGATCACTGACGCTATAACATAACCTTGATCTTCCGGCGGAACAAAGCTTTCCGGAATATTTTTTACCAAATAAACCAGACCAGCAATCATCACCAGAAATATCAGCGCGCTTCTGGCCACATGGCGCAAACTCAAACCAACCATACCCACATAGAACTTCCGTGCACGCTCAAAATGCGCGTTAAACCAGGTAAAAAAAACAAATTGACGGTGTGCGGGCCGGAGTAATACTGCACACAACGTAGGCGTCAGCGTTAAAGCGACAATACCGGAAATAACTCCGGCGACAGCTACTGTCACGGCAAACTGCTGGTACAACTCCCCTGCGATACCGCCGAGAAAAGCAACCGGGATAAAAACCGCCACCAGAACCATGGTCATCGCCACCACGGCACTGGATACCTGCTGCATCGCTTTGATGGCGGCATCAACCGGCGACAACTTTTCCTGCGACATCAGCCGTTCGATATTTTCCAGCACGACAATCGCATCATCGACCACAATGCCGATCGAAAGCACCATCGCAAACAGCGTCAACGTATTGATCGAGTAGCCCAGTAACCATAATCCGGCAAATGTGCCGATCAAGGAAATCGGGATGGCAATGATCGGAATCAACGTGGCGCGCCAGCTCTGCAGAAACAAGTAAACTACCAGGACCACCAACAACATGGCTTCTCCCAGAGTTTTTACCACTTCCCAGATCGATTCTTTGACGAACACGCTAGTATCATAGGAAATAACGTATTCCATGCCTTCCGGAAAATATTGCTTCAGCTCAATCATCCTGGCCTTAACGGCTGCTGCAGTATCCAGCGCATTGGCGCCAGAACGCAGAAAAATACCAATCCCTAGTCCAGGCTCGCCGTTAAGCAAAGTACGCGTCGCATAGTCTTGCGCACCCAACTCAATTCGCGCCACATCTTTAAGATAGAGTACCCCGCGCGGCCCGCCTGAACGCAAGATAATATTCTCAAATTGTTCAGGTTCTAATAACCGCCCTTTCGCGGTCACGGTATAAACCAATTGTTGATCCGCCAAGGCCGGTTCCTGACCTATTTTCCCGATGGCTTGCTGCGCATTCTGCGCCCGGATGGCACTTGCAATGTCAGTGGTTGTAATACCCAACTGCGCCATCCGGTCAGGCCGCAACCAAATCCGCATGGAATAGTCCTGTGCGCCAAAAATCCGGGCTTCCCCCACACCACTGGCGCGTCTCATATCATCCAAGATATTGATCGTAATGAAATTACTCAAGAATAGCGGTGTATGCTTCGGATCTTTGGAAGTTATCGCAAAGACCAGTAACAGATCGTTGGAACGTTTCTGAACGGTAATGCCGGTGCGCCTCACTTCATCGGGCAAACGTGCCAAGGCGGTATTGACTTCATTGCTGACATTGAAAGTAGCCCGGTCAATATCGGTTCCAATTTCAAAAGTGATGGTAATCGTCAGACGGCCGCTTGAGTCTGCACTGGAATTAAAGTACAACAAGCCTTCAATTGCGCTGAGTTTCTCCTCGATCGGTGCAGCCACGGTTTTTATCATGGTCTCCGCACTTGCACCCGGAAATGTTGCCGTCACAATAACCGTTGGCGGTGTGATCCTAGGATACTGTTCGATTGGTAATTGCGTTGCCGCAGCCAATCCTGCTAGAACTATAATAATCGACAGAACCGAAGCAAAAATCGGTCGGGTAATAAAGAATCTGGCCATGTGCGCAGTTGCTATTTAATTAGTGGATCCAGCATTTGATTGAGCAGAAGGTAACGTATCCCGCAACTGAGGATCAACCGCTTTGCCGGGCGTTAATTTGATCATATTGTCTATAGCCACTCTATCCCCTGCATTCAATCCATCCAGAATGATCCAATCCTTTCCGATCCAATTACCTGCAACGACAGGGCGCTGCATCACTGCATTGTTCTCATTGATGACATAAACATATCGCCCCAGATCCGAAGTCAGCACCGCAACCTGCGGCACCACGTAAACAGCTCGGGATTCTCCCGCGGTAACCCGCACACGCACAAATTGACCGGGCAAAATGCGCTGATCGCTATTTTCAAAGGTTGCGCGCAATTGTTGTGTACCGAGTAACGGGTCGATTTTACTGGCGGCAAAATTGAGTTTACCTTCCTGCTGATACTCAGACCCATCGGGCAAAATCATGCTGACACTGCGTACATTTTTTTCATTTAAATGACCGCCGAATTGCGCCACTTCATTGTCTGAAAAACTAAATCGCACCCAGATTGGAGAGAGTTGGGTCAATGTTGTCAACAAACTGTTATTGGCGGACACCAGCGCACCCTCGGAGAAAAGAGCACGCCCCGTCACTCCATTCACCGGTGCTTTGACCGTGGTATAGGAAAGATTAAGTTCCGCCTGTTGAACACGCGCTTTTGCAGCTTGTAAGGCTGATTCCGCAATAGCCAGATCCGCTTGCGCCATATCATAGGCACGTTGACTGACAAAGTTCTCAGCCAGTAATTGCCGCTGGCGATTTTCCTCACTTTTTGCGCGCAAGACACGAACATTCTGTTCAAGTAACCCTGCCTTGGCTTCAGCCAAAGCATTCTGAAAGGGTTCCGGATCAATTAAAAATAAGGATTGTCCAGCCTCAACCGTCATACCCTCTGTATATAGCCGCTTATATAGAACTCCTCCGACTCGCGGCCGGATTTCAATTTCTTTGGCGCCTTCGGTTTGCGCAATCGTTTCCAGGCTAACCGGCATGCTGACCGGTTTTACAGCGATAAATGTAACCGGTATGGCTCGATTCATAGCTGCTGCCGGCTGGGTTGATTCGTTACCGCGGCATGCAATCAATAACAAACTCACTAATCCAAAACACAAAAAAATAACGCATTCTTTCTTTGCTGACTTAATGATTTGCGGACATTCAAGATGGCTCAAGATGGTAAAAAGAATTTTGTTCGTCACTCGTATAATTACTGCGTAAGATAAAAATTTAAAATCTAATCAACGATGGAAAAACCACAAAAGCGTAATAGGGTTCTGTATAATGGATAAAATAATAGCTTGACGGATAATGTAGAAGTATTACATATATGCAGATAAGATATTTCTCATAATTTTACCTACCTACAGATACACAATTAAATGTATTTTGTTCCTACCGATCTGTCATACCAGATAGATACAGGCTATTAAAACTGATACCGGTCATTAATAAACTGCATGATCCGATCAGCTCTATTTGTTTTTACTATTAGATAAATTTTTAAGGTGCGTTGATATGCCTATCCATATTTTTATTGCCCTATTAACCTTCTTCATGCTGATGTCAGCAACGATTGCTCAGGCCTCTCTGAAACTGCCTGAAACAGTAAAAGTTGATCCGGCAGCGTTAACCGCTGAACCGGCGTGCGATCCGAAGATTTCTCCTGCATGGCGGGAAGCCCAGGAAATTGAAGGGGTCAAAATTGAAGCATCACCGGGTTGCAGCCCGGATAACCCCGCTTGGATTGCCGCCGCGGTTAAAGGAACCAACCACATATCGATGGATACATTGATGAAAACGGGTCTTTCACCTGATGCCATCATTAAAACCGATGATTTGGATGGTGACGGTGATCCCGACCGGATTATCATCAAACTGGAAATCATGGAACTGAATGGCAAATCGCCCGATTTCCCAGGATTGGTCCCAACGTTTGATATCGCTCCTGGCATACAACCCGGTGCCTGGGTTTTTGCGCCGAAAACCAGCGGTATGTCGACAGAAAATTTTGAGAGCGTCAGAGCCAATCCTTTATTAAGACTTCCTTCACCGGTTATTCGCGTTGAAGTTGGAGATATTGTACAAATCGTTTTGGAAAATACGCATTATTTTCCGCACAGTATCCATTTACATGGTGTAGATCATCCATTCTCACATAAAGATCATGGCGGAAATGATGGTGTACCACAAACCAGTGAAAGGGAATTGATGCCCGGAGAACGGCGTATCTATGAATTTCAAGCACGCCAGCCGGGTACCATGTTTTATCACTGTCATGTGCAAACGCATACCCATTTAGCGATGGGGCTTGCCGGGATGATAGTTGTTGAAGAAAACAAACCGAATAATTGGCTGCAAACCTTAAATATTGGCGCGGGACATGTTCGCCATCCTTCCGTTGCCGTGCGCGAGCAATTCGATCAGGAATATGATCTGCACTATCACGCGATGGATAAGGAATTGAGTGACATTATTCAAAAATATAACGATCCGCGACTCATCGCACGCGATATGAATCAACGTTATGACATCACCGATTCAACCGAGGATTACTATACTTTGAACGGCTTATCTTTCCCCTACACGCTAAGGGAATCTCTGATCATTGTTGAGCCGGATCAGAAAATCAAACTACGCCTGCTGAACAGTGGCGGTGAACTGATCGCCGTCCATACACACGGTCACCATGCCACAATTACGCATTACGACGGTGTGGAGCATAACCCGGTTGCACAGATCATGCGTGATGTTTTTGATATGGTGCCAGCGCAGCGTCTTGACCTAAAATTAGAAACCATCGATGATGGCAAACACAGCTATGGCGAAGGCGATTGGCTGATTCATGACCACCGGGAAAAAGGAATTACCACGAACGGCATGGCGGAAGGCGGCAGCATGAGCTCCATTGTTTACAAATCCTATCTGAATGGAGATGGTTTACCCAAGGTAAGTCACTTTGGCATCGATTTAAACAAATATTTCACCAAAGAATATTACGAACGCAGGCTCCCGGTGTGGCAAGACCTTGATGCATGGGCAAGTCTGGGTTCGCCTGCCGGACAGATAGGTGTTGATGCTGCGACACAAACTTCGCTACTCAATGCGCTCTATGGATTGTTGGCAGGGCTTTTACTCTATTTAATTTTCGCTAAACGGGAACAAATCAAACAATGCGCTGTTGCAGCGGTTTCACGTCTAAAAAGCCCAAAAGGGAGTAACCAATAATGGCTAAGACTACAACAATTACTTTCTTACTTGCAGGTCTTCTTGCTTTCAGTGCGCATGCAATGGCACAGCAACAGATTAAACCCAGCGAACATGACCACCATGACCATAGCGGTCATGACGTGAGTCAGCAAAAAGCCACCACAACAGATCATAGTCATGATCATGATGCTATGGATCACAGCGGTCACGACATGGCTCCTGATCAAACGATTGATCACGGTGATCACGACCTAAGTGCTGAACACCCGATTGATCACAGCGATCATACTGGCAGTACGCAATCCGCGGAACATGGCGATGCGCACCATCATCATCACATGGATCATGATCACATTATGGATCACGAAGGCACGATGATCATGGGGCAAAACCTGGACAAACTGCCCAGCAGCTGTAAAAGCATTTCAGAAGAAGTTGAAATTACCGTGCGGGCCGGCAGAAAATATGCCGCAAACTTCCCCGGAACGGCTTTCGCGTTTGATCAGCAGCAATGGCATGTTAAACCTTGCTCAAAAGTAACCTGGCACTTTATTAACGAAGATAATATCCGCCATCAATTCATGATGCACGGTTTACCCAAGTATCTCTATAAATATGGCATGTTCCACCTCGAAGTCACCGGACCCAAAACCGTATCCGGCACGATTATCGTCCCGGGAACCGATGATACGTTTCTGGTTCACTGCGACATTTCCCATCACATGGAAAAAGGCATGAAAGCACAATTGGTGGTTGGTAAAGGCGGGGAAAATATACCCAGTATTCCTGGGGTAACACCATACAATATCAACGACACCTATGAAGCTGAGAATCTCCCTAAAATCTCGGACAAAGCGGAACAAAGCGCCATGGTCAGACAAATCACTGCGTTCACCAACAATAATTTCCAAAACTATGGAATGATGCTGATTGGGCTTCTTATTGGTTTGTTGTGTATCCCGCTATTTAAGAAAATTCCGTTTTGCAAAAAAAGTGATTAGCGTTTAATTATCGCTTAGCTTTTAATTCAGAGACCGGTCAAATGGATTCAATTTGAATTTGTTTGACCGGTTTTTATATGGCTGAAAATAAATCAGATTCTTAATCGCACCTATACTCCGCTGATATAAAGCAGTCATTTTAGAGAAGAATTGGGTGCAATTATTTTTCCGCGCGCGATGGCAGCCGTCTATGCTCTGTTTTAGGGTGTTGGGTTAACTGACAAGCGCGGCGGAAAACCAGCAATGCTCGCTGTGCATACCCCAGAACCGTATCCGGCGAATAACCCATTGTCCGACTTTGTTCGGTAAGTCCCGCTGGGCAACCGGTTAGCAATTCCAGGCCCTGTGTGACATGCTCCATGGTATAAATCGCAAACAAGCCTTTTTCAACGGCCTCCATAATTTTGTAATCTAGCACCAAGTGTTGCCGGTTATGATGCGGAATCAGCACACCTTGTTCACCGTTTAAACCCATTTTTTCACACAGCTTGAAATAACCTTCAATCTTGTCGTTAATGCCACCCACCGGCAGCACTTCACCGTATTGATTCAGCGCGCCGGTCACCGCAATACTTTGTTTCAGCGGCGCTTCCGCCAGCGATGACAGCAAAACGAAAAATTCAGCGCAGGAAGCGGAATCACCTTCGATGCTGGAGTATTCCTGCTCAAAAACTATCGACGCACTGAGTGCGAGCGGCGCAATATGCGTAAATAATCCGGTCAGGTAGTTTTGCAATATGAACATACCCTTATCGTGAATCGGTCCGGACATGTCCACTTCACGGGCAATATTCAGCACCCCGTCCTCCCCGGCAAAAGTGCGTGCAGTGACCCGCACCGGCGTACCAAAGCGATGGTCGCCCAAATCGATCTGCGTCAATGCGTTGAGTTGCCCTACTTCTGCACCATGTAATGCAATGGCGATTTCGCCCTCCATAATGGATTCCTGCAAGCGCAAATCCGGATAATTATGGCGGAGTGTGCGCGCTTGGAGCGCTGCGGAAATATCCGTAACTTCCACGACACGCCCGTGACGGGCACCGCATAAGGCAGCACTCTCCAGCACCAGCATTTCGGTGCGCGCAAAAATTGCGCTTTGGCGTTTTTGATCCTCCACTTCCCGGTGCGATTCTTCCAGTAACCGCGCGACTGCGGCGGCAGAAAAATGCGGTAACTTTGCCGCTTCGCAGGCGTGCGCGACAAAAACAGACGATGCCTGGTAGGTTTCCGCGCTGGCGATGAAGCTTCCGGCAAAATCCACTTTCACACGGAAGCGCCGCATGAACTCAGGATCAATTTCCTCCAATTCATAATATTCATCCCGCGATCCGATCAGAATGATTTTGACATTCACGTCCACTGCTTCCGGTTCGAGGAATACGGGCGTATTCGAGGTTAATGCGGAGCCGGGCTCTTCGATTTGTAACCGTTTACTTCGCAAGAATCGCCGCAGCTTTACCCATAGCTGGCCATCCGTCAGCAAATCATCCAGGTGCAGCATGAGAAATCCGCCATGCGCCTTTAATAAACTGCCGGCGCGAATACGCATGAAATTAGTTTTTAGTCTGCCTTCCTCAAACTGATAATCGATACTGCCAAACAATGCACACGCTGAGGGGTTATCTTCAATAATGACCGGCGCTCCATGCAGATCCGCATTATCCACGACGAGATTGATTTGGAAGCGCGAGAAAATCTGATTTAATTCTGCCTGCTGCTTCTCTTCGTCGACGTTATTTGCTTCAAACAGCACCAGATTATCGAGAATATCCGATTCTATTTGTTCAAAATAAGTCTTAAGCCGATCCAGTTGTAATGACTGTTGTAATTCATCCTGAATTTTCTTCAAGGTAAGATTCAATAAGGGTTGCACACTGCAGCGTTGCAATGCAGTCAACGCCACATCTTTTTCTTTCTCTACCCGTTTGAATTCCTCAAAATAGAGAATAATCGCTTCACGTAATTCCTGCTCCGCCTGCTCTATTTCAGCTCGGCGTGTCCTGGGTAACTTCAGTAAATTTTCTGCAGTCAGGATCTCGCCTTTTTCATCCAATAAAGTAAATACAATCCGCTCGTCTTCGCGGTGAATCGTGAAATGCAGTGATTCCGAAATCTTGTCCAGCTTGGCATACGCTTGCGTTGCTTCCGTTTTGAATTTTTTCTCAGTGCGATCACTTTTGAGCTTGAAATCCTGCCCACTCAAGCATTGCGCGATTTCCGCCGGCAGCGATTTAGCCAGTTGCAGTAGCGACTGACGCAACATCCGCCCCTGCCCGGCAGGCAAGTGCAAAGCCAGCGGCTTCTCAGGCGCGATAAAATTATACAGGTAGCACAAATCCGCTGGCGCTGGATGGTCAGCCGCCGCGTCTATCATCGCTTGATGCAACAACGAAGTGCGTCCCGATCCCGCTTCCCCCAGCACAAACAAATGATAATCCGGCTGCATGATGCCAAGACCAAAACGCGCAGCCGCTTCTGCCCGCTCCTGTCCGATCCAGGATAACGGCCGTTGCAGTAATTCCGAAGTATCCGAAAATCCCAGTGAATCCGGGTCGATGGTAATGCGTAATTGGGAAGAATCTAAAGATTGAGTCGACATGTTTGGGTTAGTAACCATAGAGCGAGAGTTTTCGCGAATTGCCGGTATTGTACCCATTAAGAGACTATTGCGTCATAAAGTAATCCACGAAGTCAGATCTGTTATGTTTGAGTCCGAATTCACTGCGAGCTCGCCAGAAGCAGGAATTTATTTGGTCACCGTATTTTGTGGATCACAATGAGTCTGATATTATCGGAATGATGGCAGTTCAATCGATCGATGATCATAAAAGATAAGGGAATATCTTGAAGCTTACCGCATTGATTCATTTTTTTGACGCAATCAATTGCGTCATTCCGGAAATCTAATTCTAGCTGGGCGTCGCAGTCCCAGCTCGCCGCAATCTCGGACGCCCCGAACTCCATCACGCTTCCGCGAACGCAATGCTCACTGACATCTTTGCCTATCGATACCTGAAGTACCCAATCTGGTCGGCCTACTCCGAGTCAGAGAGACGACTCTTGAATCAGACTGTCACCCTCGCGAAGGACGTCTTCCCCTACTACAACGCCGAGGGGAAGAAGATCGACGCCAATGAGGCGAAATGGAAGCTCATCCACGATCGCCTTGCACGCGAGCTAGGCATCAATGAATTGGCCCAGCGCTACTACTCGTACACGCAGAAGGGTCCCGCGGGGCAAGACTGGCCTGTGTCCGGCTTCTTCGGTTGGGATTACGCGTGCGAGCAGTTCGTGAACGCACAGCCTCCTCCCAATCTCGTCAGTCCCGATGCCTTCGTCAAGGAACGGCTCAGCTTTATCGAACTCGCCATGCGCATTCGCGAGGAAGAGGTCGCACAAGCGAACACGCGGTTCCCGAATACTCTACTCGAAGCTAAGTTGCACGACGGATCACCCACCAAAGGACTTCGCTTGCCCGGTAGTGCCATCGACGGAGTAAAGGCATGGAACGCCTCGCTAAATGAATCGCCCCGGGTTTTGAGGAGGCTCCAAATCTTGAGAGAATGGAGCGATGAACAAAACAAACAAATATTCCCCCGAAGTAAAAGAACGAGCAGTCCGCCTGGTGCAAGAGCATCGCAGTGAGTACCCTTCGCTGTGGGCGACGATAGAATCGATTGCGCCCAAGATCGGCTGCGCGCCGCCGACATTGCATGATTGGGTAAAGAAGCACGAGATCGACACAGGCCTACGAGATGGCATCACCAGTGAAGAGCGCGAACGCATCAAAGCACTGGAGCGTGAGGTCAAGGAATTACGTCGCGCCAATGAAATTCTGAAACTGGCCAGTGCTTTTTTCGCCCAGGCGGAGCTCGACCGCAAACTCAAATCCTGAGGTCGTTCATCGACCGGTATCGTGACACCCACGGGGTCGAGCCGATCTGCAAGGTATTGCAGGTCGCCCCGTCAGGGTATCGGCGTCACGCGGCCGAGCGGCGCAATCCGGCATTGCGTTGCACTCGTGCCCAACGCGATGAGGTTTTGATGCCAGAAATTCAGCGTGTGTGGCAGGCTAACCTGCAGGTGTATGGTGCCGACAAGGTATGGCGGCAACTTAAGCGCGAAGGAATGCAGGTAGCTCGCTGCACTGTTGAACGGCTCATGAAACGGTTGGGGCTGGAAGGTGTGCGGCGCGGCAAGGTTGTGCGAACCACGG
The DNA here is from genome assembly GCF_000219585.1 of Nitrosomonas sp. Is79A3. NCBI lineage: Bacteria > Pseudomonadati > Pseudomonadota > Betaproteobacteria > Nitrosomonadales > Nitrosomonadaceae > Nitrosomonas > Nitrosomonas sp. Is79A3. The sequence goes on along the minus strand of NC_015731.1, from coordinate 1,239,042 downwards.
TTCCGGACAAGGCGCTGCCGTGCCCGCTGGATCGCGTAAACCGGCAATTCAAGGCGGATCGCCCAAACCAGTTATGGGTGTCGGATTTCACCTATGTTTCCACCTGGCAGGGCTGGCTATATGTCGCGTTCGTCATCGACGTGTTTGCCCGGTGCATCGTGGGTTGGCGGGTCAGTTCCAGCATGCACACGGACTTCGTACTGGATGCGCTGGAGCAGGCTTTATACGCCCGGCAACCGGAGCTGGGTGCCTTGATTCACCACAGCGACCGGGGTTCCCAGTATGTCTCTATCCGTTATACGGAGCGGCTTGCCGAGGCTGGAATAGAACCGTCGGTTGGCAGTAAAGGAGATAGCTACGATAACGCACTAGCCGAAACGATCAACGGGCTTTACAAAGCTGAATTGATTCACAAGCAGGGGCCATGGAAAAACAGGGAATCCGTTGAATTGGCGACGTTGAACTGGGTGTTCTGGTTCAATCACCAGCGTTTGCTTGGACCCATCGGCTATATACCGCCGGCGGAAGCTGAGGCACAATACTACCGGCAGTTAGCCAACTTGGATTCTGCCAAAGTTACTTAAACCAAACAGCCTCCAGAGAACCCGGGGTGATTCAAAACGCCACATTTCAGGCCCAGGTTGAAGAATTGAACGAACGCTTCCGCCGCGCTGGCGCTCCCCTTACCTACCACAACGGCTTCATTCAGGTTTCTCTCGATCAGACGATCGAACAGCACATCGCGACACCTTTCTGGCAACTCGTCGCTGATCCAATGTGGAAGAACGTCGACATCGACATGAAGGAAGCTCTTGATCGGCGTGACTCCAACGACAAGGATCCAGCCCTCTTCGCCGCGAAGGCACTAGAGAGTGCTAACAAAGTTGTGTCGGACGCAAAGGGGTGGACGAGGGGCAACGAGAGCGGTGCGGCTGCGTATATTAACAATCTGGTGAGCAAGAACAACGGCTGCCTTATAGCTGTATGGGAAGGCGACATGCTCAAAGAGTACTTCCGGAAGGTGCGAAACTCCCTCGGACACGGTCCAGGGTCCGAGCCAATGCCCACTCTGACGCCCGCCCAAACAGATTGGGCAATCGAAACCGCAATGTCTTGGGTTCGTACGCTCATTCGCAGAATGTACAAGCAACGCCTAACTCAAACGTTGAGGTTTCTTAAGAAACTCCATGAAATTTGAATTGTAAGAGCTTGAGGAATACTCTGGCAATGGGCTTCCGCCGAAATTACGTCGCATTGCTGAGTCGATGAACGGCCAACACTTCACTAAGGACTCAAAACCATGACCTACGAACTGCTAAAACTCGCGCACATCATCGGCGTCGTCTTGATTGGCAGCGGTTTGATCGGTGTTTGGTTGAGTGATTTACGATCCCGGCAGTCGCGTGAACTGGTGCGTTTTTCCGAGTCCGTGTGCAACATTGCGGTGTTTTATGACGGCGTCGTTGTCCCGGGTGCAATTGTTCTTCTCATCTCCGGCACCTGGTTGATTGTTGAATTCTTTGGTGGCTGGAATTTTATTTCCATACCCTGGCTTGCGGGCATGGTCTTTCTGTTTGTTTTTGAGTTCATCGAGGGCAATACCGTTACCAGGATCTACTTCATGCGCTTGCGGCGTTTGACCCAAGAAGCTTTACAGGTTGGCGAATTTACACCCGAATTGGAAAAAGCACGCGCCGAGAATGTACCGGCATTCACGCATTTTCTCGATTTACCCATGCTATTGCTGATCATCACGTTGGGCGCGCTCAAACCCGATACTTGGGAAGTGTTTGTTGCGGGTTCATTGGTCGCCATAGCGCTTGCCGTTGCCCTGACGCTATTTATTCCGCGTCTTTATCCCTGGACAGCAAAATAATAAGCCGTTGTCCCGCTGCAACCGCACACCCACGCAATCGAGTCATCCTTCGCCTGACTCGGGCCATTAGGGTATTTTAAGAGAACTGCCATTTCAAGCACCGCGAGAAATATTTACTCTCGATCCGCAAAGATTCCTCACTGCGTTCGGCATGACAAATGAAGCTTCTGAATAAATTACAGCAAAAGAATTGACATAATTCTTTATTTCCAATATTATGGAAACATGGAAATGGGCATTGCAGTTAAAGCGCTTGCCGCCCTAGCACAGGAAACCCGCCTCACGATTTTCCGGGTTCTGGTTCAGGCCGGCGAAACGGGACTTCCGGCGGGTCAGCTTGCCAAGGAATTGAACATTCCCAATGCAACGCTATCTTTTCACCTGAAAGAATTGACGCATGCGGAGCTGGTCATTGCCCGGCAGGAAAGCCGCTTTATTTATTACTCGGCGAATTTTGCGACCATGAATGCGTTATTGGGTTATCTCACCGAGAATTGCTGCATCGGGATTCCGTGTAGTTCCGCTGAAGTTTGCTGTGATGAAAACAACAGCTGAATAGTTGACTAAAAAATAGCAGGATGAAAAACTTTCATGCTCCTATCGCAGCCGATAATCTGCAGGCAAACATCCGTTTCTATTCTGTGTTAACTGGATCCTATCGAAACTTTATTACTCAACCATTGGAGAATCAAAATGACAACTATCCATGTATTTGACCCTGCTTCATGCTGTAGCTCAGGCGTTTGCGGTTCCGACGTAGACCAGGAATTGGTCGGTTTCTCCGCAGATGTCGATTGGGTCAAACAGCACGATGTTGCAATCGAGCGCTTTAATCTGGCACAGCAACCCATGGCTTTTGCAGACAATTCTACGGTGAAAGGATTTTTGGAGCGCTCCGGTGCTGAAGCGCTGCCATTAATACTGGTAGACGGAGAAGTGGCATTGGCAGGCCGCTACCCGCAGCGTAGCGAACTCGCGCGCTGGGCGGGAATTCCTCTTGAGGAAGAAGTCGAAGAATCGAGTTGCTGCGGCGGCTGTTGCTAACACAAACCCGCCTCATGACCAAACCCAAATTTCTCAATCAGCCGCCGCGTTTTCTGTTTTTTACCGGTAAAGGCGGGGTCGGCAAAACGTCACTGGCTTGCGCCACGGCGATAACGCTGGCCGATGCCGGTCAACGGGTATTATTGGTCAGCACTGATCCGGCTTCTAACGTTGGCCAAGTGTTCGGTATCACGATTGGGAATCAGGTTACGGCAATTACCGCAGTACCCCGTTTAGCCGCTTTGGAAATAGACCCGCAAGCGGCTGCCCAAGCTTACCGTGACCGCATTGTCGGTCCGGTGCGCGGTGTGTTGCCGGATACGGTAGTCAAAGGTATCGAAGAGCAATTATCCGGTGCTTGCACGACCGAAATTGCCGCCTTCGATGAATTTACCGCGCTATTGACCGATTCGGCGCTGACTGCGGACTACGATCATATTATCTTCGACACCGCGCCGACCGGCCACACCATTCGGTTGCTGCAATTACCCGGCGCGTGGAGTGATTTTCTTGCGGAAGGCAAAGGCGATGCGTCATGTCTTGGCCCGTTGGCTGGTCTGGAAAAACAGCGCACCCAATACAAAGCAGCGGTAGACGCTCTCGCTGACTCGAAGCGCAGCCGATTAATATTGGTGGCTCGTGCGCAACAAGCCACGTTACGCGAGGTAGCGCGGACGCATGAAGAATTAACGGTTATCGGATTGACGAAACAATTTCTGGTCATCAATGGCTTATTGCCGCAAGCCGAAACGTCACGAGATCCTTTAGCTGCTGCAATCTTCCAGCGCGAACAAGATGCTCTGGCGGCCATGCCGGAAGTTCTCAACCACTTGCCTTGCGACCGCATTGCGCTTAAATCATTCAACCTGGTCGGATTGACCGCGTTACGGAAATTACTGATTGATGCTCCGCCTGACGAAGGTGGCAAAGAATTTATTCATACTGCAATCCCATTTCCCAGCTTATCCAGTTTGATTGATGAGATTGCCGAGGACGGATGCGGTTTAATCATGTTGATGGGCAAAGGCGGTGTCGGCAAAACCACACTGGCTGCGGCTATTGCCGTGAATCTGGCGCATCGTGGCTTGCCAGTGCACTTGACCACATCAGACCCGGCAGCGCATTTAAGCGAAACGCTCAGCGGGGCGATGGAGAATTTACTGGTTGACCGGATTGATCCGCATGTAGAAACCGAGCGTTACCGTCAGCATGTCCTGGAAACCAAGGGCGCACATCTGGATGCCAAAGGCAGGGCTTTGTTGGAAGAAGACTTACGCTCGCCTTGCACCGAAGAAATTGCCGTATTTCAGGCATTCTCACGAATAATCCGCGAAGCGGGTAAGAAATTTGTCGTGATGGACACTGCACCGACCGGCCACACGTTACTATTATTGGATGCTACCGGTGCTTATCATCGCGAAGTCATCAAACAAATGGACAGTTCCATCGTGCACTACGCAACACCGATGATGCAACTGCAAAACCCTAAGCAAACCAAAATATTGCTTGTTACATTGGCGGAAACGACGCCCGTGCTGGAGGCCGCCAGCCTGCAAGCCGATTTGCGTCGCGCTGGTATTGAGCCGTGGGCGTGGATCATCAATAACAGCGTTGCTGCAACGACGGTCCACTCACCCTTATTGTGTCAGCGCGCTAGCAACGAGCTAGCAGAAATCGAAACAGTTTCGTCTATTCACGCACAACGCTATGCCGTCGTACCATTGCTTAAAGAAGAGCCGGTCGGCGTCATAAGATTATTGGAGTTAGCAGGCCGTTAGGCAAAAATAGCGTTAAGCATTAGTTCTCCCGGTCAACATCTATGCTTTCTTGCTTCAGGTATGCAAAAATACATTTTCCTGCTTCAATAGCCGGAATGGATATTTACCAGTGACTTTTGGCATAAAACCATTCTGTTATCAACAATAAATATTTATCGCTATACTGTAATACTCATTCTGCATCTGGAGATAAAATGAATCTTGATCGTGTTGGTTCGGGAACAGATATTCCAAATGACTTTAATGTCATTATTGAAATTCCGATGAATGCTGATCCCATAAAATATGAAGTCGATAAAGAAACAGGCGCAATGTTTGTTGATCGATTCATGTCAACGTGCATGCATTACCCATGCAACTATGGCTATATCCCGCACACGCTATCCGATGACGGTGATCCAGTTGATGTGCTGGTTATTTCACCAGTCGCGTTAATCACTGGCGTTGTAGTACGTTGCCGTCCGCTCGGTATGCTAAGAATGTCCGATGAAGCCGGAGAAGATGCAAAATTGTTAGCCGTCCCCATCAACAAATTATGTAATCTTTATGAAGATATCCAATCCTGCGAAGATTTACCGCAGCTTGTTTTATCTCAAATTGCGCATTTTTTCGCACACTACAAAGATTTAGAAGAAGGAAAATGGGTAAAAATTCAGGGTTGGGATGGGGTTGAGTTGGCAAAATCTGAAATCATGGCTGGGATACAACGTTTTCAATCAACAACAAACAAACCAATGTTCTAAACCTAACGACTGTTGTAGATTGCGACGCAAATAATCCGTACAAACACGCAGAATTTTTAGGCTAGCATCAGATACCATTCACACATCGCGTTGAATCTACCCGCTCCATATGCTGCAAATAGTGCTCTCGCCGTTCAATAAAAAGACTATTTCCCGCTATGCGTTTTGCCTGATGTTTGGCAGTTGTTGCGATGGTCGAAATTTCATGATGCGAACTAAATATACCTGGGGCTACCAAAACTGCGCCGATAGAAAGTGTAACCAGTGAATGAAATACGCGTTGCCCCTTGCGATCTATCGAAGAATATCCTCCTTGATCGCAATGCTCCGGTTTAAAGAAATGCATGATTTCACGTGTGAAGCTTGCCAATACATGGCGACAGCGAATTTCCCAGTCGAGACTTTGAAACAAAATGATGAAATCATCTCCACCAATATGCCCGATAAAATCCCGCTCCAAGTCGCACGCTTGTGACAACATATTGCCTGTAACGCGAATAACCTCATCCCCTTTGCGATACCCATAAATATCATTAAATGGTTTGAATGCATCCAGGTCACAATAGCAAACACAGAATATGACCTGACTCTCCAGCAAACGGTCAATATGTTCATCAATGGGCACATTCCCTGGTAACAAGGTAAGCGGATTGGCGTAACGTGCTGCCGTTATCTGCAACTGGGTAATCTCCCGCATTAAATCATGGCCGGTACCGACACCGAGGTATTGACCCCGGTCAGTGATGATGAAACCATTCGACAAATGGCGCTGCCCGGCAGCCACAACCGCATTACTCAATTCTTGTAAACTGATGTTTTTATCCACCACTAACGGTGCCGAATCCATAAATAAGGTGCAGGATTTCTTGCCGTATAGTTCCCGCCAATAAGGTCGCGCGTAAGCATCAATTAACCGGTTTCGGGTAATGATTCCAATTGGAATACCCTGTTCGACCACAGGCAGTGACTCCAGAGCCAGTTGCGCATTAAAACGGTCATACACTTCATCGTTATCCATTTCAGGTGTAACAGGCGGCACTGAAATCAACAGTTTCATGGTAGACAAAGTTTTCTGAATAACGGTATTTTTCCGGGGAAAAACCATAATTCCATTATGATTCAGGCTATTGGCAGCATCCGTCGATATGATGGTGGCTGGTATCGCATTGGGGCGGGCGATGAAATAACCTTGCCCGAGTAAAATGCCAAGATCCTTAACAATCATAAATTCAGCATGGGTTTCGATACCCTCCGCAATGATCTGAGTGCTCGAATTTTCAGCGATTTGCTGGATAGATCGCACGAACTGCAGTTTGATTGGATCCTGATTGATGTTCTGGATGAAGTGCTGATCGATTTTGACATATTCAGGCCTGAGTTCAAACCACAGACGCAGGCTGGAAAATCCTTCGCCCAGATCATCAATGGCAATTTCCAGTCCCATTGAGCGGTAATGCCGCACAGCTTCGAGCAGCAGAGAATAATCATAGGTTGGCTGGTTCTCAGTTAATTCGATGACAACACGATGCGGCTCTAAACCCAGTGAACGCATGTAATCCAACGTTTCTCCATTCTTAAAATTTGCATCAAGCAAGCATTCAGGGCTCACGTTCAAGAAAAGCTTTCCCATTAGTTTTTGTTGAACAAAAGCTTCCAGCGTAACCTGACGGCACAGCCGCTCTACTTCCAGCAGCAATCCAAATTGCCCAGCCGCTCTGAACAAACTGAGCGGTGAATGCAACGGACTGTTGGATGGTCCGCGAATTAATCCTTCATAGGCGTAAATCTCGCCTGTAGCCATAGAAATGATGGGTTGGAAGTTCGGAGTTAGCTGACGCTGCTCGATAATCTGGATAAGCCGCAAGAATATTTCGCTACGGCTCGATTCATGGGTTACAGCAAAATCAATTGCCCTATCGGGTAAAATTTTTCTTACATTCACATCCATACAATAACCCTGCAAACAAATTGTCATGATCAACTTTAACAAAGAAATATGTAATTTTTATTACAAAACATGTTATGCAATCAATCAACAGCGATAGATTGATGAGAAATTGGATTTCAATGAAGATTCACTCATAAAGATAGTAATTGATATATACTGTATAAATAGTTTATATTGTTCTTCGTAAGCTATTCCATTTCCAATTCATCACTCTAAGGGGATTAATCATGACAAAGAAAACCACACCAAATGAAAAAACAAAACCTGTATCAACTACTGAAAGTTCTGTCGCAAAAGCGCCTGTTGCCGTAGTAAAAAAAGCAGCCATACCTAGCAATACTGCAAGCAAAGAAACTAAGGCAGCGCCTCCTGCAACCAAGGGCGATACAGAGAAGCAATCGAAGAAAGACAAACCCAAGAAAATTAAAATGATCCGCGATAGCTTTACTCTGCCTGAAGGCGATTACGCCAAACTGGCTGAACTGAAAAAGAAATGCCTTGAAGCAGGAGTACATGTAAAAAAGAGTGAACTGATGCGGGCAGGGCTATTACGCTTATCCAAGCTGAATAGATCAGCATTACTCCAAACGGTAGCCCAGGTGGAAATAATCAAAACAGGACGACCTGCAAAAGAATAATTTGTAATAGTCGCGCCCCGGCCTGACAGTCACTTCATCCAGCCGGATCGCGACTATTCCAATTGAATAGCAGATGCTGCCTGTGCTTTACGTTTCGCAGTTTTTGTTGACAATACAGTCAATAATTAATTACGGATGTATCGTGTAAGTCATTTTAAACTAATGATTCTTTGCTACGACGCACCATGAATCCCAGTAAGCCTAATCCGGCTAACAACATAACATAGGTTTCGGGCTCTGGAACTGCCGCCACCGTTTGAGGTAGATAAACAGAGCCTCCCAGATCTGCATCCTTGAAGCCGATTACGAAGAACTGATTATCTCCGGCCGCGGTTGTAAAATCATTATCGTTGGTTAATATCAGTGTGTGATAGGTATCTGTACCGACGATTACATCATCACCGAAAGCCGCACCTTCCAGCTTGGCTGGGATGTTTGCATCAGTAATTCCGTTTGCATTGAGCAATGCCCTGATATCAAGGAACAAACTTTTATCCGGATGCCCTTGATTAGCTAACAGATTTGTTTGGCCACTAATACTCGTTATGTCGGTAGCGCCATCCAGATCAACCTTCCACAACTGCTTGATCGCCGCATTTGAGCCGTCACCTAGTCCCTTACCATCCCGTTCGAGAACCAGGAATTCATGATTATTAATGGCGAGTATTTCACTGCTGTTGTAATTTTTTGTGCCAATCTGATTATCATACGCAAATTCATGCGTTGCGCCGGTAGCAATATCTATTGAAACTATGCGATTGGCCCGCCCACCGTCGCCACCATCCTGCAACAATGGGCTTTGCATAAATCCAAATAGAGTTGTGCCGTCCGGGGAAATCGCTAGTCCCTCCATGCCTTTGTTGGCAACCCGGCCATCGGTATTGCCGCTGATCTCTGCGGCACCATTTGAACTCAGGTTTTCTACGGCTAAATTACCCGGCAAAGCGAAAGAATTGATACGATCGCCAGTCTGGCGATCAAACTGGTAAACATAAGGGCCGTATTCATCTGAGATAAACACGCTTTTACCATCATTCGAAACACGAATGCCTTCAGGGTCAAGACGTCCGTTATTTGGATTGAGTGAGTTGCCTGCTCCAAAATTATCCGAGCGGCCACTGAAATAATTAGTTGTCGCAGTGTTTATAGCCGGTGCGGCGCCGGGTGCATACGTCAAGGATGTGGCGCTTGAAAGCAAGGTGGTATCGTCTAAGGTAGCTGTAACTGTGAGAGGTAATGTAGTACCGGCCGAATAGCTTAAGCCGATCGTATGAAAGCGGGAGATATAGGATGTAGTGTTATCCACGGCACTTCCGCCGGTATAGGCGAGAGCATTCGGACCTCTATCTGGCAGTGCCAAGAAAGTATTGTTGCCAGCATAGGCAAAGCCAGAGCCCATTCCACCTAGAAGATTAGCAGAGATTCCACTTTCGAGTGTGCCAGTCAAGCCTGACAAATCGCTTCCGGCACCTGGAAGACTACCGATACCAAGCAATACTGGCGCTGCTTGTGCAGCGGATGCCACCAATGAGAATGCCAGAAGCACTGGTAGAATTATTCTTGATTTTTGTTTAAAAGTTTTCATGCTTATTTCCTTTGAGGTTTAACGAAATCCTGCCAGTCAATCAATACTGACACGGGATAGTCTTGAAATTTTTGCATGATGGAATGACAGCATCATGACAAAAATATTAATCGAGTGAGTCGCGAGTAGTAGAGGGATGGCCAAGACTATGTGTTGAAAGCTTTGAATCTGCGATTTTCGCAATCTTGGCCATTACAGACATAGAACTCTGAGGAGGTTGATCTATCAAATTTTTGGGTGGGTTCTGAATTCATAGAAGCTTCTTATGAATAAGAAGAAAAACTTACTTGCTCCCAGCGATGGCTCACCAATGAAGGCGACGCAACAACGATATCTTCTTATTCTGATGGGATTGCATGCGATGCAGGATGTCATCCAATGACTGGATTGCTTCGATAATATGTGATCCTTTGTTCAGCATAACGCATTCGGCACGCACACCCATCGCCGCATCGGTAATTTCAGCGCGGCTGGGTTTGCCGCTCTTGGATAATCCCTCCAATACCTGCGTAGCCCATATCACTGGCAAACGCGCCGCCTCGGCCAGCCAAAGAATTTCTTCCTGCAATTCCGCTAATCTCTCATAACCACATTCCACCGCCAGATCACCACGCGCAATCATTACACCGACATTTGATGATCGCAGCAAAGTCAACAACAGTTCCGGTAGATTCTCAAATGCGGCACGCGTTTCTATTTTCAGCACGATACCCAATTTTTCAGCTTTCAAACGCTTCAAATGCTTTTGTAATAAAAGAATGTCAGCAGGCCTTCTGGCAAATGAAAGTCCGACCATATCAGCATGTTTCACGACAAATTCCAGATGCTCGATGTCCTGTGCCGTCAGGCCATTCAACTCAAGCCGGCTATCCGGTAAGTTGATGCCTTTATTTGCAAGCAATTTCTCTCCACCCTCGCGGGCTTGCGTGATTTCAACAACTAATCTATTTCTACAGACACTGCGAATTACGCCACCGATTCTGCCATTATCAATCAGGATACGTTCGCCTGGCTGGACGTTTAGAAATACTTCCGGCAAGGAACAGGCAATACTGGCCGCATGCAGCAACCGTCCGCGCGCATCGAATTGCGCTGGCTTACCCGGCAAAGGTTCAGACGTAATATTCAGACTATCTCCAATGTGCAAGCGGATCAATTCGGGTATGGGGGATAGCGCACCGACAATGCCGGCACAACCAGTCCGGCGCGGGTGTCCGGACATGGGTACCCGTAGGCGATTGAGCTCTATACCAGGCGTGATATAGGTGGTTTGATTGGATTCACCCCAAAAGCCTGTCCCAATTTGACTAACCAATTGCACGATACGGGAGGAACCCCGTGCGTCAATAAATTCAATAATATCGCGCGATGTCGCTTTTGCCAGCCAATCGCCCTGTACAGGCAGACAAGCATCTGCAGGAGCCGGGCTGGGAGAAGTATCGCTTTCGGAATGCAACCATATTCGCGCGGGTGCAATTACGTTGCCATATAGATTTCGTTGTGGTTTCCATTTGAGAACGGACGGACCGGGGGCAATTTCGCCGGTGCGCAACTTGGGGCCTCCCAAGTCCATGAGGATACGGCAAGGCCTGCCGGTTTCACGGCGTGCCAAATTGATATGCTCAATCATGCGGTTCCATATTTCAGGTGTATCATGCGCACAATTGATTCGGGCGCAATCCATACCATGGATGAGCATGTCTTTGATCAGCAAATAATCGTCTGCCACTTCGCCTGGCATCGTGACCATGATCCGGACTCGGCGATGCGAGGGAGACTTGCCAAATAACTGATTGGTATTGCTTTCAAGCTGTGCCGCGCCTCCCCCAGAGGCGGTAGGCGATATTTTGTCAGCCGATTTCTTGCTTAATGCGCAACTCAAAAGATCAATGATCGCATTGAGATTGGCGAAGACATGCGATTCCATGCGACCTAACGACGAGAGACCTACTGCCGCCAATCTTTCTTGCAGCGACCGTATATCCCGTCGCCTCAAGCCAAGATAGTGAATCAGATTAATGGTACTGGATAGATGGGAAGGATTTACATGCTGCAGTGTTGTCGAGGATGAATACTCAAGTTCCAACAGCTCACTCCGCAACCCTTCCAGTTCATTCAGCAAGCTGACATAGGGATGCAATTCTTCAGATTTGCGTAAACTCGGTTTCTGTTTGTTCATAATCCCAATAATTTTCAGGGATTCAAAAAGTAATTTTATAAATTATAGAAAAATTTGATTACATAAATATGACGAACCACTAGTTGCACACACTTATTTGAAAGTTAGCTCAAATTACACTGATTACGGTTGGCGCCAATGACTTGGAAAAATCACTACGCTTTTATCGCGATTGTCTTGGTCTTGCAGCACAAGAGATCTTAGGCACAGAATTTGGAGCGATTGGAATGTGATGTCAAATAGGGAGATCAAGTAAATTTCTTTTAAATTTTAACTAACCTTGATAGCCGGTATTGAACCGAGCATCCCCCTTATATAAAATGTATACTTAAAATGGTTTTATTTCTGCGTGAGAGCCTGGTTGCTAGCATCGCATCAAATTCACAATGGAGTTTCCGATGAAACTCAATACCCCTTTGCGTTATCCAGGTGGAAGAGACAAATTATCCGAGTTCATTAAGTTAATTTTTGAACAAAATAATCTATTAGATGGAAATTATGCTGAACCATACGCGGGCGGTGCGGGGATAGCATTAAATTTACTAACCCACGGTTATGTATCTTGCGTCCATTTGAACGATGCGAATCCTGCCATATTCGCTTTCTGGCACAGTGTTATCAATCAACCGGAAGCACTTTGCAGAGCTATTCACGATGTGGAAATAACAATGAAAGAATGGCAACGGCAGAAAGCCATTCTAGATTTCCCTGCGAGTCACAGTCCACTAGAAGTGGGATTTTCAATTTTTTTTCTAAATCGAGTTAATCGCTTAGGAATCCTCTGGGGAGGATCTGACGATGGAGTGAACCAAGATTGTCATTGGAAACTTGATGCACGCTTTGACAAGGTTGACTTAATTCGCAGGATCGAGTGGATTGCGCTGTACCGTTCACGGATTCATCTATATAACCAAAATGCGGCAGATTTTATTAAAACCGTATTGCCGACACTTCCCGAAAAAACACTTATTTATATTGACCTCCCCTCCTTTGTCAAAGGACGCCGGCTTTATGAAAACCACAATTTGCATAATGCTCACGTAAGTATTGCAGAACTGGTCAAGGAGCATATCACTCAGCACTGGATAGTTTCATGCGACAGCAATCCGGAAATTATTCAGATGTACAGAGGTTATCCGACCAAATTCTGTGATATCAATCACTACTCACGACATCACGGCAAAGATCCTAAGGTTATGTTTTTCAGCAAAAAACTAATCATTCCTAACTTGAAGAATTCATCAAATCTAAAGACTGCCTAGAATCATAGAGACAAGCTATGATATGCCGCTATAGAATTCTCAGTAGGGCGTGTAAAGGCCGAAAATTCATCTAATTTGTATGAAAAAGAAAATTTTAAAGCATCTATCCATTTAAAATAGATCAAACTGAAGATGATCAGCAGGAATAAATAACAATGACTTAAGTTTTCTTAGCGGAAGATCCCGCTCGCTTATGTCTAGAAATCCAAGAAATTGAAATAAAATGCAAAACGGGAAGCATTATTAAATTCTAAGCACATATATTTTTTGCTAACTTTCGTTTTAGCTTTCTATTGGAAACTGACTTTAAATATTTTTTCAAACTTACCAGTTTACGCTTGCGGTCATGAATTTCTGGCCAGCACTTTAATATACGCTTGACGTAGAGCAAAAAAACCGTTGTTTTGCGCTTATGTTTGCCACTGGGACTTTGCAGCAAAACTTGTTCTCTGAAATGTTTATCAAGCTTACCGAGAATACCGGCCTCTTCAAATGCTTCCAGTGCCGCTACTTGTCTGTTATTGAGCTTCTTCTCCAATTTCCCTGTGGGTATAATCCACTTTCGTTCCGCACGACTGGTTATCAGATATACCTTGAGCCTAGTTTTGCTCATGACGATAGGGACCACTGCGATTCGCTTTTTCTTATGATGTTGCTTGCTAGCCATAATCCCGTTTATCTTCCTTGACCGGATGGGCATTCTGATAGCGTTTGTATTCAATCATACCTAAAGCTGCAAACTCCGACGGTGTAAAGGCAACAGCTTCCACTTTAGATTAGAACTCTACTTCTAAAAATATCAAAGGTCTGTGTGTTTCATTATAAATACCCTACTCAATTCAATGACCATTCGGAATAAAACTATAACGCGATTTTTCTAGCTGCATATCCTTGGTCATGGATCATGGAAATTCAATACGTGCTCGTTACTAAAAATCTCGGATTTTTTCCGGCGCAAGTCCGAATTTTTTCTCAATTAAATAGAATTTTTCACCCTTATGGCAAACCCGCAATTCTCGATTCGATTCAAGGATAAGATATCTTTATTGCATATCTACTTTGACTGCATTTGCCATTGCGGATAGCATCAACTCGCTGAATAAAAATTTTTTCCATCTCAATTGCTATAACTTATCCACACTTTCTCGCGGTTTCTGAAACTTCCTTCCAAAGTTTTATATAAGCGTAATTAGCTTGTTGGGACTTAGCAAAAACATCGACAGGTGCTTTGTGTACGCCCATTTTCTCGATATCTGATGAATAAGGAATGGTTGTAGTCAGAAACATCTTGTATCGTGCAGACATGGCATCCATTGTTGCTTTGTGCAGTGATTTTTGTACCTGAACCATTGAGAAAAAAGGTACGATCTTATTCTGCGGATAATCATTTTCCTCAAAAAATGCAATCAGCTGCTCAAAAGTCCGTTCTGAAAGCGGGGTAGGAATAACAGGCACCAAAACCAAATTAGATGCGATAAATATAGATTCCGACAGATAGCTAATGGATGGCGGACAGTCTAATATCACCATGTCATATTCTTTATTGAAGCCTTTTAATATGCGCTTCAAACGATTTTTGCGTTTTTTGAAGCCTGCCAACAGTGTATCAAAATTACGAAAACTCAAGTGTGCCGGAATAATATCCAGATTTTCAAAGTCACTTGCTTTAATGTGTTTTACCAAGTTTTCATACGCATTAAAAAAGCGCTTTGCCCACTTCTTTGAGGATGGCTTGATTCTGAAATAGAAGGACGAGGCACCTTGAGGATCCAAGTCAATTAGTAATGTTTTTAACCCGGATTTGGCAGCCCAGTAGGCAAGATTGACTGCGGTAGCCGTTTTTCCGACGCCTCCTTTCATACTATAGCAAGCAATCACTTTCATTCTGAATCTCCTGGCTCAACTGCACCAAATACCAAATCGAATTCAATGGTCATATTTTCTGTGAAAAAATCTGCTAATGCGCCTTCAACTTTCGGACGTTCTTCTGTTTTCTTTTGATACAAAATTGCTATCAAACCACTCAAGGCTTTTGACAGCTCAATCCGGGTATCATCAATATAACTGTTTAAAAACTCGATCTGAATACAATAGTCATTGTAGTCTCCCAATACTGTTTGTATCTTTTTAATTTCACTGACTATTCTACCTGTACGTTTCTTTGGTAATAAATCAACAAAAAATTCGATCAAGTAGCGAAGCTTTTTAAATTCAATACGTAATTCATGAATTTTTTCATCTGCTGACTGATTATTAATAACCGCGTTCATTGCGAGCATTTTATGATAGCGCTTTAACAATAATTTTTTTACAACTTGCAATACCGGTTTTGATGCCATGGGTGTTTGAAAAGTAGAGCCCTGAGATAATTCTTCCGCACAGGCAGCGGCATCGCTCCTATACTCTGTAGAGGACAGATATCTAGCCACTTTATTTTTTTCTTGCTTGCGCTGTTTTTCAATTAAGCGGTACAGCTCGT
The DNA here is from genome assembly GCF_000219585.1 of Nitrosomonas sp. Is79A3. Lineage (NCBI taxonomy): Bacteria > Pseudomonadati > Pseudomonadota > Betaproteobacteria > Nitrosomonadales > Nitrosomonadaceae > Nitrosomonas > Nitrosomonas sp. Is79A3. Next base: position 1,223,510 of record NC_015731.1, on the reverse strand, counting down.
TTAAGCCGCTTTCAAAATTTGCTGGCAGCATCGCACGATAACTGTCTTGCGTCAGTATAAATACGTCTAGATCCCGCAGCTTATTCGTTTTGCTTGCAATTGAAGTTAGTCTGGGTTTTAGCGTATCCAGCATTGAGGCCGGCAATGCTTTTTTTAACAAACTGATTAATGATCTTAGTTTTCGAACGTTAACTCGAAATTGATGCAAAAACTCGGTATCAGTATCTGCAATTACGCCACCAACATAAAGTTTTGTCTGATCAAGCATAGCAATGGCTATTGCTCGTACCGCTTGCTCTGTCCGCATATCCTCCGTCAGGAATAGTAGAGTGCTTTGTTTGGGTTCGAGAGCCTGGATATCTTGATTCATTAACAGGAATCTCAATCCAAAATGACTAATTTCTGCCTTAATGAAGGGCTTGAGTAGCTGTTCAGCCCGAGTATAGTATTTTGTATAGCCACGCAACGCTTGTAGCGTGAGATAAAGGGAAATTTTGTTGCCAACCATCGTTTGTGTTAAACGACCTTTCACCACTATTTTTTGATCGCCATTGCGTAATGAAAAATCCGTCTCAAGCAAGTCTATGGATGCGATAGGTAATACCGCGCGCAAACCAACTAAACTTTGCAATTTGTCTTTAGCCTGACTCTCTGAAAATTCCCACCAGAATCTGGCATCGCTTGATGCGCTAGCTTCGTCAATACTGTCAAAAGGATCAATGAGCCGAAACTGCTGTTTATCTACTTGGCAAAGTAGATAATTCGCCTTCCATAGATGAGAATCAAAATCATCGTAAAATTGTAGTTTAGAGGTTGTGCCCGGACAAGCTTCAATATCAAACTCAGATGATATTTCAGCGAGAATGTCGGTGTTCTTAGCCACTTCATTTAATTCCCAGGTATTTTCTGGCAATGAATTCATTTTTTAATTTGGCGCTGCTGTTTAAATATCAAGTATATTGCTTTCTAATCGTAACAAGGTGTTTCTTTGTCTAATTTAGGAGAGTCTAAAAAAGTAAGGGCTTCTCTGCAGCGACAGAATCTTACGGACACATAACAGAATATGCCCCTCTACCGTTTTTAGTTTAATTTGAGTACGAATCAAACAAGCATTGAGTAGCCGGAATGATAGTTCTGTCTCCCATGTTCTCCAGTTTGCGATAGGGCGTAATATGTTCCCAATTAAAAGCCTTAAGGTTCACAGACGGGGCGATGTGCACCCATGACGGTGTCAGCAGTACGACTGGTGCTCACAAGCCGCCTCATTCAGAAAATGACGTTCGGATTCCGGCAGCGAGCACGGGAATGGCAAATCATCCTGCCTAAGCACGTTAATAGTCACGATTATTCCAGTGGGTGATGCAGATATTCAACATACTATCGATAGTATGTATGGGAGACAACCAGATAAGCATGAATTATTCAATACATGACTTACACGATACTGTAATAATTAATGACTAGTATTGTCATTTTATTAAACAAATTAGCTATCCATGCCGCGAAAGCAAAAGAAGATATATGTTCCTGATACTTCAGTTATTTTATACAACCACAACGCAATCTATAGCTTTGAAGAAAATAATGTAACCATTCCAATCACCGCACTTGAAGAACTTGATCATTTTATTGATCCGGCCATTAAATAGTTTTAAGCGGCATATTTTACATACGGATCCTGGAAGTACGAAGCAACGCGCTCTGGATTATTCTGCAGCATCAACATATGATCATCGACAGCGGCATGTAATTTCTCCTTGGTACGCACCGGAACTTTCGAACCGATAGCCTGCTTCAAATCTGAGTTTAATCTTGGCTATGTCACCGTTAAATAGTGGTCTATACTGTTTTCATATGAATCAATGAGATAGGATCTTTGATGAAAACTGAAGAATTCCAAATATTAGCGGCAGAACTTGCAAGATTGACGCCGCACCAGAGAAGGTTATTAGCAGATTGTTTGCACAAGATTGGGCATATTCAGGCCGTCAGTACGTTGATTGAAAATCGTATACTGGTCACGCCATTGTGCCCCAAGTGCGGTCATAACCAAATTGCACGCTGGGGATCGGCTTCTGGGTTACAACGCTATCGCTGCTGTGCCTGCCGCGTCACCTTCAATACACTAAGCGGAACACCACTGGCACGCCTGCGCCATAAGGACAAGTGGCTGGAATACGCGCAACAAATAGCATCAGGTCAGAGCGTGCGCACCAGCGCAAAAGTCTGCGATATGCATCGCAACACGGCATTTCGTTGGCGCCATCGTTTTCTTAAGCTGCCTAATGAGCAGAAAGCCACAAGTTTGGTTGGCATTGCTGAAGCTGACGAAACCTTCTTTCTTGAATCATTCAAAGGTAAGAAACACGGTATGACGCGCCCGCCACATAAGCGTGGCGGCAAAGCATCGAAGCGTGGTTTGTCCTCTGAACAGATTCCTGTGTTGATTTGCCGTGACCGTACTGGGAACACATCTGATTTCGTTTTGGAGAAGGCTGACAAAGAGCACATTGGCGCGGCACTCAAACCATTGCTGGCAAACGATGCAGTTCTCTGTACTGATAGCGGCAAGGCATTGGGTACCGCAGTGCGGAAAATCGGCATCGCCCACCGCCCAATCAATCTGGCTGCAGGTATCCGGGTTGTCGGCAAGATCTACCACGTGCAAAACGTGAATGCCTACGACGGTCGACTCAAAGAATGGATGCGCCGATTTCACGGCATCGCCACACATTACCTTGCCAATTATCTCGGGTGGCGACGACTGATTGATCGTGCTCATGGTTCCTTGTCTCCCCGCTCAGTTTTGCTTGCCGCGTTGGGTATGAATGACATTCAACAATTAACGGTGACATAGCCAAGATTAAACTCAGATTTGAAGCAGGCTATCGGTTCGAAAGTTCCGGTGCGTACCAAGGAGAAATTACATGCCGCTGCCGATGATCATATGTTGATGCTGCAGAATAATCCAGAGAGCGTTGCTTCGTACTTCCAGGATCCGTATGTAAAATATGCCGCTTAAAACTATTTATTGGTCGGATCTATAATAGCCAACTCTATACAAATCTGATTCTTCCAGAAAATCTTCGGGACAACTTCTGGGCACTTCAGGACAAATGACATCTATCAAAAAAATTAAGGCAATGTCACAATTGGCTGTTGAAAATGATTTGCAAAATAACATGATTTATTTTTAATCAATTGGTTATATGTTTTCATGGTTATCAAAAAATCATTTGTCGTCAGTGAATTGGAAAATTCAACAATTAACTGTTACAGAGCCAAAATTAACATCGTTATAATCAAGCTGGTTCCAGATCGAAAAAAAGTTTGTATTTTGGCTTTCGCTGATATGATAAATCGTACTGCTTAATGGCCGAATCTATAAATGGAGAAAATTGTGATAAAGAAACAGATACAAAATAATAAAAGGAAATCTGTGTATTTCATTTTATGCTGCTTTACTTTGGTGTTTCAATTACTTGTAGGAAAAGAAGCTTTAGCAATCAGTTTTAATATATCGACCACTTCGCTAACTGGACAAACTGGGCAAGTTGCCTTTGATTTTATAGATGGTGGATCTCCTGATAATTCATTCATAATCTCCAATTTTGACTTCGGGATAGGTTCGTCAATAATATCTACCTCTCTAATTGGCGGTGTTTCTGGTGATGTTTCTTCAACTATTTTATTTGCTGATTCTGATTTCTTTAATGAGCTTCTTGTATCTCTCACGTTTGGTAATAAGATAAGCTTTGATATCGTGACAGCAACTAACTTATCTCCAGGCGGATCTTCTTTTCCTGATGCATTTTCTATTTTTCTACTTGATGAAACTGGTCAAGTGTTGATAAATACATTTGATCCAACTGGAGCTGATTCTCTTTTTCGCTGGGATTCTGGAAGTAGCCCAACTGCTAATATTTATTCACCAATTGTTTCCTCTGTTCCAGAGCCCGGTATTATTTTATTCTTGCTTGTTGGAATACCTATCATAATGTATTCCGCTCGAAGCAAAAAAGGGAGACTTAGCAATGCGTATTAAAATACAAATAATCCATTTTTATATATCAGCGTGTTTATCACTTTTATTTTTACTTAGTGGTGGGTCTGCATTGGCTGTTAATGGGAATCAGATATCTTTATCTGAAAGCGCAACTGACTTAACTAGTTTGTTTAAAGTAGATAGATCGGGTCTGGTATTTAATCGATCAACTAATACTTATGACTCAATAATTAGTATCACAAACAAATCCAACCAACAAATACAATTACCTGTTGCTTTAGTAATACTGGACACTCCGGCAGGGGTGTCTGTTAACTCTCCAAGCGGTATAACTTTAGAAGGGAATCCTTACCTTATTGCTGGTTCATCAGGCCAATCACTCTCCTTTGAAGAGTCGCTGACCATTAAATTAAAATATTCTAATCCATCGAGATTCAAAATTTCATCGACATTTAGAATCCTTGCATTTCCTATAATTAGTGATGACGGATTAGGTGGCTCTGATAACAACAATAATGGTGTACGTGATGCCATTGAAGCAAACGTTACTTTTCATTTTAATAGTTCTGCCAGACAACAAGCAGCAGCTTTTCAAGTACTAGCTGCATATCGTACGGCTCTATTAAATCAAGGTACTGTACAAGAAGCATTCGATTCAGTATCTAACTATTTCAAAGCTGAAGAGTGCATGAAAAATATAATGGGGGCCTTTACGGGTAATTACGAAGCGTATAAACAAGGATCGAATTATCTTAGAAACATTATGCTTGATAATAAGGACAGAATAAAAGCATGGCTACAGTTAGGCGATATGGCAGCTGGCCAGGTTTTTTCGGATCCGGTAGGGCAGCCATGCACTTTCGATTCTAGTTCTTTGCCAAATTAAAAGGTATTCCATGAGGATAAAAATGAAAACCATATTTTTTGTATTTTTACTAACGCTTTCATTGTCTAATAGCGCATATGCCACATTAAACAATGTCTGTTCTTCTGGATATAGTGTTTTTTTTGGAAATGGTGTAAACAATGACATAAATAAAATGGACCGCTCGTTAGATCAAGTCCGGCTGATACTCGGTAAAAATTATAATAGTGAGCAAATTCAGTATTATAAAGCTCAGAATGATAGTAATGGGTTATTACTTGATCTGCTGACTACTTTTGAACAGAAAATGGCTGAGGACCCAACTCTAGTATGGAGTATGCTTCTTGATTTTATATCCGGTGAAACAGTTTCTCATGCAATAGTAAACTTCTTATCAGATTACTTCCTAGGCAGTCAGATTGACTATACAACTCAATTAAAACAGAATCTCGCCCAGTTCACTCAATACTCGGACTCAACTTTAATCGGCCATGTTGAAGCCTACACAATGCAATTAACACAAGGAAGGAAAGTGATGGTTGTTGCCCATTCGCAGGGAAATTTGTATGCCAATGCTGCATATTATAGACTGGCGAGCAATCCACACATCGAGATTGATGCATTTGGCATTGCTGGAGTGGCAGATCCTGCAAACGAAGTGGCTGGAGGAACACCATATGTAACTTCAAAAAATGACATGGTCATTAATGCTCTTCGAGCTATTGAAACAGCCACGTTACCATATAACGATTCTTCTGTACCCATAAATACAAACGATTTATTGGGGCATGGTTTTGAAGAAATATACACAAATTCTACTTACTCAGCTATTAGGTCACACACAACATCGGTTATGAATACTACATTAAGTAGTCTTCACACTAATGTTAATAATACCAATGGACCAATCACGGCAACACTTACGTGGGATATTCCTGGTGACATTGATTTGCACATATATGAACCAAGTAGCACCCATGTCTATTACGCTTCTAGGCAAGGTTTAGCAGGATCTTTGGATCGTGATGATACAACTGGAACCGGCCCTGAACATTACTATACGTCTTGTAGTAATGTCATACCAGGAACATATTCATTTGGCGTAAATTATTATAGTGGCTCTGGTGCAAAAACTGCAACGATTCAACTAAATGTATTGGGAGAAATCCTCCCTAGTCGTAGTATTATTTTGCCACAATCGCGGGGTTCTGGTGGTAATGGCTCACCATCAATCTTATTTAATGTAACCCTTAAAAAAGATCTGGATGGAAGTTATACTTATAACTTGCAATAACATGTTCGTCAGTATAAAAAATTCGGTCGCTTGCGGCCGAATTTTGAATAAGGAATTTCTGCATTTTGAGTAGCATGTGGGCTGGGGTAAGCTAAAAACCCCAGAGGTGCAATAGCAAAATTTTATATCAGAGAGATGTAATGACCATGCTACTAAGACCAACCAATCGAAATACCCCTGATCACAAAATGTTGTGTTTATCGGTTTATTAAAAATTGTCAAAGACCGCCGGGCTTACTTAGTCGTCCCTGAAAAAGTATCAAACAACAGTTGTTCTGGAAAAGCTACCCGAGAAAACTGGTGCCTACTAAAATGCATGCCCTGGTAGTTTAAATTTCCATCAAGGAATCCGATAAATTTGCAGTTTTCGCCATGGGAAAAAGAGCCAAAAAATGGCCAGCAGCCATTGTTTCAGATTCCAGGCGGCAGCAGCCATCAGCAGGTTGATGCGATCGCCAATAGCGCCTTTCAGATAGTTCCTCGCCATTCGATAATCCGATTTCAGGTGGCCGATAATCCTATTTTCCTCAGTTGATTCCAGTAAAATTGCCACAAATGTATTTCTAGTAAGGGATTGCGGCAGAATAGGAGGCTCACCCAATGGGTGAAATTAAATTTGAAAAGAAGACACTGGTCGAGGTGATCAATACTACTTTGCAGGAGACGGAACAAACGGCGGCTGAACAAAGCGTAGCCACCCCTGGTGGCTGGTTTCACGTTCGCTGGGACGAAGGCGGAAGCACCACAGCACTGGGGCACTGGGGCAATTACCGTTCTTTGCCGAGTTTTTGGAAGTTTCCGGGTTATTCACCCGCTGGGTGGATGGATGTCCAATGGATTACACCAGTCCCAATGCACCCAAGGTAGTTGATGTACTTGGCACCTGGCTATTATCGATCTTGGATGGACAGCGGCGCTATGCACATGTTGTGTATCCCTCCAACCCCACCATCTACTCACATTCCTTCATTAATGCTTCAATATCCTCCGGTGCGAACGGCAGCAATTCATCGATTCGGCTATTAGGCCAGGTAGGGAGTTTTTCGAGGGTGTCGGCTAGCCATTGTGCGGGGTTGAGGCCGTTGAGTTTTGCGGTGCCAAGTAGGGTTTGAATGGCGGCGGCACGTTTCTCGGCGCGTTTGGAGCCGGTGAACAGCCAGTTTTTCTTGCTGAGCGCGATGGGGCGAATAGTGTTTTCGACGGGGTTGTTGTCAATCGGCAGGTGCCCGCTGCTGGCGTAGCGGATTAGGCTTTGCCAGCGCTTCAAGGTGTAGTCGATGGCTTTGGCGGTGCCGCCGCCATCGGCAGTTTGGGCGCAGGTTTGTAGTAACCAGTCGTGCAACGATTGCAGGATCGGCAGGCTTTTTTCTGCGCATAGTATCTGCCGGGCTTCGGTCGATAAGTGCTTGCCTTCGGCTTCGGCGGCGTAAAATCCGCCAACGCCAGCACCTCATACGCGACGGTGCTGGCGTTGGCTTGGTGCAGGTCGAAGAATTTGCGGCGTGCGTGCGCCCAGCACCCTAATTCAGTGCAGGGTGATGCTGTTTTGGAGAATAAAGCCTTGTAACCACCATAGTCGTCGACCAGCAAGTGGCCTTGCCAGCTGTTGAGGAAGTTTTGCACATGTTTGCCACTACGGCTGGTTTGGTAGTCGAATACGATGATGCGCGGCCCCGACTCAAAATCGTTGCTGCGATATGCCCACAGGTAGGCGCGCTGCGTTTTTCCACTGCCGGGATCAAGTTGCGCCACCGGGGTTTCATCGACGTGTAACACAGAGCCATGCAATAAGTGCAAAATCAGCCGGTCAACCAGCGGCTGCAGTGCCACGCCTACACGTCCGATCCATTCCGCCAACGTGGAAAGCGATAAAGTGACACCTTCCCGGGCGGCGATTTGTGCGATGCGATACAGCGGCAGGTGATCGAGGTATTTGCAGGTCGTGATCCAAGCAAGCAGTCCGGTTGTTGCCATACCGCCGTCGATGACGGCGGGTGGCACGGGTTCCGCGACCACGGTTTCGCAAGTCCGGCAGGCGTATTGCGGGCGGATGTGGCGGTGTACGAAGAATTCGGCGGGTTTGACGTCCAGTTGTTCGCAGACATCTTCGCCGATTTTTACCAGATCGCTGCCGCACTGTTTGCATTGGCAGGATTGCGGCTCATGGCGGTGTTCGATGCGCGGCAGATGATCCGGCAACGGTTGGCGCCCAGCGCGTGCACGCTTAGGTTTCTGTGGAGAAGGCAGCGGCAATTGCTCGATTTCCGCTTCGATCGCCGCCACATCGGTTTCCCAGTCTTCTTCGAACATACTCAACTGTGGCTGCGACAGTGCTTCGCTCTTCACATCGTAACGAATGCGGCGCAAGTGTGCCAGTTCCAGCATCAGTGCCTGGTTCTTCGCTTCCAGCAGTTTGAGCTCGTTTTGTAACGCTTGGATCAGATTCGATACCTCGGTTTTAACCACTGGCGCGAGGTTCAGATGATCCAATTCAATTGACTGTTTTGCGTGCATTTTCATGGTGTTATTATACTGCAAAACCCGCGCAAAGTGACGTCAGTATTGGCTTTAGCTATATTTTCGCGCGCAAGATTGTAACCCCAAACGACGCCAATCCACCCCGGCAATCAACCACTCCCATTGCGACGAAGTCAGTTCCATCCCACCCGTATCCGAACGTTCCCAAACGAACCGCCCCTGATGCAAGCGGCGCTGGCACAACCACACGCCGGTGCCGTCCCACAGCAGCACCTTGATGCGATTGCCCGCGAGATTGCAAAACACAAACGCTGAACCCGCACATGGCGATCGCTGCAACGCCTGCTTCACCAACACCGACAACCCGTCAATGCCGCGACGCATATCCACCGGCTCAACCATCAACCAAATCTTCCCTGGATTCGCAATCAAAGACACTTCAACAACTCCCCCAACCAATGCGGCGAAACCGTCGACGGCAGCTCCAACACATGATCGCCCTGGCCGTGAAGACGTATCGTATTCGCCGGCATAGGCATTGGCTTGATCGTGACCGGAACCAACGCAGGCGGCCGAATAACTTGACCGGCACGATGCTTGCGAACCCAATTGCTAAACGTCTTGATATTCAAACCATGTTCCCGGCAATAAGCCGCCTGCGACATATCGCTGGTTTGCCATGCTTCGATATGAATTCGTCGCGCTTCTGATGATGACATCGTTCCTCCTTGTAAATGGTTTGAGGATAGCGATGATGTATCAGGGTGTTAATGTGGAAGGGTTGGAGGCTTACATTTCAGACATATGATTATTCGATGAAGTTTAAGTGAATTTAGGATGAATTGATCTTGTGAGCAGATTTGAAAGCCACTTGGCCAAGATCTTCATTAAACAACTGGCTACCACCGGTTTTTATGACTCAAGCAAACAATTTCATTTTGGTTGGAAGTACCGGAAAAGACAAAAACCATCTGGTAATTTTTGGGCAGCTCGGCCTTTCACTTGGGAGGATGTGCAAGTTTCTATACCGCCAGTAAGTACCTTGATAGTTATTAGATCCTGCGATGGTGCGAGCTTTCTACCGAAAGCTCGCTTGTTCAGGTTTATTGGCAACTATTCAAAGGATCAATGCAGTACGCCACATTCGTCCAGCTGAAAGGCTGAGGCTTCCTTGGATCAATGGTCAGACGCAACCATTCGGAAGGCGCTGTAGTTGATCCCTGTACGGTAATTCGAGTCAAATTGGGCACGGCCTGGGTGTGATGGATAACACCAGTAGCGCTATTTGGGTTAGCTAAGGGCTGGTCACTGCCATAAACATGAGAGTCACCATTTAATAGCAATACCGGCCCGCCGAAGTCCTGCACCAGGTCAGCCAATTTCTGTACGATGGGCGTGTAGTCGGTAAGTTCACCTGCTGTTACTGCTTCGGGATCCCACATATCAGCCTGAATGCTTATTACCACAGCCCGGGCATGCGTTTCTTTCGCCATATCGAATGCAGATTCCAACCAGCGGATATCAGCGCCTGTACGTTCGGCGACTTCTTGATTCTGGGCGGTCGGATTATCGAAGCCGCCAGTCCAGGGCAAGGTGTCGTTGTTTGATCCGGGTATGTTCAGTGTCACGAATACGACTTTGCCTTGTTTCCACATCACGTTTTCTACGAATTTGGCATCGGTAGGATAAGCCGGATCAAAATATTGCGCCTGACTTTTTACTTGCTTTTCCTTACCCAGTGTAAAGCCGGGTTTGGCAAAGAACAAGCTACGTAGGCTAGCCAGTTCCTTAAGTGGATCGCCGCTCTTCAGTTGCTTGGATTTATGGCAATCAGCCCATTCGTTGTCGCCCGGTGTGTAAATTACTGGCTTATTGAATTGCTGGAATTGGAAATAGACTTTCTGGTTATAGCCTGGATTAGATTCTGGAATCGGTGGGAAGATGTCGGCGCTGGTGCAAGGCATGCTGCCGGCATGGATATCACCCACGTGAATTAAGTGGCTGACAGCGGCATCTGCATTGACGGAATCTGTTAGTAAGTGCGCATTATCTAGTAAATTCTTATTATATGGCCAATCTCCGATCACCGCGATGGTAATGGGGCGGTCAGAGTGTTCGTCTTCATGGTTTTTGTCGACAGCGTAGATGGAGGCCGCATAAATTAAGCCGATGCCGCACAAGAATGAGGCCGGTAAAAAATTTTTCAAAGTCAAAAGAGGCATTTTCATTGTTAGTTGTTCCCTTATAAATCCTGAATTGCTAGGAAAGATAGCCACCCATGCACATGTGAGGAGAATGCTGGGGTAGCCCACTACCAGCGCAAGATAGATCACTGGTAATTCAATTATAAATAGGCCACATTACAACTTGATGTACACTTGTTGACAGTAACTGCTGCACGTGCGGCACGCAGAAAGCTGAGTGCCGCAGCATATGCTACAAATTTACCCTCTTGCAGGCCGCCCTGTATTGATCACCACCTGGGTCAGGTACCGAATCGCGAATCCCATACCGGCAACGCACACACCGAGAATCACAAAACAAAAATCATACTTAATTCATCAGCTATATTCACAACCCGCGACCAGTCCATACGCTTTCCTCGCAGCAGAATTTTTTTCAATGAATGTTCTTTAGTATAAAATGAAGCCTATATAAATTGACATGAGATATCTGGTTAATGGCCGAAATGATAGAAATTATTTTTTATTCTGTAATTGCACTGGTTGCAGGATTAAAAGTTGCGCAGATAATAAAGGAAAAGTTCTTAAAATAAGAACACCAAGTATCTCCATGAACAGGCAGTTGAGAAGCGCATTCAAGGCGGCCGATGCAAGGCAAAATGCTAATAAAGCAAACTTAGAGTCTGAGTTTTAACGCACCGCTGCATCGCTGGGGTCTGGTACCGCATCACGAATCCAAAACCGGCAACATACATACCTCAGAGTTACAACACAAAAATCATACTTAACTCATCGGCAATATTCTCAATCCGCGACCTGTCACCATGCTTCCTGAAGGTAGTGGGGAGGGTAAAGTTCTGCAAAACTTAATGAACTTGATTGGATACCCGCTTGACCAGTCCCTCCAATTCCTCCAGAAGCTTGATCAGTCTTTTCAGAACTGAACGAAGTTGATTGCTGCTTAATCATATCAATTAATTTCCGGGTAATTAAATTCAGCAGTTACATGATCACTAAGGAGCCGCTGAATTATTAGAAATGTGTCATTCCGACAAAAACCGGAATCCAGAAGAATCAACGAACTGGGCACCGGCTTTCGCCGGTGCGGCGAATAATTCAGTAGCTCCCTAATTATGTCGGATTGCATAAATAGGATAGAGAGAACCGTACTAACCAAATTTGCCAGTAATATAATCTTCTGTAGCTTTCTGCCTGGGTTTGGTAAAAATCGTATCGGTATCACCAAATTCGATCAGTTCTCCCAGGTACATGTATGCCGTATAGTCGGAAACACGCGCTGCTTGTTGCATATTGTGGGTAACAATAACGATGGTGTAATCCTCCTTGAGCGAAAAGATCAAGTCTTCAATCCGCGCGGTAGAAATCGGATCAAGCGCTGAGGTCGGCTCATCCAGCAACACCACCTCGGGTTTCACCGCGATCGTGCGTGCAATACACAGGCGTTGTTGCTGGCCGCCGGAAAGACTGATGCCACTTTGGTTCAGCTTATCTTTAACCTCCTCCCATAAAGCAGCTTTTTGTAGCGCCCATTCCACCCGCTCTTCCAGCTCGTTGCGAGTTAAGCTTTCATACAGTTTTACGCCAAACGCCACATTATCGAAAATTGACATCGGGAATGGGGTAGGTTTCTGAAAAACCATACCGACTTTAGCCCGCAGCATATTGATATCCTGCCTCTTGTCGAGAATATTCATGCCGTCCATCATGATTTCACCATGAGCTTCCTGGCTGGGATAGAGCTGATACATACGGTTAAAAGTGCGCAATAGCGTGGATTTTCCGCATCCGGATGGGCCGATGAATGCGGTAATTTTTCTCTCCCAGATGTTCATGTTAATAGATTTCAGTGCCTGGCATCTGTCGTAGTAAAAGTTTAAGTCATTGATGGTGGCTTTGGCAGCAGTCGATTTCGAATGGCTTATATTCATCTCAGTTTTTAATTTAGGTTCGTGCATCGTTGATTGTTGGTAATCATGCGATCCAATGAATTTGCTGTAAAACAGCATTTGTTGGTTTCTCATATTAATGATCCTCTTATAAACGTTAACCCGAAATTATTTACAGTGGCCTAGGAGGCTATCCGAGAATAGAGCAATCTAATTTACCAAAGCTTGTTTACGTAAAAAGAATCGTGCTGCGATATTCAATCCCAAAACGCTCAGCGTGATGAGTAGCGCCCCAGTCCAGGCCAGCTCCTGCCAGTTTTCGTATGGACTCATAGCAAACTGAAATATGACAACGGGCAAATTGGCCATGGGTTGGTTCATGTCCGCATTCCAGAATTGGTTGTTAAGTGCAGTAAAAAGTAACGGTGCGGTTTCTCCGCTGATGCGTGCAATGGCCAGCAGCACACCGGTCATTATGCCGACTTTGGATGCGCGCCAAGTGACCAGCGTTACTATTTTCCATTGCGGTGCGCCCAAAGCGGCAGCCGCTTCGCGCAAACTATCCGGAATAAGCCGTAGCATATCCTCAGTGGTGCGCACAACAACCGGAATGACAATCAACGACAGTGCCAACGCCCCGGCCCAGCCGGAGAAATGTCCCATCTTAGCAACATAGACGGTATAAACAAAAAGACCAATCACAATTGACGGCGCTGACAACAGGATGTCGTTAATGAAACGAGTGACGGGAGCAAGCCAGCCGCGCTGGCCATATTCAGCCAAATAGGTGCCCGCCATGATGCCGATCGGCGTACCAATCAAGGTAGCAAGTATTACCATCGCCAGACTGCCGGCGATCGCATTGAGCAGACCACCTTCACTACCCGGCGCCGGTGTCATCTGGGTAAATATGGCCATGCTGATTCCGCCGAAACCTTTTTCAAATAAGGTAAACAATATCCAGAATAGCCAGAACAAACCGAAAACCATGGCCAGTGTGGCGAAGGTAAGATTAATGGTATTGACAATGCGCCGCCGGGTATATATTGGGATCATGATGCGCCTCTAGGTAACTGTACCTTCACGCTTTTTAAGTTGCACCAGCAAAATCTTAGAAAACGCCAGCACGACAAAAGTAATAAAAAACAAAATCAAACCCAGCTCAATCAGCGCTGAGGTATAGAGCTCGCCGTCGGCCTCAGTGAATTCATTGGCCAGCGCTGAAGCGATACTGTTTCCGGGCATAAAAAGTGAAGCATGTAACTGGTGTGCGTTGCCGATCACAAAAGTAACCGCCATGGTTTCACCCAAGGCACGGCCAAGGCCGAGCATGATAGCGCCGACTACGCCGATCTTGGTATAGGGGAGGACCACGTACCAGATCACTTCCCAAGTAGTAGCACCAAAGGCATAGGCTGATTCCTTGAGCATGGGCGGCACAATCTCGAACACGTCACGCATGACTGCAGCAATGAAAGGAATCACCATAATCGCCAGGATAATACCGGCGGTCAGCATGCCGATACCCATGAAAGATCCTTCGAATAGAAAGCCGATTCCCGGTATTTGCCCCAGTGTATCCTGCAACCAGGGTTGAATATATTGAGCAAAAAGCGGCGCAAATACGAACAATCCCCACATACCGTAAATGATGCTGGGAATTCCAGCCAACAACTCAATCGCCGTCCCGAGCGGGCGGCGTAACCACGGCGGCGATAATTCCGTGAGAAACAGCGCAATGCCAAAACTAACTGGAATACCGATCGACAGCGCAATCACTGAGGTAATCAACGTACCCACGATGGGCACCAATGCGCCAAATTTCTCAGTAACCGGATTCCAGTCGGCGCTAACAAGGAAATCGAAACCAAAGGCTTTGATGGCTGGCATACTGCCAATTATCAGTGAACCAATAAGCGTAGCCAGCAATGCAAAAACGACAAATGTAAAGAACCAAGTGACTTTATGAAATATACGGTCAAATAGAAGCTGTCTTTTTAGCTTTGCTGCAAAGTGTATTTTTGACATCGTTTTGTTTCACCTAGCTGAAAATACACTAGAACTTATTTCTAGTTGACGCACTTGGCGATCACCAGGAGTGGCACTGAATATATCTCGCGCTATGATTTGCGGCCTTTTACTTTTATCAGTGCTTAACTGAGAAAATGGCTTTACCATCTTTACCTTTGATATTCGCTTCCCAGGAGTCCTCGATCAGTTTCACCACACTATCTGGCAGCGGAATGTAGTCCAGTTCCAGTGCCATTCCATCGCCGTTGGCATACGCCCACTCAAAGAATTTCAGCACTGCTAGAGCCTGAGCAGGATTTTCCTGAGATTTATGCATTAGGATAAAGGTAGCACCGGTAATCGGCCAACTGTTCTGGCCAGGTTTGTTGGTAAGAATTTCGTAAAAACCGGAGGCTTTATCCCACTGCGTGTTGGCAGCCGCAGCTTTAAAACCATCCTCAGCGGGTATAACGTATACACCATCGCGGTTCTGCAACTGGACATAATTCATTTTGCTTTGCTTCACGTAAGCTGCCTCGACGTAACCAATAGAATTCTTGATCTGTTTCACGAAATTAGCCACCCCCTCATTACCTTTACCGCCAGTACCAACAGGCCAGGCTACGGAAGCATCCGCGCCGACTTTTTCTTTCCATTCCGGGCTGACTTTGCTTAAATAATCGGTAAACAAGAAAGTCGTACCTGAGCCATCGGCACGATGGACTACAGTGATATTGCTGGCTGGCAAATCAATACCGGCATTAAGATCAGCAATCGCAGGATCATTCCAACGCTTTATTTTGCCCAGAAAAATATCTGCCAGAACTGTTCCGCTTAAATGGATCTGTCCTTGTTTGACACCATCTATATTGATCACTGGAACCACGCCGCCTAGTACCGTCGGGAATTGAGTCAGACCGTTTGTTTCCAGCTCTTCCAGTGTTAAGGGTTTGTCAGATGCCCCGAAATCAACGGTCTTGGCTTTGATTTGTTTGATGCCGCCGCCGGAACCAATGGATTGGTAATTCATGCGAACGCCGGTTTGTTTTTTATAGGCATCAGCCCATTTGGCATAAACCGGATAAGGAAAAGTTGCGCCAGCGCCGGTAATATCGGCAGCATAAGCGACGGGAGTAGCGATCAATGCTGCAGTGGTAGCAAGCAGCACAAGAACAAATTGCAGCTTCATCTAAGAATCTCCTATCGGAAGAAATGGAACTTGAATAAGATGAGATCATAATCAGATGATGTTGCAGAATTATGACAGGCAGATTAATCCTCCCAACGACTGTCAGCAGTTAGCTGACTGGGAGGTGCGGTTTGAGATAATGAAACAAAGCAAACATAGAACCCAATTCAACACGCCCCCGATCTCCTGGATCGTTGTGACACTCCTGGCTACAGAAGTGCTTGGGTTAAGCGATTTTTCTACACTAACAGAGGGGAGCGTAGAATGACTAGCGGGCAGACAAAGGCCTATAAGATTCCTTCGATAACATTCCGGAATTGCTTCCTTCCGGAGATTGCTTCTGATTTTTGGGTTTGTCCCAGATAATTCTCAGCAAGAGGTAAGCCTGATAGAGATAAATCCCAAGGATGAGGTCTGAAATGCTATCCCAGTCTATCGCTACGCCATAAAATACAATGCCGCAGATAATACTCAATATAACAAAGCAAATCCCCGCCGCTAAGATAATAAAAATATTGTCGCCCATGGCTTTATACTCCTCACAAATTTTTCATCGCTCATTAGTGCGGTATCGTGTCGACACAAAACATTAGTAATGCTTAACAGGCCGTTGAAAAACTATCTGCGTTGCCGCTGCGGTGTTAAAAACAGACTAAAATACTCATTTATCAAGCATAAACTGCGCTTTTTCGCCTATTTTAGCCTTGCATCGGCTGCCTCGAAAACGTTTTTCAACGGCCTGTCAAAGACAATCCGATGAAAATAAACCGCACTAGCCGCTGTCACTTTATAACCACAACATTACCCGCTGATGTCAGCAGAATGAATTTTTTATGTCGATGATTTTGTGTTTGTCCCGAAAGACTGTTCTTTCAGTCCGGAATCTTAGAAGAACAGTGAACAAAGAATATCAATGAAGAAATTACCGGAAGCGTAGTAAAAATCAAATTTCCAGAACAATATCTGCACAGCTTTAAAAAGAAAAAATCGCTGGGCTGATAAAACCAAACCCAGCGATTCTTTTATTCAACAGAAGGAGATTAGTTGAATTGATCAAAAGCATTTCTACTTAGCGCATAAGCAAAAATGCTTTTTTTATAACGATTTAATTAAATGGAAAAGTCCATTCTTCGGTCCAGTCGTCATCCGAGTCCTTGAACGCGCCAACGTAATCCACTACCGTAAAGAAAGGATCGGGAACAGCAACACCGCCTAGTATCAGCGGCGATCCGGCAGCCGGCAAATAGCCATTCAGATGAGGATCTTCTGCTTTGTTCTCAGATTGAGACGTGAACCAGTCAGACACTTTAAATGTAGCTCCTGTGCCATCTTTGTAGTTACTAGCGCAGTTAACAAAAGAATTTACCATGGTTAATTCACCTGTCAAACTACCCGGTGATCCGGCATTCGCGAAGGTCGAAGCGCTATCAATCATTAAACAAGTTGGGGAACCAGTAACGACCGTGTTAAAGATATTTGCACCTGTGCCGCGACGTAATAATATGCCTTGCGTTGCAGTCGTACCAGAACGGCCCAAAATTGTAACATTGGACACAATTGGTTGAGCGCGAGGCAGGCTATCGTTGTTTTTCTCGTTGTTGTCGGCTTCAATTCCACGGTCACCAACACTTGGTGATTGTTTGATCAGAACAAACTGCACGCGGCCTTTCCAGCCACTTGTCCAATCCAAATTATCATCTTGATTGTTCGTCAGCACCAGATGTTTCATCTGAACCGTGCCGCCAAACACTTCAACGCCATCGTCCAGTCCTTCATGGACTTGCACATAGTCAATAATCGTTCCTGAACCAACACCGTTGAGCGTAAAACCATTGAGCTCTTCATCCGGGCGAATGGCGTTTCCGGCAAAGAGAATTTGCACATACTTAACTACACCGCTGCTATCCGTTGGATTGTTACCGCCAAAGAACTCAGAGGTAACTGCCTCGAATGGCACTTCACAAAGGGGTACACCCACATTACAACCATTCACCGGTGCATTGCCGGAAATGAGCAAACCACCCCATTCCCCTGCCGATGTTTGCAGCGGTCCGGACATTACAATCGGATTATCCGGTGTGCCTTCTGCCATGATTTTCGAGCCGCGTCTGATCCACAAATAGTCAGCACCTGCCTCGCCAAATATTTTGGTTCCCGGATTAATGGTCAGTGTGGCACTTCTAGTTTTATCGCCACCAATATAGACGCCACCCGATAATACCCAAGTGATGTTTTTGGTCAGTGTAATATCGGAGTTAATCTCACCGCTTATAACACAAGCTCCTGCCGTTGCGCCCGGAGTTGCAAAACTGGGGCAACCTTGAAATGCGTTATTGACAAGCTGTTCCACTGTAAAGCGCAAAGGATTAGACCCAGGCACTAATTTCAATTTAGCATAATAATCGTCTGCTCCGACAACGACAGAAGCAATATGGACTGCACTCGTGTCAGAATCAAAAACATTACGTTGCCCTTTCGTTGCTGCAATAGGACTAGCAGCAATCAACTGCAGATCGCCCCCGCTGAGTTGTAATTTAGCGCTATAAAATGAAGAAGATCCACCACTCAGAACTTCAACAACCGGAAGATCTACAATCCCTGCTGACGGATCAAAAGTCGCTGTTGCTGCATATCCATTTAATGTGACAGTGGTCAATAGAACTGCTGACGCAGCCATTAATTTTTCTTTTATACAATTTAATTTAAACATAATTCGCCCACCTCCAAGTTTTTTAGGGTAGCGCAAATCTAACAGGCGAACATGACAGGCGTATTACATTACTGTGTAAAACACCTGCCATGAAATAAATTGAAATAAAGAAATATTTTTCCTGCAAGCACATCCAGATTGTTGCCGATCCGCTAAAACCTTGTCCAATGATCAGCAACAATTTGTCCGTTTTCGATGATGAAGCGATAGTTGTACTGATCTATTTTATAGTTCCACACTTCCCGTTTAATGTAGACAATTCCGCCAAAAGCTCGGGTTTGAACAAGCCCTAAATCAGTCCGTACAGTCGGCTTACCAAGATTGATAAGCAATTTATCTGAGAAATCACCTTTCGAAATGATATTGCCATTAGGAGCACGAAATCCGGTTAACAACATCACTGCAATCAAAATGAGTAGTAGCTTATTCATGATGGAATCCTTTTTGAGCACGCCATTGTTATTGATCAATCCTATCTTCAACTGCTAGCAACTACTCTAGTTTGAAGATGGTTAATCTAGGCTGAACAAACGAAGGGATTTATCTACACCAAGGTGTATTGACGACATCCATGTATCGACAAATAGCGGGGCGTTCGCAAATAACCGGGTGAATGCACGGGATGAGGATGATTGCTGCCACTGAAACAAAGAACTGCGTTGATACAATATCAATATGCTAAACGGACACTCAGATTAAAAAATCGCCCGCGACGGAATTGCCGCGTAATTTCATCGCCTTGCGTAATGCGAATTTCAGAATCTAGTAAATTTTGCATGGAAGCCTGCATCGACAATCCTTTATATAAATTCTGGCTCAGCACAAAATCCAGTTGATGCACAGGTTGTTCATATTTGTCCGGCGCACCCAATACCCCGGCAGCCATGATACGTTTGCTGGAAACGTTGTATAACAACGTGGCTTGTGTTTTCCAGGCCGGATTATCGTAACCGATCTGAAAATTAAAAATCTGTGCGGAGTGTCCTTGTAATGGCCTGTCGTTCGTCGTTTGCGCTGTGAGATTCTCGGGAGTCAGAATAACGTTGGATGCAGACAAAGTGTAATTACCCCCGATATAAAAATTTTGCAGAAGCGGATTTATAAAATCCAACTTCTTTAATAATTCCAGCTCAATTCCATAGACCTTTGCTTTATCGGTATTCTGATAGGTATTAAGACCAGCAGTGCCTTGAACCGCAATCAACTCAACCGGATTGGTTAAATCTTTCCAGAATAGACCAGCAAAGATATTTTCAGTAGGCGATAAGTAATATTCCCAGCGTGCATCCCAATTGGTAATAGCTGCTTGTTTCAAGTTGGGATTACCGACGGTTTCCTGGTTGGTATTGATATCAGTAAAAGGCGCTGACGATAATTCTCTAAAATCCGGTCTTGACAACGTTTGACTGAAACCCGCACGGAGTTGCTGCTTATCTGTGAGGAAAAGCGTGGCAGTTACTGATGGCAACATATCAACTCTGTTGAGCCCGGCAGTAGTTGGCCTATTATTCAAAGAAACAGTATCGACTCTCTGATTATTGTCTTCCCAGCGCAATCCGCCCGATATATTGACCCTGTCATATAACATCCAATCCATTTTTCCATAATAAGCAAAAAGATTCTGGGAAGCGGTATACCGATCGCTGGGACGAGTCACGTCGCGAAGCTGGTACCCATTTGCACCGATATGATCGGGCCGCAGAATACTTTCCACGGATGGTTGTCCATAAACTGCCGGGTTAGAGGCATCCGGACCGAACCGGAAGTAACTAAAGCGTTGAATATTCGAGTCTCTATTTTTTTTCTGGGCAATAAAACCACTACTCAAGGTGACCTTGTGATTCGTTAGTAGCTGAAAAGGTAATTTCCCGTCAACTCGCCAACTCTGATCCTTGTCAACCAAGTCCGAAAACATGGTCTGATTGCTATCCGCTCGCTGAGAAAAGAAATAAGCACCCGTGTCTATATTGGAGTCATAACGATAATCGCGCGTTTTAGGCTCGTCTCGATTGGCAGTTGCATTGGTGTATAACCAGCTAATGGACAAATCTTTCAACCAATCAAATTGATGTTCCCCTCCTACCTGATTCATCAACAACTGATTAGAAAAGAACTTGAGTCTGGTTCGGCGGATAGGGCTCGTCTCTGCATCGGTAAAACCTTGGGTAACCCTGGCTTCATCAAACGCTTGACGCAAAAACATCGTCTTAGCAAATATCCGGTGCGTGTCTTTGTACTGAAGTTCTGTTGCCGCATAACCGGTTAGCTGAACTTCCCGCAGCGATCTTTGCATATCGAAATCCTGAACCTTTCTTAAACTGCCATCGCCCGTATCGGCAGCGGCAAACTCACGATTAACTTCATTCTGCTTCCTGAATTCCTGCTTCCAGCCTGCCGCGGCGATATAACCCAATCTAAAATCACCCAGTGAAAAACTATCTCCCATTGAACCCTGAATACCGGCGTCAGGTCCGCGTTTTTTCTTATCGACATCCCATACCCCTGATAAATCCTCGCCCAGCTTCTCGAGCTGCGCAGGTGGCGTTCCATGTGGATTTAAAGGAGTCGCTGGCTGTATTTTCTCGCCGTTCTGGGTTGCGTCAGCAATGGAGCCGGGCAATGCACGCGCTCCATCGTCATAGCTCGTAAAATCAGTGCCGCCTCCTTTATAAGTCAAGCCATCCTGGAAAGTCGTATTATCGTTCATACCCGTTTGCAAATTTAAATTGAAGAAAAATGCATCGGGAATTCCGCGTGTACGCAGTTCCACCGTACCACCTGCAAATTCCGCAGGACGATCTGGCGAATAGGTCTTTTGCACCATTACGCTTTCAAGAATATTTGTCGGAAAAAGGTCCAACGGCACAACACGCCGTGTCGCATCCGGACTGGGAACCGCGGCACCGTTCACCAATGTCGTGGAAAAACGTTCGCCCAATCCACGGATAAAAATGAATGATCCTCCTACCAGCGTTAATCCGGATGCCCGTCTTAAAGCACTGGCAGCATCACCATCGCCAGCCCGGCTAAACTGCTCAGCACCTATCACAGTTGCAACTGCCGTTGATTTTCTTTGTTCTTCGATAATAGAAGCAACCGTACCTGCAAGATGAGGCTCCAACACCACATATTCAGCTAACTCAACACCTGCGGGCGTCAGCTTAAAACTGAGATCGGTTGTTTGTGCATTCTCAATTTTCACATCATCCTGCGTTTGACTGCTATAAGCACTATGCAGCAACGAAACACTGTAACTGCCTGCTGGTACTGTCGCGATGATTCTCCCCTGCTCATCTGTTCTTAACTTCTGCTTTGACCCGCTTAAAAAAACCTGTACGTCTTTGATTGGTTTTTGCGTTTCTGCAGAGATCACTTGTACATTGACTGTGCCCTCACCTTGTTCTCGCGGTTTTTCAGCAGCGATATCTGGCCCGATAATGCCGGACAATGAACTTTCAATATTGAGTAATGGTTTCTTTTTATTCGGATAGAAAGTGACCAGGATTTGCGTGTTCTCTGCCGGACGCAGCGGCAAATCAAATTTAAACACCTGATCTTTCGTCTTGATCGTCATGTGGTAAAACCCAGGCGGTAATTTTCCTGCCACACTGCCATTTGCATTGGTCTTAATGGAAGTCCCATCCGCTCGCCAGCTAAACGTAGATGGAATGGTCTCAAAGATCATTTTCGGATTCGATTTCTCGTACACATCGCTGCTAATGGACAACTCAGCATCCTCAATAGGCAATCCATCCTGAAATAGGTGAATTGAGAATTCGGCTTTTTCCGTGTCTCCCCAAGCAGAAGGACTTACCAGACCTATAGAAATGAAAACGAGCAAAAAAAGCAAGGAGTGCATCAGGATATTTCGACGGCTTCCGCTTTGAAAATTAGAAGCAGATTGATAGTCAAAAATTGTTCGCAAAACACAAGACCGGAGAAATTCGTAAGATTGAGTGTTCATTTGGCGTACAAAGCCCTCTCTTCACCTGCAATATGATTGCTCGTGAAGATAAATTAGAGTTAGTCAATTAAGGGAATAAGCTAGATAGGCACTAAGGCGGCATAAATAAAAATACAACAGACGATGATGTTTTCCGCTCGGAGTTTTCAGCCGATTGATTGGTTACAGACCGTGATATCAAATACCCGCTGCACGATGCTTGAGTTGTAAGTAACGGTATTACGTACATTGCCATGGCTCTGTTTTACATACTTCCATCAAACGACGAAGCTCTGTTCCTTTTCTAAATAGCTCAGCATTTTTTAAATGATCCAAGTGCTTATTCGCTTCGGGAAAGCGCCCGCTTGAAAATAAGGCATAGGCCAGCGCATAGCGCACATCTTGATCTTCCAATAACCCAGTGCGATACAAACTGGATTCCATATTGGCCGCACGCTCGAACTGCTTTAATGCCAGAAGAATAGATAACCGCTGCTTCAACTTAATTTTTTGATCGCCGATACTTTCATTAAGCGTTAATGCCTTATGAAAACGGCCCGCACGTCGATAAATCTCTGCTGCTTCAGCCTGTAGCGCAGGATTCAGTAAAGCGGCTTGCTCAAGAATAAATGCCGCCGAGTTGAATTTTCCTTGATCCAGATAGGTATGCGCGAGCAATTTTGCGATCATTTCATCCTGCGGAAACTGCAATCGGGCAATCTCTAAAATACTCAATGCTTCTGGGTATTCTCTACTGAGTCTCAGTGCATTTCCAAGGGCAATATAATCGGCTGCAGCCGCTTTTGACCGCTTAAGGTATTCTCTGCCGAGATTAGTGGCTTCCTGGTATAGCCCAAGTTCAACAAAATAAAAAACTTTGCGTTTCAGAAAGCGGAAATCTGCGGGGAAAATTTTCTGCCCCTCATTTAAAGCATTAATGGCCGCATCGGTTTCTTTCAAGTGCCAATAGGATTCCGCTTTTAAGCTGATTAAAGTAGCATCTTGATTGGCCTGATCACCCGCTTTGACAATGGCCTGAATCGTTTGCTTATAATCTTTCAGTCCGAAATAGACTTGCGCCAAATAGATGAAAATCGCCGGGTCTTTTTGTCCATTTTTGACAGCCTGTTGCAAACTGTCCTTGGCTGCCTCGAGGTCATTCAGATTCATATAAGCGAGACCCTGCAGCGTGTAGAATCTTGCCAAATCTGTTTTCTTATTTTCCAGATCAACACTTTGCAGCGCCATTAAAGCACGATCATTATGACCGTCCTTCAGCATCACCGCAGCCAGTTCAATAAAATCCGTGGGCTGTACTTTCTTCTCGGATGCCCATGCAACGCTGCTGCAATATCCAAGGATAAAAACAACAAGGAAGTATTGAATCTGCTTAGCTATCCGGGTCTGGTATTTCATTTTATTTCGCCGCGATTAAACATTAAGCGAGAACATCAGGAAAGATCAAAACGTATTTTTTGTTTTGCCCATACTCTGACCGTATCCCCTTTGTATTTTGCCGGTTCGAAATGCCATGCGCGAATACCCTGTAATGCAGCCGCATCAAAGATTCCCGATGGATTTGACTCCAATACTTGCACCTGATTAACTGAACCGTCCGTTTCAACCAATACCGATAAAAGCACATAACCTTTTACACCATTCTTTTTTGCCGCGGGCGGATATCTAAAAGCCCCTCTGGTGATAGGTTTCGGTGGAACATCCACCAAGTCTGCTGTCATCACCGCATTACCTGTTTTACCTAACAGACCATCATCCAAACCTCTTCCCTGCCCATCATCTAGCCCCAGCGATCCCAAATCAATGCCAGACAGTGCCGTGTCGAGTCCTTTGAAAGGCGCAGGTGCCTGAGGCCGAGTGACTTTCTTGGGCTCTACTTTCTTAATCTCCTTCTTCGGCTCTTGTTTGATCTCTTTGGTCATACTGATTTCTGTCACTTCTTGTGCAGGCGCTCTCTCGAGCTTTCCCATGTAATGATTCATCGTTATTATCAGACCGAAAACCAAAATCAGTCCCAATAACATGGACACAGCCCCTGCCAAGTGTTGATTAAAATGTTTTGTTTCCATCTCAGTTACCCCGCTTCTTTTTTAGTTGCAACACCTACACTCTCTGCTCCCGACAAGCGCGCTTGATCGATAACTTCAATCAATTTCCCCGCAGGAACACCCTCATCCGTAACCACTAAAATCACTTTGCTGGAAGCAGTACTCAATAAATCACGCAATTTACTTTGTATCAACCACAAACGAACCGGTTCGCCATCCATATAAGTATCGCCATGCCGGTCAATAAACAACCGAATGGCTTTACTTGATGCGGCCGTCGAACTACTCGCCTTGGGGCGTTCCAGCTCCAATTTCATATCTTTTACGAAGGTCGTCGTTACCATGAAGAAAATCAGCAAAATAAAAACAATGTCGATCAATGGCGCCATATCGATCGTGGCTTCCACCTCGTTGGATTCATTGGGTCTCATAATTACTTCTCGTTAAATTTAGTTGTTTGATGACACAATAGGTCTTTGATCTGCAAAAGATCCTGCTCAATCTGGTGCTGCTTCCTAATGAGGATGCTATGCGCTAATAGCCCGGGAATCGCAACGGTTAGACCCATTTGCGTAGTAAACAAGGCTTGTGAAATCCCGCCGGCAATTCCACCCGATTGCGAGTGCAATGTCATGGTTGCCAGCGAATCAAATGTTTCGATCATTCCAATTACGGTTCCCAATAAGCCCAGCAACGGGGAAATAATAATAACTACGCGCACGAGAACAGAAAATTTTCCAATTTCTCTTTCATACTCATAAAAAGCCGCATCCAGGTGACGCCGCAGGTTTTTGACGCCTTTCTTTTTAAACTCCAGGCCTTGCTTGATCGCACGCGCTACAATATTTTTGGCTGGTTTTTCACTGTGCTCCTGATAGTATTTCAGCATATCGCGCACCCCCATCAATTTGGGTTCTTTCATGACCCAGAATCGATAGCCCAATCCGTACCAAAGTAACAAAATGCAAAGCACCAATGGCGGCATGACTACCCCGCCTGCAACAAACAACTCCTTGGTCAATATAATGAGTTCTTTTGGATCCATTTCGTGCGCTATAGAACAGCGAAATTTTCTTCAACAGCCGCCACATTCGACTCATCCAACTCAAGCCCGCCGCCCAGAAAAACATTAATGATCCTAAGTGCCGAATGTTCCATGTCGCGTTTAATGTTTTTTGCCCAGGAAGACAATATGGATCCCAGCAACAAAGTCGGGATTGCAACAATCAGTCCCAATTCGGTTGTAACCAGTGCGATCGCTATGCCTTCAGAGAGTAATTTAGGATCACCGGTACCAAACTCAGTAATCATGTCGAAAGTTTCGATCATCCCGGTTACCGTACCCAATAAACCAAGTAGCGGGGCGATTGAGGCAATAACCAGAATGGCTGGCCCAAACCGGTCTAACGGGCCCGATTCTTGCAGGATAGCCTCGTACACAATGCCTTCCATGTGATCTCTGTCATCTTTCAAATGACGCAAGGTATAGTGCAGAACCCTTCCAATGGCGGATGAGTCGTCTTCACAGCTTTTTTTAGCGACATCCAGTTCACCTGCAGCAAACTGCTGAATGATCTGGTCCGTAAGCTTATTTGTGTTAGCGCCATTTGAGCGCAACAACTGTGTCCGGATCAGAATAAGAAACAGTGCAACGCCGCCAAGTATTACGATGACCCAGCCAATAGGCCCTCCTGAATCAATAATGCTCACGATTGTTTTCTCGCGGGTTTCTTCAATTGCGTTGGTGCGCGATTCAAATAAAAACAACTTTAATAGCTCAGGCTGCTCATTCTTACTCAGTGCAACAGCATTATCAGCACCGGAGTCTTTCCATACTTTGAAATTACCGCCGCCTGCGGGTACCAAACCACCGCTTCCCTCATCGCTGACACCGTAGGCTGCTATATTGCCTAAATGAATAATTGACCCTTGCGTTTGTTTGCCATTCTCTAAAAAGAAATTCCCTGGTTTTGTCTGAATCGCTCCAAGCCCCTGAATTAAAGACAGCGCTTGCCTAAACAAATACCCTACTTTGACGAGATCATTACCCTGTGTTTCTTTAATCGATGCAGGTATCTCAATACCATGATTCTTAAGAGTCGCTTCTGCCTGTAGATAGGTTGTTTCCAGAGCATCACTGCGTTCAGTTACGGAGGCTTCCTTACGTTCGACTTCTGCCAGCTGTGCATTCAGTTGATCAATTTTTGCCGAACGTTCAACTGAACTCCGCTCAAGGCCATTAATTTTACTGCTTAGCCCCTGCTCTTCACGACTGGCGCTGGATTGATAGTTTTTTAGCCGGTCAACCAATTCCCGCTTCTGTGCTTCCAGGAAAGCATATTCACGTTTGTAAGCAGTTTCCAAATTAACTGTTTCCTGCTTAGGCGAATTCTGCTTTCTGGGTGCGGCTACATTGGATTTCTCTTCGGGTGCTGATACGGATACATCTTCAGAAGAAACTGTGGATTTATTTTCTTTGGCATAAACTGTATTTGCCATCGCAAACAACAGTAACGATATCAATAATGCTTTATTCATTTTCTCAACGGATTAGGTAATTCAAAATAACCTTGGCGTATTTGTTTCTTCAACGAATCAAATAAATTCTTAATACGCTCAATATCGTTAGTGTCATCGACAGTTTCATATTTCCAGCCACCATCAGACAATCGTTTAGCCATCCCGAATCTGTTATCTCTGGTTTGGAAGAAAAGAAAAACGGTGCCTAATTTTGCAATATCAACCAGTACATTTTCTCCATCTAGAAATATAACTTGTTGATAGATCCCATTTTCCTTACTTAAACGAATTTCATCCTCTATCAGAGACCATGCCTGATTAACTGCCTTATTAGGATCAATCAACTGATTAACAACATTATTCTCCAGGTCTCCCAGTGCCCTGATGCGATCTTCCGGCTTGAATGGAAAACCTGTCTGAATATGCTGCCGGTAATCTGCTAGCATCGCTAATAACACGGGTTTCAGACTCTCACCCGATTGTTCCGCTTTCTTGGCGTTAACAGTCATTTTTTCTATCGAGTGCTGTAGTTTTTCGATACTCATTTTTTGCCTTCTTTCCTCAACACTCAAATCTGCCAATTGCGAAGTCAGCGCAGACATTCTGCTACTATGCTTATCCTTCTCGGTATCCAGTTGTGTTTGCAATGTCTCGACTTCACCCCGGATCTTCGCCAGCGCTTTTGCCAAATTCTCCAGGCTACTTCCCTTTGCCACAGAGGTAACAAGGAGTAGCAATACCATTCCGGCAAATGAAATTATTTTTTTAGAAAAATACTTATGCATAAATCCCATTGAATTAAATAATTTGAGTGCAATAAACAGCATTAAATCTGATAGCAATCCCTCATCAGTAATGCCTGTGCATACTACAAGCTGAATATTTCACTTTCATGACATTTAGATGTCATTTGGATTTAATCAAAATGTATAAAGTGCTGAAAGGAGAGCTTGGGCATATTCACTGACTTGTTGTGTAAGTCATAAATATTCGAGAATTTATAAAGGCATACATCTTCAATTGAAGACAAGAAATGATTTATTCATACTTCCTCATCATCATCCAGGCTATTGATGGAATGCTGGCGGTACGAACCAGGCTGTCATAAAACTTTTATATTGCACCGCTAAGATGAGAATCCTTGTTACGCGGCGACTGGAGGATGAAGATGATTAATCAAACGATAGCTAAAAGAAAAGGCACATTCCTGTTAACCGACACAGATTGGCACACGCGTACCATACAATTGATTGTCGGTATTCTGATGTTAGCGCTCTACTTGTGGATAGGCGCCGGCATTCTGAGTTTACTGTTAAATCTTCCCGATATTCTCAAGAATGGATGGGCATACGTTGCCGAGCATATCATTGTTGATATCGTGCTGATCCTGGCAGTACTCGAACTGATTCGTATATTGCAATCTTACCTGGCACTGGGACGTGTTAAGGTAACCTTCATCCTGGATGTGGCATTAGTCGTGTTAATCGGAGAATTGATCGGTCTCTGGTATAAAGAATACACGTTGTTGGAAGTTGGCTTACACATTATGGTAATTGCCGTACTGACATTATTGCGTATTGTTTCCATTCGTTTTTCACCCGATGCGATCGACTGATTCAACCGAGAATTTATGTTCAGTTTAATTCTATCCGCTCTTCAGAATAGAATTCGCCGGTTTTAGCTGATTAATCAAGGCAATTAATCAGGCATTCATTGCAAAAAGTATAATATTCATCATACTGTCATAAATATGTAACGCTTTATTTATATTATCTCAATATCTTTTAGCTACATTTATATAAATGGAGTAGTTCATGGCTGTAACAATACTAATCGTTGAAGATGAACTTGCGATCCAGGAATTAATTGCACTCAATCTGAAAAGAGCGGGGCATATGGTCTTATGCGCTGATAGCGCTGAGCAAGCAAAAAAAATGGTCAACAACGTTTTGCCTGATCTCGTATTATTGGATTGGATGCTCCCCGACATGAGTGGCATCGAATTTGCACGCAAACTCCGGCGAGAAGATCGCACCAAAGCGATTCCAATTATCATGCTGACTGCTCGCATTCAGGAAAGTGACAAAATTGCCGGGCTGGAAGCTGGCGCGGACGACTACATTACCAAACCTTTTTCACCGCGCGAGCTACTTGCCCGGATTAAGGCGGTGCTTCGCCGCCGCTTACCCGAAATGTCGGATGAAATTATTGAAATAGGCGGTTTAAGACTTGACCCAACAACACACCGAGTGCATGTGTATGCCAACGATGAGCCAGAGAAACTCTCTGAAATTGCATTGGGACCCACGGAATTTCGTCTGTTGCATTTTCTGATGACCTATAAAGAGCGGGTACATACACGCTCACAACTGCTTGATCGCGTTTGGGGTGATCACGTCTTTATCGAGGACAGAACAGTCGATGTCCACATTCGCAGGCTGCGAAAAATTCTTGAAGCGGTAGATAAAGAGAACTTGGTACAAACAGTGCGGGGAACTGGTTACCGGTTTTCAGTGGAGTGTAACGAAGAAAGTGTAGAGTAGCAGTGCTTGCTCCAAACCTATCCGGCCATACTACTTTGTGTTTGCCAGATCCATTACTGGAAATTATCAGGCAATAAAACCCGTCAGAGCGGGTTTTATGCACAGCAGAGACGATTTGAACCCGAATTATTTTATCTTTTGGATATTATAATTCCGGCTGGTACTGACAGATCCACTCCAGGGTCCGTCCATGGAATTAACAGTCCCGATCATATCTGCAGAAAATTGGTAACTCTTATTAGCATACTTCCATGACTCTCCGGGAGACATGGATTTGCCATGCCCAGCTGATGCACTGCGATAATCATTAGTATCGTGCCCGCTCAGGTCGATCACAACGGGTGCGGTTACGTTGGACGCAGTGCAATTTACATCAGCAGGATCCAGCGTGCCTTTTAAACCTAAGATCCAATCTTCATTCACCTGCTTAATGGACACCGCATCCCCGCCAGCAGGAAAGTTACAGGAAATAAACCACGAATCGCCGGTTGCTTCGTTATAGTAGCCGGCGTATAGACTGGTCGACACGACCCCTGAAAAATCATCGTATACACTCCCGCTCACATTCAGAGAGACATTTCCGTCATAAAAACTTGCCCAAAGGCTGTCGTAATATGACTTGTATTTAATAACCTGTTGTACTCGATCACCAATTGGAGCACTGTGCACCAGAGGGGCTGCCATCAAAGTGCAACCCAGTAAACCAGTTACCAAAACTCGAATCTTCATATTGTTATTCCTTTAAAATTTTTGTTTCATTTGTGAGCTGGATGCGCTCGCCGGTCAATCGCGAGCCAAACCCAGATTCGTATTGACAGCAAAAGGAAATTTCCACATAAGCCCTCCATGAGGCAATCATGCAGGCAACCTAAATGAGCGAAATCACCAGCAGGGAATATACCAAGGTAGTCTTTAAAATCCGGGTTGTAAAAGAAGGCTCTTTTACCCGTAATTTATCAATAGCGGAGAATTTATCGCGAAATCGGTGATGCACCTACTGTCACTCATGATCGCAGGAGGTGTAATCCGGAATTTTTATGTCATAGGCTAGTAAGAGCTGATGAGATCAACTCTTACTAGCACAACTGGTAAAATATGTTTATTTTTTCAACGATTTGAAGCAACAGAAATTTACAAAAGTAGAATTTAGAAAGCCAGCCACGCATTAAAGTAAAGCGTATCGTTATTAACAGCATTACGGCCTAGCCCATCATAATTATGGACGCTACCATTAAATTTGAAATTGTGAACGTATTGCACGGCAAGACGCAGATTTACGAATGTGCTCATGACCGAAGTATTGGTTTTTCCAAAAGGGGTATAACTGGCTTCCGCAGTGAAAGCTTCACTATTGGGGTTGCCCGTGCGGCTGCCACTGATGGGATCGCCAAAACTATAGATAACCGTATCGGCCGTTCCGGTAGTTTGACCGTAAAACAGATTCAGACCATACGTTTGCAAATACGTGTAACCAGCCCTAAGCCGAACCGTATCGAGGTTACTCTTTAATCTGTCCGCCAATCCCAATGCGGCACTGGCGTTCATATTGCGGTTTTCCCGAATATAGGTAGCGGTAAATTCATAAATGTGTACCGGATTTGCCAGATATTGATAGGTCATATCAAATCCGAAATCATCATAGGTGTCAGTACCCGCACCCGTTAGCCGTTGCGGATTAACATTCCCGTGCATGCCAAAAGAACCAATCGATCCATAATGTCCGTTCCAATCTTTCTGCAGTGCAACCCGCCAATATGGTGCACCGCCATTTAATCTGGCTTGTTCCGCATCAAACGTTCC
This sequence comes from Nitrosomonas sp. Is79A3, assembly GCF_000219585.1. Classification (NCBI taxonomy): domain Bacteria; kingdom Pseudomonadati; phylum Pseudomonadota; class Betaproteobacteria; order Nitrosomonadales; family Nitrosomonadaceae; genus Nitrosomonas; species Nitrosomonas sp. Is79A3. The sequence continues at coordinate 1,191,996 of NC_015731.1, read as the reverse complement.
AATTCCTTGTTGTGCATTTTTCGGTAGACTGGTATAACCGCCAGCTTCTACATAAAGAATATTATTCAACATCATATAGGCAGTTGCGCCGATGACTTGAGAACCCAGCGATTCAATAAGAGTTCCTGCCGATTGCGTAGGGGATAAAGGCGATGAACTCCACGGAAAACCCCATACGGGTGTTGTATTCCAAAGATCTGAGACCGTTGGATTGTTATTTGTCGTAAGACCATAAACCAGCTTTTGACCCGCCAATTCGAAATGATCTGCAAAGCGGATATCTGTATTATCCAACACCCCTTTATTTTCTACGCCATCATAAGTTCCTTCGATAAATGCGCCTATCTTGGGAGTAATGCGGCCAGCTAAGAAAATAGCTGCTTCATCGATCGTACCATTATTATTATTCCCAAAGCGAGCAGCCGCACCATCTGGTTGTCCCTCTTGCGTGTGTGTAAATGAGCCTCGAATCATGCCACTTAATGGAATCAAATTATTATTCTTACCGTCTGTTTGCGTATAACCATTGAGTTTAAAATTCCTGCCGACAGAAGTAAGATTAGGCCCGAAAGATTGCACGTGACAAGAACTGCATGCCATACCGGTTTGACGTGCAAAGCTTGGCAACGCATTGGCGTCAAGACTCAACAGGAAGAATGTTACAAAAACGACTAATAAAGACATTGTATTCTTGACTACGATCATCATTTCACCTTATATAAAGAAACGATCAAACAAGTTTATTTTTCAGCAAGGAAAGCAGTTTAAAAAAAGATTTAGCGAATTACCCGATAAGCGACTAGAATTTAAGCTATTAAATTACCAAACTTTGTAATTATTTTACGAGAACATATATTATTCCCATACATATGAATTATTTGTGAAGTGCATGAAGATCTTTTGTGAAGTTTTCGATATAAGTCTATTTTAACAACACACATTTAAATTATCGCTAACGCCGCACGCCAATTACTCAATTTCTCGTTTATTAGGACCCTTATCATGGCAACACCTTTAACCGCTAGCAGTGTTATTTACACTGATCCGGCCAATGACAATCAGATTGATTCTTTATTGGGCGGTACACGCTGGACAAATTCAACCATTTCCTACAGTTTTCCAGCCAGTAACAGTTCCCTGTTCTGGTCCACGCTTTCCGGATCGGGTTATGGTTCTCAGTTCGGAGATGGTGAGCCCTGGAATAGCGCAGCTAAGCCATTGACCAGCGCAGACCAGGACTACTTTGAGCAGGCTTTACAACAATGGGCCAACGTTGCCAATATAAACTTCATCAAGGTAGCGGAAACTCCCAGTGCAGTAGGAGATATTCGCGTAGCCTATACGGAAGATACGGATGATTCGACATTGGCTTGGTCTTATTTACCCAGCAACAGTACCAAATCGGGTGATATCTGGATCAACACCAAAAGTCTTCTCAATTTTCAGGATTGGACTCCCGGCACCATATCCTTTGAAACACTCTTACATGAGATCGGCCATGCCCTGGGTTTTAAACACCCCTTTGCGGATCCTGATGACCCAACCGCAAAAACGCTCCCGCCTGTACTGGATAGCATCATGCATACCATCATGAGCTATACCTATTCAAATCTGCAAGGAGAAGAAGGCAACGAATTTTCATTACATCCCACCACACCGATGGTGCTGGACATAGCCGCTATGCAATATTTATACGGCGCCAATAATCATTATCATGCCGGAAATGACATATATACCTACACCGATACAAATACTTACCACGAAACTATCTGGGATGCCGCCGGTCCTTCCGACACCATTCAGTATGCAGGTGCGATTTCCAGCCGCATTGATTTGAATCCAACCAGTGCATCGTTTATCGGTGAACCGATCTATGTTCAATCCAACGGTGTGAATGTCGGCCTGCCCATTCCGAATGTATGGATTGCTGACAATGTGATAATTGAAAATGCCATCGCCGGTCAAGGCGACGACGTGCTGATCGGAAACGACAGCAGCAATACCCTAGATGGAGATTCCGGAATTGACACCGTACTGGTGCAAGCGCCGCGTGATAACTACACACTGAGTAAAACTTCCAGCGGCTATACCATCACCGCCAACGCCAATCTCGGCAATCAGGACACACTGATGCATATTGAACGCCTGGAATTTAATGACATGAGGCTGGCGCTTGATCTGGATGGTTCCGCCGGGGAAGTTGCCAAATTACTCGGCGCTGTTTTTGGCGCTTCTGCCGCCGCCAATCAGGACTATGTCGGCATTGGCCTGACAGAAGCGGATAAAGGTCTGAGCTATGAACAATTGGGGGAATTCGCAATCCATGCGACAGAACTCACCAGCCACGACAAAATCGTAACCTTGTTATGGCAAAACTTGTTTGGCGCCGCGCCGTCAGATACTCAAAAATCGCCTTACGTCAAAATGCTTGATACCGGTGAAATATCATCCGGCGGTTTAGCGATATTGGCCGCAGACAGTGGTGTCAATGCTGAGAATATCCATTTGACGGGACTGGTGCAGACAGGCGTTGCGTTTGTTTGATGCAGTGTTGCATCGAATTGGTTCAAAAAATTAGCAACAACTGAGGCTGACAGGTACTAACTTATTTATTGCGCAGCCAATTCCTTCCGAATATTCTGTAGCTTAGGATCATCCGGCAAAACCGACTCCGCTCTTTGCAAATAGAGTCTAATCATATTGAGCTTACCTTCAGTTTTCGCTTTTTCAATAAACTGAACATACCGGTCCACTATTTTCTGCAACCCGGCACGCGCTTCCGCATTGCTGGGTTCCATGGTCAATACTATCTGATAATATTTATAGGCATTACCTCTCGACGGGGTGGTGAAATGCCCTGCTTTATAAGCTTTCTCAGCAGCAACCAAGTGCTTTTGGATTAAAGCTTCATCTGTGTTAGTTTTTAATGGTGTTGTTTCGTCTGCCAGCTCGGGTAGTTTTACGGGTTCAGCTACCTTGACTGAATCTGACTCTGGATTTGATTGTGCGACAATTGCAGGAGCGGCGGGTTGGTTTTCTTTAATCTCTGGTGTAACGATGGTCTTGCCGGGATTACGTTGGAATAAAGGCTGAGTAGCTACTGTACTTTGCTTGCCATCCACTGTTTCTGCCGGTTTTTTATCAAACCATAATCCAAATGTCACCAGTGCAACGATCCCGGTCATGATACCAATCCACAGATATCTCTGGTTATTGCGGTTTGCATCGCTGACGGTTTGCTCAGAGTTTGAAGTTCCCTCTTGGCCATTGCTGGCAGACTCTGATTTGAGTAGCGACAGAATCTCGCCCGCTGCTTGCGGCCGGCGGCTGTATTCGGGTTGCAACATCCAGTCAATCGCTTGCAGCAATTCGGCACTATAGGCAGTACCAGCTGACGCAGAAAGTGAGCCCATCGGATCGGATTCGCCTTGGCTTAAAGCCGCAACCCGGCTCTGCGCAGCAATGGGTTGGCGATGCGTGATACACGCAGACATTGTCGCGCCCAGCGCATAAAAATCGGTTGCCGGTCCGGGCGTATTCACAGACTCATATTGCTCCGCTGGCGCGTATCCGCTAGCTAATTCAGCAGCAAACTGAGCCGTGCGCGCGGCAATCGCTAATCGTGCAGCAGCAAAATCCGTCAGTAGTGGTTCGCCATCCTTACCCAAAAAGATCGCTGCCGGTTGAATACCGCCATGCACCATTCTGTATTCATGAATTTTCTGCAATGCATTCAGTATCGACACCAGAATGAATTTTAATTCCGTCTCAGCAAATGCTGTTTCCGACTGGATTAACTTGGAAAGCGACACACCTTCCCGGGTACTCATGATCAGATAAGCCGTGCCATTGAATAACAAGCTGTTCTCCGCCACGACAAGATTGGGATGCTCGATTTGCGTCAGCATCTCGGCCTGATCCAAAAATGCCTTTAACCCATAGTCAAAATTTTCTTCGTCTTCCGGAGATTTGGGCGCAACACCCAGCCCATCACTTGTGCGAACAGCGAAAACGTGCGGAAAATACTCTTGTATCTTCACTGGCTCCTTGAGATGGTGATTCCAGGCACGATAGGTAATATCGAACGGATTGACTTTTACCGTACCCTTAATTTCGTAGACACCGATTTGGGTCCCTGCAGGCAGAATTTGATCGTGTATGTTTGTCATGATAAGTGTTTATCTCTATCTTTAATCTCGATTAATGCTTTCGGTGGTGCAACTGACCGATTTAGAAACGCGTTATCGCCTAGTTTAAAGTAACTGAGTTTGATATACACCTCTATTTTCCGCTTGGAATGAAACCAAGTTGCGGCGGGCTTTTTAAATAGGAGGTGCGAATAGTACTCAGCTTGTGCAAAACTATCAGAAAATATCCGTAATCAGTCTCCCCGCAATTCTTTGAGACAAACCCGCTATTATTTGCGTAATCCACCTGTCCCAAATTGTACAACGCCAATCTCTTTCTACGTTTTTGACTTCACTGCAAATTTTTGCTACTTTCCAGCGCTTATCAGAAATTCTCTTTTCCTAATTCGCAGAAAACCATGAGGTATCAGATGCACGAAGAATCCGCGATGCACGGGCTGAAAGCCAAGGGATTAAAAAAAGGATCGGTATCCAAATCCGCTGCCGTCACGATTGGATTGGCAGCGACCGCTCCGGCGTACTCGTTAACCGGTGCATTGGGTTACGGTGCTTCCGAAAGCGGTTATCAGTTACCGATCGTGTTCATCCTGTCCGTGATTCCGATGTTCTTTGTGGCATTGTCCTACAAACACCTGACTACCTCAGCGCCGGATTCCGGTACGGTTTTCACATGGGGGGCCAAAGCCCTTGGGCCACGTTTTGGCTGGTTCGGCGGCTGGGCGTTGTTATTGGCGAGCGTGCTGGCGGGTGTCGCTGCAACCCAGGTCATAGTCAACACGACAGCCATCGTCTTTAATTTAGGCGAAACGCCCTTGTGGTTTCACTTTGGCGTAGCTATTCTATTCATCCTCAGCACGACGTATCTAACGGCACTCGGCGCTGAGGAATCTTCTCGCACCACCATGATTCTGACGATCGCGCAATATGGTGGTCTCATTGTACTCGCGGCCATTCTGCTAATGCGCGTTATGCAGGGGGGCGCGGTGAGTACTGCCGAGCCATTTTCAATGGAGTGGCTCAACCCGTTTGCAATCTCTTCTTTTAGTGCGTTTTTGAATGGATTTCTTGTGGCGTTATTCCTATTCTGGGGATTTGATGCGTCGCTGGCAATGTCTGAGGAAACAGAAGGCAGTTCAGAGCAAGCAGGCCGAAGCGGCCTTATCGCGATGACGATTACTGTGATTACTTATGTAGTTTTCTCTACTACAGCGTTAGCATACGCTGGTATCGATGCGCAGGATAAATCAAGCTTGACGTTCAAAGACAATATCGATTCGATCATCACCGTTCTGACGACCGATATGATCGGCGCCAAAGGCGCACTGATTGCTGCATTGATAATCGGGGTTTCGGCTTTCTCGTCGACGATGTCTACGATCATGCCAGCAGCGCGTGCTGCGCTGGCAATGGCAACGTACCGGGCCATTCCACGCAGATTTTCTTCAGTCAGTGAAGCAACACAAACACCGAAGTTTGCAACTTGGACAATCGGTTTGATGACGCTGGTAATTTACTCGACCCTGAGTATGATCAGCGAATCAATTGTCAAAGATTCGATCCACAGTGTCAGCATTGCCATCTGCACATACTACACAGTAGCAGCGCTATCCTGTGTACTCTATTTCCATCGTACCGCATTTAGCCATTGGCACACAGCGCTATCGCAGGTGATTTTGCCTGCAATTGCTGCGGTGATTCTGATCGCGGTGGGTATTCTTCAGGCGTGGAACATGATGGATCCCAATTACGGGTCCAGCGGATCGATTGCTGGCGTAGGTACTGTATTCTTGATTGGGGTTGTCGCGCTATTCCTCGGTGTTCCGTTGATGGTATTTTGGAATATACGCGAACCCAGATTCTTTCTGGGCGAGACACTTCCCCTTGAAAGAGCGCATATGGTGTTCGATAACCGTGATGGCATTCGAGAAGCTGGCAAAAATCTACTTAGCAAATCAAAAGAGTGAAACACTCTGGTATTAGGTGAAAAAGGCCGATTAGATTTTACATAAGCAAAACTGACAAATCTAAAACTGTTGCATCGCTTCTAGATTGATTTATCTTTTTCGAGCGGAAAACCAGCATCACGTAAAGCTCTAATACCACCACTCATTGATATCACATTGGTATAGCCCATCTGTTGCAATGCATCCGCAACCAGAACTGAACGATACCCACCTCCACAATACAGCACAATGGGGGCTTGCTTATCAGGTATCACATTTTCAATATCGCGTTCGATGATACCTTTTCCAAGATGACGAGCGCCTGCCGCGTGGTCAACCCAGAATTCATGATCTTCCCGCACATCGATAAAATGGAATTGTTCTCCCCGCGTCAATCGGGCCTGCACATCAGCAACGGTACATTCCTTCACGCGTTGTTTAGCTTGTTCCACTAACCGTAGAAACCCTGCATTGTGTTGCATTATTCTCCCCTATTATTAACACTATGTGATTATCAGAAATCGAGTTGGAATGTATCAAAGATTTTTCATACGGTCAAAACGAAAGCAAGCACACAAAATTACACTGAAATCAAACTCTTCCACTATAGGTGTCGCCTTGCTGCGATTAGAAAATACACTTAACTGTCTCAGATTGAGTGGACATGTATAACGGGCAGAAATACTGCATCAGAAAAATTTACCGGAACTAGGATAAAAAAAGCCGGTACACCGGCTGTCTTGCGACAGTGGTGTACCGGCGTTGATGCTTAACTAAGCTTATAGCTTGGTAAAGACTGGGATAACTGCACCAGCAATACTATTAATATAGCGATTGCCTTCTTGGTCCCAGGTCATCAGTAAGCCACCAAAGCGGCTTTCTGGGTCACCCAACAGTGCCATCAAACGTTGTACTTCCCACAACGCATCTTTGGCTTCCATCTTAACTTCACGGGTTTCTCCAGGCTGAATTCCTTTGTCGTCATCCATTGATAAACCAGTTGCTACCAGTTCTCTTGGATAATCTGGATCCAGGTGTTGCTGTCCCAATTTGTTAACAAAACGTACACCTGCTGTGGTGAATTCACCGATGTTGACCGCTGAGTCTCCATTGTTGGTGATTTCCATGGTCACACGTAATGCGCGGCCTGGTACGTCATAGTTAGCATGTGTTACTTTGATTGCAACTGGGTTCGGTGCAATCGGCATTGGTGCTACTTTAGATTCACCAGCTTGGATCGGTACTGTGTATGGATGCACGCTTTCTGTATAACGATAGCCTCCCCATACCACTGCACAGGTCAGGATCGCAACTGCCAATCCAACTTTTCTGTCCGTTGGTGATGTCAGTAACTCATCACCATACGCCAGCAATACACGGCTACGTGGCAGGAACATCGGTTTCGCTACAAAGTAGCCAATCCAGAAGCAGCCGATAGCTAGCCATAATACATGCCAGAATATGCCATTGCTGAAGTTGAAATTCTCCAGGTCAATGGTTTTACCAGTCAGTGTGGTGATTGGGTTGGTGAAGTCATCCCAACTTCCAGAGATGTTCATCCAAGAGGCTGGGCCTGCAATAGGTCCTGCGTCCTTGATGTTTACCATCGCGTGCATGTGATGACGTCCTGGAATCCTTGCTTTCAGTTTCACTTCAAATTCATAGTCACGTCCAATTTCCAGTGGGCCTGATATGAAGGTCGGTTCGCCATTCAGCTTGGTGCTTAAACGTACAAACACCGGGCTAGGACTTCCTACGTTAAAAAATGCACGTGTTGGCTTACCTACCGCACGTGGCCAATCTTCTGCTAAGTGAAACTTCCCTGTCATGGTAGCAATGTCATTGACTTTGGTGACTTTCGGTTGCCATTTCAAGTCGTACCATTGAATACTACGCATACGCAGGAACGGTTCTTGTGAACGTTCACCGTGTGCCGCTGCCGGTGCTACGTCTACTACCAGCGTTACCGCCAGTGATGCCGCTCCTATCGCAGCTCCATACAGGCCTAATACGCCCAGCTTTAAAATGCTTTTTATATTCATTATTTGATCCCCTGTGCAAAGCCTTTTTCACCAAAAGCTGTTACGTCGTTCTTCATAGAGATACGACCTCTTTCACCTTTAACATAGTAGAAAGCGGTGCAATATAATTTGCCAAAGTACCACCATACACAGAACATCAGCATGGATACAAAAGCCCCGAAGAAGGCCGCAATCACTGTGGTGTGTCCACCAAACGTACGCAGTGAGCCTTGTTCAATCAAGCGCACATATTCCGGTGTACCAGTCCGCACATACAGGAATCCTGTGTAGTCAGCTACTGACAGTAATACACCTTCTACTACCACTGGTAAGTGGGTCGGGCCAAATATCGGCCAGTTGCCTGGATAGAAAAACAATCCCCAGAAACCACCGCCTAACAGTGCTGTAATCAGCCAGTTACCCGTCAACAGTAAAACTGTATCTAACATCAGCGCACCAGGAATCATGGTTGATGGCAATACAAAGTTGATTGGGTAATGTGACCACCAGTAGAAGCCCCAGTAACGGGTCAGCCATTCACCTACTAACAGGCATACGATACAGAGTGTCGCGCCAAATGGCAGGCGATAGTTTACCCACAGGTAATACTGAAGCGCTGCACAGTACATGATACCTACAATCGGTGTTACAACAGGCCACCATTGACGGTCTTTCCAGTCAAGCCAAAAATCCCAGTCTCCTGCCAGTAGCATGAAGTGCATGTGATAGGTACCAACCAGAAGAATACAGAGAATTGGAAAATACACCGCATCTATATATCTGGACATTCTGACTGCTTCTGGCGGCATCTTTGCCGCTGCTAAAATTTCGTCTGTTCTACTCACTAGACCCTCCCTTCTTCTTTTCGTGTGATATTAAATATGAAAACTCTTTGACGATTCCTTTACTACTACTTTGCTGCTAATTCGTCGTCGCGATACATTTCGTTTCCATAACTGCAAGTAACTTAAATCTCTTTACCACTCCTATCTCTCTTCGAGACAGGAGTGGTAATCTCGCCTAGATTAAGGAACTATCCGGTTGTTCAGAATCTCTTTGCTTGAGTTATTCCAGATAACGTCGGTCAGGTTGGAGTAACGGGTGATAATTTGTGCTGCGATACCACCTGAAAACAAGCCTGCCCAGCCCAGAATCACAAAGCCCCAGTGCAATGGCGCACTGAACAGTTCTTCCATGAACCAGAATGCATGACCCCATTCGTTCAATCCTACGTTAGGCAGAATCATCAATGGGCCTGCAATTGCCATAACCAGCGGGAATGATGTGCCGCGGCTATACAGTGGCAAACGGGTCATCGCGTACAGGTATGAGGCTATGCCACATACGATGTACATCGGGAATGAGCCGTAAAACACCACTACGTGACTTGGCGTGAAGCTAGTGTCACGAATAATCACTTGGTGCCACGATGCATCTTGTTCGGTGAAGAAGCTTCCGCCCCAGTAAACACCAAACAAATACACACCCAGCCACATCATCCAGTAGAAATAACGTTTGATCTCTAACTTTGGATCCAGGTTGTCCAGTTGTTCTTTCGTGTCACGGGTCTTCAGGATCCAGCCCCAGGTGATCAAAGCAAATAAAGGCATCAGGGTCATGTGTACGCGCCACAGTCCCATCCACACTTTGTCAAATTCCGGTTCCATCGAGTCCATGCCGTGTGAATATGCAAATGTCCTTTGATACCAGATCCAAAATATCGCCACCAATAACATGGTGAGCATTCCTATCTTGTAGTACTTTGAGTCGTACCACAGCGACATGTCATAGTTAGCGCTCGAACTTGCGCTCGTTGTGCCATAAGTTGTTGCCATGTTTCTATCTCCTAACTGTTAATCAAAACTACTTCCCGTTCTTACTACTTCTTATCACTTTTAATACTAATTAATTAGTACTGCTTTAAAATTCGGCAGCTAAATCTTCCCTGCTTACTTCTCTCAATTTAGCTACACCTCTCAGGCTAGTCGACCTTGGGGTTTAAAGTCAAGTCATTTGTCATAAAATCTCCTACCTTCCCCAATGGTCTTACACCCCAATATTCAAACTTTTTCCTTTACTCACAATAAGTAAAGGGATAATTGCCTTCCTCCAAAATTTTGTGAAATTTTCTGCTGTGAATTGAGAATAATATCCCGAGCCTTGCACAATTTTTACCACTCTCGCCAACCACCTATTAATGGAAAATAAATCCCTAATCTTATAGGGCGTGAGTCTATCTGCCGCATAATTTTTGCATAATGATTGAGCTGATGCTGGTAACGCATCTGTTCGCGATCTAGGAAATCATTTATATCTGAACCCTCATGGCTGCTTGTTTTATAATCTATAATCCATCGCACTCCACTGGAATCACAGAAAGTTCTGTCGATCACCCAAGTCATTGGCACATTATCAACGATACCAGTGATCCTTAATTCATTTTGTGCAGACTGCTGCGGTCCCAGGATCCATTGCCCGTTTTTATCGGTGATTGCATATGTCAACGCCAGAGTAATGCGTTCAACTGCGTAGCTCACCTCATTATTATTCCCGCTCATTCCACTAGCGCACAAATTTTGTTTAAACTGATCTTGCAACATTTGTATGCGTACAGTACTCCAGTCATGCATTTCATCTTCAGCAATTTTTTGTAACCATCGATGCACTACATTACCCACATGACGAGCCATTTCGCTCGCCCAAGAAAATTCTATTTCTTCTTGTATTTGTATACTGGCATGCGGTTCTTGCCAAGTTACTGATTTTGGAGCATCCGGTAAAATCCATCCTGCCCTCAATCGATAGATTTCTTGATTATCTATACCGTCCATGTGCATCTCACTATCTTTGCCATCCAGTTGACAATTCCCAGATGCGGTATTTTTTTCTATTGCATCAATATAAACTGATTGCACAATTAACCATAGCCTGTTTAGTAATGTGCCAATGACTGGCTTCTTAAGCATTGTTTTTCCATCACTATCGGAAGCCAAACCGGCATGGCCCAATAAATGTAAAAAACTTTTTGCACGCGTTGCAGCAACATAAAGCAAACGATCGGTTTCGAGTTGCTCCTTGTTTCGATCCAGTTTCTCCATCCATAAGTAGATTGAATCAGCTTCTGCCCCTGTTTCCTGAATCGGCGCAAGTAATAAATCTGGAATCGACACACCGCTTACATCTATAACTTCGTTTTGTGGTTGTTCGATCCATTTCAGCAACCGCTTATCATTATTACGCGGCGCTCGACCGAGTCCGGGTACGATCACCGTATCAAATTCAAGTCCCTTGGCTTTATGTATCGTCATGATCTGCAAGGTGTCATCAGCATCCAGATCTGGTGAGGCATACAGCGCATTTAGCCCCTTTTCAAAGTTCGCCAAATCTTGAATAGCACCAGCTTCTTCTTGCTCCTCAAGATAATCCAAATAAATCATGGCATCATCCAGATTGTTTGCCATGTAATTCCCATTTTTTTCAACTGGATTTATGCAACCCGGACCGCCAAGCGCTTGCCAAAGTGCTTCTACCGTCATGCGTAATGATTGGCGCTGCCGATGATTCATACAAGGTTCCAATATCTCCCGTATCCGGCGTATGCGCATCATTGCATCGGTCGAAATGCTATGCCAATGATTTTCATCGCACATCAACTCCCACACAGTCATTTCTTTGGCGATCACACCGTGAGCATTTTCATTCTTTTTAATACTCGCTAACGCGGCAATATCCATGAGCAAAAGACCACACCAGGGGGCTCGTAACACTGCAAACCAGGCAAGACGATCGGCCGGATTTATGAGTGCACGCGTGAGCGCTAGCAAATCCTGTACCACAGACTTGTGATACAACAATTCGATGTCAATCGCGCGAAACTGCAACCCGGCTTTTTTTAATTGCCCTACAATTTCGCGTAAATGACTACGGTTACGCACTAATATTGCTATCGTTCCAGTTGGGTTATCACGTTGCGTTCGCGTGATAATTTCCACAACTTGTTCGGCCTCTGCAACATGATTTTTTTCAAAAAATGGATATAGCTGCACCGCATTGCCAGTAAGCCGAGAATGTGTCGCAATCGAAGCGCTATAAGCCACTGCACCTGTTGCGACATCCTCGCAACCGGGCATGATTTGTGCAAAAGCAGTATTAATCCAATCAATAATACCTTGCTGTGAACGGAAATTAGCTCTGAGCGTGAGCGGCTGTAAAACCAGATGACCAATCCCTGAATTTCGTGCTTGTAAAAAAAGTCCCACTTCTGCTTCACGAAACCGGTAAATGGATTGCATTGGATCACCCACTGCAAATAGGCTACGCCCGTCCTCAGCTTCCCAGCCGGCAACAAGTTTCTCGATCAACTTAAACTGACTGATTGAAGTATCCTGGAATTCATCAATCATCAAATGCTTAATGCGATAATCCAACGCTAATGCCAGATCTGTCGGTGACTCAGAATCACCGAACGCAATCAATGCACGCTGCGCCACTTCTGAGAAATCCACATAACCGCTGGCTTGAAAAATGATACTAAGTTGTGCAACGGCATATGGCAGCAATCTTATTATTGCTCCCAATATTTCCCATTGTTTATCGGAATAACAAGACGGTGGAAGTTGGCGCATATCGTGCAGTGCTCGCCGGAACGTATCCTCCGGATTAAGTGACTCAATCAGAATTTCTAGTCGATTCTTCCACGCTTTCGCCTTGTCTTTTTCAGTCTTGGTGTTACCGGTTGGAAATCCTTCGTTGACAGAAATTCTTTTTCTCCATGCGCCCTCTTTGGTCAGCAATAATTCAGCAATACCACACCAGTGCTCAACATCCGCCGCCGATAATGCTTCTAGCCGATCACAGAAACTAATCCCCGATGATTTGCCTTCTGAAGAAAGAAGATTCGAAGCGGCATACCGCAGCAAATCCAGCAATTCATTTTGCATTGCCTTTGGAAATACCCGGGAAACATAGCGCAATGCATTGCGGCGTGAATTTTGCAGCGAAGTTTCCAGCTCCTCTCGGGTTCTGCCATGAATATGGCGCAACCAATGATCGCGTCGCGATAACATCTCGGCAAGCAATGTCTCAATGCGCGCCATGTCGTTATCCAGATGTTCAAGCAACCGCTTCACATCCTGGGCGATCACATTGTTTTGTTCAATCAGCTGCAACGTAGCACGCGCCGCTTCAAGATAGAGATTTGTAGCATCCTCGACTGTTTCGGGTTGTGCGCCGAATTTCGACAGCATTGGCATTTGCCGTGTCAATGAAGCGCATAATGAATCAATCGTTTGTATCCGCAACCGCTCCGGATTCTCGGCGATATGCCATCCAGCCTGACGATCTCGCTGTAAAACAGCAGCCGACAGCTCACGGTTCAATTTTTCATAAGCCGTTTCCGCATCGGTAAGTTTCTTTTCAACTTCGAGTGCTGCCAAAACACGTACACGCATTTCTGCTGCGGCTTTCCTGGTAAACGTAATCGCCACAATTTCTTCCGGCGCATCAACACAGGTCAACAATCGGAGATATCGCTGAATCAGAAGCGCAGTCTTTCCCGATCCTGCCGGTGCCTGCACGATAAATGATTGCGCAGGATCCAATGCGCGATAGCGCTCATCTGCATCAGGAATGGGCGTACCGTCATCCATTTTCATCATCCTGCTCAGTGAGCCTCTCGCCAATCCGCTCATGAATCCGGCAAAACAGTTGCATATCGCAATGCTCACAGGTTGCCGGGAAATTCTTGGGATTTACTCTGGTATCACCATTGCAAAAACCCTCCGCAAGGCCCGTCAAATGCTGCCGCCATGTCGCAATCACATGATCCCAGGAGTCGAATTGCTTACATGCATTTAATTGCGAAAATGCTTTAACTCCCGGCAACAAATCCGGATCTCGTACGATCGCTGCAAACCCCATTTCTCCTCGCTTAACAGCAGCGAACGCAACGCCTGCAGCCTGCTGCTGTACCTCAGTCATTACCAGATACAATGGAAGTTGCGGCTCATCCGGACGCTCTCCGAGCATAGTCTGAACGGATTGTTTCCGGGTTTTGTAATCAATAACGATGTGCTGCCCATCCTCCAATTCATCGACTCGATCCAGACGTGCATTCAATACCAGTTCGCCTATCCGGATCGCGCGTGTTTCTTCGGTTGCAATCACGGCAAAATGCCCGCGCTTCTTTTCCTCATCCAGCCATTCACGCACCAAACGTAATAGACGCCATTGTTCAATCTGCGCAAACCGGCCTGAAAGTGCATTCGGTCTATATTGCCGCATTTGCAAAATTGCGTTATCGGCGGCACTTGCCAGTATTTCTTCGAGGTTATGATCACTAATGGTATCGAGCGTATTCTTGGTTTTCAGCTGACTCCAAATCTGCGCCAATACCTGATGTACCAATGAGCCCCGTTCCATCGCATTTAAACCGGTATGTGGCACACCCACGCTTTCTATTAACAGTCGGTACTTAGCCCAGGCGCGAAATGGGCATGCGGCATAATCCTTAATCACGGCCGTACCACCCCTGATACCTTGATTGGCAATTTCCTTTTCCAGAGGTAGCACCTGACTGTCTTCAATCTGCTCCAGCTCACAGGATTGGGTAATAAGATCGCGATGCAGCGAAACGACGGGACACTCTTCCCTAATCTCCGCTATCGATTTAATGAGCAGGCTGGGCTTTAATTCATGTCTGTCACGATCGTCACTATATTGGGGGTAACTTAAAATCACTTCATTCGCGCAGGATAGCCAGCCATCCGTCAATCTTCGGCAGTAACCCAGTGTTTCCAGTGCTGACCCCAGGGGCAATTTTTCCCGGCGCTGCAATTCAAGCGGCAGAAATGGATTGGGACTGGCGTGCAAAGGCCATTGCTCATCCGACAAACCCATGACCCAGAGATGATCAAACACCATCCCAGCCGCCTCCAGCAACCCGAGAATCTGAATAGGCACTTCGGATGTTTCTGGTTGAAACAATGTATCGTTTGCCATTCGCCTCAGGCGGTTGATCGCTTGACGATAACTTACTTTTGCGCTGACATGATCCAGTGTTGCAAAATCCGCGACTAATGCTTGCCATTTTTTAAATGTTTGGTATTCAGTGGAATCCAGACCGCGCTCTCCGGGAAACCCGGAAATCTGCAGTACTTCAGAAATAATTTTGGCAAAAACGGCATGACTCTCCGATCCGGGGAGCTTTGTTTGACGGAATGTGACTAATGCTGACAAGCGTTGTAGCAGAACCGGACAATTTGCTTGACCACCAGCTTGCTGCACGAGTGTTACTAATCGATCCATAGTGATTAAAGGCTCGGCATACCGCCGTATACGCGCGTCCAGCAACGCACGCTGCGACATCTCCGTTTCTCCGCCATCGAGAAATGGAGACCGTAACCAATGACTTACACGGACAAACTCCATTTCCTGACTCAGCAATTCCAGAATTGCAAAAGCTGCATCAATCAGCGGATATTCCGTTAGCGCCAAACCCAACGAAACATTGAATGGCGCAACTGGCCGCGCAGAGCCCGGTAATGCAAATCTAATATCCGGATGCATCACCGTATTAAAAATACGGATCAGCGTGCTGCGGCAACTGGCCAAAGCGGGTACCACGATGCCGACACGAACCGCATGATCCGCTGTTTCTATTTTGGATCGCGCCCATGCTGCTGCCTGAAAAATCTCTTCACGACTGCTCGCATATTCAATGCGCCGGGCACCACCCAAAATTAATGAATGCTTAGCTGCCGGAGCGGCTATTACGACCTCGCACCCAGTGGCGGTCAATTTCTTTAAGAAAGTGATTTGTTGCGGTGTAAAAACATCAAAACCATAGCAAACCAGAGAAGATGGTTTTTTTATATCCAGGTATTCGTATTGTTCTGTGATCAGATCACAAATACGTGCTTGGTCTGTTTGCCGGTTACGCGCTGTTTTGTCTTGATAGGATTTTGTCCAATCCAGAAACGCTTTACCATCTTCATTCGGATAAAAATCTTTAAGTTTCGGGATAAGCTGCCATGCATGCGCCAATTGCCATGCTTCCTGAACACATTGCGCAGTCTGTGAAATCCTCAGTAATGTTTTTCCTGCTGCAGAGGATTGAATAATCGATTCCCACAGCACCTGTTCCTGTGCTGCGGACAGCAACAACGGCAAAGTAGATGTTTGCTTGACATACAGCGCATCAAGGTAAATTCGCTCAATTAAGGCTATAAATGGCAGTACATCAGCCGAGTACCAAACCGCCAATTTTAGGCCGATTTGATCTTGATTGAATTGTTCTTTAAGCGCCAATGCAAGCCTGCGGTTCGGTGTTACAACCGTAGTACCGGCATTTATGCGCTTAAAAACCTCACTAAAGGGGATTTGCGGGAATAGTGAAGAGTCAAACATGCGGCATCTGAATTACCGCAATTTCTTATTAGCGCTGCAAATATTTGAGTTTATCCGCAACGCCTGCCCACTCGTCCGCATCGGGAGGGGCATCTTTTTTCTCAATGATTGGCCGCCATTTTTTAGACAACTCAGCATTCAGTTTGATGAAATTAAGCTGCTGATCAGGCACATCATCCTCTGCATAAATTGCTTCTACCGGACATTCTGCAACACATAATGTGCAATCAATACACTCATCGGGATCAATGACCAAACAATTGGGCCCTTCGCGGAAACAATCCACCGGGCATACATCCACACAATCTGTATATTTACATTTAATACAATTTTCGGTTACTACATAAGCCATGACAACTTTTCCTTGCTTGACACTTTTATAGAATTTCGCATTTTAGCAGAATTCTAACAAACAACGCCATCATCAAAACCACCAAAACTGTATCTACTAAAGTTTCACGCTTTTTTTATGAACCGATGATTCAATTGTCTGGGATTTTGGATTATCGGGATTTTTTCTTGAGTGGCAAGATAGCGCTGATATCGACCCTGTTCATCGTAGGGTAAAAATCGAAATATATCCTTTAAATACAGCAAGATATGATTGCAGCGACGCACGGGTTTTGTTATAATTTCATCTGCTAAGCAACTGAAACCAATAATAAAAAAGGCATCGCCGCATGTTCATTCTACGCAATATCCTCTTCCCCCTCCAGCAGGAATTTAACCACCGCGGCAAAGGCGATGAACGAGGTGTCTGGTTTGTTTATACGCTCCTGGCTGTTATCACTCATTTCACTTCTTCACGCAGCGCCAGCCTATTGCGATGCTTGCGGATATTGTTCGGGCTGTCGCTTAGTCAGCGCCGATTTTACATCTTCATGGCCTCATCAAAATTGCCTTGGTCACGCCTTTGGATGACGCTGTGGTCTCTGATACCCAACCCGACGACAAAAGGACGGCTATTACTGGCCTTGGATGACACCATCAATCCCAAGACTGGCAAAAAGATTTTCGGCTGCGCGTCTTTCTTTGACCATGCTGCCAAGACCAACCAATCGCAATACCCCTGGTCACAAAATATTGTGTCCATCGGTTTATTAAAAATTGTCAAAGGCCGCTGGGCTTGCTTAACGCTGGCTTTTCGTTTCTATCACATGGAAAAAACGATTGCGGCCAAGAAGGTTAGGGTTGATGGCAAGATACCACCGTTTCAAACCAAATTTGAGCAGGCCATTGAAATGCTGCTGGAAATTTCTGCCGCTTTTCTTGGTATCCCATTGCTGATCGTTACCGATAGCTGGTTTGGAAACGACGGCTTGCTTAAACCGATGCGCAAAACCGTTGGACAGCACTATCATATGCTTTCCAGATTGCGCGTCAACACCACTTCGTTTGCGCTACCACCCGAACACCAAAAACATCAGCTCGGCCGATCCAAAAAGTATGGCCATAAGATGGGCAATGCCACAACACTGGCCAATAAATCCCTTGAACGCGCTACCACTTATTCGGTTAACCTCCACGGCAAACAACGCGATGTTCTGGCCTTTGACAACATCATGATGTTGAAAACACTCAAATGTGCCGTGCGCGTTGTTTGGATCTACCGAAGATCACAATGGGTCGCACTCTTTACCACCGATCTCGATCTCACCGTCGAGCAGATCATCGAATACTACGGCGCACGCTGGAAAATAGAAGCCAGTTTCAAAGAGATCAAGCAGGAAATCGGTAGCTCAAAAAGCCAAACCCGAAACTACCATGCCGTTACCAATCATCTCAACTTCTGCATGATGGCCGCCACCGTAACCTGGATATACGCCGATCACCTTGATAAAACACCGCAGCGTTGTTACGCTGTTAACAATCGAAGTCACTTTGCCTTTTCCGATGTCAGAAAACTGATTACTCAGGCTGCGCTCAATAAGGATTTTGTTAGCTTTTGCCCTAAACCAGATAAACCTATTCAAAATTCTTTTATCGATGCATTATTGCATATGGTTGCTTAAGAGAAAATGTAAAGTTTAGTTCAAAACGGTGAAACTTCAGCTGTATCTATTGACACAACAATAAAAGGTAGTAGTCGCGCATTTCAAGGCATCATCGAATATTTCGGTTAGACATTAAACAGATTTAGGTTGCCGGATAGATAGCAATTAATTACTGGACTTTGTCCGGCTAGTTCGATTAAGGTGTTAAAAAAGCGCTATGCTTAAAATATAAAAAATTAGTTGACTAGGAACAGATAATCAAGATGTGTTTTTCAGCAGAAGCAAGCTTTATAGTGGGTGGCACACTTTTGATTGTCAGTGTCGCAACAATCCGGAAAAGCATTCACAAAAGAGATCTTCCAATAGCGCTTATTCCACTTATCTTTGCTATCCAACAGATCATAGAAGGATTATTGTGGATTTTTCTAATCGATAACGATGCAGTGCAAATTCAATTCTGGTTAAGTAATATTTACGGTGTTTTTATCGGCATTATCTGGCCACTATTTGCACCCTACGCAGTCTATTGCTCAGAAACAAACAGTAAACGCAGGAAAACTATTGCATTAATTGGCATAGCAGGTATTGGGCTTGCGATATATACCGCGATCGGTCTCCTTAAACAGCCTATCATCGCAGAGATTATCAATCACAGTATCAATTACAAACATGATGTCGCTGGTTATCAATTTGTCATTGTTTTGTATCTATTAGCCACCTGCGCACCATTTATTTTTTCCAGTTATCGGCACTTGTATATTGCGGGCATCACGATAACAATAGGATTCTTCGTTGCTTATTTTACTTTTCTGGAAACCTTTGCTTCAGTTTGGTGCTTCTTTGCAGCCATCACGAGTGCACTGATTTATTTTTTCTTTGTGCATCGCGTTAAAAACCCATTAATTCCGATACCGTAGCATCTCTTTGCTACAAAGCTGAAGCTTATCAATAATAAAACAATTGCTTCACGCTGATTTCTGTCAGTACAATCCAATTTTATTCCTCATACACTTTCAATCATTATGCGCCCTATTCAAACATCTTATAAAACCGCACTATTTGCCTGCTTGTTTTTTTTATCACCCATTACACAAGCTAATCCAGTCGCTTGTTTTAATACCAATATGGGTCAATTTTGTATCGAACTGTTTGAAACACAAACACCGCTTACCACAGCCAACTTTCTCAACTACGTCGATAGCGATGCCTATACGAACGGGATCTTCCACCGCAGCGCTCCTGGCTTTGTCATTCAAGGCGGCGGTTTCAAGATCGTCGATGGTGCCGATGAAAAAACACTCGTGCCGGTTAATACATTTCCTCCGATTACCAATGAATTCAAGATTTCCAATACACGCGGAACCGTTGCCATGGCGAAACTTTCCGGCAATCCAAACAGTGCAACCAGCCAATGGTTTGTCAATCTCGCAGATAATTCCTCGAATCTGGACAATCAGAACGGTGGCTTTACGGTATTCGGGCGGGTTATTTTTGATGGAATGAACGTCATTGATGCCATTGAAAAACTGCCTATAGCAAACTTGGGTGGTAACCTGACTGCCACACCAACGATAGGTGCTATTAGTTCAACAGTTTCCACCGATAACTTTGTTCAAATTAGTCAAGTTGCAGTAACCGATACAACAGGTGTTTTCAGCGAGGGTATTCTCAGCTTCGCTGTCGATATTGGAACAGGTGAAGCATTGACGGTTAATTTACGATTGATTGAAGATAGTCCAGCCTACGTATTTGAACTTGAACTGGCCAGCGTTACATCATTACCAGCAATCCCGGCCAGTATCGCAACTTTCTCGAGCGGAAACGGCCAATTACACATTCCATCTATAATGATCAACGCTTCCACAGTTGTTAGTAATGTGCTAATGCAATTGACCAATGCAAAGTCATATCAATTTACTTTATCAAGCTATGAATAAGAAAATTAATTAGCAAGCCAATGAAAATCGCATTTGAAACGGCCAGTGCATAGCAAAAATGGGAGAGAAAGTGCAGTTTGCGCGGGATAAATGCGAATTTTTAACCCTATTCTATCGCCGCAACGGCAACACAAACAGTTTCTTAACAGTAACCCGGGATTCGAAACAAAGGGCGGCGTATTTAATTCAATAGGCAGTATTTCATGAAGAAACCGATCAGCCGGATTCTAATTATCAACGATGAGAAGTTGGTACTAAAAGAATTCATCAAAGGATTAAATGCCGCTGCCAAATCTATGGAGAATCCGTTTGGCATCATCTTTTCTGGTGTTACCACTGCACACGAGGCACTCCAATCACTTGAACAAGACGGTGATATTCAAGGGTTAGTCGTTGATGACCGGCTCTACACCCTAAAAAATCATGGGAAGCATGCGCGCGATTTGCAAATTACTGCGCTGGAGTTGGTGCAGAAAGTTAACCTTTTTCGGCCGGAATTGAATATTTACATCCTGATCGCGCAAGAACAGGAAGATGAAGTTGTCGATGTACTTTTTTCCGAAACCGTTGATGGTTACTTTTATCGGGAAGAACGTGATTACCGCGGCATGTACCGAATCCTCAACGCGCAGCTTCAGGAAAAAGCGCGCACGCCTTTTTATGATCAGCTTAAAAACTATGTACTGATGGCTAAGGACGCATGGCATACTCCAGGACATTCTTCCGGCGATTCACTGCGTGACAGCCCATGGGTAAGCGATTTCTATGAATTCATCGGGGAGCACATATTCCGTGCTGATCTATCAGTATCTGTGCCGATGCTCGATTCTTTGATCTGGATTCCTCAGTCAACAAAAAATTTAATATTTACGGACCGGTACCCAAGCAAACGCTATTCAAAGCAATCGAAGAACATAGTGATGCGCAAGCACTGATACTGACCAATCGCACTTATGATGGTTTGCGCTATGATTTACCACCGATTATTCAAGCGGCGCATGCCAAAGGCATGAAAGTAATCATAGATGAAGCGTGGTATGGCTTTGCCCGCTTTCATCCTGCTTTCCGGCCCACTGCACTGGAAGCCGGGGCAGATTATGCCACCCAAAGCACCCACAAAGTATTGTCCGCTTTCTCACAATCCAGCATGATTCATGTCAACGACCCTGATTTCAACGAACATCTGTTTCGCGAGATCTTCAACATGCATACATCGACCAGTCCACAGTACAGCATGATTGCAAGTCTTGACGTGGCAAGAAAGCAAATCGTTCTGGAGGGATATAAACTTCTTTCACGCACATTAGAGCTGGCAAAAGAATTACGCGCGCAAATTAATTCCACTGGAGCATTCCAGGTGCTGGAACTTTCCGAACTACTGCCAGATGAAATAAAACAGGATAATGTTCAACTCGACCCCACCAAAGTAACGGTAGATATCTCCCGTTGCGGATTCACCATTGAAGAATTAATTCACGAACTGTTCGAGCGCTTTAATATCCAGGTAGAAAAATCCACTTTCAACACGCTCACTTTACTCCTTACCATCGGCACCACCCGCAGCAAAGTATCACGCTTATATGATGCGATGATGCGAATCGCCCGTGAAAATCGCGCACCGCAAAGACTCTATCAAACAGCTGAAATTCCTCGCTTCACTGAACTAAAGTACCTACCGCGCGATGCATTCTACTGCGACGGCGAACTCATGCCGCTTCTGGATGAACAGGATAAGGTCAACTCAAATCTGAATGGACGAGTAAGCGCCGATCAGATCACCCCATACCCGCCGGGGGTCCCGGTGCTAGTTCCTGGGCAAATGATTACACAAGGAATCACACAATACTTGATCAGTATGTTACGTTCGCAAAAACGGATAGAAGTGCACGGAATCGTTTATGATGGTTATCTGCCCTGCCTGAGATTATTAACTACTGCTGAAGAAAGAAGTTTAATGAAACTAGACAATCTCTAGCCAAGCTGAATTAATCTGATAGTTTAGAAAATATAGCTATCAATCAAAAGACTCCTGTACACCCCATTCAATCCAGAAACTTGCCTTGACAGTATAGCCCATGAAATCTTCTACACGTTACACTTTGGCACAAGCTTTTTCTCAGCTCGATAGAATTGAGGGGGCCGAATTCGGTCAATTGACACAACAGCATTCGCTATATCAATCTGGCAAGCAAGGTTGAAAAGTAGAAAGCTTCTTTTCCCATCATAGCAGCAATGAAAAAAGAAGCTTCATACTTATCAATCGATACTGATTTTTTGGTACTTAGTTGATAAAAATCCCGAGGTAGGTTGCGTTGTTTGCATCACTTCGCTCTGCAATACTGCCTTTATAGTCGATAATCGCGCCAAGCCAATATGTTTGCCCGCTAACGAGATTAGCGGGTATCACCAAATAGGTATTTGAGGTGGTATCAGGAAATCCACGGTATAACGTTACGCTTCCTTCGCCAAGAAATGTATCACTCGTGGTAATCAAGTCATTGGTCGATACGTAATAACCGACCGGAACAGTCAACGGGCTGGTTCGTCCCATATTCTCGTAAGTCATTTCGAGCTTAACCGTCTGTCCCTTGTTGACTCGATAAACGGGCTCGGCGGTTCCAGCAACTTTAGTTAGTTCGACATTAGAGGTATTGAATAAACGGGTCCGTCCATGAGTACTGTACTCTCCACTGTTACCGGTATATCTCCAGTGTACGACACCAAGATCTTCGGGTCCGCCAGCCCATAGCCCATACACCGCCACCAGCCCTGAATTGGCATCCTCACCGCTATATGCCATAGCGGTAGACCCGTTCGCGTGGATATGCGTCCAGTCTTGCCCCATGATGTTATAAGTATTTGCAGTATGCGCCAGCCCGCCCGCATGACCGAATTCGTGCATTGCAGTCGTTTGAAACGGGCGAGATGCCCCTCCATAAGGCCAAAGGCTCGTTTTACTGGTTGTGTAGTGATAAGCCACGCTGTTATTGAAAATAACATCAGCTTCCTTAATATTGCAGCTGCTGTTGAACCACGTATAGGTGACTGCTGGGTAAGTCCCGATATTGGATCCATTATTCGCTTCCCACCAGGTTTCATTTTCATTGTTATTGGCCGCCACACCCGGTTCATCCCACACAACACCATAACTCAAATTACTGGGATTTCCGTTCCAGTGCGTGATGACAGACGATAAGGCATCGCGCCACGACCCCACCGGGAACCCGACCGATGAGGCTCTAACAGTATAATTATTGCCAGCCCATTTGGCAGTATTTCCATTACACTTAATGGTTGTGTATGCGAAGGTTTGCTGCGCCATGGCAGAAAACACCATTACTACCAAAAGTTTATTTAATTTGCGTAAGTCCATTTTCAATCTCCTATTTATCTAGTTCGAACATGAATCGGCTATCTTATTCTGATGGCTTGCACCGCTCATTTTGTTTGGAGTGGCTCACTGCCGCTCGATGGCACCGATTCATCACTGTTAGTAGTTTGTGGCGCATTGACTTGTAGCACAGCAGGTCCTGCAACCGGTTGCGCGGCCCCGACTGTAAATCGCTCATTAATATTGACACTCTTGGCCGCCACAAGGCTGCTAAGTACTTGTGGCGTGAATTGCTGACGAACGCTTTCTGCGAGATATTTTCTGAATTGTGCTGCCATTGCTCTTTGTGCACCGGGCTGTGGTTTCCAGCTTGACTTATCTTTGGTTTCGAAGCTAAATTCGTTGGCGCCGATACGGTGCGTCACAACAGATTTATCCGGATTTAACTTGCCATGATCGATTCGGCCGTTGCTTAGCAGCCACACTTCTTGCCAGGAATCGGAAAAAATTTCGTTGTTGTCTACACGAAAACGGCCGTGGTTACCACCCACGACCGGGGAAAGCTCCTGTCCATTGCCGCTCACGAAAACGATATCATAGTCACCAATATTGAATAGCGGAACGCCCGAAATAATGAGCGTATTTCCTTGGTCATCTGGACCGCCGCGAAAACGCAACGTAATAAATCGGCCTTCGCTCGAGCGGCCTTTGTAGTTTGTCTCGATTTCGTAAGTGACAAATGTATGCGGCATCGCAACCTGATCACTCGATTCAACATCGGATGAACGATATTCCACGTCGACCACCTTGCCCTCTAAAATCAAATCTGCTTTTAGCACAAGATCCGGTGTACCAACGTCATCTGGATGCGATGCCCGGATGTCCATCATCGCCGACACCAGGACAATACTTAAAACTGTCGTTAGAATAAACTTTATTTTCATGATAAATCTCCCTAGAACTTAGTATTAATGCACCATTCGATAAAATGGCTCTGTTACAATTTAGATAAATCAGAATTGTTTCCACAAGATAGTTTGTTCTAGTCGCGCTGTCAGTGAGAAATATCACATTGCAAATTAGGTTAAAAATCAATCGCATCCAACTCTATTGATTCTATTGAGAGAAACAGCATGGTTATAAAATGCAGAGGGAGACAAATTCTTGTTCACGGTCTGGTGTTGGCTCTGTTCGGAGTGATCTGGGGAGTCGCCGCGCCACATCCGCGCCCTCATTCAATTCGTACTAACAGGCCGTCGAAAAACCTATTCGAGGCAGCCGTTGCAAGGCAAAAACAGGCGAAAAAGCGCAGTTTGTGCTTACTAAATGAGCATTTTGCGACCGCAGCGGCAATGCAGATAGTTTTTCAATGTCCTATTAAACGGTATGTTGTTCGTGCTGATGACAGTTCTTTTCCTCGTGCTGCCGCATAATATCAGCGCGCGCTCGGCATTGGTCATGCTGATAGCAATCTACTTAACATGGCTCACAGCACCCTCTGTGGCGGCTAATGTCTGGTGGGGCACGACTGAAGCGCCTTGTTGCAGGAATTGATTGTGAACCCAATACACATCAGTGCAGGCGTTGGATTGATCGTCGCATGGATACTCCACATAGGCGGGTTCGTAATAAAACCGGCTACTAAGAACTAGTGATTCATGGCAAAACTTCCACACACCGCGCAAACCCGCTGGCAATCCATCAAAAAAGCGGCACAGTTTATCGCTCCTTACCAGCGCCAGGTCGTCTACAGCTTGCTGGCTCTGTTATTTACCGCGACGATTACCTTATCGATCGGACAAGGCATCCGTTTGCTCATTGATCAAGGATTTGCGACACAGTCAAAAGATCTGCTGAGTCAGTATGTGGTGATCTTTTTACTGCTGGTGATAGCCCTGGCTGCAGGTACATTTACCCGTTACTACTGGGTTACCTGGCTTGGCGAGCGAGTGATTGCGGATATTCGCAGCAAAGTATTCAATCATCTGATTCATCTGCATCCGGGATTTTTTGAGGAAAACCGCAGTCTCGAAATTCAATCCCGCCTGACAGCTGATATGACGTTACTGCAAACCGTGATCGGATCGTCCGTATCGTTCGCGTTGCGTAATTTGATTATGTTGATTGGCGGTATTATCTGGTTATTCATTACCAATGCGAAACTCACTGCACTGGTGACGATCTGTGTACCGCTGGTGGTCATTCCGATTTTGATCTACGGCCGCCGCGTGCGGCATTTGTCGCGCCAAAGCCAGGATAAAGTTGCTGCGGTCGGCGCGTATGTCGGTGAAGTGCTTGGGCAGATCAAAACGGTTCAAGCCTATAATCATCAATCCATTGACCAGCGCAAATTTCACGAGCAAGTAGAAGAAGCCTTTGCCGTAGCTAAACAGCGCACTCTGCAACGCGCATTACTCATTACCCTGGTTATTTTACTGGTAATGGGTGCCATCGGACTGATGCTATGGGTGGGAGGGATTGATGTGATCGAAGGCCGCATCAGTGCCGGAGAATTGGCTGCTTTTGTTTTTTATAGCGTCATTGTCGGTTCGGCCGTTGCTTCTATTTCGGAAGTGATTGGTGAGTTACAGCATGCCGCCGGGGCGGCCGAGCGGACGATAGAATTATTACAAGCGCCGAATCTGATTCAATCGCCTGAAAAACCCAGTCCATTACCGAAAGTATCTGGAAATATCGCCATTGATCAATTGTGCTTTGTCTACCCTTCCCGTCCCGATGTGCTCGCTATCGATCATTTGACGCTTACTATCCGGGCGGGGGAGACTCTGGCACTGGTGGGTCCTTCGGGTGCAGGAAAATCCACGTTGTTTGATTTGTTGTTGCGCTTCTTTGACCATCAGTCCGGTTGTATCAAGCTGGAGGGTATTGATATCCGGCACCTGGATATTTTTGCGTTACGCCAGTGCTTTGCCTTAGTCGCGCAAAACCCGGCTTTATTTTATGGCACCATCAGCGACAATCTGCGCTATGCCCGCCCCGATGCCAGTGATGCAGAAGTGGAAGCTGCGGCCGAGGCAGCCTATGCGCACGATTTTATCAGCAAATTGCCGCAAGGCTATCAAACACAGTTGGGGGATTCCGGATTGGGGCTGTCGGGCGGGCAAAAGCAACGGTTGGCCATTGCACGCGCCATACTGGCTGACGCGCCGATACTTTTATTAGATGAAGCCACCAGCGCGCTGGATGCGCAAAGTGAGTTTTGGGTACAACAGGCACTGCAACGACTGATGCGCAACCGCACCACGGTGGTCATTGCCCATCGTCTGGCAACTGTACAATCCGCCGATCGTATCGCCGTGCTCGACCATGGACGTTTGGATGCATTGGGGACACACACTGAATTGCTGCAATCAAGCGTGTTGTATGCACGGCTGGCCGCGCTGCAATTGCAACCGCAATAGCGCACCCTTACGCCGATTGATCGGTTAATTGACTATTGAGTCCGGCACCGGCTGATTGAATAACGCATGATAATGTTTTGCGTGCGGCGCGCATCCCCGCTCCCATTTGCAAGAGTGTAGTTAAATGGACTGAGCGTTTTAGTATCAATGCCATCAGACGCATGGAATTTATGCCGCCATCCGGATACACAGCTCCGAGAAGTGCTTCCGGGGGTGAGAATTGAAGCGGATCGATGATGGCGCGCACAGCGATAAACGGAATGCCTGCCGCCGCCGCTACTGCTGCAATTGCAGCGCTTTCCATATCCACCGCACAGGCGCCTGTTACTTGCGCCAGATCCTGTTTGGCTTTGGTACCTGTCAATGGCGTATCACTGTTCGCTAAGATACCATTCCATACGGTAATATCTGCCGGCAGCAAATTCTGCAACCGGTCTCGCCAGGTAATGTTTACCGGCAGCTGGATACCCGCATGTATCGCATCCGGCAATACCAAATCACCTGGCTTCAAATCGGGATTCAATGCACCGGCAACACCGAAGCTCACCAATGCAGTGACCCCATGCTGATGCAATCCTTCAGCCGCTGTCCGAGCAGCCTGAGCACCCATACCGCTGAGCCACAAAACCGCCAGGTCATCAACCGGCATTATTGCGTTGAACGGGATTCGCGCCGGTGATACGCAGTTGGCCTCAGTGCGTAAGGCTGTTACCAGTCCGGTTATAGGCACGCAGCTACTGTTCTGGTCAACGCACGGTAACGTGCCAGCGCCCATAATGGGAAGAATTTTGAGTATCCGTGATAGCGTAGATAGAAAACGCGCGGAAAGCCGGGCGCGGTGAACCAGGGTTCTTCCCACAAATGATCACTCGATTGATTGCGCAATAAGTAATTAATGCCTCTGCGTACCGATTCGCTGTTTACCTCACCGGCCGCCATCAAACCCAGCACAGCCCAAGCGGTTTGAAACGCGGTACTGGTCTCGGGAAACTTACCAGCAAGCTGGGTATCCAGATAAGAGTCGTTGGTTTCACCCCAACCGCCATCCGCTCTTTGCATGGATTCTAACCACTGCACGGCACGGCGCACCGACTTATGTTGCATATCAAACTGAACCAAACGGAATGCTTCCAGAACAGACCATGTACCATAAATATAATTAGTACCCCAGCGCCCGAACCAAGCACCGTTGGACTCCTGTTCCCGCAACAAATAGCTGATACCGCGCAGCACAGCATGCTGGTGATGCGATCTACCATATTTTCCAAGGAAACCAACACAGCGCGCGGTCACATCACTGGTCGGCGGATCAATCAACGCACCATGATCAGCAAATGGAATCTCATTCAGATAATGATAAGTATTGTCGATGTTAAAGGCTGCAAATCCGCCATTACGCGACTGCATGCCACACAGCCAGTTGGCTGCGCGTTCCAGAGGCTTTTGATAACGCTCTGCATCGCCCTGGTCCATTGCCCAGGCAACCGCAGCGGTATCATCAAGGTCAGGATAATGCGGATTCGCATATTGAAAAGCCCAACCGCCACCCGGCAAATCCGGACAGTTATCGCGCCAGTCGCCCGGCTCATCCAGAATCTGTTGTTCCACCAGCCAATCCAGCGCCTGCAGCACCGGTTTCTGATCCGTCATTGGATCTTCCTGTAACGCCAGACTTGTCAACACAGTATCCCAGACCGGTGAGGTACAAGGCTGGCACCAAACGCGCTCGCCTTCATCGACCAGCAATCCTCGCAATGCATTGCGGCACTGCACGCGATTGGGATGATCATACGCATAGCCCAGTAATGCCAATGATTCATGTGCGTTGACCATGGCTGGAAAAATAGCACCGATGCCACATTCTCCGTTCAAACGTTCAAGGGTCCAGCTTTCTGCACGGCGTATGGCGTATTGACGTACTGATCGGGGAAGTCTGGGTTCTATTCGCGACAATACGCGCTCAGTCAACATAAAAAAGCGTTTCAGCAGCGTTTCCGCCTTTGGGAAATAATTCTTTTCTTCTTCTGGTGCAATGATAAACAATTCACGAATGTTCACTTGCCGCGGATTAACAGCGGACGCCTTCATCGTACACAGAATGGACAAGGGCACCATCACGGTACGTGACCAGTAAGAAACTTTGCTAAGATGAAAAGGAAACCAGCGCGGCAGCAAAACAAGTTCTGCAGGCACAACGGGTACGCCACGCCAAGGAATCTGGTCATACATTGCCAGCAACAAACGGGTAAAGACATTCGCTTTGGCTGCGCCGCCGCGCTCCAGAATGGCTTCCCGTGCGCGCACCATATGCGCCGCATCGGGAGAGTCACCCACCAGTTTCAGGGCATAATACGCTTTAATGGTGCAACTGATATCAAAGGCACCGCCATAATACAGCGGCCAGCCACCATGACTAAGATCCTGTTTATCACGAATAAAACGCGCTATTTTTGTCTCTAATAAAACATCCACTTCATCCATGAAGTGCATCATCAAAATATATTCTGCCGGAATTGTGCAATCCGCTTCCAACGGAAAACACCAGTGTCCATCCGATTTCTGCAAGGACAACATAGCCTCGCGAGCTTGGGTAAATTTATTCTCCAGCTCAGCGGTATTGATTGCTTCCTGACTCAGGTTTGATGCTGTATTCGATAAAGGTGTTTCGTCATTAAGAACAAAATCATCGTATTGCTGTGATACATCCGATATTCTTTGAAACCCGTCCATATTCCTAAGTGCCCTGTCTGTTACAAATTTCCCAATAGATTTAATGCATAATACCAATCTTGTCTGACTGAAATGGATTTTTCACATAAGACCTCTTCCTGTAAATATCTGACAATTTAGTTTAAGTCATCTGACTATTAAACTATGTTTGATCATAATTTCTTTTCTGTTTTTGTTTTTGTTTTTGTTTTTTCAGAGTCTTTCTCAAACGGATTATCCTGAAAAGGATCGTAATAAAGGTCTAATGGCAGCTTCCCATCATGAATTAAAAATTCACGTTGCTGTAACGATGCTTCACGGACAAACAAATAAGGATCCAATGCGGCTTCATCACGAATTCTCATTGGACCGGATAAACGTGCACGCTTATCGATAGCACCCAGAATAGTTAAAGGAGCAGCAAATGATGTACCCACCGCAAGTCCTGCGTAAAATAGCACATTAGTAAAAAGCCCTATTGGAATATTGGTTACGTCACGTTCACTACTGGGACCTAAAAACGGGATAAATAGATAAGATCCAGGATTCACTCCCCATACGCCTAATGTTTGACCGAAATCTTCATCATGCTTTTGTAATCCCATATGGGTTGCCATATCAAAAAGGCCAAACAAACCGACCGTTGAGTTCACAACAAAACGCAGCGTATCTTCAGTTCCTTGCTTTACTTTGCCTTGTAAGAAAGAATTTAAAACAACATTAGGATAAGACAAGTTATCGTAGAAATTTCCAATCGACCGTTGTGCCGCATCAGGTACATAAGTAATGTAGGAATTGACGACGGGTTCAAACACCATCCGGTCTACTTTGTCAGTAAAATCATATGAAACGCGATTAATTTTTTCGTGCGGATCGACTGGGTCCAATTCCTGACCACCATTCTTTGGTGTCGACACACAGCCTTGTAAAACTATAATGCAGAGAAACAACACAATAACAATCCGGTAGTTATGATTTATTATCGAATTTATATTTCTCAAGATTCCAGTATTCCCATTCATTTACGTGTAAAACGATCAATCTACAAACTGCTCTCAAAAAAGCGAGCGCCGAATAACCAATCCGTTATTCAGCAACCATTCAATTTCATTAGCAAATGCGCATATAATCCAAGTCGATAAGCATCTTATATTATTATATTAAGAAAATTATTGAGCGGCAGTAAGGGAAGGCTTTAATGTTTATACCGCACTCTATATACCAGCCTGTTCTTAAGTGCATTTCCGGTCAAAATCGATTCAGCCGAAGTATACACTACTCCATCAATATCATGCTTCGTTATCCCGGTGAAATCACCCGGATACCTTCAAACTTGAAGAAATTAAAGCTATTTTTCCGGTAACCAAAATTGGAACTGCCGAGAATAAATTTTTGAATTCCCATGAGTGCTTTCCGAAGCATTCCAGAAACAGGATTGATCAATCTTTGACAGACCATGCGCTCAAAAGCAGTTAATGCAATAGCCAATCTCCTGCAGACATCTCAACTTTCTCGCTCTCCATGCACTATTTCCACTAATTTCAAAGCCTGCAACTCCATTTCAATAACAAAATCATCAACCTTTGCACGGAAATGGCGATAAAAAATCATGCTGGGAATCGCCACGAGTATGCCAAACGCTGCATTATACAGAGCGACAGAAATACCATAAGCAAGCTGCGCCGGATTGCTACCAGTAGGAGAATTCGACCCGAAAATCTCAATCATACCGACCAAGGTACCAAACAACCCCATCAAAGGACTCAGCGCAGCAATAGTCCCCAAAGTAGTCAGGTAGCGACTCAGATCATGCGCAATCACACGACCCGATTCTTCAATCGATTCTTTCATGATCTCACGCGAACTTTTCACATTTTTAAGCCCGGCAGCAAGAATTCTTCCTAATGGAGAATGTTTCTGCAGACGCGCAAGCATCTCCGGATTGACGCCACCTCTTTTATATTCGTTTAATACCTTAGGCAATAATTCTTTAGGCGAAATAACACTCAAACGCAATGTCCACATCCGTTCCCCGATGATGCCCATGGCAACTATGGAGGCGATGATAATTGGCCAGATTGGCCAGCCAGCCGCTTGAATTAAAGATAACACGTGATAGTCTCCTCACTCACTGTAGATCCAGGTATTATTCCGTAGCGTACTATATTACCTGAATCGATTATTTTATAACTAAGTAACCAATTTGGCATGAAATGTATCTTGATCGTGTATTTTCAGCAAGGAAAGCAGCCATTTTTATCCACATCTTTTGTGGATAAGTTTGTGAATATGTAACTTATATTAGAATTAAGTTCTCAGACCTAAACATCTTTTCTAAGTTGATTATTTTTTAATCCCATAATAAATATATTAATAAATATACTATTAATTACAAATATCCTTATAACCACGCACTTTACCTAAACATTACGATCACACTGTTTCAGAAAAATATGTGGATTATTACACAATATTAAAATGAGTCTGTTTCCAATCGCCAATCTTTCCCGTACCGTGCTAACGGTAAGCGAGTTAAACAACAACACTAAGCAATTTCTAGAACAGAACATACCTTTACTGTGGGTTAAAGGTGAAATTTCTAATTTAAAGTGCTATCAGTCAGGCCATTGGTATTTCTCCCTAAAAGACGCCAGCGCACAAATACGCTGCGTCCTATTCAGCCACAAGAATCAATACATTGATTGGCAGCCTAAAGATGGCATGCAAGTCGAGGTTCTGGCGCTCGTTACACTGTATGAGCCGCGCGGTGATTTTCAGTTGAATGTTGAAACCATGCGGCGCGCCGGTTCAGGTGAGTTATTTGAGGCATTTGAGAAACTTAAATCCAAATTGGAAAAAGCCGGATTATTCAGCCCCGCAAATAAAAAACCATTACCCGCATTCACACAGCAAATCGGCATCATCACTTCGCCGGACACTGCGGCATTGCGCGACGTATTGTCGACATTACAACGCCGCATGCCTGCATTACCAATCATCATCTATCCCACTTTGGTGCAGGGAAAGACAGCAGCCAATACTATTGCTGATGCCATTAAAACTGCGTGTCAACGGGCGGAATGCGATGTATTGATACTCTGCCGGGGTGGTGGCAGCATTGAGGATTTATGGGCATTCAACGAAGAAATTGTAGCGCTTGCGATTGCTGCCAGTTCTATACCGATTATCAGCGGCATCGGTCATGAAACAGATTTCACCATTGCAGACTTTGTCGCCGATATCCGTGCCCCCACGCCGACCGGAGCCGCTGAACTGGCCAGCAAGGATCACAAGGAATTAAGCCAGCTTCTGAAAACATTGCACCAGCGTATGTATCGGATCACTTTGCATCACATTGAATACGCAATGCAGAAAATGGATATCCTGGCGCATCGTTTAATTCATCCTGGTGACCGGATCAAACAGCAATATGTTCATTTACAACATTTACAGAATCGATACATCAAGACCTGGGCACATCAAATCGAGAAACAACGCTGGAAATTACTCGAATTCAATCAACGGCTAGCGGCTGCAAGCCCGAGTATTGCTCGGCTGGAGGTGCAGCAAAAAGAATTCGCCGCACGTTTCCGTTACACATTTTCCCGCTATTTCGAAAAATTGGCAGTCAATCTGCAGCATTTACAAACGCAGTTATCGCACCTGAATCCGCAATCAGTACTGGAACGCGGGTATAGCATCACCTATACCCTGCAAAACACAGTGATCCGTGACAGCAAACAAATTCATTCCGACGATAGAATTCAGGTAAAATTCGCGCACGGAATGTGTGAAGCTGATGTCAGCAAAACAAAAGATTCTTGATAAAGCACAGGGATCTCGCATTAATTCCACTTTATTTAATAAGGACTAGATTTTCGATGCCAAAAACTTTTCTGATTCTGGGTGCCATAAATGCCTTTTTATGCATCGCACTGGGCGCCTTTGGTGCACACGGCCTGAAACAAACACTATCAGAAAGTATGCTGGCAGTGTATCAAACCGGAATTCAATATCATTTTTATCATGCCTTCGGGATTCTCATCATTGGCCTGTTGTTACTGCATTTTCCCAAGTCTCGCTTAATCCCGATATCCGGCTGGTTGATGATGGCCGGGATTATTTTTTTCAGTTTCAGTCTTTACGCACTAAGTCTGACCGGAATGCGCGGACTTGGCATGATCACACCATTCGGCGGCATTTCGTTTCTCAGTGCGTGGGCTTTGCTTGTCTTTGCTATTTGGAAAGAGAAATAAGTACGCAATCATAACGGCAATCGTGATCGGCACGACCATGCTCTAACAAAAACACACCCTTTTTAGTAATCGCTACAGTTTCCTGGATTGCATACATACTCTCCATACTTTTCTTTTCCATACTTCTCATTAAGTAACCTTCTTCTACTTTTGCTTTGGCATATTCAGGTTTGATGCGCAACTTTTATATGAGGAGGCAAGCTCCGTTAGCAGTTGGGCTTCTTGGTCGATGAAATGAAGGAGCAAGATAAAGAGTTATAAGCAGCTCACTAACAGGCCGTTGAAAAACCCACCGAGTCGGGTAAAATTTGATGGAACCCACTCATTTCATAAATCATGCGCAGAATTGAACACTCGCAACAACAGCTTTTTAGCTACGTCAATCTGGAAGAACGGATCCCTGTCAGTCATGCACTGCGCCCTTTGAGGGTATTGGTGGATGGCATACTCAAGGGGATGGATCATCAGCTTGAAGCTGTTTACTCGAAAGAAGGGCGCCCCTCGATACCGCCGGAGCGATTATTGAGAGCATCGCTGCTGCAGGTACTGTTTACGATCCGATCTGAACGGCAACTGGTCGAGCATATTGAATACAACCTGCTGTACCGCTGGTTTGTTGGATTGGGCATAGATGATCCGGTATGGGATCACAGCACCTTTACCCAGAACCGGGATCGTTTGCTGGATAACGAGATGTCCGGGCATTTCTTTGCAGGTGTCAAGCAATTGGCGGAGTAGGTGGAATTGAGTGGTGACGAGCACTTCAGCATCGATGGCACACTACTGGATGCCTGGGCCTCGCACAAAAGCTTCGTGCGCAAAGATGGCAGCAGCAACCCGCCGGATGACAACAGCCGCAACCCAAGCCGGGACTTTGCAGGGGAAAAGCGCAGTAACGCCACTCATGAATCGACTACTGATCCAGATGCACGCCTGGCGCGCAAGAGCGACGGCGATGCCAGTCGTCTGTGCTACATGGGGCATGTATTGATGGAGAACCGTAACGGCCTGGTAGTAGATGTCAGCGTATCGGCGGCAACAGGAATAGCTGAACGGGAAGAATCGCTCAAGCTGCTGCAAGCCAACACCAAATCGGGAGCCACGGTTGGAGAAGATCGTGGTTACGACGTAGACACACACATCAAAGCAGTACAGGCACTGGGCGTGATTCCGCATGTAGCGGCCAAACGCAAAGGCAGCGCCGTACCGGACGATTTTCGCCAAGATGAAGGCTATGCAATCAGTCTGAAGATTCGCAAACGAATTGAGGAAGTATTCGGTTGGATGAAGACAGTAGGCGGAATGCGCAAACTGAAACTAATCGGGCGAGAGAAAGTCAGCGGGCAGTTTCGATTTGTTGCGGCCATTTACAATCTGGTACGTATCGGAAGCCTGACTGGTTGGTGGGCTGGTTCGCACACATAGGGACAGTACGCCCTGAATCCGCATAAAACGTGCGGATAAGGGCAAAAAGACGGGAATTGCAGAAAATTCTCACAAAATTGCACAAAGAATGAACATTCCGGATAAAAAAACAGATCTGGAAAATAACTGAAATGCTCGCAGCTTTTTAAAAACGAGAATTCAGACTGAAAGTGCCGGGTTTTTCAACGGCCTGCTAGCGGGCAACACTATCATAATTCGAGTTATCATCTTATTTGTTATAGTGTCTTATTGATTATCCACAGTTCCTGTTGATAAGTTTGTTAATAACTATTTAGTTTGAGTGATTAACTCATAAATTTCTAAGGGTTTCCTTAGATTGATTAATAATTTAACACTTTAGTTATGTTAAATATATCATATAGTTAAAGGCTATTTGTCATCTTGGCATGAAATTACCTAAAGTAATTTCTATAACTTCTTCAACCTGTGGATCATTTGAATTGTCAAGAAATAGAATATGATTTAATTGCAGAAAAATATGCGAAAAAATTGAATCCACCATCCGGTTATACGTTTTGTTGCTTGCGTCTCGCTACGAAACCCAGCAATCCCAATCCGGCCAATAGCATGGCGTAAGTTTCTGTTTCTGGTTCTGGAATAGGCGCGGCATTGAATTCCACTTCGCTGAGAAAAACCCATGTGTTATTCCTCTCGATAGTAACCACAAGATCATTACCGGCGAACGATAAGCCGTTAGCAACGAAAGAGAATGGAGACGGACCGCTTGGATCAGCGATCAGGAAGTTGATGCCGTCGACAGTGACACTTGCCGGTGCGCTAACACCACCAGCACCGTCGGCATCATCGAAATAAAAAGCTGCCGAACTGATGTTGACCGGTGAATTCAAGTGAAAAGTGATCGTCGGATCTAAAGTCCAGCCTACATATAGAGTCGGCCATTAAATAGTTCGATTTGTCATAGCGGCAAAAGCCGGAATACGGAGATTCTAATCAATCTTTTTAATGGCCGGATCAATAAGGTCCATTCCCAGCAGGCGCTTCGGTGACAAACCAGTTGTCGGTCGCGACAATCCCGTCGGTCAGATCACCGCGGCCGCCTGTTAAAGCTGCATTATCGCACGTCACGCAACCGGAACCAGTATAGGTTTCATCCCAATAATTATAGGAACCGGTGTTACCGTTCAGCATGCTGTAGCTGTCAGGCATAAGACCAGCATAAGCGCTATTTGCTGCACTCAAAAAAACCAGCGTAGTTATATTTGCAAATATTTTTATTTTCATTGTTCCATCTCCATTCTTGAAAAAAATCACATAAAAAACCTTAATGCGGTAAAAATTTGATAATTCTCGCGCTATTTGATGATCAATCCTATTATTGATTTCTTCACACATTTATCTTTTTTTCATTTAATCACAATAGCAATCTAGCAAATATAGTTGATCTGTCATTTTTTTCAGGACATTGATACTATAAACCGATCAGCAGATAAATAGATTAGAGTTTCTCGCATTCCGGTCCTCATTGTAATCCACATCAAATCCAATCTTATTGAAGCTATAAACTTTTCTGGCTGCTTACCGATAAACAATAAAAACAATTCGGATCAGGGTTTTTATCTGATTCATTCAAATTTATTAAAAACTCTACTCGTCAAAAATAAATAAATGCCTAAATTACGCTTAAAGATCACTAAACAAAGAGCAAAGAACCGTCCGTCTCATTCCAGTAATTTTCTTCGCAACTCTGGTCGTTTAATTCAAGAGAAAGTCGATACAATTTTGGATAACGATGTATTACCCTTAGTTATTGCACCGGTTATTTTTATTGTTCTTGCAGGTTTGGAGTGGTTGCTCTGGAATCTGGAGATATCCACGCCTTCTCCGGTTCTTTTAGCAACTATCGCATTTGGCTTTGGTGCGTATTGTTCTTACAAATTATTAGGATATAGAAAAAGCGAGGATAAGCAGGCTTCTGCCAGCCAGCACCCTAAGCTGCACGCAAAAAAGGTGTCGAATATCTCTTGATCTGAAAGCATTTTAAATTTGAGCCTTAGAAAGTTTATACTTCTGGTTTGTTTCTTGAAAGAAGCTTCGAAATGCCCAATAAAGTCTATTACAACAGTGCTTGCCCCGTTTGCAATGCAGGAATCAAAGATCAGCGCAGACGCATGCAGGAATGTGGGGTTAACGATATTGAATGGGTAGATGTGCATAACAACCCGGATACAGTTTCCGAGGTAGAAAGCTCACTTGAGCAAGTACGCGAACGATTGTATGTCAAAGATGGCAAGGGCCAGCTTAATATTGGTATCGATGCATTTATCCATCTTTGGCAGCAAACACCGAGTCAGCGCTGGCTGGCTAGGTTGTTTCAATTGCCCGTCATCCGATCACTCGCACGGATTGCCTATAACGGCTTTGCCTGGCTGCTTTATCGCTGGAACCGGGCATTAAGACATTGGTAGCCCGATCTTAGCATTGCTCTTCCAAGAAAATACTTTACACCATTTTCCAGCCCAGACTGGTCTCTGCATAGAGCGGTATCAGCTTCTCTCCAGCAAACTCATATTGTTCCGGAACAGCCCATTTTTCTTTATTTAACGTGATATGGCCAATATTGCGCGGCAATTGATAGAAATCTGCGCCATAAAAGCTGGCAAAAGCTTCCAGCTTATCCAATGCGCCAGCTTGCTCAAATGCTGTCGCGTATAACTCAATGGCTGCATGGGCTGTAAAAATTCCAGCACAGCCACAAGCATTCTCTTTACTTGTTTGCGCATGCGGCGCGCTATCCGTGCCAAGAAAAAATTGGGGATTACTGCTGGTTGCTGCTTCCAGCAGAGCTTGCCGATGAATCTCACGTTTCAATACAGGCAAGCAAAAGTAGTGCGGACGGATACCGCTTTGAAAGATTGCGTTCCGATTCAGCAATAGATGATGTGCGGTAATGGTGGCCGCAACCTGCCGGGATGCTTCTGTAACAAATGCCACAGCATCACGGGTGGTGACATGCTCAAACACGATGCGCAAATTAGGAAAACGCTGTGTTAATGGCGTAAGTATCCGGTCGATAAAAACTTTCTCTTTGTCAAACACATCCACATCGGGATCCGTTACTTCACCATGCACCAGCAATGGCAGATTACTCTTTTCCATTGTCTCCAGAGCGGCATAGCATTTGGCAATATCGGTCACGCCGGCATCTGAATTCGTCGTTGCGCCCGCCGGATACAATTTCACACCGTGCACTACGCCGCTCTCTTTCGCCCGGATGATTTCTGCTGGTGGGGTATTATCCGTCAGATAAAGCGTCATCAATGGTTCAAAACGGGATTGCAGGGCTGCCGGCAATGCTGCCAGTATTCGTGCACGATACGCCAGCGCCATATCAGTCGTTACAACCGGCGGTTTAAGGTTCGGCATAATGATGGCGCGCGCAAATTGTTTTGCTGTATGGGGTAACACGGCACGCAGTTGCTCACCATCGCGCAAATGCAAATGCCAGTCATCAGGGCGAGTAATGGTTATGCTGGTCACGTTTTGTCAGTTGTAATGTTGATTGTGATTGCATTATAGCGCAGCCATTTAGGCTATTCGCGATATCCTGCCGTCTTTAACAGGCCGTTTAAGAACTATCTGCGTTGCCGCTACGGTGTTAAAAACAGACTCAAAATGCTCATTTATTAAGCATAAACTGCGCCTTTTCGCCTGTTTTTGCCTTGCATCGGCTGCCTCGAAAACGTTTTTCAACGGCCCGTTAAATCCAGTGCCAGTTGATAAAGTGTATTTTTGTTTTCGCCTGTAATTGCTGTGGCCAATTTAACTGCCTGCTTTAATGGCAATTCAGCGAGCAAACATTCTAATGTATGCCGGGCGTGTTCGCTGGTCTCAGATTTATCCAGGATTTCTGCACCGGACAGCAACAAAACAAACTCGCCTTTTTGCTGGTTGGTATCTGCCTGGAGCCAGGCAAGCATTTCTTCCAGTGTTCCCGTATGGATCGTTTCAAATAACTTGGTTAATTCCCGGGCAATGGTCAGTTGGCGATGCGGCCCAAAAATATCCATCATATCAGCCACGCATTCCAGAATGCGATGGGGTGCTTCATAAAATACCAAAGTACACTGCTGGGATTTTAATGCGGTTAATTCACGTTTGCGCAACCCGGATTTAGCAGGTAGAAAACCGTAAAACAGAAAATGCGGGTTCATGATACCGGCTGCGGACAGAGCACAGATTGCTGCATTAGCGCCTGGAACTGGAATAACCGGATAACCTTGTTCACGCACGTGCTTAACCAGAATTGCGCCGGGATCGGAAATACCGGGAGTACCTGCGTCAGTCACCAAGGCAACACTTTTCCCGGAATTCAATAGTGTTAATATTTTGTCCGTAACAGCCGTTTCATTGTGCTGATGCAAGCTGATCAGCTTTGCCGTAATAGAATGCGCTGCCAATAAATGCCTGGAATTTTGTATGTGCTCAGCCGCAACCACATCCACTTTCGCCAGTATGTCCAGTGCACGCAAGCCGATATCGCTTAAATTTCCTATTGGTGTGGCAACCACATATAATGCAATTTTTTCCAGCATAATCCTCACTATGCAACGTTTTTTTACAATTGTCCTGGTAGCAATCCTTGCACTATACGGCAGCCGGCTGGCAATGGCCACTCAACCGGAAGAACACCCTCAACCGGAAAGCACCTATGAATCGCCACTTGTGCCACATATTGCCCTGCTATTACCGCTAGAATCGTCGTCATTTGGGGCAGCGGCCAACATCGTAAAAGACGGCTTCGTAGCCGCCACAATGCGCGGTCAACCACTGCCATTGATCATCCGGGTATATTCCACTACGGACGATCCGCTCGATATTCTCGTTACTTATCATGAAGCATTGACTGCTGGCGCTGTATTCATTGTGGGGCCACTTACCCGCGATGGTGTTTCGGCCATGGCCTCCAGCAACCTATTAAAAGTACCTACTTTAGCATTGAACACAGTGGACAATACTGTTGCATTGCCGCCCAAATTTTATTTGTTTGGCCTGCAAATGGAAACAGAGGCCAGTCAAATCGCAAAATTGGCGCAGAATAGCGGCAGAAACCATGCCATTGTCATCGGCGATGACGGCCCGTTATCCAAACGCTTGCAAAATGCTTTTATGCAACAGTGGCAAAGTGAAAATGGCAAAACTGCTGAATCATTCCGCTATTCCGAGGATCCAGCCAGACTGCAACAATTCCGTAATTTGACAGCAGGTAGCAATCATCTGGTTTTCCTTGCTCTGGATTCCGCCAAGTCACGTGTGCTGCGGACATACCTTGACCCGGATGTGCCGGTGTATGCCACATCGCAGATTTTTACCGGCGCCGATAATTTCCTGCTCAATAATGACTTGAATGGCATCCAGTTTCTCGATATGCCCTGGTTAATACAACCCGATCACCCTGCTGTCATGGCCTACCGCCACACCGGCAATGCCAAGAGTGCCGATATGGAACGTCTCTATGCTTTGGGTATTGATGCATTCCGCTTGATGACCTATCTACTGCAACCACAATCCCTTGAAGAAATTTCTTTTGACGGTGTAACCGGATATATTCACTTTGCACCACCCAATCAATTTATCCGTGAAGCCGTTGCTGCTCAATTTGAGCAAGGTAAAGTACGGCTTCTGGATGTACAAAAAAATACCACAGAAAATGAAAGGCAGTGATGCCGAGCAAGTAGCCGTATCGTATCTGCAACGGCAACATTTGGTGCTGATCGCACAAAACTATCACTGCCGCTTTGGAGAAATTGACCTGATTATGCGCGACGGAAGCACGCTGGTGTTTATTGAAGTGCGCATGCGAACTAACGAGATGTTCGGCGGCGCTGCTGCCAGTATCACACCGGCAAAGCAGACCAAGCTATTACGTACCGCACGGCATTATTTGTCTGCAATAAACTGCGAGCCGCCCTGCCGCTTTGATGCAATATTACTGTCGGGTGATAATGGGCAAGAGATTAACTGGATCAAAAATGCGTTTGGTGAGTAAGCAATCTTCCCACCATTTGTTGCAAACCTAATTTATTGATCCGGCCATTAAATAGTTTTAAGCGGCATATTTTACGTACGGATCTTGGAAGTAAGAAGCAACGCGCTCTGGATTGAGCTTCCCCCGAAAAATAGTCTTCCAAGGATGACGTACAATTAACGTTACTATTGAGAGGAAGACGATGAAGAAGATACCGAAGCAGGAATACACGACCGAGTTCAAGGAGCAAGCGGTCAAGCAAGTGAAGATGGGAAAGTCGATTGTTCTGGTAGCGAAGGAACTGGGACTGGTAGAACAAACACTGCGCAACTGGGTAAAGTTGGCGGAGGCAGGCAAACTTAACGGTAAGGGTACCAAGGTTGTCACACCGGAACAAATGGATCTATCCCGGTTACGTGCTGAGAACGTAAGGCTGAAACGGGAGTGTGAGATCCTAAAAAAAGCAACGGCGTACTTCGCGAGAGATGTTGTGTGAAGTACGCCTGGATTGATAAGCAACGGGAGTTTTCTCTCGCCGAGATGTGTACGATATTAGATGTCAGCGTGAGCGGATACCGGTCGTGGAAGCGTGGTAGCAAACCGGATCGCAAACGCCTCACCGACACTCAAATGCTGACGCTGATCCAATCTATTCATGCCGAACTCAAGGGGATCTACGGTAGTCCGAGAATGGTCAGAGAATTGCGTGACCGTGGGTTTCCAGCTTCCAAGAAGCGGGTTGAACGTCTAATGCGAGAGAACGGCATTCGTGCAAGGCACAAGCGGCGCTACAAGATAACGACGGACTCCAGGCACAATCTGCCGATTGCACCGAATCTGCTGGATCGGAATTTCAACCCAGTCGCGCCTAATCAGGTCTGGACGTTCGACTTCACTTACCTATGGACAGATGAGGGCTGGCTATATCTGGCTATCGTGCTTGATCTGTTTAACCGTGAGGTGGTTGGCTGGTCGCTGAAACCGCGCATGACTGCAGACATCGTTACAGATGCAACGATGGCATGGTTTCGCAAGAAACCTGCAGCAGGATTGATGCACCACTCAGATCGGGGTAGCCAATATGCCAGCAAAGAATTTCAGAGAAGGCTCAAGAAATACGGCATGATCTGCTCAATGAGCCGTAA
The DNA here is from genome assembly GCF_000219585.1 of Nitrosomonas sp. Is79A3. NCBI lineage: Bacteria > Pseudomonadati > Pseudomonadota > Betaproteobacteria > Nitrosomonadales > Nitrosomonadaceae > Nitrosomonas > Nitrosomonas sp. Is79A3. Next base: position 1,149,252 of record NC_015731.1, on the reverse strand, counting down.
AGGTAATTGTTGGGATAATGCCCCAACCGAAAGTTGGTTCAATAGCTTCAAGAACGAGCGAGTACATGGACTGCGTTATGAAACACGCGCAGAGATGGCTGCCATGAGCTTCGAGTACATCGAGGTACTTTACAACCGGAAACGGCAGCACTCAACGTTAGGCTATAAATCGCCAATGAGGTTTCTAAATGACTGGCTAATCCTCAACAGAAGAAAAAGCTGATAGCATAAAACTGTTCGCCTGTTGGAAGACGAAAAACAGAGGGAACCTCATTTTGGATTTGTTACTGTATGTTGTCATTCTTCCGCTCTCTCGCGATGACCATCTCACACTACAAATGAATACTCCGCCCGCCATCCACAGCAATAATCTGCCCGGTAATATAAGGCGCATCGGCAATTAGAAATTGTACGGTTTTGGCAATATCATCCGGTTCGCCGCAACGTTTGAGCAGTGTACTGGCGATTATATGCTGGCGCGCCGCTTCGTCGGCCCACTCCCCATCTTCCGGCCATAAAATAGGCCCCGGCGAAACACCATTGACACGCACTTCGGGCGCCATTTCCACGGCCAGTGACTTGGTCAGTGATAATAGCCCGCCTTTGGCGGCATTGTAGATCATATAATTCTTTAATGGCCGCTCGGTATGGATATCCACAATATTCACGACACAACCCCGTTGAGCTTTCAGATAAGGTGCTGCTGCTTGGGATAAAAACAGTGGCGCCCGGAGATTACTGCCGACAAGATCATCCCAGTCTTCTAGCGTGCATTGCTGCAGCAATGTCGGGAAAAAGCTCGAGGCATTATTAATCAACACATCCAGTTGCCCGAACCGGTTAGTTGCCTTTTCTATCAATTCTGGCAATAATTCTGTGTCAAGCAAATCTGCCTGAACCAAAGCAATTGAATCAGAACGCTTTTGAGTTAATTCATCGTACAATACCTTGGCTTCGTCGAGTGAAGACCGGTAATGCACAACCAATCTGGCTCCTTGTGCATGCAACCTGCGGCAGATGGCGGCTCCTACCCGCTTCGCTCCGCCGGTAACCAATATCACTTTTCCTTGCACATACGCCTCCTTCAAAGTGCTGCTAAACTATGACCCGTTTCATTGACAACTTTTGCAATCTACCACAAAGAAATATACTTGCTTATGTCTTTACATGCCACCTTGCCACCTGCCAGTGAAATCGCACTGGCTCACAGTCACGCTGTACAAACGTTGATTCGCGATAAGATTCATGCAGCGGGTGGCTGGATTCCATTCGAACAGTTTATGAATCTGGCTTTGTATGCACCGGGAATGGGCTATTACAGTAGTGGAGCAACCAAACTGGGAAGCGCGGGTGATTTTGTCACGGCACCGGAAATTTCTTCGTTGTTTGGCCGCACACTGGCACAACAGGTTCTACAAATTTCCCAGCAAATTGAACACGCAGACATTCTTGAATTTGGTGCCGGATCCGGAAAACTGGCACTGGACTTACTGCTCGAACTGGAAAAATCCGATGCTTTACCCGGAAAATATTTTATTCTGGAAGTCAGTACCGAGCTACGTCAGCGGCAGCAAATGCTGCTTGCCAATAAAGCACCCCACCTTGTGCATTTGATCGAATGGCTAGAGCAATTGCCCGCTCAATTTACTGGCACCATTCTTGCTAATGAAGTGCTGGATGCAATGCCAGTCCACATTGTGAAGTGGTATAATGATAAATTATCTGAGCGAGGTGTTACATGGCAAAGCAATCAATTTGCGTGGCAAGATCGGCCTATTAATCTTGCAGAACTCAATCATATTGCCAACCAGTTAACACCTCAGATCAATCCGGAAAATCTCTTGCCCTATTCCTATGTCAGCGAAATTAATCTGACGGCTGGTCACTTTATGCGCAGTCTGGCAAGTATCTTACAACAGGGCGTCATTCTATTGATTGACTATGGTTTTGGCCGTAGCGAGTACTATCATCCTCAGCGCAATCAAGGCACACTGATGTGCCACTACCGGCATTATGCACATGATGATCCTTTTTACCTACCCGGCTTGCAGGATATCACCAGTCATGTTGATTTTAGTGCCATTACCCAGGCTGCGGAAGATAGCGGACTGCCGCTTCTGGGTTATACCACCCAAGCATATTTTTTAATTAATTGCGGCATTACCGCAATCCTGGCACAAACACCCGCAGAAGATACGAGCAGCTTTTTGCCACAATCCAGTCAACTACAAAAACTGATCAGTCCTGCTGAAATGGGTGAACTGTTTAAGGTCATCGCTTTTGGAAAAAATTTCTCCGAACCCCTTATCGGGTTTAGTGCTGGAGATATGAGCCGTTTGTTATAAATATTCCATTAAAGAAAGCAAAAAAACTGCCGATAATGATTACGGCAAATTTTCCTCATATTTTTAGCCATCGCTCTTCAACGAAATTTCTTGCAGTGCAAAAGCTCACAAAAATAAGAATTGAGCTGGCGCTACACCATAAACTAAAATCGTGAGATCGTATTAATGTTGATTTTTAACAAGCTGGAATTCAGCCAGAACTTCCGCAGCATCCTACAACAAGCTGGGCAAGTTCCTCCGTTTCCAGAGACAGCTCGCGAACTTTTAAAGCTACGCAATACTCCCGATGCAAACCTGGAACAACTTACCAGTTTAATTGAAAAAGATCCCAGTTTGGCTGCTTTTATTCTAAAGTATGCCCGCATGTCTGTTTTTGGCTATGGCAACCGGATCAACTCAGTTCATCATGCCATATCTTTGGTCTTGGGCTTTAATACTGCGCTCAATCTTTCAATGAGCATTGCCTCATCGGGTTGCCTCAAACTACCCAATCATGGCACACTAGGCCGTGTTCGTATCTGGAGCCAAACGTTTGAATGCGCCGCACTATGCCGCGAACTCTGTCATATTATGACAAAGAAAAACCTTATAAACTGCGAACTTGCCTTTCTCAGCGGGCTATTTCACAATTTTGGATATTTATTATTTGGACACTTGTATCCCAAAGAATTCTCTTATCTGAATGATTTGGTTACCCGCTATCCGGGGCAAGATGCACGCTCACTGCAATTACAGGTTTTCGGCATCACACATGATACGATTGGCATGTATCTGATCAAAGTATGGAATTTGCCGGAAGAGATTGCAATCACCGTGGCTGAACAGCATTTTCCGGATTACTCTGGCAAACATGCATCCTATGTAAAGCTGCTCGCCATAGCCAATCGGTTACTACAAAATCCGGCGCTGACTGATGGCTGTCCCTATGTCGACACGTTAACACTCATGGAAAGCTTGGGAATCAATGAATTGGAAGCTAAAGCGGCACAAGAAAAAATTCGTGGGTGTCAAAGCGAATTTCTCACACTGGCTCAAGAGTTAGCAGCTTAGAAAGCTCAGCGATGCAATTTGCCATCGCCAGTGTAGTCAGATTCTCAATGACAATTTTAACTATAAAACCCGTATTGAGTTAAAATAAACATCTATGCCTAATTTTTATCATCCCGATCAAATTATCCGCCCGGAAATTCTCGCACTCTCGGCTTATCATGTGCCCCCAGCAACCGGCATGATTAAGCTGGATGCCATGGAAAATCCCTATCCGTTACCGCCTGTATTACGTGAAGAAATTGCACAACTCACTGCCAATGCTCCGGTAAACCGCTATCCCGATGCCAGTGCTGCCTCACTGAAAGCAGCGTTGCGTCAGGCGTTATCCATTTCCGATGATATGGAAATCCTGCTAGGCAATGGATCGGATGAAATCATCCAGATCATTGCCATGGCACTAGCCAGACCCGGTGCGGTATTAATCAGTGTTGAACCTGCATTTGTCATGTTCCGGATGATCGCCGCATTCGCAAATATCCAGTATGTTGGAATACCCTTAAAAAAAGATTTCTCGCTTGATCTGGAAACCATGTTAGCTGCAATTGCAGAACATAAACCTGCTGTCATTTTCCTGGCCTACCCTAATAATCCAACCGGGAATTTATTTGACTCTGCAGCGATTTTAAGCATCATTCAAGCAACTTCTGGTATTGTAGTTGTCGATGAAGCTTATCATGCATTTGCTGATGCAAGCTTTATGGATAAGCTAGCCCAGTATCCTAATTTGTTGTTAATGCGCACTCTATCCAAATCAGGATTGGCTGGTTTAAGATTGGGGCTATTAATCGGCAGACCGGAATGGCTAATGCAATTGGAAAAGGTGCGTTTGCCTTATAATATTGGCATAATGACACAATTAATTGCAGAGAAGGTATTGCACCATACCGCAGTATTATCGGAGCAAGCAGAAGCGATCAAGTCAGAACGCACAATAATGAGCGCATTTCTTGGTACAATAGCCAATATTGAGGTATATCCTTCGGACGCCAATTTTATTTTGTTTCGTATCCATGCAGCCAGTCAAATCTTTCAGGCGCTTAAGAAACGCAAGATACTAATCAAGAATCTAGATGGCACACATCCATTATTAGAAAATTGTCTGCGCGTAACGGTAGGTACACCTGATGAAAATTCTCAATTTTGCGCAACATTTCATACCATACTGAGTGAAACAGTTTAAAATCCACTCAATTTCCTTGTATTAATCAAAGATTCTATTCTATGCGACGGGCACAAGTCACACGAAATACACTGGAAACTCAGATCAGCATCACCCTGAACTTAGATGGGACAGGCAAATCTGTTCTGGAAACAGGCGTGCCTTTTCTGGATCATATGCTCGACCAAATTGCTCGCCATGGCATGATAGATCTTGAAATTGCTGCCAAAGGTGATTTGCAAATCGATGCACATCACACTGTTGAAGATATCGGCATTACTTTTGGGCAAGCCCTCACCAAAGCGGTAGGAGACAAAAAAGGATTGCGCCGCTATGGTCATGCCTACGTACCACTTGACGAGGCGTTATCCCGTGTTGTCATTGACTTATCCGGGCGCCCCGGTTTGGTATTCAATGTTGATTTTGTCCGGGCGCGTATTGGTGATTTTGACGTCGATCTCATCCATGAATTTTTTCAGGGATTCACTAATCATGGCTTGATAACCCTGCATATCGACAATATATCCGGAAAAAATGCGCACCATCAAGCCGAAACCGTGTTTAAAGCATTTGGGCGTGCGTTGCGCATGGCTATAGAACATGACCCGGCGGCGACCGGGATCATTCCATCCACCAAAGGCACTTTATAAGTAACCTTGTTTAACGACATCACCGTATGACTGATATCGCAATTGTTGATTATGGAATGGGAAACTTACGTTCCGTACATAAAGCACTTGAACATGTTGCACCGGCTGCCTCGATTGCAGTTACCAGCGACCCGGACGTTGTGCGGAAAGCAAAACGTGTAGTCGTTCCAGGGCAAGGCGCCATGCGCAATTGTATGCATGAGCTGGAAATTCGCGGATTACGTGAAGCCGTCATGGAAGCTGCTATTCACAAACCGTTTCTTGGCATTTGTATTGGCTTGCAAATGCTATTTGAAGAAAGCGAAGAAGGGCATGTGAAAGGTTTAAATATTCTGCCCGGCAAAGTCGTACACTTTCCTGCCGCAGCCATGGCAACGGCAGACGGACAAAAACTTAAAGTACCCCATATGGGTTGGAATCAAGTTTATCAGGCCATTACACACCCTTTATGGGAAGGTATCGCAAAAGATGCGCGTTTTTATTTTGTGCATAGCTATTATGTCGAGACTACTGATTCTGCATCAATAGCAGCACGAAGCAATTATCCTTTCCCATTTACTTGTGCTGTTACAAAAGATAATATTTTCGCTGTACAGTTCCATCCAGAAAAAAGCCAATTAGCAGGATTAACCTTATTAAGTAATTTTGCCAAATGGACACCACATTTCTAAAACCGGAAAGTAACAAACTGACTTTATTAATCAACTATTAACTCTGATTAAGCCATGCTGATTATTCCTGCAATAGATCTCAAAGATGGGCACTGTGTTCGACTCAAACAAGGGGTTATGGAAGATGCGACCGTATTTTCTAAAGAACCTAGCGAGATGGCGACACATTGGTTAAGTCAAGGTGCAAGGAGACTTCATCTTGTCGATTTAAACGGTGCATTTGCCGGCAAACCAAGAAACGAAGCAGCAATACGTGAAATTGTGCAGGCCATCGATGACCAGATTCCAATTCAACTGGGCGGCGGTATCCGTGATCTCGATACAATCGAACGTTATCTGGATAATGGTATCACCTACATCATTATTGGTACTGCGGCGATTAAAATCCCCGGTTTCTTGCAAGATGCCTGCAATGCCTTCCCGGGCCAGATTATGGTCGGATTGGATGCAAAAGATGGTAAGGTTGCTGTCGATGGCTGGTCTAAAATAACCGGGCATGACGTAGTCGATCTGGCAAGAAAATTTGAAGGCTACGGCGTAGAAGCTATTATTTACACCGATATCGGCAGAGATGGCATGCTCAGTGGCATCAATGCCAAGGCCACGGTTGAATTGGCCAGAGAATTAACCATACCAATCATTGCCAGCGGTGGAATTACCAATATTGATGATGTACACACACTGTGCGAAATTGAGTCAGAGGGTATTATGGGTGCTATTACCGGCCGAGCTATCTATGAAGGCTCGCTGGATTTCAAGGAAGCACAGATATTGGCTGACAAACTGAGTAAGAGTACCGTTATTCCATAAAATAAGCCCTGGCAATTAAATACCAGCACAATTCATTTTTCCCTTATTCTCACAACCGGCTTTTACAACTGATGAGCCTCGCTAAACGTATTATCCCATGTCTGGATGTAACCAATGGACGTGTTGTTAAAGGTGTTAACTTTGTTGAATTGCGTGACGCAGGTGATCCGGTAGAAATTTCACGCCGCTATGATGAACAAGGCGCTGATGAGCTGACTTTTCTGGACATCACAGCCAGCTCCGACAATCGCGACCTGATCTTGCATATCATCGAGGATGTCGCTGCACAGGTATTTATTCCTTTAACCGTTGGCGGCGGTGTGCGTCAGGTAGAGGATGTTCGCCGGCTACTCAATGCCGGCGCTGATAAAGTCAGTATCAACACATCAGCAGTGCTGAATCCGCAACTGGTAGCAGACGCCTCCGATCATTATGGTTCTCAATGCATCGTAGTAGCGATTGATGCCAAGCAGGTCAGCTCAACTGAGGGTTCGCCGCGCTGGGAAGTTTTTACCCATGGCGGACGTAAGGCAACCGGCATTGATGCCATTGAGTGGGCAAAAAAAATGCAGTCCCTGGGAGCCGGTGAAATTTTACTCACCAGCATGGATAGAGATGGCACACGCAACGGTTTTGATATCGCCTTGACACGCGCTGTTTCAGATGCAGTTGATATACCGGTTATTGCCAGTGGCGGCGTTGGCAATTTGGATCATCTGGTTGAAGGCATTCTGCAAGGACATGCAGATGCTGTATTAGCAGCGAGTATCTTTCACTATGGTGAATTTACCGTGCAACAAGCTAAACAGTATATGGCACAGCATGGTATTGAAGTGCGATTATAATGTTAAAATTGTTTATGGAATTTGTAACTTAACTCTAAAAAATCCTAATTTATTTATGCCTGATACTTGGCTTAGCAAAATCAACTGGTCTGAAGATGGATTGATACCAGTGATCGCTCAGGAAGCTGATAGTGGCAAAATTCTTATGGTCGCGTGGATGAACCGGGATGCACTCAAGCTGACGGTAGAAAAACGTGAAGCAGTATACTGGTCACGTTCGCGCAAGAAACTTTGGCATAAAGGTGAAGAATCTGGCCACATTCAGAAAATAAAAGATATCTATTTGGATTGCGATGAGGATGTACTGCTTCTCATCGTGGAACAAATTGGGGGAATTGCCTGCCATACCGGCAGACACAATTGCTTCTTTCAGAAACTCGAAGGCAATGAGTGGGTCATCGCAGCTCCCGTTATTAAAGATCCGGAAGAAATCTACCATAAATGACTGACATAACTATTCTTCGCCGTCTGGCAGAAACTATTGAATCGCGTAAGTTAGCCGATGCAAACAGTTCATACGTTGCCAAGCTGCTTCATGGCGGGCAAGATAAAATACTCAAGAAAATTGCGGAAGAGTCTGCAGAGATATTGATGGCTTCGAAAGATGGTAATGCCGAGCAGGTTATTTATGAGACGGCAGATTTGTGGTTTCATTGCTTAGTATTACTCGCCTACCATGGACTTACACCGGATGATGTATTAAAAGAGCTGGAAAGACGCGAAGGTGTATCGGGTATACAAGAGAAAGCATCACGAAAAACGGATTAAAACATGGATAATTGTATTTTTTGCAAAATTGCAAGAAGAGAAATTCCTTCCAATAAAATTTATGAAGACGAAGAAATTCTCGCCTTTAATGACATCAATCCCGCCGCGCCTGTTCATTTCTTGCTGATCCCTAAGCTGCATATTGACTCACTCGCCGACGTCCAAGATAATCATCAGAATTTATTAGGTAAAATGCTATTATTGGCAAAGAAATTGGCGAAAGAACAAGGCTGCGAAGATGGTTTTCGCACCATTATTAATACCGGTCGTGTAGGCGGGCAGGAAGTATTGCATTTGCACTTCCATATCATCGGTGGCCGGGAACGCCTACCTGGAATGATTCATCACGGTTAGGCCAGTACTGTTCCATTTAAAAGGAGAAAGTAATGGGCACATTCAGCATTTGGCATTGGATTATCGTACTGGTCATTGTTGTTCTGGTATTCGGTACCAAGAAATTACGCAATCTGGGTAATGATCTGGGAAGTGCCTTAAAAGGATTCAAAGAAGGCATGAAAGAATCGGATACTGAAAATACCCTATCGCGCTCAGCTTCTATCGATGAATCAGTGATAGAAGTCACGGCAAGCAAGGAAGCTTCCGCGGCGAATACTTTTAAAGATAACAAATCCGCGACGGACATCAAAAACAGCGCACCACAATCAACCGGTGCAACTAGTCCGAAAACGGACACCGAAACCAAGGAAAAAACACAAGCCAGGACTTAAATACTCCATTAATCTGGAGCAATTTCCAGGCATACTTAGTTCTGATCGATGTTTTCTTCAATACAGTTTCAGCCGGCAAAACAACATGTTTGATATCAGTTTTATGGAACTACTGGTCATTTCTATGGTTGCATTGATCGTGATTGGACCCGAACGGCTACCCACTGTAGCGCGTACATTAGGAAATTTATACGGACGCTGCCGAAACTTCGTTTATAGCGTTAGAACGGACATCCATAATGAAATGCGCATGGAGGAACTGAAGAACATGCAATCTTCCGTGCAAGAAACGGTTCAATCCATTGAGGATTCCGTGCAGCAAGGCGTGGATCAGCTGAAATCAACCGTTACTGCTGACGTCAAAAATGAAGATAAGCCGCCTATAGACTTGTCTTCATCACAGTTTCCTGATGAATCCGGGCAACCGCTCCCAGGTAGCAATGATCCACCCCATAGCTGCCATGATGACGAGAAAAAACAGTAATTCGGCTGTGTTCATATAATGTCAATCGATGTTCATTCAACGTAACCCGTTTCACAACGATCACCATGCTTGAAGGCTCATTTTTATCACACTTGGTAGAACTACGTACCAGAATGATACGTATTCTGGGCGGACTCGTGCTGGGCTTTCTTCCCTGTGCCTTTTTCGCGCGAGAACTCTACACCTTGTTGGCGCAACCGCTATTGGAAAAACTGCCGCAAGGCGGTCAAATGATCGCCACAGATGTCGCAACACCTTTTTTTGTACCAATGCAAGTTGCCATGATGATGGCTTTCGTCATTACATTACCGCATACTTTTTATCAAATGTGGGCTTTTGTTGCACCCGGCCTCTATTCTCATGAAAAACGCATGGCGCTGCCTCTGGTTTTTGGCAGCAGCTTTTTGTTTTTTTGCGGTATGGCATTTGCCTACTTTGCTGCATTACCGCTGGTTTTTGAGTTCATTACTTATTTTGCACCGGAAGGTGTCGCCGTGATGACGGATATCAGCAAATACCTGAGCTTTGTTTTATCCATGTTCCTCGCTTTTGGTATTACTTTTGAAGTACCGGTATTTGTTATCATTTTAGTCAGAACAGGCATAATTACTATTGCGAAACTAAAGGAAATACGTCCCTATGTGATTGTCGGCGCATTCGTCATTGCTGCCATCTGCACACCGCCGGATGTCGTTTCGCAATTTATGCTGGCAGTACCTTTATGCCTGCTCTACGAATTAGGCATATTCATCGCTGCTTTTATGATAAAGAAACAGAATCAAGAAGCCCAATCTGACGCATCAATAGCTCCCCAAAAAGATTCTTCAGAACAGAAAGATACTCCTACAAAGACAGACTGACCGATTTGATACCTGTCTCCAACATGGATAGATAGAAATCGTTATAATGCAACCAATTCTATCCTTCTTACTCTAAAAAGTAACCTATTGTATGGATGTCTATCTGCAAGGAGATCAGCGATGTCAAACAGCTTTCATGTTATTGATTTAGCGAGACTAGCTGCTGTTTCTGTCAGCATTTCCAGTATGTTTCCTGTCAATATGGCATTCGCACAATCGCCCAATGCAGATCATAGTAATCAGCCTCCCTCAAGTTCACAGAGCCTGACAACCCAGCCCGTACCTGAAATCCCGCCCGATCTCGGCAGACCGCCAAGAACCATTCATCGCGTCGGCACCGCCATTAGCACGCCGCGGAACAGCATCAGTATTAAAAGCACAGATGCTGGAATTATCCCCAGGCAACCGCCTGCATCAGGGTGCATCAATTGCGGCATTGTTGATTTCGTTAATAAGATTGGGCAAGGGAATAACCTGAATGCAATCGCAAGCGGTGTTGTCGCTGGAACAATTGCTCGAGAAATCATCCGTCCGCATGGCACCAATCACCCAGACACGATGGGCGGAACGCATGGCGATCACAGTGATAGTATGGCAAATCCAAGCAATCCGTATCATATTGGCATCACCATGAATGATGGCAAGCAAGCAATTATTGCACTGCCTGATGCGGCAAACTTCCAGCAAGGTGATAGAGTTAAGCTGATTGATGGCGTGTTGATGCTTGATCGCCAGTGAAGGTTATCTTCCAGAAAGTTGCCTGTATGTTTTATAAATTCCACCCTCCACAGCCCATGATACCGCCATTTTCAAATACCCCATTCATTGAGAAACACAATTGAATTCCTCAATCCTCAAAAAAATTGAATTACCTATTGAAGGAATGACTTGCGCTGCCTGTGCCGCACGTATCGAAAAGAATCTGAACAAACTCCCCGGTGTACAAGCGGTTGTCAACTTCGCCAATGAAAAAGCGCATGTCAATTATGATGAAAGCCAAATTAAAACGGGCACGCTAATTAGTGCCATAGAAAAATCCGGTTTTCATATTGCACCGCAGTTTGTGCAACTGCAATTGCGCAAAATGACTTGTGCTGCCTGTGCTGGTCATATTGAAAAAGCATTGAATAAATTGCCCGGTGTCACAGCCACTGTGAATGTGGCAACAGAAACAGCCAGAGTGAATTTCATACCAGGTTTGGTAACGGTCAACAATTTGATCGATGCCGTGATTGATGCAGGGTATGACGCCAGCGAAATCAGCGAATCCAGCCACACCGAAGAAAAAGCAAGGCGTCTGGCAGCCTATCAGGCTGAATTACGTTTATTCTGGATTTCCGCCGCCCTCACTCTACCGTTGGTGTTGCAAATGGGCGCCATGTTTGCAGGTCATGATATGGACATGCTGCCGCGATGGTTGCAATGGCTATTGGCAACCCCGGTGCAATTCTGGATTGGGCGGCGTTTCTATATTGGCGGCTGGCATTCCCTGCGTGGCGGCGGAGCCAATATGGATGTACTCATTGCATTAGGCACCAGCATGGCCTATTTCTTCAGCGCCGTAGTCACAGCACTCGCACTGAATCAACACGTCTATTTTGAAGCCAGCGCAGCGATTATTACCCTCGTTTTGCTGGGCAAATTGATGGAAGCGCGCGCCAAAGGAAAAACTTCTGAGGCCATTGAAGCGCTGATCAGATTGCAACCTAAAACAGCACGTATCGAGCGTAATGGAGAAATTCTCGAGGTGCCAGCAAGCAGTCTGCAAGTCAATGATATTTTTATCGTTCGCCCTGGCGAGAATCTGCCGGTTGACGGTGTCGTCATGGAAGGAGCATCCAGCATTAACGAATCCATGCTGACCGGCGAAAGCTTGCCCGTCAGCAAACAAACGGGCGCAAAAGTCTTTGCCGCCACGCTGAATCAACAGGGCCTGCTTAAATGCCGCGCAACCAGTGTCGGCGCACACACCCAGCTGGCTGCCATCATACATTTAGTCGAAGAAGCACAAGGTTCCAAGGCACCCATCCAACGCCTGGCGGATACAATTTCCGGAATATTTGTCCCCATTGTCGTGGCGATCAGCGTTTTGACCCTGGGAATTAACTGGTGGCTCACGAATGACTTTGTTTCCGCACTGATCAATGCTGTCGCCGTGCTGGTCATCGCTTGCCCTTGTGCACTAGGGCTCGCCACACCTACCGCAATTATGGTTGGCACGGGACGCGGTGCACAGGTTGGCGTGCTAGTCAAGAATGCGGCGGCACTGGAGAATGCCGAGAAGATACAAACCATCATAGTCGACAAGACCGGCACGCTCACCGAAGGCAAGCCGGAAGTCACCGACATTGTTCCCGTTGAACCGATCCGCACACAGGATTTATTGCAAATCGCAGCTTCTCTGGAACAAGGATCAGAACACCCGTTGGCTCGGGCGGTTCTGGACAGTGCGCAGAAAATGCAATTACCACTTCAATCCATTGATGATTTCTCGGCTATCACCGGCAGCGGCATCACAGCTCGCATAAATGGCACCCATTATCTGCTTGGCTCACCCAAATTTCTAACGCAACAAAATATTGCTTTAGATGAAAAGCAAATCACCACCCTGCAGGCAGAGGGCAAAACGGTCATCGGAATTGTATCCATTTCCGGTAACAACTCCCAGATCCTTGGCTATCTGGCCATTGCAGACCGCTTGCGAGAAACTTCTCTGAAAGCCATTGAACGCTTGCAATCAATGGGCATTGAAGTAGTAATGTTAACCGGCGACAATGCCGTGACCGCTGCTGCCATTGCTAAACGTACCGGCATTACGCAATATCGCGCTGAAGTCCTACCACAAGATAAAGCCGCGGAAGTGATGAAGCTGAAAGCAGATGGGAAATTTACCGCCATGGCTGGCGATGGCATCAATGACGCGCCAGCCTTGGCAGCAGCAGATGTCAGTTTTGCTATCGGCGCGGGTTCTGATGTCGCCATCGAAGCCGCTGATATCACCTTAATACGCAACGATCTGATGAGTGTTGCCGATGCCATTTCCCTCTCGCGCGCCACACTCCGGAAAATCCGTCAGAATTTATTCTTTGCCTTTGTTTATAATACGCTCGGTATTCCATTGGCCGCGATCGGCATGCTCAACCCGGTGATTGCCGGCGCGGCTATGGCCATGAGTTCTGTATCGGTTGTTAGTAATTCATTGTTATTGAAACGCTGGAAGGCGAATCATTAAAAAATTATTTAAAGGAAATGTGCCATCATCATGCAAACCACCACCATCAAAATAAAGGGCATGACCTGCATGGGTTGCGTCAACAGCATCAAAACCGTCTTAAAGAATCTGCCCGGTGTAATCCAAACGGAAGTTACTCTCGACCCAGCTCAAGCGATTGTTCAGTACGATCCCGCTACTACCAATATTACCCTGCTTAAAGAATCTATTCTCGATGCAGGGTTCGAAGTAGTTGATTAGAAATCAATGCTAGCCGGCATTCCATATCATTCCGGTCAATGCCATTCAGAACCATCGCTGTAAGGTAAGAATCCTAATCAACGCAAGCGATTACACAAAACAAGCTGGCACTCTTTATATTCGTTTTGAACAGAACACAGCGATGTTTGAACGAGAATTGCACATTAGTATTCCTGATGTGTCTTTCGATGAAAAATGCCCATCTGGCGGAGAAATAATATCCGCCAGATGGGCATTTATGGTTCTTGTTTTTGGAAGCATTTGACTGACTCTGCCCTGTCTATCACTTGCACTTGCAGTGATGGGAAAAGTTCTGATAGCGCTAAAAAACCAATTGCCAGCAAAACTTAAACCACTAAGGACATCAATAAAATTTTTTCAGTCTAGAAAACGCCGTAAATAACTGCTCCAATAACGATAAAAGCTGCTGCAGAAATGAAGAACAATCTTAAAACTTGTGCATCTGTTTCTCTTCTGTTGATTTCGCCCATAACTAATCTCCTTGTTTAAGGTATTTCTTTGATTAAGAATTAAAGTCGACAAATAATCGACCCCCCTGCTTACACGATCACAAAATTTTTGTGGTCATGAAACTTTATCTCCGCTCCTAAGATTCACTATTACAGTGATCCTTAATTGATGGAACCGAGTATTTGCTTCGCAATCATCTCACATCGCTTGATTATTGCGGTGACAAATTCTAACTCACATTTAACAACAATGAAAGTATTGAAATTAAGCAGCTCCCCTATTTACTGCAAAAACCTGCTCAATCTAGCAATTTTTTTACAAAAACTCCCAAACTGCCTAACGTTTCAGTCCGCTCAGAGTCACTTCCATCGATTGATTTGCAAATCCTCACGGATCAGAATCTCACTCATAATGCTAAAGACTTCACGTAGCCCGTGAGTTCCAGATAGCCACGCCCAGCAGGCTGATTATCTCTGGTCAGTGTCACTGCCCCTTCCCAGTAAACCGCTCCGGTAGATTGGCGTGAATCGAGTTCCTGATCATCCAGCAATGGCGTAAGCTGCCATTCAATCTCACCGGTACGAATATGCATCGCGACAGGATAAATCGCTTCGGTATGCGGCGATTTCCAGGTGCGCACAGGTGTAAATTCCACTTGTTCCGGATTAAAAAATTTAACCTCCCCTGATACATCGCGCAATGCGGCATAGGCCCAAACTTTACCACCATCCTTATTACGTATTTGAAAAGCCATCAAGGATGAGCCATCATCCAGATTGGCACCGACCCAATCCCATCCATCGGCTTCCGGATCCAGATAGGCAGTCGACCATTCGTGATCAAGCCAGGCGCGGCCGCTGACTGCAACTGGCTTATTTTGACGAAAAACCGTACCGGTTACACTCAAATGCGGTTCGCTGTAGTAATAACTTGCTTGCTCTGGTTTCGGGCCTTTGCGGGAAAAACCGTTTTGATCTTGCAACATCAGCATTTGTGTCGGCGACAATGATAGTTGCAAGCCAAAATCACCGGTTCGCATATCCACCTGATAACGTCCATCCTCCTCACGCACCAGAGTCCAATCATCCAGCTTCACGTCAGTATTGCCTTGTCTGGCATACGCCAGATCAAAACCTTCACGTGCAGACTTCTCGGTATGCATCAGTTTACCCACCGCAGGATCGGACAATGCCAGATGCGCGATGATTAAATATTTTGCTGCAAAGCGGCTGGGATTCTCATGATTATGGCCGGTGGCATAACGAAAAAAGGTAACCTGAAAGCCCAGTGGATTCTTGTCCTCAGTCTCCAGCCAGCCGGTGATATACCACCATTCAATACGAAAATCTTGATGCGCGCCGTAATCATGCGGGAAAGTCAGTTTGTAATCGGGCACAACCGGTAACAGCCGGGAAGATTCAGCGATAGTCTCCGCCGCAGCCAAGTTTAATATCAGCATAATTATGCTGACAAAATGCAAGCAATAACGTCCGCCGGTATTTTTACTCTCCGCCATTACCAATCCTCCCGTACTGCACGTATCACATTACCGGATACAGCCTGACGCCCGGCCAGCAATGCTGTCAATGCCGCTGAAACCAGCATAATCCCAGCGATCATCGTCAACCAACCCCAAGGCAGATGCAATTGCATGGTCCAATGAAAAGATTGCGGATTGACAATAAAAACCAGGATCAAACTGATACTCCACCCCAATACAAAGCCCAACACAATCCCAAGCAGCGTTAACAAACCACCTTCCGTTGCCAGTATCGCAAAAATTTGCTGCCGCATGACGCCAATATGCCGCAACATACCGAATTCTTTGGCACGCGCCAATGTTTGCGCCGAGAAACTGGCCGCTACGCCCAATAATCCAATCACAACTGCCACCATTTCCAATATATAAGTCACCGCAAAACTCCGGTCAAAGATTTCCAAGCTTAATGCACGCATATCACTCGACCGGGAGATCTCCAATGCCGCACCAAATGGCAATTGCCGCAAATTCGCAATAGCTTCGTCTGGCGCCATTCCGGTCTGTAACCACAAAGCGACCGTATTGACATTCAAATCTCCTGTTAATCGCTGATAATCAGCCAATTGCATCTGCACCGCGCCAAACTGGCGACCATAATCACGCCACACACCGGCAACCAGAAATTCATTGGATGTTACGCCGACCGGCAAAGTCACTTTTTCCCCCACTCGATAACCATATAAATCAACCATCGCTTCCGACACCCAGATCGGCATTACATTCTCGGGCAGTGCTCCCGGCGCAATCCTATCATCCGTCAACGGTAACGTATTCCGGGCATCCATTCTATCGACAGGGCGAGCGAACAAGGTGATTTCAGGCCGATCCACATCGAGTGTTAATTGCTGCGTACGGAAAAAATCCACACGATCAAAACCGGGCAGTTCAGCTATCGCCTTTTGCGCATCAAGTTGAAAACCGCCTTGATCACCGGTTGCCGCAGCACGCACATATAAATCAGCCGGCAAAACATGTCCAAGCCAGCCATCGATCGATACACGGAAACTCGTCACCATGATGGCCATTGCCACCATCAGACTAAAACTGGCTAGTATTCCACCCAGCGCGATAGCAGCCTGGTTAGGCGCATTCGCCAAACGCGCCAGCACCAAGGTAAGAACAGCGCTTAACTGGTAATGCTGCAATTGGTTCAGCAGCATCGAAAAAGCCCATGCCGCAAAGCGCGGCATCAACGCAATTCCGCCGATCAAGAGCAATGCAATCGCCAGATAGCCGAATACCGGCAATTCAAAAATGGGCGGCAGTTGTGTGAACAGCAGGGCAACCAGTAAACAAATCACAGCAAACCAAGGCGGTGAGAATTTTGCCATGGCCACATCCTCACTACCGGACCGCAATGCCAGCGCAGGCTTAGCACGTGCGGCCTCCAGTGCCGGTACAATACTTCCCAGCATTGTCACAATGAGTCCGACCAGGAAGAATATCACTGCAGCCAGTGGATCAAAATAAATGCTGGGCTTAACACCCGGAAAAAAGTTAGTGCCCAAATCTCCACCCAGCAACTGAATCGCCGTGGCGGCGATGGTATACCCTAAGCCCAGCCCCAGCAGCGACCCGATCATCCCGAGGATCGCCCCTTCGGTGATAATTTGCCGCAGTAGCTGTTGCCGTGTAAAACCCAGTACGCGCAACAACGCAAATTGCTGGCGCCTGCGGATGACAGAGAGCACCTGTGTGGAAAACACCAGAAACGTGCCGGTAAAAAGCGCCACCAGCGCCAGCATGTTCAAGTTGACCCGGTATGCGCGCGACATATTGGCAATCCGCTTTTCCTGATCGATTGCCTCAGTAACCCGGTACGATTCACCCAATTCGTCTGCCAGCTTGACTTTAAACGCTGCATGATTGACACCGTTCTTTAGTTTCAGCTCGATCCGTGACAATAAACCGAGCTGCTGGAAACGCCACTGCGCCGCGCCAATATCCATCACCGCAATACGTTGCCCTGCCCGCGCCCGCACCAGCCCGCCAGCCACGCGCAAGGTAATGGTTTGCAATCCCACATGCAATGCTAGCGAATCGCCTTGTTTCACTTGCAACCATTCCATTGCGGCTGGCGACAGAAAGAGAGCATCATCCGCAAGCCGATCCAGCGTTTTTCCTTCCTCGGTCAATCCCAGCAAATCGGGAGAAATCTGCACTGCCCGGAACATATCGACACCGATGATTTTCAGTTTATGATCGTTCCTGTTTTGCAGTTTACCCGGCACCACCACATCCAACTCCAAAACCGGATTGGCTAGTGCCACGCCTTCCGTGTTTGCCAGCAACGGATAAAGCGATTCATCAAAAAACGCTTTCCGGCCATAAATCTGCAAATCCGATTGTCCGGAAAGGCTCTTGCTCGCCGCAGAAAATTCATTGAATGCCGCGGTATTAATCAGATGGATTGAAAACGCCATGGCAACACCGATGGCGATAGCGATCAGCGCCACAACTATTTGCACAAAATGCGCTCGCCATTCACCAAACAGCAACCAACGGGATAATTGTGCCGAGTTCATTCGCTACGCTCTGATTTCACCGGATGCAAACCATCCTTGGTCAAATTCAACACAAAATCCGCCGTAGCAGCCGCAGCATGCGAATGCGTCACGAGAATGCCCGTAGCGCCATTGGTTTTGATTTCCTTGCGCATTAACTGGAGAATCTCATGCGCCGTATCCGGATCGAGATTTCCCGTCGGTTCGTCCGCCAGCACCAATTTAGGCCGATGTATTAATGCCCGCGCAATCGCAACACGCTGCAACTCGCCGCCGGATAGCTGGCGCGGAAAATGATGCCCGCGATCTTGCAACCCCACGTCAATCAACATGTGGTTCACACGATCTGTTGGCGCGCCATTGAGCAATAAAGGCAAAGCGATATTCTGGTTCAATGTCAGATGCGGCAATACATGAAACGCTTGAAAGATGAACCCAAACTGCTCGCGCCGCAATTGTGTGGCAGCGTCATCATCCAGCGATGAAATGGCTACACCATTAATGCGGATCTCGCCCGAATCCGGCGTATCCAACCCGGCAATCAGATTCAAGAGCGTTGATTTGCCCACGCCAGAATCACCCATGATGGCCACATACTCGCCAGCTTTCAGGGTATACGTTAAATTGGTCAGTACCTTCCGTCCCTCGGCGTAGGCCTTATTGACATTTATTAACTCAAGCATTTGCGCTGACACCATTGGATATTTTCATTAAAACCTCTATGACCTGGATAACCATCAAAAAATGGAACGATGCTTTATAAAGCATGGCAATTTATGCTTAAATGTACCACGTAACAAAAATTAATTTTAAGCACTTCTAAAAATACAGGAGAAACTCCATGGCACGAGCCAGCGCACGTCATATTTTGGTAAAAACAGAAGAACAATGTAACAACCTGAAAGCAGAGATCGAAAATGGCGCGGAATTCGGCCAATTGGCAAAACAACATTCATTATGCCCATCCGGCAAGCAAGGTGGTGATCTGGGTGAATTCGGCCGCGGACAAATGGTTAAGGAATTTGATACCGTCGTTTTCAGTGCACCCGTTGGTGAAGTACAAGGCCCGGTTAAAACGCAGTTTGGTTATCATTTGCTAGAAGTGACTAAACGAAGCGATTAGCGTCCAGAATGTCTAAACTATTCGCTAGCGCTCTGAAGGGGAGATCTCATGCGTAGCAGAAAGAGATTGAACTTGAAAAGACTAAGCAGTGCGATTTGGCATAGCGGCATGAGACCGGAATACCGAGATTCTAACATCCATTACACTAGTAACTAGTAGTCAGTCACGTTGAAAAACGCGGATACAAACGAACGTGCCAGTTTGCGAAAGCATCCTGAGAGGTGAAGCGCCAATTGACGCGAGCAGCTTTGGCATTGCGGGCATTGACATTTGCCTTTTTCAAAAAACAATAACAAGCAACTGATTACATAAGATATAAAAATATTGCGCTCTAATTACATTGCTATGTTTCTTTCACTTGACTTGCCTTCACCTGCGGGCTACTGCGCTAATAAACGCCACCAATTTTGATATATGCTATCGAAATTGGTGTTAGCAACACAGTCTAACAAAAACACTTGACTACAAAATCTTACTCCGATATAAATGAAAGCTAGGAACTTTTTTTCTCTTTGTTACCTCAATCTCATTACAAGAGTATAGAGACAATAGAGAATATATACGGGCTGATTAAGTTTTAAGCTTATGTGTAGTAAATTTAAGCTGTTTGGTTTTACGTTGGTAAGATAGCTTCAAACAAAATTTAGTTGACGATTACATTGATAACCATCAAGTCTCGATGAGGGTTTTATGAATGTCGCAATACAAAAACCCATAAGGCTATTCGGCGAAGCACTTGTTTCCTTTTTCGATATTATCCAAGCAGTATCTAAAGTAACAATTGCGCATAGCTTTTCGATTTTGCTTGATGCAATGCACAGCCAGCCTAGGATTGACCTTGTGTTAATTGACATGGAACAGGGCATAGACATAGAAGAATTACGGACATTCTCTAACCAGTGGGCACCTATTGCATTGATTGTTATAGGGTATCAAATTTATCATAAAGAATCATTCGATTCGGTCAGGTCGGATTCTCTGGTCACCTACTCCAGGATACATCCTTAACCCAACTCTATCAAACGAAGGAGGACTCACTTGCAAGAAAGCCTAATTGTGCGCCTGAGATCTCGGGAGAACTGTTTCGAACACTCTACCGTGAAAAATTCGTTACAGATGCGGAAGAATATGGCGAAGCACTAACGCCGCCAGAATGTGTAGTGTTTAGAGAGATTGGCAGCGGGTATTCAAACAAGGAAATCGCGCGAAAGTGAGGACTGAGCATATCGACAGTCAGCATCACGTACACAAAATATTGGGCAAATTGCATGTATCTTGCAGAGCTGAAGCAATGCGGAAAGTGCAGGATGGACCATGGATTGCCGGTTCGATACCGACAGGAGTAAGCGGGCACTGGGGGATGTGTGGACATCACAGCGCCTTAATTCACGCAAGGTCATAATTTCACCTGTTGCAAATTATAAGGATACATAAAATGAATGAAGCCCAAACATCCCCTTCAACTGTGAATACCCCTCCCACACACATCATTGCGGCCAAGGCCAAGGCTGGGCCCGACCAGGATCCTGTCGCAGCGAAGCAGGCCGAGCTCGAAAGCGAGCAATTAAAAGTTGCCTTGCTGCAAGAGGAACTCAAGGCGTTGAAGGTCAATATTGCAGAGTTCCAACAAAACACAGCTGGATATGACGCGGCGTATAACGCTATTATCCATAATCGAGACGAACTGAAGAAATTAGCCGCGCAGAAACAGGAAATTGCTGATGCCGTCATCAACCCCAGTGACATTACCCAAATCGACAAATTGATTCAGGACTTTGATGATAATTTAGAATTGGAAGGTAAGGAAGTGGAGAGTGCAGGAAATAATTCTGATTCGGCCAGACAAGCTGCTGAGAATGCTAATACCCTGCTGCAAACCAAACTCAATGTGTATGAGAATTTAAAGACAAGCCTGAAAAATGCTGAGACGAAATTGAAAGGAATAAAAAACTTAATTGAACTGGCCAACCAAATGGAAGCAAAGGGTAATTATGTCGTGCTTCATTTTCTGGCAAAGGAAGCATCGACTATGATGTTAAGTAAAGAGATTACAGGTATCGTCTCTGCGGATAAATTTCCCGGACAACTAAAGGACGCACAGGAGGCCGTAGAAATTGCAAGAAAAACATTCGCTCAAAAACAGAGCGAAGCAAAACAAGCATCAGATGCATTTAAAGCTATCAGTCAAAAACATGATGCTGCGCTAGCATCCCGTCGAACGGAATTGCTGAAAAATCTTGCAGAATTCAAGCAAACAGCAGTGTAAATAGCGCGATTAATGGGAATTAGCGGCTGTAAGCTCCTTGTTTGTTAACAGAATACCAACAACAACCAAGAGTGATCTTCCGTCAACGCATGGCCATCAAGAGGAATATCCATTGAAAATCGTGTATTCACTCCAATCAAACTCCTTACAGATGTTTTATCCATCGGTCTTAAGGAAGCTCTGATTAAGTCCTTCGACAGGCTCAGGACGAACGGTAATATATTGATTACGTTCGTGATGAGCTTGTCGAATCATGAATGTAATCAACTTAAGGAAGCTCTGATTAAGTTATTTATTCCAGTTTTGTCGACAAAGCTATCGGTAAAGTAGCTAATATAGGCATTATTGTGCGATTAATAACTGTAATTTTTAGCAGATTGCATACTATTCTGTCCCCTGATGCTGATTTTCAGGGATATTGGACGGAATTATCCCGTGGTTGGCATCCACACCTTACGGACATGGTAAAGATTAGCCAAGGCAAACAACAGATAAAGCTGTTGTGCATTCTTGAACAATCCTCGGTAACGGACTTTGGTATAACCAAATTGTCTTTTGACAATACGAAACGGATGTTCAACCTTTGCGCGTAGTGAAGCTAGCATACGATTGAGCACGGCATGTTCTGCTGGCAATTCCTCACCGCGCTTGCGTTTGAATGGCATACCCCAGACCGGCTCTTCCGGCTGTCGTTGCGCTTCCAGATTGCGATCATTACGAGTATAAGCCCGATCACCCAATACAATTGCCTCTTCGCCATGTACCAGCGCATCAATCATGTTGCCATCGGCCACTTTGGCCGTGGTAATTTCCAGGCTATGCACCAGGCCGGAATCGGCATCTACGCCTATGTGTGCTTTTAATCCAAAGTAATAGTTGTTGCCTTTCTTAGTCGAACTCATCTCGCCATCACGTTTGCGTTGCCGGTTCTTGGTCGATGGCGCAGCCGCTATCAGCGTGGCGTCAACTATCGTGCCCTGACGCAGCAATAATCCCTGTTGCGCTAACCGCCCAGTTGTTTCAGCAAACAGGCTTTGTGCCAAGTGATGCTTCTCCAGCAGGTGGCGAAACTTGAGGATCGTCGTCTCATCAGGCATAACATCTTCTCCCGCATCTAGTCCTGCAAATTCACGTAGCATCGGCACATCATGTAACGCTTCTTCCATTGCCGGATCTGAATAACCAAACCATTGCTGCATCATATGAATCCGCAGCATCGCTTCCAACGCAAATGGCTTGCGTCCCAAACCTGCTACCGGATAGTGCGGCGCGATCCGATTCGTCCAGTCTACCCATGGAACCACTTGCTCCATTTCTTCGAGAAACTTTTGCCGGCGAGTTACTTTTGGTTTCTTGATAAATAATGGAATCGACAATACTAATTGTTTCATCAATGCATTCCCTTGCAGTGGTTACAATCTACCGCGTATTTTACAAGTTTTTGGGACTTAATCAGAGTTTCCTTAATAATAAATAACATTTCTAAACTAATCTGTTAATCGAGTTTCCTCTAGCAGGCCGTTGAAAAACTATCTGCGTTGCCGCTACGGTGTTAAAAACAGACTCAAAATGCTCATTTATTATGCATAAACTGCGCTTTTTCGCCTGTTTTTGCCCTGCATCGGCTGCCTCGAAAACGTTTTTCAACGGCCTGCTAGATGATCACGAAAATCTTCTGACCACTTTAAGAGTTCTTGCTCATTAAGCCCCAGATTGGACAGTCCCAGATCTTTCCTTATCTCCATCAATACCTTGATGAATTGTGCCCTAACCTTGGGATCTGAAAAATGCGTTTCGGCTGCAAGTTGCCGAAGCTTAATGTAGGCCTGGATTATCTTGGGATTGGCCCAGAGGATGAATTGCTTTTCAAGCTCCTGTAGATCACTCGCATCTATCCCAGTTTGTTGCTGGGAGTTTTGCCAAAATACCTTTCTCCAGATTTGAATAAACTGCTCATACGCTAATCTTTTCTTGATATTCAATACATGAATATCCCTTTGTGACCCACGCAAAGCGCTCGCAATGATGCAACTAGAAATCAATAACGTGGCGGCAGCAATAGCGGTAATCGCTGAAAGTTGGGGATCGAGGCTGGCGAAGAGATTTTCTGTGACGAAATTGAAGGCATAATAGATCCCGACACCTAGCAGACCCAGTAAGGCAATCCCAAAAACTACCGAAAGTAATTGGCTAATAAAATTCATGTAAGCCTCCAATAGAACGCATACTTTTTTATAACATCAATCCGGTGATATCCATTAGGAATCCCTGAATAATTCACCTTTGTCATTCCGAACGTAGTGAGGAATCTTTGGTAATCAACAGTATAGATTTCTCGCTCTGCTCGAAATGACAGTTATTCAGAGGTTCCATTACTATTCCAATTACTCTCCAGACAGCTTCTGATTCTTTTCCGTGGATTCCACTTTGCATGCACGAACTGACTCAATCAGGTTCCCGATACCTTAGTGCCATGCGCATCGATCGGCAGTTGCGACAAATCCCAATTACCGCGCTGGATCTCGCGATTAAAGCATTCGGTACGGTACACCGTTCTGCGCAGAAGCTCGTTGCTATGGTTTCTCAGCCAGTTATCTCGCGCAGCCACATATTGTGCGATCCAATCCTGTTCTTCGCCACCGTTGGCTGGCGTTTTAGCTGGAAAAAGCTTACGCAAGAAACCGGGGATTGATCCACTATGGATAAATGAATCATAGATCACCAGCGCTGATAGAGCCTGGGAAAATCCGTTATCGCTGGCCCAGCGCATAGCAGGCTGAAAATAGCCTTCATCAAAAAACTCATCCTGCACCCGTTGCATCACCGGATCTTTGCCAGCTTGCCGCAGCAAATCCAGAAATTTATCATCATCGACCAAGGGCGTGTGACCAATCTTGTCGACAAACAGTTTGAGTTCATCGCTTAAGCTTCCACCGCTCTCAGCATACTTTTCCACCAGATCATGGAGTTTGCTGTACTCGGTGGTTTGCGAACGGCCATAGGTCACCTGCCGAATGCCATGGGGGCCATCAGCAAACTGCGCGATGGCACCATAATCACCGTGCATGCTTCCGGTTTCAAAAACATTCACGACTTGTTCACAAATGCGTTTTTGCTGGGTGGTAAGATTCATAATAATTCTCCTTTTGATGATTGTTACTTGGTTTGTGTGCGTTCTAGCAAACGTGCCTTCAGCTCCGCAAGCCGCTCCTCCGTGAACTGGCGAAACGCATCGCTATATTCCAGCGATGCAAGCGTTCCACCTTTGGAGACGACTGAAGCTCGCGCTTTCTCATCGCGTTGATTTAACCAACGCTTCTGTTCGTCGAACAGCTCAGTTTTCCCCTGAGTGTTAAGGGACTGCATCAACTGGACATAAGCAATGAAAAGCTGTGCGTCTCGAATATCCGCGAGGTTTTGGCTCGTCCGGTTGAGAACTTGCTGGGAGGCTTGCCTGTCCTCCTTGGAGGATTCTTCGATGGCTTGCGCTACCTGATCCAGCGAAGGTGTCCAGGATTCCGGGATGATTTGGAAACAATCAGAAAATTGGCCGAATTCTGATGCCTGCAATGTCGTCAAACACAAAAATAAGGAAACGAGTACAATGATTGCTCGTTCCCTGTTTTTCATGAGTTCTTTCTTCATTAGTTAATCCAGAATAGTTCAAACATGATCAGCCTTACGAAACTCTACAGTCAGCGCAAATTCCTTTCATTGATCATCCAGGCTATTGCGGCTGTATATTGGGCAATATCATTCAGTTTTCCGGATCGAAAACAGTAACAAGAATAGATAGCTTTTCTGGCTTACGACGCGGTATATGCACTCAGCATCCAATATCTGAGCAGCTATTGAGGCCATCGACCACGCTTTACCTTCGTCACAGGGCTCGAATGATGTACGCACCGTCCCAATGTCATTTTGCTCACCAAATTGGCGTACTTCCCCCATTTGTGCAGCCACAACTTCGGGCAAAGATTCATTGTCCCAAGCCCAGAGCCATGAGTCGGAAAGGGGTGACCAGCTTCCGGCGACTTGAATATCGGCTGAAATCTTTTCCACACCGTCTTCGTCGAAAAAACTTATCTTAGCTGTCGGAAGATCAATGTCGTAGCGCCGGTAAGAACCAAGACCAAAGCAAGCCTTTGCAGAATCTATACTTGCTTGGGCACGTAAACGTGCTGTTTCTACCAGTTGTTCATATTGTGTGGCTTTCACGATTTTTCCTTCAAAAAGTTAAGTCTCGGAATAGGCACCATCGTTCCTCCACTAATCAAGCTTGAACCAGCTCTTGATGGTTGCCTCAGCTGTCTTTGCAACTTCAGCGTATTTAGCTGCGTACTTGGTACGCAGGGCGATGAGCAAGTCCTGCAACTGTCGTGCCTTACCCGACTCAATGTGCTGCTGACCTGGTTTGGGTGCGTTTATTTTGATGTTAACCTCCGTAAGTATGGTTTCTGGCTCCATCCCCTTTAGTGCCGCACGGAATTTCGCGCCCATCTGCGAATTCATCCGCTGTTCGATCATCGCCATATTCTCGGGTGTGTCGGTTCCCGACATCTGCAATTCCTGCTGGTGATCTGCCTGCAACTTCGTCATCAGAGCCTTGGGGTCTGTCCGGTCGGCCTGGTCTGGAATACTGTCGATGAAGGAGTGTATTTGGGCGCGGAAACGATCCTGCCCGCCCTGGCGCAATGGCTTGGTCGACTTCTGCTTCTTGGTCTTGGGATCGAACGCCAACGTCATAGCTTTATCGGCTGTCTTCTTCTCAGTCGCGCTCTTGATCGCCTTGGCCTTGGAGTTGAACTCGTCCAACGGCCAATCAGGCTCGTGTTCGATCAACACTTTCGCTTCCGGCTTGTCCTTACCCACTTTCAGTTTTGTCTGCGTTACTGTGATCGGGTTGATGGTTGCCCGGATCGACCAGTACTCGCCCGCCTGCACGGGCTCTAGCGATGTCAGCCGGTAGCGAAGCTTAATTACGGCCAGTAGCGGCTTGAGTACGATGGCGCCAACCCGCTTACCGGAGAACTTTGAAACTGCGGAGAGCGCCGCCTTCGATGCCTCGTCCAGCCGCTTTTTCTTGTCTTCCTCCGAGTCCCCCTTACCCGAAATCTTCCCAAACAACTTCTTAACCACCCCCACAATCTTCGCAATCGCCTTATCGATGGCTTTATCAACCTTAGCTTGTACCTTCTTGATGAATTCCTTAATTTTTTCGCTGATACCACCCAGTCCGATCAAGCTAGCCAGGAAACCGATTAGGATTGGTACCATATTGCCAAGCGATTTTTCAATCCAGTTCGCGGCCCCGCCGATGGCACCCTGAGCGATGGCAGCGATGGAGTTGATGACTGATTCGACGAATTCCATGATCTGTGCGGCACGTTCGACCACGAAGCTCACCACGCTGGCGATCATCATGATGGCTTGGATGATTGCCCCAGCCGGGTTGAACATCGAGACGATCTTGGCGACGGCTTTCTTAACGATAGTGGTCACGATCCAATCTTGAATTGCGCCGATTACCATTTCCTTGAGATCAGAAAGATCCTCCTTCACTTTCTCCCACAGAGCTGCCGGTCCACCCTTGACTAGAACGGAAATGTATTCAACTACTTTTTCGATAGCCCCGACGGCACGTTCGCCAATCAGCGTCACGGCTTTGGCACGCATGCGCTCATACGTGATGCCAAGCACACCCAGCACAAGCTTGAGGATGGATGGCAGGGATAAGTCAGCAGGAATTTCGATACCCGCCTTTACCAGCGTACCAAACAGCCATTTCATGAAGCCTGTTTTTAAGTGCGTTAAGATGTTACCGACAAACTGATTGAAACCGGCTTTGATGGCGGAAATCAGGTTACCCAGAAAAGCAATGGGATCTTTCAGGATCAGTTCGATGGTATCCCCACCCTTGCGTAGAATGCCCATCAACCGGGCCTTGAATTCCGCCAATGCTTTGAGGATTTCGCCGATTTTTTCCTTAGCCTTGTCTACCAGTCCTCTGTTCTCATCCTGAATCGTCTTAAGGGATTCATCTGCCTTGTCAAAGGCTTCCTTATATTTCTGCGCAAGGCCTTCGGCGAGTTGCTGTTTCTTGTCGTCGATGCCCGATTCCAGTTCGGCAAATTTTCCTGCAAACTCGGCCTGTACCTCTGTCGCGCGCGCTTTCACACCGGGTGAAAGCGTGGCCGCTTGAGCGGCAATCTTTGCTTGACCAGCTTTCACATCATTCTTGGCAGCAGCCAATTCTGACTCAACGAGATTAGCCACCTGTGCAGCCAATACATTCATGGCAGCGGTGAACCGGATACGGCCCGATTCATAGAAGCGGTTGACTTCATCGGGCAAGTTGAGAATCTGGTCTTTGACCCAAAGCGCCAGGCCAACCAAGGGGACGGACAGATAACGCTTCAACTTGTACTGAAAGAGTTGATCTTCAACAAAACTCTTCATTGCACTGAGCGCGGCTTCCACGCCTTGGTCGAAAAGTGCGTTTACCTTGGTATCCAAAAGTTCGAGGCGATTGTCGATTGCCTGTTTGGTTTTCTCGAACGTGGAAACCACAAAATCACTGAAGGATTTAAGTTCTTGTTCTTCCTTAGCCTTTTGTTGTTCCTGCTTGGAGAGAACTTTCGTCTTGTTCCCCCCTTTCACGCTCAGTAGCGAAGCGGCGCCTTTTTTGGCAACATCCATAGCTTTGGATGCTGTTTGCGCGAGCGTGCCAACTTCCTTAGCGCGGTATTTCGCCGGACCTGCATCGGCTTGCTTGTTTACCGCATCCTTGGCAGTCAACATCGTGGAGTAGCGGGTATCCGTTTGCCAGGCGGATTTATTCAAATTGTCAATTTTGTTATTTTTCGTTTCCTCAGTCACCTCGGCCTTGGATGCTTGCAAGGAAACTTCAGTATCCGGTTTAGGCGCTGGCATGGCACCCGCAGCATCAATCTGCGGTACCGGCGCCGCAGGTTCCGGGGCGATTGGCGTCACTGGTTTGCCAGGCACACCCGCTTCAGAAGGCTGCTGCCCGGATGTGTTTTTGAGCGCTCCGGTGGCTTCCTGTTTCTGTTGTGCGACATTACCTTTGAGCGAGCCTTTCATTTGCTCACTCGAACCGCCTTTCATGAATTTCTCGGTGTCACCCAGAGTTTTGGGCATAGCCTTGGCAATTTCGGCCTGTAAAAGCGCTAGAAAACTGGAAGGCTCAGGTTTTTTGGTCTCTGCTTGTTCAAGCTTTACGACCTGGTTGGCGCGCGCACCAGCGGCTTTTTCATTGGCAGGCGGCTTGGCTGCTTTGGCAGGTTCAGCCGCTTTCTTTGCGGCGGGCGGGTGTTGTTTAAGCTTGCGGCTATCGGCGTTTAACTTATCAATCGCACGCTTGAAGCGCGGATCGCTTTGGGGGTTGGCTTTGCTCTTAGCAACAGCGCGCGCAGCCGCAGGCATAACAATCTAGCCCTTTGGTTTCAGAATAGGGCAATGCGCACCGGTTTTCCGGTACTCACGCACCAACGCGGCATACAAGTGCTCATCACGGACCAAACTCTGCGCATCCATGGCAAGGAGACAAGCGTGGGTGACCACATTACGCAACTGGCCGCCGGTAAATTCGCACCGGTACGCCACTTCCTGCAGCCAGCCATCATCGACCGCATGGTTGCGCAAGTGCATTTGAAGAATTTGGTAACGTTGCCATTCGTCTGGCGCATGAAATTGTATGACCACCTCCATGCGCCGCGCGAAGGCTTTATCGATACGGTCGGCTGCATTAGTTGTAACCAGCAGAATGCCGTTGAATGATTCGATACGCTGCAGCAGAAAATTGGTCTCAAGATTGGCATAACGATCATTCGAAGAACCGACATCAGTGCGCGAAGCCATCAGCGCATCACCTTCATCCAGCAGCACAATGACATCGAGCTCTTCTGCAGCACTGAAAGCATGGTCGATATTTTTTTCCGTTTCCCCCAGATATTTATTGACGGTGGCAGATAGATCAACCCGATACAAATCCTTGCCCAGTGTGGCTGCCAGTAAACGTGCCGACATGGTTTTACCAGTGCCGCTTGGACCGGAAAATAGCGCCCGGATTCCGGTCGAATGTTCTCCGCCATTTAACGCAATAGCTGCCAGCGGTTCGCGATACCGGCAACGCAATATCAAGGTGCTCAGTTCCGAACGCGTCACGTCATCGACGGCCAAATCATTGAGGTTGCCGCCGGTTTCTAAACGCGTCGCCAGTGTTTCCAGACGGGCGCTATGCAAACCCCGGCAAGCCAATTGCACATCGCGGCTTTCGATCGCATTGCGACCCTCCAATTGCGCATAACTTAAAGCGGTGCGCGCTGCACGGCGAATGTTGCCGCTGGTGAGATAAACCGACTGCGCTAAATGATTTAGAATGGCGGCACTTTGCGCAGGTAGTGCGTTTTGCCAGTGCAAGTAACGAAGATCGGCATCCGGCATCGACACTGCTACGGTCAATAAAGTACGTGTATCGTCGCCATAAATCCCTCCATGTGCTCCCATCACCACTGCAATGAGACCGGTGAACAGGGGCAGCGGCGGCAGAGTGCGATGTTCTCCCGGTGACAATGACAGTTCGATCACGGGCAATGCATCCAGCAGCACTGCAAGCACCCCGAGTAACCGCCAGCGTGATTCGTCATCCAGTACAGCCGCGTTCAACACCAGTATATCTTTGCCCAATTCATGTGCCACAGCGCCCGCCAAGGTTTTTCGCCCATTCTGGCGTGGTCCGCGGACGATGAGCATCTGCTCGGGTTGTGCTGCCAGTAATTGCGGCAACTTATTGTAAATATGCGCTGCAGATGGCGATGCGATATAACGTGAAAGCGGCATCAAATCAGCCTTTGCTACATGCCGTAACCAGGGTAACTCCGGCGGTTCGCCGCGCAATACATCCCAAACCGGTGACGCCACGGCGAGTGTCCATTCAGAACGCGGCGCTTCAGTGTTCAAAACTTGCAGCAAACCCGTCTGAACCAGACTGCGAATGCAGCGGCGCACCTCTTCGATACGATCCTGCCCGGCATCATTGCTACGCCACCAGGCAAGCAACAATCCCACAGTCGGTCGGCGTTCGCCTCCAGTTGCTTGCTCAAACAAAACCGCGAAACGCGGATCTTCCTCCTGCAAACCGGCAGCCAATAGTAATTCCAGCTCCAAGCGGCTGAGTCCCGCACGCAACAAAACAAGCAACGGAAGCTTAGTTGACGCCGCGCTTTCCCATGCGACGAGCGCTGCACGCCACTGCGTTGAGGTTGGATCGGGGTGCTGAAACAATGCGGCAAGCTCATCCGCATAATCCTGTAAGAATGGATAGGTTTCCAGTGCAGCAGCGCGGTCACCGTTGCCACAGGCTTCCATCAAATGCGCAATCACACCAAATAGCGCTAGGCGAAAGTGCCCTGGCACAGTCTGTGCAACGCCTTTGAACGGGTGTTCGGGTGTGATAGCTAAAATGGGTATGTTCTGCGCGTTCATTCGAAGTGGAAAGCGATCGTTCGGCTAGCAGCCGGAATCCAGCCGGGGTCGCGATCAAGGCCAGCGAAGCGCAACGAAATCGGCAAATCTGCCAAGGATAAATGCACATCAAGGGTAGTTGCTGTGCAATGGATTTTTGCAGCGTGACAGCACACCAACCTCGCTACAACATCCGGCATATCGTCTCCCAACGCCCGGATCAGACGAGCGTTCAGATAGAGTAAGATCCAACGTATCCAGCGGCTAAGCGAGCTGCGCGAGTTGATTCCCGGGATAAATTTCTGCGGCTGCTTGTCGATGCGTGCCAAGCGCGCTCCCTTCAAAGTTTCATGCTGCGCGCATAGCTGAGTAGCTTGAACCAATGGGGAAACACCCTTGTTACGTTCCACATCGATGATGACAAAACCTGCTTCATGCCATATTTGCAGCCGTTTTCGCGTCACATAAACCTGTACTTCAACTACTTCACCCCACGGCTTGAGCCATTCGTCTGGTATCACCCATGAATCCGGCGCCACAAAATCGCTGCCGGGAGGTTGTTTTGCTGTGCGTCCGGCCAATTCTGCAAGCAAGGGCCATACGGCATCCTGCTCGAAATCCCGGCGAAACCACGCTCGGCCGATCAATGCCAGCCAATCCCAAGGCGACAGCGCAATACCGGGCGTACGCGGCTGAGTGAAATCACCATACAGCTCAAGCGCTAAAGCCATATTGAACAGATAAAAAATACCGCCAAATTGTGTATTGATGCCGGGCGAGAACAGCGTCGCTGGTTCGTTATCAGGGTGCGGCGTGGATACAGGGGATAAAATGGACAGCGGCGGCGCAACTGGTCCTGATTGAGAGTCCGTATCCACAAAAACACCCGACGGAATCGTGTTGTGCTCAATTGGAGATGCAACGGACACCTGTTTATCCGTCAAACTGGTTACAGCCGATGAAGAAGCGTCAACAGATGCTTTCGACACAGAGCTTGAATCCAGCGGATGCTGCACTTGCGGACCGGAAGCTGGTAGCGGCAAGCCGTGATCCGGATCCGGAATTTGCTCTTCCTGCCGGAATTCATTGTTCGCCGCGGCAACGGGATCTGGAGTGTCATCCTTATCCAGCACAACGATTTCCGTCTCGAAAGCCTGCAGGGCGACCACCAATGCCGGGCTGCGTGTCCAGCTCGATGCGCGTTGCAAACCCAGTGAGAGTGCCAGCAAGCGCCGTTGCAGCAGTGTAAGGTTGTTTGCTTGCAATTCCGGAACGACTGCAAGCAAATATTGCCGTGCAGCGATCAAATCCTGAAGCTTGTCGCTTGATCGAACAGGCATAGAGGTTTGCATTTGCTGGTCTCGCAATGAAACCGGGGCGGCACTTGGCAGGGCTGTTTCCGTCCCCTGCGAAAACGGTGCAGGCTGCAGCCACTCCGGCAGTAATTGAATGGCATGGGCCTGAGTGACCGCAATCATGGCTTGTTTCGTTTCGGCTTCGCTTAAACGCGTGATCCAGGCGATCACTTCTCCCTGTGTTGCCAGGTGCGACAGCACAGCGGGCAATACATCACCGCGCGGCAGCACCGTACGACGCCACCATTCCGGCGCTGAAAAATCCCGCATTATCGTCCGCCACCACCAGCGCCCGGAAAGCCGGCCACGCAACCAATCCCGCAGCAGACAAGCCATCAGCTCGGATTCGTCAGCAAACAATACCGCTGCCGCCCCTACCGTATCTCCATGCAGCCATGGCCGGTGTGCCTGCTGCGCATTGCGCGTGAGCTCCGCCTGCACCGATTGCGCAAACGCAGCGCTACGCCCTGATGAATCCAGACGTAGCCGCGCGGCAGGTGCAATCCGCTGAACAATCAACAGAGCGTGCGGCGGCAGACCGAATGCTGCGGGATCCAGATCCGCCAACGCCGCCTCGAAGCGCTGGCGAGCCTGTATCCCGTCAAAACGGCCATAAAGGCGCACATTGTTTAAATGGAGATAATTGGATCCAATGCCGAAGGGAATCATCTGAGCGAACCCTACGCCGCCTAAATATTAAATGATGATAGCAATCAAAACGATGATCAGTAAAATCAAAAGCCAGACCCACCACGGCCAGCGGTGCCAGAAACCATCCTCCGTAACTGCCTCATACTTCACCTTCAAAACTGTCTTGCCATCCACGGGCACCCGAACTAGGTTAATTTTGCCGTCGCTGGCAATCGGCGTCAGAGCATCGCCTGTCAGCGAATATTCCCAGCGTTTGACCGGTCCTTCGTGCGACAGTACATGACTGTAACTGTCGGCCTCTTCAAAGATGGAATAGCTGGTATCACCCAGTGTTAGCGTTTGTCCCGTGCGCCGGAAAGCGCTAGTAACAGAAACCCAAGTGCTCATCGGCTCATTTGAGCTACCCCAGCGCTCGAATATCGCTCCCGCCAATGACGTGGCAGTCTGCCCCCATTGTCCATGGGAGCCCTCCCTCGTCTCACGGATCCTACCCTTGAGCCGAACATCAGGATTATCGTCCGGTTGTTGCTTCTTGGGCATCCAACCATCATAGGCCAGAGTCGATGACAAGAATCGATGACTGGTTACGAGTAAGAACTCGTGATCGGTCTCTCCTGCAGGAGAGGGACCGTAATCCTCACCGCTCACCACCACCTCGCGCTTCACCTCCGAAAGATTTGCAAAGGCGAGGTTACGGCGGTAACTGCTCTCGCGAAACGCCGCGTTTTGATCCGAATCCAACTCGACCAGCAGGCACTGGTCGCCGCCGTGGAATTCGTACTTATCCCGCACACCTTGGTCGATCTTCCAATCCATTTGAAGCTGTGTAGTTCCATTGTTTTTAAGTACTGTTACGCGATCTGTGGGGTTCTTATTGTTTGGTCCAGGAGTGGCGGAAGCCGCAGGATCGATCTTTCCCCAACTCCCGTTAGCGTTCGGATTTGGCCCGATCCCGAAATCCGCCAAACGAAATGTGGCATTGACCCTCAACGCATCGTCCGTCGTCGAATCGTTCTTTAGTTTAGCGACAAGCGTATTCACTGTGTTAAGTGTCGCATCGATTGTGCCGGTCACCACGCCCCCCGATAGGACTCCGATACTGTTCCAACCACCGTCGAAATAGACACCCGTTCCGGCACCGAGGATACCCTGGCCCATTCTGGCGGCTGGAATCATGATATCGTTCAGGGATTGGTAGGGGCCGTCGGGGTCATTATCTGAAATGACGTGACCTCGCGGCCAACTGAATTCCGTGAGCACAGCAAAAGTCAAGGTAGCAGGCGCTGTACTAAAGCGCAAGACATTAAAATACAGACCGAAACCGGCAGGATTCAGGGTAATCCAATCCGTGCCCCCCTTTGCAACAGTGGCAGGGAGCTTGATCTCCACACTCCAATCGCGGTCCCCATCGCCCAGATCCCAGGAGCGCGCTTTTATCTCAACGTTCTGAATCGGGACGACTACATCCTCCCAACTGGCAGGATTGCCACCAACGCCGGCAACGAATTTAGAAAAAATTGTGACTGCTTTGCGATTCGTTCGAATCGGTATCGAAACCGTTCCGCCGTCTTTTCCGGGAACTGTGAGGATCTTGTCGGGATTCAGATTCTGCGGATTATCGCCGGCACCTGCACCGATTGGTTCGATATTCGGACGAATCAAGATTCTCCGGGTACCGACACCGTGCTCCGCGGTGTTGAAGTTCGGTTGAAGTACCAAAATGATTGCGTCCTTATCATTGAATTGCAGGTCAAACCGAACAACGAACGACAGATAAATGAAATCATTTGAGTTCGAATCCTTGAGCGCTTGGAAGCTCACCACAGGAACCCCGCTCGCACCAGCATAAGTCAGGCGCGTGCAACCAACCCATCCGGATTCGATCAGCGGATCGGGAACGCCGATCTCCCATTCGGCAAATCCGTCTATATCCGGTGCACGATAGTCGAAAGGCAAACCCTGATAAGGGGGAAAACCGAGTTTTTCAGCCATAATATTCTCCTGATTAAAATAGGCAATTTTTGCCGGGTTGTGCGTGGCAGGTATTCGGATTCCGAACCCCCAAACGCCGTTTAGCCGAGGGCATTGTCCCCGGCTTATACTGTTTCACGGCATGTAGCCGCGGATGGAGATCGTGGTCCATGAGGTAAATGTTTCGGTATCCGTCGCTGGTGCTCCGGCTGGCGGTGTTCTGGTCGCCTTGATGGTCAGTGTTCGTGCCTCACCGTGCTGGGCATCCGCAGTCGCCAGCAGCTTGAGGATCACACCAATCAACTCGTTCTCACCGTTTTGCTTGCCGGTACTCGATAACGGGCTAGGTTTTATGGGCGCCCAGGCCCCGGCGCTGGCTGGATCCATAGTCACTTCGTAGCTGAAGTTTCCGGCAATCTTGAATGTTACGCGGAGCGTCATCAATCCCACGCTGCCGAATGGAATCTCAACGAATTCCTTGCCGGTGACAGAGTCGATAGTGCGTCTTGCCTTGTTAGTGGCAGTTGGTTGGGTCGGAACCTCGTTAACCCAGTCCACACGCGGATCACTAAACGGCAGCTTCTGCCCCACGGTTATAACAAGGGGATCAGAGCTCTTACTAAGACCAGCGTCATTATTGACGGATCGCACCCTGATGAATAGTTTAGCGATAGTGGTATTGGCAGTCGCGCCCGCTGGCACCACGACATGTGCAACGACCTTAACGGGCGTGAATGCGGGTAGCTTCAGCGGGGTTTCCGTAATTGCATCACCGGTAGCCGTCTTGAGAGTCGTTGCATCTTTCCATTGCTGTACTGTGAAACTCCCAACGGCGTCAATATAACCAGCCGAGATCACATAGGACTCGTCAACATCGGTTTGCGAATTGACCATGAACCCAATATCATAGGTGCCTGGTGAGGCAATAGCGGGAAGGTTTCTGTTGGCTGTATCTTCCGTAAATGATACAAAGCCTTCTGGAATGATCAGCCTAGGCAGGAGAGTAATGGCTTTGGATGTGAATCCTTTTTCAGTCTGTACCGAGACTTTGGTGTCGAGCTTTTCGCCTGTGATGTCGATGAGCGGGATGCCAAAAACCAGCTCACCATCCGGGCTGGATTGAAACCTTTCGATGGAAAAGCCAGCGATCTCAACAATATTCTTTTCAGGTGGTGTATTGAAATTCCTGCCGATGACCGTAAGAGTTCCACCAACCCGCTGCACAGCAGGGACAATCTGGTCGATGATGGGGGCCTGTCCGATCGACACACCGCTTTCCAATTGCGCCACGCGCAGATTCAGATTAATCAGGTCATTCAGGATCTGATTAATCAACTCGACAGTAATCAAATCACCTGGCCGCACCTCGCTCTTCTTTTGTGAAAGTATCGCGGAAAGCAACGCCTCTATCTCGGCGCTACTTAGCTTATCTTTGAGTTGATCAATGATCGCCGACAACGGAACAACGATATTCCCAGGATTTGCGTTGGTTATTGTTGATTGAACCATAATACTCTCCTTCGAAGGCCTGTTAATTTATTAGCGCGCTAGCGCATAGTTGCTGTAATTCCAACGAGCAAGATCAAACTGTGCATCAGCAATGTACGGCAGATGTCCGCTGGCAAAAACTAAATAGGATCGCGGTTTTTGCTTCCCACTAGCGAAGTCAATCGCCATGCGATTCTCCCGCACCCGATACAGCCACAGCATTTCCCCGCTTTGCGTATCAATCGGCGGATAGCAGAGACTGTCGCGTATCAGCGCTTCCAGCCGCGCGGCGTTGATAAAAACCGGTGAACGGTAGGTGAGGCCGGTAAAAAACTTTGTTGCCTGGGCATCGGTCGTATCGGTTTCTTCGGCAACCGGGATGATTCCTACCGGAGGACAATAGCGGAAATGACTTTGCGCGGTCACCGAACCCAGATCACCGTTGAGTTGGGGCAAACCTGCGATCTGCGCCTGGAACTGCTGGAACATCGCCTGACCGACAACAAGGCGGCGCCCGTCAACCAAACTGGGGAGCGCATCGGCGATACGTGACAGCGGCCTGCGCACGGCCCATGCATCGATGAATTGCAGATCAGCCACACCGGTAAAAAACATTAATCCCAGCGGCACTTCCCTATTGCTTAGCACCGTTTTACGCAATGTCTCCAGTAAATCATCCTGGCGTGGTGTGGTTTCCAGCAGATTTTCAAACCACGCAGGCTGGATGCCAGCGCCAAAACAACGGTAGGCCAGTTCGTTACGGAATGACGATGCCGCGACATTTAAATCCGCATACAACGAACGATTAATTCGGATGAGCCGGAATTGCACGGTTTCAACTGTGGTATCCGTGTTACAGCGAATCTGACTGGGGTCCAAACCATTGTTGGCGGCTTTGCCTTCGGATTTTTCCGCCGGCGCGATCGTTAAAAGATAGACACCTGCGCCTGCCACATAAGTGCCGCCAATGGGGTCCTTGCAGTTCCCAAATAGACAGTCGACACTGGTTGCTTCGAAACTGCGCGCTAATGCTACTTGCACCTCTTCGTTCAAGCGCAACGCCTGACCTTTGCCGTTGAAGGCTAAACCCGCTTTAACTTTGACCACCGGCTTATCGGTTTGACTAGCCTGCTTATCGTGCTCGATTTGCAATCCGAATGCCACACCTTCACCAAGCGCCAGCCCAAGCCGCGCATCGGCTTCGTGACGGGCATCCTGCTCGCGGGTAAAATCTTTGCTCGTGAGCAAGCGGCCATTAAAAAAGTTGACTGCACGGATACTACTCTCATCAGTCACCGGTTCTAGCAGTTGCAGGATAGAATTGCTATTCATAGCTATTTCCTTTTTATCAGGCTACCGCAATAACATGCCAGGTTTTTAGACCATCCGATACCAAAGTGATGGCTTTTTTGGCTGCCACAACCTTGGATTTCTCATCATCAATGAGATTGCCTGCCTGACTTTTAATCGTGGAATCCTTGTTGATACTTTTGACGATATAAATCCGCCCCTGGTTATCCGCTCCACATTTTGGCAAAGTCAGCGTTGGGCCATCGTTACAGACGATGCAATAGTGGCTTGCATTAAGTGTTAAGTCAGTGCTGGTAGAAGTAATCGCAATGGACACGGTTCCGGGTGTGAGACCCAAAACTTGCTCTGGCGCTGAATTGCATAGCAACCATTCCTGTAATAAGCGCATGTGCGCCAGATACGGCCGCATGCTTTCATCGGCAATAATCACATCTGCTGTTCCATCCACCTGCCAAGCTCCGGCTGGCGTTCCGCCCGCCCGGATTACCGGCACTTCCAGTCGAGCCAACAGCAGACACTCGTCATCGCTTCCGGGAAATGTTCCGCATAGGCGTGCTGTCCAGAGTGGCCGTAACTCAATAACCCAAAAGCGAAAGGCCAGACGCAAAAACTGACTGAGCTGTTCGCGTTTAACCGGCAAGATAATGGGGGTTGAACCGTCGACTAGATAATGTTTCAACGATTCGTACAATTCAGCTGCCGATTTGGCTGGATTTTCTTTCACTGCGTCGATCCACGGCTGGATTGCTTCTGTTAAACCCTTAATCCAGATTTTCTCATCGGCTGCTGTATCACTGATCGATACATGTTGTTTTAGCCAGGTAACAAAGTCCCGCGCGGCGTCTTCTTCAGTCTGGGGCGGTGCTTCAGCTTCAGTGCGTATTTCCAGATAGTAATCATCCGCAATGCGCGAATCCGCCATCAGTTTGTCTTCCGAGCGGCAAGGGTCACCGGGAATCGGCACTGGAATCGCTGTGCAATCTTTATAGCATAACGTGAGGAAGAGAAAAACCTTGCCATCATTAGCGGGAAGCGGCAATAGCTTATTGATTTTTTCCGCATTCTCGGGTTTAGTTAACCATTGATTGATCAGCGCGCATTGATCATTCGGCACGCATACCAATCGGCCGCTT
Source organism: Nitrosomonas sp. Is79A3 (assembly GCF_000219585.1). Classification (NCBI taxonomy): domain Bacteria; kingdom Pseudomonadati; phylum Pseudomonadota; class Betaproteobacteria; order Nitrosomonadales; family Nitrosomonadaceae; genus Nitrosomonas; species Nitrosomonas sp. Is79A3. Next base: position 1,110,111 of record NC_015731.1, on the reverse strand, counting down.
GGAACAACAGCGGCTCCCCGCTTGACATGCACACGCGGCCCATCCACTCCGGCATCTTCGATAACAACCGCCAAGCCACTGGTCGTGCCATAGCCAAGCAATTCTCGCACCGCCCATTGATCACGATTCGAAAGATAGCTGAATTCCTGTGTAAAGTCATCGACGCCCAGTACCATACCTTTGGTATAGTTGACGTGTAGCGCCGGATTCTGCCCGGATTGGGTCAGGGCAGCCGAGGTTTCATTACAGCATCCCATGATATGCTCCCAGAAAATGTTTGAAAATGACCATATTTCACCTCAATGATTGAGCAGATATCTATCGGTATCTGTTGGCGATTTGGGGCCACCGGCAAAACTTGCGCCGAGGTAAACCCGGCCTAACACGGCATCCGGCAATAACTGCGGCGCCCGGCTACCGACATCCAGTAAAGTATCCAGCCCCAAACGCGCTTCACCAATGCGATTAAGTGCCCAGTAAAAGCGTACGTCAAACACAGTGTGCGCCGGTTTTTCCAATTCGACGATACGGCGTGCCAATTGCAAGTGCCGCTCCATTTCGGCTGGGTCTTCGGTAACGCTCATGACCGGTAATAACACTGAAAACCGATGTGCAGTCCGTGCTATCGCCAGCAGATGCTTTTCAAACTGTAACCAGTCGGTTTGTGCTTCATTAGTTTCCGGCAGAAAGTCCGACAAGGCGATAAGATCGAATGCCGGCCAGGAAGTCTGATAAACCATATTTAGTTTAGCAATGTGCCGGTAGCGGCGGGCAAGAAAATCCTGCCATTGCCTGCGAGTCATGTTAGGTAGCGCAGAAAAAGTGCGCCATTTTTCAGCCAGAGTTGAATCTTTTGGCCAATCGGATGGATATTTAGTAGAAATTAGATTGGGAGTTTGCGGCGCCTGCTCATCGTCTGTTTGCACTTGTAATGCCAGATAGCGCTGCCAATTCTGGCGGTCCGCTGCTCCGATGCTTGGCACAAATCCAAGATGCTGCTCACAAAATTGCCGCCAGCGCTCTTGTACAGCAACATCCGATGGCGGTGCTAATTCGAAGGAATTGAGTTGCTTTGCGATCTGAGGGTCTGACATAAACTCGGCATAGCGCTTCAGTAAGCCCTCATTATCTTCTTGCGGCGACCACTGCTCACCGGTCTTGACTATGCGAAAACCACCAGCGTCATCTCTTCCTGCATCCCCCGCAACTACTGCACCGACCTTGCGTATCTGATAAGTTTCAACAATGCGGATCGATTGTAAATGGAGCGTGTCTGGGTTTGGATCAGCAAAACTTTCGTCGGTCAGACAATTTTCGAAAGCAACGGCCAAGGCCAAACGTATCCCATGCGCCGTGCCACGCCAGCGAAAGAAGTCCATCGCATGTTTAATAAATAAACGGCGGCGCCATTCTTCCCACGTTGGATCAAGTGCAAGATCAAACCATCCGGCCAACCACTCCAACGCCTCCGCAGGAGCGCAGCGTGGATCAAACAATGACTGGATCTGAACGATACGGTCTTCGATCAGGGTGTTCATACCTTCCATATTCGCCAGGAAGCGCTCGAGAAAATCTCCTGCTATCGGGTCCTCGCGATACACCGCGGGCAAAAAGCGTTGCGAATAGGAAAAACGGGGATACCAGGCACGTAACGCGCGCAACCTCGGTGTGACCATGCCATTACCGTTGAAACGCAATCTGATTTGCAAATAGCGTCCGTGCATCTTCTGCAATAGTAATTCCCAGGTGCCGATGCCAGCTTCACGTTGAGTAGAGCGGATGGCTTCAACCCGTAACCACGGCAATTCAGCGCCATCACCACGCAGATAGAGCTTGGGTTGTTCGACCCAAGGATCAATAATTTCACAAAATTCAGCATTATCCAGGGGCGATTTTAATGCTGACGTCTCACATGGGACAGTTTCATCGGCAGCCCGGCAAAACACTTCGATGGATGAGCCGGATGGAATACAGGCATCGAGCATTAGGCGATCCCACGTGCATTGCTGTTCCAATCCATCGAATAGCGGTGTAACCAGTTCAGCGGTCTCGTGGTAACTTGCGCGTGGCTGCTGAACAATCGGCACCCATCGGATTGTTTTAAGTCCGCTGTCATAACGGGCAGTATCTTTGACTTTAATAACTGCCCGGCCGCCAAATAGCCGCAATGGAAATAACTCGGGAGTCTGGCTTAATGCCACAACGTTAGTTTCCTTCGTAACATCAAGTGCCAGCACCTGATTCCCAGATGCAGTAACCACAAACAATTGGGGTAAGAATGCCGTTACAGTATGTGTGTAAGCCTTTGATAGAACGAAATCATGTGCCAATTGATCCAGTTTATAGGCCATGCGAAAATTATTGCCCTGGCGCTGTAAGCAGAAGATGCGCGATTGATTTTCAGACTGATTCAATTCGAGAATCAAAATATTCTCTTCATCCAACACTTCAATCGATATAGGTTCGATATTTTCTCCAATAGCTGCAGCCAAAACAGCCAGATCAATCCCTGCCGGGAAAGCGCTTACTAAGTGCTCTCGGGGTGGCCCCTCCAGTGGTTGGAAAATATCCAGTTCCGGAGCTGCAGGTGTTCCTGAATCTTGAGTTTGACTGACGACGGCAAGGTTACGATCCAATTCCCACAAATGCGCATTTTCGTGATCTAACACCCACACTCCACCACCACGGCGCTGGGTCATATCGAATGGTGCAAAAGGGGGAATTGATGCAGGCCAGAGCGTCTCGACCGGGGGACCGCCAGCCATTAAATCAAAGGCAAGAAAACCTGTATTCGATTGCCCAGTAAATGCCACTACCAGATAATGATCCTCAGTTACCGCCAGAGCCTTGAAAGTTTGATTATTCTCTGTTTCTAATTCAACAGGCTCAAATTCACCATGACCGGGACGATGCGCGAAATTGCAATCCATAGGACCGTCTGGCCAAAATGCACTGTCGCTGTCACTGCCAACCGACCAGACACGTATTCCGGTTTGATCCGTATCGATCCAGTAGATATTGCCGTAACGATCTGCCGCCGCAGAACGACGGGCATCAAGCGTAAGAGGGGATTCTCCCGGAGTCGCAGCTAATAATACCGGTTTACTCTGCAAACGCAACTCGTTGCGTGTTGCATCCCAAACGGGCAGCGGTTCAACTGCTCCTTTATCTTGGCGTACAAGGCAGCGATTCCAATTGTCTTGTCCGAGCAATAAGTGGAAACGGCTATCATTGACGTTCATCAGCAGCTCTCCGGTATGATCGGAACTGGTAACAGCACTAATGGCGTACCCGATGTGCCACCTGTTGTACCGGAAGTTCCAATAGAAGAATCACCGCGTATATCGGAAATTGACACCGGTTCACCGGCCACTACCGAAATACCAAGAACTCGCGGCAGCTCCAATCCCATCATCTCGATTACTGCTTTGTTGGAGCCTGTTTCTTCAGCCAACAAAGCATCGTCGAATATCGAGGTCACACCCGGTACCCGCGCGGCTTCCGCTAATAACACTCTCGCACTGACTGATCTGCGCAAAGGCCAGCCTTGGGCAGCAGCCTCAGTTGCCGCTCCAAACAATAAACCAGTTTGCGCTGCATACCCTATTTGGCTTGGATCTGAAGGGATAGGGGCAAGAAATTGCCGCAAACGCCGCTTGACTGCTTCTGTTACTTCCGCCACAGAGAATCTCGCTTCCACATCAATGCCGATTGATATCCAGATCGATTTGTAAACAGGGCCGCATACCACTAATTCAGTCGTAACCAGTCTTCTCGGTTCAAGATGACGGCAAAGACTATTAAGAAACAATGTGTCAGCACGAGGAGCATCAGGTTGACTGGGGTCGAAACGCGGAATGGCCATCACGGTCACAACGCCGGGCACTGAACCAGGTTCATTTGGTACGAAGTCCGGATGAAAGGCTGGCAGAATCTCAATACGACCTATATCAATTCCTGGAGTACGCCAAGCGATAGCTTTGAAATCCTCAGCACTTACTAGGCGATCTCGATGCTGCAGAAAACGTTTAATTTGTTTCTCACCGTTTTGTGCCATTTCTGCATCTGCCCCTCCCCAGGTGCGTACCGGATTGGATACGCTAAAGCCTGAAGGTAATTGTGGCGCATTATTGATTGATAGCGGCGCGACGTTACCGGCCGATCCTTGGCAAAATTCATAACTGGCAAATACCCTGGTTCCTAAAGGCAGACGCCTGCCGCGGAGGCCATCGCCGAAAATCAGAATTCCTGCTTCATGGTCTGCCTGAAAGACGTTGACTCTATCGTCGTTGCGTTGTTTTACTTCCGTTCTAGCCGCCGCAGTGGGTGCGGAACGCGCATCTACCACTGAGACTTCAGGCTGGGCCGCCAGTAAATCGTCGATCTCAGTCCAAGAAAGCTGTGTCGTATCTGATTGCGTATAGACTTCGATTGATCCCGCAAGAACCGGAGCTCGCGACAATCTCCGGGTTTGATCCGGTGTTCCGTCTCCGTCAGCAAGCCGTTCACGCGTCACCCGTTCACGCTGACTAACAGGTACAGCATTGATTCCCGCCCACAAAACACGAGCTTGTGCTGCACCAGTCGCACGCACCCGTAGCCAGGTAATGAGCTTTGATAAAGTGGAATCTTCCAGCATAGGCGGTAAATCACCCACCCCTGCTTCAAGCGGATCCAGATCGCGCCATACCCCTAAAACTTGAGAATCAGGTAAGCTCAATTGCACGACTCCCGGCATCGCGAGCAAATCTTCCTCACCATGCGGTTCTAATTGCCTATAACTTGGCATTGGGCGTCCCTGACTGTCTCGCGGTATCTTATCATTACGATTGTTTATTTTTGGTAGCTCAAAGACCAGCATATCATTGGGACGGGCCTGACCACCGGCGGCTGTCCGCATTAAAGTTTTATCCAATGCGGGTACTAGGCCAAGTGTTAGCGTGCGGCCACCAATCTTGTCGTATACCGATTTCCACGGATCTTCTGGATCTAAGCTGCCGGGCTTATCATTCTTACGTGCCAGAATTGCAATCCACAGTGACCGATCGACAGTATCATTATGAAGATCAACCTGATCAACCACAGCAGGATCAAGCGCAATGGTCTCATACAAGTTAAGTTTAAACTCAAGAGGCATCGGCTTTTGATAGGAGGCATAAAGCAACCGGTAATATTCGACAAGATCAGTTGGTGCTGGTTTAAGCGGGCGCTTGAAAAATACCTGGGCTTCAACCGGCAATACATCAAGCCCTTGCTCTGTCCGGAATAATACGTTACCGGCACGAACTTCCAGATCTGATGGCAGGGTTTCTGTAACCAAAGCCCCTTTTTCATTATTAATCGTAACTAATCCGCGCGCTGCAGTCGCGGTTTCTAAATGTATCTTTAATAGCTGAAGAAATTTAATGCGGTTACGTTCTGGAATTAGGTTAGCGCGGTACAACAGATTTTCAGTAAGAAATGCGTACAGCTGCACTAATGTAACGCCTGGGTCGCTATCATTAAAATTTGTCCACTCCGGCGTGTGTACTGGAGCCCGCGCGAGTAATTCATCCACAAGCTGCTGGTAGCGGCGATTATCAATACGAGGCAGTTCAAGCGGCATAGTAACAATCCTTCTTTATCATGAGCTTTTCAGTGGAATAGCAACGCTGATTCTTTCTCGACCGCTGGTTGCTACCAATCGATAAGTAATCGTCGCAAGTGCAGCGGATAAATCGATGGGATCGGCAGCAACCTCAACCGATTCAACCTGGATCCTTCGTTCCCAGCGTGTCAGTGCCCCGGTAATTGCTTGTTCGATACGGGCATGAGTGGCTGCGTTGTTAGGCTCAAACAAAAAACGGCTGAGTCCTGCGCCGAAATCCGGCAGCGCAATGCGTTCACCTGGCTCGGTTTTGAGAATCACAATCAACGATTCACGAATATTACTTTCTCCTTCCGACCATGCAAAACGGCCATCAGCCCCGATTCGCAATGGAAATGACAAGCTACGGCCAAATATATTGTTCGAGTTACTCATTCAGACCCTCCTCGTTTGCCCTTTAAACCAGGAACAGGAAAGCACATGATGAAATACGGGATCCAACGAAAAATGAAATCCAGCAGCGATACGATAATTATCAAAAGAATAAGGGCGCAGATGGTAATGATCGGAATCGACAACGAGCAGATCATGCCAATGCTGCCGGCATTGTTGCTGCAGGCCCCCCCATCACCTACATTAAGATCTTTATGGAATGGCCAAGGTAAAACAGATCGTACTAAATCACCTAAGCCCAGACCCTTGGCACGTTGTATCTGTCCACAGAGCACGTCCGAGATAACGAATGCCGTATTTTTACGATACTTGCGCAACCCTGCGGGTGTAGTGTCCATCGGTAAGGTGATCCGAATTGGCCGAGCCGGCGCATCGTAATCAAAAAAACTGGCTAGTTGAAAACGCTGAGTCGATTCAGATAACGTCGGCGGATGCAGTGGGCCGCAATTCTGGATTCTGTGCACATAACGTATGACAAACCACCCGGCGTCGCCTTGGGTATCTTTCAGCGCTTTGCTGAGTTGCAACGCAAATGGTGGCTCCGGCACATCGGTTTCAGGTTTTCGCTCCAGTGCGCGCGCCACGAGAGCAGTCAAACGATCAAGCTTCTCAGCTTCAACTGCACCTTCAGCAATATTGTTACCCATCGCCACTTTCGGATCCTCTGGCACTTCACTGTTTATTTCATCCGGACTGGGGATTGCTAAGGCGGTAAGTGCTTTAAACGCGCCACTCGCTTGCATATCCGTATCAAGACCCGCAAGCAGAAAATGGAAATTCGGCCATTCCGCATCACTAGCGTTTATAACACCATACAATTTCTCTGCCCCTTCAAGTCCAGCTCGCACGGAAGGTTTCCAAACTGCCTTCAATGCTTCTCGCAAAGAAATTGAAGGTGGCTTGATCGGCGTTAAAGTAGGCATGGCATCAAAAAGGGCCTGAGTCATTTTGGCATCGCCGAGCCAGTTGTAGAGTGCTAAGCTTTGAGGTTTAAGCGCATTGATTCCCACTCCTTTTTCGATGGCTGTCCACACATCAGGTAAATATGTGGCCAAATAATCCGAAAAATCGAGCAGAATCAGCCAGGATTGCATCTGCCATTGCATATTGAGTGTTCCTGCACGCGGCAGTTGATCTTTGGTGGTTTCTGGCCCTCTGGGGTCACTAGATTCTTCCAACGAATCTTGCGCTTTATATGCAGCTCGAATCAGAGTTTTCCAAGGCTCGGCCACTTCCATTCTGAACTCAGTCATGCGAGCGGTAATGCTATCTGGCGCACTGGAAGTTTTTGATGGCTGCAGGGATTGCTGCTGCGCTTCCGTTAGTGATAGCGGAGCACTCCGATTGATCGCTGTGCCCATATATTCTTCGCGGCGCCCCACTGGAATCAATCCGGTCCAAAGCGTGCGTGGATGATCGGCCGCATCGCGGTAATTCAGCGGGAATAGCGGCAACAATTCTTCACTAGTTGCTAATTCTGCCGCACCCCCTTCATCCGCAAACACTTGCTGCCAGCGAGCACCTTGGTCATCTTTAACAAAAGCAAATTCAGTTAAATCGGCTTCGCCTTTGCTGCCCACCTTAGCAGGTAATAATCTTCGCAAAACGAAGCCTATCTGTTCTGAACCACCCTGGATTACAGCCCGCTCTGGCAGCCCTGCTACACGGCAGATCAAGCTTGCGCTTACCAGGTAATATCGCTGGTGCGCCGGTTGATAAAGCTTTAAGGATAAACTACGTTTTTGTTTTTTCTCTTCAACAGAAGAAGTCGACTCTACTGCTTGCACAGGTGATTTTGATCGTTTCAATGTAAAACGGCGAGCTAGTGCTTGCACGATCTTTGGCATAGCAACACGCTCTTTCATGTCTTTTTCATTAACGACCGGTGGCGTGCGCCATGTCTCTGGTCTCGCCAGCATGTTACCGATATGCGCAGGATCACGTGTAAGCGTGCTGATCATTTGCTCCATGAAGTCGTCGGTAGCAAACCGCAGAATCGCGGGACGAAACTGATCCGGTGCTGTAACTGCCACATCGGATGTCGCTCCAAAACGGGCCCATAAGGGTTCCGGAGCCTGCCATTGAATAGGATGAGTACTCATAGATTCACCATATATTCCCCGCACCCGGCGTATAAGATGCCGATATGACGCTGTTACTTATAATTGTGTCCGCTTGCACTACACCAGAAAATTTTGACATACCTGCATCCACTGTTACCATTCCGGCTGAAATTGCGATCTGGCTGGCATTAACAGTTACTTTTGCCGAAGCATTGATCGTAATACCGCTTGCTTCGAGTTTGACCGAATTGCCGTTACTATCAATGATTTCAACAGCCCCTAGCCCATCTTTAAGCGTAACCTTTTGACCGCCTGGCGTTTCCATCAATAGTTTTTCTTGTCCATCCTGATCGTCAAGCGTAATTTTTACACCATTGCGTGAGCACAGAACTTTCTTGTAGTTGTTACCAGCACTATCCATGGTTTCGGGTGCTTGATCACGACCGTTCCAAAGCCCCCCGAGTACATAGGGTCGTCGAGCATCTCCTTGCTCGAATGCCACTAGAACTTCATCGTCGACATCCGGCACAAACCAGCTACCGCGATTATTGCCTCCAAACAAAGTGGCAAGACGTGCCCAAGCTTCGTAACGTCCGCCTTGCGCATCGGGTGACCAGGGTAACGTAATCTTCACGCGCCCTTGGTTATCTGGATCCTTTATTTCGAGCACGACCGCCGGAAATACACCGTACCAGCGCCCTCCCCAGCCACTTGGTATTCGTTCATATAGCTGTTGCTCAAACGCGGAAAGATCAATTATTTTCATTACACGCTTCCTTTACCCAAGGATGGACGATCGCAACGAAACTCGGTGCGCATACCCGATTTGTCAAAACGGTGATGAACAAATGTCAATGTGTATTCCCCTTCGAATAATGGTCCCAGTCCGCTCAATTTAAGTTTGGCCCCTACACGAAGCTCAACTTGCGTTTCGGCTACACCCTGACCTACTACAAAACGACGCGCTAGATGGCGCAAACTGGCTTCAGCTAAAGTACGCGCTTCACTTGAGTTGCACGGCAAACCATGCGCAAGCGTATCTGCGCGTTTACCGAAGGCGCTGAGCAGCGTCGCCATTCCGCTATCGCCATCGTTGAGTTCAGCACGTATCGCAGCTTCATCAGCCTCATACCGTGCGGCTTGCTTGCTAGTTACATCCCATCCGGCTGCGATTAGGTTAGTTCTTTGATGTGCTAGATCAGCACTAACTCTAAACTCACGCAACTCCCCACCCCAAGCAAGCTCTACGGTCCCGCCGTTACGCCGCGAGCGTGTTGCTACCCTCAATGTTGTATTTTCTACCCAAATCTGAGCATCCTCGCTTCGTGCGACATCTCTTAAAAATACGAGATCGCTCTGATTCATCTGAGCTAAAACCTTGTGTTGTGGTCCACTTAAATCGACCTTGGCTTGTAAGCCGTGATCGTTAGCGATGTGTTGCACAACGTCACCCAGTGTGGCGTCGGCAAAACACCGTGTATGCCGCACCATGCGCAAATCTTGTAAACGATCTTCCGCACACACGCCGATCTGCGGAGGGCCTCCATCTGGAAATCGGGCGTTGATGGCGCTAATGCGTCCCTCAAACAAAGTATCGGTAGCGAGCTTCACCTTGATTATCTTGCCGAAATCGATTTGGGAGCGATCAAAATGCTGGAAGCCAGATTTTTCCGGGCCACCCCAATTACCCAATAGCAGTTCACAACGTGCCAAACCGTCATCCGAGTCAATAATATCGAGACATAACAGTGACGATGCCAGAGTAGTAGCACGTTGCCCCTCGATTTCTATCGAAGGTCTTGCCTCTTTAACCGGTATACTCATCACTGCAACCATAGCCGCACGCTTATCCTATTAAACATCTTGCCCGTTAATGAGCCCATGATCGCAATGATTGATCAGCTATGCTACGGAGTACAATTGCCAGATCATGCGGTTCGAGAGCACTGAGTTTGTTGCTGCTCTCATTTTCACCGCTCTCTTGTTTTTGTTTCTGTTGTTCCGGTACTTCAGCGATTGCCTCAAAGCTATTAATCACAATTGCCATGATCATTCTCCTTTCTGACCAAATTTATGAATCATCTCTACCATCTCACTAATTTCCTAATTTCCTCTGCGGAATTAGGATGGATGTTTTTCCTTTTTTTCATCCCAGAAATATACTTCCACGAATGAAGCGCTGTTTCATGATTACTTCGGAAAAATAATTCCTGTATTCCGATCAACACCTACATTCAAATCTATCAACTGACCCGGAGACAAACGCAAAGGATCCTCAATTTGATTGGCGGCAGCGATGGATTGCCAATTTCCCTTGCCACGCTTAGCAGCAATACTCTGCAACGAATCCCCGAACTTTGCACTTGTTAAAGGTTTGTGGCCTATACCGTTTCCTTCGAATTTTGCTTCGAGTATTTTCTGTTGTGATAAGTTAAGCGTAATACTTGCCCGCAATGGCTTACCTTCTGGTGAGAAAAATTCAATCGTTTCCTCGATCCCTTCTACCATACCGTCGAACACGAAGGATCCCCAAGAAAACCTCACCCCTGGGGGAACCTGCTTTTCAGAATCAATCTTCTGCGGGGTCATAAAGTACACTACCTTCTGAGTCAGGCGTCGCACGTCATCAACCGGGTCTTGTTGCATCGCCGTTACATCGAACCACAATTGCAAGCTGAGCTTGGTTGTACCCGCACCAACGAATTGGCGACCACCAGTGCCGCTGGCCTGGTCACCTCCCTGCGGTTGTACTATCTGATTGGCATAGCTAAGCTTTAGCGATTCAGGATTAAACTGCACTTCGATTTTTTGACCACCATCCTTCTCGTTCTTAAAATCACCGGTAAGCTCGATTAATTTTGCTTTTGCTAGTCCACTCATTATTTTTACCTTTTTGGTGATATGAATTTGAATTGCATCGATTCGTAGACGATTTGCAATTCCTCGATGGCAATCATTCCATCTTTGGCGTTTAGAGCCGGTGATTTGATTTTAACCGGCAAACAACGCTCCAGCGTGAAACGCACCCGCTCAGTGCTGCCATCCTCGGCCAGCATCACGATTGCCGCATTGGCTCTGAGGTGTGGCTGAGCGATGGTATCCTGAAACCAGCTCCACAGATCAAAGCTTTCCGTCATCCCTCGTTTCAGCGTAAGTTGGCCGTAACTGACCGGACCATTCAGACGGATTTGGCGGTTATTACCCCCCCCTTCACGGATGGTTTTTACTTCCATTGACATCTCTAGCCCGTCACACTCGGAAAACGCAGCATTCACCAAGGGCTTCCCGTCCTCACCCCGGTTGATTTCCACGGAGAAGTTAAAGGCTGTGAAAGGATAAATGAGGGCGGCCATAATCAAGCCTCTTCCCGGACGGTAAGGCGCTCGCCGCTTTGTACCAAGCGTACGGTCAGGAATCTCAGTGGCAGGGCAGGCGCCACCCGCAGTTCGACGAAGAATCGACCAGCCTCGCGGTCGATGGCGCGATTGATTGATTCACCGGCAACAACCTGGAAGGACTGCTCCTCCGTAGCCCCGGCAAAGGCACCACGCCGGAACAGGTCGACCAGCATCAGATTGAATCCCCGTTCCACGGCCCGGCGAAGGATATCGTCGTTGGGTTCGAACACATAGCTAGTACCTCGCCGCAAGGCCAAGCGCCGCAACAGGATGAGCAGCCGGCGCACGTTAATCGGTCGCAGCTCGGGTTCATCCGCTAGCGTATCGGCGGCCAAGGTAAGAAAGCCGCGCGCATCGGCCTGCACCAGGTTGATTTGTGCGTCCTGCAACGCCTGCCAGACATTGGGTTCGATCGGCGGGGTGAGTGCGGACACATCCCGGAACAGTTCGTTGGCGGGCGCTATCCAGGCACCTCGACGAGATGCACGGGAGGCCAACAATCCGGTAACGATGCCATTCGGTGGACAGCTCCGTTGCGCTTTGGAGAACGTCTGGCGAAAACCCGGAAAACTTGGCGCGGCAAAGACGATCCATGGATGGTAAAGCGCACCATAAGACAGGGCGCGACGTTCGTTGAAATCGAAGCCGCTCAAATCGGCCCCTTGCCCATGTCTGGCAGCCTGCAACGAAGCTGCATGGCGTATGGCTTCTGCCGACCGGTAGTGGCACGGAAGACCGAGAACGGCGAACAATTCCCCGCTGGCAGCAGCAAGGCGCAGGACAGCGCGATGGATGCTTAACAACTGAGCCGCACCGCTTTCGGCATAGTCCGCCGCCAACCGCGATACCCAAGCATTGTCACGCACTGCTACAGGTAATATTTCGGATGGCGAACTTGACTCGTCGCCCATAATTGCTGTAATCCGGTAATAAAAAATCCCCTCACTGCTGACGGATACATCGAATCGTTGTTCTGAGCCAATATAAATCTCGCGCGCGTCACCGAAATCGGCGCGACGGGCTTCCTCCAACAAGAAATCGGCCTTAAGTCCGGTATCTTGCCACTTCCATTCCAACTGGAAGTTACCATACGAAGCATCGTTCTGCGGATTTTTCCAGCTAGGTGTTTCCAGCTTACGCGTACTGCAATCCAGAAATCGGCCAAAATCCGGCTTATTAAGTTCTATTCCAGCGGGAATCGCAGCACAGAGACCACGATGAGTGTGCCAGTGCGCAGGAATCTTTGTTTGCACGGAAGGCGGAGCAAGTGGTTTTGCTAATAGACGTTTTTCCCAGCCGATATGCAAGGCATCAGGCACAGCGATAAGACTGGCTTCGTTGTACATGCCGCCGCTACCGATGGACAGTGCTGCGTGGATGCCGAGCGGCACCCTTGGCTTTTCAGCGAAAAAGCGAATCGCGTCGGCTTGTGCAATGAGCTGATCGGTATTGAGTGATGCCAGTTCGGGGTCGAGGAACAATTCGGCATCGAAGCGTGAGAGGCCATCCCGTTCCAATGGCGTAGCCGCCTGCTGCAACGGCGCCAGCGCTTCTCCGAACAAAGCCGTAACACCCAGAGGAATCCAAGCCATCGGCGCACCAATGCCGCGTTCCTCATCCCTGGCGGCTAGCGGAAATCGAGCGGATGCATCGAAAGGTTTGAATCCGACCGGCGCTGCGATCAGACCAACAGGCGGGGTATAATATACTGCATCGCTGACTTGCCGCCACCAAGCGTTGTGGTGTGCGGTCGTCAAGCCCACGTTGGTCAGATGAGCGATATTCGTTTGTTCGGCCAGCACGCGCAGATCCAGGGTCAGCGACGCGGCGCGAGTCGGAGCGGGGATCGGGAATGTCAACTCGGCTTTGGTCAGTTCGCGCCAAGCCGAACCCGCTGCTTCAAAATTCGTCTGGCCCTGTTGCTCCTTTTTCGGGCGAAACGATAGCCGATCGATCCGCAACCAGATAATTGTATTGCCACTCTTCCAGCGAATCCACTGGCCGACGCCCGGGCCGGAAGAGCCGGCCATAGAGAAACTGATCTTTACCTCGGATTCCAGTATTGAATCGCCTGTAACAATTTCTAAAGTTGCTTGCTGCAGAGTTCCTGGAATACCGAGGATTTCCACTTCGCCTAACGGGGAAGGTGGAGAATACAGGCTTCCTGTAATTGGTTTAAATGCAGCTCGAAGTGTAGCTTCCATCCATCGAGGCAGGGTTCCGGACACCGAATCCACAGTGGCGTAGCATTTGATTCCGGGAGTATCGGACACTGTGGAGTCGTACAACTCAATCAAATCACCCGCCTGCAAGGGCAAGTCAGCCAGGAAGCCAAAGCGTCGCACATCCGCATCCAGTGGAAACCGGCAAGCTCGCACTTCGAAACTCGACACAACTAGGGCTGTTTGCAACCGCAGGCCATCGGACCAGGAACCCAGACTACGAGCTTGAGCTTCCGCTGGGTCTAGCTTCGACCCGTCCCCGGACAACATCAAAACACCAGACACAGCGTAGCGGTTTGCTTCGGCAAGTTCACGCTTCTCAACCGTTCCTCCGGTCGCTTGGCGCCACCGGTCCTCCAATTCCAGCGTGCGGGCTACTCGAATCACCCAACAGCGCTGCCCGCCATTAGAAAAGAAGCCTCGGATCGCCGCATCCAAATAAGCCCAAACCCGTTCACCACGTTCAGCGTCAAATGCTAGCGGAACCTCCGATCCAAAGATTTCGGTATAACGCGTCACACTTTCAATAGCTACCGGAACATGTACCGGTCCCATCGCAGCGAAACCAACGAACACCGCCACATCCATACGCGGCAAAGCCTCTGAAGGGGGAGGTGGCGAAGCATCGACGCGTATGCCAGGAAGTCGGCTTAACGCAAGCATGATACTTATTCCATTTCCAGCCGTTCGTAGGCCAGCACCAGCTCTTCCATGGCTACGTCAGTGCCTTTGGCGTTGAATGGACCGCTAGTATGCTTAATAATACGTGCGCGCAGAAGTTTCCAGGTTTGTACTACTGCAGTATGGTCTTCACTTTGCAATTGAATTGTTACTGTCCGAAGTGCTTTTTGATCTCCATTTCGAATCTGATCCAGCCATTCGTAAAGATTAAGCGATCCTATGACGCCTCTTTTCATAGTGACATCGGTAGATTTATTCATACCCGTGACTTTCATCACGCTGTTCTCCTTGGAGTTGCCAGTACGGTACTCGGACACGGTAACCTCCATACCGATCCCGCTTAATTCCTGAAATCCTGCTTGTGGCCCCTCAGTAACTCCATCACCTAAATCAACAAGGAAATTAAATTGAACGTATGGACGATCTCTTAGTATTGCCATGATAAGCCCTCTTAGATTTTGCGGTCAGCGGTCCATTGACCGATACGAAAAATAACAAACTCAGCTGGTCGCAACGGCGCTAATCCGATAAGACAAACCAATCTGCCATTATCGATATCATTTTGCGACATAGTAGATCGATCACATTTAACAAAGTATGCCTTCTCAGGTTTCTCACCCAGTAATGCCCCACTCTGCCACTCGTTAAGCATGAAATCCCCAATCGTACGACGGATATTAGCCCAGAGCAGCTCGCCATTCGGCTCGAAAACCGCCCACTGGGTACCCTTGTCGATAGAATGCTCCAGATAAGCAAAATAGCGCCTCAGGTTGACGTACTTCCATTCCGGATCAGAACTGATAGTACGAGCTCCCCACAACCGCATTCCACGTCCTTCAAAAAAACGAAAGCAGTTGATGCCCTCGGGGTTGAGGACTTCCTGCTGCGGTTTATTCAGAAATTTCTCGAAACCGATAGCCAAGTTGACAACCTCATTGGCTGGGGCTTTATAGACTGCCCGGTTGATGTCATTACGGGCATATATACCGGCCACGAAACCGGATGGAGGTACATGGATTTCTTGTTGCGTCAGGGGATCTACGATCTTGATCCAAGGGTAGTAAAGAGCAGCATGCGATGAATCCAAACGCGCTCGCATAGCCCGCACTTCCGAGATGGCCTGGTTATTGCCGCTGTCGATAACGGCAATGCGGTAGCGCATCCGCTGGGCATGGCCGATAAGGTGGCCAATGATAGCTTGCGAATTTTGCTGATAGTCTCCTTGATAGCCGAAAGTAGAACCCGGTGCAGCGACAATGGAAATGTCCTCCAAGTCTTCGAATTGCTTGAGTCCAGTCTTGGGATCATCGCTTTCACCGCCGCCCTTGCCTTCATAGCTCGCCGAACTGGGCCGCATACCGTCATCACCATTGATTAGTTGAACAAAAACACTACGTTGCCGCGTGTTGCTTTTCGGGTTTCCGATATTCGCCAGTAAACCCGGATCGGTTGGAGAGGAGGCCTTATAGGAATCAATAAAATTCCTCATGACGTCGACACCTGTGGTGGCTTTCACTTCACCGTCGATAACGACAGGGATGGTACGTGCTCTCGCTAAGCTAGCCGGAGTTTTGTCGAAATATGCAAACACCGAGTCAGGCGAACCGGCCCGCTGATGCTTGGGATCAAGGGGAAGATCAGCAACGACAAATGGTTCGGATCCCGCCGCTAAGGGCTCGACCGCGACCGTGACGGTAACAATGCGGACTTCGTGTCCCGATGATGGGTCGAGATCTTGTAATTTCAGGGTTGCTGTGGACAGATCTTCCCCGGAAGCCGCAAATTTCCAGGTACGCAGATCGGCATCCCATAGCGCGAGGAAATAGTCACCGGTTTCACCCGGGGGCGAAAATGGAGATGTCACATCACGAATCAACACCACATCACGATCAGAAACAGAATTAAGTCTGTTCGTCGGGTTTGTGCTATTGGCTTCCTGTACCAAAACGTTTTGCCCAGCTTTCAGGATGAAAGTAACGCGGGCATCGCCTGCCTTGCCTGGAAACCGCGCACGGATACGGAAGAAGTGGTTAGTGCCGCCAACCAAGTCAACCAAGTCGCCCGCTGCATAACCGGATTCTGTATCAGGATCACTGGGCTCAAAGACTCGACTGACATAGAGCCGCTTGCCACCCTCCTCGAAAAAGGCTCGTACAGCGTGCCACATGAAGTTATCGATCTCTCCGTTGGAGAAGCTCAGTTTATTCCTCCCGCCGTAGGTGCGCTCGAATTCTACCAGGCTAGTGATAATTTCAGGTTCAATATCAAGCGGCCCAAAGCAGGTCGGGCCGATAAAACCGGTCGTTGTGGTACTGACACCCTCGATGGATTTGGCACGAAATGATGTTTCTTCTACATAGACACCTGGGGCTAAATATTCGGGCATAGCTGCTCTCCTCTCATTTTTTCAATGCGCATCAAACTGTGTTAACAAACAAAAAAGATGAATCTTGGCTACGAACTGTTAATGATTTTCCGTATTCAATCTCGAGTTGTGAAGTCTCAGGAAAAATTGTGCACGGTGAATCTGATTGACCAAGGATTGCTGCCAAGTCTGGAATATCGGGCGCTAAGATGGTTGCTGGTTGCGGCACATAATAGGCAGCCAACTCGATATTCCAACGAAAATCGTTGATGGCCGATAGTGGTGAAGTAAGTACTGGTCGTGGCCGTTCCGGGTATGGAAAAATAATCACAACGCGCCCCTCTTTATCAGCCACGCCAACCCCTCGGACTATCTTATCGATACTTACTGTGAGCAAACACCAAGCTGCGGGTCTATCCGTTCCATTCTCTCGCAGTTGTGACCGCACTACAGCAAATGTTCCTGGAACTTGCCGACTCGGTTTTGAAAACAAGGGAATATGTCCGACCATAGATGCCGGTGGAGAACCGTTATCAGTTGGCAAGATCAATGATTTTATTGGAGACGTCCAATTGAACAAACCGCGAACTGGCAAGTCCGCATCAAATGTGAATGGTTGGAAGCGATCAGAAGGATCTCGCACTTCGACCCGGTAGTGACGTAGCGCAGTCCGCCAGATTTCCACGTCATCTTCATCATTACCTAGTTCAAAATCGCGCAACCTTGGCAGACCCATCGCACAATAAATGCCGCTTCGATTGACAAAAGCACGTGTGCGTGATTGGGGTCGTGCCCGTGCCACAACATCGATCTCCAGTCCGTTCAATAAATGTGTGGCAGTGACAGCATCCCATAAGCTCAATCCGATCGGTGCACGGCGTGTAGCACGCTCCCAGATTTGCACTCTCGGTTTCATGAGATTAACTCACCCATATCAAAGCTACGCGTTTGGACTAGCGATCCATCAGAAATGCTCACACCAGAATCCACCATAACCATGCGCAGCACGTAGGTCATTGACAAAGGTAACGTCCTTAGTCGATCCCAAATAGTAAAATATTCATTTAAGGCTAGCGGTTCGCAGATAAGATCAATACTCTCAGTTTCTGCGAAGATATTGGTTTCAGCAACGTAGTGATTTAGATGACTTGAACTAAGCGTACCAACATCCTCTAACATTCGCATCACCCAGCCAAGCATGCGATGCTGACTCTCGGTACTTTCAGCCCATGGAGTAATCATGTAATACAAATCAAGCGGCAATGACGGTCTAAAACGCTGACCGTTTTCGGTACGCCGGTAGGTTGTGTTACGTACAGTTCCGTTTATGGCAACGCGATACAGATAGATAGAAAAACCATTCTCCATTGGTTTTTCGAAATTGCGAGTCTGATAGAGTTCAACGTTGAGAGTTGTACCAAACTCATCACGCGGATAGCGATCCCGGATAAGACCGGCAAGGGTAGCACTCGTCGCACCAATTGCTTTGAAGTTAGCCATCACGCACCTATTCCTAATCTTTCACTGGAACTATTCTCAGTGATTAGTAAAGACAAAGACTGCTTGAAGCATTAACACAAATATTAGAAGGTGAATCAGCGAGATTCCAGAATGCGCTGAAAGTAGGTTTATTGATCCGGCCATTAAAAAGATTTATTGAAACTCCGTATTCCGGTCTTCTCTGCTATAAAAAATCGAACTGTTTAATAGCCGACTCTATAGTAACCATTGAAGTAGTTAACTACTTCCCATTTTACGGTTTTTCCAGCGATAGCGTAAATTAGCCACACTACTTCCAATTGCATAATAGAGTAATTAAAGTATTTATGGCAAGTAATTTATGATGCATTGCTATGTGAAGATTTTCCAGAAAACAATAAATACGTTCTTAAAATTCTTACAGTTATTGACAGAACTCGATAGCAAGTATGCAAGTACAAATTATAGATTTTTCGAACACGATTTCCCCGCAAAAAAGAAGAGTGGCCGTTGAGTTAACTCCTCTATTTATTGCTGGCACACACAACACCCCAACCCGCAAGATGTCGTTTTGCTCATGAAAACGAATATCTAGAAAATACTTTCAACTTCGCGGCAGTTGTTTGTTAATCTGTTAAGATTCTATTGATTTATCAAACGTATCGACCCTTATGCCAATGGACAAGACGGCTCATCTCAGCAATCCAGAACTCAACAATATAAAGCCTAAACCCAGGCGCAGGCGTAGCCCAGTAGTACGTTCCGGCAAAGATAAACCGCAGAAACGGTTGAGAAAAAAACAAACCAGTGAATTCAAGTGGAATTTATTGCTGATCAGCTTAGAGATCCTCGGTTTGAGTATTATTGCGGTCTCGGCCATCATCGTGCTATTAGGCTATTCCGCAAGCCGGTTCTCAGGCACCAGTTTTTTCAGCAGCCTGCTTCCCTTCGCGATCGGCGTATTAGCACTGGTGTTGGTTGCCTGCGTGTTTCTCATCGGCTGGTGGAAGCTGAGAAAATGGCTGCAAGCGCATTCTGAATTATTGACTCCGGTCCTATCCCTTTCATTCGCCTTGCTGATCGCTTTTTTGGTTACCCATGATCAGTTCACTCTAGCTTACGGAAACTTCCGTACATTGGTAGGCGGAAAGGAGGAGGCAAGCCGGATAACAATCTCACATCAAGTCTATGCAGCTTATCGCAGACACAGCTCAGCACAACTGCAAAAAATGATTAGCCGCTCACAAGAATATCAACAAGCTATCGAAGATGCTGCCAGATCGTTCGATGTCGATGTCAATCTATTACAGGGTATTGCAGCAACAGAATCGTCATTCATACCCAGAGACAGCAGTGACGGCGGGCGCGGTTTATTCCAAATCACCCAAGTTCCGAAAACGGTCATGGCTCAGGCGCATAAACGGCTGGGCACTGAAAAAATCTCTCTGGAAAATCCCCGACACAATGCCTTTGTCGGTGCGGCCACATTCAAACACTATCTAGCCGAAATGAACGGCGACCTCTTTTTGGGTTTATTAGCCTATAACATCGGTCCGGCTAACGGGGGCCTACGTTTCATCATGCAGCAATACGGCGCTACCGATTTCACGACTATTCAGCCCTATCTACAAACACTGCCGCGCGATTACCCGATACGGGTATTGTCCTACTCCCTGGCATTCCGTCTCTGGCAAAAAGTAGGCAAATTGCTCGCTTACGAAGAAGGAAACAACGCTATTTATATACAACGGATCGGCATACCAGGGCTGCAAACTGGTTTGTAATTATTCAACGCAATACGCAATTTATTCTTTTGTTATTAACTTTACTTCATCAACCAGATCATTTTCATCATAACTGACTTGAAAAGCCATTTCGTCGCCATTAAACGTTATTTCAGCAGGTGTACCAACAAGTTCCCACAATCCTAACGTAGCAACACTTGCTGCGCCATGAAAGAAAGCCCTGCCTGCCTTGGCGCCTGTGCTATACCCTTGAACAAATTTGAAGATTTCAAATCTTTTATCATTTTTATATTCACTGATGACGGGGGCACCAAACTCAGAGATCAGTACTGCTCTTGATACGCCTTCTTTTAATAGGCTGATATCTTTCTTTTCGGGTTGTTTTGCCGCCATAAAAACAGAACACCCGGAAACTGAGATAGTCAATACAACCAGCAGCACTGTAGAAAGCATAAATTTTCTTAAAAAAATCATAGTTATCCTAATTTTACCCATCAAGACCTCCGGCAATAAGTTAGCATTATTATTAATCCGGATTCTCAGACGTGAATCATGGCCGGGTAGCCAAAAAACCAAATGATTATGAATATTCTCATAATCCCATGTGTTAATTCTACTGGAATCATTTCATTATTGCGTTGTTCTAGGCTTATTCAGAAGCTAAATTTTATATATAACTATAAGTTATAAAGTAATGAATAAATAATATTTCTATTTATATTAAAAAATTGCTATCTTTCGTTTCCGTTAACTTCTACTGCTTTGTTGGGAAATGTAAATGGTTACTGATTCCGGATTAGATCCAAAAATTATTACGGCCAAGGATATTGGCAAAAAGGTACCTACAGAAGTTGCTCAAGAAATTCTACGCGCCGTGGCTAGTATCGAGTATGGATCGATCGAAATCGTTATACACGAGAATAAAGTTGTACAAATAGAATGCCGTGAAAAGATTCGCGTGAGCCAAGGTGGATCTGGACGCAAGGCATCTAAATCATGAACGAATAAGTTTTGAGTCTGATGCAGCAAGATCAAACTGATCTCACAAACAACAACATAACACCGACCAACAAAATAGGAGGTGAAAGAAAAAATAATATCGGTGACTCAACCGGATTTCCGGAGAGCTCACTTAGGAGATGATAGTGAAGTTTATTTGGTTTTTTTTACACATTGTGGCATTGAGCGCATTTACGGTCAACCCAACCAAGGCGTCTTCAGACAGTAAATCGTCCGCAGATTTTCAAGCAACGCAACCGAGCGTTGTCCGAGTAGCACAGCAGATCGCTGTTGATACCGGCAAGCCATTAACCGATAAATCATCGGGGCAGACCAAACCATCCGAGTTGGAAAAATCATTACCTGCCATTGTGCCGAAAGCAAGCAGTCCATCAACCAGTTATCACCGGCGTTCCAACAGCTATGCCACCAATCCGGATTCTGATCCGCCACGGTATGTACGTCAGCTAAGTGATATCGGTGTTGAAGCATTTAAAGATATTAACTGGCTGGATATTGGCCTTGAGCACCGCACGCGTTATGAATGGCGGAATAATGACATACGACGCATCGAAGGCGGAGAAGATAATCCCTTCTTTTTACGTAACCGCGCATGGATTGGGATCAAGGATATCTTGGATCCATTCCGATTTGCAGTCGAATTCCAGGATTCCCGCGTTTATAACAATAAACACGCCATTACGGATCAGGAAAGAAATGAGTACGATTTGCTTAATGCCTACGGTGAGTTACATTTCAAAAAAGGACTCGGGGTCGATGATAGAAATCAGAATCGTCCGATTCGATTTCGCGTAGGCCGCATGGCCTATGAAACAACGGACCGGCGTTTTATTGCACGTAATGAATGGCGCAACACCACCAATACTTTTGAAGGCTTTCGCCTGAATCTGGGTCGCGAAGCCAATGATTGGGAGCTCGATCTGTTTGGTATGCAACCGGTTCGGCGTTTGCAAACCAAATTCGATGAAGCGAACGAAAATCTTTGGTTTTTTGGCGGGATCGGCACTTGGCGTAAGTGGTCTGACATCGCCACCATTCAGGCGTACTACATGGGTCAGAAGCAAACGGCTGATCCTCATGGCTTTACAGCGACTAATCGGCTGGATCGGCAAATTCATATGCCAGGGTTCCGTGTTTACGGCAAAGCGGGCGACATTCTTGATTTTGATGTCAGCTACAACCATCAGCTCGGGTTTTCCGGCCCCAATCGCGTGGATGCAAATGGGTATACCATCGAAGTAGGGCGGAACTTTGACTACGCTTGGAAACCTCGCCTCGGTTTGTTTTATGGTTACGCCAGCGGTGATAAAGATCCTAATGACGGCGTCGACAATCGTTTTGATCGTTTTTTTGGATTTGCCCGTCCTTGGTCAGCCGATCACTATGTGATTTATGAGAATCTGAAGGCTCCTAAAATCCGGTTTGAGTTCAGTCCGACGCAGAAATTAGGATTTGAATTGGGTTATGGCGCCTATTGGCTGGCCAGTAAAACCGATCGCATGTTCGATATTCTCGACGGTAACATCAGCAATACCATCAAGGATCCCGGATTCAACCGTGACCGGACTGGACAAAGCGGTGATTTCGGCGGCCATGCATTTGAAGGACGTATCCGCTATCAAGCCACGTCACGAATTAGCACCATCTTAGGCTATACCCATTTTACGGCCGGTGACTTCGTAAAAAATCGTATCGCAGCAAACTCTTGCGATGCCATCCACAAACACCCTTGCGTCGATCAACGCTCGGGCGATACAGACTTTCTATATTTTGAAGTGTTAATCAGTCTCTTGTAAGCAATCTTAAATTTTTATCGGAGGAAAAATCATGACAATTAAAACATGGCTCGCAACAAGTTTTTTAGTCGCAAGTTTCGCTATCAGCAATAACGTTCTGGCGGACAAAACCTTACTCAATGTTTCTTATGACCCAACCCGCGAGCTTTACCAGGAGTTTAATACTGCTTTTGCCAAACACTGGCAGGAGAAAACCAAGGAAACCGTCGCAATCAAGCAATCTCATGGCGGTTCAGGAAAACAAGCGCGATCAGTGATTGATGGTTTGGAAGCAGATGTTGTCACACTCGCTTTGGCGAATGATATCAATGCCATCGCCGAGAAAGCCAAATTGCTTCCCGAGGATTGGCAAAAACGATTAGCACTCAACAGCACGCCGTATACCTCGACAATCATTTTCCTGGTACGCAAGGGCAATCCCAAGGGAATTAAAGACTGGGATGATTTAGCGCGTCCTGGCGTAGCAGTGATTACCCCCAATCCGAAAACTTCCGGAGGCGCGCAGTGGAATTTCCTGGCGGCATGGGAATTTGGCAAACGGAAATATGGTGAGGACAAAGCACAAGGGTTCATCAGTAACATCTACAAAAATGTACCTGTCCTAGATTCCGGCGCGCGCGGTTCAACCACAACGTTTGTGGAACGCGCCGTTGGGGATGTGCTCATCTCCTGGGAAAACGAAGCTTTTCTGGCGCTAAAGGAATATGGTTCCGATAAATTTGAAATTGTAATACCGTCATTGAGTATTCTCGCAGAACCGCCAGTAGCAGTAGTCGATAAAGTGGTTGATAAGAGAGGCACACGACAAGTCGCTGAAGCCTATCTCCAGTATCTCTATTCCGAAGAAGGTCAGGAGATCGTTGCCAAGCATTTCTATCGCCCTACTAATCCGAAGATTGCTGAAAAACATGCCGGTAAGTTTCCAAAGGTTGAGCTATTCAAAATCGATGATGCTTTTGGCGGCTGGAAGAATGCGCACAAAATTCACTTTGCCGATGGCGGTACATTTGATCAGATTTACTTGAAGTAATAACAACGTAGCGCACTGCGGTGCGCTACAACCTATAAAGGATTGAACATGAGCGTTCTAATTGTCGGCGGGGATTATGTGACATCGTTCAAACACCACATTTCCACCCAGAACTATGCGCGTGTCGAACATTGGAACGGCCGCAAGAAAGGATTTAACAAGCGGCAAATTCCAAACGAAACCCAGTTAGTTATAGTTATTTGCGACTTTGTTAATCATTCCCTAGCCAATTCGGTGAAAGAGAAAGCAAATCGTGACGGTATCCCATTAATGTTTTGCCACCGTTCTGTCAACGAGCTGAAAGACAAGTTGAATACGCATCAAACAGATGAAGATTGTTGTTGTAGAAGTTTTTGCGAAGCCAAAAGCCAATTTCAAAAACTCCATTAATGGATCCAATTGGCAGCAGACAAAAATGATAGGTCAAGCCAATTCAAAAAAATTGATTTGATTTATCGCTAGCAACATCAATTTAAGTGGGAGTTGTTCCATGAATACATCAACAAACAATACCTTCGTTGTTGGAGATGAATTTGAGCTGATCCAATCAGCGACCGATTATTCTCTTAACCGCGCTGAAAATGGCTGGATAAGCGGACATTTTTATCATTGCGAACTAACCAGTGTTTTTCAACCCATTTTTAGTATCGCTCAGAAAAAAACCATTGGCCACGCAGCCTATGTACGTTCCCTATCAAACGGAGAAGTCGCGCTTTGGCCTTGGCAGGTTTTTTCCTTGGCATCAAAAGATGAACAATTGGTTGATCTGGATCGGTTATGCCGGGCAATTCACGCGCTGAATTACTATTTCAATAGTAATTCCAAAGTAGACAGTTTGTTTGTCGATGTGCATCCGCGACTTCTGGAAAGTGTTAAAGACGATCACGGTCGCGCATTTGAAAATTTTCTCGATTTGATTGGCATAAAAACCTCGCGAGTAGTCATCGAAATTCCGGCCATCGTCAATCGCAACTGGAAATTGCTCCAACATGTCATCACCAACTATCGTTCTCGTGGCTATCAAATTGCGGCTAATTACACCGGCACGCGTAGCGATTGGATGACGGAATTGGGAAGTTTGTATCCGGATATCGTGCGTATTGAGGCAAGCGATCTAGAACGCCATGAAACAGTTGCACCACTGGTAGATACCATACATAGCTTTGGCGCCAGTTTGCTGGTACGGGATATCGAAACAACCGAGCAATTAATCGCTGCCAGACAGAGTGGCGCGGATTATCTGCAAGGAAATCTACTCAGTAAACCGGCACATGCAATCGGAATGATCGAACTATTACCTATCCCAGAAAATTAACACATAGACAGGTGTAAACAAGAACACGATGAATTTAACAGGAGTTAGATTTGAATACCTTTAAACAACACAGCATTCTGCCGGGCTTTAACCTGGCGTTGGGATTTACCCTGCTGTATCTGAGCTTAATCGTACTGATTCCGCTTTCGGCAGCGTTTATCCGTACCGCCGAGCTAACCTGGCCGGAATTTTGGTCCATTGTCACCACGCCGCGCGTTGTCGCTTCGTACCGGCTGACATTTGGCGCCTCATTCGCCGCCGCATGCGTCAATGTGGTATTTGGGCTGTTAGTGGCATGGGTGTTGGTCCGCTATCATTTTTTCGGAAAAAAATTAGTCGACGCATTAGTGGATCTCCCTTTTGCCCTGCCAACTGCGGTGGCCGGTATCGCGTTGACCGCGCTGTACGCAGGCAATGGCTGGATCGGCCAGTTTCTTGAACCGCTCGGCATCAAGGTGGCTTTCACACCGATCGGTATTTTTGTGGCATTGACTTTTATCGGCCTGCCATTCGTAGTACGTACCGTGCAGCCCGTACTCGAGGATATCGAGTCGGAGCTGGAGGAAGCGGCAGCGACGCTCGGTGCCAATCGCTGGCAAACGTTTACCCGGGTGATTTTCCCGGCGATTTTTCCAGCATTAATGACCGGTTTCGCGCTGGCTTTTGCACGTGCGATTGGCGAGTACGGATCGGTGATTTTCATTGCCGGTAACATGCCGATGATCTCTGAAATCACCCCGCTACTGATTGTCACCAAACTGGAACAATATGATTATGCCGGTGCCACGGCATTGTCGGTGGTGATGCTGGTGATTTCTTTTATTTTGTTACTGATCATTAATCTGCTGCAATGGTGGAGCCGGCGCCGCAGTACTATTACCTGAGAACAACTATGTCCACAATTACATTTCCCGCATCCGGAGAAACTTTTAGGCAGCGAGCCACACAAGAGCCAGCCTGGGTACGCCGGTCCTTGATTGGATTGGCGTTAGCATTTCTAACGCTATTTCTTTTCATTCCACTGATTTCGGTTTTTTATGAAGCGTTCAAAAAAGGCGCAGAAGTTTATTTTGCTGCGATCACCGACCCTGATGCTGTTTCCGCCATCAAATTGACGCTGACCGTTGCGGCGATCGCGGTGCCGTTGAATCTGGTGTTCGGTGTTGCCGCGGCCTGGGCGATCGCCAAATTTGAATTTCGCGGCAAGAACCTGTTGATCACGCTGATCGATTTGCCTTTCTCCGTATCTCCGGTGGTCTCAGGGTTGATTTATGTGCTTGTCTTTGGTCTGCAAGGATGGTTAGGTCCTTGGCTGGCAGAGCATGACTTGAAAATTATTTTTGCTGTTCCCGGTATCGTGCTGGCAACCGTCTTTGTGACGGTGCCGTTTATCGCGCGTGAGTTAATCCCGCTGATGCAAGCGCAAGGCACTGAAGAAGAAGAAGCGGCCGTGGTGCTGGGAGCAAGCGGTTGGCAAACCTTTTATCAAATCACATTACCCAATATCAAATGGGGATTGCTGTACGGCGCAATCTTGTGTAATGCCCGGGCGATGGGAGAGTTTGGCGCGGTATCGGTGGTATCAGGGCATATTCGCGGCAGCACCAATACCATGCCGCTGCATGTCGAAATTCTCTACAACGAATACAACTTTGCAGCCGCCTTTGCAGTGGCTTCATTGTTGGCACTGCTGGCATTGGTGACGCTGGCATTAAAAACACTGATCGAATTCCGCAACAAACAACATCAAAAATCAAGAGGTCACGAATGAGCATTGAAGTCCTTAATCTCTCAAAACAGTTCGGCACTTTCACAGCGCTGCATGATGTCAACTTGCAAGTACATTCCGGTGAATTGCTGGCATTGTTGGGTCCTTCGGGATCCGGAAAAACCACTTTATTGCGTGTGATCGCCGGACTTGAAACAGCCGATAGCGGTCAGGTGCTATTTCACGGCGAGGATGCCACCGATCAACATGTCCGTGAACGTCAAGTTGGTTTCGTATTCCAGCATTATGCATTGTTCCGCAACATGACTATTTTCGAGAATGTTGCTTTTGGCTTGCGCGTGCGCCCCAAGAAATTCCGTCCTTCTGAAACGGAAATTCGTGATCGGGTCATGAAGTTATTACATCTTGTGCAGTTGGATTGGCTGGCAGATCGCTATCCCCATCAGCTTTCGGGCGGTCAGCGCCAGCGTATCGCGCTGGCACGGGCGCTGGCGGTAGAACCCAAAGTACTATTGCTGGATGAGCCTTTCGGCGCACTGGATGCCAAGGTGCGTAAAGAATTGCGTTCCTGGTTGCGCAGATTGCATGACGACATGCATATCACCAGTGTTTTCGTGACGCATGATCAGGAAGAAGCGCTCGAAGTCGCCGACCGGGTGGTTGTCATGAATGAAGGCCGGATTGAACAAATCGGCACTCCAGATGAAGTGTATGAGCAACCCGCCAGTCCCTTCGTGTATGAGTTTCTCGGCAATGTGAATTTGTTTCATAGCCGTCTGCATCGTGGACGCGCCTGGATTGGTGACATCGAAGTGGACGTACCGGAACACGCAGAAGCTGATGAACTCACGGCAGTCGCCTACGTTCGCCCCCATGAGATCGAAGTTGAACGCACGCATAATGGTGAAGCGGCATTGGCGGCCCGTGTCGTTCACGTTCTTTCCGTGGGTCCGATTGTTCGATTGGAGGTAGTGCGTATCGACGACGCAGACAAAACCCCGATTCAAGTTGAAATCAGCAAGGAACGTTTTCGTGAGTTACAACTGGTAAAAGGCGATGAAGTATTTATCAAACCACGCCGCCTTGATTTGTTTCCGAAACATCAAAATAACGTCAATGATACGGCACAAGCACACTAAAGCGTTTTGGATCACTAGCCTAAGCCAAAGCATACGATTGAGCAAACAACCTTTCAGGGCTTCAAAAAATTTTATGCTTGCTTTTTTTACAGCATGCTCAAAACAGGAGGAGAAATATGCCTTTACAACAACTCGTACAATATTTTAACGATCGCTTTGAGACCGAACATCATTCCAATATTCGTCCTTTTATTTTGGAAAAGGGATTGGTCAGCGGAATTTTCGGACCAATTCAGATCGGCAGTGTCTTCGAGCCAGTGCGCCGAGCTGACGATAATGAAAAGCTTGCCGGTCATATCGCAGAATTGTCGGTCACACCCTATGACAACAGCCAGCATAGCCAGCAATCTACAGAAATCGGTGATTTACTCACGGATGTTATTCCGCAGCCTGCCGATTTCCAATCCATTATCAGCTTGGACCGCCTGTGCCGTACTGTTCACATGTTGAATTATCTCACTTACTCGCATAAAGGCGGTGTGCTTTTTCTAGATGTTGATCCGAGACATATTCTGGGTATCAAACAGAATCATGGTGCCTATTTTGAGGAAATTATTATCAAATGCGGATTGGCAATCCAGAATATCGTCATTTCGATGACAGTGAATAGTTTTTATGCGCAGCACCATACCCAATTACTGGATGGTTTAAACAATTATCGTCAGCGCGGCTATCAAATCGCACTCAATATCGGTTCACTGTACGCTGCCCATGGACTTCGGGATTTAATCGACAAATTATCAGCAAATTATCTGCGTATTAGCGCACCTGATACTGCAACCATCCAGCATTCAAACAGTAACTGGCTTTCGACTCTCGGCCAATTGACAGAACTGCAAAACTTAATTGGCGGACAAACCATCTTGCAACAAGTGAAACAAAAAAATCAGGCTGATATAGCTATTTCCGCACGATTTAATCTGGTCCAAGGTGACTATTACAACAAACTGATTACAGATCATCTGAGATGCTTATGATCAGGCATTAAAATTTTAATATAATTTAATAGAATAACATTCTAACTAAACATTATTTCTGTTTATATAGAAATAATGCTATCTTTCGCTCCCGTTGACATTCTGACCAATCAGTTGATGTAAATGAATACCGATTCAAGAAGCGAAGTCGATGTCTAGAGTGCCAGCAAAAGAGTATCTGCAGGCATAAAACTCAAGAAATTTTGGACTGCGTAGCCGGTACCGAATAGAGATCAGCCGGCCTCGTTGCACATGAGGGTAAAGTTATGCAGATACTGTGTCGAAATGAAATTCGCGTGAGCCAAAACAGATCCATGCTTATGGCTACGAGATCATAAGAAATACAATGATCTCCAGATCACACTAGCTCCACAAATAATCAAAATATCACCGGCTAGTCATACCGGCGATGAAAGAGCAAAAAGATATCAATGACTCGACCGGAATACCGGAGAGTCCAAGGAGAAAACAGTGAAGTTGCTTTGGTTCTTTTCACATATTGCGCTTATAAGCGCATTAGCTATCAGTCCAACTGAGGCATCTTCAGATAATAAAACACCCGCAACGCATCAAACGGCTTACCCGAGTGTTGTCCGGGTAACGCAAGAGATTACAGCAGATTCAAATAAGCCGGGTAATCAGCCAGCAAATAAACCATCGGAACAGGCCAAACAACCCGAACTGGAAAAATCATTGCCCGCTATTGTGCCGGAAGCAAGCAAACCATTGACCACTTATTTTCGGCGCGCTGACAGCTACGCGGCCAATCCCGAGTCGGATCCACCCAGATATGTGCGCCGTTTAAGTGATATCGGTGTGAATGCATTTAAAGATATTACCTGGCTGGATGTCGGACTTGAGTGGCGTACACGTTACGAACATCGCCATAACGATATACGGTATGTTGACGGTGGAAATAATGATCCTTTTTTTCTGCGTTCGCGTGCCTGGCTGGGGATAAGGGATATCCTCGATCCGTTCCGCTTCGCTGTCGAGTTCCAGGATTCTCGGGTATATAACAATAGGCATGTCATCACTGATCAGGAAAGAAATGAATACGATCTGATCAATGCATACGGTGAGTTATATTTCAAAAAGGCACTCGAGGCAGATGACCGGGGTAATGACCGTCCGATCCGATTCCGCGTAGGCCGTATGGCTTATGAAACAACGGACCGGCGTTTTATCGCGCGTAATGAATGGCGCAACACCACCAACTCATTTGAAGGCTTTCGCCTGAATCTAGGTCGCGAAGCCAATGATTGGGAGCTGGAAATGTTTGGCATGCAACCGGTCAGACGCTTGCAAACCAAATTTGATGAGGCTAACGATCATCTGTGGGTTTTTGGCACAATCGGTCATTGGCGCAAGTGGTCTGACATCATCACGATACAACCCTACTACCTGGGTCAGAAGCAAACGGCCGACCCCAATGGTTTTACAGCAACCAACAAATTGGATCGGGAAATTCATATGCCCGGATTCCGCGCCTACGGCAAAGTGGGTAATCTCCTGGATTTTGATGTCAGTTTTAATTACCAGCTCGGGTATAGCGGCACCAAGCGTCAAGATGCCTACGGCTATAATGTTGAGGTAGGCCGGACCTTTAACCACCAGTGGAAACCACGAGTCATGGGGTTTTACGGTTATGCCACCGGTGACCGTGATCCTAATGACGGCGTCGATAATCGTTTCGATCGTTTCTTTGGCTTTGCGCGGCCTTGGTCGGCAGATCACTATGTAATTTATGAGAACTTAAAGACTCCCAAAATCAGGTTTGACCTTCAACCGACCGCAAAGCTTGGATTTGAAGCCACATATGCGTGGTTCTGGCTGGCCAGCAGTACCGATCGCATGTTCGATATTCTCAATGGCAACATCAGCAACACCCTCCCGGATCCCGGATTTAATCGAGACAAAACTGGGCAGAGTGGTGACTATGCCGGCAGCGCATTTGAAGGACGCGTACGCTACCAAGTCACACCACGAATTAACACCATATTGGGTTATACCCATTTCTTTGCGGGAGAATTCGTAAAAAATCGTATCGCAGCACAACCCGCCCATGTTGACCAACGCTCAGGCAACACTGACTTTTTGTACTTTGAAGTGTTAATCAGTCTCTTGTAACAATCTTGGATTGCCAGTTTTGGTCAACAATCATCCCGCATTTTCTTGACAAAACGTACAGCATCTCTATAATCCACCCTTTGTTTCTGAAGTGATACCAGTCGCACAGCAACTTCATATTGCGGGAATAGCTCAGTGGTAGAGCACAACCTTGCCAAGGTTGGGGTCGCGAGTTCGAGCCTCGTTTCCCGCTCCATTTTTCGAAGAAAATGGCTCTTGTGAAATGTTATTTTATTGTCGGAAATCGGATAGCCAATTACAGGCTTTTTTCCGTAAGGCTTACAGCTCATATAGAAGTTATGCAATAATGGCGGGGTGGCAGAGTGGTCATGCAGCGGCCTGCAAAGCCGTCTACGCCGGTTCGATTCCGACCCCCGCCTCCACCGATCTGATACTTCTATCGCCCGGGTGGTGAAATAGGTAGACACAAGGGACTTAAAATCCCTCGGGCTTAAACCGCCCATGCCGGTTCGATTCCGGCCCCGGGCACCACCAGATAGTATTATACAGTCCAAGAAAGTCCACCAAACCAGCATAAACAAATGATTTGCGTGTTTTTTATGTCCGGCAAAATGCAGTAACATCCTCTATAATCCAGCCAAATATGCAGTAACATTTGCAGTAACTCACCCTGTTACTGCTTTTTCTTTTGTGAGTTACTGCAATGGCCCGACATAAAATCAAAGCTGACGCGGCAATCAAAGCCGCAAAACCTATGTCGACGATGTACCGCTTGAATGATGGCGACGGTCTGTACCTACTGGTTAAGCCGGATGGCGCCAAGTGGTGGAGATTTGATTACTCAATCGGTGGCAAGCGTAAAACCCTATCTGTGGGGGTCTACCCTGACACACCCTTGAGTGCAGCGCGTAAAAAAGCCAACGATGCGCGAGAATTGGTAGCGGCTGGAACAGATCCAAGCGATATTCGCAAGACTGCCAAGCAAGTACAGACAAAACGCCTGGAAGCCGAACGGCGTATCAGTGAAGGATTACCTGCTGTCGGTTCTTTTGAAGATATTGCGCGAGAATGGGCATCTGTCCCAACAGACAGACGATCCGACAAGCAAACGGAAAAAATTATCGGCTGGATGGAAAAGGATATTTTTCCTTGGCTGGGGAAACGACCCATAAATGAAATCACTACGCCTGAAATAGATGCAACCATCCAGCGCATTGTAGATAGGGGCGCACTGGATATTGCCCGGCGCGTCCTTTGGAACTGTGGCCGTATATTTGGATATGCCGCCAAAAAAGGATATTCGCAAGGCGATCCTACAGCACGTTTATGCGAATACATGCCAAGCAAGAAAGTTGAATACCACGCCGCCATCACCGATCCCAAAGCCGCTGCCGAGCTACTACGCGCCATAGATGGCTATCAAAGGCTACTTCGTTACCAAATGTGCCCTGCGCCTTTCTCCGCTGTTTTTTGTGCGTCCCGGCGAACTACGCAAGGCGGAATGGACGGAAATTGATCTGGATAATGCGGAATGGAACATACCCGCCGAGCGGATGAAGATGCGTGAACCGCACCTTGTTCCTCTATCCATACAAGCGGTGGAACTTCTGCGCGAACTCCACGCGATGACGGGCGGCGGGCGCTATGTGTTTCCGGGGGCACGTACCAATGACAGGCCGATGAGTGATAACGCCGTGCTGGCCGCCTTGCGGCGCATGGGATACGCCAAGGACGAGATGAGCGGTCATGGCTTCCGCGCAATGGCACGAACGATCCTTGATGAAGTGTTGGGGATACGCCCGGACTTCATTGAACACCAGCTTGCCCATGCTGTGCGCGATCCGAACGGACGCGCATACAATCGCACCGCGCACCTCGCGGAACGTCGAAAAATGATGCAACAATGGGCGGATTATTTGGATAAATTGAAGGCAGGTGCGGAAGTAGTATCGCTGCACAGCCAATTGGCCTGACGTTTTCCGTCCCTGTTTTTGCTCTACTGGCGGTAAATATTGAGGAAAAAATGACTGGAGCACCCATTAGTACCCCACCGCAAGCATACATGGGCATTATCAGTCCTTTGATTGACAAAGCCCGGGGGTTTCTGGAGGCCGGAGAAAAGCTTCAGGCAATGGCATTCGTTGGCAATCTGACCGCCAAGGAATTCATCCCAGTGATAATTCAGTCGGGAAGCATCGAGGACAAAAACCAGTCTGCGCAGACAATCCAGTCAGTAGCATTGGCACTGGAGGCTGATTTCGTGTTCGTGATCATGGAAGCATGGGCGCTTCGACCAGACAAAATGCACCAAATGAATGCTATCATCGACAAGTACGGAAGCATAAGTAAATCGCCCTATGCGATAGATACGTGTTCGCTTATGTTGGAAACAAGGCATGGAGTGTGGACTGCACAACCGCAGATCAAGACAAAGGGAATTTCGAAGAAGAAACGAACAATTGAAGTAGTAGAGTTTCGCTATTTCACAGAAGTTACGAGCAGATTTTCACACCTGCTACCCCAAAAAGAAGGCGATGAGCCAACGACGATTTTGCATTAATGGATAAAAATAGATTCGCTTTATCTCAGCCTTTCTATGGCGTCCACTCTCATACGCTAAACGCTATTTGCCTGCATACCCACACCAACAGCGCGAAATTTCTTTAACATGGCCTCCGCGAATTCGTCAGCCCCAGACTGCATGGTCAGTTGTGGCGTGGCCAAATCCCGGATGATTTCCCCTTGACGCTGACATGCAACCCCGCCATAGCTCAGAAAAGTCGTTAATACTTCGTCCTTTCTTAGACACAAATAAATACTTATTGACAGTGTGGTATTTAAAATACATTATGCACTGCTTTAAAATCTCCCTGAGTTTTCATGGAAATAGAAACTAATGCATGTAAATATCCGGCAGAGAATTTGTCATTTAGTTTACGCATTGTTAAATCACTTGATGATCTGAAGAAAGCTGCAGAATTACGTCAGAAGGCCTATGCGCGACATGTTCCGGAATTCGCTAAGCAACTTTCTATCCTGGAGTCCGCAGACACTGATCTCGATACGTTTGTGTTGTTGGTTGAATCAAAGAATGATGGATCGCCGCTTGGGACGATGAGAATTCATGTCAATCGCTACACCCCGCTTCCGCTTGAAAGCTCGATCAAACTTCCAGAACAATTAAAAAAGTTAAGCTTGGCCGAAGCTGTACGTTTTGGAATTATCGAAGGAGCAAATGGCAAGCAGGCCAGGGATGCTTTATTCAAGGCATTTTACCTGGTATGTTTAGCGCTAAAAGTGGATAGAATGCTTGTTTGCGCTCGTTTTCCACTTCATAAGCTTTATCTCAGCTTGCTCTTTGAGGATGTGTTTCCTTCTGGTGAGTATATTAAATTGAAACATACTGGCAATATTCCTCACCGCGTACTTTCATTAAATTTACATGATGTTGAATCTCGTTGGCGCAGTAACCAACATCCTCTTTATGAATACGTTTTCCAAACAGATCATCCGAATATTAATTGCTTCGTTGATCAGATTTGATTGTTAAATTAAGCATACCCATCAAAATCATCCTTAATTGGCTGACGATTTGCTTTAAATAGCCTAAAGGAAATTTTCCATGGATATGTTTTTATTTTCTCTTATCATATTATTCTCGTGTTTTTTTCACGGCATTACCGGTTTTGGCGTAGCTCTATTTGCAGTGCCCTTAAGTCTTTTATTTTTAGACAAAGTTACCGTAATGGTGGCTTTGCCGTTTTTAAGTATTTTTCTTAATGGATTCCTGATTAAAAGGATAGACCAACCAGCAGACATGCCGAAGATTAACTTAATGTTATTTAGTAGCCTGTGTGGTATGCCCATCGGGATTTATTTATTGCAAATCACTTCAACGAGCCATCTTCAAATCGTCGCAGGCAGTATTTCAATTTTATTTGCCGCGCTAGTCTTTTCTAAGAATATTGAATTATCCCCCAACAAGATTACAGCAGTCTTGATTGGTTGGCTCGCTGGCTTATTGCAAACAAGTATTGCAATGAGTGGTCCTCCGGTCGCACTGCTGATTGCTTCAACCTACGAAAACAAAAATATGATCCGTAAAAATCTTGTTGTCTTCTTTATGTTTATGACTGGGGTTTCGTTTCTAATGTATTGTTTAAGCGATGTACCGGTTCTAACAGGTTTGATTTTTGGATTAGTATCTTTACCTTTCGCGTTACTCGGAGCGTTCTTAGGTGATAAGGTAGTGCAATTAATATCCAGAGATACATTTGTTAACTTAGCATTTATGGTAATTTGTTTAACAGGTATTTACACAACTTATAGAGGTTTAGTTTATTGAAAGTGGTTTTGGATCTTTGATCGAGGCTAGAAGCTGGGAGGGCGAGTAACGGTCCGGAGCTTTATCGACAGGTCAATTAACAAACCAGCGTAAAATTTCTTTGTCATAATCGTTCCCTCCTTGGTTAGGGTAACGATGAATCAAAACTATCTCATAGGCAATCAGGCTATTTTGTCCAACTTATGCCGACGAAATACAATTGAAGTGGCTACATGCATCTGGATGAAAGCGCGCCCCATGCTCACGCATTAACTTTGCCATTAGTGGATAACAAAATGCAGGGCAACAAGATCATGGGCGGCAAAGGTAATCTAAAGCGTTTAAACAATCTGTTTCATGCAGAAGTTGCCCGGCATTACGGCCTAAGCAGAAACGAGATTAAACGACTCACCAGCAAAGCCAAGGAATCACTGGAAAGACAGGTTTTGGCTAGATTGGCAATTGATCCGGCGATGCAATCCATGATCTGGCCATGTGTGCGTGATGCTATCCACAATGATCCGCTACCCTATGCGCAATTATTGGGGATTGATCAAAAACACCAGCCTGCAAGCTATACCGGAAAATCATTCGTGCAGATCATGACTTCCAAAGGCAAGGGAAAAGAGATAAACACTATATAGCGTTTCAACCTTGAAAAACATCAAACACTATCCTGTGTATAGCGTTTCGTTTGCAGTCTACTTAGAGGAATCCATCATGAAACGTTAGATAATTGAAAAAAAACAAAATTTATCAAGTTATGGCAATCGTGGAAATAGTCAATGGAGGTATAGAAAAGCTATTGGAATGATTGATTGGTTTTCTAAAAATGCACTGCCAGTTTATGAATAGTTCATCTATCACTCTATTTAACATAAGGTTTTTTCTATTATCCACAATTTCTGTGGATAACTTTGTGTATAACAGTTTTATTTGAATAATTAATTCATATAAATCTAAGGATTTTACTTAGATTGATTAATTAGTTAACACTTTCATTAGGTGATATTTATCATATGGTTATTGGTAATTTGTCATATTGATATGAAGTTGCGCAAAGTAACTTCTTTATCTTGTTAAAACTGTGGATGATTTTAAAAGTCAAGCAAATAAAATCTGAAATTGATCGTAGGAATTTGTACAAAAAGGCAGGTACTTTCCAGAGCTTTTATTGATGCGGGTAATGAATGCCCCGTAAAAATTCTAGTGTAGCGAAAAATTTAAGTCCTAAAATTTTTTCATTGCATATATTAGCTCAACAATAGAAAACGTTAACTAAACAGCTAAACAACTAAACTTCAGAAAGTTAACCGGTCGGTTAACACTTTGAATGAATTAGAGTGGCTTTTAGATGGCACTGGGAACACCCTTCAATTCTTTACAATTTTCAATTGACAGTACCGCGCTTAGAATCTTCTTTCATAAACATCTACAAAAAAAGTTTTGTCGGATTATTAAAAAATAAAAGTGGTTTCCACGAGTTCAACGAAGATGCTCAAGAAACAGAAACGGGAGCCTAAGCCCCCGTTCTGGATTAAATCTAAGTCTAATTTAAACTGCTGATTCTTTCCTGCGACGCGCCATAAAACCAAGCAAGCCTAATCCAGCGAGTAACATAGCGTAAGTTTCAGGTTCTGGCACAAGAGACACATTAGCGAGAATGCTACCTATATTATCCCCATTATTTTGATCGAAGTAGTAAAGGTTCAAAGTATTGCTGGCAGCAATTCCAGCAAAATTAGTACCGATACTAAAAAAACTTATACCATTATCAAAAGAGCCGACAAGAGAACCAAACGGTGCATTCAGGCCACCTTGAGTCCAGTTACCAAAAATATCCGAACCGATGACTGTGCCTGCAGAAACACCTGGATCGTCGCCATTAGTATCTGGCAAGCCGGTAGCAAGCAAATCAGGGCCATCTATACCATTCGCATTTGACCAGCGAGGAATAGCCCCTGCACTCCATAAGTCAAGGGGATCAACGGATACTGAAAAAGAATTACCTGATAAAACAGATACGCTTGCACCGCTCCCACCGCTCGTGGAATTCAGTTTTGCATCAACGTTTACTACCGTCGCCATAGAGTGTATTGGCATAATAAGTGCGAGAAATGCCATAATTCCGATTAATTTTTTCATATTTATCTCCTACTAAGGATTATAAAAAGTCGACAAGCTGCCACCCAAGAACATATAGAAATAAAGAAACCCTACTTTTGAAATTCTAGACCTTATTGATTAATAATAATATAAGTAAATTGCTTATTTTTTGGCATGAGTATGGAAGCGATAGAACGTATATTAGATTGAGATTTGTTTTGGCGGAATGTTAATCTATACCATCCATGAGCCTTAGCTGGCTTATGGAGCATTATGA
Organism: Nitrosomonas sp. Is79A3; assembly: GCF_000219585.1. Taxonomy (NCBI): domain Bacteria; kingdom Pseudomonadati; phylum Pseudomonadota; class Betaproteobacteria; order Nitrosomonadales; family Nitrosomonadaceae; genus Nitrosomonas; species Nitrosomonas sp. Is79A3. The sequence continues at coordinate 1,072,314 of NC_015731.1, read as the reverse complement.
AGAATTGCACACTGTTAATTGTTTTGTGAATCAGTTGAGATTACACGCGTTTTTATTGCTGATTAACTTGGTAGATTGAACAGATATTCCTGCTAGAGTAAGAATTTGACGGTATCTTTGACGGTACTTTACAAAAACACAAATTCATAACATGCATGAATATTGGATTTCGGGATGTTATGCGATTCCGGCCCCGCCCAATCAATAAGTTAGCCTCAATACCTCGAAGAAATATTTTTACTTTATTTTTATTTGCGGGGCACTAATGGGACACTTAACCCAAACAAAGCACAACTCTCCCCACCCAGAAAAAACAATAACTTGCTTCGCTTTTATACATAATGGCGATGCGAGCGCTTTACTGGGTGATGAATGGAAAGGATATCGTTTTAAAGGTAATTTGTTTTATGTTCCTGAGTGGAAAAACGGTTTTCCACCGCATGAAATCAGAGCGTTATTCTGGAAATGTCAAAAGGTTTGGAGCTTAGAGCATGAAATTGAGTTGCTGAAGCGAGAATTAAAAAGACTTAATGAAGAGTTTGATAGTCTTGAAGTTAAAGCCGCTTTTTATAGGCGCCAGTTAGTACTTGAGAGCCGGGTTAGTATGATTCTGCAGAGAAGTTTTATTTAATTTCTATTTAAATTTTTTCTTTTTATATCAAATAGCTAGCATTCCCTGCTAAAATCTATTTTCTGAAATAGAAACTGAAAAACCTTATGCGCAGACTACTAGCAACTGATTTGGGAATCTGGCCGATGGCCGCAGATCAACATTTGCCATCCGACATGATGATTTCCACACCCGATTATTGGGCGCGACTTGCGGAATACTTATTATTGTACGACCAAATAATTATTCCGACAGGAAATATGCAAATACTAGCTGTACTTAGAATAATGCTAGGTGATAACATCTTTGACGAGTTGATTCGCAACAAAATAATTGTATTAGCCCGTTACGATATGTGGTTCGGGTATCTAGGAGCCGGTGGAATTGGGTTTTACCAGGTTTTTGACAACCCTGAGATGCAAAAGAATTCTTTCCCAAACATGGCTACAAATCACTTCGAGCATCTAGATCAAGCAATAGAAAATGCTCTAATTGCAACAAACCCACCCTCAACAACAAAACGAAAAACGGTAATCAAGAATTTACTTCTAGATAACACGATAGTCTTGCCCATGGAAACGATCTTCAAAGGTGTTAAGGAAGAAGCCTTTAGCGATATTAGAAATAGTTCATATCTACAAAATATTCTTTCACTTAAAAATGCCGACTGCTTAATAGGTAATATTGGAAAAAGCAATCCAAATTCTTTCACTATCTTCAACCCACACGTTACGCCCAAGAAGGTCATACCTGAAATTGAAGCCCTTAACCGTGTGGTATTTGAGAATTTGCTATTAAGTATTGGGGGGCACACTCAAGCAACGGCGCTTACTGGTGACAATTCCACACTAAGTGTTTTGAATGCGAAAGGACAGAGAATTGGGTTTTCACCACAAGGAAGAAAAGCGTTTGCTGATCTTCAGAAGATAAATGGTGTCCCTGATATCGGCTTGGCTTTCTCATCAAAGCAGTTATCTGCAGCGCAGATTTTTGATCTACGAAGCTCAGAACATGCGGCAGACCTACGAATCTGGCTCGATAAAGGTTCTCCAACCGAAGAAGCGACTGAAACCATTGCGCGCTATATCGAAACCATAAAAAATCCGAGTCTGGTCGAAAGATGGCCTGTCAAAATTCTCCGTTTTGCTATTACAGCAACTTGGAGCACTTTAGAACCTGTTACTGGCATTGCAGCAACAGCAATCGACAATTTTTACTTAAAAAAATTGTATTCGCACAAATCACCAGATCTTTTTATGCGACAAGCAAAGATCGTATTAACCAACACTCCAGTCATTCACCCACCAATCAGGAAAGGCCGAGACCGGAACGCAGTTTGCTCTTGCGGAAGCGGGAAAAAATACAAGACATGCTGCGGGATATAATCGCTTGTAGATTATTTAGGCGCATACACTCCGCACAGATTATGCTTCACAAAATCAAAATCTGTTTAGCATTGAGGTGAATTCAGGATAAAGATAAGCCGCGTTAGGGATCGGGCAGCATACCCCCTTTCGAATTCGGGGCCATACCCTTCGCGCCGTTCGGCGGCGCGACCCTTGAGCGTTCGGTAGGATTAAGAGAAAGGCCTATATGTATTAACATTACTGAATTATGTTGTTACAATATTCGTTATTGTTAATACTTAAGGGAATATCTTGATTACATTAAAACAAGCGAAAAGAGATTTTGAATTAGGTTATTTGAACAAATACCGGATAGAAAGATCACCATTAAAAGATGGATGGGTACTAATACTTGGTGAACGAAAGGCAGCGGGCGCACTTGTTGACGCAAGAAACAAAGAACCGAAAGTGTATAAATCATTGGATAGCGTGATTTCAGCTTTAGAGGATATAGGCTTTGCAGTTAACGTTCTGGCGTAGTCTGAATGTCAGGAAGTTTTTGGAGTCATACCCTTCGCGCCGGTCGGCGGCGCGGCCCTGGTAAGTGAGAAGGTTTTAAGTTAATGCAGTAATTGGCTCGTTGCTCGCTGTTGCTGCGGAAACAGATGGGTTATCTCTTCCTTGTGTATTTGAAAACTGTGCATGAAAGGGATAATTTTAAATTGAATGAATTGACCCAAGTCATTCTCCTTAGAGAAATTGGCAGCAAAGCGCATGAAAAAATCAAGAACTTTATCCTCCTCTACCTGATGATATGGTTGCAAGGTATGGCTACACAATAAATGACTTGTAGAGCACAAGAAAGGCGTTAAACGTTGAAACTGTTCAAAATCTTCGGATTCATAATAACAACACGTCAAAAGATTGGCGAAATTGTTCTCAAGAGCAGCTAAGCGCAAGTTATGGAAAAAAGCAACGGTATGGAATTGAAAAGAATTCTCAGGAATCTGCATAGCAGTTTCATAATCAATCTCTGGAATATGCAAATCAGCAATACATTGCAAATGATTAAACAATGAATAGCACATTCCACCTACTTGTTTATCTGATTTCATTGGATTCACCTCTAATTATAGAGACAACTTAATTAAAAGTTTGTTCTGCCTTTCAAATAACAAAGCAAGATGCAATAAGTATAAATCCATGAAATTATAGCGAATGCTTTAAAAAAGCAGATTATAGGGTCTATTTGTAATAAATTTGTCTAAAACTCTTTAGCAGGCCGTTGAAAAACTATCTGCGTTGCCGCTGCGGTGTTAAAAACAGACTCAAAATGCTCATTTATTAAGCATAAATTGCGCTTTTTCGCCTGTTTTTGCCTTGCATCGGCTGCCTCGAAAACGTTTTTCAACGGCCTGTTAGGTACAACCAATCCATAACTTATTGCAGCGTTGCAGGAACTGAAAGCACTATTAAAAACGGCGAATCCTTTTAAACCACTTTATAGTATAAAAGCTAACAAAAATTAATTTGTAACCTCAGTAAAATGTTTTAAAGCATCATTCGCGGCTTTCCTGGCAGCTTCAGCATTACCATCCATACCTTCTCTAATAGCGCCATCTAAGCATTTAATGCCATCATCCATCTTTTTATTATCGTATTTGTTATGTTTATCAGCTTTCGCAGCGTTCGCATGGTTTTTCGCCATCTCTGCATGTTTGGCGACATCCATGCCATCTACCGCGGTAACGGCCCTTTTTGTATGCTGAATTGCATCAATTAATCGATTATCTCCTGCCACAGCACTTAAAGAAAAAACAACCATAACTAATATACTTGCAAATAAAGTAATATTTTTCATATTGATTAACTCCACAAAAATCAATCGAAGGAATGATCACAGAAGATTTCTATTTTTCCAAGTCATTTAATACTAGCATATCTGGGAAAATGGAGATTAATCCGTACGATACCGAACGTAGTGAGAGTATGAGCAGCACTTCATGCGATGCTTTGGATATGGGTTTGTTTAACAAGCCGTTGAAAAACTAGCTGGACTTACTCCAGGATAATCATGCTAGCTTTTTCCGCATAAAACTAAACTGTTCTGCAATCCCGACAGAATCATAATTTTTTTCGCTAGAAAATCCTGAATTGTTGATAGTTTGACAAACAAAATAATTTAGGCGCAGAATTCGGGCAGATGCTGAGCACACCACAGCAAGCGAACAACCTCGCGCTCGATAATCGTGGTTTTTTTCATCCAACGTTTGTTTATTGCCGGGTAGCAAGCAACAATACAATACCGGTGCGAACCGGGAAAGTTACAAGCCGTTTTGCTGCGGTGTTCAAGTATCCGACCGCTTCTCTGAACAGGAATCGAAATTTGAACATAGCAGCAAGGAAGCCAGTCATGGCCAGTCAATCGGATGGTGTAATCACACCTATCGTATTCAGTTTTAATTCCCTATCAATTCGCGCCGAAACTGATGAGCATGGAAATACTCGATTTATTGCCAGTAATGTATGCAAGACTCCTGGATATATAAATTGCCGTCAATCGATCAATGCTTATCGCCGTGAGGATGGCGTATCGAAACGATATACCATCGACAGAATTGGACGTAGACAAGAAACAATAGCCATCAACGAAGTCAACCTATACCGCCTGATCATCCAGTTCAAGAAACCGGAAGAAGAAAAATTTGAACGGCTGGCGATGGAAGAAATCCCCCCGGAATTCGCAAAACAAGAAGCCATCATGTAAACCCATACCGGAATAAATATTGCGCACATCAAATGAGTAACTGTCCGGACTCTTCCCGAGCAGCTTAATTGAAAGAATTACAGGAGGTAGTGAAATGATTAATAGAATATTTTATGGTTTAGCAGTCTTGTTAATGATTCTTGTAATTGCATGGGGTGGATCGTGGTTATATCAAGCTATATTGAAACAATTCACTGAAATTATTTCATGATGAAACAATGCGATAATTATGAGTTTGGGAGTCTGGATAAGTGTTTAACAGGCCGTTGAAAAACGTTATCGAGGCAGCCGACGCAAGGCAAAACAGGTGAAAAAGCGCAGTTTATGCTTAATAAATGAGTATTTTGAGCCTGTTTTTAACACCGCAGCGGCATCTCATATAGTTTTTCAACGGCCTGTTAAAAGCTCTAAGGAAGTATAAAAATGGCTGAATGGAAAGAATGGAACGGATCCAGAGAACAGCTGGATGAAATGCGCACTGCTAAGGAAGGTTTTATCTTGCGCGGTATTGAACACGCCTATGAAGAAGAAATTACATTTCATAATATAAGCGGTCTTTCTTGTGTGGATATGTCGAATGTAACGCATTACCTAATCTGTCAGCCTGTTCCTCAATTCGAAATGAGAGTACGGCAGGCGCAGACAGGTCAGCCGGTTTGGTGGAGAGCAAAAGATAATCACGGTGAGTCTGATTGTGATTGCGCAAATATACCTTGGGATCATTTAGGTTATGATTTCTCTTTCATTCCATTCAATGAGGTCAAATCATGAGCGAGAAGATAAAAGTTTTTTTGTATACACTCCTTTTAATTGCGATATTAATAACATCGTTTATTTATTCTAATAACGAAAAAGAGTCTTGTGAATCCATCGGTGGCAATTACGCTAGGCAGTCCATGACTTGGTCGTATGAATGCATAATACCCAATCCCGCTCAGATAACACCATGAGCGGCTGGTAAGAATTGCCGAAGGAATCGGAATAATAAATTACTTGACAATGAGTATTTTTAGTCTGTTTTTAACACCGCAGCGGCAACGCAGATAGTTTATTTGTTCTCTACACGGCATTACCAATTCCCATGCAGTCTCGCCGTTAGAAGCGTAGAATAAAATGCGCAGTGATTGAGCTTTGCAAGAGATGTTATCCATTACAAACAACTTGTATAAAAAATTGTTTTCTTAACGGAGAAAATCATGCCCCATGTCAGCGTACATTACAAAGTTATTATTCCCGCAGGCCATCATCGTCAACCGCGCAATGCCAATGGAGAGCTCGAGCCTTATCCATCCAGTGAAGTTGATGTCGATGAACCGGGAAATATTTCGCCACTATACGTCCCTGAAATTCAATACACCTACAATGGCGCCACCGGTATGGCGCACATGTTATTCTGGAGCGTAACTGATGGAACGCAAGGGCAAACCTATCCGGCAGGAACATTAACTCAATCAGTCGGCAGCAGTCCGTTAACGATTACCGCGTGGTACTACCCCACAGGCGGGGATGGACCCGGACGCACCGTCATTATTGATGATGCATTTTCCGCCATCAAAGGGGATTTCATCGATGATACTTTTGTCACGGTAACCAGTGATCCGAGTCTCACCAGTCAGGCCAATGTTGTCGGCGTCGTGCCAACTGCCAAGGCACAAACCCTGCAAGCCTCAGCATCGGTTAATTCCACCCCCGAGCCATTTTCCAAATGGATATCCTATGGTGCCGGAACAGCAAACAACAATGTAATCGATGTGCCAGCCGGTGCAACCGGAATAGCCATTGCGGTTTATGAAAAATCCGATATCAATATTCCCAAAATAGATCCGGATGCTTTCGGCGCTATTTATGGAACCATTATCGGCGGTGTGGCGGTTGATGGCGGCGGAGCGATTATTATCAACGGCAAACCTCATCCCATTGATCCATGGGGTCCGCTGATGATCAATCTTGTTAACGCATCGCTGGCATCAGCAGCATCCAAGCATTTGGGCCGATCAACACAAGCGGAGATGCAAAAGATTGCCGCTCAATCCGTACTTGAAGCAATCAAAGTAGCAGTACCCAAGATCGAAAAGAAGATGATTAAAAAATAATAGTCCGTTATAAAACAATTGGTTCTCCTTTCCGGGAGAACCAATTGTTCCAAAACAAACCACCCGCTACTTATTCGCCCATTTTCTCGGGCCCCATATCTTCTAAGGCAGAAAACTCAAGCCCTTTAATTTCCTGCAAAGACTTCCCCGCAATTCCCTGCAGATCCCCATACATACCGACGGTAGCCCCCATCACGCGCTCAATCTGCTCTTCGCGCTTAGCCCATTGCTTCATAATGGCTTTACGCTCTTTGTCCAGGTCTTCCTGCATGGTGGAGAACGCTTCAACGATGGCTTCCACGCGCTGACGGAAACGCGGGCCGGTGAGATATTGGTAGACCATTTCGGTTTTGGTTTGCTGGCCTTCTGAGGATTGGCGTGCCAGAGCGATTTCCAGCAAGGATTGGCGCAGAATCATGGCCACCGGCAAAGCGGCGCGCGGGTGGGTAACCCAGACACCTTCAACCATTTCAAAGGTTTCCACACCTTTCGGCAATATCTGGCTCACGATCACGGCAATTTCCGCCTTGGCGGTGCGTTGATCATCGCGCAGTTTTACCAGCCAGGCATCGCTCCAATTCTTGGTGCGTTTGAATTCCCACAAAATGGTGCCTCCGGCCTGACCGCCCGTGCTAACAACCCGGTGCAGCACATCCCCGCCAAATTCACCCTTAGGGACTGGCTCAATCGCATCGAAAGGAAATTTCATGCGCAGCAGGTTTTCCAGTTCGAGTTCCTGCACTTCCCCTTGCAGTTGCTGCGAGCCCTGCTCGGCTCTGCGTTTGAGGTCTTCGATCTGTTTCTGCATCGCGGCGATGGTCTGTTCCTTTTCCATCACCTTGAGTTTCTGTTCATCCTCGGCTTCTTTTTTGGCGAGTGTACGCACCTCGGTCAATCCGTCCTGCACCCGCTTTTCTACGGTGAGTTCCAGTTCACGCTTGGCATCGTCGAGTTCGCGCTGTTTTTTGATGAGTTCGGCTTGTGCTTTTTGCGCTTCTGCCAATTTCTCGTCGCGGGATTTGAGCACTTCTTGCAATTCCGCCAGTTCACGCGCTTTGTTTTCCAGCTCGGCTGCACTGGCCAGTTTGGCTTTCTTGGATTCTTCCGCAATCACGCGGGCACGCTCTGCTTTCAACTGATCCGCCACTTGACTGGCCACCTGATCGTCAAGCTTGCGTTTATCTTCCGTCAATTGCTTTTCTTTTTCACGCATGGCCTGCTCGCGCTGAATGATTTCAGTGTCTTTTTGCGCCAGCCTTTGCTCAAATTGCCTGCGCGTCGATTCAATCAGCGGCGCCGCCAATGATTCAGTGAGTTTGATTTCCGTTTTACAGTTCGGGCAGACAATCGTTGGTTCTGTCATAACAATATTTATCCTGTTTATACCGGCGATAAGATAACGAAAAAATGGATTTTATGCTTTGAAATATTACGCTGTATTTCTGATGAGCGCTTATCGGTTATTGAAGTAATCTTGGCTTGCTATTGGTGCATTGCTGGAAGTCCCGATTTTTGCATGCCGAGCTGCAGGCACGAACCCAATTTTTTTCGGCAATATTTGCCGCCCTTGCCGTCTATTCGCCAGAAAAAACCAAGTATAAATGCGCCCGCACTGCCAGCGTATGCCATTCCGCAGACTGGCATGATCATTGCTAACAACAGTTACAGCAACCCATTAGTCAATCCGTAGCGCTATACATTCAGGAATCCCTATGAAAAATAAATTCGAGAGCTTGGAACTCGGCCAATTCATTCCCCTGCATTACCATCACAATATGTTGAATGACACAATCCGGATGAAAGGTTTTAGAGAAGCGATTAATCTGGTGGTCAAACCCGGCGCTAAGGTTCTGGAACTGGGTGGCGGCACCGGCGTGCAATCCTTTTTTGCCGCGCAAAAAGCGCAGAAGGTTTATTGTGTGGAACGCAACCCGGAACTGGTGGGTGCGGCGCGCAGCTTTCTTGCTAAAAACATCAATGGCGGCAAAGTCGAAGTTATCCAGGCTGATGCGCTGCATTACTTGCCGCCGGAACCAGTCGATGTGGTGATCTGTGAAATGCTGCACACCGGCTTGTTACGCGAAAAGCAAATGCCTGTTATCGATTCCTTTAAAAAACGTTACTGGGAAAAGTTTGGCAGCCCCCTGCCTGTCTTTGTGCCAGAAGCCAGCATTCAAGCCATTCAGCCGATAGAACAAAACTTTCATTTTGAAGGTTTCTACGCACCCACGATTTTATTTCAAGATCCCCGCGCAATTCAGGAAAGAAGCAAAAGCCTCGGGAATCCTGACGTATTTCAAGTGTTGTCTTATGCTGAACCATTTAGCCAAACCTGCCACTGGGACGGAGAAATCATCATCGCCGAGGACGGCCAACTCAATGCATTACGGCTCATCACCAAAAATATACTTGCCATTAATATGCTGACACACAGCACCGTCGATTGGCATACCCAATACATCATCATTCCACTCTCCACGCCAATTGCGGTTTCCAAAGGCGACCATATTTCAATACGTTTCAGCTACCAAGGCGGCGCTCCCCTTAACGCACTGTCAGATTCGCTGGAAGTTCGCCTTGTAAGCAAGCGGGTTCCGGTCTTGGAATTAGCACTTGAAGCGTTAAATTACCCATCGAAATTTCGGTCAAATACCTCTCAAATGCACCATCACTGATCCATGCATCATAAATAGTGTACACTATTGCCGTGTACACTATTTCAGGAAAGAATGCTACAGATGAAAAATATCACCCTAAGCGCGGATGACAAATTGATTGAAGCGGCTCGTGAACGGGCGCGCGCCGAGCAGACCACACTCAACGAACAATTCCGCCGCTGGCTGGCGGATTATGTGCGGCAAGAGCAACAAACCGGATCCGCCATGGCATTGATCGAGGAATTGCGTGGACAAGTACGTACGGGCGGCCGCAAATTCACGCGAGACGAAATGAATGAGCGGTGAATTTATTGATACCAACGTCTTCATCTACCTCTTCGACGAAACCGATGAACACAAACGCAATATTGCAGAACAGCTGATTCGAAGCGCGCTGGAAACCCGTAGCGCCTGTATCAGCCATCAAGTTGTTCAGGAGACACTCAACGTTGTAACGCGCAAACTGCCATTCCCCATGAGCGCAGAAAATGCCCAGCGTTTTCTGGAACAGATTCTGGCGCCCTTATGGCGCGTCATGCCCAGCCTGGCACTTTACCGGCGCGGTCTTGATCTTCAATCGCGCTACGGTTTCAGTTTTTACGATGCTTTGATTGTAGCTGCGGCCCTCGAATCCGGTTGCACGCGTTTATACACGGAAGACTTGCAGCACGGCCAGCAGATAGATGGATTGGTGATTGAAAATCCGTTTTTGACTGAGGATTGAATGGGATTGCGCAGAACCAGTGAAATCAATCGAATCTGAACCTATCGATTTCAAGAAATTGCTGTGAAACGAGTGAAGAAAAAGATGAGAATATTAAATGCGGCCCTTAATCGTGGTTGGATATTTTTTCAGGGACGACTCTTCATAGATTGAAAAACAGCAGGCAAGAAAAACCCGCCATATAGGCGGGTTTTTCATTCGACCGAATAAGTTTAATAAAAATAACTGATTTTTAAGCTTTCTTGTTACGCAATGTAAAGCCTATTAATCCCAATCCTACTAACAGCAGCGCATAAGTTTCCGGTTCTGGCACCGGCGACAACAGCATGTTAGGTGTCGCATAGATGTCATAACCAGCGAAAGCGGTTGGGAAGGCTAACGTTGGGCCATAGGAATAAAGACTGGCATTATCGCCGATTGAAATCAATGGATCGACCGTTAGCGTGATTGGCGGCACAGTACCGAAACGGTACCCGTCACCCGCCGTGGTATGGGCGGCCAATACATATTCAGTACCCGCCGTTAATGTGTAAGCGCTGCCAAGCGTGACGTAACGATACTCTCCGATCAGATCACCTGCCGTGCCATCGGGAACGGTCGCGGTGGCGAGCAGTGTACCGGACAGATCATACAGTCCTACATCGTGTGCATTGAAGAGTCCGTCCAGACCTTCATCGTGGTAGCCAAGTGCGGTCAGGTTGCTAGCTGCCTCAGCGGTGAATTTGAAACCCGCGGTCACCGGCCTATCGGAACCGAGAAAACCCGATCCTGTGACGGAATACGCCGGTGTATCAAGTGCAAGAGCATGAGAAGCGCCGCATAGCATCGCCAAAGCGAGCATCGCTCTCCCTTTCGAACCAGCAATAAAAGAATATCTCATGATAATTTCCTTTGTATTAATATTAAATGTTATTGATGGATATATTCAGTATTACGTTAAAACTCAATCAGCTACAAACCATAGTCGTAGTCAACAACTTTTATCTATTTATCTGTAATTTAATTGCCGTTCTACAGACAAAAAGCTTTCAGAGGGCAATATTTTGTACAAACTTGACCCTCTAAAAGTATAGGATCTGATCTCTGCGGTAAATCAACTAATTACCGATTCTCATTGGATCACAATAGCAACCCAGCTGGATATAGTTGGTCTGTCATTCTCAGCCAGTACATTTGTACTATAAAACTCCGGCAAATACTATTTTGCCAATCAACTTTACACACATCAGATCTCAGGTACAAAATTGTCGCCCCAATACAAGAAAGAACCCAATCAGGTGCCAGATTCATAACCAAGAATTCTTATTCTTATTCTTATGCAGAATAATCCCAATCGCCCTTGGGTGAGCCAGATAACTATCCCGTGGGCACAGTCATAGCCTATCCCGTTACAGTTATCGCAGCTATCATTCAGATTAAGACCCGGCAGAAGACAAGAAACGGTAAGATCATGAGAAGAGTCTCCACGGCAAGAGACAGTGCTGATTGAAATAACAAGGTGATGGAGAACAACTGAAATGGCTGTGCAGAATTTGAAACTATTCGGAATGGAAGCGGAACAAGGCAGATGGATACTTGTTGCGACTGGATTATTAATCAATGTTTGTCTTGGGTCCATTTATGCCTTCAGTGTTTTCAGAAAACCTTTGGAAGCATTGTGGGGCATATCTTCGAGCCAAAGCGGTTACCCCTTTATGGTATTCCTTGCAGTCTTCGCAATTGCGATGCCATTTGCAGGAAATCTAGTGGCGCGATGGGGTCCCAAAAAGACGGCTACGTTTGGGGGCTTATTGGTTGGGACAGGATGGATTGCTGCAAGTTTTTCTCCGGATATTACTGTCCTGACCATTTTGTACGGTGTAATAGCAGGATCCGGGGTCGGTATCGTTTACGGCTGCCCGATTGCAGTGGTCGCGAAATGGTTCCCGCAAAAAAGCGGCTTGGCGATTGGCTTCACGGTGATGGGTTTTGGCGTATCGGCATTGGTCATCGCGCCGCTTATGAAAACGATGATTGATCATCCGGATATTGGAATACTTTATACCTTTCTTTACTCAGGAATCGCTTTCCTGGTTGTGATCATACTTTTAGCTCAATTACTGAGTTTCCCGCCCACTGGGTGGGCACCTCCGGGAGTAAAAACAACTTCTGCTGTAACTGATTTAATGCCATCATTAAACCTCAGCAGGCAAGAAATGTTAAAGACCCGTAGTTTCTATGCGCTGTGGGCTACGTACACGATCGGATGTTTGGCTGGATTAATGGCAATCGGCATCGCATCTCCGGTCGGCACCGAAGTAGCTAAACTGGACGGGGCAACGGCAGCGCTTGCCGTTTCATTGTTTGCGGTATTTAACGGTTTGGGGCGCCCCCTATTTGGCGCCATTACCGATAAGCTAGGCCCGAGACATACCATCATCATCTCATTTGCCATGATTCTTGGCGTATCGTTACTGGTGACCTTTTTTGGACAAGGCCACGCAATGCTGTATTTATTTGCATTTTGCGTATTATGGCTATGCCTGGGCGGATGGCTGGCCATAGCCCCCACAACCACCGGAATATTTTTTGGAAAACTTCATTATGCGCAGAATTACGGACTGGTGTTTACCGCCTATGGTGCCGGTGCCATCCTAGGAACACTGCTATCCGGTAATATTAAGGATATCACCGGAAGTTATTTAGGTGCATTTCCAATTGTTGCAGGATTGGCGATTCTTGGAATGATTATTGCCGCGATTGGATTGAATCCTGTTAAATCCGAACAAACACTTTAGGAAAGCTCAGAGTAATTGTCTGCACAAGCGGAAAATCAGCGCAGTTTATATGGAATAAATGAGAATTTTGAGACTATTTTTAACACCGTAGCGGCATCACAGATAGTTTTTCAACATTCAGTCAATCACCCAACTGAGGGAGTGCTTCCATCATGAGAAATATCAGAATTTTAACCATGAACATCCAGGCTCAGGCTTGGCCTGCGGGTCCACATAGCGATGCCAAATGGCGCGCCGAAGCGGCGGTCAAAGCACTCGATCCCGGTAATTTTGCTTTTGATGAGCATCCCGATGTGGTGGTGTTCAACGAGGCGGATAACGAAGATGCAAAGGAGATTCTGGAGACAGGACTTAAGGATATGTATCCCCATTTCATCGTGTCGTTCAACGGCGGCAGCGGCGATTTGAACGACGGCGGGCTGGCGATATTCAGCAAATTCGAGTTTCGCGAATTGCCACCGTCGGACTATAACTTTTCAAATAACCGCAGCCGGTTTTATCCCTACATTAGTGCTGGCATTGCCGGAATGTTTTACCCGATGAGCGCGAGCGATGACGGCTTGGCGGAAAAAGGCGTCGCAATCGTACAGATTAGTACGGGATTGCACTTTGAAATCGTCACCATCGCCTTGACGCATTTACAGGCATTCTATGAAGAAGTCGGCGAACATCACACTATCCGCTTGCGGCAATTGAAAGTGATCGAAGCCGAACTCATCGACCTCATCGGCGCGCCGGAAGATAATGGCAATTGGGATAAAGTCATTGTGTTGGGCGACTTGAACATCCGCGGCGACACGCCGCCCTACTCCACAGAGGGTCATGGCGAATGGACCAACGTGTTTATCAACAACGGCGGCCCGTACAATAACGCCTCGCAAGGGATTGCCGTCAGACAAAATAAGCTGATTTTTACCGAACAACTGATCGACGGCTGGCGCACGTTTATGACGCCGCCCGGCGCCTTCATGGAAGCAGATCCGGGCCTGACCAATACTAATCTGAAAGAAGGCGAGCATTTGCCGGCGGGATTGAAAGAGCGGCTGGATTACATCTGCTTTCCAAAGCAACGCACCGATGCCATGGGCGAAACACCTCGCCATCTGGTTGCGCAGCACATGCGGATTTTGCCGTCCAATTTCTCCGCGCTGGATATGGCATTCGAAAGAATCCAAAGCGACCACAAAGGCATTTTGGCGCAGGTGCATTGGCAATTTAAGTACAACACCCCCAATCAAGCCAAACTGCAAGGCGACTTTGTACATTTCCAGGCACCGGATTCACTGGTCAAAGTCAATATCGCCAATGATCTAAAGATACCTTCCCCCGGCGTATTCCAGTGGATTTATATTCATGAACCGGGTACTTACACGTTCACTTATAGCCCCAATCTGGAAGCCGCTTTCTATTACGAAAACGCTATGTCCACAAAAATTGACCCGTTCAATCAAGTCAAATGGGGCGAACTGGGGCTCGACCTCGACTGGTTAAACAGTCTGCAACATGAATTCGGGCTGTCTGAGGTAGGCGATCAGGTCGACGTGCACCGGCCGATGTTCATCCGCTTGAAAGCCGCGGAGAGAGATGATCAATTCACCGGCAACATCGCTTTTTCTTTCATCAAGCACACCGGCGAAAACCGCTTCCTCGCCATCGGCTTATTGCCGAATGACATTCCCAAAGATCCGCGCTTGCCGGTGGGTCAGAAAAACGGCAAAAATGACGAATGCTGGTTCCGCGCGCCGCTGGCCGAGCAATTACTAAGCGGCAATCCTTACCCGGCGCAGTTTTACATCAAAAACGATTTTGAACGGAAAATCCGCCTCAGTCTGTTCGAAGGCATCGCCGCCCCGGCGCCTTTTGCGCAGGTAACCAATGAAGACCGGCTCACAGTAATCGACTATGATCGTGCCGCCGACATCCAGGATGTTTATATTTTGCTGGAACGCAGCCAGACAACGGACTATGAATTCCTGGCGGGCTATCGCTACAGTATTTCCTACCTGAATCACCTAGAAATCTACAGCATCGAAGACCAAAGCGGCCTGGGCGCGGACGAGATCCACCTCACCATGACCGCCGACGATATGGCGGCCAATTTTCTCGACTTCACCGACGAAGATTTCGACGACGATGAACGGCGGATGCTTAATTCTTATTACCCTAAAAATACCGCTTTTGACAACCGGCTCAACGTCACCGTATTCGAACTCGACAACGGCGATGATGATGACGACGGCCCCTTCACCGGCACGATTCCGGCGTTGAAGAAAAGCGAAAACAGCCGGGAATCGTCGATCATCATTGAAGCGGAAGGCGCAGAGTATCAGATTAGTTACAAACTGAGCCGGAATCCGAACCGGTGAAGGCACGATGCATTTATCTTTTTGACGGCTTGCCTTCAGCTTCGTAGGACGGATACCCGAAGGGTGATCCGTCAAATCAAAACCAGCGCCAACCTATCATCCAACGCCATCATCACTCTCATTCGGCGTGTTCATGCGGGGTGGAACTCTTTCATTCGGCGGAACGCTTTAAGCTTCCGCCTTACGCGGGTTGACATAAACTTGACACATATCAATGTACCTTTTTATTAGCAAGAGATAATGAAATGTATCATTAATATGTTTTAATATTAGGAGGTTGCATCATCATGAAATTCAGAACTTTTTCTTTCGGAATTATGTCGGCGTTTGTGGCTGTCATGGTATTTGGCACTTCCGTGTGGGCAGTTACTACCGTGCAAGTTGGGGCCAGCGGAAAAACATTTGCATCCACTATGGTGTCATGTGCCGCTAACCCAGCAGACTCGGGCGTGCAATCACCGGTAGTAGAAGCTGGCCTGTTTAACCCGACACGCAAGACGATCGCCACTGTGTCACTCAACGGCGTCCCTGTGGCAAACGTCACAAGCGCTAATCCAGTCGCCCATATCTGGCTCGCAGATGGCGACAACACGGTGGTTGTGGCGCTGAGTAAAAAGAAGGCGGATAACTATGCGTTTACCGTACAGCCTGGGATGTGCACCCTCCCAGACACATCTGGCAATACATTCAGCGCCGACGGCACATTAGAATACGCCGCCAGTGGAAAATCATATGCAACAGTGCAACCCGGCTGTGCATTGAATCCTGGTACTGGCCGTGCGCAACCGTACGTAAACCTGTTTGATAATGGTAGCTACATGCTCAATGTTTCCGTAAATGGCGTACCGCTAACACAACTAAGTGCAAGCCGCCCTCATACCCCCGTCTTTCTGAGCGCAGGCCAGAATGTTATCTCGGCCGCCAATGGCAGTTTATCCATTGACTATTACATTCGCGACGGGGGTGATGGCAGTTGCATACTACCTTAGTGGTGCAATATGTCTACAATGGGGAAGGAGGTTCGCTAACCATATATCAATCGAGTCTGACCCCATTGATACGATCCCTATACCAGCTGGGTGGCATCTTCGGTTGTCCTGGGTATTTCATAGCATCCTTAAAAACCTATCGTTAAGCCTAACACCTGAGTTCAGCCGATCAGATACCAGAGCGAAGCGATGGGTATCCGATCGGCTGAAACGACTGGTCATGTTCTATATGTCCACGACTAATTTTGAGTCTGATTAGCTATCCGTTTCAGAAACTCTCTGTAGATTTCCTGTGACTGATTGTGAGACAAACAAAATTTGGATTCTTGGTTGAGAGAAAATGAAAGATCGGGATCTGCGCTTTCTAAGCGCGCCCTCCAGCTTGTTATTGCACCTTCGTAAATACTATCTGCGGTACTGGCCAGATTTTCCGATCTCCAGTCGGCAGCAAGTAGTGCCCCCATTGTGGCTATGCGCCAACTGTTTGATTTTAAGGCAGCATCTTTTGCTTGAATGAGCTGGTTCTGAGCAGCGTAGAGTTGGCTCATGAAACTTAGGAATCCAGCACATCTTCCCAATACTTGTGCATCAGAGTACGCTTTATGTTGTTGAACAGCTTGTTCATTTTCGGCAGCAGAAGCAGACAAAGCGAAAAGAATAAGACCTGCGCTGAGTATCTTTCGAATCACTGATTAGACGCCCGGAATGACGTAATAGATTACCTCAAGCGTAATAGCTAATCCTGTAATGTGCATTCTATCTCCTTATTTTTTATGGAACAGTCACCGCTTTAAGTTTCATCGCAAAAAGGTATTTGACCCGCACCCAAAGATTCAATTCTTGCGAAGCATATCCCCCAATCACCGTTTCATGCAATTAATAATCGAATCTGTGAATTAACATTCACCGTAACACAGCAGAATCATTGAAAAACGTATAGAATATGCGCCCCTTTCTTGCAACAATAATCCGCAGGTATCCACTTTGATTACAACCGCCAATATCACCATGCAATTCGGCGCCAAGCCGCTTTTTGAAAATGTTTCCGTAAAATTTGGCGGGGGTAATCGCTATGGTTTGATTGGCGCGAATGGTTGCGGCAAGTCAACATTCATGAAGATTTTAGGCCGGGATCTTGAGCCCACTGCGGGCAATGTCATGGTTGACAGCGGTGAACGGGTGGGAAAGTTGCGTCAGGATCAATTCGCTTTTGAAGATTGTTTCGTCATTGATACGGTACTGATGGGGCACGCGGAGTTATGGCACGTCAAACAGGAGCGTGACACCATTTATGCCAATCCGGAAGCCACGGAAGAAGAATATATGCATGCCGCCGAACTGGAGTCTCAATTTGCCGAACTGAATGGGTATTCTGCGGAAGCGCGCGCCGGAGAGCTGCTGCTTGGGGTAGGCATTCCTTCTACCCAGCATCATGGATTGATGAGTGCGATTGCGCCAGGATTCAAGTTACGGGTGTTATTAGCACAAGCATTATTTTCCGATCCGGAAATCTTATTACTGGATGAACCGACCAACAACCTCGATATTAATACGATCCGCTGGCTGGAAGATATCATCAACGCCAGCAAGAATACCATTATCATCATCTCTCACGACCGGCATTTTTTGAACAGCGTGTGCACGCATATGGCTGATCTGGATTACGGCGAACTGCGGATCTATCCCGGCAACTATGATGACTATATGATCGCCTCGACCCAGGTTCGCGAGCGCATGCTGACCAATAATGCCAAGAAGAAAACGCAGATTGCCGATTTGCAATCTTTTGTCAGCCGTTTTTCTGCGAATGCGTCGAAAGCCAGACAGGCAACCAGCCGTGCGCGACAGATTGAGAAAATAAAACTGGAAGATGTCAAACCATCCAGCCGCCAATATCCTTATATCCAATTTGAAGTGGATGACCGGGATAAGCTGCATCGTCTGGCGGTTTCCATCAAAGAAATCAGCAAGCGTTTCCCTGGAATGGACAAGCCTTTATTTGACCATTTAAGCTTTGACATAGAAGCCGGCGAGAAAATCGCCATCATTGGCCCTAACGGAATCGGAAAAACCACGCTCCTGCGTTGCCTTACCGGTGAGCTAATACCGGAGTCCGGTACGATCAAATGGCCCGATAAGGCACGTCCCGGTTATTACCCGCAAGATCATGCGGCTGATTTTGAAGAAACCCTGTCATTGACCGAATGGATGGATCAGTGGCGGCAAGGCAATGATGACGATCAAACGATCCGCGGCACATTGGGCCGATTGTTGTTCTCCGGCGATGACGTCAAAAAATCCACTCGCGTAATTTCTGGCGGAGAACAAGGCCGCATGCTCTTTGGCAAATTGATTCTGCAGAAACCGAATGTATTGCTGATGGACGAACCGACCAATCATCTGGATATGGAATCCATCGAATCACTGAATAGTGCACTGGAGAAATATACCGGCACTTTGATTTTTATTTCCCATGACCGGGAATTTGTTTCTTCACTGGCCACACGAATTCTTGAAATGAAACCGGAGGGGATTAATGATTTCAAAGGGAATTATGAGGATTATCTTAGATCGCAAGGGATCGAATAGTATGAAACATATGAACAGGCTTGTTATGTTTCTTTTTGCATCTTATCCGTCAAAATTTAAAATATTGGATTTGAAAAAACTATAGGTTGAGTGATGTTGGGATTCCTATTGTCATCCCAACCTACCGTGTTGAAACAGAACATTAGAATGGTTTAATTTCTTGAAAGAGAGCTACGTCATCTTCGGGAACAGTACATATACCAAGAGTCTTGTACCCACTTTTCTGAAACGGCTTTGCCATTAAATTAAATTTAGTGCGCAGCCATGAATGCTTAACTTTTATAGATGGGTCTTTTTTATTTGAAAGACCTTTCACTACAGCTCTGAGTTTTTCTAAATAATACTGGACGTCAACCCAGTCTTCATTGAAATCGTCTGGATGGATATTGAAGTAATCTATATAGAACAATCCATCAAAATCCTCTGCAACCATTGAATTTATGGTGCGAGAAAGGCTCGGGGATGGCGACCTCTTTAGTCCTGCCTCATCCAAAATTTCACCATCTAGAATAACTCTTGGATAGTTTGCAAGTCGCTCCAATGCTACTGCTTCATTCAATGCCGGCCCGAAAACAAGTTTCTCATCATGATATAGTTGGCCAGCCGTGATAGCGCCTCTTAGCAGGATCCCTCGTTGTAATAGCGCTAATTGTAAATTATGAACATCCATGAGGATGCTCGTTACTCCAGTTCCATGCGGCTCGTTTCTGAGGTACGAAACAATCACGGAGTCCGAAAACTGGGTAACTCTTCGGGAAGTAGAGCGTAGTTTTCCTGATATCTCTACTGCGTCTCGATAATGGACATCCACTGAAATTTGATCCAAAGCTCCCTTTAACTTTGTAAAGGTCATCGCACTCTTGTTTTTGTTTCCGCCCTTTATGGTTTCATCTACATGAGACTGGAAACCCAGTATGTCCAAAAAAAGACAATATCTATCCTCGTACTCCTGATTCACAGCTTAACTCCTTGCGTGAGTTCACTGGCTCTACGTGCACACATCACTACAATTAGAAACGTCACGAAATAACGTGATTATCATATCTAAAACTGCAGAATTCATTCTATTTCCTTATTTTTATGCGATTACCACCGATTTAGGCTTCATCATAACAAACTTTGTCAAATCCACAACACAATGAGCAGCGAATACAGTCACCAGCAACCAATCATGTTATTTCCATCACCGTATGATGTCTCGCACGATCGATCTGACGGAATCCTAATTTTTGATAAAGCCGGTAAGCGCCCCGATTGGCATGCAGCACTCTCAGGCATAGGGGAAAATGGTGTGCGCGCGCTCTAACGATCAATCGCCCGATCACTTCCGTGCCGATGCCCTGATGTTGATAGCGAGGATCGATTTGAATCTCATCCAGCCACAAATGATCCGCGTGCTCATCGACAATGAACATGCCGACATTCTTCTCATCAAGCATAAGAATTTCAATAGGTTTCGATTCCCAGGCTTTCATGAACAAGTCCAATTCCTCGTCTTCATCCCAATATCCGAATTCTAGCGTAATCAAATCCCGATACACGGTATGGTGCAATTCAAGCAACCACTGATAATCGGAATTACGGGCAGGTCGTGTCTGGATATTCATACAATCAATAGTCTTGCAAATTTATGGAGCCACTGAATAACTGTCATTTCGAGCACAGCGAGAAATCTATGCTGTTGATCCCCAAAAGATTCCTCATTCCATTCGGAATGACAAAGATGGTTACTCAGAGTTCTCCATTAATATTCGCAGGATTTCAGAGGAACGGTTGCAGCCGTAAGGCACTGTGTATCTTGTCACGATGATCCTGGCTCACGCCCGCCACATCGGCATAATCTCTCCAGCGCGAAACCACCTGCTGCACATCGTGCAGGATCGCCTTGGCTTGTCCGCGTTTCAAACCGGCCACTTTTTCAACCGCAACAAAATCGGCCAGATCGAATCCATCGCGTTTGCCATTCAGCGTCATTTGGTGCGTGGAAGTCCAACGCCCGGCGGGTTGATAACTGTAGGTGACGTCAAACGCGGGCGCCAAAAACCAAGTACCTTGCTTATCCATCAGGAATGCGATGTTTTTGACATGATCGTCCTGATTGCGTGCGACCACATTGAACACCATGCGCCGGAATTGTTGCTCTACGTCGCGCATTGGTAGCTGCAGCCGTTTAATAACTTGCAAAGCTTGTTCATAACTGTAAGCGCCCGCCAGGTTGAAATCGCAATGGGCCAGCGCACCCAACGATTGCATATGCAATTTGCCGCCGCTATCGGGATGATCGAGACGATCGAAACGCTTGGTCATGAAGTGCTGGCGGCCTTTTTCTTCCAGCAATCGGGATTCGTTCATGTGGATACCGGCATCGCGCGCCATCAGATAATAGGCATACTCAATTGCGCCATAGCCTTTGGGATCTTCCTGCTCCTTGTCTTTATTGCCGCTGACGCCGTCAAACTTCAGCAGCCAATAACCAAACCCTTCCGGCGCTTTCACCTGGCCGGAGCGCACTTCATGCGTAGCAGGATTCCAGGCAATCACTGCCTTGGCGCGCGCGCCACCGGCTGAGGTGCCTACTTGCAAGATCTGCTTGAGCGCACTGGCTTTTTGCGCATCATCGCCAAAAGTTTCTGCAAGCTGCTGACGATGCTTGAGTACTTCCGATGCCAGCTTAACCAACTGTTCAACTTGGATTTTCTGCGACGTGCGCGCCTTTGGGCCTTTTGCCGGTGAAAATTCTAGCGCTCCCATGCCACGGCTGCCGGTATAGCACAGCCGCTCCACTACATTGAAGGAACCCGGCTGACGGCCCTGCGTGGCGAGCCAAGCGTCGATCAAGGCATTACCAAACTTATCCGGTAGCGAATCGGCCAATAGGCCGGGCAAGCCATGGAAGGTATCCCGCCCCAGTGCCGGAAAACGATAAATCGTACCGGCCAGCGGCATCGTCAGCGGCGCAATCTCGATGCCGCTACGGGCAAACTCGCTGTCGTATTCAAAGCTCGCCACAGTACCGCCGTCTGCCAATGCCACAGCACCGATGGTACGCCCCCACAATTTCACTTCCGCAACTGTGCTCATGATGTTGGACAGCTTTTTAAGATGACGAATCACCCCAAGTCCAGGGTTTTTGGCCTGATTTCATGACCGGTGCAGTACGGCGGCCTCTTGCCCGTTGCCGGCCCTTACCTGTCTGCTTTTCTTTTAATAGCGCCATTGGACTTGGACCTGTTTCCGGCAACCACTGATCCCATCCAGCCATCAAATCCAATACACGGCACAGACGCACCAATGTTACCAACTGCACCGATTCACCGGCCTCAACCCGCTCCACCGTGCGCTTGGCCACTCCAGCTTCCGCCGCCAATGCCGCCTGAGATAGCGATCGCGCGATGCGCCGTTGCGCCAGGCGTCCGCCCAGTTCAGTCAAGATAGTCTCATCGGACAGTTCATTATTTATCTTCATATTCGCCATTTATGTCGACTTAATGCAATTAATATACAACATATCGTCATACATGGCGAATTAATTTATTTTTATTCTGATTAAGACTGGAAACTTGTCCTTGAACCAATTAATCAGTACAAGCACATGATTTATCGTGTTAATGGTAAAAGTTACACGGCGCCGCAAAAGATGAAGCGAAGATCACCCCAAACTAAAAACATCCTTTAGTTCGTTATTGCTCAGATTCCCAATCCATTTTTCCCCGCTACCTACAGTCATATCAGCAAGATTGCGCTTGGACTGAATCATGTCATTGATGCGTTCTTCGAAGGTGGCACGGGTAATCAGGCGATGCACCTGGACATTATGCTGCTGACCAATGCGATAGGCCCGGTCGGTTGCTTGCGCCTCAACGGCCGGATTCCACCACAAATCAAAGTGGATCACATTGGCGGCGGCTGTCAGGTTGAGGCCGGTGCCGCCTGCTTTGAGCGAGAGCAGAAATATGCGTTCGGTACGGTCATTCTGAAAGCGCTCCACCATGCTATCGCGTGTTTTGCGTGCAACACCGCCGTGCAGGAATTGCGGTTCCCGTCCGAATCGCTCTTTGATCCATGCCGACAGCAATTCGCCTGCCTCACGGAATTGCGTAAACACCAGTACCTTCTCATGCGCAGCAAGCAAGGGTTCAAGTAAATCAAGAAACAATTCGGCTTTGCCTGACAAATTGGCGCTGGTATCTCCCTTTTTAAGGTATTGCGCAGGATGATTACAGATTTGCTTCAAGGCCATGATCATTTGCAGCACCAACCCCTGGCGTTTGAATGTGTCGGATTCGCCGCTGATCACCCGCAAGGCTTCACGCACAACGGATTCATACAATGCCGCTTGTTTTTCCGTCAGCTCACAATACTGATTCTGTTCAATCTTGTCGGGCAGATCGCTGATAATGCTTTTGTCCGATTTGAGCCGCCGCAGCAAAAACGGGCTGGTGATGCGCTTAAAACGATTCGCCACGTGTTGATCATGATGGCTTTGTATCGGTACCGCAAACTCTTTGGTAAAACTGGTGAGATTCCCCAGAAAACCACGATTGGCAAAATCCATGATGCTCCAGTATTCGGACAAGCGGTTCTCAACGGGTGTGCCGGTCAAAGCAACGAAACTCCCCGCCGGGATCGCCTTGACGGCTTTGGTCTGTTCAGCAGCCGGGTTTTTGATGTTTTGTGCTTCATCCACGATGACGAGACACCAAGTCAATTTTTTGAGCTTGGCCAGATCAGATCGCACCAAACCGTAGGTCGTCAGCAACACATCCGGACGCTCTTTCTCCAGTACTCGTTCCGTACCATGAAAAATATCCACCTTCAGCGCCGGTGCAAAGCGTGCGATTTCTTTTGTCCAGTTGGTCAATAAACTGGTCGGCACAATCACCAGCGCTTTTGCTTCTTCCAGCTTTCCTTCCTCCTTGAGTTTCAGCAAAGTAACGATCACCTGGAGAGTTTTGCCCAGACCCATGTCGTCAGCGATAACGCTACCGAAACCGATACGGATATTCCGATACAACCAGGCATAGCCGCGCTCCTGATATGGCCGCAGGATTGCATTGAGCGCACCAGGCAGCGGCACACTGCCTATTTCGGTAAGTTCACGAATCATGTCACGCGCTTGAGCATCCAGCATTACGGGTGAACCCAGATACTCCTCGGTCAAGGCAATACGCAACAGTTCCGCCTGTGTGGTGCGCGGCGGTTTTTCCAGCTGCAGGCGCAGCCGTTCAATTTCGGCAGGATCCAGATAAACGTATTCGCCCCGGAAACGCACAATTCCGTGGGCAGTTTTGACCAGTTCTTCAAATTCCGCTTGTGTGAGTTGGTTATGCCCAATCGCTACAGTCCAGTCGAAACCAAAAATATCGTTTGCATTGAGATAGCCGGAACTGCCGCTATCCTTGCCGGATAATTTCATCGACAAACGTGGCCGCAGCACGCGGTCCAGCGCTTTGGGCAGCAGCGCGCGTATCCCCAGCAGCCGGATAACAGGCAGCACATCAAACAAAAATGCCGGGAGTGCTTCAGCACTCAGCGCGATCGGCGTTGTTGCGCCGGTATTGATATAACCGTTAAAGTCCGGGAAGAATTCCGCCAGCAAGGCCACCGTTCTCAATACACTATAACGATTTTCCTGCCATGCCGGATCGGTCAGCAAGCTGGCAAATGAGGCAGGTTCCTGCAGTAGGTCATTACGTGCCGCCACGCCCAGCGACAGGCTAAATCCAATATGCTCCTCCTCTAACCGCAACACCGGCACATGCGCTTGATGACCAATATGAAAGCGTGCCAGCCATAATTGCACCCCGCTGCCCACTTCGCCTTCACCGGGTCCTTCAAACCGCGTGTGGCCGTGACCAAAAAAAAGATCGATCAGTTTGTTACCATAGGGCTTTTCAGCACCGGCATCACTCCAACGACGTATAAACTCACTCAGAAATAAACTGCATAGCGCTACGGCTTGTACTTCTCCCGAGAGATTGACCACCTGCTTGTCACCGTGAAATGCCAACAACCCGGATGGCAGACGCGCAGCCAACTGGCCGATCAAAGCGCTCACCGTCTCATCCAGCATCGCCGGTAACCAGCGCAGCCCCACGCCCAATTTATCTGCATTGAACACCTGCGGTAAGACTGCGCCCTTTGCCAGCAAATGCAAACTGGTCATACGCGCATGAAGCATAGCCGCCACTTCGGGCTGGAGGTCAGGCAAATCAGCTTCGGCAATCTGTTGCAGATCGGATACCCAATCTGGCCAGCGTAATGGCGCTGTCAATCCGGCAAGGGCCGGCTGATAGCTAGTATTGAGTGTTATGTGCGGCTTATCCGCAGCGGTAATAGCGGATTTCGCCTGATCCGTTTCCACAACAGAATTGAGTGCAAGCCGCGCCTGCTTGATCACTCGCTTCATCACTTTTTCATAGATCACACGAAAATCACCCTGCTGAAAGAAAGCAGGATTTGCAGGCAGCACACTCACCAGAGAAACCGCAAGATCAGGCAATGTCGAGTAATCCAACACGCTGTAGTAGTCCGTTGCATCAGCAACATCCGGCACCGTCGCGGCATGTTGATGTGATTGACCCAGCAAGTCATCGGCTATCGGCAGCGCTGCCTTGGCTTCGCTTTCAATCGAAATATGGCGGGCTTTCAGTTCCTGGATGAGATCGACTCCCTTCAACGAAAACACCATAAAAGGATTGCCATCAATTTCGCGGCTGATCAAATAAATCACCGCAGCCAGATGTTTGCATGGCACGGCCCAATCCGGACAGGAACAACTCATGGAAAGATCCGACCAGCGCGCCGGAAAAATATCGATCTTCAGCATCCTGACGCGCTCCAAAACAGCAGGATCCAACTCACGGTTGAGCATTTTCGAGATAACCACCGGATCCAGCGCCAGCGCATCGAGTAAAACCTTGGCCTGCGGCTTTGGCATGGCCGGAACCTCGATTTTCACCGTGTAAGGCTGCGGGCGGGAACCTTTGACCTTGGCATGAATGTTTCCCTGCCGAATCTCAATTTTCGTCACTGAACCTTTATTGGCATAACTGCGCCCCCGCGGCAATCGATTGTCATAGTCGATCTGTGAAAGCGAGTTAAGCCACTGCGCGCCCCACCATGTTTGTCCGTAACCTTTATGTGCTGACATGATTCATGAATTTTAGAAAAAAATGAGTTTAAAAGAATTTAACCCGATATTTCATGTGCACCAAGAATATAAGCAATTTTGGAACCCTGTGTGATTTTTATTGCTTGCGGGAAAGCATGGTAACAAAGTGTTGTGACGAAATTTGGATTCTTAGAGATGCTCCAACGTATAATTACCGGCAAAAATGGATACCATAGAACAACAACTAGAAGCTCGCCTCGGTCGAATACACGCCAGGCAGCGGCTTGGAATCGAAGCGGAGCATGGGCACCGCGTCTTTGGGCGCGGATTGAATTTTTTTCATCCTGAAAACTGGTATTCCGCACATGCATTGATCCGCTTTGCCATCCAGTTGGTTGGCATGTACGAGCGCGGGCAGAGTAATGCGCGCAATTTACAGGTCAAGAACAATCGGATTCACTTGCCTCATTTACCCCAGGCATTTCATGATTTCAAGATCCTGCACCTGACTGATTTGCACGTGGATATGGATGATCGCAATCTCGCTGCATTGATTCAGACAGTCGCCGGTCTGGATTATGACATCTGTGCCTTAACCGGAGATTATCGTGCCCGGACTTTTGGTGAAATTGATGGTGCCGTTGCTGGCATGCAGCGGCTGATTACCACATTGAAACAACCCGTCTACGGCATTCTAGGCAATCATGACTCGATACGGATGTTGCCTGCATTGGAATCGATGGGGGTAATCATGCTGATGAATGAAGCAACTACTTTGGAAAAAGACGGGGCGAAAATTTTCCTCGCAGGCGTAGATGACCCGCACTATTTCCGTGTCGACAATATCCAAAAAGCTGCCCGGGACATACCCGAAGAGGCTGTTTCTTTGTTGCTTTCGCATACCCCGGAAATTTACCGCCTGGCTGCGCATGCGGATTTTGATGTGATGTTCTGTGGCCATACGCATGGCGGTCAAATCTGCCTACCGGGTGGAATTCCCATCACGCTGGATTCCAAGTGCCCGCGATATTTGGGTGCTGGCAAGTGGCACTATCAGAAAATGCAGGGCTATACTTCCGTTGGCGCAGGCACATCGATTGTAAACGCACGATTTAATTGTTTACCTGAGGTGACCATCCACCATTTATTGCTGCCCTAAGCACGCTTAATATGGTGTTTTCCGAATGCGGAGCCAGAATAATAGCTGCGAAAGTATTAGATCTATCAGAAAGAATGCCACTACAACCACAACAATTTGCTCTACGCTGATTCCCAGCAAATCATTACAGCCCAGCAGCGGAAACAATGATTCTGGAATTTGATCCAATCCCAATGCCATCGAACTCGATACCAAACTCAAACGCCGCTTGATAAAGCTCGTTGTCATATCGCCCATCATCGATAGTGCACCAAATAACAAGCTAGTGTGGAGAGGAATCGCAAAAATGCTGCCAATCAGAACCGACACCAGCAGCGCAGATATCAGACCCCGGAAGGTTTTTGATGGACCCAGAATAGGCCGGCCATCGGAAAATACCCGATTGCAGTCAATAGGACAGGAAAATCGTTGGCCGAGCAATTTTGTCAGCAGAATGGGGGCGCCATTGATCCCTATCAACCAAAACAGCACAAATATTTCCAGTTGCAGTTCTTCCATGAGATCGGGCAATGGCAAAGTTAACGCAGAACGGTGTCACAGACACCCTATCAGATCCAGAATCAAGAATCCCAAATAAAGACAAAAACTAATCCGTTGTTAGCCATTCGGTTTTGTAACATCACCCATCATTGCCGGATAACTACTCCATAGCCATGACACAGCCAATTAAACTAATCGGAGTGGTCTTGTTATGGCCTGCAGTATATATCAATTTTTCTTTATTCGCGACCTGAACATCCCGCTAGAATTTTCAAGTGTTTTCGTCGATTTTTTTACGTATCTCATAGGCACGATTTTGTTTCAGCATTCTGAATATAATGCGGCAAAGTTGTCGGCCAAGCGCCCGAATTGCCTGATTATGTGATTTCCCCTCAATCCGTTTTTTCTCATAGTAACGCTGTGATTCAGGTACGCATTTTCGATGCTTGTCTACAGCGGCCATCATCGCGGTTTTGGCGCGTTTGTTGACATGTTGCGGTGCTTTTGAACCTCGAAACTTCCCTGAGCTGTTATCAAGGTTGGCCATTCCCAAATAGAGCGCCAGACTGCGTTCGCTAGCAAATCGATCAATGGTGCCAATCTCGCCCGCCAACTCTGAAGCACAGATCACAGCGAACCCTGGAATACTGTCAATTAACTGCGCAGCTTGGGATTCTTGCATTAACATCTTGCAACGTAATTCCAATGCTTTGATGTCGTTTTTGAGCGCCAGGATACGCCGGGCATCTTCAATGATCATCTCGCCGACCCATTCCACTTCATGACTAAATGACGCATGCGATTGCCATGCGACAATACTATCGGCGTACTTGCGGCCCACACCAGGAATCTTTAGCAAGGTAGATACGCGTAAACGCGACAGCTTGGTCAATTCATCAACGCTGGTGATAAAGCGTAAGAACCAAAGATTATCTGCATCTTTTGTGATGTCCAGCAGGCCGGGGCACACTGCGTGAAGATCGCCCTGAAGACGACTTTGCAGGCGGCTCTTTTCATCCACCAAAGCACGACGACGGCGACTCAGCCGTTTGAGCATATCGTTTTCCCGTGGTGTCGGCATGATTTCCTGAAGAACGTCTTTAGCCAATGGCAGGTGATCCCGCAGTTGGAATAGCTCCAGGCCTTTGCAAGCATCAATGCGGTCATTCTTGGCCGCAGCCGGAAAAATTTCCTTAAAGCGAGCCAGCTTCAGATTGTTGATGTTGTAGAGTTCATAACCGCGTACTTTCACCAGACTGTCCAAAGGGCGGGCATAGCCATTGTAGCCTTCCATTGCTACCGCTACCGCACCACCATGGCGTTGTCGATGATGTTCAATACGTTCAAAGAATTGTTTAAAACCTTCCGGGCGGTGGAAAATGGCAAACTCATCCAGCACATCGCCATTGGACAGGCCTATTGCTACACTGTGCTGACGACAACCTATATCAACACTGACATAAATTTGTGGGGTATTATCCATGATCATGGGGCCTCCGTACTGTTGCAACTAAACCGATAAATCATCCGTCGGTCTCGTCTACATACAGAGCCACAATCTACTGATCGGCACCATCCCGAACGACACACCGGATGACGCAGGAGGACGGGGACGGCATTTCAAGTCTAGCGAACCAGAATCCCAGCCGCTGACCCCATGAGCCACATCCCCGTCCGTTTGCTATATTAAACTATGGTTCTGTGGCCTGTCATCCTGCAAAATACGATGGTAGACCCCATTATGTTTCTGTTTAACGCAGGTTTCCAATCGCGCAGTGGCATCGTCCATTTCTTGCTGATATTGATCAGTGCCAAATAGAACAATTTAGTAACAGCTTCATCATTTGGAAATGAGCTCCTATTTTTACTAACTTTACGTAAACTCATGTTCACCGACTCAATGGCATTGGTGGTGTAAATGATTTTGCGTATTTCAGGGGGGTAATCGAAGAACGGAATAATACGCATCCAATTGTTACGCCAGGATTTAGCAATTGGCGGATAAGCACCATCCCATTTCACTTCAAATTCAGTGAGATATTGCTCTGCCTCGTCTGCTGTTGATGCGCTGTAAACGCGCTTCAAATCAGTTGCAACCAGACCGCGTTTATTCCAGCCCACGTAATTTAAACTATTACGCACCATATGCACAATTCAAAGCTGTACCGTGGCTTGCGGGTAGACCGCCTCAATGGCTTCAGGAAAGCCTTTTAAGCCATCCACACAGGCGATGAAGATGTCTTGTATGCCACGGTTCTTAAGTTCAGTGACAACGCCCAGCCAGAATTTAGCACCTTCAGTCTGTGAGACCCATAAACCCAGCACTTCTTTTTCGCCTTGCATGTTTATGCCAATGGCAAGGTATACGGCTTTGGTACGCACCGCACCGGCATCACGGACTTTGACGTGGATGCAATCCAGATAAATGACGGGATAGACTGCATCCAGCGGGCGGGACTGCCATTGCTTCACATCTTCCATCACTGCATCGGTAACGGATGAGATCAGTGTAGGCGAAACCTCCGCACCATACATCTCGATCAGGTGACTCTGGATTTCGCGTACCGTCATACCACGCGAGTACAGTGATATGATCTTGTCATCAAAGCCAGTCCAGCGTGTTTGGTGCTTAGAGATCAGTTGTGGTTCAAAGCTGCCCTCGCGATCACGAGGGATTTCAATCGGCAACTCACCAAATTCACCCTTAA
Source organism: Nitrosomonas sp. Is79A3 (assembly GCF_000219585.1). Classification (NCBI taxonomy): domain Bacteria; kingdom Pseudomonadati; phylum Pseudomonadota; class Betaproteobacteria; order Nitrosomonadales; family Nitrosomonadaceae; genus Nitrosomonas; species Nitrosomonas sp. Is79A3. The sequence continues at coordinate 1,041,935 of NC_015731.1, read as the reverse complement.
GGGTCTTGCTGCTTTTGCCGTTGCGGGCATTGCCAGTGAGGTTGCTGACAGTAGCATGTTTGTCATGACCCAAGTGCTCAGTCATTTCCGCTTGTAACGCACGTTCAATCAGCGCCTTGGTGAGTTGCTTAAGTAGTGTCAGCCCGAAAACCCCATTTTTTGACAGCGAGCTACCTAAATTTCAATCACTCCTGAAAAATGCAATGAGGATACGCATTCAAAAAAGCTTCCGATTGCATTTTTTTGGGAGACGTAGCACAAAAAACTCGATTTTTACCCAGCACCACCCGCTGATTGCTCACAATCAGGCGGTTTTTACGTTTGATAGACAGCTGTTTAGGCTGCTGATCGATATTTTAAATATCGCTCTTTCGCTTTGCGCTCACGTTCCACATCTTGCTGCCACAGGATATCACCCATTCGACGGATGTTCCTGGTGACAATGGCTAGTGCAACATAACGTTTAAAACCATCGATGCCATGGTCTGGACATTTGTCTAAACCATGTATCCCCAATGCATTGATTGCTGACTCTACCGCTGAGTGTGCCCGACGGGCTTTAACAAATTCTTCGGTTCGTTCTACCGCTTGACGCTCTTTGCTTAGTTTGCCTTTTCTAGGGAGCGTGACCTGGTCGAGATGTTGGGTCAATTCAGCTTGGTTGGCGGGTGAATGAAAGCCTTTGTCGAAACTACAGGCATTGAGTTTGGGAAAGCGTTTTTTAGCTTCTGCGATCATGGATACTGCAATCTGATCATCGGTTTGTTTTTCCATCACCTGATGATGCAAGATGAATTGATGCTGGTCTTCCAGGATGCATACTTTGACACCCAACTCAACCGGTACGCCTGCCTTCCCTTTGCTGATCCATTCGGTGTGGGGTTCAAAAATGGAGAATACCTTTTCTGCGTGAGGAATCATTTCACCTTTAATGACACGACGTTCGATTTGGTCGATTTGGCGCTCGGCGTGTTTGATGTAGCCTTCAATTTCAATCTTTTGGAGTAGCTCAGTAGGCGCAGTCGCGGTCAGTTTGGTTAAGGTGTCTTGAATTTTGTCTAAGTGATTTTTGGCTTGGTCAATATAGGCCTGGTGCGCTTGCGTAACTTGTGCGTCGATTTTGTCTTGTCGTGCTTTAGCGACGCTGCGCTTTTTGTTCTGCGCACAACGCATGAGTCGTTTTAATTGGCGCAGGTTGTAGCTATATTGCCGCCAGTCGCTTAATTGCTGCCTTTCACACCAGTATGCCGTCAGCGTAATCGCTTTGCGCAGGGCATCCCACAACAAGTTGATGTCGGTTGGAAAATGCACATCGGTTTCAACAACAAAGGAGTCGCACCGCCCACGCAGGACTCCTTCGCCCTTTTTTATAAGGGCATGCCCTCCTTCAACAATGATTTGGTTCAATTTGTCCAAAAGCTCCGGCGCGAGCAGGCCAACATTATCCACCAAAGTTTGATAGGCATAGCTTTTGTCTTCATCATACAGACTATGCCCCAGCATCTCGCGCAAAGTTTTATGCTGGTTAACTAATTCGTGAAGACGGTCATAATCAGCATTTAAGTCCAGGCGTAATACGCCACAAACCAGTATGCTCCAGAGTGTCATGCCAGGGCGGCCATTGCGCTTACTAACCTCGGAAGCAATTTCACTTTCCAGTAATGCAAAAACACTCTGGCGCAATTCCTCATTCATGTACAGGTGCTGTAATCCGCGCAGTATCTTCGGTATGTCATCTCGTGATCTCAAATCGAATTTGATTTGTGATACGTCAATTTCACCTAATTCCATCTGTGCAGTTCGGACTACGCGCATCTGATCTCCAATCGAACGAAGTTTGTTTCTGACAACGATATTCTCGCCGATTTCAATCGAAGTTTGAGGTTATTTTGCTTTAAAATGCACCAGAACTACCTAATAACAGCAGTTTAGCTCAATTTCTCAGAATTCTTCATCACCTTAATTACTAGCAACCTGTTGTTTCTTATTGGGATAGATGGTTTTCTGGCTTGCACTACTTAAGCAACTCACCAAGGCGCTGATTGAACGTGCGTTACAAGCGGAAATGACTGAGCACTTGGGTCATGACAAACATGCTACTGTCAGCAACCTCACTGGCAATGCCCGCAACGGCAAAAGCAGCAAGACCCTTAAGGGTGAATTTGGTGAGTTGCCGATTGAAATCCCTCGTGATCGCGAGGGCAGCTTTGAACCACAACTGATCTCTAAGCACCAAACACGCTGGACTGGCTTTGATGACAAGATCATATCACTGTACTCGCGTGGTATGACGGTACGCGAAATCCAGAGTCACCTGATCGAGATGTATGGTGCGGAGGTTTCGCCTACACTGATCTCATCCGTTACCGATGCAGTGATGGAAGATGTGAAGCAATGGCAGTCCCGCCCGCTGGATGCAGTCTATCCCGTCATTTATCTGGATTGCATCCACGTCAAAGTCCGTGATGCCGGTGCGGTGCGTACCAAAGCCGTATACCTTGCCATTGGCATAAACATGCAAGGCGAAAAAGAAGTGCTGGGTTTATGGGTCTCACAGACTGAAGGTGCTAAATTCTGGCTGGGCGTTGTCACTGAACTTAAGAACCGTGGCATACAAGACATCTTCATCGCCTGTGTGGATGGCTTAAAAGGCTTTCCTGAAGCCATTGAGGCGGTCTAACCGCAAGCCACGGTACAGCTTTGCATTGTGCATATGGTGCGTAATAGTTTAAATTACGTGGGCTGGAATAAACGCGGTCTGGTTGCAACTGATTTGAAGCGCGTTTACAGCGCATCAACAGCAGACGAGGCAGAGCAATATCTCACTGAATTTGAAGTGAAATGGGATGATGCTTATCCGCCAATTGCTAAATCCTGGCGTAACAATTGGATGCGTATTATTCCGTTCTTCGATTACCCCCCTGAAATACGCAAAATCATTTACACCACCAATGCCATTGAGTCGGTGAACATGAGTTTACGTAAAGTTAGTAAAAATAGGAGCTCATTTCCAAATGATGAAGCTGTTACTAAATTGTTCTATTTGGCACTGATCAATATCAGCAAGAAATGGACGATGCCACTGCGCGATTGGAAACCTGCGTTAAACAGGTTTACTATTCAGTTTGAGGAAAGGATGCCTCAGCAGTATTTACCGCCACTTACACAAAATTTAGGATACCCTCTGGTGTGGGCCGCAAGTACGCCGATAGTATTGTCGCATGGCAATCGCATGCGTCATTTAGTCATGAAGTGGAATGGGTCGGCGAGATGATCATTGAAGATGCCCGGCGTATCCTGGCGCTCAAAAACGACATCAAAGCATTGGAATTACGTTGCAAGATGTTAATGCAAGAATCCCAAGCTGCGCAGTTAATTGACAGTATTCCAGGGTTCGCTGTGATCTGTGCTTCAGAGTTGGCGGGCGAGATTGGCACCATTGATCGATTTGCTAGCGAACGCAGTCTGGCGCTCTATTTGGGAATGGCCAACCTTGATAACAGCTCAGGGAAGTTTCGAGGTTCAAAAGCACCGCAACATGTCAACAAACGCGCCAAAACCGCGATGATGGCCGCTGTAGACAAGCATCGAAAATGCGTACCTGAATCACAGCGTTACTATGAGAAAAAACGGATTGAGGGGAAATCACATAATCAGGCAATTCGGGCGCTTGGCCGACAGCTTTGCCGTATTATATTCAGAATGCTGAAACAAAATCGTGCCTATGAGATACGTAAAAAAATCGACGAAAACACTTGAAAATTCTAGCGGGATGTTCAGGTCGCGAATCAAGAATTCACAGCCTGCCCTATGCTTCTCTAAACTTTCACAACTCGCCGCTTATGCCATTTACCCGCAAACCCGCTACCACAAGCTTACTTCGACGCTCTAAAGAAAGAGAATAATAATCCATTCGCGGAATTTGGGTCTTCCAACATGGTTTTCCAATACGCTTGACCAAATATTCGATTTATATATAATGAATTTGAGAAAAAAGCGTTTATTTTTACTATATGCCTCTAATCATATTGGCACAAATTACTAAAACAAGGAGAAGCGAATGGCCATCATTAATGGAACTGAATTGAACGACATTCTCACTGCGCTGAATGTGGATATCAACGGGATTGGCGACGAAATATATGGCCTTGGCGGCAACGACACAATCACTGGATTTTTAGGCAGTGACAAGTTGTTCGGTGGCACAGGACGCGACACGATCTATGGTATGGACGGTCACGATACGATGGATGGCGGCGCTGACAATGACCGGCTGTTTGGTGGCAACGGCAATGATGGCATGATCGGCGGTGCTGGTAACGACTATCTGGACGGCGAGCTGGGATATGATGCGGTGGACTATCGCGGGGTCACGGGCACGCGCGGGGTGACTGTTGATCTTCGTATTACCAAGGCCCAGAATACAAAGGCTGATGGATACGATACGATTGTTAATGTCGAGCAGGTCTGGGGTTCGAACCTCAATGATACGATCACCGGCTCGAACGGCGACAATGATCTTTATGGCTTCAATGGCAGCGACATCATCAACGGCGCTGGCGGAAACGACAATATCTTTGGCGGCGAATTCGGAGAAACCACAGGTAACACCCTGTCCGGTGGCGATGGCAATGACAACATTCTCGCCTCATCTGGTGCAGACACGCTGCGTGGCGATGCGGGGAACGACCGCCTGACGGGCTCGCTTGGCACCGACCGGTTGACGGGTGGCACTGGCGCTGATCGATTTGTATTTGACAACTTGGCCGATTCCACGGTGGCCGCAGCCGACACGATCACGGATTTCAATGGCGCTGAAGACCTGATCATGCTGGCACCCCTACAATTCACCGCATCGCAGACCTTTATTGGCGCGTCGGCTTTCTCGGCAACCGGTGGGGCCGAACTGCGGGTGACAACGGCAGCGGGCGTTCAGACGCTTCAGGCCGATGCCAACGGTGATGGCACAGCCGATATGGCCATCAAGGTGATCGGCACGGCACTTGCCGCTGATGACTTCATCTATTCACCTGGCGGTTTCGGCATCTGATCCCGCAAGGGATTGCATAGTTGCAAGCCTGGGTTCGCTATTTGGCGTGCCCCGGCTTCAATTTAATGTCGCTTGCTTATACTGATATGGCCTGCGGCATGATAGGCGATAATCGTTAGGGTCAGGAACCGAATCTCGAATCCAATACCGGCAACGCACACCACCAGGTTACAAAACAAAAATCAAATTTAATTCATCGGCTACATCGGCTATATTCTCAATTCGCGACCTGGCCCCACCCTTTGGCCCCACCCTTACTAGCACTTTATTGGGTATTTCAACCGAAAACTTTAACCAAACGCCACAGCAAATCGAGAAGGCGCGAGATTTGATGCTCCGAAAGACCATCTGCAGGCCCATGTACTGCCGTATTTCTGACTTTCCAGAATTCCTCGAATGCATCGACCTCGGATGATGTGATAAATCCTTCTTCTAAAAGGAGTTGCATCCCCGTTCTGGCACCTAATCGACCAGATTTACTTAACTCCAGTTCATTAACAGTCTCTTGGATCATTCTCTCAGCAAGCACTGCACCTAGAATGATTTTTTCACGTCCTGGCAACGGACTCGACACTATACTTTGATACTCTTTGACGTATGAATCATACAGCGGTGCATAACTAACGCCACTAGAACGCTTACTTGTTCGCGTTTCGCTCTCCGCAACGACAATCTTCTGTTCCAACTTTCGGAGATCTTTTTCAAATTCCGCTTCGAATTCTCCCCATTTGACCTTCTTTACTTTTGAGAACAGAGTGACCAACTCTGGAAGCAGGAAGGAGAGGGCAGCAACACTGAGTAGTATAAGTGCACTATGGTCGATTCTATCGTTTTTTTTAGCCACATGTATTGCCGCTAGAAGCGCAGCTACTCCTCCGACTATTTCAAATCTGCTCAATCTCAAGGGAACCACACCATGTAATTATTGATAGACATTCCAATCGTCCATTATAAAGATGTTTTATAAAAAAATTGATTCAAATAGTAATTATCTAAGTTTTTTTCAGACAAGTCGCTGAGGTAAGCCGCCGGGGTCAGGTACCGAATCACGAATCCAATACTAGCAACACAGATAGTTTTTCAACAGCCGTTTTAGTAAAACTGAGCCGACTCAAAGTAATATCCATAAATTTTTCAAATTACCCAATCCCCACATGATAAAATTCATCCTGATTTTTGATTGTTCATCATTTGGCTAACCTGAAATATCAATCCCTGCTTTATCATCTATGATACAACTCACCATTAATGGACAACCGCAGCAATTTGAGTCGCCGATTAACGTGACGCAGCTTATCGACCATCTTGCATTGCACGGCAAACGCATCGCCATAGAGCGCAATGGCGAGATTATTCCGCGCAGCCAATTCTCGGAACAAATTCTGGTTCATGGGGATCAGCTGGAAGTTGTGGTGGCCGTCGGTGGCGGTTAAATCTCGCGCTATTCAACAAATATACCTTTGGTACAAAAAAGAATTTCATGGATAACTTAGTTATTGCCAGCAAAATCTATACATCCCGGTTACTGGTCGGCACAGGTAAATACAAGGATTTCAACGAAACCCGCGCAACCGTTGAAGCAAGCGGTGCTGAGATCATTACTGTCGCGATCCGGCGCACGAATATCGGGCAAAATTCTAATGAACCCAATCTGTTGGAGGTTTTGCCGCCCTCGCAATACACCTTATTACCCAACACAGCGGGCTGTTATACCGTTGAAGACGCGGTGCGCACACTGCGCCTGGCGCGTGAATTACTGGATGGGCACAGTCTGGTCAAACTGGAAGTGCTGGGTGATCCCAAAACACTGTATCCGAACATGGTGGAAACCCTGAAAGCCGCGGAGATTCTGATCAAGGAGGATTTTCAGGTGATGGTATACACTTCGGACGATCCGATTATTGCCAAACAACTGGAAGACATGGGTTGTGTCGCCGTCATGCCGTTGGCTTCGTTAATTGGCTCGGGCATGGGCATTTTGAATCCATGGAATCTGCAAATCATCATCGACAATGCAAAAATCCCGGTATTGGTCGATGCGGGTGTCGGCACGGCGTCCGATGCAACCATTGCGATGGAATTGGGTTGCGATGGCGTACTGATGAACACGGCGATTGCTGCAGCCAGAAATCCGGTATTGATGGCATCCGCAATGCGCAAAGCCGTTGAAGCCGGACGTGAAGCGTATCTGGCCGGACGCATGGCAAAAAAACTCTACAGCGCCAGCCCCAGCTCGCCAACGGATGGCGTCATCGCCAATTCAGACACAGTTACAAAGAAATCAGCAACAGGTAAACCGGCCTAATTCCCCGCACGCACGCCCCCAATTTTACCAGACGATGCAACAAACCATACGCAGCTTCGTTCTTCGCCAAGGGCGCTTATCCAATGCGCAACGCCGCGCCTGTGAAACATTACTGCCCCGGTTTGGCATTCCATTTGGCGAGAACCGGCTAGATCTGGACCAAGTTTTCGGCCGCCCGGCACCCAAAATCCTGGAGATCGGATTCGGCATGGGCGAGAGTACCGCGACTATCGCAACGGCGCATCCTGAAAATGATTATCTGGGAATTGAAGTACATACGCCCGGAGTCGGCAGTCTGCTCAATCAAATCGAGCATCTCGAATTGACGAATTTACGTATCATCCAACATGATGCCGTCCAAGTACTGGAACACATGCTGCCCGCAGAATGTTTGCATGGCATTCACATCTTTTTCCCCGATCCCTGGCCTAAAGCCAGGCACCACAAACGCAGATTGATCCAACCGGCGCTGGTTACTCATTTGTGTGCACATTTAATGACGGGCGGGTATATCCATGTGGCTACCGACTGGGAAGACTATGCCGTACAAATTCTGCAGGTTTTAAGTCAGGAATCCCAACTCGCCAACACCGCAACAGATTATGCGCCACGGCCGGAATACCGGCCATTGACCAAGTTTGAGCAAAGAGGACTCAAGCTCGGGCATGGCGTTTGGGATTTGATTTTTCAGAGAAACTGAGTTACCGGCGTTTTACAGTAGATGTTCTGTTAACAACCTGTTAAAGCGCAGAGCGCTGAATCACTCATATTCCTTGTATTTTATTGATATCAAAACCCCATTTAATCGGGTCTTCAATGTTTTCAATATTATCTGTTCCTTTTGACAAATCTATAATTTCTACCGGAATATGCGCATTCGATCGCGTAGAAAAGAAAATCTTAATAATCGGCGTTGTCAATTTTTTCTGGGATTGCTCAATCACCACGCCCAATCGCCCGGATTTGAGTCTTATCAAAGTACTGGTAGGATAAATACCAATTGTTTTAACAAAAGCCTGGAAAACCTTTTCATCAAAATGACCGCTCCATGTCGCCATTTTATGGATTGATTCAGCAGGCGACCAAGCATTCTTGTAACAGCGGCTTGAAGAAATTGCATCATAAACATCGCAAACCGCCCCCATACGTGCAAATAAAGTAAGCGCATCACCGGATAATTTTTCCGGATATCCGTGCCCATCCACACGTTCATGATGATGCAAACAAACATCCAAAGCTGATTCATGAACTTGGTAACAGGATTTAAGTATTTCCCAGCCGCGTTGTGGATGGCTTTTGATAATAGTAAACTCTTCATCCGTCAATTTTCCAGGCTTATCCAGTACTTCACTGGGAATTGCCATTTTCCCAATGTCATGGAGTAACCCGGCAACGCCAGCTTGTCTGAGCTGTTCACCACTTAACCCTAGTTGTCTTCCCACTGCAACCATCAGCATACAAACCGCAACGGAATGTAAGTAAGTATACTCATTGACAGTTTTTAGCCGGATCAGACTGAGTAACGCATTCGAGTTCCGTTCCATGGATTGATTAATTTCATCGACCAACGATACTGCTTCTTCGATTTCAAGCGCTTTACCCATGCGAACATCGCTGAACATGGTAGTAACCGTTTCTTTTGCCTTTTTATGTATTTTTTTTGCAGCATCCAGCTCCTCACCTACCGAAACTTTTTTAGGCGGACGTGGTGTTTCAGTTTTTGGTATGTCTGAATCAGGATTAACCATATTTGCAGTTTGCGTTTGTTCGCTTACGGCAACATCAAGGCCTTTATTGGTATCAATCCATATTTCTTCCAGGACACAACTCAGGAGTTTATCCAGGTCTTTCTGCTGATCCAGTAGGAAAGATTTTCTCCAAAACGGATGCTCTAACCAGTTCCCCTTAATTTCATGAATATACATACCCAATCGAACGTCGCCAGCTTGTACTTTTTTTATCATAGAACTCAATATCGAAAGTAGAAAAGAAACGGCAAATTCATTAACCTGCCACCCCAATTAATACTGATAAATTAAATCACACAGACCACAACGGATCCTATGTTCTAAAATGAACCCATTTAGTAACGGCCAACCTAAGAATTTATAAAGTAATATAATAACTCGATGCTATTTTTCTTTAAATTTCAACAGCGAGTTTGATAATAAAGGGAAAAGCTATGGAGTTTTTGGATACGGGTGAAAAAAGTGATGGGTGAGAGAACTACTCTATAACGATGATAAATGGCCTTCGCTCTCATTCTTGCAGGCAAACTAAATGCATCTGTACAGCAGATAAACCGCCCCATACTAGTCTAGTGTTTCTTTTGCTCAGTCCGGTGAACTTCCGTTTCTTCAATAATTTGCGCATCTTCGATGATAATCGTCTGATCTGCTTCAGCTTGCCGATTTATATCATCAGGTTGATGCATTGCGTTTTCAAATTTTCTGCGCAGCCACCAGAAGCGTATTCCGACCACCACGACTGCCACTACGAGTAAAGCAAGGAAAGCCGCAAAAAAGAAAACACCCAATACAGCCATGAGCGCGACAACCGGAATAAGTATTGCAATGGTAATCCAGCGGTTGACGGGAGATATCGGCGGCACACGGTGATATTCTCCCGATTCATTCTGACGGTATTCAGAAACCTTGCTGATAATAATTTTCCTTTCTTCATCGTTCATTGCATGAGCTCCTCTATCTCGGCTATGGTTTTGGGTGCTGCCAGCGTCAAAAGTTCATGGCCGGTTTGTGTGACAATCACATCGTCTTCGATGCGTATCCCGATATTCCAGAAATGTTGCGGCACATTATCCGCCGGACGAATATAACATCCCGGTTCTACAGTCAATACCATACCGGGTTGCAGCAGACGCCAGTCGCCTTTTTGTTTGTACTCACCGGCATCATGCACATCCATTCCCAGCCAGTGCCCGGTCCGGTGCATATAAAAACGTTTGTAATCTTCCGATTCCAGCACGGCATCCACACTACCCTGACATAATCCCAGATCAATAAAGCCTTGCGCCAGTATATGCAATGCAGCTTTATGCGGATCGTTCCAGTTATTTTCCGGTTTCACTTGCGATAGTGCCGCAGCCTGTGCAGCCAAAACCAGTTGATAAACATCCCTCTGCACTGTGCTGAATTTTCCATTGACCGGGAATGTCCGGGTAATATCCGATGCATAGCCATCCAGCTCACAACCGGCATCAATCAACAATAAATCACCTGATTTCAACTCGGCATTGTTCTCCACATAATGTAACACGCAGGCATTGGCACCACCGGCAACAATGGATGTATAGGCTGGCGCTTGCGCACCATGCCGGTAAAAAGTATAGAGCACTTCCGCTTCAATTTCATACTCACGCATTCCCGGGCGAGTTGTCTGCATCGCTCGCTGATGCGCCTGGGTCGAAATATCTGCCGCGCGCTGCATTATTTGTAATTCATCCGTCCCTTTAATCAGGCGCATTTCATCCAGCAGTGCCCGGCAATCATGAATTTCACCTGGCACAACTACGCCTGTGCGCGATTGTTCTCGCACCCGACTTAACCAGCCGACGATGCGCTGATCCCACGTATGATCCTGTCCCAATGCGGTGTAAACAGCAGGCTGATCCGCCAATAGTTTGGGGAGCAATTCATCCAGTTTGGCAATCGGATACGCTTCATCAAAACCAAAAGCTTCTTTGGCAGCTTCCGGACCATAGCGAAAACCATCCCATATCTCGCGTTCCATGTCTTTCTCGCGGCAAAACAAAACATGCTTTGCCGGTGTTTGTTCTGTCGCGGCAATGAGTACCAGCACAGCCTCAGGCTCGCGAAAACCCGTTAAATAATAAAAATAGCTGTCAAACCGGTAAGAATAATGTGCATCCCGATTACGTAGCCGTTCCGGGGCCGTTGGGACAATAGCGACACCGCCATGCATTTTGGATGCCAACAGCTGCCGGCGCGCGATAAAAGGTTGGATGTGTGTCATAGCAGGATACTTTGAATTTTTAAACTGAGACCGTTGTTGATCATTCTAATTGAGACTTGAGTTGCTTATCCAGTAATTCAAGCCGCTCCGGTGTTCCTACATCAACCCATTGCCCGGAAAAATATTCACCGCTTACTTTTCCCGCTTGCATTGCCTGCTGCAGCAGTGGCGCCAGTTTTACCGGCAAGCCTGGTTTTATTTCGTTAAAAAATTGTGGGTGATAAATACCGATACCGCTAAAAGTCAATCTGTTATCACCAGTCAGTTGCACTTGATCTCCCCGCAACACAAAATCACCCTCAGCATGATGCAGCGGATTGTCGATCAAAACAAGGTGCGCAAGCCGCTGGTGAGTGTTTAATCGCAGCGCACGCATTGCCGGTAACAGCGAAGCGTAATCCATATCACAATAAATGTCCGCATTGACGACCAGAAAAGGCAAATTTCCAGATTGGTCCGTCAAAAGCGGCAAAGCATTGGCAATCCCGCCCGCGGTTTCCAAAACAACTTTCTCGGGTGAATACTGAATGTTAACACCATACCGTTCCCCATTACCCAAAGCATTTTCGATCACTTCACCGAGATACGCATGATTAATCACAATATCGATAAAACCCGCGCGTGCCAGATTTTTTAACTGATATTCGATTAATGCGCACCCTCCCGCCTTTAATAAAGGTTTCGGCAAAGAATCGGTGAGCGGACGCATGCGTTCTCCGCGTCCTGCCGCGAGAATCATAGCTTTATAGGGAAAATTATTAGAAGGTATAGCCAATTTTCTGGTCTGATTCAATCGGATTCAGTTCATCCAGCAAGTTCAGCAGCAGATGAAGTTCCCGGTAGCGTTTACAAGTTTTACGTAAATATTCCATCACCAGTGGCATATCATTCAGATAATTCTCTTTACCATCACGGTAATACAGGCGAGCAAAAACCCCCAAAATCTTAATATGCCGCTGCACGCCCATCCACTCAAAATCCCGGTAGAATTCCGCAAAATCAGTGGACACAGGTAATCCGGCCTTGCGGGCTTTTTCCCAATAACGAATCATCCAATCCAAAATCCGTTCCTCGTCCCACCGGATATACGCATCTTTAAATAACGACACCAAATCATAAGTAATCGGGCCAACCACGGCATCCTGAAAATCGATAATGCCCGGATTGGGAGATGTCACCATCAGATTACGCGAATGATAATCGCGGTGTACCAGCACTCTGGGCTGTGCAAGATTGTTTTGTATAATTCGCGTAAAAATTGATTGCAGAACGGCTTGCTGTTTTTCCGTTATAGCTATCCGCAAATGTCTCGAGACATACCAATCCGGAAATAAGTTGAGTTCTCTCAGCAATAACGCTTCATCGTAACCGGGCAAACCTTCCACCTGTTGCGACAATTGCAGCTTAATCAGCGCATCAATGGCATCGCCATAGAGCTGATCAGCGCTGTCCATTTGATTGTTGAGTGCCTGCAAAAAAGTCGTATCACCCAAATCAGATAGCAATAAAAAACCTTGATCCAGATTCTGCGCTACTATTTTTGGCACGTGCACGCCGGCCGCAGCCAGAATCTCCGCTACTTGAATGAATGGCGTGCAATCCTCCTGTTGCGGAGGCGCATCCATAGCAATCAGCGTTTGATCCTTAAAGGAAACACGGAAATATCGCCGGAAACTGGCGTCAGCAGAGGCTGGTTGCAAAGTAAACGGCTTTGCCGGAAATTGCACCTTCAGCCAATTTTCAAGTAGTTGTATGCGTTCCATTTATGTATCCGGACAATTAACCGTTAATCAGAAAGACAATTCTCCAATGCATCATTGAACGAAGGGAGTAGCATGGCGAAATAACCCTGCTTCTTAATACTGGAACCCTTCTCAATAACAGAGGATAATCAGATCTTGTACAGCAAGATCACATTATGGGATTTTATCACGTCACTATCATCCGCTGATCAGGTGATGGATCAGTCAATCAGGAGAACAACAATGCTTAATAAAAATGTAATCGATGAAATCAATGCCAAGGTCAGCGAAATATTGCACAACAGTCCGGCCAAAGACATTGAAAAAAATATCCGGATGCTATTATCAGGGGCCTTTACACGGCTTGATTTAGTCACACGTGATGAATTTGATGTCCAACAGGAAGTTTTACAACGCACCCGTGAAAAATTAATGGTCCTCGAAGGTAAAGTCTCCGAATTGGAAGCTCTGCTGAAGAAACCTACCTACCTATCCGCTGAGAATCATGCGGCAGAAGAGAAACAAGATAATGAAGATATGCATGAAAAATAAGTTTAATTAACTTATCGCTCGTTATCCTTGCGTTAATCTCTGCTCGTACCAGCACACCCAGGATTACTAATTCTCAAATGTCACTCGCTGTCCTGTATAGCCGCGCACTTTCAGGGATACAAGCACCGTTGGTGACGGTAGAAACACACATCGCCAACGGCCTACCCAGCTTCACCATTGTCGGACTGCCTGATACGGAAGTCAAAGAAAGTAAAGACCGCGTCAGGTCCGCATTGCAAAATGCACAATTCAAAATTCCCGCACAGCGCATTACCATTAATCTGGCCCCTGCCGATCTGCCTAAGGAAAGCGGGCGTTTTGATTTACCCATCGCATTGGGTATTCTGGCAGCTACCGGACAAATCCCCAATGACAAACTGGATCAATATGAATGGGCGGGTGAGCTCGCTTTAACCGGTGAATTGCGCCCGATCCACGGCGCACTGGCAATGACTTACAATGCATCCCAATCCGGCCGCAGTTTCGTATTACCCCAGCAAAATGCCGCGGAAGCCGCCCTTGTGAAAAAAGCCACCATTTATGCAGCCAAATCACTGTTACAAATTTGCGCCCATCTGAGCGGACGCGAACCCTTACAAATTTACAAAAACCCATTCGAAGACAACACCGAAAGCGGTGACTCAGCTTACCCTGATTTTGATGAAGTCAAAGGTCAAACTCATGCAAAACGCGCATTGGAAATAGCCGCCGCCGGTGGCCATAGTCTCTTGATGATCGGCCCTCCGGGCACTGGAAAATCTATGCTGGCCGCGCGTTTTCCCGGCATTCTTCCACCCATGACCGAAGCGGAAGCACTGGAATCCGCAGCCATACAATCGCTCAGTTACGGCAGCTTCAATATCAGCAACTGGAAACACCGCCCCTTTCGTTCCCCGCACCACACCGCCTCCGGCGTGGCACTGGTGGGTGGCGGCAGCCACCCTCGCCCAGGCGAAATTTCACTGGCATTGCACGGCGTGCTATTCCTTGATGAATTGGCAGAATTTGACCGAAAAGTCTTGGAGGTACTGCGCGAACCGCTTGAATCCGGCAAAATCACCATTTCCCGCGCAGCACGTCAAGCCGAATTTCCAGCACAATTCCAACTGATTGCTGCGATGAATCCATGTTTGTGCGGCTATTTGGGCCACCCTAACGGGAAATGTCATTGCACGCCTGACCAAGTTGCACGTTATCGCGCAAGGATTTCTGGCCCACTACTGGATCGTATCGACATGCAAATTGAAGTTCCCGCCGTGCCGCAGCAGGAACTAATGAAACAACAGACAACAGGCGAAAAAAGCAGTGTAATCCGTCAGCGCGTTGAAAAAGCCCACCAATTTCAGCTTGACCGGCAAGGAAAAACCAATAGCCGCTTGGGTGTCAAAGAAATCGATCAGCATTGCGCTTTAGATAACGCCAGTGAAAATCTACTCAAACAAGCCATCAGTCGTTTGAATTTATCGGCACGCGCATACCATCGTATTCTCAAAGTAGCACGCACCATCTCGGATTTATCGGGAGTTAAGAAAATCAGCAATCAGCACATTGCGGAAGCGATTCAGTATCGCAGGTTAGATAAGAAATAAGAAAATCCAAGTATTTACTGAATCAAACATATAGCTAATTGCAGAAGTGTCCGGAGATTTAATTGAATAGATTCAGTTGGTTATTATTTTTCGACATGGTTATTTGCACATCGGTATTTTTAACCAATTGATCGATAGGTGTTTTCTCGAAAAGAGTCAGGCTTAAAATCTGTAGAATTGTGTAAAGCGAAGCTTCGGTATTGAGCCGCTTTTTCACGATGGCAACCAAGACATAAACCGATATGGCAATCCATATCTGCGTTTTGACTGCGTTCTCAGTAGTTCCGTAGAAACGCTTGATACGAAGATGTTGCTTGATCCACTTGAAGAATAGTTCGACCTGCCAGCGACAACGATAAAGCTGAGCGATGGTCAGCGCAGGTAAGTCGAAGTTGTTGGCTAGAAATACCAGATGCTTGTCGTGTTCTGCATCGTAGAACTTGATACGCCGCAGGTGCTGAGGATAATCCTTGCTAGCCTTGGGAGCCCTTAGGGCAATGGTTTGGTCACAGCGCAGTCCGGTGGATTTGTCCACGGAGCGAGAGTAGACGCGGCGAAAAAGCAGATTGGATTTGGTCCGTGTTACAAAAAATGCTTGTGCTTGGTGCACGGTGTACCAGCGAGCAAAGTCGGTGAAGCCCCGATCCATGATCCTATTTTCCTCAGTTGATTCCAGTAAAATTGCCACGAATGTATTTCTGGTAAGGGTTTTCGACAGAATAGGAGGCTCACCCAATGGGTGAAATTAAATTTGAGAAGAAGACACTGGTCGAGGCGATCAATACTACTTTGCAGGAGACGGAACAAACGACGGCTGAACAAAGCGTAGCCACTCCTGGTGGCCGGTTTCACGTTCGCTGGGACGAAGGCGGAAGCGCCACAGCACTGGGGCAATTACCATTCTTTGCCGAGTTTTTGGAAGTTTCTGGGTTATTCACCCGCTGGGTGGATGGATGTCCAATGGATTACACCAGTCCCAACGCACCCAAGGTAGTTGATGTGCTTGGCACCTGGCTATTATCGATCTTGGATGGACAGCGGCGCTATGCACATGTTGCCGGGCTGCGCGGCGATGAAGTTGCTCCCCGGATACTCGGCATGAACAAGATCATCAGTGACGAGAGTCTGCGTCGCGCACTGGCGCACTTGGCACCGGCCCCATGCAAGAAGTATGGTAGCGAAGAAGAACGCGCTGCCCACGCAGTCCAACTGGCGAAGAGCACAGCATGGATGGATAAAGCCCTGGGTGAGAGCATCCAAGAATCTTTACGCACGCCCTGGATACTCGATGCCGACACCAGCGTCAAACTGTTGTATGGTCACCAGGCAGGTGCCGAGATTGGCTACAACCCAACCAAGCCGGGACGGCCGAGCCATACTTTGCACACCTACTGGATCGGCAACATTCGACTGGTGCTCGATGTCGAGGTACAAAGCGGTAAAGCCAGTGCGGCGAAACATAGCCTACCGCGCCTGTGCCGGCTAATTGAGCGACTCGCTGCCGAGGAACGCCCCGCCCTGGTGCGCGGTGACAGTGCCTTTGGCAATCAGGGGGTAATGGTCGAGATGGAGCGAATTGAACAGCACTACCTCTTCAAGCTACGGCAAACTGCCGGAGTTAAGCGCCTGATCGAGCGGCAATGGCAGCAAGGCGACTGGCAGAACGCGGGGCAAGGCTTTGACGCGGTGGAAGGCAAGCTTCGGCTGACGGGTTGGAGTGGTGCGCGGCGTGTAGTGGTACTGCGGCGGCGAATCAAAGACAGCATGGCGGCAGCCGAGACGAGCAATGAGAACCAGCAGCCGATGCTCCACTTCATTGACCATTCAGACAGTATCCCTCCAACCCCACCATCTACTCACATTCCTTCAACAATGCTTCAATATCCTCCGGTGCAAGCGGTAGCAATTCATCGATTCGGCTATTAGGCCAGGTGGGGAGTTTTTCGAGGGTGTCGGCTAGCCATTGTGCGGGGTTGAGGCCGTTGAGTTTTGCGGTGCCGAGTAGGGTTTGAATGGCGGCGGCACGTTTTCCGGCGCGTTCGGAGCCGGTGAACAGCCAGTTTTTCTTGCCGAGCGCGATGGGGCGAATAGTGTTTTCGACGGGGTTGTTGTCAATCGGCAGGTGTCCGCTGCTGGCGTAGCGGATTAGGCTTTGCCAGCGCTTCAAGGTGTAGTCGATGGCTTTGGCGGTGCCGCCGCCATTGGCAGTTTGGGCGCGAGTTTGCAGTAACCAGTCGTGCAACGATTGCAGGATCGGCAGGCTTTTTTCTGCACGTAGTATCTGCCGGGCTTCGGTCGATAAGTGCTTGCCTTCGGCTTCGACGGCGTAAAGTCCGCCTATGCGCTGCAACACCTCATACGCGACGGTGCTGGCATTGGCTTGGTGCAGGTCGAAGAATTTGCGGCGCGCGTGCGCCCAGCACCCTAATTCAGTGCAGGGTGATGCTGTTTTGGAGAATAAAGCCTTGTAACCGCCATAGTCGTCTACCAGCAAGTGGCCTTGCCAGCTGTTGAGGAAGTTTTGCGCATGTTTGCCACTACGGCTGGTTTGGTAGTCGAATACGATGATGCGCGGCCCCAACTCAAAATCGTTACTGCGATACGCCCACAGATAGGCGCGTTGCGTTCTTCCGCTGCCGGGATCAAGTTGCGCCACCGGGGTTTCGTCGGCGTGTAACACAGAGCCATGCAATAAGTGCAAAATCAGCCGGTCAACCAGCGGTTGTAGTGCCACGCCTACACGTCCGATCCATTCCGCCAACGTGGAAAGCGATAAAGTGACACCTTCCCGGGCGGCGATTTGTGCGATGCGATACAGCGGCAGGTGATCGAGGTATTTGCAGATCGTGATCCAAGCAAGCAGTCCGGGTGTTGCCATACTGCCGTCGATCACCGCGGGCGGAACCGGTTCCGCGACCACGGTTTCGCAAGCCCGGCAGGCGTATTGCGGGCGGATGTGACGGTGCACGAAGAATTCGGCGGGTTTGACGTCCAGTTGTTCGCTGACGTCTTCGCCGATTTTTACCAGATCGCTGCCGCACTGTTTGCATTGGCAAGATTCCGGTTCATGCCGGTGTTCGATGCGTGGCAGGTGATCCGGCAGAGGTTGGCGCCCAGCGCGTGCACGCTTGGGTTTTTGCGGAACCGGCAGCGGCAGTTGCTCGATTTCCGCTTCGATCGCCGCCGCATCAGTTTGCCAGTCTTCTTCGAACAGGCTGAATTGTGGCTGCGACAGTGCTTCGCTCTTCGCGCCGAAACGAATGCGGCGCAAATGTGCCAGTTCCAGCTTCAGTGCCTGATTCTTCGCTTCCAGCAGTTTGAGCTCGTTTTGTGCTTGCGTAAGCAGTGATTGAATAAGGTTCGATACCTCGGTTTTAGCTTCCGGCGTGAGGTTCAAATGATCTAATTCGATTGACTGTTTTGCGTGCGTTTTCATGGCGTTATTATACTGCAAAACTTGCGCAAAGTGATTCCAGTATTGGCTTTCAGCTATATTTTCTTGCGCAGGATTGCAACCCCAAACGACACCAATCCACCCCGGCAATCAACCACTCCCATTGCAACGCAGTCAGTTCCATCCCGCCCGTATCCGAACGCCCCCAAACGAACCGTCCCTGATGCAAGCGCCGCTGGCACAACCACACGCCGGTGCCGTCCCACAGCAGCACTTTGATGCGATTGCCCGCGCGATTGCAAAACACAAACGCCGAACCCGCACAAGGCGAGCGCTGCAACGCCTGCTCCACCAATACCGACAATCCGTCAATGCCGCGACGCATATCCACCGGCTCAACCATCAACCAAATCTTCCCTGGATTCGCAATCAAAGACACTTCAACAACTCCCCCAGCCAATGCGGCGAAACCGTCGATGGCAGCTCCAACACATGATTGCCTTGACCGCGAAGACGTAGCGTGCTCGTCGGTGCAGGCATCGGTTTGATCGTGACCGGGACCAACGCAGGCGGCCGGATAACCTGACCGGCACGATGCTTGCGAACCCAATTGCCAAACGTCTTGGTATTCAAACCATGTTCCCGGCAATAAGCCGCCTGAGACTTACCGCTGGTTTGCCATGCTTCGATATGAATTCGTCGCGCTTCTGATGATGACATCGTCCCTCCTTGTAAAAGGTTTGAGGATAGCGATGACGTATCAGGGTGTTAATGTGGATGGATTGGAGGCTTACTTCAGACAAGGTTAAACTCTGGGAATACGCTATATTGGTGACCAATACAAACTACTCCCTCGACGCCATTGGCCAGTTATACCGGGATCGGGCCGACTGCGAGAACGGCTTCGATGAGCTGAAAAACCAATGGGGTTGGGGTGGCTATACCACGCAAGACCTGGAACGTTGCAACCTCTCAGCGCGAGCAGTCGCGCTCATCTACAATTGGTGGAGTTGGTATGTCAGACTGGCACACCCGAAGACACGCCTGGAGGCAATCACTAGCCGTCCCATGTTGCTCAGCGGCATTGCCCGCCTGACCCAGCATGCCGGTCAATCCCGATTGCTGCTCACTCTGACTCACGCAGCCGGAGATCATATCAAGTCGATGATCTCCAATATACGAAAAGGTCTTGATCATGTTCTGGCAAATGCGCCTCAGTTGACCATAGCGGATCATTGGGGCGTACTTGTACGCTATATCATTAACAAAATTATTGCGACCAGACCGAAAAATTCACAGCTCCTCGGTTTCCTTCCACCCTCTTTGGCCATTGGAGTGACCTAACAGAGGAATTTAGGTTTAACGGTGACATAGCCTTAATTATTACCGATAGCGGCTGTATTCAGGAAGAAGCGTATATTTTTGGCGTACCTTGTGTGACCGTGCGAGACAATACAGAACGGCCGGAAACCATGATACCGGGAGCCAACGTTCTAACCGGCTTTTCTCCAACCATTATTCGCGACAGAGTACGTTCGCAACGACATTGCCGCAATCAACCATTTCCGTCCGTATATGTTGAATCTGGCGCCGGTCAAAGGATTGTAAAAACTCTGCAGGAATGTTTTACGAATTGGCGTAATTACTAACTTACTCATTGCTTGAATTTAAGTTGATACAGGCATTGGTCGCCTCGTTAAGTTGGCAAGTACACTTCGATTGCTCAAAACGGATCGTTGGTCCGAATTTGTATGCCGCATATCGTAAACAAAATTATCGCGACCAGGTAAAAAATCTCAGCTTCTTGGCATGCTTCATTTTGTTTGATATCTGGTGGCCTAACTGGCAGAGAAATCAGAACTAATCGTTTGTGTTGGTATCTTTAATCGGATCAATATCGCTTGTACCATTGGGCCATACGCTAAATGGAAATGGGCATTGATCACTGTTAAATGACAGAAAGATGATTATTTGGTGGATATAAATGCCTAAATTTTGACTGAATCCAAGTAGCAAAATATTTGTTTGGCCAGTTAATATCAATGTAGCATATTGAAAGAAGAAAATACTGATAATCAGGAAATTAGAAAAACCATAGATACACATAAAAAGAATCATATAAAGGCCACGCTGCCAGATTTCTTTTTTTTGTAACCTTTGTTTAATTTCTTCATTCATTTTACATTCCTACAAAAATACAGCTTAGCCACGGCTCATCTGTCTACAATCAAGAACATAAACTATATGACGAACTAGGTTTGCCAAGTGCAGGACAAACACCTAGCTTATTCGTTTAAAGAAAACTAACGCATCATTTCCGGAACTATTTTATATACGAACTGATTTCCAATAGTTAGATTTCCAATATGCGTTATCTAACCGGGATATTGTGACGCCTTGTTTTTGAGAGGCATGTAGAAATTTATTCTTTTCCAGATAAATCCCTACATGTTCTGAGGCTGAGCCAGTCTTAAAGAATATCAGATCACCGGCTTTCAAATCATCTTTCCGGATTTCTTTTCCTATTTTTGATTGCATTCTAGTCGTTCTAGGCAGATGCAAGCCAAGTTTTGATTTAAACGTCAAATGCACAAAACCAGAACAATCAACTCCCCGCTGACTGAGTCCGCCCCGTTGATAACGCACACCCTGCCATTCATTAAACTGAGAATAAAGCGCTTTTTTGACGTGACTGGTATCAGTAGATTTATTAGCAGGAAGATTAGGGTCAAACTTAACTACAGCTCTTTCCTGAAGAGAACCGCAACTCACTAAAAAGGCGATGCCAATAAATACTATAAATCGGGAAATAATCTTTTTCATTGACGATGTACTTTTTTACTTTACCTCAAATCAAGAAATAAGTATGAATGCAGCTAAATACGATTACCGTGTGATCCCATACTAGAAACTTTTGACAATACCGATTTGGCCATGTCTCTCAGTGAAACGATATCGTTCACTCCGCCCGCTGCAATTGCTTCTTTAGGCATTCCAAAAACAACACAGCTTGCTTCATCTTGTGCAAAATTATAAGCGCCCGCTTTACGCATTTCCATCATTCCAGCAGCACCATCCTTACCCATACCTGTCAGAATCACACCAATAGCATTTTTGCCAGCGCAATTCGCTGCTGATCGAAATAGTACATCAACTGAAGGCCGATGTCGACTAACCAGCTCACCTTGATTTAATTCAGTCATGTAATTTGCACCACTACGCTTGAGCAATAAATGCGAATGTCCTGGGGCGATATATGCATGCCCTGGCAACACTCTTTCTCCACCTTGCGCTTCCACCACCGATATTTTACAAAGACTGTTTAAGCGATTGGCAAATGACTTGGTGAATCCCTCCGGCATATGTTGCGTAACCAGAATCCCTGGTGAGTCGGGCGGCATGCGTATTAAAAATTCTTTAATCGCTTCCGTACCACCGGTAGAAGCACCCACTATGATTAATTTTTCAGTTGAAGCGATACGATTTGAAACTGCTGGCAAAACTGCATCCGCTGAAACACTCTTTGTGACTGGCATAGGTGCATGTCGCCTGAGTCTTGCTGATTTTGCAATACGAATTTTATTTGCGATCTCATTGCCATATTCTTTCAATCCTGTCGCAAGATCAATTTTCGGCTTAGAAACAAAATCAACCGCACCCAGCTCAAGCGCACGGAATGTTACATCAGAACCTTTCTCAGTTAGTGTTGAAACCATTACTACCGGCATTGGCCTCAACCGCATTAATTTTTCCAGAAAATCGAGTCCATCCATTTTTGGCATTTCAACGTCCAATGTCAATACATCAGGATTCAGCTCTCGAATCATTTCGCGTGCCACCAAAGGATCGGGTGCTGCACCAATAGCTTCCATATCAGGCTGACTATCAATAATTTCACTTAATAATTTACGAATTAAGGCAGAGTCATCAACAATCAAAACTTTAATTTTTTTCATGATAGGTACTCAATTTAGTACGAGAAGTAAAATTGTTTTAAGTAAATAACTCTATATCTCCACCAGAGTCGACTTTACGTAAACGCTGCCTATAATCTTTCTCTCGCTGAGAAATCGTGGTGTTATGTAAATTACGCAACTTCTTCACCATCACTTTACTATTTTTTGGAAAGAAATAAACTTTCCGAGGAAAAATATCGACCAGATCTTTTGCGACGACTCTTATTTTTTCTGTTTGTAAGAATTTCAGAACAAAATCAGCATTCCGTGGACCGACATTTGCAACCGTTAATCCGTCTAGAACATTTCCGCCGCCAAATACTTTAGCTTCAAGGTTGCATCGACGGGCACCCAGTTTTAATAGCTGGTTAATCAGTATTTCCATTGCGTAAGTACCATATCGGGCTGAAGCATTTAACGGACTTCCTGCATCCCCTCCTCCATCCGGAAGCATAAAATGATTCATACCGCCAATACCACTGTAACAATCACGAATACAAGCCGCAACGCAAGAACCGAGCACTGTTACCAAGAGCATATCCTTGTCTGTAACATAGTATTCGCCCGGCAACAACTTAACGGCTTGGCTGTTAAAGCTCTTGTCAAAATATAGATTCGTTGCAACTTGCTCATCAATGATCTCAGCCATACGATTACCTCAATCTATTAGCTAGCTCATAAACGGTTTTCTCACGCAACTTAAATAAATCAACCGCATGCTGAAAACTCTCAGAATGGCCTGCAAACAATAATCCATCCGGGGCCAGTAGCGGCACAAACTTCTTCAGAATTTTGTATTGGGTTGGTTTATCAAAATAAATCATTACATTACGACAGAATATTGCATCAAATGGGCCACGTATCGGCCAACTCTCATCGAGCAAATTCAATTGCCGGAACGTTATCATATTACGTAATTCTGGGCGCACCCTTGCCGACCCAGAGTGATGCCCTTTACCTCTCAAAAAAAACTGTTTCAGCTTTTCCTTGGGTATTTTCTCTAACTTATCGAGAGGATAAATACCGAGTTGTGCTTTAGCGAGAACATTGGTATCCAGATCCGTGGCTAAAATATGAACTGGCGGTGTAAATGTTTTAAATGCTTGCACCATTGCCATAGCCATTGAATAAGGTTCTTCTCCAGTAGAAGATGCACTGCACCAAAGCTGAATTTTATTCTGATTCTTGCGATGCTCTACATGTTTCTCAAGAATCGGAAAGTGATGTTGTTCGCGAAAAAAAGCCGTCAGGTTAGTCGTCAGGGCATTTGTAAATGCCTCCCACTCCTCAGGATTTCCACGCTCCAGAAAATTCAAGTATTCATGAAAATTATTTAGACCACTAGCACGCACACGCCGGGCAAGTCGGCTATACACCATATTTTTCTTACCCGTGGAAAGTGAAATGCCTGCATGTTGGTATATCAGTTTTCTAATACGATCAAAATCCGCTTGAGTAAAAGCATATTCACGCGTTCTGTTATCAGAGTTTTCTTCAATACCACCTAAAATCAATTCCATAATATATCCATCCGAATTAGAGTAGATACCGCTTTGCGAGCAGCGATTATTTCCGGCAGTATCAAACTCCAGAGCTTTATCGCTTCATTATTAGACATCATGCAAAAATACATGGATAAAATAATGATCTAAAACCAACGCGCTTCAATAAATTATTTTCATGAAGCGGATAATTCAAGAATCTGGTTCTACAAAGTAAAATCAGAATTAATAACTAACTAATATCGGTCGTTCCAAGAATCAGGGGACGTTTCTAACTATCGACTACCTACAATACGCCCAACACAATCACGCACCTTCTAGACCCACAGTTCAATTTCCCGATGAACACCACCCGGTTACCGGGTGGTGTTCGGGTATGATGACTTAGAATTCTTCCCACTCGTCACCGCCACCGCCTGACGCAACTTTGCGCGGTTGTGCCGGTACCGATGGGAATTCTTTGTTTGAACTTACAGAGGCCTTTTTCGTAGCAGGACCACGATTGGGCAATTTGGCAACTGTGGCAGGACGGTTACTTCTTTTTACGGCCGTTGATGGACGGCCGCCATCGCCAGACAGTTTGAAGGTACTGACTGCTTGAGTGAGTGTTTGCGCTTGTTCCTGCATGGATTCTGCCGCTGCTGCTGCTTCTTCCACCAACGCCGCGTTTTGTTGCGTGACTTCGTCCATTTGAGTCACGGCTTGATTAACCTGCTCAATGCCTGAACTTTGTTCCTGCGACGCCGCAGAGATTTCAGCCATGATGTCGGTCACACGTTTGACAGCACTGACGATTTCATCCATGGTTGCGCCCGCTTCATCAACCAGGCGCGTGCCATCTTCCACTTTGCTGACTGAATCGCTGATCAGCTCTTTGATCTCTTTTGCTGCAGCCGCTGAGCGTTGCGCCAGTGTGCGTACTTCTGTTGCTACCACTGCAAAACCACGTCCTTGTTCACCGGCACGCGCCGCTTCTACCGCTGCGTTTAACGCCAGAATGTTGGTCTGAAAAGCAATGCCATCAATGACACTGATAATGTCGACAATCTTCTTGGAGCTTTCATTGATTGAACTCATGGTTTGTACCACTTGCCCTACCACGGCACCGCCTTTTACCGCAACTTCGGAAGCACCCGCTGCCAATTGATTGGCCTGACGCGCATTGTCCGCATTTTGTCTTACTGTGGAAGTCAATTCTTCCATCGAAGACGCAGTTTCTTCCAGGCTGGAGGCTTGTTCTTCCGTGCGTTGACTCAAATCCAAGTTACCGGAAGCAATCTCACCGGATGCAGTGCTGATCGTGTCGGTACCGCTACGTATTTCACTGACGATCTTAACCAGACTATCCTGCATTTCTTTAATTGCGAATAACATGCTATTCGGGTATTTTGTGTTAACCGCGATATTGCTCGACAAATCACCCGCGGCAATTTTTTGCATGACTTCCGCCGCATATTTCGGTTCACCGCCCAATTGCGCCAGCAGATTACGTGTGATCACCAAGGCAAGCACGATCCCGATAGCAATGGCAATTGCCAATAATGCGATGACCAGCGTTTGGGACATTGCGAAGGTCTGATCGGCTACTTCGCTGGCCGCAATTCCTCCCGCAGTATTCAAATCCGATAACTTAATTAACTGATCGGACATTTCATCATAGACCTGCTTGGATTGACCATTCATAAATGCCCGCGCTTCTTCGGTTTTGTTTGCACGAGAAAGCGAAATCAGTTGACGATGCGCAGCTAAATATTGCCCCCATCGTTCAGAAAATAAATCGAATATCTTTTGTTCCTCAGGAGAAGAAATTAGCCTTTTGGATTCTTCGCTAGCTTTTTCTATCCTAGAAAGCAAATTGGCAATTTCTTTTTCATAATGCTGCATATCCTGTTCGGATGTGGAAAGCACATGACTCATTTCGCCAATCCTGAAATCGGATGTAAAAAGATTCAAATCCGCTGCAGCTTTCGAGGCAGGCAGCCATTCCCCGGTAATTGCAGTTGCAGCTTTATTGAGGCTATTTAACTGGAATAACGAAAAGACACCCAGAAAAATCATAAAACCAAGCAGTACCATAAAGGAACCAGACAGCTTGGTGCCGATTTTCATATCATTCAACATGTTCATTACTCCTAATAAAGACTGTTATTGCAACTTGTTTATTTTCAAACAAACTCATACTCATTAATTAATGTTTTGATCAATTAAGCCCATTTCGCTACTACCCATCAGCTTTTCGATATCAATTAATATCAGCATGCGTTCTTCGACTGTTCCCAATCCCATGATATATTCCGTATCAATGACTGAGCCAAATCCCGGTGTCGGCCGCATCTGCTCGGCTTCCAGAGTCAGCACGTCGGATACCCCATCCACCACGATACCCATGACGCGGCCCGCTACATTTAAAATAATGACCACGGTAAATTGATCATAGTCCGCAGTGCCCAGCCTGAATTTGATCCGCATATCGATAATCGGCACGATAATCCCGCGCAGATTGACGACTCCCTTAATAAACTCGGGCGCATTGGCAATCTGTGTGATCGAGTCGTACCCGCGAATTTCTTGCACCTTAAGTATTTCTATCCCGTATTCTTCGCCGCCCAGACGAAAGGTCAGAAATTCATTGGCCATATGACGGGTAACCGGGCCGGATGACTTTGCTGTCGCAGCTATTGTTTGCTCTTGTGCCATGATATAAGTTCCTTGTTTCTTAATAAGATGCAATATGAAAGTATGCGATAAACATATCAGTGATCAATATCACCTATACCGCTTCTTGCTGTGATGTCATCACTAATGCAGCAGTATCAAGAATAAGTGCAACTTTTCCATCGCCCATGATCGTCGCACCTGAAACACCCTGCACTCTCCGGTAATTACTTTCAAGGCTCTTAATAACAACTTGATGTTGCCCAACCAGATCATCGACAAACAACGCCGCCTTGTGACCTTCAGCCTCAAGAATAACAAGAATCCCTTCATGTACTTCGGTAACATTGGGACGTAAGTTAAAGATTTCGTGTAATGCAATCACTGGTAGATATTCACCGCGCACTTGTACAACCCGCCCATGACCGCTTACCGTTTTAATGTCAGCAGCAGTCGGTTGTAACGATTCGATAATGTAATTGAGTGGCACAATAAACATTTGACCGCCAACCGCCACAGACAATCCATCAAGAATAGCCAATGTCAACGGCAGGCGAATAGATATGCGCGTGCCCACACCAAACGCTGATTCAATGTCAATGCGCCCGCCCATACCTTGTATATTACGTTTTACCACATCCATACCCACACCGCGCCCAGATACATCGGTAACTGTATCGGCTGTAGAAAAACCTGCTTCAAATATCAGTAACCAGACTTCCTGATCGGTCATTCCATCATGCACTGGTAACCCGCGTTCTTTAGCTTTGGCAAGAATTTTCCCTCGGTTTAATCCTGCACCATCATCATTGACCTCGATCACGATACTACCGCCTTGATGGAATGCACGTAGCGTGATCGTACCTTGCGCTGGTTTACCTGCTGCAATACGCTTATCGGGTATTTCTATGCCATGATCCAAACTATTCCTGACTAAATGAGTCAGCGGATCAGCAATCTTTTCAATTAAACCTTTATCCAGCTCTGTGTTTTCACCAACGGTCTTTAATTCAACACGTTTATTCAGTTTTGATGCCAAGTCACGTACAACACGCGGATATCGGCTAAATACGAAACTAATCGGCATCATTCGAATTGACATAACAGATTCTTGGAGATCCCGCGTATTCCGCTCCAATTGATTCATCCCGCTATGTAGTTTTTCAAAAACTACAGGATCAAATTGAGATGCTGTCTGAGCAAGCATTGCCTGTGTAATCACCAATTCACCGACCAGATTAATCATTTGATCGACTTTCTCTATACTTACTCGTATTGATGAGGTTTCGCTGACAGGAGCTGCTGCTGTATTGGCTTTACTGGAGGATTTATTCAGTATGGCATTTGCTTCATTTTTGCTATCACTGGCACTTTGTTGCAGTGGAGAATTCAAATTCGATTCTGCATCATCGATGTCCTTTGGTGCAGCAGGCGCTCCCGGAAAGAAACCATAGCCAGGTGCAGGCGGCATATTAGCCATTGAAAATTCTTCTTCATCAACAATTAATTTTACATCAGTTCTGTTGGCATCCATGTTCTCCGGCTCTTTTTCGGCAGCCTCACCGCTCCCGGATGTATCGACTACAATTTTTAAGGTTGCCGGATCGACAACAAATGCCAGCGTCTCCCAAATATCTTCTTCACTTTTATTGGTAGTGAGTTTCAATTTACACAGATCTATCACATTGGCTGGTGTAAGATTTTCCAGGTTGCCCAACTGCTTCAAATTAGTAAATAGATTTTCTAGGGTAGCATTGCTCATACCGGTACCGGAAAACTCTATACTGTAGGTAAGTTTCGATGGATCATCAATTAGTGAGGTTTCAACTTCAGCAACTTCGGTTTCTACTTGCATTGCTTCAGTATTGGTTGCCGGATTCTTTAGCTCTTTAGCTGACACTTGTGTTTCGTCACTTAATTTTTTCAGTTCCTCACAAATTGCTTCGGCAACAGCAGGATCCGCTTTGCCTTCCCCGCGATGTCCTGCCAACTGCGCTTTAATGACATCACCAGCCTTTAGAAAGGCATCAACCATCTCACTGCGTACTTCGAGTTCCCCCTTGCGAAGTTTATCCAGTAATGTTTCCAACATATGCGTCATCTCCGTCATATCTGTAAAACCAAATGTACCAGCCCCGCCCTTAATAGAATGCGCGGCACGAAATATAGCGTTTAAATCTTCCAAATCCGGTGAATTTACATCAAGCCTTAGCAAACACGTTTCCATATCCGCGAGTAATTCTGAGGATTCCTCAAAAAATATTTCATAAAATTGTTCGAGATCTGTACTCATAGGTAACCCTATTCCAAGTTGAGTTGTTAGGCTAACACCCTAAAGAAGCAAGCAAATTAAAAAACAGAAGTATAAAAATTATTTAATCTCAAAATTAAGCAAGTTATCTGTGATTTATTAATCTGACAAAGAAATATTAATATCTAGCCAATAACCTTACCGATTACTTCCAGTAATCGCTTGGGATCAAACGGTTTTACCAGCCAGCCTGTTGCTCCTGCCGCCCTACCTTTTGCTTTTATCTCATCTCCTGATTCTGTAGTCAGCATCAAGATAGGAACAGTTTTGTAGTGCGTCAATTTGCGCAACAATTCAAGCAGTTTCAGTCCGTCCATACGTGGCATATTAATATCGGTTAATACCAGATTGACCTTATGAATATTCGCTTTGTCCAATGCATCTTGACCATCAACTGCTTCAATGACTTCATAGCCCGCACCTTTAAGCGTAAAAGTAACCATTTGCCGGATTGATGCAGAATCATCTACTGCAAGTATTGTTTTAGCCATTTACCTCACTCCTCTTGCTAATGTTGTTAATTTGCTTGATAAAAATTCGTATTCCAAACAACTTTTATCAAAAAAGCTCAATGTCACCCATCTGCATACCTTGCTGCACAACTGGTTTTCTTTTACTTTTAATTTTTGCCACATCAACTGCCTTCGAAATTCCTTCATGTATCGTATGCAAGGATTCCTTTCCAATTTCCTTCTTCCAGTTACTTTGCCGATCAACACGCTGCAATTCCATATTTAATATCTCTACTTGATGCGTAGTATGTGCCAGCAACTGCGTGACCAAGTCACCAAACTGTAATGAAGTAACAGCCATTTCTAATTCCTGTTCGATTTTGTCAGCAATAACCATCTGTTTCTCCAATAATTCAAGAATAGGTTTGCTTCCTTCAGGAGCAGCCATTTTCTCAATGGCCAAAACCATATCATGGTGTGATTTGGTCAATTCACTGATATATCTAAAGTTAATGACCAAATTATTGACCGCATCACTAACTAACCGATCAATTTGATTTAATTCTCCCTTGATACTCATAAAGTACTCATCAGCCTCGGCAGTGCATAAAACCCAATCCTGATCTTCAGGCACCAGTTTATCGACCACCTGATTCTTAATTTCGTCGTCTACCGATTGCATTTCAGTCATAACTTCTCTCCTCGTTGCTCATCTTGATCAAAGCTATTCATGCTGCCTCCTGATCTAAGTAATCCACTCTTAGCGTGATCTGATTATGAATTACCTGTAGACTAGAAGGTGATGTATCAAACTCTGCAGAATATCTCCGCCATGATTCTCATTACATTATGAAATCATATTCTTAGTCAGGAAGTTAACGACATCACCTAGAATAACTTTAGCTTCATAAATCCCGAAAAATACAGCAAGCCTAGAAAGCCAGCATATCCAGACTGTACATTCCATTAATCGAGAAAATATTAGTGAATTTCTTTGGTAATTGGCATGAAGCCAAATTCAGCCAAGCTGGCCGATGCATATATCAAGATAAAGTTTGATGAGCAATACAATTAATTAACAGCTTCACCGATTCGGTTAGCCCAACCAATTGCTTGTATTTCAATGTCAGCCAACTCGCTCAGACTCAAAAAACCCAGTTCAGTTATTATGGATTGAACTGTATTAACCTCACCCTTCTCATTCGCTTCAATTAATTTCAATTCGTGACCCAAACGCCCCTCCCGGGCTAATAATGCTTGGCTCATGTCTTCTGGAATTCCAAGTTTCTCAACTATTTGCTGCATTTCAATGCCAAGCAACACATCCAGCAGGGATAAAATTCCTACCATAAATGCTCTTTCCTGGTGATTTTTGTCATGCGGGCGTTCTGTTGTTGCAACTAACTCCATTAACTTACCCCGCGCTGCCGCTGTTTGCATTAAGGCATTTGACATACTATCGTCCGACTGATTAGCGGTATAAAGTAATAATTGTATCCATCTCTGCAATTGCTT
Organism: Nitrosomonas sp. Is79A3; assembly: GCF_000219585.1. Lineage (NCBI taxonomy): Bacteria > Pseudomonadati > Pseudomonadota > Betaproteobacteria > Nitrosomonadales > Nitrosomonadaceae > Nitrosomonas > Nitrosomonas sp. Is79A3. The sequence goes on along the minus strand of NC_015731.1, from coordinate 1,010,919 downwards.
ACGCCCCAGTATCATGATTGCATGCTTGATGGAGTTGATTTTCTGAGGCACTCCACTGGCAACTGAGTTCACCATACGCATCAAGTTATAACTTAATCCGGGCTGGTGTTTAAATTCCTTTTCAATTTCCTCAATATCACTATCACCCATGACTAATGTCAATAGCTTCAATAATGACAATTTTCCTGGATCAGCACGTTTAACGGCCAATACCTCTGGCCGTGCAAAATAGTATCCCTGGAACATCTGAAAACCCAACTGCATGCAGTATGTTTCCTGTTCACGGTTTTCTACTTTCAATGCCAGAAGCAGAACCGGCCAGCGATTTAATTCAGTTACAAGTTCCGCGAGTTCCTTCTTTTCAAGCGCAAGAATATCTACTTTCACTACACTGACCAAAGGCAGCAATTGTTCAACTTTAGTGTTCATTGCAACGACATTATCAAGCGCAAATTGATAGCCTTTTTTCTTTAATTCGTTACAACGCTGCATAAATTCTTCCGTAATAAGCGCTATCTCTTTTATTTCCAGCACGACATGCTTGGCGGGCAATAAACTAATAATGTCACTCATAACCAGATCAGGGTCTGCATTGATAAAACCGCGCTGCTTACCTAACACATTTTGGATACCCAATTGACAATATGCATTGATAATGACATTAGCTGATGCAGATAAATCGTTAATGACATTTGCCGATTCATCAGTCTCTTCTTGTCTAAAAAGTAATTCAAACGCTACTAGGTTCTGATTACGGTCTAGAATTGGCTGCCGCCCAAGAAAAAAACCTTCCATTTACTCCCCCGCATTAATCCATCGTTTAATAAAAATGTTTTAGCTCATCGGCTGCATTGCGTGTTTCTTAAGTATTACTTGTATTTAATAAACAATATCGATCAGCGCTCCTGTTTTTTAGAACAGAATCCTTATTTTTCGCGAACTTTCAATTTATTTCATTAAATTAATGCAGGTATTGCCTGGTTCTTCCCGGTACGCTTCGCCTGATAAAGCGCTTTGTCGGCACGACTTATGACTGAATTCTGATGTTCGCCAAATGAACGTAATGCTACACCTGCACTAAATGTTACTGGTATAGATTGTTTATCCACTTGAACTGAGAAAATTTTTCCCAGATTATTCTGTAGCCTGGAAATAATAGTTAAGGCGTCTTCCATCTCGACATCAGGCAATAATATTACAAATTCTTCCCCGCCAAACCGCGCCACAATATCGGAAGGACGTAATGTTTCTTTGGCTACATTGACGAAATTGATCAGCACACTATCTCCGTACTGATGGCCAAAGTTATCATTAATCTGCTTGAAGTTATCCAAATCAATCAAAACCACCCCTAAAGACTGTGCATTCCTGTCGGCACGGGCCGCTTCACGTTTGAAAATATCATCTAACCCACGGCGATTGAAGGCGCCTGTCATTTGGTCAGTTTGTACGAGCCCTCTCAGTTGTTCCAATTCACTTTTCAATGATTCAATCTTTTGTTCCGCGCGTTTTACTTGTTCCTGCGCAGTAAAAACTTCATCACTAAATCTCAGACCTCTAGTTTCAGACAACACAATATCTAGAATACTAATGATTTCATCAGCATTTCTTGTATTGCGAATCTGTTCAGCGTAACGTTCTACTTGCTTATAATAGTCCTCAGAATCAATCATGGGTTTCTGCTCACTTTTAATAGCATCTGTCGATTTAACCAATCTCAGCATTCTTTTCTGTTTTTGTTTAATAGCTTCTTGCATTGCTATCCTCCTCAATTGACATCACTAGATGCCAGACTATTCCAGCTTTGGGGGTAATTCGTTGGATTGCGAAGGAGAACCCATTCCGGTATAGACTGCCATGTAGACAACGTTAACAGAGCAAACCAGAAATGGATTTAATGAATAAAAAGGGAAATCGGTACTATTTATCGGAAACTACGATATATCTCCTAACTAACAGAGAGTTACACAGATGTGAGTATCTGATTCTTACCGCCTCTTTTTGCACGATACAATGCTTCATCGGCGCGTTTGAAAATACTTTCTTGTGATTCTCCCGGCTGGAGCTGAGCAACACCCGCACTAAAAGTGATTAACAAACGTTTATTTTCATGCAAAAAAAACTTCTTGGTTAAATTACGCCGGATCCTGGATAAGATATGTACAGCTTCTTCAAGATTTGTGTTTGGCAATAGAATTACAAACTCTTCACCACCATATCGTGACACAATATCTTCAGGGCGCGTTGTCTCCTTGACTGACTCAACCAAGTACACTAGTGCATCGTCACCCACTTGATGGCCATGCGTATCATTAAGCAGTTTGAAATTATCAATATCCAGCAGTGCAAAACATAAAGGAACCTGATGGCGCATTGAACGCGAGGTTTCGCGGTCAAAAGCATTATCTAAACCACGCCGATTTAATATTCCTGTCAGGTGATCTTCATGCACTTTCTCACCCATTTCATGTAACTCGGTTTCGAGCTGATTGATTTTATTCTGCGCCAAACTAACTTCTGCTCGAGCAGCCAAAAAATCATTGCGGTAATTTAATGTGCTTTTTTGCATCAGACTGGTTTCTTCCATAATCAGCACAAGCAGCTGATTAAGTTCTTTTATATCATCAGTATTACTGATTTTTTCAGAATATTGCTCAAGCTTATTCTGATATTCACCCGTCGTATCGGTAAGTTCTTCAATATTAGTGATTAAGGAAGTTACCATCTGCTTCAGGGTCACCTTGGCTTCACTTAAACTACGTCCGATTATTTCTTGTCTTTGCGTTATTTCTTCTAGATAATGCTCAGCTTGTGCTATCACCTGATGATCCAGTGGCCTGGAGATTGTTTCACGCAATTTACTTATCTGAACACCAATCCATTGATCTTCTGAGAGTAATTCTCCCGTGCTATCCATGAGCATATTGAGCAATTTGAGTAAGCCTTGCTGCAACTTGAGACCACTCTCACCATATGCATCAAACTTACCGCAAAATTGTTGAAAACCCGCTATGAATTGTTCCATTTCTGGCTTATCTTGAATTTTGCGCACTTGATGCGCTAACGTTCTGGCTTCTTCAACCAAAATTACGTCACCAATCTGTTTAGCAACAACCTGTTCAAGCAAGTGTGCCAGCAATTCCAATAGCTGATCAGCAAAATATCCGGCGGTCGGAGTCTGTTCTGTAACAGCATGCTTTAATTGGGAGCCTTGTGTGTCCTGATCAACCTGCGGCACTTGCAATGAGGGATTTTGCACTTGCCCATCTTCATTTGAGTCTTGGGTTGCGGCAGCCAATGCTCCCCATGAATCTACCAGCGCCTTGAGTTTGTTATGCAGTTGGTTTGAATCTTTCGAGTATTTGGCAAGAACTCGATTGACGCCATCCCGTTTCTTTGCAGTGGTCAGCGCTCCTTGCTTCTTTTCCAGTTGCTTCAACAGTGCTTCTATCGTATCTCCCCAGGTCACAGCGGATTCTATTGTTGGATTATCAACAATTCTTTGCTGATTTGTTGATGTTACCGCCGCGGAATTCACATCATCTCCGGAATTACCTGAAATCTGGTCATACAGTTTGTGATAATTATCTGGTGTTGGAGGAATTCTGAGCGATGCAAGCTGCCGCAATGTTTCACGGGCAATAATGGTTGGATTCGAATCTTTAAGCGGCTTCATAAAATTGGTCAAGAAATTTAAATTAGTGTTACCAGCAAGCTTGGAACTAAAAATATCGACCAGTCCACGTGAATCTTGATCTTAATTTATAAGGCAATCTAAGAAATATTTGGGTTAACTTGCAGAACAATTATAAAATTAGTCGACCAATTTATTCTTTATAGCATAACGAATTAATTCTGAATTATTCGTCAACTTGAGTTTCTCCAGCAAGCGCGCACGATAAACACTGACTGTTTTTGGGCTTAAAAACATTTCGGCTGATATTTCCGATAATGTTTTACCTGCGGCAATAAAGCATAGAGTCTGATATTCCCGATCGGATAAAGTGGCATAAAGCGGCTTGTCTAAATCAGAATTAATAATGTTGGCAAGTTCCTGTGCAACAACCGGACTCACATACTTATCGCCCATTGCAACCTGACGTATTGCCACTACAAGCTGCGCCGGTGCACTTTGTTTATTGAGATATCCGGATGCTCCCGCCTTTAATGCACGAATTGCAAATTCGTGTTCATTGTGCATGCTTAGCATGAGCACTGCAAGATTGGGTTTATCTTTCTTTACCTGCTTCAATATCTCGATACCATTCCTATCCGGTAAAGAAATATCCAATAACATGACATCAAAATCTTGCTGCCGTGCAATTTTTACTGCTTGAAACCCCGTCTCTGCTTCACCGGTTACTTTAATATCATCCGTTTCGCTAAGTATCTGTTTCAAACCTTGGCGAACAATTGCATGATCATCAGCAATCATCACACTTATCATGCGCACCTCCGGCTACTCAGAGCCGAGAAACCTTCTTTTTTTTCTTCATAGGCTCAGACTGCTGGGTTTCTCCAAACTCACCTTCCAGCCTATCTATATGCCCGGATTGATACTCCAGATTACTCATAGGTATCAGAATAGTCACTTTTGTACCTTTCTCCGCATCCCCCGAAATATGGAAATTTCCCTTCAATTGTTGGCAACGCTCACGCATCCCTCGAATCCCAAAAGAAGCCTGTTTTTCCATATCGATATCGGTAATACCACAGCCATTATCAATTACTTCCAAAAGAATCAGTCCTTCTAGCTCCACGAGCTTTACCTGAACACGGGATGCATTAGCATGCTTGGAAATATTTGTTAGTGTTTCCTGAAAAACACGGAAAACCGCTATCGCCAAATCAGAATCTAAAGCTATTTCATCGTTTATGCATGATACTTTACAAACAATACCTGTACGATCACTAAATTCTTTTGCCTGCCATTGAACCGCCGCAATGATACCGCAATCCAGAATACCCGGCCGCAAATCCAGAGAAATCCGGCGTGTGCTGTCAATCACGCGGTCCACTAAAGATTCTATAGATTTCGATTTTTGCTGATAAAATTCCGGCTTCCTTGCCGTTGTGTCCATACATGGAAACAACTCACATTTAATAGCAGTTAATGTTCCTCCGATATCATCATGAATTTCTCGTGCAATTCTGGCGCGCTCCTGCTCTTTGACTTTTTGCAAATAAGAGGATAATTCTGCCAACTGTTCCCGGGAACGTACAATCTCTCGTTCAGCCAGTTTGTTTCGAGTAATATTGATCATGATGCCATCCCATAACGTCGTGCCATCCGGCATTCTCCTGGGTGTTGCACGCAAACTGATCCATTTGATATCACTATCACCTTTTACTTGAATACACCCTTCCCAGTTCCAGGTCGCAAGTTGTTCCGCAGAGGTTATCATCAATTGATGATAAGACTTTCTATCATCCGGCAAAATCAACTCTGGAAATAGTTCGGGTTTATCCATCAGCTTCTGGGGTGACAGCCCCAGTAGTGTTTCACTGGCATCACTGACATAAGGAAAGCTAGTTTTTTTATTGACTGATAGCAGAAACTGAAAAACCACCCCGGGAAGATTAGATGTAATCGCTTGAAAAAGTGCTTCGCTCTTTTGCAAGGCAGTCTGTGCAGTAATAAAACGCTGGTAGTTTCCTACTTCATGCAAGCTACGCCTTATTGCTGGCATCAGTCTGGCAAGATTTTCCTTCATCATGAAATCATAAGCTCCTAGAGCCATGATATGCTCTGCCGCTTCTTCACCAACATGACTGGATACAATTATCAAAGGTATATCAAGGTATTGGGTTCTTATGGCTTGCAGCACCTCCTGCGCATTTAGCTGCGGCAAATCATAATCGGACAAAATCACATCCCAGTCCCGGATCAAAAGGGCATCGTGCAAAGCAGCAGCAGTGCTAACGCACAAACATTCAGTCTGGAAACCGCCCTGTAAAAGTATTTGCAGCACCCGATCTGCATCCTCTGCAGAATGTTCGACCATTAATATTTTTAATTTCTCTTCATTGACCATCTCAGCCCCCACCAGTTGAAGCCGATATAACTCCTAAAATTAACTTCCCAAATTAACTACCTGAATATTTATCTAATTTTACAAGATAATTTATGAGAAAAAAACAATTTATACCACGAATAGCCGATATTAACCAAATGATTAGATAAAAACCATGAAAGCAAAAATCCTAAACTTTTCAAAATGCTGTCCGATAACTGCAATCAACGGCGGTTACAAACCCTCTTGGATTGCGGGGAAAACCAACGGAACTGGCAATTATGCCAAACACATAGATATTAGAAAGGAGAACCCAAATGCCACAAATTATAAACTCTAATGTAGCCTCATTAAATGCACAACGTAACTTAAATACATCGCAAAACTCATTAAATACATCTTTAACACGTTTATCATCCGGCTTGCGTATTAATAGCGCTAAAGACGACGCTGCAGGTCTAGCGATTTCAGAAAGGATGACCTCACAAATCCGCGGCTTAAACCAAGCTGTCCGTAACGCGAATGACGGTATTTCACTGTCACAAACCGCTGAAGGTGCGTTGGGTGAAATCGGCAACAATTTACAGCGTATTCGTGAACTGGCTGTTCAGTCTGCCAATGCATCTAACAGCGCCAGTGACCGTGCTTCACTACAAGCCGAAGCTTCACAATTGAGTGCCGAAGTTACGCGGGTTGCCAGCCAAACCCAGTTTAACGGCTTGAACTTGCTGGACGGCTCTTTCCTGAATCAGAGCTTCCAAGTCGGTGCCAATGCTAACCAAACCATCAACATTGCATCAATTGGCGATGCTCGCTCTACTGCATTAGGTAGTCACACACTCACCACCAATGGAACAGCAATGGGCACAGCAACGGCTTCTGCCGCTGCTCTTGCTGCCAATGGCGTTGCTGTTGAAGCCGGCTTAACACTTGCCAATAATAAAGGAACAACCGGTAACATTAGTTATGCAGCAGGCGATGATGCCAAAGCCATTGCTGCAGCCATTAATACGGCTGCTTCCAGTATCGGCATCACTGCAACCGCATCTAACAGTGCCACGCTCGGCAATTTATCAGCCGCCGGTACTGTTGCTATGACATTAAACGGCAGCACAGTTTCTACCACTATCACTGATACTGCTGACTTAAGCGGCTTGGCATCAGCCATTAATGGATTACAATCTTCAACCGGCGTTACTGCCTCGTTCGCATCTACGACCGACAAGTCAGTAATAACGCTGTCAACAACAGATGGCAGAGATATCGTACTTTCAGATTTCACTAATGGCGTAACAACAGCTGATGTCACTGCAGGAGCGACCACAAGAACGCTAACCAGCGGTGGTAATGACTCAACGACAGTAACGGGTACCGTCGAACTTTCAAGCTCTGCTGGCCAAATTACTGCAGCTGGTTCAAATGCCACGGAATTTGGCGCTACTACCAGCTCATTCAATTCAGTCGCTACGTTGGATTTATCCACATCAGCTAATGCACAAATTGCATTGAAGACGCTGGATGCTGCTTTAAATGCCATCAGCAGCTCTCGCGGTGATCTGGGTGCAATTCAGAACCGTTTCAGTTCAACCATCTCGAATTTGCAAACCACCTCTGAGAATCTATCCGCCTCCCGTAGCCGGATTCAGGATGCTGACTTCGCTGCTGAATCAGCCAACCTGACACGTGGACAGATCCTGCAACAAGCTGGTGTAGCGATTCTTGCACAAGCAAATTCATTACCCAATAATGTTCTCTCACTGTTACGTTAAGCTGTCCGTAGCAAATGATACACCGCATTAAATAAAGCTGATGATCGCGGGCGGGATGTTATAAAAAACCTACCCGCGTTCATTTCAACTTTAAGGACTCTTATTATGAGCATCAATCAATTAAATGGAACAGGCACACTTCCGTTGCTTTCGACAACAACGTCGACTGTTCAGAAAACATCCGTGCCTAATACAGATAATGCCCCATCACCTGCTTCACCTGCCCGATCTAAAGTTGGCAATAAGCCAGAATCAGAAGAACAAATCAAACAAGCAGTTCAGAAAATCCAGGGTGCAGTTGATAATCTGGCACACAATTTGCGTTTCTCAATTGATGAAGATACTGGCAAAACGATCATTAAAGTAATGGATGTTCATACTGAAGAAGTCATCCGGCAGATTCCAACAGAAGAAGCTGTTCAGTTAGCTCGTACGTTGGATAAAGTACAAGGGCTGTTATTTAACGATAAAGCATAATCAAAAAATTCTTATATCAACAGGACTTAGAAATGCTTGCATCCCCAGGAATTGGATCCGGTTTAGATGTCAACGGTATTGTCAAACAGCTAATGGCTGTAGAGAGTCAGCCTCTTACGGCTCTTGATAACAAAGAAGCTAAACAGCAGACTCGACTAACCGCCTTTGGTACGCTAAAAGGAGCATTATCCTCATTCCAAAGCAGTCTTTCCGCATTATCCGATCCGGCAAAATTTACCGGCGTAACGGCTAACTTTGCTGATGCTACATTGGCCAGTGTAAGTGCAACCTCGTCTGCAGTAGTAGGAAGTCATTCCGTAGAGATCCAAACACTTGCACAGTCGCATAAATTAAAATCTGCCAACTATGCAACCACAAGTACTGCAATTGGCAGCGGTACTTTAACTATACAATTTGGCACTTACAATGGTGGTACATTTACGCTCAATCCAGATAAAGCTGCACAATCAATTACTATTTCCTCCGATAATTCATCATTGACAGGAATCCGGGACACAATTAATCAAGCTAACGCAGGTGTAAGTGCCAGTATCGTAAATGATGGCACTGGCAATCGTTTAGTAATTGCTTCAAATGATACCGGTTTAAGCAATGCCTTAAAAATAACAACAACCGATGCTGATACAAATAATACTGATAATGCAGGATTATCTCAGCTTGCCTATAACGCATCGACGGGTGGCACGACTAACCTTACTCAAACTGCAGCAGCTAGTAATGCCACATTGGTAATCGATGGCATCTCAATTAGCAAAGCATCCAACACAATTACAGATGCCATTGAAGGTGTCACTTTTAACTTACTGAAGGCAAATGCTGGTACAACAACCACCTTAAATTTGTCTCGAGACACAGCCAGTGTTCAAAGTACAGTATCATCATTTGTTAAAGCTTTTAATGATCTGAACAAAACCATCGTTGATCTCTCAAAATATGATGCCACTACCAAGCAAGCATCTATTCTAACAGGAGATTCAACAGTTCGAACAATCCAGACACAACTACGTAATGTAATGTCTAATCCGCTGACCACAGCAGGTGGCGGCTTAAGCATACTCTCAGAAGTCGGCATTACTTTTCAAACGGATGGAACACTTAAGTTTGATTCGGCCAAATTAACTAGTGTGATGAGCGATCCAACCAAAGATGTTTCAACCCTATTTGCCTCAGTTGGAAAAACCAGCGATAGTCTGGTGTCATTTGTCAGCGCCAAGAACGATACAGTAAATGGTGAATACTCGCTAAATATCAGTCGAATTGCAACACAAGGTACCGCAGTAGGTAGCAGTGCTGCCGCATTAACCATCAACACGGGGGTCAATGACAAGTTAGATCTCACCATTGATGGTGTAAGCGCTAGTGTAACTCTCGCAGCAGGCACTTATACGGCAACTTCATTAGCAGGTGAAATTCAATCAAGAATCAATGGTGTCTCGGAAATTTCCTCAGCCGGAATCAAAGTCACACTCAGCGAATCTGCTGGCAAATTAACCATTACTTCCAATCGATATGGCTCAGCATCGACCGTATCAATTACAGGCGGAAATGGCAAACTGGATTTATTCGGCACACCTGTCGAAACAAGTGGCGTAGATGTAGCAGGTACGATCAACGGCATCACTGCAACAGGCTCCGGCCAGACCCTAACAGGCGCCGCTGATAGCAGCGGATTAGTTATCAAAATAACCGGGGGCGGGACAGGCGCCAGAGGAACCATAGATTTTGCTCACGGTTTTGCTAAAAAATTAGACAAGTTAGTTGATGACATGCTAAACGGACATCTTATTGATAGTCGCATTGATGGTATTAATGCATCCATAAAAGATATTGATGCACAACGCGATACGCTGAATCAGAGACTTGCAGACACCGAAAAGCGGATACGTGCACAATATACCGCACTGGACACAACCATTGCCAGCATGACACAGACCAGTAACTTCTTGCAGCAGCAATTATCCAACTTACCCAGCACAAGCTCATAAGAATCAACAGGTAGTTTAGAAAGCTAGGCTCTTTACAATATAAAAGAGGTACAAAATGTTTTCCGCTATGAATAACGCAATATCAGCCTATCAACGCGTCGGTGTTGAAACAGGCATTGAATCAGCTGATCCGCATAAGCTTATTTTAATGCTTTTCGAAGGTGCACAAGAAGCTCTGGCAAAAACCAGAATTCACATGCAACACAATGAAATTGCGGAGAAAGGGCAAATGATCTCAAAAGCTATCATGATTATTGATCATGGTTTGAAAGCAAGCTTAGATATGAATGCCGGCGGTGATTTGGCAATCAAACTTCAAGCGCTCTATGATTATATGACGCATCGATTATTAGTCGCTAATATTCAGAACAATATTGAGATTGTTAATGAAGTTAATAAGCTTCTATCAGAATTACATGGTGCCTGGAAAGAAATTAGGCAATCAAATGAGACTCCTATTGCAAAAAATGCAGCGGCGATTTAAAAAAATTTAGTAATAAAGGATACACATATAGATGAATAGCGCACAGACTCTCATGACTTATGACGCCATTTTAGCAATTACCGGAAAGATGCTTGCCGCTGCTCAGAATAACAAATGGGATCAATTGATATTATTAGAACAAGAGTGTAGAAAATTGACTGATTTGCTGATAAAGCATGACCCAGAACCTATTCTAGATAAGGAACTACTTCAGAAAAAGGTAAAAATTATTAACCAAATTCTGGCGGATGATGCTCAAATCAAGGCAATCACCGAGCCATGGATGATAAAACTACAAGATATGCTCAACGCCAATGGACATACTCGCAACCTTCAGCATGCCTATCAACCCATAAATAATATGTGAGCACTTAATAGAGCACACTTGCATGTTATTTCCGGGAAGATACTAACAAAATTAAGATAAGCTGTTGTGATTCCAACCACCATCAAAACTGATTTAGTCGCAACCCAAACTCATATAACTCCTGTTACACCCGTAACACCAGTTACAGCAATTCTTGATTCACCAAGTTCTTTTGTTGAATTTGTACAAGGTCAGAAGTATCAGGCACTAATAGAGGCACGTTTATTTAATGGAAATTCTCGAGTGTTAGTTGCGGACAAGCTCTTGCAAATGCACTTACCAGACAATTTTCAACCTGGCAGCAAAATGGAGCTTGTTTTTATTTCGCAAGAGCCGAAATTAAAGTTTCTTATCCTAAATGAAACACCATTAGATACCGGGAAGAATAATACATCAATTAGTACTATAGGACGTTTTCTGGGCGTTCTGATGCAAGACGCATTAAAGCAAACATCTGCCGGCATAACCACAACAAGTACCGCTACCACACATACACAATCTCTCACCAGCCCAACACCTATCCTAACTAGTCAGTCAATAAATAGCACCGAATTACCCGGTTTATTACAAAAAGCAATTGTTCAAAGTGGATTATTCTATGAATCACATCAGGCACAATGGGTTTGTGGAGAAAATACACTTGAAAACTTACATCAAGAACCTCAGGGTAAATTAATGCTAGTTACGGCCGATCTGCCTGCTGCAAAAGTGTCCGTGTCCGCATCTGCTGCGCTAAACCCTGAAATGCCAGTACATACTCAGGCTATCCCTTTAGTGCAACAACAGCTTACTACCTTAGAGACTGGGCATTTGTTCTGGCGCGGAGAAATCTGGCAGGGTCAGCCCATGGAATGGGACATTTATGAGAACCCCCAAGACAAAGAAAATGAAAATGAATCTGATCAAGCAGCACAATGGCGTACGCAACTCCGGCTATCAATGCCGCAACTAGGAGATATCGCCGCGACTATTGTACTAAATGCCCAAGGTATTAACATTAAGCTAAATACTTCGCAACCAGAAACCGCTAACTTATTAAGAAATAATCAATTACCACTCACAATGGATATGCAATCAGCCGGATTAAATATTCAGGCCGTAGAGATTCAACACAATGACAAAGAATGAACCATACCTCACTGCAGTAGCACTCGCTTACCGGGAAGGGCAAATTGCGCCCAAGGTTGTTGCTAAAGGTCGCGGTCTGATTGCTCAGGAGATTATTAAACGTGCTAAAGAAGCAGGAGTCTATGTCCATGAATCAAGTGAATTGGTTGCATTATTGATGCAAGTAAATCTCGATGATCGCATTCCGCCGCAGCTTTACGTTGCAGTTGCCGAGCTATTGGCATGGCTATATCGCTTGGAACAAGGAAAAACAAATCCCCTCATCACGAAAAACCTTGGCACAAAGACTACACAAAAAATTCCGGAGTAATTAATGATGCATGGATCTGATCAAAGTATTGAAGTATTACAGCCCACCCAATTTTCTCAAGAAGAAATAGATGAAAATTTTCGTATTCACTCGGAAATTGATATTCTCTTTATTCTTCGTGGAATTATGCAATCAAACTCACTAATCACGCTCTATCCCGATTATGAAAATGACTTCATCCTCACATCGATAGTAGCGATAGATGCTGATAACAAAGAAATGATAGTAGATTATGGCACTAATGAAAGAAATTGCCAGAAGGCACTCCAATCCAAAGCATTAATCTTTGTGACCACACAAAATAGAGTTAAAATAGAGTTCGCCTGCGATCAAATCAAGAAAATACAATTTAAAGGTGAAAACGCCTTTGCAGTCAACATACCCAGATCACTTCTTCGTATACAACGAAGAAATCATTTTCGTATTTCCACTCCTATTGTTAAACCACTTAAATGTGTTATTCCGATTACTGGAAAAGGCACAGCCTCCAAAGCTGAAGTAGCACTACTTGATATCAGTTGTGGCGGTATAGCAGTAATTGATCAACATCCTATTATCAATTTTGATCCGGGAATAATTTATAGCAATTGTCAAATTGCTCTTCCAGAAATTGGTACTATCAATGCCACCATTCAGGTAAAAAATACCTATGAAATCACTTTGCGCAATGGACAGAATTGTATGCGCGCCGGATGTCAATTTATTGATCTAGCAGCCAGTATGGAAGCCATGATACAGCGTTATATTATCAAGCAAGAACAAATAAGAAAAATAAAATAAGCACCTAAAACCATACAGAAACAAACAATGATTGCTTTAAATTCACCTAAAAGCAAAATCAATCTTTCTAAATATTCCTAATAAGCTGCTTCCCATACATAATAATAATCACACCAACTAAACAGAAACTCACGCCAATCCAATCGGTAACAGTCGGGCGGATAGCATCCACCGCCCATAACCACATTAGCGCCACACAAATATAAACTCCACCATATGCGGCATAAACGCGTCCCGCTGCTTGAGGATGGAATGTGAGTAGCCAGACAAAAATCCCTAAACTAATTGCCGCGGGAAGAAGTAGCCAAAAAGATTTGCCTTCTTTCAAATAGAGATAAGGCAAATAACATCCGATTATCTCGGCGAATGCGGTAACAACGAATAAACCCAAGGTTTTAAAAATTTCCATCATTTAGTTTTGAAACGCTATTACAAAGATTTCATCCACATTATTGCTATCTTGCTGCCGGTATCGTTATATTATGCCTATTTACATCTCTTAAAGGAGTCTACAACCATGACGCAAGATACAATTTCGTGTGAGCTCCATGACTTTGTGGAAGTTGCTTGCATGTACGGCTATCGGCTAAAACTTATCTTAAAAAACAACCAAATCATAGAAGGCAAAGCTATTGATGTTGTCAATTCACCTGAAAAAGGTGAATGTCTGGTAATTGATAGTGATTCGAGACAACATATCGAGTTAATCCAGCTTGTCAGAATGGAAGTGCTTACACCGAATGCCAAATTTAGCGAAGTGATTTTCCAGTAAAGTCTTACAAAAAGACCAACACACCCTACCCTAACACAACAATACACCCAACTTAAGTACTCCAGATTTACTTCCCTTAAATATGTCACCAATCGCAACCCAGTTAATCCTCTGGCATAAAGATCATGGCCGTCATCACCTTCCGTGGCAAGGGAGTCGTGATCCCTATGCTGTCTGGCTATCTGAAATCATGCTACAACAAACACAGGTAAACACGGTCATCCCTTATTATGCACGATTCATGCAAGAATTCCCCACACTTAGCAGTTTGGCACAGGCGCCACTTGATGCTGTACTTGTTATCTGGAGCGGCCTTGGATATTATTCGCGCGCCCGCAATTTACACCTAGCAGCGCGTATGATTATGCAAGATTATCAGGGCCAATTTCCTGATACTCGGGTAATTCTTCAGAAACTACCCGGAATTGGCCGTTCAACAGCCGCTGCCATAGCGGTTTTTGCTTTTAACAAACGTGAAGCCATTCTGGATGGCAATGTTAAGAGAATCTTAACGCGTTATTTTGGAATTGCAGGTTATCCGGAAGAAAGCAGGATCAAGAACCTGCTTTGGGAGAAATCTGAAGAAGTGTTACCGGTTACCTGTCGTGAGAACCAAATTGAAACATATACACAAGCTTTGATGGATTTGGGAGCTACTGTTTGTATACGCCACACCCCTATTTGTAAAGCCTGTCCACTTCAACATAATTGCGTCGCATTTAAAGAAAAGCGTGTAGATCAATTCCCAACCACCAGACTTCGCAAACCATTACCAAAAAAAGAAGCGGTTTTTTTACTACTCATGCAACATCAGAAGTTACTTTTGGAAAAAAGACCTGCTTCTGGAATCTGGGGAGAGTTATGGTGTCCACCTGAGATCAAAACTGGGATCGACGCTGCGAGTTATTGCCAGCACCAATTAGGCATAACAGTTCAATCGCCGATTGAGTTACCAATTTTAGACCATCAATTCACCCACTTTAAATTACGGATTCATCCGCAGCTGTTGCAAGTTGTCTCAAATACTCTCGATCCACATAATAAATTTATTTGGATTAAACCATCCGATGCACTTGAATATGCTATTCCGGCACCTGTCAGAAAACTGCTAAAACAAAATTTCTTATTGGATAACCACGATACCTCTAACCATCTGAACACAAATTAAAAATAATGGATAATCTGTTGGAATTGAGGAAACATCAACGCAAACAGCTAATTGCAGCTCGTGAAACTTTATCTGAAGTTACTCATCAGCAATGGAGTCAAACAATTTCAGATCTTCTCAAACAAGGCTTTCCAAAACTTCAGAAAATGAATATTGGAATTTATTGGCCATTCCGGGGTGAATACGACCCACGGTCAATTGCCCTGTATTTTATGCAACATGGCGCAACGCTTGCACTACCGGAAATAGTTGGTAAGGATAAACCGCTTTGTTTCCGTGAATGGCGGCCTGATGCGCCCTTGAAAAATGGGGCTTATGGCATCCCTGTGCCTATAGAGGCCAGGGCAGTTAGTGTTGATGCAATTATTATTCCCGTGGTAGGCTTTGATCAACATGGCTATCGTTTAGGCTATGGCAGCGGTTATTTTGATCGCACCTTGGCTACTTACCATCCACAGCCATTAACTATCGGAATAGCTTTTGAAATGCAGCGATTAGAAAATGTTTACGCTCAGCCGCACGATATCGCGCTGCATTATATTGTGACAGAGACAGGTATATTCCGTACTGAAAATCATGAACTCAAACTCATCCCTGCATCTCAGTGCGCTGAGGAATAAACAGCTAAAATAGTATTGAATTCTCTTTCTGATCTCAAACGAAGCAAAATATGTGTGGTTTGCATATGGTCCAGAATACCAGCAACCACAAATACAAACCACGCCTTTTGGCGTGGTTATCTAAAAGGCAAGTTAAGCGTTTTGTTTTCTGTAACGTGCCACGAAACCCAGTAGACTCAATCCAGCCAACAACATCGCATATGATTCTAGTTCAGGAATTGCAGCAATAGGGGTATTGAATGCAGCACCGCCAAAAATTGCGACATCACCTTTGGTAGAATTTGGATTATGTTGACCGAGTTGTACAATTCTTAATGAATGTTCCATAGAATCTAATTCCGTCACTACTAAAATTCTATTTCCTGTTCGATACATATCGTAGGTGCCAACATCTATGTTATCAACAAAAAATTGGGCAAAGCCATCGTTATGATCCCCAGCCATGATAAAACCAACACTATTGCTGATTACGGAAAACTGTGTGGTCGCTTCGCTCGTTCCAGGTATACCTGCTGCTGAATTATCAAACAACCACAGTTCCCTTACACCCAATCCCCCTCTAGGTCCAGTACCCGTAACATCCCAGTCAATTCCACCTCGCCCAGCATTTCTATATTCAATTACTGGATTCCCATTAATATCGATTGGGTTTCCTTGACGTGTTGCTGCCCCTAAGGGTATCCATTGTGTAGATAAGGCTGATGCGTGCGAACTAATCAACAGTAGTGTAACTACTAGTATTCGCGTCATTTTCTATCTCCCATCTCAGTTTAAGTAATAAGACAAAGGAATTATATTTTTTAATAAAATATATCAATATGGGAACATTCTATCTGACAAACAGATATAGAAAAATAGGCTATTTATCCTGAAGTTGTCTTGTATTTATACTCGGACAGGTATTGTCTTGTTGTATTAATGAGATTGCCGGATATTAGCTAAAGTATCATGCTTATTCAATGTAGATCAGCTTTCTGTTCCCCAACGAGGAATCATGGTATGTATGATCCCCAGATGATCCAAAATACGAGCAACAACAAAATCAATCATATCCTGCACCGTCTGCGGGTGATGATAAAAACCGGGATTCGCCGGTAGGATAACGGCACCGCTACGCACCAGCTTGAGCATATTTTCCAAATGAATTGCAGAAAACGGCATCTCCCGTGGCACTAAAATAAGTTGGCGATTTTCCTTCAACATGACATCTGCTGCCCGCTCAATCAGTTTCTGATTCATACCTGCGGCAATAGCTGCCAAGGTACCCATGGTACAGGGACAAATCACCATCGAATCCGCCGGATTAGAGCCGGAAGCAACTGGCGCAAACCATTCCTCACGTCCAAATACACGCAACTGTCCATCCGGAGCATTGTACTGGCGATTAAAAAAAGCTTCCGCTTCCTTAGCACTGGAAGGCAGTGCCAAGTTCATTTCCTGCTGTGCAACAATTTGCGCTACTTTTGAATACAGGAGGTATACTTGCTTTCCTTCCCGCAACAACATTTCAAGCAAACGAATCCCATAAGGCATCCCAGATGCGCCGGTCAATGCCAAAGTAATCGTCTGAGAATTTTTCATCTAAATCCACGTTGATTTGGGAAATCACTCCGAAAGAGGCTTACAAAAAGAAACTATACGAATCATCCATGCTAGTACTGGTCTTTATCTGCCGATTCGTTATTCATTTCCCGTTCATGGCGTTCAATAAATTCCTTCGTGCCATCAATACCCCGCAATTGCAAAACATAATTTCGCACTGCTGCTTCCACGAGAACGGCCAAATTCCGGCCAGCCGCTACAGGAATAATGACTTTACGGATGTCAACATTCATAATGTTCTCATTAAGATCACTGATGGGCAGTCGTTCTAATAAACCAGAGTTTGCTCCACCGCTATTCTGCAAATGAACGATCAACTTCATATTTTTACGACGCCGCACTGCAGTTTCGCCAAAAATTGTACGTATATTCAGCATGCCTAACCCCCTTACTTCCAGATAATCTCTTAGCATTGGGGGACAGCGGCCTTCCAATGTCTCCGGGGCAATACGTCGCAATTCCACGACATCATCCGCTACCAAACCATGACCGCGGCTTATTAATTCGAGGGCCAACTCGCTTTTACCGACACCGCTTTCACCGGTTATCATGACCCCCATACCCAATACATCCAGAAGTACGCCATGCAAACTACAAGAAGGGGCTAGTACGCTTCCCAGGTAAGTGCGGATCAGCCAGATAACTTCAAGACCAGGGTAAGGTGAATGCAGTAAAGGGATATCGAATGCACTGGCCATACTCAGGATAGACGCAGGTATCTCGGCATTATCCGCCACGATAATACATGCCAGGTTACTATGTGTCAGCTGGTTTATCTTTTTCTCAAGTGAAGCAGCATCCAGCTTGTTTAAATAATGAATCTCATCACTACTGATCACCTGGATCCAGTCCGGGTGGATGAAATTCAAATGACCAATCATACCCTGACCAGATTGCGCAATCGCTTCATCACTGAGCACTGTATTGCCACCACGTTGTCCCGCGACCCAGGTTAGTTTCAGTTTCTCCTTCTTATCTTCAAATAGCTGAGCGATACTAATCTTCGACATTCGGTTTCCAGTCAACAATGAGTTTATGAATCTTTGCAGCATCCCTGCATTGAAGAATTCCTTCACGAAACTGCTTATCGCTAAACATCTGCGCCAGTTCACTAAGAATCTGCAAGTGCTTGTCAGTAGCTTTCTCCGGGACCAGCAAAATACAGGCAATATTGACTGGCTGACCGTCAGGTGCATCAAAGGGTATCGCTTCTTTCATTGTTACTAAAGCAGCAACCGCTTCGCGCAATCCCTTTATGCGGCCGTGCGGGATAGCCACACCTTGTCCTAAACCTGTTGAGCCAAGTTTTTCCCGCGCAAAAAGACTATCAAAAACCTGACTGCGCGCAATCTGATTGGTATTTTCAAATAATAATCCAGCTTGTTCAAAAACACGTTTCTTGCTGGTAACATCCAGATCGACAATGACATTGGACAGCGGTAATAATTGCGAAATTTGATTCATGTAAAATAGGATTATTTCGTTCAAATGATAATGAAGCGTACAATTTCTTGACTACAATTATGCGGGATTCCAGAAGGAATCAACATTTCTTGCTATGAAAATAGAAGCATGCTCAATTATCTTCTATTGTTCATCAAGATCTTGATTTTTCAATGCACCGTGGTTCCGGCGTTCAAGATTCTTTTCCTTATGTTTAAGTATCTGCCGGTCCAACTTGTCCACAAGACTATCAATCGATGCGTACATGTCTTCGCTGTCAGTTTCGACAAAAATATCTTTACCACGCACATGAACATTCGCTTCCGCCTTTTGTTTAAGCTTTTCTACCGACAGAATGACACTGACGTCAATGACATGATCAAAATGGCGTGTAATTTTACCGATTTTTGAAATGACATATTCGCGCATGGCATCGGTAATTTCCACATGGTTGCCGGTAAGTTTAAGGTTCATATCCTTCCTTTTCTTCTGATTAAAATGATTTACGAAGATTTGCTGCAGGAATTTGTATTGATTCCCGGTACTTCGCAATGGTTCGACGAGCAACAACAATTCCTTGTTGTTCAAGAATAGTTGAAATTCTGTTATCGCTGAGTGGTTTCCTTGGGTTCTCTTCCTGTATCAGTTGCTTGATCAATGCACGGATAGCCGTTGCTGAACAAGCTCCTCCTGAATCCGTGGAGACATGACTGCCAAAAAAATATTTAAGTTCAAAAATACCTCGCGGAGTATACATAAATTTTTGTGTAGTTACCCGTGATACTGTTGATTCATGTAGATTCAAGGTTTCAGCAATATCTCGTAATACAAGCGGACGCATAGCAACTTCTCCATGTTCAAAAAATTGCTGCTGACGTTCCACAATCGCACTGGCTACTTTCAGAATTGTACTTGAGCGCTGCTGAATATTCTTAATCAGCCACTTCGCTTCATTCAACTGGCTTACTAGCCCACGCGAAGAATGATGTTCCTGTTTCAGGATGTTAGCATAGAGATGATTAATATTAAGGCGTGGGATTGCGGCCATATTAAGGTTTGCCCCCCAAGTTCCATTCTTTTTAGTCACCGTAATATCTGGCACAATATAGCGTTCGTTTTGAGAGTTAAACTGAGCGCCTGGTTTAGGGTTCAGATTAACAATCAGCTTCTGAATAGCTCGTAAACTTTGATCATCACATGCCAATAATCTCTTAATCTGGACAAAATCGTGCGATGCCAAAATTTCCAAATATTCTTGCACAACTTTTATTGCCTGGTCACGATAAGCATCATCAGGCAACGCTTGCAACTGCAGTACCAGACATTCTTGTAGATTACGTGCCCCCACACCAGATGGATCAAGGCGCTGCAAATACTTGAGCGCATCCTGCAAGTCCTGCAGACTGATGCCCAGTTCTGCAGGCAGCATTTCCATCAGTTCATCCAAATCTTGCAGCAGATAGCCATCCTCATTCAGACTATCAATCAACAAGCTAATAATGTTTTTCTCACGCTCGGAAATTTGACTCAGGCAAATCTGAAAATTTAAATGTTCACGCAGGCTTAATGGTCTCGCCGGTATTTGCGGCGCTTCATGATCATCATCTTCATAAGTGCCATGAGAAAAAATGTTTTCCTGCGGCCATTCAGAATCTGATTCAAAATTTTCCTCGGACTCTGCTTGAACTTCAGAAACCGCCGCTTCTGGTGGCACACTATCAAAATCTGCCACATCATCAGAAAATTCTGGATGTTCGAATGTATTCTCGGCCACAGGAGCATTCCAGTCCTCACGCAACTCCAGCAATGGATTTTCCTGCACTATCCGCTCAATCTCCTGA
Source organism: Nitrosomonas sp. Is79A3 (assembly GCF_000219585.1). NCBI lineage: Bacteria > Pseudomonadati > Pseudomonadota > Betaproteobacteria > Nitrosomonadales > Nitrosomonadaceae > Nitrosomonas > Nitrosomonas sp. Is79A3. Next base: position 990,138 of record NC_015731.1, on the reverse strand, counting down.
TTTAGTTCAAGCGTTGATAATTGCAGCAACCGGATAGATTGCTGCAACTGAGGGGTAAGCCTAAGTTGCTGTGATAACTTTAGTTGGAGTGTCGGCTTCATGATTCTGGAAAAGCAGCAATTGCTAAATGATTCAACTTCAATGCATTCGTTATTTTACAATCGGAAGTGTTCTCCCAAATAAACTTCCCTGACCTTTTCATTATCTATGATCTCTTCAGACTTACCCTGAGCCAGCACGTGACCTTCGCTGATGATATAAGCTCGATCACAAATCCCCAACGTCTCTCGAACATTATGATCCGTAATCAATACGCCAATTTTCCGCTCTCTAAGAAAAGAAATGACTTTCTGTATATCCACAACAGCGATCGGATCAACGCCTGCAAAGGGCTCATCCAGTAAAATAAAACGTGGTTGCGATGCCAGTGCACGAGCTATTTCGACACGGCGGCGCTCACCTCCCGACAAACTGATTGCAGAATTATTACGCAAATGACCAATATGCAAATCGTGTAATAAGTCATCTAAACACCGCTGTTTCGATTCTTCATCCAAATTTTGCAACTCTAATACCGCAAGAATATTCTCTTCAACAGTCAAACGCCGGAAAATGGATGCTTCTTGAGGCAAATAACTCAATCCAAGCTTTGCTCTTTGATGAATCGGCAATTGACTTAAATCTTGCTCATCCAGATGTATCCCGCCGCCATCAAGAGGCACCAAGCCAACGATCATATAGAAGCAGGTTGTTTTTCCGGCACCATTGGGTCCGAGTAATCCAATCACTTCACCGCTGCTGATTGAAAAAGAAACATCCTGCACCACAGTGCGCGACTTATAGCGTTTTTTTAAATTACTGGCCTTTAATTCGCTCATTCTTTGAGATTACATCCGTTTCTAATCTAGGGTTGCTTTTTGTGTTATTCAGATTTGTTTTTAGGTTGAATCGTTATCCGCACACGCTTGTCCGGGCCTGTTTCATCTCCACGCTCCTTACTGCCAATCACTTTAAAGAATTCAGTCTTCATATCATAGGAAATATAATCACCCTGCACTTCATCGGAACCACGTTTTAACCGTGCCTGCCGGAACAATTCGATTTTATCCGTTTTACTATCGTATTCAGCGCGCTGACTCCATCCTTCAACATACTCATTTAGACCATCGCGTTTCTGACGAAAACTAACAAGATCTCCAATGGCTGTGGCATACCGGAATCCATGCAAATCTTCTTTCATAATCACTTTGTCAGCACTAATCCGCAAGGTTCCCTGCGTCAGGATCACATTTCCGGTAAATACACTGACCCGGTTAGATTCTTTACGATTCACATCTTCAACGGTTGCACGATCAGCTTCCAGATAGATCGGTTTTTCACGATCCGCCCGCTCAGCCCAGACAAATTGGGTAAAGCACAAACCAAACAAGCCTATAGCGATAATTAGTTTCATTTATTATTCACAGCTTTTACTTTTGATAGGAGCTGTATCACCCCAATACGATTATTGAATTCCAGACCGGTCGAATGAATCGTGGTATTCAATCTTGAAATAGTCACCGCGTGATCTGTCTTAACCAGATTCTCGTCTGGAATAAGATGCAAGAAATCAGTCATTAAAGTGATTTTACTCTTTTCATCATCAGCTCCTCTGATTGCAGTTACATTTCCCGTTAAATAAATATTCTTTCCTTTACTTTTCACTTCAGCTCGATCTGCGCTCAACCGCATCAGCGGTTTTTCCGGTTCGGTATTAATAAAACTTACTTGCTCCATCTGTGTAACCTCTTCGTCGAGGAAGTGAAATAGTCTCTCAGCTGTGAATTTACGCTGAATCTCCCGCTCGTGATCCATTCGAATACCGGATAAGTCTTCTACAATATAGTCTGGATTGACGTATAAATTATTATCTCCAATCGGTTCAGATGGCCGGGTTATCCGATCCAGCCAAAACGTCAATAACGCAAGAAGAATTAGGAGAATCAAAGGAGAACTGATATGTAGGCGATTAACCATTTAGAAATACTGCCCGTTTCATTAATCCCAGAATATTGGGTATCCATCTAACAGGCCGTTGAAAAACTATCTGCGTTGCCGCTACGGTGTTAAAAACAGACTCAAAATGCTCATTTATCATGCATAAACTGCACTTTTTCGCCTGTTTTTCCTTGCATCGGCTACCTCGAAAACGTTTTTCAACGACCTGCTAACCCTATCGATTAAAAAAATGTACTTTTTTAAATTATAACAGAACACTAATCTCCATTTAACGAATCGATTCTTGTACCAAGTTTTCAATAGCTCTTTAAATGTCATGCATGAATCCATATCTTAGGATAGAGTAATGTGCATTATTTGATAAACCATCGGGAAGAATAGAATCGCAATGCATCAAGAAGCCTTTGAATTTGAAAAATATGATCAGTTACAGGATGAAACATGCGCACGGCGTATTATTGCGGCCAAAAATACTCTGGGAAAACACGCTGTTATTCTGGCGCACCATTATCAGCGTGCAGATGTATACCGCCATGCCGATCTAACGGGTGATTCCTTAAAACTTTCTTACCTTGCAGCACAAACCGACGCTGATTATCTGGTTTTCTGCGGGGTTCATTTTATGGCTGAAGTGGCGGACATCCTCTCCAGCCCGGAACAAATTGCTATTTTACCCGATATGGCTGCCGGTTGTTCAATGGCAGATATGGCCAATCTCTCCAATGTCGAGCGTGCCTGGCGCGAGCTTGCAGAAATATTGGATCCCGATGAAGCGGTCACTCCGATCACATATATTAATTCTGCGGCTGACCTTAAAGCTTTTTGTGGCGAGCACGGCGGTATTGTCTGCACATCCAGTAATGCCGGTAAGGTTCTACAGTGGTCATTTAATCAACGGGAAAAGGTTTTGTTTTTCCCTGATCAACATCTCGGCCGTTGGAGCGGACATCAATTGGGCATTCCACTCGATGAAATGCCGGTATGGAATTTTGATGAACCAATGGGTGGACTGACCGTTGAACAAATTAAGAAAGCTAAAATTTTACTCTGGAAAGGCCATTGCTCAGTTCATCAAATGTTTCAGCCACAACACATCATTCGTTTCCGCAATCTATACCCGGATGGTATCGTCATTTCTCACCCGGAATGTAGTTTTGAAGTTTGCAAGGCATCCGATTACGTCGGATCTACGGAATACATCATTAGAACCATTGCAGAAGCAAAAAGCGGCACACGCTGGTTAGTTGGCACTGAACTCAATCTGGTCAGCCGGATTACTGAAGAATTCAAATCCAAAGGAAAAATTATCCAGTTTATGTCACCTATGGTATGTATGTGTTCGACGATGGCACGAATTGATCCGCAGCATCTGGCTTGGGCACTGGAAAACCTGGTCAATGGCAATGTCGTGAATCAGATCAAAGTCCCACAAGATGAAGCCAAGCTTGCAAAATTAGCGTTGGATAGAATGTTGAAGATTTCATAGCGACACCTATAACCAGTGCCTAAGAATCTGCAAATCGTGAGCCATACGCCCGAAAAGATTTTTCCGGCGCTAACCAGCACATAATGGTACATGCTGCACTATCAACGAATCTAAACCCTACATGAGAAATCTTCATTTTGTTGATAATAACCGCATAACCCTGCTGCACAATGGCGATGAATATTTCCCGGAATTAGAAGCAGCAATAGAAAAAGCGCAAATTGAAATACATATTGAAACGTATATTTTTGAATACGACGCGATTGGCAGCAAAATCTCAGCGGCCTTAAAACGTGCTGCACAACGTGGCGTAACCGTACACCTGCTGCTGGATGGCTTCGGTTCGCAGGATTTTCCGCGAGAAGAAATTGACAGCATGCTTAAGGCCGGCATGAAAGTACTGATATTCCGGCCTGAAATTATTTTTTCAATGCCCCGTCGCTATCGTCTTCGCCGGATGCATCGCAAATTAGTCATTGTTGACGCACAAATCGCTTTCGCCGGTGGAATCAATATCATTGACGATCAGCATAATCCGGAAAAACTAACACCACGTTTTGATTACGCTGTTGTTATTAAAGGCCCGTTGCTTATTCCGATACATAAAGCGATGAAGCATTTATGGATGTTGGTCGCATGGGTGCATTTAAAGAAACGCTGGGTTATCCCGGCTACTATAAAACCGGCTGACAAACCTTGCGGAAATCAAAAAGCCGCATTTTTGATACGCGATAACTGGCGCCATCGTCATGACATTGAACACGCTTATTTAGATGCCATCAACCAGGCACATACCGAAGTCATTATCGCCAACGCTTATTTTCTACCAGGAAGAAAGTTTAGTAACGCGCTAAAAAATGCCGCCCAACGTGGTGTAACTGTTGAGCTCTTATTGCAAGGTAAAATTGAATATCGTTTGCAGTACCATGCAACCCAGGCACTGTATGAAAATTTGCTGAAAGCCGGGATAAAAATTTATGAATATAATCGCAGCTATTTGCATGCCAAAGTAGCGGTTATTGATCAACATTGGGCAACCGTGGGTTCTTCCAACATTGATCCTTTCAGTTTACTGCTCGCGCGCGAAGCCAATATCATCATTGAAGATCATCAATTTGCGCTTGAACTCAGAACAAGTTTAAAAACCGCGATTACAGAAGAATCCATAGCAGTAACGTCCACACATAAAAACTTCTTCTCATGGCGCAATTATGTTGTGAATTGGCTGAGTTTTTATATCGTACGTATGATGCAGGGCGTGCTCGGTTATGATTGGCATGACAATATACCGTGATTTCATTAATGAACCACTTTCATTTAATTCGGAAATCAAGAAATATCACCACACGAATGGAACACACGCAATACAAACAAAATAGGCCCAATTTGACACCGAAGCAGCAGGATCAGATTACTGCAGCCGCTCAGGTATTGAATGCAGGCGGCACAGTGGCTTTCCCTACCGAAACGGTTTATGGCCTCGGCGCAGATGTCACCAACCCGGATGCCATCAATAAAATCTACAAAATAAAACAGCGGCCGATTGATCACCCGCTCATCGTTCACATCGGCGATATTTCCGATTTGCATTATTGGGCCGAAGAAATACCGGATTCTGCCTGGAAGCTAGCCAATCATTTTTGGCCCGGGCCACTCACGCTAATTCTGCAACGCAGCCGCCACATACCCGATAGCGTTACCGGCGGCCAAGATACTGTGGGCTTGCGCATACCGGCTCATCCTGTTGCACTGGCTCTACTTGCTGCATTGGGACCGGAAAAAGCGCTTGCAGCACCATCTGCAAACCGTTTTGGACGAATCAGTCCGACTATAGCGGCACATGTGCGCGAGGAGTTGGGTTCGGCGGTCGATATGATCCTGGATGGCGGCGCCTGTGAAGTAGGCTTGGAAAGTACGATCATCAGTTTTCATGATCAATCACCGATGATACTGCGGCCGGGTGGAATCGCGGTATCCGCACTGGAATCCGTGCTGGAGGATCCGGTTATATTAGCGCACAACACCAGCCAGATGATACGTACATCCGGATCATTACCAGCCCACTACGCGCCTGCAACGCCCTTAAGAATATATTCTACGGAACACATATGGGATCGCGCTTTAGCTTTAGCTGCACAAGGCTTGCGAGTGTTGGTCATGACATGGTCTGATATCGCTCCATCACAACCTTCGGATCAATCTATTGAACAATTCTCCATGCCTTCGGATCCAATCGCTTATGGCCAGCAACTCTATGCAAAATTACGCCAGTTTGATCAAGCAGCATTTGATTATATGATAATAGAGGCACCGCCTGATCATCCAAGCTGGTTAGCCATTACGGATCGCCTGCAACGCGCCAGCTATAATCCATTTGATAATAAACAGAATTAAGATGACAAATACACAGAATAAACTTCAAGCCGTACTTTTTGATGTTGATGGCACGCTTGCTGACACTGAGCAAGATGGCCACCGTCTTGCCTTCAATGCAGCATTTAAACAATTTAATCTGGACTGGAATTGGGATATAGATCTTTATGGTGAACTATTACAAGTCACTGGCGGAAAAGAACGAATCCGCTATTATATAGAAAGGTATGTTCCGGCCACACTCAATAAAAGCGATTTAACAGACTGGATTATCAGCTTACACAAAACCAAAACTAAATATTTCGAATCATTGATGGAAACCGGTAGCATCCCATTACGCCCTGGAGTCGCGCGATTAATCCATGAGTTGCGCCAGGAAAAAATAAAAATCGCGATTGCAACAACAACGACCATGGAGAATGTTACCGCGCTGCTAAAATCGACTTTGGGCGAAGAATCGGTTGGCTGGTTCGACGTGATCGGTGCCGGTGATATTGTGCCGATGAAAAAACCGGCACCCGATATTTACCAATGGGTACTCAATCAACTTAAACTTACCGCGCAACAATGTATCGCTATCGAAGATTCGGAAAATGGTTTGAAGTCAGCTCTGGCTGCTAACCTCCCTACGCTTATCACGGTAAGTGGTTACACCCGCTCACAAGATTTTAATGGCGCAATTGCAGTTTTATCAGATCTTGGCGAACCGTCCCAAGTGTTTACAAAGATCAAAAGCATCAAAACTTTTGATAGAGGGTGGGTTGATTATAGACTACTCAGCAGCCTATTTAACCATCATAACTAGGGTTCCTGCCGGACTTAAGCAATCGTTGCGAACCAAGTGGGAGAACGAGCGCATATTTACTCAATTTTGAGGCGCATAGCGAGACTAAGCAATAAGAAATTGAGTAAATACGAACCGTTGCCTCATTTGCGCTGTAAATTAGCCTTAAGTCCGACAGAGTCCTAAAAAGTAAAACACAATAAAAATCCGATTGCTGCAGTATGCCGGTTTTCATGAAATCCATAGCTTCATGGAGTGAAGATCAGAGATGGCGCAACTATCCCCCGCCTGATATAACAAAAATTCCGGAAACAGTCGATTAAGTCTTTCTAAAGAAAGTAATTCTGTCCTGGCCGAGCTGATAGCAAGACAAAACTTCTGCATGCGTGTGCTAAAAGTCACAGTTATAATTTAAATATAGCGGTATATTCCCTCTCTGTTTTCATCTTCAAAGCTACTCAGTAGGTATTAAACTTGAAATCATGTAATCGCAATCGATTCGAGAACATCGAAGCCGGAATGTAAAAAATGTAGCGATGCCTTTACTGAGGAAGATGTTTTACATTTGACCAGCTGATTGTGATGAATGATTTTATGACGAGGCCCTTTAATCCCTATTGCTTGCAATAGGGATTTTTTTGTCTCTATCAATCGATCACCAACACAGGTTTTATCTCAAGCTGTTGCGTAATCGAATTAGCCGCCAACTGAGCAACGACCTGATCTGGATAGGGACCCGCATGAATTTTGTACAAACCATTATTTCTGGTAATACTGACCGTATCGTTGAGCCACGGAAGTTTCTTCCGTACCTGTGTAAGAAAATTATGTGCATTGTCCGATGAGCCAAATGCGCCCAGTTGCAGGTAAACCATATTCATTTCTGCATTACTATCCGCAACAGGCAGTGATGCCGATGGTTTAGAAACAGCCAGTCTCGGTGTATCGCCAGGCAATATGCTTTCAACCTCAACCTGACCACTCCCACCAGCCAGTATTCCGAGTTTATAAGCTGCCGTATAAGAAAGATCGATTAAGCGATCCGCTAAAAATGGTCCGCGATCATTCAGACGCACAATCACTGATTTGCCATTCTCCAGATTGGTTACCCGGGCATAGCTAGGTAACGGCAACGTCGGGTGAGCCGCTGTCATTGCATACATGTCGTAAACCTCCCCCGATGCCGTATTGTTTCCATGATAGCGGCGGCCATACCATGAAGCGGTTCCTCGCTCTTTATAGGGACGTAGTTCGGTCATCGGTTTGAAATTTTTCCCTAGTGCAACGTACGGCTGCATATTGGCCGGACGAAGCGATTCAACTCTGGGTACGGGATCTGGAACCAAATGCAGATTAGGAGGCGGATTATCACCCGGACCATCATCCAGATAATATCCCCCTCCTTTTCTAGCTACCGGACCTGGGCCTGAGTGAGATATTGAAGCAGAAAATGCGTCTTTTTGTGGCAACGCACCTTTATTTTGCGGCATACTGCTGCATGCTGTCAGCAATGCAAAGACCATTGCCAATGCTAATCCAATAACCGGTGCAGATAATCCAGATAAATATTTGCGAGCTTTCTGAAATAGGAGAAAAGTGTTTGTCATGTTTTGACTAGTTTAGGATGTGTTTGAATACTCATCAAAATACCAAATCCGAGCAACATTGTCACCATTGATGTACCACCGTAGCTGATGAGTGGAAGCGGAACGCCTACAATGGGAAGGATACCACTAACCATTCCCATATTAACAAAAATATACGTAAAGAAAGTCAGTGTAATTGATCCAGCAATCAAGCGAGTAAACTGTGTCGAGGCATTGGCCGTAATCACCATGCAACGCCCAATTACTATTAAGTACAAGAATAATAGTATGGTATTACCAATGAGGCCGAACTCTTCGGAGAAAACTGCAAAAATAAAATCAGTGCTTTGTTCCGGTAAAAAATCCAATTGTGCTTGTGTGCCATTTTGCCACCCTTTACCAACAATACCGCCAGAACCTATCGCGATGGATGATTGTATGGTGTGATAACCAGCTCCCAGCGGATCTTGTGAAGGATCAAGCAATGTTATAATACGCCGTCGCTGGTAATCATGCATGATCGACCAAAATACCGGCAGGCTAGCCGCTGCCGCTATCACCAATCCGGCAATAATGCGCCATGATAATCCAGCCAGAAACAATACATAAAAACCGCTGGCCGTAATTAATAATGCGGTGCCCAAGTCCGGTTGCCGCAAGATCAACAAAACCGGCAACATTAACAGAACCGTTGCACCCAGATAATCTTTTAGCCGTAAGGTGATTTCGTGTTTATCGAAATACCAGGCCATCATCAGCGGTATGGCAATCTTCATCAATTCGGATGGTTGAATTCTTGTCACCCCGATATTGAGCCAGCGCCTCGCGCCATTGTTGATTTCTCCAAACAAGGCAACACCGATCAGTAAGACGAGTCCCACTATATACATCGGTAGTGCAAGGCGCATGATTTGTTGCAAAGGAATATTGGCAACCAGCCACATGATCACCAAGGCCACCAGCATGTTGATGATTTGATTACTGACTCTACTCATATTTGCGCCTGTAGCACTGTAGAGCACAATCAACCCCACAGCCATTAATGTGAGTATTCCGATCAACAGAAAACTATCCATATAGCGTGTGAGATAGTGCCAGATTTTTTTAATTTCTATCATGCTTAGATTTAGTCAGCTGTCATCGTTTAATGGATTGTTTAACCAATCGCCTACCCTACCCCTTAGCAGGCCGTTGAAAAACGTTTTCGAGGCAGCCGATGCAAGGCAAAAACAGGCGAAAAAGCGCACTTTATGCTTAATAAATGAGCATTTTGACTCTGTTTTTAACACCGCAGCAGCAACGCAGATAGTTTTTCAACAGCCTGTTAGAGATGATCATGAATATGTTCCTCAACTGGCTCATTTAATTTTGCAACAGCCGCTTCAGGCAATTTCCCTAATAAATAATAATCAAATACTTGTCTGGCAATAGGTGCTGCGGTTGAACCGCCGGTGCCAGTATTCTCAACCAGTACCGCCAGTGCAATTTTAGGGTTATCTGCTGGCGCATAAGCGATAAACATGGCATGGTCACGGTGACGCTCATTAATAGATTTTTCATTGTACCGTTCGCCCTGCTTAATGCCGATCACTTGTGATGTGCCGGTTTTACCTGCAAAGGTATAACTTGCGTTGATAGCAGCTTTTGCAGCAGTACCTCCGGGGCGTGTGACATCAACCAATGCATTCTTGACTATTTCAAGATTTCTGGGTTTCAAATTCAGACTGTAGAGTAGCTTTTCGGGAATATCCTCGACATTCCCGGTCTCACTGTTTTGTATTTGCTTTACCAGACGGGGAAGATAAGCTTTGCCATTATTTGCGATGATCATCGTGGCAAAAGCAAGCTGTAAAGGTGTGGTCAGATTATAGCCCTGACCGATTGCAACAGAAATAGTATCTCCGGCATACCATTTTTGCTTATATTGACTCATTTTCCAGGCAGACGATGGCAGAAGACCAGAAACCTCACCTTCGATATCAATACCTGTTTTTTTACCCAATCCAAATTGACCGATGAAGTTGTGTATATTGTCTATCCCCAGATCATTGGCAAGACTGTAATAATAGGTATCGCATGAAACAACTAATGATTTGTGCAAATCAACTCGACCATGACCACCCGGTTTCCAATCGCGATAGCGGCGCTCCACACCGGGCAAGGAGAAGTATCCGGGATCGCTCATACTATATTCCGGTGTGCGTTTCCCGAGCTCAAGCGCCGCCAATGCCATAAAAGGCTTAAAGGTTGATCCAGGCGGATAAACACCCCGTAATGCCCGGTTGTTCAGTGGCCTATCAATCGAATTGTTCAGCAGATTCCAGTTTTCCTGATCAATACCGCCGATAAAAAGATTATTGTCATAGCCCGGCTTGCTGACGAAAGCAAGCACCTCGCCGTTATTCGGGTCCAATGCAACCAATGCGCCACGACGGTCGCCAAAAGCTTTTTCTGCAGCTTCCTGCAACCCGAGATCGATCGAAAGGATCAAATTATTACCCGGAATGGATGGTGTACGTGACAAAACACGAATGGAGCGGCCCGCCGCATCGGTTTCTACTTCCTCGAAACCGGTAACGCCATGCAATTGCTTCTCATAACTCTGTTCAATGCCAATTTTCCCAATATGCTGAGAACCTCGATAATTATTGAGCTCTTCATTGCGTTCCAGTTGCTCAAGATCTTGATCATTGATACGGCTGATGTAGCCAATGATATGCGATACAATTTCTTTCTCCGGATATTGACGCAGCACACGTGCCTTGATTTCAATACCAGGAAACCGGTAGCGATTAGCCGCAAAAGTTGCGATTTCCACATCCGTCAAACGGCTGCGAATCGGCAGGCTATTAAATCGCTTACTTTCCTTCAGCAATTTCTTGAACCGCTGACGGTCAGTGGCTGTTATTTCAATAATTGTCGCCAGCTCATCCAGTGTCGATTCAAGATTCTGGATTTTACTGGAGATAACTTCTAACGTGTAGGCTGAATAGTTCTGCGCCAGGGCCCTGCCATTGCGGTCATAAATCAAGCCGCGATTGGGAACCAGCGGCGAAATGGAAATACGGTTTGCTTCCGCCAGCGTGTGATAGTGTTCTTGTTGAGAAACCTGTAAATAATAGAAACGCACATAGAGTATCAAGAAAAGAACAAGTACAAAACAAGCGCTAACGGCGAGACGAAAACGAAATTTATGTAATTCGACAGGATGATTTCGCAGTTCTACATGTCGTTTCATAACGCATCAGGATCTGATTTTTGTTTCAGGAGCATCGATAATAGGTAAGAACCGGGTGCCCAAAGCAAGGTACCCGACAGCGCCGCAAGAAAATATTGCCCATCGGGTAATGCTGAGCCGCCTGAGGTTGCAACCAGAACAATGACTATCTGCATGATCAATAATATCAAACCAATCTGTGGGGCTTGTTGCATCGAATTAAATAACCGTAATCGCCGCCCGAAAATTAATGTAAGGTAAACAATGACACAATAGGCTAAAGCATGCTGTCCCAATATACCGGTGTTGCCGACATCCATCATTAATCCCATGCCGAAAGCCACACCCATTCCCATTTTGTGCGGGTGATTAATGTTCCAATAGGCTATGGCAATCGCTACGAAATCAGGGCGAAATATCAATATATCCCCTTGCAATGGCAGGAAATTAAGAATCAAAGCCATAACTAAACTTGCCGCAATAAACCAATTACTGGCAGGAACATACACATCCTGTCCAAAGTAATTATCCTTATTTGACCTGTCGTCTTTATTTCTTTCCGGATTCAATTTTAGGCATCTCTAAAGCATCATGGGATTCCGGCTGTATCAGGGACAGGATTAAAACTTGCCGGTTCCGGTCCACGCCGGCAACCGGTGTACTGATAATCTGGGCAAAATCACCCGTAGGGTCTCGTTCAATTCGCAATACTGTCGCAACAGGAATACCGGGCGGATAGACCCCGCCGATTCCAGAAGTGACCAACTGATCGCCTTGCTGAATATCAGTATTTACCGATAGATAACGCAATTCCAATTGGTTATTTTTACCGGTACCTGAAACGACAGAGCGTAAACTGTTACGGACGACTTGCACGGGAACGGAGTGATCCCTGTCGGTAAGCAGTGTCACTTCGGATGACCAAGGATATAACTGTGTGATTTGTCCAACGATGCCTTTATCATCAATGACAGCTTGGCCGAGTTGAATATGATGTTGACTGCCTTTATTCAAGGTAATTTTATGATTAAACGGATCGCGCGGGGTATATAAAATTTCGGCCAGAACTGTCTTAGTTCTGGTTTTGGTTTCAATTTGCTGCACCGCTCCGAGCAAATTGCGTAAATGAATATTCTCAGCTTCCAGTGAAGCTAATTTTAGTAATTGTTCCCGGTTCTCGAGATAGAGCTGCCTCAGTTTTATGTTTTCTTCCAGTAAGTTGAAACTGGCAATAAATTCCTCTACTTGATCATAAATATTGGCTGGGATATAGGCAATCTTCTGCAATGGAAAAATAACCACACCAATAGCCTGGCGCAATTGCGGAAAATATTTGAAACGCGTATCCCCAATAATGAGTAAACAGGATAACAAAGCGAAAACAAACAGCCGTGCAAACGGACCTGGGCCATGTCTGAAAAACTGAGGAGCTGTTTCCATTACGTCCAGTATTTACGAATCTGGTTTTGTGTCTGAGTCAGTCTATAAAATAATAAAAAAGTTTACTGATTCAATGTGTTTAGTCACGTGCAAAAATACCAATCGACCGATCCATGTTTTCCAGAGCAATGCCAGCACCACGCACTACACAGGTCAGCGGATCATCGGCGACAATGACGGACAAACCGGTTTCTTCCATTAGCAAACGGTCAATATCACGCAGCAAAGCGCCGCCACCGGTCATAACCATGCCTTTGTCGGCAATATCCGAACCCAATTCCGGCGGGGTATGTTCCAGGGCCGATTTAACCGCACTGACAATGCTGTTCAGCGGTTCCGCCAGCGCTTCCAGAATCTCATTACTGGAAATAGTGAAGCTACGCGGTATTCCCTCTGCAAGGTTGCGGCCTTTCACTTCAATCTCGCGTACTTCAGAACCTGGAAAAGCCGAACCGATTTCTTTTTTGATGATTTCTGCAGTAGGTTCGCCAATTAACATGCCATAGTTGCGGCGGATATAGTTAATGATTGCTTCGTCAAATTTATCCCCGCCTACGCGCACCGAATTAGAATAAACGATGCCGCCCAACGAGATGACACCGACTTCCGTGGTACCGCCGCCAATGTCAACCACCATGGAACCAGTAGGTGATTCAACCGGCATATCAGCGCCCAATGCGGCCGCCATAGGCTCTTCTATCAACTCAACTTTGCGGGCACCGGCGCCGTAGGCCGCTTCACGAATAGCGCGGCGTTCCACTTGTGTGGAACCGTAAGGCACACAAATCACAATGCGCGGATTGGCTGAAAACAACCGGGGAGGATTCACTTTGCGGATGAACATCTTGAGCATCTGTTCTGTCACGGTAAAATCCGCAATCACCCCATCTTTCATCGGACGGATAGCCGTAATATTACCCGGTGTGCGGCCCAGCATTTGCTTGGCTGCATGACCGACTTGCTGAATCATTTTCTTGCCATTGGCCCCGCTTTCTTCGCGGATTGCTACTACAGAGGGTTCATCCAACACGATTCCCTGGCCGTGGACATAAATCAGCGTATTCGCCGTGCCCAGATCGATTGCCATATCTGTTGAGAAATAGCTTCCAAGAATATTGTTGTTCAAGAAATTAAACATAGTGGCAGAATCCGTTATTAGTAATTAGGTGAGAGCGAATAATAATTAAAACCTTCAAAAAATAATACGCCAGTTAAACCGGGCATGATACCCTAATACTTATTTGAATATAAGGTTACCCCTATAAAATGACTTTGTCTGTTAGCGATGTAAAACGTATAGCTGATCTTGCTTATATTGAGATTGATGAAGATGAAGCAAAAGAAACTTTGATTCAGTTATCCGGTATTTTCAATCTGATTGAAACCATGCAAGCAGTCGATACCTCAACAGTAGAACCCATGTCTCACGCTCAAAGTGTCACACAGCGTTTACGTGAAGATGAGGTCACCGAAACCGACCAGCGCGAATTATATCAATCGATAGCGCCACAAGTCGAAGCCGGTCTCTATCTGGTTCCACAAGTTATTGAATAGACTAAAAACTACTTCAACGAAGTGAACCGGAAGAACTATCTTAGAATTTAAAAACGATAATTATACGCAACATTTTATTTTTCTCTATCAGTAAATGCCATGTTTAATGCCAGCCTTAAACAGCTCTCCCTTCAGCTTGCCGAAAAAAAGATTTCCAGCACTGAACTGACAACAGAATTTCTCAAACGCATCAAGGCGCTTAATCCTGAATACAATGCGTTTATTACAGTAAATGAAGAACTAAGCCTTGCGCAAGCGCAGGCCGCGGATAAAATGATTGCTGCCGGACAAGCGGGCCCGTTGACCGGGATTCCCATTGCGCAGAAAGATATTTTTTGCGCCAAAGGCTGGCTAACCACCTGCGGGTCAAAAATGCTGTCGAATTTTGTCTCACCGTATGATGCCGGAGTCATTGAACGTTTCAATCAAGCGGGCGCAGTCAATATTGGCAAGACCAACATGGATGAATTCGCCATGGGGTCGAGCAACGAAACATCATTTTATGGACCGGTGAAAAATCCCTGGGATCATGCTGCAGTGCCTGGTGGCAGCTCAGGCGGCGCAGCTTGCGCAGTGGCAGCAAGACTGGCACCGGCAGCAACCGGCACCGATACCGGCGGCTCCATTCGCCAGCCGGCGGCCTTGTGCGGCATCTCGGGAATCAAACCGACTTACGGATTGGTGTCCCGCTACGGCATGATTGCCTTCGCCTCCAGCTTGGACCAGGGCGGCCCCATGGCCAAATCGGCAGAAGATCTCGCGCTGCTGCTGAACGTCATGACCGGGTTTGATCCACGCGACTCAACCAGCTTGCAGCGAGACGCCGAAGACTACGCGCGGGATCTGCAAGAACCGCTAGCTGGCTTGCGCATCGGCCTGCCGAAGGAGTATTTTGCCGAAGGCATGAGCAAGGATGTCGAAAGCGCAATTGAGAAAGCATTGGATGAATACCGCAAACTGGGTGCGCAAACGGTTGAAGTTTCGCTGCCTAACGCACCGCTGGCGATCCCCGTTTATTATGTGCTGGCGCCAGCTGAAGCATCGAGCAATTTATCCCGGTTTGACGGCGTGCGCTATGGCCATCGCGCCAAATCGTACGGCGATCTGGCCGACATGTACCGCAAATCGCGCGCGGAAGGTTTTGGCCCTGAAGTGAAACGGCGCATTCTGATCGGCACCTACGTTTTATCGCATGGTTATTACGATGCTTATTATATTAAAGCGCAAAAGCTGCGCCGCCTGATCGCGCAGGATTTTGCCGAAGCTTACAAACAATGCGACATTATCATGGGGCCCACCACCCCTACCGTGGCTTTTAATCTGGGAGAAAAAAGCGGCGATCCGATCCAGATGTATTTGTCGGACATTTATACCAGCGCGGCCAATCTCACCGGAATGCCGGCCATGTCGATCCCGGTCGGCTTTGGCGATAAAAACCGGCCGGTCGGTTTGCATATCATTGGCAATTACTTCAGCGAAGCGCAAATGCTGAATGTCGCGCACCAATATCAACTGGCAACCGACTGGCATCTGCAGTCGCCCGTTTAAACCAATCGTTCATTCCTGAAAATATCAATTTAGCCGGAAACTACATCATGCAATGGGAAATTGTCATCGGCCTTGAAGTACATGCTCAACTTTCAACGCAATCCAAAATTTTCTCAGGCTCTTCCACCGCCTATGGCGCAGCGCCGAATACCCAGGCAAGCGTAATCGATCTGGCGCTGCCGGGCGTTCTGCCGGTGCTCAACAAAGGCGCGGTGGAACGGGCGATTAAACTGGGACTGTCGGTGGGAGCGAAAATCAACTCGCCTTCCATTTTCGCGCGTAAGAATTATTTTTATCCCGATTTGCCGAAAGGCTACCAAATCAGTCAATACGAATTGCCGGTAGTGCAAGGCGGTAACATTCAGATTCAAATCGATGGCATTGAAAAGAACGTCCGCCTGACCCGCGCGCATTTGGAGGAAGACGCCGGAAAATCGCTGCACGAAGATTTTCATGGCATGAGCGGCATCGATCTGAATCGCGCCGGCACGCCATTGCTGGAAATCGTCTCCGAACCGGACATGCGCAGCAGCGCGGAGGCCGTGGCATACGCAAAAACATTGCATGCACTGGTTCGCTGGATCGGTATTTGCGACGGCAACATGCAGGAAGGCTCATTCCGCTGCGATGCGAATGTCTCGGTGCGCCCGCGCGGCACCGAAAAACTCGGCACGCGCTGCGAAATCAAAAATCTGAACTCATTCCGTTTCCTGGAAAAAGCCATCGATTATGAAGCCAGAAGACAGATTGAAATCCTTGAAGACGGCGGCGCTATCCGGCAGGAAACTCGTCTGTATGATGCCAACAAGGACGAAACGCGCACCATGCGCACCAAGGAAGACGCCAACGACTACCGTTATTTCCCCGATCCGGATTTATTGCCGCTGGAAATTCCGCAAAGCTGGATTGATCAAATCAAGCAAACCTTGCCGGAATTACCGCAAGCGCGGCGGGATCGTTACATCTCCGAATTTGCATTGTCCGCCTATGACGCTTCCGTGCTGACCAGTTCTCGCGAAATGGCGGATTATTTCGACGCCACGCTCAAGCAATTACCCGCGCAAGCCAAACTGTGCGCCAACTGGATTATGGGCGAGATCAGCGGGCAATTGAACAAGGAAGGCATAGAAATGACCGCCTGCCCGATCACACCTGCCCAGCTCGCCGCACTGCTCGCGCGTATCAGTGACGGCACTATTTCCGGCAAAGCTGCGAAGACGGTGTTTGAAAGTATGTGGAACGGCGAACTCGACAAAAATGTCGACGCCATCATCGAAGCCAAAGGCTTGAAACAGATTTCCGACGACGGTGCGATTGAAAAACTGGTTGATCAGGTGCTGGCCGCCAATGCGCAGCAAGTCGCCGATTATCGCAACGGCAAAGAAAAAGCCTTCAATTCACTGATCGGCCAGATCATGAAAGCCACACAAGGCAAAGCCAATCCGGCGCAAGTCAACGCCATGCTGAAGAAAAAGCTGGATGGATAAAGCCATCGCGTGATTCGCTGAAATTACCTCAAGCCGTATCGGCGTCCTATAACGCTCTCTGTCATCAAGGAAATAAGCTTAACCATGGTGAAAGCTGCGAAAGAAATCAAACAAGAACCGCTGGAAAAACAGCTCTGGAAAGCCGCTGACAAACTGCGCAAGAACATTGATGCCGCAGAGTACAAACATGTGGTGCTGGGCTTAATCTTCCTGAAATATATTTCCGACTCATTCGAAGAACATTTCGCCAAATTGCAAGCAGGATTCGGCGATTATGCCGGATCCGATCCTGAAGACAAAGACGAGTACAAAGCCGAAAACATCTTTTATGTCCCGCCCGAGTCACGCTGGCCGCATCTCGTCGCTCAAGCCAAACAGCCGGATATCGGCAAGTTTGCGGATGCGGCGATGGATGCCATCGAGAAAGAAAATCCATCACTGAAAGGCGTATTGCCCAAAGTCTTTGCCCGGCAAAACCTCGATCCCGCGAGTTTGGGCGGACTTATTGATCTGGTGGGTAATATCGCGTTGGGCGATGCCAAATCCCGCAGCGCCGATGTGCTCGGCCATGTGTTCGAGTATTTCCTCGGTGAATTCGCCCTGGCCGAAGGCAAACAAGGCGGCCAGTTCTACACGCCGCGCAGCATCGTCGAATTGCTGGTGATGATGCTGGAGCCTTACAAAGGCCGGGTATTTGATCCCTGTTGCGGCTCCGGCGGCATGTTCGTGCAATCGGAAAAGTTTGTCGAAGAACACCAAGGCCGCATCAACGATATTTCCATTTACGGCCAGGAAAGCAACCAGACCACCTGGCGCCTGGCGAAAATGAACCTCGCCATTCGCGGCATTGACAGCTCGCAGGTGAAATGGAACAACGAAGGTTCGTTCCTGAACGATGCGCACAAAGACCTGAAAGCCGATTTCATCATCGCCAATCCGCCGTTCAATGTCAGTGACTGGAGCGGCGAGTTATTACGCAACGACGGCCGCTGGCAATTCGGCACACCCCCGGCGGGCAATGCCAATTTTGCCTGGCTACAGCATTTTGCGTATCACTTATCGCCCGCGGGCATTGCCGGGGTGGTACTGGCCAAAGGCGCGCTGACTTCCAAAACTTCCGGCGAAGGGGAAATCCGCAAGAACCTGATTGCGGAAGGCAATCTGATCGACTGTATCGTGAATTTACCGGGTAAGTTGTTTTTGAACACGCAAATTCCTGCCGGATTGTGGTTCATGAACCGCGCGCGTAATAATGGACATCCCCGTAAGGATCAGATCCTGTTTATTGACGCGCGCAACCTCGGCCATCTGATCAACCGCCGCACCCTCGAACTGTCCCGCGAAGACATCCAGAAAATCGCCAGCACCTACCACGCCTGGCGCAACGCCTCCGTCATTCCCGCGCAGGCGGGAATCCAGCCGTATGAAGACATCAAAGGCTTCTGCGCTTCAGTGCCGGTGGAGCGCGTGGTTGAACTGGATTATGTGCTCACGCCGGGGCGCTATGTCGGGCTGCCGGATGAAGAAGACGATTTTGATTTCCCCGAGCGCTTTGCCGCGCTGAAGGCAGAATTCGAGGCGCAGTTGCGGGAAGAGGCGGTATTGAGCCAAGCCATTCTGGAAAATCTTGCGAGGATTAAGCTATGAATCAACTGAATACGGATTATTTTGCCCGTTGCATTGTCACGCTGAGCCAAGCCTTCGACAGTTTGAATCAGCAGCCGCAGGACAGTGTGGCCTACGATATTTTTCGTGCCGCCTGTGTCAAGGAATTTGAAATCATCCTGGAACAAACCGGCAAGCTGCTGAAAAAAAGCTTGAAGCCCTACTTCGCTTCCAGCAAACAAGTGGATCAACTGATGTTCAAGGATATTTTCCGCCTCGCTGCCAAGCACGGCTTGATCACCCTTGAAGAAGCCGAACGCTGGTTAATCTATCGCGACAACCGTAACGATACCGCTCACGATTATGGCGAAGGCTTCGCCAACCAAACCCTGGCGCTATTACCGCAATTTATTCTGGATGCTCGCCGTGTCAACGAAGTAATCCAGCAACGACCATGAGTCAGCTCATCCTGCGCGAGCAAGACCGCAAACGGCTGATCGAACTGCTAGCAGCTCACTTGCCCGCCGTCACAGCCTGGGCCTATGGCTCGCGCGTCAATGGCAGCGCTCACGAAGCCAGCGACCTTGACCTGGTACTGCGTTCACCGGACTTGAGTCCGATACCGTTCGAACCGCTCGACACCTTTCTGCAGGCACTACGCGAATCCAACATCCCGATCCTGATCGAAGCGCGAGACTGGGTCAGACTGCCCGAGGCGTTTCATCAGGAAATCTTGAAGGATTATGTCGTGGTGCGTGAGGGAAATGGGAGTTTGGCGAAGGTGAAGTTATGAGTGAGCGGCGGGAAATTCCTCTGGGAAATTTAGTAGATGTTGTGGTGGACAATCGAGGAAAAACACCACCCATTTCGGAAATCGGTTACGAACTGTTAGAAGTTAACGTGATTTCCCAAGAGAGCCGTACTCCAGACTATTCAAAAATTAGAAAATTTGTTTCAGAAGAAACCTATAGGAGTTGGTTTAGAAAAGGCCACCTCAAACCCGGAGATATATTAGTGCCAACAGTGGGAACTATAGGCAATGTCGCGCTGATTCAAGAGCAACGTGGATCTATTGCACAGAATTTAATCGCACTTAGATTAAAGAGTGGAGTTGACAGTAGATATATCTACTATTTCTTATCTAGCTCATATGGAAGGGATTCTTAGATATAGGGGGAGTTCAACCAAGCATCAAGGTTCCACATTTGCTTGATATGACAATTCCTATTGTCAGCTATGAAGAACAAAAAGCCATCGCCTCCGTCCTCAGCAGCCTTGACGACAAAATCGACTTGCTGCACCGTCAGAATAAAACCCTCGAAGCCATGGCCGAAACGCTTTTTAGGCAGTGGTTTGTGGAGGAGTCGGAGGAAGATTGGACGGAAGGGAAAATTGGAGACTTATTTGTTCTACAAAGAGGTTTTGATTTGCCAACACAAAATAGGATTAAAGGAATTTATCCGATCTATGCTGCCAGTGGTTATAGCGGCGGTCATATAGAATTTAAGGTTAAAGCACCTGGTGTTACTACTGGCCGAAGTGGTTTACTAGGAAAGGTATTTTTTGTGATGGATGATTTTTGGCCACTGAATACCTCTTTGTATATTAAAGAGTTTAGAATTGGAACACCTTTGTTCTCTTACTTCTTTCTCAAAGGCCTGGATTTGGAGTCACTCAATGCTGGTTCAGCTGTCCCAACGCTTAATAGAAACCATGTCCATGAGGAATCTACCGTGATTCCTCCGCAAGAGTTAATTCGTGACTTTGAAAAAATGGCGCTACCTTTTTATCTTAAAATAAGAAAAAATAAAATGCAGTTAAAAATTCTCGAAACCCTCCGCGACACTCTGCTTCCCAAACTCATGAGCGGCGAAGTACGGGTAGAGGTGTAATCCATGTCCACGTTAAAAACTCACGAGAAAGTAATCTTTGAAAAATTGTTTGATCGGGGCGGATATGTGCTGAATTTTACAGACCCCACATACGCAGAGTTTTTTCGAGAACATAACGTAAATATTGACGCCGATAAATATCAGGTTAACGGGGCATCCAAAATGAAGCGTCTACGAGCATTTTGGGAAATTGAGCCTGATATCTTAGTAAGCAAGGTTTTAGCGGCACTACTCGAATATGCAAATACAATCGAGCAAGTTGCTACTGCCGATCGAGACAAGGCACTGATGGTGATTAATCGTTTGGGAGGTAAACCATCTGGTGCTGGAACAGTTCCTTCGCAAGAGGATTTTCTTAAACAGGAATTTTCTGAACTAAATCTAGCACGACTAAATATTGATACTCAGTTACTGTCTGTGATTGAACAACGAATTGATGAAATTCACAAATCTATGCGTGGGAGCGCCGCATTAGCAACGATCTTCTTGTGCTGAAGCACATTGGAGGGGCTATTACTTGACGCAGCAACAAAACAACCTCAACAATTTAATGGTGCTAAATCTGCACCTAAGAACAAAGACGAAAATGTAAAACTGCTTCATGATTGGACTCTTGATAATCTAATTAATGTTGCGCATGAGGTTGGCATATTGTCTTTGGATGTAAAGAAATATGGACACGCACTGAAGGATTTTAGAAATTACATCCATCCCCGACAGCAGGCTTCGCAAGGTTTCAGGCCGGATCAACATACGGCCAGAATTAGTTGGCAAGTGTTGCAGGCTGCCATCGCTGATTTGAGCGGACAAAGGAGAAAGTGAACAATCAAGCTGAATAGCATTGAAGTAAGGGTTGGCTGTACTTAAGGACAAAAGATTTCTTGCCCCCCCTACTTGTCTTCATGCACAAGAAAACCCAGCATTCGGTGATCCACTTGGAGATTAACCATGAGAACCACTATCGTATTGGATGACGAATTACTGGAAAAAGCGCAAGCATTGACGCATGTGCAGAAGAAATCAGCACTGGTAAAAGAAGCGCTGAAAGCTTTGATTGAACGGGAAAGCGCCAAACGATTGGCAAGTCTGGGTGGCTCTGAGCCGCAATTGGATGCAATTCCGCACCGGCAAGCCGGAGACTAAACGCTACGAGCAGCAGCGATATGTATTAACCGGGTGGCATTACTCCAAAATGCCCAAACTCAATGAAATTACAATGAAGAACGACTAATAGTCATGATGCCCCAAAGTTCAATTGTTATTTACGAAACTGAAAACGGACAGACTCACATTGAGGTCATGTTCGAGAAGGATACCCTGTGGCTTAGTTTGCTACAAATTGCCGAGCTGTTCGAGCGCGATAAATCGGTTATTTCCCGCCATTTGAAAAACATCTTTGACGCTGGCGAGCTAGTCAAAAATTCAGTGGTTGCAAAAAATGCAACAACTGCCACCGATGGGAAAATCTATCAGGTCGAGTATTTTAATCTCGACGCGATCATTTCCGTTGGTTATCGCGTCAACTCCAAGAAAGGCACGCAATTCCGTATCTGGGCCAGCAACATTCTCAAGCGCTACCTGGTGCAAGGTTATGCGCTGAATGAAAAAAAACTGCAAGCGCAACAAGACAAGCTTGCGGATTTAAAACAAGCGATTGCCCTGTCTTCCCGATTGTTCCAGAAGGAACCCTTATCTGCTGAACAATCACAAGGCATTCTGTCGATACTGGAAAAATACAGTCACGCGCTGACGGTTCTGGACGATTACGACCACCAGCGTTTACAAGTTACCGGAATCCAGGAAACCGGGCAATTCAGAATATCCTATGATGAGGCAATCCAACAAATTCAGCTTTGGCGCGAGCAGGAAAAATTGGGTGGATTGTTCGGCAACGAAAAAGATGATTCCTTCAAAAGTTCGTTGGAAACCATTTACCAAACGTTTGGCGGCAAGGAGCTTTACCCCAGCATCGAGGAAAAAGCGGCCAATCTACTGTATTTCATCGTCAAGAATCATTCATTTTCCGATGGCAACAAACGCATTGCCGCCGCGCTGTTTGTCTGGTTTCTGGCGCGTCATGATTATCTGCTTAATGCAGACGGAGAAAAGCGCATCGGCGATAATGCCCTGGTTGCGTTCACATTGCTGATTGCCGAGAGCAAACCCGAGGAAAAAGACACCATCGTGAAAGTCATCATCAATTTGATCAATGGCAATAATTTGTGAGCAAACTCACCGAATCCGCTATTGAAGATCTGGCGATTAAACTGTTTGAGCAGTTAGGTTACAGCCCTATCTACGCACCCGATATCGCCCCCGATGGCGACCATCCCGAACGCGCCCGCTATGACGAAGTATTGCTTACCGGCCGGTTAGAAAAAGCACTCCAGCGCATCAACCCCGGCATAACGGCCACGGTATTACAGACCGCCCTGAAGGAAATCGAGCGCATTCATTCCCCGGAATTACTCACCAACAATGAAACTTTCCATCGCCTGCTCACCGAAGGTGTCAAGGTCAGTTATCAGCAAGATGGTAATGAACGCGGTGATATTGTCTGGTTGATAGATTTTGATCATCCGGAAAATAACGAATTTGTGGTGGCCAATCAATTTACGGTGATTGAGAACAACCAGAAAAAACGTCCGGATCTCGTTGTGTTCATCAATGGCCTGCCGGTGGTGGTTATCGAGCTTAAAAATGCCGCCGATGAAAACGCCACGATGCAATCCGCCTACCCGGCAAATCGGCACGTACCAGCAAACCATTCCCGGTCTGTTTACTTACAATGCGATTCTCGTCATTTCGGATGGTTTGGAAGCCAAGGCAGGATCGCTGTCGGCAGGGTTGAGCCGCTTCATGACATGGAAATCAGCCGATGGAAAGACCGAAGCATCGCATTTGGTGAGTCAACTCGGAACCCTAATCAACGGCATGTTGAATAAATTCACCTTGTTGGATTTGATCCGGCATTTCATCGTATTTGAGAAGAGCAAAAAAGAAGACTTGAAAACCGGTGTGATCAGTATCGGCACGGTTAAGAAACTGGCGGCTTATCACCAGTATTACGCGGTGAATGCGGCCATCGCTTCGACATTGCGGGCGGCGGATTGCGGCAGTGAATTGCCTGTGCGCCAGATACGTCAAAATCCGGCCAACTACGGCTTGCCCAGTGTGACGCAACAATCGCAGGGCGACAAGAAAGCAGGCGTGGTGTGGCATACGCATGGCTCGGGCAAATCGCTGTCGATGGTGTTTTACACCGGCAAAATTGTGCTCACCCTGAATAATCCAACTGTCCTGGTGATTACCGACCGCAATGATCTGGACGATCAGTTGTTCGACACCTTTGCCGCTTCTTCACAACTGCTCCGGCAAGAACCCAAACAGGCGGAAGACCGGCAGCAACTCAAAGAGTTGCTCAAGGTCGCATCCGGCGGGGTCATTTTCTCGACGATCCAGAAGTTTCAGCCGGAACAAGGCAATGTGTACGAGGAATTATCCAGCCGCGGCAACATTGTCGTGATTGTGGATGAAGCACACCGCACCCAATACGGTTTCAGCGCTAAAACCATCGACGAAAAAGATGCCCAGGGCGAAGTCATCGGCAAGAAAGTAGTCTACGGATTTGCCAAATATTTGCGGGATGCGTTGCCGAATGCCACGTATCTGGGCTTTACCGGCACTCCGATTGAGAAAACCGATGTGAACACGCCAGCGGTTTTCGGGGATTATGTCGACATTTACGACATTGCCCAGGCGGTGGAAGATGGCGCCACGGTGCGTATCTATTATGAAAGCCGCTTGGCCAAAGTGGCCCTGAGCGATGAAGGCAAAAAACTCATTGCCGGACTCGATGAGGAACTGGATCAGGAAGACTTCAGCGAAACCGGGAAAGCCAAGGCAAAATGGACGCAGGTCGAAGCATTGGTCGGCAGTGAACAGCGCATCCGCAATATCGCCCAAGATATCGTCAGCCATTTCGAGGCCCGGCAAGAAGTTTTTTCCGGGAAAGGCATGATCGTGGCGATGTCCCGCCGTATTGCCGCCAATCTGTATGAAGAGATCATCAAACTCAAACCCGAATGGCACGCGGAAGATTTGAACAAAGGTGTGATTAAAGTCGTCATGACGGCGGCATCGTCGGATGGCACCAAGATGGCGAAACACCACACCACCAAGCAGCA
Organism: Nitrosomonas sp. Is79A3; assembly: GCF_000219585.1. Classification (NCBI taxonomy): domain Bacteria; kingdom Pseudomonadati; phylum Pseudomonadota; class Betaproteobacteria; order Nitrosomonadales; family Nitrosomonadaceae; genus Nitrosomonas; species Nitrosomonas sp. Is79A3. The sequence continues at coordinate 964,981 of NC_015731.1, read as the reverse complement.
ACGCAAGATTCTGGCCGAACGCATGAAAGATAACGCGGATGCATTAAAACTCGTGATCGTGCGCGATATGTGGCTGACCGGCTTTGATGCACCGGCTATGCACACGCTGTACATTGACAAGCCGATGAAAGGGCACAATTTGATGCAAGCGATTGCACGGGTCAATCGTGTGTACTTAGACAAGCCCGGCGGTTTAGTGGTGGATTACCTGGGCATTGCGGCCGACTTGAAAGAAGCCTTATCGTTCTATTCCGATGCCGGTGGCAAGGGCGATCCGGCACTGGCACAAGAACAAGCCGTTACTCTGATGCTGGAGAAAATCGAAGTCATTTCTGCGATGTATCACGGCTTTCCTTACGAGAATTACTTTGCAGCCGGTACCGCTGAGAAGCTATCGCTCATTCTGGCCGCCGAAGAACATGTTCTAGGGTTGGACGATGGCAAGAAACGCTATATCAATGCAGTTACCGCGTTATCCCAGGCTTTTGCGATAGCCATTCCGCACGCGCAAGCCATGGATGCCAAAGATGAAGTGGCTTTTTTCCAGGCCGTCAAAGCGCGACTGGCGAAGTTTGATCGTACCGGCTCCGGCAAAACCAATGAAGAAATTGAGACGACCATCCGGCAAGTCATCGATAAAGCGTTGGTGTTCGAACAGGTAATTGATGTTTTCGATGCGGCGGGGATCAAAAAACCGGATATTTCCATCCTGTCCGAAGAATTTCTGCTGGAGCTCAAAGGCATGGAACATAAGAATCTGGCGCTGGAAGTGCTCAAAAAACTACTCAATGACGAGCTGACAGTTCGCGCTAAAAAGAATCTGGTACAAAGCAAATCCTTGATGGAAATGCTGGAAAATGCCATCAAGAAATACCAGAACAAAATCCTGACGGCCGCCGAAGTCATGGATGAACTGATTAAAATCAGCAAGGAAATCACCGCCTCCGATCTTGAGCCGAAAACACTCGGTCTGACTGAGTTTGAGTATGCGTTTTATACCGCGGTAGCAAGTAATCACAGTGCGAAAGAATTGATGCAGAACGATCAATTGCGGCAATTGGCCATCGTGTTGACGCAGCGGGTACGCGAAAATGCTTCGATAGACTGGACCATCAAGGAAAGTGTCAGAGCCAAACTCAAAGTGATTGTGAAGCGGACATTACGGCAATTTGGCTACCCGCCCGATATGCAATTGCTAGCTACCGAAACAGTGCTGAAACAAGCGGAGATGATCGCCGACGCACTGGCAGCTTGAACTGGCAAGAAGACATGCAGAGTCGTATAACCGGCTCAAAATATAGTGCTATACTCGTAGGGCTGTTATAGGCTTGGAAGAAACGGGGAATTCAATATCTGCGGTTCAGTTCCGGTGCACTTGAGTAATACCGGATGCCCAACAAAATAGGCGTAACTATTTCTTCTATTCCTGTTATTACAATTTTCAAACTGTAAATATAATAATGCTGACATCCGTAGTAACCACACCCATCAATCATGTTTTACGCGGAGAAAGATGGGCATGCAAACGACTGCAATCTTTTACCGGAAAGACAGTGTGTATCCGGATACCGCCTTTGGTTAATTTCAGTCTGCTGATTGATGCGGAAGGTGAAGTACAGCAAGTGAATAGTAGTGATATGGGTGCAGATACGACACTCTCCCTATCCCCGTTGATTCTGCCCCAGTTACTTGCGCGAGAATCCAGCGCATTCGAGCAAATACAAATCAGCGGCGATCAATCGTTTGCCGATGAATTAATGGCTATTGGCAAACAGATTAATTTGGGCGCGATCATTGAGCACGATCTGAGCAAAGCTATTGGCGATATACCGGCACATCGCATCACACAAGCCAGTGAGCATCTGATCCAATGGCAGATGGAAAATGTGCATCGCATTACTCAGACATTAGCCGAATACTGGACAGAAGAAGATCGTTTGTTAACAAAACCCGCGGCTGTCGATCAGTTTAGTGAAGATGTAAAGAATTTGCAGCTTAGCACCGAACAACTGGAACAACGTTTAGACCGATTAACCCAGCGAAGCACCTTAGTGAGCGAGTAATTAAACGCAATTTAATTTTTCTTTCAAATAATAAAATCAATGAATACTTGCCGAAAAATAAACTTGTGCTGTTCTAATTGATCCCTAAGTTCTATTGCTCGTCACCAAATTTTTATAATCCATGCGCATATTTCGCCTTTTAAAAATACTATACATTGCCTTCAAATTCGGATTAGATGAATTTATTCTGAGCCATAGCCGCTTGCAATTCTTACGCGTAACTGTCAGAACGTTAACCTTCTGGCGGAATTTGGACAAGCCGCGCGGAGAAAGATTACGGCTGGCTTTGGAAGCGCTGGGGCCTATCTTTGTTAAATTCGGCCAAATGTTGTCTACCCGGCGCGATCTCTTACCGCAGGATATCGCTGATGAATTGGCCAAGCTGCAAGATCAGGTGCCGCCTTTTCCTTCAGAAGTAGTCATCTCATCACTGGAAAAAGTATATGGCAAAAAGATCAATGAAATATTCCTTAAATTCGATGAAACACCCGAAGCCAGCGCATCAGTAGCACAAGTCCATTTTGCCGTTTTGCATGATGGCACCGAAGCGGCAGTAAAAATATTACGTCCTAATCTAGCGCCGATCATTATGCACGACGTTGCGCTGATGGATACCGGCGCATGGTTAGCTGAATCCCTTTGGATGGACGGAAAGCGTTTGAAATTACGCCAAGTCGTCTCGGAGTTCGCCCGGCACTTGGATGATGAACTGGATCTGATGCGTGAAGCGGCTAATTGCAGCCAGTTACGCCGCAATTTTCTGGATTCTCCCCTGCTGTTTGTTCCCGAAGTCTATTGGGATTACTGCCGCAGCAGCGTGATGGTCATGGAGCGTGTCAAAGGCACGCCGATCAGCCATGTCGATACGTTGCGCGAACAAGGTATTGATATCCCGCAACTGGCGCGTGTCGGCGTTGAAATATTCTTTACCCAAGTGTTCAGAGATGGCTACTTCCATGCGGACATGCATCCGGGAAATATTTTTGTTGGCGCAACTGGCCAGTATATTGCAGTTGATTTTGGCATTATGGGAACACTCAGCGATGAAGACAAAAATTACCTGGCGCAAAACTTTCTGGCTTTCTTCCGCCGTGATTATGGGCGTGTTGCACAGGCACACGTGGAAGCGGGATGGGCGCCGAAAGATACCCGGGTGGATGATTTTGAATCCGCCATACGTGCCGTCTGTGAACCGATCTTTGACAAGCCGTTGAAAGAAATATCGTTCGGGCGAGTCCTGCTGCAGTTATTCCAGGCGTCACGGCAATTTAATGTAGAAATCCAGCCGCAATTGGTTCTACTGCAAAAGACACTGCTGAATATCGAAGGCCTTGGCCGTGATCTGGATCCCGATCTGGATCTGTGGAAAACAGCCAAACCCTTTTTAGAGAACTGGATGGCCGAACAACTCGGTTTCCGCGGATTAGCCAGCCGGATACAAAAAGAAGCCCCGAATTGGGCAATCATCCTGCCGGAATTTCCCCGCCTGATTCATCAAGCCCTCGCTGAAAATCGCAATGATATGCTGGAAAGAAAAATGACCGACCTGGTCATCGAAGAAAAGCGCCAAAACCGCCTGCTGATGCTCATCGCAATCTTATTGGCGGGACTTCTGGCTTGGCAGATATTTCAATAATTTCAAATCGAACTAGCGTTTTATATCACTCATCGAGTAAACACCTCAGTTTTACAACTCGCACAGCTATTTGAGTGTAAATTTGAGAAACTGACAGTAGTTTCTAATTCTTAAGTCTGAATCTGCATTTATTTGCGTCCATTAACATTTTTTGATCTAAATCAATAAACGTAAACTTGCTTGGTTTCATAATATCGCCTCGACTGTTACTAAATGTGGAGGTGATTATGGATATGCTAGAGAAAGAAGACGCTGAAATTTTTAAAAAATTGAGTTTAAATTTCGGAGTTATAACCCTCGTGGCGGTGGGTTTGATTGTTATATCAATATACTTCTCGTAAGCAATCGATCGACACAAGCACTTGGAGTTTTTTGAATCTAAGTGTTTCAGTTAACACTCCACCGGCTGAAAACCGGTGGGGGGTTTCATACGCTAAATTTGTTCTTTATTAGAAATCAACGCAGGAATGTGGCAAGGTCTTTAACACAGAAAAAAGCTTTACAATCGCTCACTTCTGCTGTGCTAGTATATTTAAATCGTATTTTTGCCTCCTAATCTTTTTCCGCATTTCAGATACAAAAACTTTACCGCGCCAGAAAATTTGTGCTGGTAGATTTGATCTTATCAAAAATATTCTCGCGACAATCTCCTTGCCATGTTCGTAATAAAGCAGATACGGAAATTCTAAACGGGGTAGCCTGATCGTAGATCTACGGCATACATTCATTGCCCCAGTATCGAGCTCTCTTCCCGTTTACTCCAAAGTAGCACAGTAATTACACAAATTGCATGCCGGATTCTGGCTTTGTTAGTTTATTTTCCAGATGCAAGGTGTCCGAGCACATTACTATGTTACAGTCCCTACTTATCCCTATGGCAAATTCTATTGATAAAGCCGAGCTGAAAGCACTCTATCAGCATCGCTGGCAACCCAACCTAAAAATTCCTTTGTTCTATGGGATATGGATAGGGCTCGGAATAATGGCCTGGAATGCCCCGCATTGGGCCATTGTTTGGCTCTGCTATCTTGCCATGGGTTACATGCAGATGGGCATTGTGACTTTTATGCATGATTGCACACACAGCGTTTTATTTAAGGCAAAGTGGAAGAATTGGGTATTTGGTGTTTTTGCCATGATACCGCTGTTAATTTCATACACCGCTTTCAAAGAAGATCATCTCCTGCATCATCGTTTTAATCGTTCAACTAAAGATCCGGATGCATTTACAATGGGTAAGCGAGGAATCGGTGATTATATCCTCTTCTATGCATATGCCGTGATTGGCGTACTTCTGACAGCCATCCAGTTTGTTATTATTTTTCCCCTGCAAAAATTACGCGGCGCGAAAGCACTCGTTCATTGGAGTGAAATAGCTTTGCATGCAGTGATTACCGTCATTATTTATGAATGGGCTAATAATCATGAAATTGCATCTGAAGTTTTTGCACTTTGGTTCTGGCCGCTCATTTTTTTTGGATTTTTCAATAGCGTTCGTTTTGTGGCAGAACACTATGGAACACCCTGGAATGCTGGCCAGCTTGCCGGTACTCGTACCATTATTAGCAATCCAATGCATTCATGGTTCTGGAACAATATTAACTATCATATTGGGCATCACGTATACCCTGCAGTGCCTTGGTATAATCTTCAGCAACTCCATGCGTTAATGCTGCCAGAAATTACTCGTCAGAATGCAATTATCGACAAAAGCTATTGTGCTGTTTTCTTTGACGCCATGATCAATGGCCCAGAAAGTCTAAAACGGAATATAGCGCGTAACGAAAAACGGAACGCTAAAATAGCAGACCCTGATTCATCATCTGCCTCAAATGACACATTCCAAAGTAATTAATCAATTTAATCATTCCTGATTAATTAATGGAATGTCACTAAACAGCCGGGAAATTTCACTGCCGTTGATAACGGTAGTAAATGTTGGCTATTAGTACCCTTGCGCTTTCAAGTCCTGAACTATCCCGGCATACCACATCGGAATATTAATTCCTGAAACAACGTCGCTTACGGCACCAGTGATTTGCAGATGGGAAATTCCACTCCCTTTCCCTTCAAGGATACCCCGGAAATTACCCCATTGGCACGAGTCAACGGAAACCATGCCATCGTTTTCACCTTCGTATTTCTTGATGATCTCGTAGGAGATGAGAAAAATGGGATCATTGGCTGGCGATAACATTCTGGAGCCGTAACTCTGGTAATAAACGCCTTCGACATCTTTCACGTCAGCATTGAATTTCTTCATGCTTTCACGGGTTAATTCTTTTATTGCGATATTGCTTTCCGGGTCTTTATCGCCCATGAATTTCCCCAGCGTGTCGATCGCTTTATAGGCCCAGTCATCATCTGGAAGAAGTCTTGTTGCAACGTCGGCAAAGGCGGAGCCCCAGTGAGGCGTGGAAATAGTCGTTAAGCTTGCGACTTTTTCTCCCATTCCAAGTTTGGATATCATGTAACGGGAGTCGAGTCCGCCCTTGGAATGCGCGATGAGATTCACTTTTTTGGCGCCAGTCGAGGTCAATATCCCTTCTATCCTTTGTTTCAGCACTCCCGCATTTTCAATAGAAGAATTCCATGCCCCGAGTTCTCCCAGATAAACATTCGCTCCACCTTTCCTGAGGAATTCCGGAATATGTCCCCAGGAAGAAATAATCATGTAATCGCGAAAACCGATGCCGTGAAGAAGAATGATAGGGTATTGGGTGTTACAGGAATCAGGCGGCGCTACGTTCGGGCCATGCACGGGAAACCATTCCTTGAAATACTTTAATACGGAAAACATATTACGTGCTCCATCGAAGTGGTAATTGATCATCTAAAGCCAGGAAAATAGTTAGGGGACTACCAGAAATTGCGATGCCGCTTCTTTTTACACACCATCCGGTTATGCCGCACAGATCCCTTATTTTTTTGGAAATTCTAAACGGAGTAATCTTGCCAGAGTCTACTGCGGTTTTCGATCCCTCCTCCTGCTTTTCTGTAGCCGAAACGTGCGTCACGCAGAGTTACAGTTCATCAAGACGAAAATGCTTTGGGGCGGGCCTTTTTTAACTTATTCATCGCCTTCAATCTACGAAAGAATTCAATGTGACCCGCTACACAACCTTTGATACCTCCAAACGCCTGACTTGCCCAACAAACGGGATCGCACTCGTCTATCTGTTTAACGATCAAGCCATCTCGAAACTTAAACTTCGAAACAATTCTGTTGTGAACCTTCCGGCCATTATCCCGATAGGTGTAATCTTCAAGAACGACGGCATGGCCGGTCGAGTCGTTAGCAGATAATTCCTTGATTTCCAACTTAATGTCGCTTTTGACTCCCGCTTCAGTGTCGGAACAGATCATGTCCCACATCGCGTGAATCTGTTTCTTGCCTTTTAAGCGAAATGCGATATCCTCAAACGAAGCTTCCTCGTGATAACAATCAGCAATATCTTTGTGCTCATGCGCATTAAGGCATTGAAAAAGTTTATAGAGCTGTTGTTCATTGGAATGCATGTTAGTCTCCTCGTAATCGTTAACTCAAGTGTTATTCTCCCAAGAATAAAAATACCTGAAACCGAATTATGTGTCAAAGAATAAATGTGTATAAGATTTTGATTTTTTATATTTTCCACCCTCTCAGACGAAAGATTCTCGAGAAAAAAGATCAACCCAATCTCGAAGAAAAATGAGTGGACAAAAGGGTGTTTGGTCCATAACTAAAAGTTCTTGTCCTTGCGAAAAAGAACTCCGCCAGTAATTGGGTGCAACTGACAGCACTTGCCAATTTCTCGTTAGTTGAATGCACCCATTTTGCATGGCGGCAATGATCGCCGTTTTCCGGTCTTTAACTGGCTTTGCAATCTCGTACAAAAGTAATGCAATCGGCCGCTTTCGCAGCCTTGATTAATTTAAATCATCCCTTCCCAAGTCTTATATACAATTCAGCTGCAAAAACTTCAAACTGAGACACTACCCAGATTGAAGCAATCCCAGACGGTACTGATAATGGACGTGTGGTCGAACGGAACCAGCGGAAGGACATGATCGTAGAGTCCCCATGCTCGTCGTAAGTGATAATCAGCAGCGTCTTGTCCCAATAGGAACTGCTCTAAAGTGCGTTGTAGATTGTCGCCAGCGATACTTCTCTCCGGCACACGTCGATAGATGGATCACTCAAATTATAGAGTCGGCCATTAAATAGTTCGATTTGTCATAGCGGCGAAAGCCGGAATACGGAGATTCTAATCAATCTTTTTAATGGCCGGATCAATAGGATTGGAATGTGGATTTGACAAGGTTGGATACCCACTCCTCACGAATGGTTGCTGTTGGGTGGCTGTGGCGCATTGGCCATCAAATATCAGCAACAAAAAGTGTTGGTCTTGGATACTTTTTTGCTTTCCCGCTGAACCGAATCGCTAAATTCTTTTGGCTTGGTTAATACTCCAATAATTTTAAATGCAGTTAGCACTATCAACCATTAAATTATACATTCAGTACGTCACTAAACTTTGATACAGTATGATTTTTCTCTACGAGAAACGTAATGTCGTTACTTGAAATCCGGAATGTAACCAAACGGTTTGGGCATTTCACTGCTGTTGATGACGTCAGCATTGAAATCAAAGCCGGGGAATTCTTTACACTGCTGGGTCCATCCGGTTGTGGTAAGACGACGTTGTTACGTATGATCGCCGGTTTTGATGCGCCTGATGGCGGACAAATTTTGCTCGATGGTGAGGATATTGTCGGTTTTCCTCCGGAGAAACGTCCGTTTCATACCGTTTTCCAAAGCTATGCGCTATTTCCGCATATGACAGTGGCCGACAATATCGGATTTCCGCTGAAAATGACCGGCAAAACACCCGGAGAAATTAAAACCCGGGTCGCCGAAACATTGGAAGAAGTTGAACTTACCCAATTTGCCGGTCGATACCCCCAAGAATTGTCGGGCGGACAAAAGCAGCGGGTGGCATTTGCCCGGGGACTTATCAATCAGCCGCGCTTATTATTACTGGATGAGCCATTGGGCGCGCTGGATGAGAAATTGCGCGAGAGTATGCAAAGAGAACTGATCAATTTACAGGCGGATGCCGGCGTCACTTTTATTTATGTCACACACGCTCAAAATGAGGCACTGGCTTTATCGCACCGCATTGCCGTGATGAATCAAGGCAGGATCGAGCAAATCGACGAACCGCAGAGAATTTATAATTTTCCATTGAATCGTTTTGTTGCGGACTTTATTGGGAAAATAAATATGCTGAAGGCATTGGTTATTGAAGTTTCTCCTTTGCATTTAAAATTAAAAGTTGAAGGACTGGGAGAAGTCACGGTACCGGCAAAAGATCATATCAAAGTGAACGATCACGGTGTGTTTGCTGTGCGTCCTGAACAAGTTCGTATTGTTCCACTGTCAGCAGAGATCAATACTGGATTCCAATTGCGTGGAAAAATAAAAGATTTCCTTTATATCGGTGATGTCACCACCTATATCATTAAACTGTCTAACGGCACACGAATTGAAGCACTACTTCCCAATTCGGTACCGGGTCATACCAAGCCTTTTGAAATAGACGAAGCTGTTGCGGTCAGTTGGCAGGAACAATCCGCACAGTTTTTCCCTGATTAGTCTAAGTTCATCATTAAATTTTAAAACATGCAAACATCAGGCCGCCTCCTCAAATGGCTCATCAGTGGGCCGCCGCTATTATTCTTGCTGATTTTCTTTGTGGCCCCGAGCTTGATCATGGTCTTTACTTCTTTTCGCCTTCCGGGTGAATTTGGCGGTCTGGCTCCGATTAATATTTTACCGGGAGAAGTGGCTGGTGATTCCGGTTTGACGATTGAAACCTATCAATTTTTCTTTAGCGATTTTATTTATACCGAAATATTTCTAAAGTCGTTTGCGGTAGCAGCATTCACCACGCTCATTTGCATTGCCATGGCCTACCCGCTTGCGTTACTGATTGCCCGCAGCCGGAAAAAATTTCGTAATTTGATGATCATGCTCGTTGTGCTGCCGTTTGCCAGTAATTTTTTGGTTCGCATTTATGCCTGGATGATTATTCTTGGCCCAGAGTCCGGGTTAAGTCACTTTATCAACGGGATTCTGGCTTTTTTTGGTATTGCACCGGTCACGCTGTTATTCTCTCCTTTCGCGGTTCTGATCGGGATGGTTTATGTTCACCTGCCATTTATGATATTGCCGTTGTATACCAATCTGGAAAAGCATGATCCTATTTTGCTCGATGCCGCACAGGATTTAGGTGCAAATAGCTGGCAGCGTTTCTGGTATGTCACTTGGCCGCAATCACTGCCCGGCATATTTTCCGGATCAGCTTTGGTTTTTATTCCTGTCCTCGGCATGTTTGCAATTCCAGACATCTTAGGTGGAACTGGCGATATCATGATCGGCAATTTGATCAAAGATCAATTCCTCGGAACCAGGGACTGGCCTTTTGGTTCGACACTCTCGATTATGCTGACGCTGGCCGTATTGAGCACCGCCGGTTTGTTTTCCTGGTTTGCCAGAACCCGTAACCCAGCTTGAATAAATCCTATGTGTATTTTCTCTGTGGAATAAATAGAATGCCGCGCCGTCAGACAGCTTTGTGGGTAGTATCGATTCTGGTCTATGCCTTTTTGTACATACCATTGATTATCGTGGTCGTGTTTTCATTCAACGACTCAAAACTCAATGCGGAATGGGCCGGTTTTACCTTACATTGGTATAAAGCGCTATTGAATAACCATGAAATGCTGCTGGCCGCGCGTAACTCATTGATCATTGCGATCAGCGCCAGTTTTCTGGCAACCACATTGGGAACCATGGCAGGTTTGGCGATCCATCGTTACAAGCTGAAGGTATTGCCGATCCTCGCTTTTACACCGGTTGCCATGCCTGAAATCCTATTAGGTGTTTCGCTGCTTCTATTCTTTCTGCAAGTGCTGAATCTGACACTGGGCATGCTCTCCATTATTATTGCGCACACGACTTTCTGTATCGGATTTGTCGCTATTATTGTACGTGCACGTTTGCAAGGCATGGATGAATCCATATTCGAAGCCGCGCGAGACTTGGGCGCAACGCCCTGGCAGACTTTTCGGCAAATCACCTTGCCGTTGATAAGACCTGCAATCATCGCGGGGGCTTTAATGTCATTCACCCTTTCGATTGATGATTTTGTAATTACCTTCTTTACCAAAGGTGCCGGCGAACCGATTCTGCCAATTCAGATTTATACGATGATCAAAGTGGCTGTCACACCGGAGGTGAATGCCATTTCAACACTATTGGTGCTATTGACATTAACACTGATCATCATCGCAACGCGATTCGATACCAGTATGTTGAAAGGTGAATCGAAATAGTCATGGTGTATTCGCTGCCAATATCAGTTCGTTTGAGTTTAGCGTTACTCGTAACAATCTCTGTAATTGATTGCGTGCAACAAAACAATTCTACGGATTCCAATAAAACCCCTGCGCGCGTATTGCAAGTATTTAATTGGAACAATTACATTGCTCCTGAGACTATTCAACGTTTTGAAGCTTCGTGTGATTGCCAGGTAAAACAAGATTATTTTTCTGATAATGAGGAGATGCTGGCCAAGCTGGCTGCCGGCGCATCCGGTTATGACTTAATCGTACCGACAGGCAATGCCATGGATACTTTAATACGCCAAGGTATTCTCATCCCTTTAGATAAAACGTTATTACCGAATATCAAGAATATCCATCCTGCTTATCTCAAAACACTATTCGATCCTACGAATAAATATTCTGTCCCCTATGCTTATACGCTCACTTTGCTAGGGTTTAATACGAATAAAGTGCAAGAGCTCGGTTTGCCGACAGATACATGGGCGATTATCTTTGAACCGGAATACCTGCAGAAAATAAAAGGCCGTGTTACCGTGCTGGATAGTCCGCGTGAGTTGATGGCAGCGGCGTTGTTATATTTGGGGTATGCGGCAAACGATCAAGATGAAGTGCATTGGAATCAGGCCAAGGAACTGATTATCCGCGCCAAACCGTATTGGGCTGCATTCAGCAACACGAGTTATATCCGCGAAATTGCCATTGGTGATTTATGGGTAGTGCACGGTTATTCCAATGATTTATTTCAGGCGGCACTGGATGCCAAAAAAACCGGGCGCCATTTCACCATTGATTATGCGATTCCCAAGCAGGGCGCAGTAATGTCATTGGACAGCATGGTTCTCCATAAAAGTGGAAAACATCCGGGTCTTGCGCATCAGTTTATTAATTTTATGCTGGATGGTAAGAATTCCGCCGAGCTGACCAACTTGATTGGATCAGGCAATCCCAACATCGATGCCAAGCCATTCATCCGGCCTGAATTACTTCAAAATAAAGTGATATTTCCTGACGAAGAGTCGTTATCCCGTCTGGAAATGATTACGGATCTGAATCATAAACAACGCCGGATACTCAGCCGCATTTGGACAGAGATCAAATTACGCTAAACTAACCATTTATCCATTTCTTTATAGAACACCTATGAGCTACTATCAATACCATGTCTTTTTCTGCACTAATCAACGCGAAGGCGATGCCAAATGTTGTAACAACTTTTGCGCCCAAGAAATGCGCGATTATGCCAAGCAGCGAATTAAATCGTTAAAGCTAAACGGTAAGAAAAAAATCCGTATCAATAATGCCGGTTGTTTGGATCGCTGTGAGGAAGGTCCGGTCATCGTCATTTATCCCGATGAAACCTGGTATACCTATATCGACAAAGACGACATCGATGAAATCATTGATGAGCATCTGATTAAGGGCAACATCGTTGAACGCCTGAAAATTTGACCCGCTTCTAAGGTAAAAAAACTTGCCCGCTGTTACGCAAAAATTTTTCATTGATGGCTCTGCCGGGAAACTCGAAGTCATTCTGGGGGAACCGGAATCTGTTCCGAAAGGGATCGCCATCATCGCGCATCCACATCCGTTGCATGGCGGAACAATGGATAACAAGGTTGTTCATACATTATTCACCACCTTATTAGCGCTTGAATTTATCACAGCGAAATTTAATTTTCGTGGCGTGGGTCAGAGTGAGGGCCATTTTGATCATGGCATCGGTGAGATAGAAGATGTGATGGCAGTCACGCAAACAATCCGCAATCAATTCAATCGGCATTCAACGGATCTACCGCTACTCCTGGCAGGCTTCTCATTTGGTGGCGCAATTCAATTACATGCTGCAGAGAGGCTTGATCCAGAATTTCTCATTCTGGTTGCACCATCAGTGGTTAACTTGAATGCACCTGCAGTACCGGAAAATACTGAATTTGCTTTGATTATTCAAGGCGATCGGGATGACATCGTATTAACAGAAGCCATCTTGGCTTGGGCAACACCGGCATCACAACCCGTTGTTTTTATACCCGGCGCAGAACATTTCTTCCATGGAAAACTGACGATACTCAAGCAACTGATATTGAAACACTTCGCCCATATACCTTAACAGGCTTTTAAAAACAAGCACTTCCGGTCTTATTCAACCAACCGGTGCTGGATCGCATAGCGGACCAATTGTGCATTATTCTTCATATTCATTTTTTCCAGAATACGCGATCGATAAGTGCTCACCGTTTTAACACTGAGTGATAATTTATTGGCGATGGAGGTTAAGGATTCTCCGGCAACAATTAGTTTGAATACATGAAATTCCCGGTCCGAGAATGTCGTATGCGTCAATTTCTCCGAATCCGCAACGGGATTAAACAGAAGTTTCTCCGCCAGCTCAGGATTAACATACTTCCCACCCTTGGCAAGGCGGCGAATCACACTGATCAGCTGATCGGTCGGGCTGTCTTTCGTTAAATACCCAGACGCTCCAGAGCGGATTGCCCTAATCGCATATTCTTCTTCCGGATACATGCTTAAAACCAGAACACGCGAAGAAGCATTCGCTGATAAAATTCTTTTCAGAATATCCAGTCCATTGATATCAGGCAAATTAATATCCAATAACGCAATATCCCAATCGCATTCCTTTGCTTTCTTTAAAATATCCTTTCCATCAATAGCTTCTGCTACAACATCGATATCGTCTGTTTCATTGATAATTCTTTTAAGCCCGTCACGAAATAAAGCATGATCATCTGCAATCAGAACTTTAATCATTGATTAATTCCCCAACATTTGTTGCTGCTATGGTAAGTGGTATTTTAAGTGTTACAACACTACCTTGCGAAGGTGTGCCGGATATCTCCAATTTACCGCCGAGTTGCTGTGTTCTCTCATTCATGCCGATTATTCCAAAAGAATCAGGATTCAGCATTTGTGATTCGGTGATCCCGACACCGTTATCTTTAATGGCAATCAAAATATCATCCTCATCTTCACAAAGCTCAATATCGACTCTGGTAGCTTGTGAGTGCCGGACTATGTTGATAAACACTTCCTGAATAATTCTAAAAATGCTGGTTTCAAAGTTCTTATTATTAAAAGATAAATTTGATATCGTTGATTCTAATTCGCATCTAATATTGGTGCGTTGCTCAAATTCACGTATTTGCCATTCGATGGCACCGTACAATCCTAAATTGTCCAATACATTAGGGCGCAGATTTATTGAAACCCTCCGCGCTGTTTCGATGGCTTCACCCGTTAATTCATAAAGAGATCTGATCCGTTCATGCATTGGATCCGCACTTATTTTTTTTGAAAGCCAGTCCAGATCCATTTTCAGAACAGTTAAGGTACCGCCCAGAACATCATGTATTTCACGGCCAATCCGGGTTCTTTCCTCTTCCCTGACATCTTGCAAATGAGTCGTTAGCTGGCGGAGATTTTCGATCATCCGCTTACTTTCAGTAATGTCTTCAATCATACATAAATAGCAGACTTCCTGGTCACCCATGACCTCAAACGGCACGATAGAGATTTCAATCCAGATAACGGACTTATCCGGACGCAAGACTCTTTTTGCTAGCTTGCAATCATGCGACTGATGATTGATGAACTTCTCGATATCATTGCGGTAAGAGGATACATCATCCGAATGAATAATATCCGATTGATTGATACAAAGAAGTTCATCCACACTTCTTCCGGCAATGGCTGCATACTTCGGGTTCACATCGTAATATTTTCCCGTCGGCAAATTGATCAACGCAATGCCTAGCGGCGCTTTTTCAAAGATGGTTTGAAATTGTTTTTGTGCTTTCCGGTTACTTTCTTCTATACGCTTTCTTTCAATCGAATAGCGAATAACCCGCGCCAGAACACCTTCGGTCAAACTTCCCTTAACGAGATAATCCTGCGCGCCGGCTTTAATCGTTTTGATTGCAAGTTTCTCATCATCTCTGAATGATAATACTGCGATGGGAATACTGGCGGCGCTTTCACGCAATTTATTAATTGTTGCAATCCCATCGCTGTCAGGTAACGTCAGATCCGACAAAATGAGATCAAACGACTGTTGTTGAATTAATCGAAGCGCAGAATTTAATCGGTCCGTATGAACCACGGAAATCTGATCGCCCATCGCTTGTTGTAAATCACTTTGCACAAGTATTGCGTCAGTTTCATTATCTTCAATTAATAAAATATGAATCTTAGTCGAATTCATGACAGATTATGGTTCATATAATATTGCAGTAGAAAACCAGAAATCTTTAATTGATCGTGCTGTTTTTATACATTCATCAAAATCCACCGATTTTCTGATATAGCCATTCGCGTGACTATTATAAGCAGCCTTGATATCTTCCTTTATTACAGAAGATGTATAGATGATAACCGGTATGGTATTTAACTCAGGATCCGCCTTCAATTCGGCTAAAACTTCAAATCCATTTTTTCTCGGCATATTGAGATCCAGCAAGATGAGATCCGGGCGCGGCGCCTGAGGATTTTGGCCTTGTTGCTTTAGATACTCTAGTGCATATACACCATCTTCTGCCACATAAATTTCACTATCCGCTTCACAGAATGCGAAGGCCTCTTTAATCAACAAAACATCTGTAGGGTTGTCATCTATCATCAGAATTACGCTGGGATGAGTATTATTTTTATAGCGCATCGCGGATAATTAATTAATTTTTGGAATTGAAAAATAAAACGAGGAACCTACATTAGGCTCTGATTTGACCCATATCTTCCCGCCGTGATGTTCGACGACTTTCTTACAAATTGCCAAACCGATACCAGTCCCCACATACTCTCTACGGCTATGCAACCGTTGGAATACGCGGAAAATCCGCTCTAAATATTGCTCTTCTATACCAATCCCATTATCGCTCACCCAAAAAACCCATTCGTCCGGATTTTCTTTTACACCAATATGTATTTTGGGTGGCTGTTCTCGTTGAAATTTAAGCGCATTATTGATTAAATTCGCAAATAATTGAATAAACTGGAAAGGGATCCCTCTAACCACGGGGAGCTTATCGTAGGTGACTATCGCGTTACATTCGCCAATTGTGACAGACAAATCAGCCAGGACATTGTTTAATAAACACTCACAATCCACTTCTTTCGGTGTCTGACTTGCATTGACTTGTGCATAAGTTAACAGATCATCAATAAGCATTTGCATGCGATTTGTACCGGCAACCACATGCGAGATCAAGTCATTCGCACGCTCATCCAATTGCGCGTTTGAGTATTTCTTCAGTAATTGAACAAAACTGCTTATCGCACGGAGCGGTTCTTGCAAGTCATGCGTAACAACATACGCAAATTGCTCAAGCTCATCGTTCGATCGCGCCAATTCGGCCATTTGCGCTTCCATTTTTTGTTCCAATCGTTTGTATTCAGTCACTTCTGTGCGTATTGCAACGTATTGATACGGAGCTCCTGCACGATCTGAAAATGGAACAATTGTGGTATCAACCCAGTAATAAGTGCCATCTTTAGCGCGATTCTTGATTTCTCCTTTCCAGGTTTGACCTTTCGCGATGGTGCTCCATAAGTTCTGTATGAATTCTTTGGGATGATAACCAGAACTAATAATACGATGATCTTGCCCGATCAATTCTTCGGCAGAGTATTGGGAAACAGAGCAAAACTTTTGATTAACATATTTTATTTTTCCCTGTTTGTTAGTAATCGCTATGATGGCATGTTCATCAAGCGCCCTTTCAATCATTCTGACTTCGTTCAGCAAAGCTGTTTGTCCATCAAGAAACTGTTTTTGTTCCAGCCATAAACCGAGATCATGGGCTATATTTTGCAGGAATACAGAATCCTCATCTGTCGGCCATCGTATTAGATTAGTGTCTTCATAAAAGACACATATTTGCCCGCAGATTCCGCCATTTACCATTACTGGCGTAGAAAAATTATGTTCTAACGCGTACGCAGATTTTCCTGCTGTATAGCATTGATGATCAATTTCAATGAGAGGAAAAACATCACCCAAATATTTCCATGTTAATCCCATATGCTCAATGAGTTTTTGACACAGATCATCAACACAGCGGATAGCCAGCATATCCCGGGAGATTTCATATAAGCACGCAAGTTTATTCAATCTCTCTTGCGTCTCAGCTTCATTCACACACGAAATATTATCCTTATCAGGCAACGGGTTGGAAATAAATTGAACTTTGCGCGCTGCGATTCTTGGATTTACCTTGCCTCCGGGATCACTGGATGTATTTTCCGCCGGATCTAAGAACTTATCGGGGGAAAATTTCTTAATCCAGCCGGATTCTTTATGTAAACTCATATTGCTTTTAATCGAAAATCACGTCTGTCTATGTATCTGTTTCTCATGGATGCCTGAATAGCTAGCTGCCTCTTTCGATTCTGTTGCCTATGTCAAAATAAATTGTATCTTCAATAGTATCTGTCTGAAATGTTAAAAACCATAGGAATATTCTGATTGTTCTTCCTTTTGATTCCGTGAGGGCCAACATTGCGAGCTAAAATTGAAATTCACACAGGTTTCCGTCACAATCGCAACAAGATAATTCCCACAACTTACAGGCATGGTTTCTTAGATTTAAATAAGAAATCACCGACAAAACATAATTACTTCAATGCCGTAAAACTCAACTCCAATTCTGACAAACTATTAAAGGATAAGAGATGAGAGTAAATCTTCCGGTCACCAATACAGAGTATCCCATTGAGGACGATACGTTAATCGTATCAACCACCGATACGAAGGGAAGAATCACTTATGTTAATCCGACATTTATTGAAGTCAGCGGTTTCTGCGAAGAAGAATTGATCGGCAAAGCGCATAATATTGTACGTCACCCGGATGTACCGCCTGAAGCATTTGAGGATTTATGGAACACATTGAAACAGGGCTTACCCTGGACAGGATTGGTTAAGAATCGCCGCAAGAATGGCGATTTCTACTGGATCACTGCAAATGCAACCCCTTTGCTGGAGAATGGAAAAATCACTGGTTATTTATCAGTTCGCACCAAAGCACCTCGCGCAGCAATCGAGCAAGTTGCGCCGATTTATCGAAAAATCCTGGATGGTAAAGCACCCAACTTGAGGATCGAAAAAGGTCAGGTGGTGCGTACCGACTTGATAGGAAAATTTTCTGCGCTTTTTAAAATGACCCTAAGTAAACGAATCGCCCTTTTCATGGCCATTCCTGCTGTATTTTTATTGACCGCCGGTAGTATTGGCTGGTGGAGCCTTACACAAGCCCAGATTCCCGCATCACTGAGTAGCATGATTGCCGGAATAACTTTAACCGGCGTTGCTGTGATGTTCTATCTTGCTTTTAGTATGGTAAAAAATACATTGACTCCGTTAAATCAAGCGATTGATGTTGCAAATATCCTTGCATCTGGCGATCTGACGCATAAATTCTCCATTAATCGCAGCGATGAATTTGGTCAATTATTAAAAGCCCTCACTCAGATGGGAGTCAACCTGAGAGCCACAGTGCTGGATGTACAGAAAAATGCTCTATCCGTTAGCCAAGCAACGAGTGAAATTGCTTCCGGCAATCTGGATTTATCACAACGCACAGAAGAACAGGCGTCTTCGCTGGAAGAAACGGCTTCCAGCATGGAAGAATTAACTGCGGCCGTGCGTCAGAACACGGATAGCTCAATCAGTGCTAATCAACTCGCCTTGACAGCCAGCGATATTACCGCCAAAGGTGGAATCATGATGAAGGAAGTTGTTACCACGATGTCATCGATCAGTGAAAGCTCAAAAAAGATCGCAGACATCATTAATGTCATTGATGGCATTGCCTTCCAAACAAATATTCTGGCACTCAATGCGGCCGTTGAAGCAGCGCGCGCCGGCGAGCAAGGCCGCGGATTTGCGGTCGTAGCGACAGAAGTCCGTAACCTCGCGCAACGCAGCGCAACAGCAGCTAAGGAAATTAAAACACTGATTGATGATTCCGTACAAAAGGTTGATGAGGGCACCGCGTTGGTTAATCGGGCGGGCAAAACAATGGATGAAATCGTCGGGTCCATTAAACATGTGACTGAAATCATGTCAGACATTACGTCAGCCTCCAAAGAACAAAGCACCGGTATCGAACAAGTCAATCAAGCGGTAACACAAATGGATGAAGTCACACAACAGAATGCAGCGTTGGTAGAACAGGCAGCCGCTGCCGCCGCTTCGTTGGAACAACAGGCACATGAGTTAGTCGGTGCCATTTCCATATTCAATGTGGCACAGAATACTGCAAAACATCCAGCAACCGTAGTTCAGTTGACTGACAAAAGAACCGGATTCACGGAAAGAAGCAATCTTCACAATGGCAACAGTCATTTAAAGAAAAGAAGTAAAATTGCTGTCGGTGATAACAGTAATCAATGGAGTGAAAATTAGTAAGGGATCATAACCATTCTTTGATACACCTTAAATTTCAATTAAAATGGCCAGCAACAAAAGCTGGCCATTTTTATATTAGAATCCACACAAGTGTTAGTCTATTATCTGCAATTGAATACAAAAAATAACCCGGATATCTGAGTGAAAAATAGCAAATATGTCTGAAAGCGTAATACCTTTATACACAGAACGTTATACAGCGCCATCCTGGTTGCCCGGCGGGAATATACAAACACTCTATCCCTATTTCAGTAAGCCAGCGCAATTGTTCAAGTACCGGCGTGAACGCTGGGAACTTGACGATGGGGATTTTATCGATGTGGACTGGACAGACGGATCTGCCGATTTGCCTTTAGTGATATTCTTCCACGGCCTCGAAGGCGGATCATCCAGTCACTATGTTTTGAGTATGATTAATAGCTTGAGAACTTACCACTGGCGCAGTGCCGTTATTCATTTTCGCGGATGTTCCGGGGTGCCCAACCGCTTGTCTCGCGCCTATCACGCCGGTGATTCCGCTGAAATCGACTGGATGCTGCGGCGTGTTATCAATCAAATGCAGGCAGCACGCGTGGCACAACCGGTTTATGTGATGGGCGTCTCGTTGGGCGGCAATGCGCTATTGAAATGGCTGGGCGAAAAAGGGGAACAAGCAAAAGAACTCGTGGCAGGCGTTGCAGCGGTATCCGTTCCGCTTGATCTGGCGGCTGCCGGTTCAGCTTTGGATACCGGGTTCAATCAAGTGTATACCCGTCATTTTCTGACAACACTCAAAACCAAAGCGTTTGATAAACTGGAAGAGTTTCCCGGCTTATTTGATGCCCAAGCGCTCAAAAAATGCGCATCGATTTATGATTTTGACAATCTGGTCACGGCGCCCTTGCATGGTTTTCGCGATACCGATGACTATTGGCGGCAATCAAGCAGCAAACAATGGCTCGGACTTATCAAAGTCCCCACTTTGTTGATCAATGCGCAGAATGATCCGTTCATGCCAGCTTCGGTGCTGCCATCTCAACAAGCGGTATCCCCCGCTGTCACTTTGGAATTTCCGGAGCAAGGCGGCCACGTCGGATTCATGCAAGGCCCGTTTCCAGGAAAATTAAATTGGCTGCCACAAAAGATACTCAGTTTCTTTCACTACCAATGCCAGCAGACTGAGCGCGAACGACCCTAAATTTTAAAAAGTTCTGCTGAATTCAACATAATGTAGAATAGCGCTCGATTGTATAAATTTCCGTGTCACCTCAGACTCGAATTGTAACTTCATGCCAACCAGCCCTGCTTTTATCCATTTGCGATTACACAGCGAATACTCCATTCTGGATAGCACGGTCCGTATTCCCGAGGTGGTTGCCAAAGCAGTGGCCGATCAAATGCCCGCATTGGCGTTGACTGATCTTTCCAATCTTTTTGGTCTGGTCAAATTTTACCAAACTGCCTATAAAAATGGCATTAAACCGATTCTCGGGTGTGATGTCTGGATCACCAACGAATCCGATCGCAACAAGCCAATCCGGCTTTTGCTGCTATGCCAATCGCACGCCGGTTATTTGCTGCTATCCCGCCTGTTATCACGCGCCTACCGGGAAAATCAACATCATGGCAGAGCCGAGATCAAAGAATCGTGGTTACATTCGAATGAATCGGGCACGCGGGGACTCATCGCTTTATCAGGCGCCCGCTTTGGCGATATCGGATTGTCCATTTTACAAAATAATCTGCAACAAGCGGAAATTCAGACGCAAAAATGGGCTGATTTGTTTCCTGATCGTTTCTATATTGAAATCCAGCGGGATGGTCATGCCAATGAAGCCATGCTGGTTCAGCAATCGCTGGTATTGGCCAAAAAATTCAATCTGCCTGTCGTTGCCACGCAGGCAGTACAATTTCTGAACCCTGAAGATTACCGCGCCCATGAAGCGCGGGTTTGTATCGCAGAAGGTCATACCTTGGATGACAAGCGCCGTCCGAGATATTTTACAGAACAGCAATATTTCAAAACACAAGCCGAGATAACCCAATTGTTTGCCGATATTCCCAGCGCACTGGCGAATACAATCGAAATTGCCAAGCGCTGCAATCTGGTATTGGAACTGGGTATCAACCGGCTGCCGTTGTTTCCGACGCCCAACAATGAGAGCCTGGAACAATATCTGCGCGACCAGGCCGCAGCCGGCCTGATACAGCGTATGGCCAGCCTGTTTCCTGATGAAGCCGTGCACAATGGTAAAATGTCCAAGTATCAATCGCGCCTTGAGTTTGAAGTGAATACTATTATTCAGATGGGGTTTGCCGGTTATTTCTTGATCGTTGCCGATTTTATCAACTGGGCCAAGCACAACGATGTTCCGGTCGGTCCCGGGCGCGGCTCCGGGGCCGGTTCATTAGTGGCTTATTCATTGGGAATCACCGATCTTGATCCATTGCGCTACGATCTGCTGTTTGAGCGCTTTCTGAATCCGGAACGCGTCTCCATGCCCGATTTTGACATTGATTTCTGCCAGGACCGGCGCGAATTGGTCATCGAATACGTGAAGCAACGCTACGGCACGGAAAAAGTTTCCCAAATCGTCACGTTTGGCACAATGGCGGCCAAAGCCGTGATTCGCGATATCGGCCGGGTGCTGGATTTGCCGTATAACTTTGTCGATCAGCTCGCCAAACTGATACCTTTTGAGATCGGCATGACGTTAAAAAAAGCGCGCCAGCTCGAGCCGCAGCTCAATCAGCGCGCCGCGGAGGAAGAAGATGTGCGCAATTTGCTCGAACTGGCGGAAAGCCTGGAAGGCATTACACGCAACGTCGGCATGCATGCCGGCGGTGTCTTGATCGCTTCTGGAGAAATCACGGATTTCTGCCCGATCTATTGTACGGAATCCGGTGATTCGGTCGTCAGCCAGTTGGATAAGGATGATGTTGAAAAAGTTGGTTTGGTCAAATTCGACTTTCTGGGATTACGCACGCTGACCACACTGGATCGCGCCGTCGGCTATATCCGTCAATCGCGCAAAAAAGGTGAGCCTTCTATTGCAATTGACTCCACAGCCCGGCCTTTCTCACTGGAGACACTGCCGCTTGAGGATGAACGCACCTACGCGCTGATGCGAAAAGGCAACGCGGTCGGCATCTTCCAGTTTGAATCGCGCGGCATGATCGATTTATTACAAAAAGCAAAACCCGATTGTTTTGAAGACATCATCGCGCTGGTTGCGTTGTACCGCCCCGGCCCGATGGATTTGATTCCGGAATTTATTGACCGCAAGCACGGCAAAAAAACGATTGAGTATCTCGATCCCCGCCTGGAACCGATTCTGGGTCCAACGTACGGGATCATGATTTACCAAGAGCAGGTCATGCAGATTGCGCAAGTCATCGGCGGCTACAGTCTCGGCAGCGCCGATTTATTGCGCCGCGCGATGGGTAAGAAGAAAGTTGAAGAAATGGCACAACAGCGCGATATTTTCGTGAATGGCGCTGTGAATAACGGCCTGAGCAAGGATAAAGCCACCGAACTGTTTGGCTTGATGGAAAAATTCGCCGGTTACGGCTTTAACAAATCCCATGCCGCTGCTTACGCGCTGATCGCCTTCCAGACCGCTTATCTGAAAGCGCACTACCCGGCTGAATTTATGGCGGCATGTTTGTCCGCCGATATGGATGACACGGATAAAGTGCATATTTTTGTTGAGGACACCATCGCCAATGGCTTGACGATTCTGCCTCCCGATATCAATCGTTCCGGCTACCGTTTTATCCCAGCCGATGAAAAAACCATCCGCTTCGGTCTCGGTGCGGTAAAAGGCACCGGGGAATCCGCAATTAGCTCGATCGTTGCCGTGCGCGAACAAACGGGGCCGTTTACCGATTTATTCGATTTCTGTAGCCGTGTCGACCGGCGTATCGCTAATCGCCGCGTGATGGAATCACTGATCCGCGTTGGCGCGTTTGATGTCATCAATCCCAACCGTGCCAGCCTGTTGGCTTCTGTCGGTCTGGCGATCGAATCCGCCGAGCAAATGAGCCGGTCTTCCAGTCAGGCCAATTTATTTGGTGGTGAAGGAGATCAATCCCCTATGCAGCCACAACTGATTCATGCTGAATCATGGTCCGACCGGGAGAAACTTCGCCATGAAAAAATCGGCCTGGGTTATTATTTTAGCGGACATCCTTTTGATACCTACGCCGCAGAGCTAAAACGATTCATCCGCACCCGGCTCGACCGGCTGAATCCAAGCCGCGAACCGCAACTACTCGCCGGAATTATTCATTCCATCCGCGTGCAAATGACGCGCCGCGGCAGAATGGGCGTGATCAATCTGGACGATGGTAAAGCGCGTGTTGAATTGGTCATTTTCAGCGAATTGTTCGATGCGAATCGCGCCTGGTTAAAAGAAGATCAACTTCTGATCGCCGAAGCGAAAGTCAGCAACCGCGGATACAATGGCGAAGAAGGCGAAGAATTAAGAATCACCGCCGAGCAGCTCTATGATTTCGCGGGGATACGCTCGCGCTTTGCCAAACAAATCAGGATTCACTGCGATCCCACGACACTCAGCCAAGTTTCCAGCCTCAAAACGCTGCTGGCACCCTTCTCCAATCAAACGCAGAAACCCGGCTTATCCGGTAACAATAATCAACCGGTCTGCCCGGTCGCTGTCATCTATCACAATGACTTTGCCAGCGGTGAGCTTGAATTGGGGAATGATTGGCGGGTAACTCTGCACGACGATTTGCTGCAATCGTTAACTGCGCATTTCAAAACTAAAAATATTGAAATTGTGTACTGAAGATTAAAAATATCAATCGCGCTTGATCCCTTTGGTTCCCGTCCCGTCCATACACTAACAGGCTAACTGTTTCATCTCCTATTAGAATCTTTGATAAAAACGTTTATTCCCCCATGGCTTATCTATGTTAGGTACCGCACAGACATAACCATACAGAAGATATATATGTTACATTAGCTTATAGTTGAAACTATGCCGGTGGCGCATTCAAAGTATTAAACCGCCAGCACCAATTCGTTCAGGCTATGTTAGGTGTCCATTGACAGTAATTCAAAAAATACACTTCTTAACGATTTTCCTGCATTCATTTTTTATTCTAATACACAAGATCTGAACGCGTGCAGTTGTACGTTTTATACGGAGACTGGCTTTGTTTAAAACAGAGATCAATATAATCGCCCTTGATGGTGAAGCCAAAACAGACGGTGCTACTGAAATGCGGCGTCAGGAGACTTTGCTTAGAACGAAAGCGTTGCAAAACGCCATTTTCAATAGCGCCAATTTTTCAAGCATCGCGACTGACGCCAAAGGTGTAATTCAGATTTTTAATGTTGGCGCAGAACGCATGCTGGGTTATACAGCCGCAGAAGTGGTAGACAAAATCACGCTAGCAGATATTTCTGATCCTAAAGAACTCATTTCACGTGCCAAGGCTTTAAGCATAGAACTCTCCACACTAATCACTCCGGGCTTTGAGGCACTCGTGTTCAAAGCCTCCCGGGGTATCGAGGATATTTACGAACTTACCTTTATCCGCAAGGATGACAGCCGATTCCCAGGAGTAGTTTCCGTCACGGCACTGCGCGACGCTCAGGACGAAATCATCGGTTTTTTGCTGATTGGTACTGATAATACACTGCGGAAACAAGCCGAGGCGGAACAGAAAAAACTCGATCAACGTTTGCGCGACCAGCACTTCTACACACGTTCTCTCATCGAATCCAATATTGATGCGCTAATAGCCACCGACCCGTCCGGCATGATTTCGGATGTCAACAAGCAAATGGAAGCGCTCACTGGCTGCACGCGGGATGAACTGATCGGTGCACCGTTCAAAAATTATTTTACCGATCCGGAACGAGCTGAAGCAGGCATCAAACGAGTGCTGGCTGAAAATCGGGTTACCAATTATGAGCTAACTGCACACGCCAGAGACGGCAAAGAAACGGTTGTGTCTTATAATGCAACGACTTTTCACGACCGTGACCGTAAACTGCAAGGTGTGTTCGCTTCAGCGCGCGATATCACGGAGCGCATACTGCTTGATCAGGCTCTGAATGAAACAAATATCAAGCTCGAAAGTGCCAAGTCTATCGCGGAAAAAGCCAACCTCGCAAAATCGGATTTCTTGTCGAGCATGAGCCATGAGTTACGCTCTCCGCTTAATGCAATCCTCGGCTTCGCCCAGTTGATCGAATCAGGTTCACCGCCGCTTACCCCCCGCCAGAAGAGCAATATTGACCAAATTCTCCTGGCTGGCTGGTATTTGCTGGATTTGATCAACGAAATCCTCGATCTCGCGTTGATCGAATCCGGCAAGCTGATGTTGTCACTGGAACCCATGTCGCTAAACGAAGTAATGAGCGATTGCCAAGCCATGATCGAGCCTCAAGCACAAAAAAGCGGCATCTCCCTGAGATTTCCTCAGTTCGATCGCACCTACTTTATCAAGGCGGATCGGACAAGAGTAAAACAAATTCTCATTAACCTGCTTTCTAATTCGATCAAATACAATAGGGCAGGCGGAACGGTGGTAGTGAACTACAACAGCGCAAGTACTGCAGACCGTATCCGCATTAGCATTACTGATACTGGAGAAGGCTTGAGCGTGGAAAATCTCTCACAACTGTTCCAGCCATTCAACCGGCTTGGACGAGAGGCCGGCACAGAGGAAGGCACGGGCATCGGGCTGGTAGTCAGCAAGCGGTTGGTAGAATTAATGGGCGGTGCAATTGGGGCGGAAAGCACTGTCGGGAAAGGCAGTGTGTTCTGGATCGAATTAATTCTGACGGATGCCCCACAAATAACGCGAGATGACGATCAGTCCCTGGCTATTGTCCCGGCAAATATTTCAGCTGAAATGCCTTTACGCACCTTACTCTATGTCGAGGATAATCCAGCCAATCTGCTGTTAGTAGAAAATCTGCTCGAACGCCGGGCTGATATCCACTTGCTGAGCGCTCAAGATGGCCTCCGTGGTATCGAAATTGCGCGCGCTTCGCTGCCGGATGTGATCCTCATGGACATCAATCTGCCTGGCATTAGCGGGATCCATGCACTGAATATTCTGCGCAAAGATCCAACGACAGCTCATATACCGGTTATCGCGCTCAGTGCCAATGCTATGCCGCGAGATATCGTAAGAGGCCTGGAAGTCGGATTCTTTCGTTACCTCACAAAACCCATCAAGCTAAACGAATTTCTCGATACCCTAGACGCAGCACTACAATTGTCCGAGACGCAATCAGCCGGCACAAATATGGAAAAAAAATATGATAGTTAGTACCCCCGACATTCTTAACGCCAGCATCCTTATTGTTGATGATCAAGAACCCAATGTCAGTATGCTTGAGCAGTTACTTAGCGACGCCGGTTATACGCAAGTGGAATCAACCATGAATCCACAGGAGGTTTGCGCACGTCATCGTAAGACCGGTTATGACCTCATTCTACTCGACTTACAGATGCCCAATATGGATGGATTTCAGGTGATGGAAGGCTTAAAGACCAACGAGTCGGATGACTATCTGCCAGTGATCGTACTTACGGCGCAGCCTGGCCACAAGCTGCGTGCGTTGCAAGCCGGTGCCAAGGATTTTATCAGTAAACCGTTTGACCTGGTAGAAGTAAAGACGCGCATCCATAACATACTCGAAGTACGATTGCTCTATAGGCTACTTCATCAACACAATCAATTACTGGAACAGACTGTGCAGGAACGCACGGCCGAACTACGCGAAAGCGAAGCGCGCTATCGCAGTCTTACTGAATTAGCCTCCGATTGGTATTGGGAGCAAGACGAAAACGGGAACTATACCAAAGTCTCCGGTCCGGTTCTGGAAATGCTCGGCGTTCGAGTCGACTCTTTGGCGGGCGAATCAAGTAACGATAAGCTATCCGGATGGAATGCAGCGGAGCATGCAGAATTACAGGCAAAGATTGCCGCACGGCAACCCTTTCTGGATTTCGAATTTAGCCGGACCAATGATGATGGCTCACATCAAAAATTTCGCGTCAGTGGGGAGCCCATGTTCAACCGACTTTGTGGCTATATCGGTTACCGCGGCATCGGATTAGAGGTCACATCCAAAAAATAGAATGCCTATTTCGGATACTCTGCCATGCTCTTACCCAATAGTCCCAATCAAAATCACCTCCTCGCCGCGCTTCCTGAAACCGACTTCGAGCGCGTAGCGGCGCACCTGGAACTGGTTGCAATGCCGCTCGGCGAATACCTTTATGAACCTAACGAACAATTACGGCACGCCTATTTCCCCACCACCGCCATCGTCTCGTTGCACTATGTCACGGAGTCTGGCGCATCCGCCGAAACCGCGGGGGTTGGCAATGAAGGTGTCGTCGGTATTGCACTCTTCATGGGGGGCGATACCACACCCAGTTCAGCCATGGTGCAAACTGCCGGTCACGCTTATCGCCTCGAAAGCCGCTTGTTCAAACAGGAATTCAACCGCGCAGAATTGATGCAAAGCTTGTTATTGCGCTACACCCAGGCACTCATGACACAGATGAGCCTGACAGCGGCCTGTAATCGGCATCATTCGATAGAACAACGGTTGTGCCGCTGGCTATTGTTGACACTCGATCGCGCACCCTCTCAAGATCTCGTCATCACGCAGGAGCAAATCGCCATTATGCTTGGTGTACGCCGCGAAGGCATTACCGAGGCAGCCGGAAATTTGCAGCGCGCAGGCAATATTCATTACCGCCGCGGTCACATTACAGTACTCGATCGTTCCGGACTAGAGGCCTGCGTTTGCGAGTGTTATGGTGTAGTCAGGAAAGAATTTGATCGGCTACTGTGTGATGTGCAATACCGCAAGGGACTGTAACTCTGCGACGTGCTAAAAGATTCAGCAGACCCAATCCAACAAGCAGCATCGTGCAGGTTTCTGGTTCCGGAATAGTGGAAACATAGAAGGTATCCCATACATCATGCCCCCATTGGCTTGATACATAGCCTCTCTCAAAATCGGTAACATCAACATGCGTATATGCCGAATTCCAGTATGCCACCGATTGAATAGTACCAAAACCAAATTCCTCTAAAGTAGGTAGATTACGCATTTCGGCTTCCGTTGCGAAGCGCCAGCCACTATGAAAGCTCGGTGCAAAAAGCTCATTACTTATCCAGTGTTGCACATTAACCGGTGAAGCCCACGTCCACGCCAAGTTACCCTTGATGACATAAGAAGAACTGGGCAAATCACCGGTAATTGGGTTTGCAAAAGCTGTTCCCAACACTAAACTTGAAGAAATGAGAGATAACGCAATAGAAATTTTTTTCATGGAAATGTTCTTCTCTATGCACGCAAAATGAATTTACTTTTTAAGCTACAACATCAAGAAAGGCAGTATCGATAATGGTTCTGAAATCCTCTTGCAGCAATTTCTCCAATACGATGTCCTCAAAGTTCTTCTCATGCCTCCAACAACGGACTCATCGGATATTCCAACGCTTCTTTCATCGCCACCAGAGACAATACCGCTTCCCGGCCATCGATAATCCGGTGATCGTACGACAAAGCCAGATAATTCATCGGACGGATCACGATTTGTCCGTTCTCGACCACTGCGCGTTCCTTGGTCGCATGGATACCCAAAATAGCGCTTTGCGGCGGATTAATAATCGGCGTGGACAACATGGAGCCGAATACACCACCGTTGGTAATCGAGAAAGTACCGCCGCTGAGTTCTTCAATGGTTAGCTTGCCGTCCTGCGCGCGTTTGGCGAATTCGGCGATCTGCAGTTCAATCCCGGCCAGCGTTAAACGGTCTGCATCACGGATAACCGGAACCACCAGTCCGCGCGGACTGCCGACGGCGATGCCGATGTCGTAGTAATCGTGATAAACAATGTCATTGCCTTCAACGGATGCATTAATAATCGGATATTTCTTTAATGCAGCAATGACTGCTTTGACGAAGAACGACATAAAGCCAAGCTTGACACCATACTCCTTCTCAAACTCGGCTTTATAGCGTGTGCGCAGATCAATAATCGCCTGCATATTGACTTCATTAAACGTAGTCAGAATCGCCGCGGTGGATTGCGATTGCACCAGACGTTCCGCAACCCGCTGCCGCAGTCTGGACATGGCCACTCGGCGTTCCGCACGCGCACCCGGAACAGGTGGCGCTGGTGTACTGACTGAACCGGATTTAGTCTCGGCATCTGCTGCCGGGCTGGGTTTGCTTTCCATATACGCTTGCACATCTTCTTTAGTAACACGCCCGCCCAAGCCAGTCCCTTTGATGGCACTGATTTCCGCCGCTCTCAAGTTATTTTCTTCCGCCAGTTTGTGTGCAGCAGGCATCAACAGCGGTGCCATTTGTTCATCGCCTTTGGCGCTGATCGTTTCAGTAGTTTTAACAGCCGGTATTTCAGTCTGCTTTTCGGTAGCGGGTGCCAGTTTAGGTTGATTATCCTGTTGATCGGTTGCTTCCGTCTCAATCATCGCGATGACTTCACCGCTGGCAACCGTTGCGCCATCTTTTTTTAAAATTTTGGTCAATACACCAGCACTGGGCGCAGGCAATTCAAGCACTACCTTGTCGGTTTCGACATCAATCAGGTTTTCTGACCGGTTGACGTAATCTCCTGCTTTTTTATGCCAGGATATTAAGGTAGCTTCCGCTACGGATTCAGATAACATGGGAACTTTGACTTCAACTAGCATGGTGCCCTCTTTTTAGATTTTGTCTCTAAATGCTGCCACGATTAACTCATTCTGCGTAAATTTATGGCGGGCCGTATAACCGACTGCCGGAGAAGCAGAAGATTCCCGCAGCGCGTAACCCAGGATCTGATCAGACCGTATATGCCGCCGCAAATAGTGCTGAATGCGATGCCATGCGCCTTGATTACCCGGCTCTTCCTGGCACCAGATCACCGATTTGGCGGTACTGAAACGATCGATTTCCGCCTGAAACTCCTCATGCGGAAATGGATAAAGCTGCTCCAGGCGAATTATCGCCATATCCGTTATTTGTTGCTCCTTGCGGTAAGCCATCAGCTCGTAATAAATCTTTCCGCTACAGGCGATGATGCGTCTCACCTTTTTGGAATCCAGACTCTCGGTTTCAGGTATTACCGGATAAAAATGACCATTCGCCAAATCTTCCAGACTCGATACGGATTCTTTGTGCCGCAGCATGCTCTTTGGACTCATAATGATCAGGGGCTTGCGGAGCGGGCGGATCATTTGCCGCCGCAGCACATGAAACATTTGTGCCGGTGTGGAAGGCACGCACACCTGAATATTATAATTCGCGCACAGTTGCAAATAACGCTCCAGCCGTGCGGAAGAGTGCTCTGGACCCTGCCCCTCATAGCCATGCGGCAGCATCATCACCAAACCGCATACGCGCCCCCACTTGGCTTCACCGGATGCGATAAATTGATCAATCACTACCTGAGCGCCATTGGCAAAATCGCCAAACTGCGCTTCCCAGATCACCAGTTCGTTCGGCTGCGTAGTTGCATAGCCATATTCAAAACCCAACACCGCTTC
This sequence comes from Nitrosomonas sp. Is79A3, assembly GCF_000219585.1. Classification (NCBI taxonomy): domain Bacteria; kingdom Pseudomonadati; phylum Pseudomonadota; class Betaproteobacteria; order Nitrosomonadales; family Nitrosomonadaceae; genus Nitrosomonas; species Nitrosomonas sp. Is79A3. The sequence goes on along the minus strand of NC_015731.1, from coordinate 933,927 downwards.
TTCGGATAGCATCGAGTCAATAACGACAAAATCCGGTTGTTCGGGATAAATATGACGTAGCGGCACATAAATACGCTCATCTTCCTCTGCTGTTACCTGGTCATGTAATACCGCATGACGGTGAAAGAAAGTACCACGTCCCGAGTCCTGGCCCGAGAGTCTCACCGGATAGCCTTCCTTCAGCAAGGCTGCGTAGGCTAGATTCTCTGCCATTCCCCAATCCAGCGGTAATTCTCCATTTCCCATCAAACGCCGGTCTGCAATTATCTTTTCAACCCTTTGTTGCAGCCTGAAGCCTTCAGGGATATCGGTCAAGCGCATTGCAAGTTGTTTCAGCGTTTCAATTGCAACACCGGTTTTAACTTTTTTGTTCCATTTAAACGGTTTGAGAAAAGGTTCCCAATTAATGGTGTACGGGGATTGATAGTCATAACAAACCGCTTTATTGGGATTTACGCCTTCATCCATGGCATTCCGGTAGGATTGAACCAGGTCATCCGCATCTTTCGGTTTAATCACGCCTTCTGCCACGAGTTTATCAACATAGCGCTTGCGGGTACCGAGATGTTTGCTGATGATCTGATACATCTTCGGCTGCGTCACCATGGGCTCATCTTGCTCATTATGGCCAAGACGACGGAAACAAACCATGTCAATCACGACATCTTTATGAAACCGCATACGGAAATCAAACGCCAGTTCAGCCACCATGATTACCGCTTCCGGATCATCGCCATTGACATGAAAAATCGGCGCCTCGATCATCTTGGCGACATCGGTACAGTACAATGTCGAGCGGCTGTCGCGTGGATCGGATGTGGTAAATCCGATCTGATTATTGATGATGATATGCACCGTGCCACCCGTACCATATCCACGAGTTTGCGACAAATTGAGCGTTTCCATCACCACACCCTGCCCGGCAAACGCGGCATCACCGTGAATTAATACCGGCAACACGCGATCACCCAATTTGTCGTTTAATAAGTGCTGGCGCGCACGCACCGAACCCTCGACCACTGGGTTGACAATTTCCAGATGAGAAGGATTAAAGGCCAATGCCAAACGGACAATTCCTTCAGATGTTTTGATTGCAGAAGAAAAGCCTTGGTGATATTTCACGTCGCCCGAGGGTAAATCCTGGGGCTGCTTTTCTTCAAATTCGCGAAAAAGATCGGCAGGCATCTTGCCCAGCGTATTTACTAACACGTTCAGTCTGGCGCGATGCGCCATGCCCATCACAATCTGTTGGATCCCCGCTTTGCCTGCGCGACGAATTAAACAATCCAGCAATGGTATTAGGCTTTCGTTGCCTTCCCCGGAAAAACGCTTCTGTCCGACATAGCGGGTATGCAGGTATTTTTCCAATCCCTCCGCTGCATTCAGCCGCTCAAGAATATGGCGTTTATCTTCGTCCGAATAATTCGGATTTGATCGCTGGCCTTCCAATCGCGCTTGAATCCAGCGCTTTTGCTCCACTGAAGAGATATACATATATTCCGCACCGACGGATCCGCAATAGGTTTCCCGAAGAATTTGCAGAATTTCACGTAGCGTGGCATGTTCAGGACCTACCAATGAACCGGTATTAAATACCTTGTCCATATCCGCTTCGGTGAAGCCGAAATGAGCAGGATCCAGTTCGGGCACATCTGATTGTTGTTTGAGTCCAAGGGGATCCAGCTTGGCCTGGTTTAGGCCGAGATAGCGATGCATGTTGATGAGTTGCAGGACTGCGACTTGCTTGCGATCATCAGAATCAGCAGTCATGATGTCCGGCAGTGCAGTCTGACTTTCTGTCCCGGAATAGGTTACGGCTGTGGTAACGGAAGCGCTGCTGACTACACCTTGGGGCTGTTTATTAACAGTAGTATCCTGTTGCTTAGCCAGCCGATCGAAGTATTCACGCCAAGCTGAAGCAACAGAATTCGGGTTATGCAGATAATCTTCATAAACCGCTTCAATAAACGAAGCGTTTGCGCCGGATAAAAGGGAATCATCAAACAACTGCTTGTTCATAAGATTGGCAGCCTTTATAAAAGAAAACTATTTTCTTGAATACGAACTGGGGATATCCCGCATCGTTGTACCTGTATACAATTGACGCGGACGCCCGATCTTATGGGTCGGATCTGAAACCATTTCACTCCATTGCGCCACCCATCCGACTGTTCTTGCCATGGCAAAAATAGCGGTAAACATTTTGGTCGGTATTCCCAAGGCGCGCTGTACGATCCCTGAATAAAAATCCACGTTGGGATAGAGTTTTCTGGAAATAAAATACTCATCTTCCAATGCAATTTTTTCAAGTTGTAGCGCCAGCTTAAATAAGCGATCATTGTGCAAACCCAATTCATTCAGAACTTCATGACAGGTTTCACGCATTAACTTGGCGCGCGGATCAAAATTCTTGTAGACACGATGACCAAAGCCCATCAACCGGTAATTACTGTCTTTGTCTTTAGCGCGTTTGATATATTCATCAATGCGTGACACATCGCCGATTTCTTCCAGCATTTGCAAGCAGGCTTCATTGGCGCCGCCATGTGCAGGCCCCCATAAACAGGAAATCCCTGCCGAAACGCAAGCAAAAGGATTCGCTCCGCTGGAGCCGACCAATCGAACGGTTGAAGTGGAAGCATTTTGTTCATGATCGGCATGTAAAATCAGAATCCGGTCCAGCGCGCGAACAATTACTGGATTCACTTTGTATTCTTCACTCGGTACGGCAAACATCATATGCAGGAAGTTTTCCGCATAACCTAATTGATTCTGTGGATAAATGAAGGGTTGACCGATGTTGTATTTATAGGCCATTGCCGCAATAGTCGGCAACTTTGCTATCAGGCGGAAGGCCGATTGTTCCCGGTACGCCGGATCAGAAATATTCAATGCTTCATGATAAAAGGCAGATAGGGCACCCACGACACCCACCATGACTGCCATTGGATGCGCATCGCGCCGGAATCCGCTAAAAAACCTGACCAACTGCTCATGCAACATCGAATGATTTTTAATTGAGCGATCGAATTCTGATTTTTTCTCAGTATCGGGCAATTCACCTTTCATCAGCAGATGACAAACATCGATAAAATCACAGTGGGTCGCGAGTTGTTCGATGGGATACCCGCGGTATAACAAAATGCCTTTGTCACCATCAATAAAGGTAATGTCAGAGCTATTGCTGGCCGTCGACAAGTACCCTGGATCATAAGTAAATACGCCACTTTTTGCATGCAGTGCGCGAATATCCACCACATCGGGTCCCATCGTTCCCGATAAAACGGGTAATTCAATGGGCGCGCTGCCATCATTAAGATTTAATGTTGCTATGCCTTTTTGTGCCATTTTACTTCTCCACATGTAGCAATGATTGATTAGTATGCACTATTAGAAAATTCCAGAATCCCCAGAATATCATCCAAAATCTAACTCTTTTGTAATAATTCCAATACCTGCTGCAAGTTATCATCTGTCGTGACTTGTCTTGCCGTGATTAAATCCCACAAATCATTGTCCGGTAAAGCTAACAATCGTTCAAACTGTTCCAGCCCTGACTCATCCAACTGCGTGTAGTACTGATCCATAAAACGTTGCAAAACAATATCCAACTCAAGCAGGCCACGCCGGCATCGCCAGCGTGCGCGTTCAAGTTCCTTCATACCATTCTTTTTACCATCATATCTTTGATTTTTCCAATCGCGCTAGTCGGATTTAAGCCTTTAGGGCAAGCAGCAACGCAATTCATGATGGAATGACAACGAAACAGCCGGTAAGGATCTTCCAGATTATCCAATCTCTCAGCGGTAGCCTGGTCGCGGCTATCGGCAAGAAAACGATAAGCTTGCAGTAGCCCCGCTGGTCCTACGAATTTATCCGGGTTCCACCAGAAGGAAGGACAGGATGTTGTACAACAAGCGCACAAAATACACTCGTAGGCGCCATCCAAAGCCGCCCTATCCTCAGGCGACTGTAACCGTTCTGTTTCTGGTGGCGGATCATTGTTAATGAGATAAGGTTTGACGGAATGATATTGGTGAAAGAATTGCGTCATATCAACAATCAAATCACGAATGACCGGCAATCCGGGTAATGGGCGTATCTCTACAGGCTCTTTCAAACTACTGAGCGGTGTGATGCACGCCAGTCCATTACTGCCATTAATATTCATTGCATCCGAACCACACACCCCTTCACGGCAGGAGCGGCGAAGACTCAGGCTGTCATCGGCCGATTTAATGCGCAGCAGCGCATCCAGTAGCATCTTGTCGGTTCCTGCCAACTGGATGTCGTAATCCTGCATATAAGGTTTTTCATCTTTATCGGGATCATAGCGGTAAATCGAAAACTTCATAGGCTGGCTCCAGATGGTTTGAACACGGCTTATAGTCGATAGAAATAACTCAATACATAACAAAGTATACAGATTTGAAGCCAGATTAGCATAGTTTGACTTATCTTTTCCACCTAACAAGCGAGCAATGTATTGAAAAACGTAGTGTACAGATGCAATTAATGTCGCCGGGATTCAGGTAGAATTATACCCGTTAGGTTCGTGTGGCCGGACCAACGCCAAACGATTGAGAAATTGAATAGTGCCAACAAGCCATAGTGAATATTTTATAAAGGAAATTTCAGATGAATTTTAAACATAGTGCCGTTTGTATCCTTATTCTTAGTACCGCATTGATCGGTTGTAACAACGTTCCCGAAGCTAATTCCGTGAATTGCTCGGGCAGAGGAATGGAGTCAGCACTGACAGAATTTAAGAACGACGAAGCTAAACGGCAAGCATTTATTGATCAATGTGATGCTTTGAAAAAAGCAAATTAAAACGCACGTATAGGAATTCGGCAAACCCCAGGGATGGTTTTAGAACATTAAACGCCTGGGGGTAATGTCGCTTGACGAGCGATGAATCCGGCTTCTGCAGACTTGAGTGTCCGACCATGCGTTTGACATGAGCAGATTAAAAAGAAGGAAAGAACATGTCAAATGTAAAGCCCGGCACCAAGACTACGCAGTTTTAAAACCAATTTAGCCAGTTTTGGCTTGTCTTTTTAGATCGTAGCACCGAGCGATGGTACATGAGGCCGTCTTATAAATAAGTCCGGCGCATTATCAATGAACCCTACGCGGGCTGCGTTAAATGGAATTATTTAAATCCCATCATAATCAGACCCTAAAGCAACAAGCGGAAAATGATCGCACGCCATTGACCGGGTAAGTTTTCCCGGAAATGATTTGAAAGGAGGATAAATCCAATTGGGTATCCTGAACTGAAAGCGTATCCGCTGCCAGTAATTCGCTCGCAATATCCATAGGACTCAAATCACACCGGATGCCGCGGATCAATCCGATTAACTTCAACGCATCCACACCAAAAGATTCCAGGCTTAATGACTCGAAATACATTTTTTTCCCTTTTGAGTCGATTTGGCAATAATGATCGTTCAGGCCGCACGTCATTCGTACCTCATTTTCGTAACACCAGCTGGAAAATTTGGTCGAAATGAGTTTACTTAAATCGGATTCATCAAAACCACCGCGCTGAATAGCGGCATCAACATCCCAATGAAAGCGCTCAGGCTGATAATTAATTGCGATCGCTTGGTCATCGGGAATTTCAAACACCAAGGCAGCTCCATGATGACCATCGGCATAATGACTCCACAGCACGGGATCATGATAGCCTTTAGAAAAACAAATCACACCATAGCGCTCATTCGCCTGATTTTTGAATGTTTCCAGTTTGGTTTGGGTATCGCTATCGAAAAAACCGGCAGCACACAATTGAAATGGATCGTTCAGTTCATTGATGCGCGCAATTTTCAAACGGCGGTCACGCAATGCTTTCAGGGCAAATTTGGAAGAAATGAAGTGGTATACAATCATTGATGAATTGTTTGAGGTAGTTGTTTCATGTTCCCCAGATGTTAATTCGTGCGATCACATGGCATATTGTTCTGCAAATTCAATGCATCGAATTACCATTTATTGATAACCTGATTGAGTAAAAGGCAAAGAAAGTGATAGCAATTATCAATTCAAAAAACCTCATCATTTACTGTCTCAAACTAATTCCCAGATGATGCTGACTTAACGTAACTATTTAGTTATAAAGTTTTTAGATACTCCAACAAATCTAACCGTTCTTCTTTCGTAAGTGGCTTAAGGATTTTTCCATTCAGTTGCGCTGTTTTACCGGTTGTATACTCGTGCCCAGCATTGCTGTTGCCTTTTAAACTGGTATCAAATCTGAACCCTTCATAACCGCTGCTTTTCAAGCCGACTTTAATCGGATCGAATTCTCTCGAACCCACTTCAAACTGATCTGGACGGTATTCTCCGTCTTTTGGATCCCCCTCACGTTTTTTGGGTAATAACAAATCATACAATGTTGGAACGGAGCCATTGTGCAGATATGGTGCAGTTGCCCAAATACCATTCAATGAGCGCGCTTTATAGGCATTTAATGAAGCAAATGGCTTCGCGGTAGTATCTGGATCGTAATTGCCTTGCTTAATAGAAGGATACGGCGCATTACTAAAAGAGGCTCTGAAAAAATCAGCGCTCCGATCTAATCGACGCTCAAAAGAATTTTTGTCTGAATCAATTGTAGAAATAGTAGATAGCGCTGCTTTAGTCAGCAGAGCCACCATTGGGACTTTCTCACCTAGCAAAATATTGCCGATGCCTACACCGACATATTGATTGCGTAGAATACCGGAATAACCAGTATGACTGAAACTATTCTCGGCCATCACTGGGTCAGTGCCGATATCACTGACACGATACATCCTCGGAAGGATATTATCATGGCAGCTTGCACAATATTCATTAAAAATCTGTTTACCTTGCGACGCACGCTGCTTGTCGATCTCACCCAAAATTTCCTCCGGCCATTGCGGCGATTGAAGTTTCTGCAAATGCAACTCCAAACTGCGCAAGTTGAAAATACTGACTGAAGAATTGAAATTTTTTTTAGTCCAATCCAATGAACCGAATACACCGATGACTTTCTCAGTACCAAATACGATACGACCCAAATTGGAATTCATCACCGCCCCATTCCATTGCACATAATTATGCTGCGATGTATCCCATAAAAATGGATAGCTGACCGGCGCATCCGCAGGATTAAACAATTCCGTGCGCATTCGATCTAATTGTTGCTTGGTTAAATACTGAGTGTGAGTGAAGTATTCCATCATGCGGTCACGTTGATCGCCAGTTGAAATTCTGGCAATTTCTTTGATGATTTTGTTAAATCTCTCATCATCCATGTTGCCATCGTACATAATCTTGTGATCAAGCAGCAGTTCCTGTAATTCTTTCTCGCTGATCAGGTGCTCCAGCACTCGATTGTAGGTACGACCTAATGCATCCAATCGTGCATAACCATATGGCGTCGGACTGCGGTTAATGGTGATGTAGTTAATAAGCTGCTGTTCATATTTCACCAAATCGCCGAGCACTTCAGTTTCAGATTTATAATGACCTCGCGCCAATACATTCTTGACAAACTGCTTCTTGGCTTCCTCGTTATTGCTGGTGTACTGCAATGCTTTTGCCAGACCGATTATGCAGTTTTCCATATCTGCACTAGCTGGGCCACCGTCAATGCGGATACCGACACCGTTATAGTTGATTTGACCGGTATGGCATGCTGCGCAAGTCAAACCAATATATTTCTGGCTTTTGTAATCGCTCTTGACCCAACCGACAGGTAATCCATCCGGGTTTCCAGAAGATGCTTTACGGATCAGGTAGCGATAGAAATTCATATTCTCGTTTGAACGAAACAGCTCGCCACCACCTTCCTTTTCTAACACCATAAAGAAATCATAAGGCATCAGATTCGACCCTATCGTAGTGTTGTAAAACCAGTTGCTATCTGCTGAGTTCCAGTTCTGATCAAGGTATCGAATCTCGGTGTAATTATCGCCGAATGAATCTTGACTAACTATAGCAGCGCCACTCTCAGAATCTATACCTGATTCTGGAATTAGTGTCACTAGTATCATCAGGGGGGAAATTAAAATAGAAAAAAAGATTGCTACTACCTTTAAGGTACTATACGACTCATAAATGGTAATGCAAGCAGTAAAAAAGAACAGTAATCTCTTTGGTAACCTATAGAACCACGTTGATTTCAGAATAAGTTTTAGCATCTCAATTAAATCTCATGAGTACTATATGAGTCTAATATCAATTCATTCCAGTAAATACTATTAGATGAAACCTACATGAATATACTACACTGCTCATCAATATAATTCTTCACCACCTGCACATCCGCATCCTTAACCACAAACCGCTGCGGCAAACTTTCCAAGTTCTCAAAACCCGCCGGGCGTTCCGGTTCGCGGCCAATGGCTTCCTGGATGCTTTCGGCAAATTTCGCGGGCAATGCGGTTTCCAGGCAAATCAGCGGCACTCCGGCTTCCCGGTGCGCTTGACCGACTTTCAGGCCATCCGCGGTATGTGTATCGACCAGCACCTGATAGCGCTGATAGATGTCGCGAATCGTGGCAATCCGCGCGGCGTGGTTGCTGCTGCCGGACATGAAGCCGTAATCCTTGATTTTTGCGAACAGCGGGGTAGTCGATAAATCAAAAGCATTGCCTTTGTCCACCGCCGACCACAATTCAGCCACTTGCTTGGCGTTTCTTCCGGTCAAATCAAAAATGAAGCGCTCAAAATTGGAGGCTTTGGAAATATCCATTGACGGGCTGCTGGTGTGTTGGGTTTCCGTCGTCGTGCGCGGACGGTACACCCCGGTTCTGAAGAATTCATCCAATACGTCATTTTCATTGGTCGCCAGAATTAGGCGTTTAATCGGCAGGCCCATCATTCGCGCCACGTGACCCGCGCAAATATTGCCAAAATTGCCGGATGGCACAGCAAAAGACACTTGTTCATCGTTGGATTTGGTTGCAGCAAAATAACCTTTGAAGTAATACACCACCTGCGCCACAATGCGCGCCCAGTTGATTGAATTGACCGTGCCTATTCGATGCGCTTGTTTGTAAGCATGATCGTTGCTGACTGCCTTGACAATATCCTGACAATCGTCAAATACGCCGCGGATGGCAATATTGAAAATGTTTTTATCCTGCAAGGAAAACATCTGCGCCGTCTGGAAACGGCTCATTTTCCCTAGCGGAGACAACATAAAAACCCGGATGCCGTGCTTGCCGCGCATGGCGTATTCGGCGCTGGAACCGGTATCACCCGAGGTCGCACCGAGAATGTTCAGCTCGTCACCGGTTTTGGCCAGTTGGTATTGAAACAAATTGCCAAGCAACTGCATCGCGATGTCCTTGAACGCCAACGTCGGCCCATTGGACAATCCCAGGATATGCAAACCCGGTTCCAGTGTTTTAAGCGGCGCGACATCTGCACTGCCAAACACTTCGGCGGTATAGGTTTGATGAATCAGATTGCGCAAATCGTTCGACGGAATATCATCGACAAAGCGCGACAGGATTTCGAACGCAAGCGCCGGATAACTCAGGCCACGCCACGCATTCAATTCTGCTGCGGTAATTTGCGGATACGCTTCCGGTATCGCCAATCCGCCATCGGGAGACAATCCGCTTAGTAGGATTTCTGAAAAAGATTTAGGTGGCATTCCACCACGGGTCGAGATATAACGCATGCTTGATAGTATGAGTTCAGTAAAGGCTATTGCAGCACGCAACAGCGTTAAAAAACAGGGAGTGCGCCTGAAAAATGAATGCAATGATCATCACCGCATCCATTTCAAGGACTCAATTCTAATTATTTAATTCTTCTATGCGAATACGAATCACTTTATTCGTCACCACCGGCAAGGATTCAATGCGGGCAATGGCCGCGTTGATATTTTTCTCCACTGTCAAGTGCGTCAGCATAATAATGCTGACGCGATCCGAGTCACTACTCGGTTCCTTTTGAATCAGCGCACTGATGGAAATATTGTTATCCGCCACGATGCGTGTAATTTCCGCCATCACGCCCGGTTTATCAATCACCTGCATTCTCAGGTAATACGAGGTTTCCACATCTTCCATCGGAATCACCGGTGTATCGGACAACAAATCCGGCTGGAAGGATAATGTCGGAACTCGATGCATCGGGTCAGCGGTTTGCATGCGCGTCACATCCACCAGATCCGCAATCACCGAACTGGCCGTTGGTTCAGCGCCCGCTCCGGCGCCATAGTAGAGTGTCGCGCCAACAGCGTCTCCCTTGACGACAATGGCATTCATCACGCCTTCGACATTGGCAATTAAACGGCGCACCGGAATTAATGTGGGATGCACGCGCAATTCAATGCCTTTTTCCACGCGCTTGGTAATTCCCAATAGTTTGATCCGGTAACCAAGTTCTTCGGCATAGCGTATATCTTCGCCGGTAAGCTTAGTAATTCCTTCGGTATACACTTTACTGAATTGCACCGGGATGCCGAATGCAATCGCTGACATTAATGTGATTTTATGCGCCGCATCAATGCCTTCAATGTCATACGTAGGATCCGCCTCAGCGTAGCCCAGTTTTTGCGCCTCAGCTAAAACCTGCTCAAAGGACAATCCCTTATCGCGCATTTCCGACAAAATAAAATTCGAAGTGCCGTTAATAATTCCGGCAATCCAGGTAATACGGTTAGCCGTTAATCCTTCACGCAGCGCTTTGATAATCGGAATCCCACCTGCAACAGCCGCTTCAAAAGCCACCATCACCCCTTTTGCACGCGCCACGGCAAATATCTCGGTGCCATGATTAGCCAGCAAGGCTTTATTCGCCGTCACGACATGTTTGCCGTGGGCAATTGCTTCCAGTATCAGGTCCTTGGCAATCGTCTGACCGCCGATCAGCTCAACCACAATATCAATGTCAGGATGTGTAGTAACTTCATGCGGGTTATCGGTCACAATCACATCGTGATCCGCAAAACTGCGCGCCCGATCTAAATCCTTGTCGGCGATCATTTTGACTTTGATTTCACGTCCCGCACGACGGGCTATTTCTTCCTGATTGCGTTTCAGAACGGTGTAAGTACCCCCGCCCACAGTGCCAATTCCTAATAAACCAATATTGATGGGTTTCATAAATTTAAAAGTTAAAAAAACTGATTGAATAACCGGTTACCCGATTATATGAGCCAGAAGGCAAGAAATAAACAGTTAAAAAATCCGGATTATGTGCCGTGACGTTTCCGATAACGCTGAAGATAATGCGCAATGCGGCCCATCGCTTCCGTCAGGTCATCTACATTGGGCAGGAACACCACGCGGAAGTGATCCGCATGCCGCCAGTTAAAACCGCTGCCCTGAACCAATAAAACTTTTTCTTCCAACAACAGATCCAGTACAAATTTCTGGTCATCCTCAATCGGATAAATTTCAGGGTCCAAACGCGGAAACAAATATAACGCCGCTTGCGGTTTAAAACAGCTCACGCCGGGGATATCTGTCAATAATTTCCACGCAACATCGCGCTGACGCATCAGCCGGCCTGTCGGCAGCGTCAAATCATAAATACTCTGATAGCCGCCCAGTGCCGTCTGAATACCAAATTGCGAGGGTACATTGGCACATAATCGCATCGAGGCAAGCATATTCAACCCCGCGATATAATCATGCGCATGATTCTTTTCACCCGAAACTACGGCCCAGCCGGAACGAAAACCCGCTGCACGGTAATTTTTTGATAGCCCATTAAACGTGACAAACAACACATCATCGGCCAAGGAAGCAATAGATGTATGGGTTGCTTCCTCATACAAAATCTTGTCGTAAATCTCGTCGGCATAGATGATCAATTGATGCTGGCGAGCAATTTCAATAATCTCCAGCAACAATTCTTTCGGATACAGCGCGCCAGTAGGATTATTCGGATTGATGATGACGATTGCGCGTGTTCTGGGTGTAATTTTGGCGCGGATGTCATCCAGATCGGGTAACCAGCCCGATGCTTCGTCACACAGATAATGCTTTGCTTTCCCCCCAGAGAGGACGACTGCAGCAGTCCACAACGGATAATCCGGCATGGGAATCAGTACTTCATCACCGTTATCCAGAAGTGCCTGCATCGTCAAAACGACCAGTTCAGACACCCCATTACCAATAAAAATATCATCCAACTGCACATTCTTAATCTGCTTTTCCTGGGTGTAATGCATGATCGCTTTGCGCGCTGCAAATAAGCCCTTGGAATCACAGTAACCTGAGGCATCCGACAAATTGCGTATGACATCCTGCAGGATTTCTTCGGGTACATCAAAACCAAACGTGGCCGGGTTACCAATATTCAGTTTAATAATATGGTGGCCTTCTTCTTCCATCTGCCGGGCGCGTTCGAGCACGGGACCACGAATGTCATAACAAACATTTGTTAATTTACTGGATTTTAAAATTGGGCGCATGATAGGGTAAAGGCATTCGCGGGTATTGAGAAAGATTCAGAATCTAAAATACGATCATTTTTCTAGTCTATTAAAAGCAGCATTATATACGTAATCCCTGTGATTTTATTACGGACAAGTAGGAAGAGCTCCATCATAGACCACTTATCCAAAACGCTCTTGCGAAATTCTGAAGCCGTGCAGCTGGTCAACTTGATTTAGAAAGCCGCCCATGCACGTTCGGCGAGTAATATAGAAACTGAGAGATTCGCAATTTATCAATCAACAGATTGATAATATTGAACATAATATTATCAATCTCAGCCTGATAAGGTTTGTTCCGTGCAGAGGTCTCTGTCAATGATTAAATCGCGAATACTCAAAATTTATGCTATAAACACAAGTGCGAATGGCTCTTCTCGTTGGCCACGTAGCATAGCGCGATCAATTAGAGTAAACATGGTCACTTAGATAATGAAGATATTTTTTGTTGGTAATTTTATTAATCAGTGCGGAGGTAACTTTATGAAAGTCAAGCAAACAGCAAGCATTATCGCGATCAGTGCATTAGCATTCTGCTTTAGTTTTCCGGCAATCGCATCGAGTGCAAATCAGCATGCTGCCGAAGCTATAAAACATGCAGAAGCTGCTAAAACGCATGGTGAAGCAGGCCATGCCAAAGTATTGCTGGAACATGCGCAGGAAAGTCTCACCCATGCAAAAGCTGCTGAAAAAGAGTATGCCGAAGCACACCAACACATGACGGAGTCAATCAAGCATTTGGAGGAAGCAATCACACATGCGAAGCAAGGTCATGCAGATGTGGCGACCAAGCATACGGCAGAAGCGTTAAAGCATATGCAACACGCAGCTACCGAGTAAAAATAGACTAGCGGATAAAAAAAGCGGATAACCCTTTTGGGCTATCCGCTTTTTTTAAAGATATTTATCTGATATTGGTTATGATTGATGCGGCAAATATTCCAGTGGATCTACTGGCTTGCCATGTTTACGTATCTCAAAATGTAATTGAATTGTGTCAGTATCTGTATTACCCATTTCTGCAATTTTCTGGCCTTTTATTACCGCTTCCCCTTCTTTGACCAGAAGCTTACTATTATGCGCATAGGCGCTGAGAAATGTATTGTCGTGCTTGATAATAATCAGGTTCCCATAGCCGCGTAAACCATGACCACTATAAACCACTTCGCCCGCAGCGGATGCTAAAATTGGTTGTCCTGCCTGCCCCGATATCTTCACACCTTTGGAATTCTTAGAAAAAGATGCTAGCAATTTTCCCGTTGTCGGCCATATCCAATCGGCATTAGAAATATTGGCTGCCTTATCCGGTTTTGATGACTCAGGTTGCGGAGCCACTTCAATTTTAGTATTTTTCTCTGTTGCAGTTGAGGAAACTGTGGAAGATTGTGCCATTGGCAGCGGGCTCTTTGTTGCGTACTGCAATTGAGCCACATTCTGCTCGGAGAAAGGCAATTTAAGCGCTTTAGGGCTTGTTTTCACTTTACCAGCAGCAACAATATTATTACTTTCCTGGGAAGTTGTATTTTTTGGATCAGCCGGACTTATGGCCGGATCAACCGTTGTTGCTATCGGTTGCTGGGGCAATGCAAACAACTCAGGCTGTGAATCTCTAGCTGGCATTGACAAACTAATTCTTTGCCCCGGCCGGATAGTTTTTGGATCAGCAATATCATTCCACTCCGCCAATTTTTTAAAATCAATGCCATGATTAAGTGCAATACCGTACAACGTATCGCCTTTTTGTACGATATAAAACCGGCTATCTGGATTATTTGATTCGATTAGTCTTGCTGGTCCCGATGAGCCGCTTTTTACACTGTCGACGACAGGCACTGGCGGTTGTGTTGTACTGCATCCAACAAGTAAAAAAAAGGCGAGCGGCAAATAAAAATTAAAAGGTAATGATTGTGATCGCTTTGATAAAGAAATAAATATCTTGACGATATATTTACAGATATCAATATCGCTCAGCTTGAGCGTCGCATTATTTGTCATTTCAATATTCCCTGAGCCGCTATTTTTTTACAACCCCTGCTAGTAAAGGTACAAAATTCACCTCTTCCAGTACAGTTTCAGTATAACCTTGGGAATTCCGTTCAATAATACACAAGTTCTGTTTCTGAGTTCCTTTGGGAAAAACCATTCTGCCACCTACCACCATTTGCTCCAATAATGAAGCAGGAACATGTGTTGTCACTGCTGTCATGATAATACCATCAAACGGCCCTGCTTCCGCAAGCCCTAACAAACCATCTGCATGTTTTAAATAAACATTCCTGATCTGTAATTCTTGCAGACGAATTCTGGTACGTGTTAATAATGGCCCAATACGTTCTATCGAATAAACTTTCTGCGCAATCTGTGCCAGTACAGCAGTCTGATAGCCACACCCAGTTCCAATTTCCAGTACTTTACCTAATGTAGAATTTGCACGTAATAGCTCACTCATACGCGCAACAATCCATGGGCTGGATATAGTCTGTCCGTAATTTATGGGTAAAGAAACATCTTCATAAGCCCGGCTTGCCAGAGCTTCTTCAACAAAAATATGACGCGGAATTGTACCTATAACTGATAAAATCACTTCATCAGAAATTCCTTGTGCACGTAAGCGTTCAATCATTCGCATACGTGTGCGCTGAGAAGTCATACCAATTCCAGAATGACGAACATTCACCAATTAGTATCCATAAAATTTCAAATCACTCAAACATAACAAGTACCTATTTAGATATCAAGCCATCTTGTTATGAGATCTAACTGATCGTAACGTGTTAGATCAATCTGTAGCGGGGTTACCGAAACTCGATTATGCTGAATCGCATAAAAATCCGTACCCTTTCCTGCATCTTGTGCAGCACCAGCTGCACCTACCCAATACAGGTTTTCTCCACGGGGACTTTTCGACTTGATCACCGGCTCAGCTTTATGGCGTCGTCCCAAACGGGTAACCTCAACCCCTTCAAGGTTCTGATATTCGATATCCGGCACATTAATATTCAACAAAACCGGACTCTGAATATCCTTTTCTCTGAAACGTATCACCATATCAACAGCTACCCGCGCTGCCGTTAAATAATTTTCATTTAATGAACCAGCCAAAGAAACAGCTAGCGAAGGAATCCCTAGTAGAAAACCTTCGGTAGCAGCAGCAACCGTGCCTGAATAAATCGTGTCATCGCCCATGTTAGCACCACTATTCACACCAGAAATAATCATATCCGGCATTACATCAAGCATACCGGTTACTGCCAGATGAACACAGTCTGTCGGTGTTCCATTGACATAATAAAAACCATTATGAGACTTACGCAAACTTAATGGACGATCCAACGTTAACGAATTACTGGATCCACTTCGATCCCTTTCGGGCGCGACAACTATAATTTCTGCAATTTCTGAAAGTTCATCAGCAAGACATGTAAGGCCAGGCGCAAAATATCCATCATCATTACTAAGCAATATGCGCATTTTATAAACTTATGTTAGCCACCGGATGATCAAACGGATATTCCTGCACATTACTCAGAACCAATCCTATTTAAAAATAAGAGTATATCAAATGGTCGGGGCGAGAGGATTCGAACCTCCGACCACTTGCACCCCATGCAAGTACGCTACCAGGCTGCGCTACGCCCCGAACAGTAAATTATAACAAACAAAATACCCAAACTTTATAAACTATTACTGAAAAACATTTTCTTTAGGAAAGTAATTGCGACACAATACTTTTAATTTCGCGCCGTGCATAGCTTAAATCCGCTATTGGGGATATCGAGCCAACAGTCGCTTCTTCTATTGAGGACAGCTTGTTTTCATTATGATCCAAACGGTTACGCGCTCCATTGATTGTAAACCCTTGGTCGTAAAGTAATTCTCTGATACGCCGAATCAATAACACTTCTTGATGCTGATAATAACGGCGATTACCACGACGCTTTACAGGCTTTAGCTGCGTAAACTCTTGTTCCCAGTAACGTAATACATGCGGTTTAACACCACAAAGAATTCCCACCTCTCCGATTGTGAAATACCGTTTAGCAGGAATTGGAAGCGGGGTATTATTTATTTTTCTGTTTTCCATGATAATTCTTCTCAACCAAAGCTTTTAACTTCTGACTGGCATGAAATGTTACTACACGACGCGCAGTAATTGGAATTTCTTCCCCTGTTTTCGGATTTCGGCCCGGACGTTGCGGTTTAGCACGCAGCTGAAAATTACCAAAGCCTGAAAGTTTAACCCCTTCTCCATTTTGCAGCGCTGTACGCACTTCTTCATAAAAAGACTCAACCATATCTTTTGCTTCACGTTTGTTAAGCCCTACATTCTCAAACAATAAATCTGCTAACTCAGCTTTTGTTAATGCCATACCTCACTCCATCTCATTATTAATTTTTGTAGTTCTTAACTCAACAATATTTAGACTCATTTAACAGTAGCGCTTTTAATAAAACAGATTATTAGCTTATCTTATAATTAAAACCACGAAGAATAAATCCAATTAAATAATCAAATCCAAATAAAAATCAGTCATTGCAAATGCAAAAACAAGCATCAATTACGTAAAGTTGCACCAAACTTATTTTTCAAAACTTCGATTAAGTTTGTCACTGCAAAATCAGCCTCTTCATCCGTTAATGTTTTCTCAGTATCTTGTAATAACACACGGAATGCAAGACTTTTTTTGGTATTCTCCATGCCTTTGCCACGATAAATATCGAATAATGAAATGTCCGAAACAATCGCCGATTTTTCTGCAATCAAACAAATCAAAAGTGAATGCACGCTAATATCATTATCAACAATTATTGCGATATCACGCCGCACCGGCGGAAACTTAGAAATTTCCTTAGCAACAGATAAGGTTTTAGATCCAAGATTCTCTAAGCTTATTTCAAACAATATCGTATTTTTCTGCAACCCATATTTCTTCTGCCAGCGGGGATGCAACTCGCCCAACCACCCTATCGATTTGTCTTCGATACAAATTTGCGCGGATTTACCCGGATGCAATGCCGGATGGAGAAATTTCTTGAAATGCGTACTCCGCCCTCTGCATAATACTTCTACGTCTGCTTTGGCATCATAAAAATCAACATTTCTCGCCGGTACCCCCCATTGCTCAAATACGACATCTCCATAACTGAGTCCCGCAATTCTTTCTACTTGCTTGCAGTCACTTTCATCATCTCTTACAAAGCAGCAACCCATCTCAAATAAGCGGACTCTAGTTTGTTTCCGGTTTAAATTAAATTGCAAATTGGATATCAAACCGCCTATTAATGTACTCCGCATCACACTCATTTGGCTCGCAATTGGATTCTTTAATGTAATTGGCGTACCGTTATTGACAAAATCAAGCTCCCAATCTGCGTCCACAAAAGCATAGTTAATAACTTCCTGATAATCGCGAGCTACTAATAACTGCTTTAACTCCATTGAGGAACGCTCTGTTTCGGATGCTGGCAGCATCGCCATACTTGCATGCGGGAAATGAGCAGGTATATGGTCATAACCATAGATGCGCGCCAGCTCTTCTATAAAATCTTCTTCTATCGCCAAATCAAAACGGTAAGATGGCGGCTTTACATTAAAAATGTCCTCTTTCACTGAAAAATCAAATCCCAGTCGCTTAAAATAATCATTTACTTGCTGCTTGTTGACATCAATACCCAATATCCGTTTTATCCGATTAAGACGTACATTCACGGCGGATCGCTGCGGCAACTTATGTTTGACTTCAGTCACTGGACCCGCCTGACCACCGCAGATAGTTTGTATCAGGTAAGTAACGCGTTCCAGTGCAGTTCTGGTGCCAGCAAAGTCTACACCGCGTTCAAAACGATAAGCAGAATCAGAAGTGAATCCAAGTTGAAATGATTTACCACTGATTGCATCCGGACTGAAAAATGCACTTTCGAGAAAGATATCTGTCGTGCCTTGCGTCACGCCACTACCCAGTCCCCCCATAATCCCAGCTAAAGCAAGCGGTTTATGTTCATCCGCAATCAACAGCATTTCTGGATTTAAGTCTATTTGACTACCGTTTAATAATTCTATACTTTCATGCAACAACGCGAAGCGAACCTGAATAGTGCCAGCAATCTTTTCCAGATTAAAAGCATGCATGGGTTGCCCGGTTTCCAGCAATACATAGTTAGTGATATCGACTACCGGATTAATAGACCGGATTCCGCTACGCTCCAGCCGCTGCGTCATCCATAAGGGTGTTAACGACGCTTCGAGATTAATGCCTCGAATAATACGACCGCAATACAAAGGGCATGCTTCAGATGCCATCACCTTCACATCTAGAGTATCGTTAATTTCGCCAGGAATAGTATTTATCGCTAGTGAATCATGCAACTCGGCTGCTGTTATGGCGGCTACTTCGCGTGCAACACCGAGCACACCAAGACAATCAGCGCGATTAGGTGTTAATTTTAATGTAAAAATGTGGTCATCAAGTCCATAGTAATCACGAAAATCCATCCCTACCTGGGCATCATCGGGGAGTAACAGCAAACCATCAGCTACATCACTGACGCCTAATTCTTTAGCTGAACACAACATGCCAGCTGAGTCGATGCCACGCAGATTCGTTTTTTTGATCGTATAACCCGGCAAATTTGCTCCCGTTAATGCGCAGGCCACTTTCACGCCAGCGCTCACATTGGATGCACCGCAAACAATTTGCAATAAATCTTCCGCTGTTTTTCCTGTCCTGACATTGCAAACTTTTAGCCGATCAGCTGTTGGATGTTTTTCAACTGAAAGAACTTCGGCCACAACAACTTTATCAAAAGCCGCTGCTACCGGTTCAACGCTTTCAACCTCAATTCCTGCCATCGTTAGTACATGCGCAAGCTCATCACTTGAGTGGGGGGGATTAACAAAGCTACGTAGCCAGTTTTCAGAGAATTTCATGAGAATCTACTGCCACTTAAAATAGGTAAAGTTGTTCAGGTTCAATTAAATTGTTTAAGAAAGCGCAAATCGTTTTCAAAAAATAGCCTCAAATCATTAACGCCATATCTGAGCATTGTCAAACGTTCCACGCCCATACCAAAAGCGAATCCAATGTATTGTTCACTATTAATCGCTACATGGCTTAATACATTTGGATGAACCATTCCACAACCAAGTACTTCCAGCCAACCTGTATGGCTACAGATACGACAGCCTTTCCCATCGCACATCACACAGCCGATATCCATTTCAGCGGAAGGTTCAGTAAATGGGAAAAAAGATGGCCGGAATCTTACAGGCAGATCATCGCGCTCAAAAAAATGCGTCATGAAATTAGCCAGAATACCTTTTAATGCAGAAAAATTAGCATTCTCATCAATCCATAAGCCTTCCACCTGATGAAACATTGGCGTGTGAGTCACGTCAGAATCACATCGATACACCCGCCCGGGTGCAATTACTTTTATGGGTGGTTGGTTATTCTGCATATAGTGAATTTGGACAGGCGATGTATGTGTACGGAGCAAGTTACCATTATCAATATAGAATGTATCATGCATAGCCCGGGCAGGGTGGTTCTCTGGAATATTTAAAGCAGTAAAATTATAAAAATCAGTCTCTATTTCAGGCCCCGAAACGACATTAAAACCAATCGAGTGAAATAGTGTTTCAATACGCATTAAAGTTTGCGTTACCGGATGTAAGCCGCCAGCCCCCGATCCTCTGCCAGGCAAAGTAACATCCAAAGCCTCTTCAGTTAACTTATCCTCCAGTTCCTTTGCCTGAATCGCATTCCGGCGGCATTTAAGTGTTGCTTCTAATCGATTCTTTGCTTCATTTATTTGACTCCCCATGGCGGGACGCTCTTCGACAGGAAGCTTTCCTAATCCTTTGAGTAATTCAGTAAGAATGCCGCTCTTACCGAGATAACGCGCCTTCACATTTTCCAATTCGATAGGATCTTCGATGCCGTTCATCAGGCTTGTTGCTTCATTAATAATTTCTTCCAAGTTTCTCATGTAAATTCAGCATCTAAGATTAAATAACCAATATCATATTTATTAATTTCACAAGAAAAAGGGAGGCTCAGGCGTTACCCGACCTCCCAGCATCTCTTTTTAACAACCAATTATGTGGCTAGACTGGCTTTTGCTTGTTGTACGATTTTTTCAAAAGCACTCTTATCGAAAACAGCTAAGTCAGCCAAAACTTTTCTATCTACTTCAATACTAGCTTTCTTGAGACCGTTCATGAATACACTGTAAGACAATCCACATTCACGGGCAGCCGCATTGATACGTGCAATCCATAGAGCTCGGAATTGTCTTTTACGTTGCCGACGATCTCGGTACGCATATTGACCAGCCTTCATGACGGCTTGTTTGGCTATACGATAAACATTCTTACGGCGTCCACGGTAGCCTTTAGCCAGATCTAATATTTTCTTGTGCCGCGCATGGGCGGTTACACCACGTTTAACTCTTGGCATGATCGTTCTCCCTTATGCGTACGGCATCATAGCGCGAACAGATGCTGTATTGGTGGAATGAACAGCTGCAATTCCGCGCAATTGGCGCTTATTTTTAGTAGTTTTTTTAGTCAATATATGGCGTTTAAAAGCTTGTGAGCGTTTAATACTCCCACTCGCCCTAAACTTAAAGCGCTTAGCTGCGCCACTTTTAGTTTTCATTTTGGGCATAATTACTCCTCATTTAATATGAAACCAGGTGTTTTCATCATTGAAAAACTTCCAAAACCTGGTGATCACTTATTTTTCACAAAATTTACAACAAAAAACTATGTAAACAACTAAGTACAACTATGATGCTACTGAAGAATCTTCCTCTGCTGCTTTTGATTTATCGGCTTTAACATCTTTCTTTTTAGGCGACAACACCATAACCATCTGCCGTCCTTCCATTTTTGGAAATTGTTCCACTATCGCAAAGGACTCTAAATCACCTCTCACGCGCTCCAATAAACGCATACCAAATTCTTGATGCGCCATTTCGCGCCCACGGAAACGCAATGTTACCTTAACTTTATCTCCTTCATTGAGAAAATTAGTTAAATTTCTTAGCTTTATGTTGTAATCACCTTCATCGGTATTAGGCCTAAATTTGATCTCTTTAATCTGAACCTGTTTCTGCTTCAATTTGGCATCATGCTTTTTCTTACTTTCCTGATAGCGAAACTTACCATAATCCATCAAACGACAAACAGGCGGTTGCGCTGTCGGTGCGATTTCAACCAGATCTACCCCCGCTTCATCCGCTAAGGCTATTGCACCAGCAAGTGTGACAATACCAACTTGCTCTCCATTCACACCAATTAAACGTACCTCTGTCACATCAATTTCTTCATTGATGCGCACTGATTTTTCCTGAGCTATGGCAAATTCTCCAAGATTAGTTTATTAAAGAAATTAATTACGTTTTTAAAGAAATTTCTTCTTTAAAATGCTCCAGCAAAGCTTGACATGTCATTTGACCAAGATTCTCGCCTGCACGATTACGAACAGCAACCTTATTTGTCCGCACTTCTTCATCACCAACTATAATTTGATAAGGAAGCTTCTGCAAGCTATGCTCACGAATTTTATAGGTTATCTTCTCATTTCTCAAGTCTAAGCTGGCTCTAATACCATTTTGCTTTAATTGCGTAACCACCGCCTGCGCATATTCAATCTGTGTGCGAGAAATATTTAATACAACAACCTGCTCAGGCGATAACCACAAAGGCAATGCGCCCGCATAGTTTTCTATCAATATGCCAATGAATCTCTCCAGAGAGCCTAAAATCGCTCTATGCAGCATTACAGGCACATGCCGTGAATTGTCTTCCGCAACATATTCCGCACCCAAACGTTCCGGCATAGAAAAATCCAGTTGTAGTGTACCGCATTGCCAGACTCGTCCAATACAATCCTTCAATGAAAATTCAATTTTCGGTCCATAAAATGCGCCTTCTCCAGGTTGCAGCTCCCATTCGAGCTTAGCTTCATTCAATGCCGCTTCAAGTGCCGCTTCTGATTCATCCCACTGTGTCTCTGATCCTACACGCTTATGTGGACGTGTTGAAAGTTTAACCAAAAGTTCTTTAAAACCAAAATCAGAATAGACAATCTTTAATAAATCAATAAACCTTACAACTTCATCTTGTATCTGGTCTTCTGTACAGAAAATGTGTGCATCATCCTGAGTAAATGCACGTACTCGCATAATACCGTGCAGCGCACCTGATGCTTCATTTCGATGGCATGAACCAAATTCAGCCAATCTTATAGGCAGTTCGCGATAGCTCCTTAAACCCTGATTAAATATCTGTACGTGACCGGGACAATTCATTGGTTTAATAGCGAAGTCACGTTCATCCGAATTGGTAGTAAACATATTCTCACGAAAGTTCTCCCAATGCCCTGATCGCACCCACAAATCTTTATCCAAAATCTGCGGGGTTCGTATTTCCTGGTAACCGTTCTGATTCAGTATATTCCTCATATACTGCTCTATTTGTTGCCACAATATCCACCCTTTGGGATGCCAGAATACCATACCAGGCGCTTCATCTTGGGTGTGAAATAAATTAAGTTGTTTTCCAAGCTTTCGATGATCCCTTTTCTCTGCTTCTTCTAAGCGATGCAAGTAGTTCTTCTGATCTTCCTTATTTGTCCAGGCAGTTCCATAAATACGCTGAAGCATTTCATTATTCGAATCACCCCGCCAATAAGCTCCTGCCACCTTCATGAGTTTAAAAACTTTTATCTTTGAAGTCGCTGGGACATGCGGCCCTCGACAAAGATCAGTAAAATTCCCTTGAGAATAAAGTGACAGATCTTGATCGCCCGGTATCGATTCAATTATCTGCGCTTTATAGTGTTCACCTTGCTGTTTAAAAAAATTGATTGCTTCAGTGCGCTCCAGAATTTTTCGTTCTATCTTTAAATCTCGTTTACTTATTTCAAGCATGCGTTTTTCAATCGCAGTCAAATCTTCTGGGGTAAATGGTCGCTTATAAGAAAAATCATAATAAAATCCATTATCAACTACTGGTCCAATAGTAACCTGCGCCTCAGGAAATAGTTCTTTTACCGCATGAGCCAACAAATGTGCACAAGAATGCCGGATAATTTCCAATCCTTCAGCATCTTTCTCTGTAATGATGGCGAGTTCGCTATTTCCCTCTATTTGGCTATATACATCAGTCAGTTTCCCATTAATCTTTCCAGCAATTGCTGCGCGAGCAAGTCCTGGTCCAATCGCTGCAGCAACATCTAACACAGTTACAGGGTTATCAAAAATACGCTCAGATCCATCTGGCAAACGAACAACGGTCACAGCTAGCCCTTCCAATTGATTATATTTAACAGAAATTACAATTTTAATTTGTTATTTAAAACTTTCAAAAATTTTCCGGGATAAATGATTATTTACTAAGTGATGTTTTATACCAGTTGTTCATTTTTTGCAAACCGTTTAGAATTTTTGGAGAAAAACCAATAGCGACTGCATCGACCAAGCAATACCATGCGGCGACACCACTAGGCGGATTTCCTTGAGTCCAATTAAAAACAGGTTCAATTGAAGCCCATTTCCACGTTCCCGCTGCGGTACCAATGACTTCTAGCCAAGTGCAAATAAAAAAGGCCCCCAGATAAACCATTGGAGATCGTCCTTTAAATAAGCAAATTACAAAAATACAGAATAAAAATGCACCAACCTGATCGCCTTGCTCAGGTATGCCACTAATACCCCACAGTGACCATAAACCGCCAATCAGGATAACAGAAATTGCCAGTTTTCTTGCATTCAATAAGAAAAGTCTTGAGCGTGCAAGGGCTACTGCTGTCAAATATACCATTCCATGACCGGGCGGAACATAAGAGGGTACATTTCCAAATCGATAAGTGTATCCTTCCATATAAATCGAAGCAAAATGTTCTCCGGCAGTAGCAAATGCAACGGCAACAACGACTTGCATTCTTACTTCTTTATTCTCACCGACTAGCAATCCAATCAGAAAGATCCAAGCTATAACACCTAACTGTTTCTGAGTTTCTGGGCTTGCACTACCATCAATTACCAAGCTCACCGCAACACAGAAGAAAGTAAAACCTGCAATAAAATAATCTCTATTTCTATGGGGATAATTAACAGCAGGATCTGGAAAATGATTCAGCATATTGCGCGCATAAACTTCAATGTAATAAAAAACCCGCCATAGGCGGGCTTACTTAATTCTTAATAAAATTCAACATATATTAGTAAAAAATTATTGCACAGATATCACAATAAATTCATTTTTTCTATTTTTTTGTGAACCTTAGGAACAACTACTCCTCATCCTCGTCATCCTCGTCACCCTGAGCTTCAGCTTCTACTTCACTCGCCGCATCCTCATCTTCATCTTCGCCTTCTTCGTCTGCGCCACTATCCTCTTCTTTCTGCAGTACCATCTTACCAGCCGCTAAGCTCGCATTCAGGTCTGTCTTTGCAACCTCTTCATGCACCAGATTCTGATGACAATCTATACAGGTCGCTCCTTCCGTCTTTAGCTTCTTGTGCGCTTCCTGTGCATCCGCTCCAGGTGGATTTGGGTTCTTGTGACAGTCGCGACAGGTTATACTGTCCCATTTCTTCAGGTTCATGCGCGCATCATGCGCCATAATCAAACGACGTTCATTGAACTTCTCTAGCGTCGAATAATCATTAATCAGTTCCAAATATAATTCCCTGGCTCCATCTACCGCATGGGAATATACCGCTAAATGAAAGTTCTTGAATCCCTGCGGTATATGACAGTCTTTACAACTGGGATTTACTCCCAGTGCTCCATAGTGCGTCGATTCCCTTAGTTCCTTCTGCGTATAGGTCATCGAGTGACAGCTGGTACAGAACTCTTCCGTTGAGAGTGCCGCTTCTCCTCCAAATACAACCGCTACCAGTACTATCCCCAGTAACCCCCCTGTCAGTAGCGTGCCTATCGCGCCTTTTTGTATGCCTGTCATTACTCTTTTCCTTTACCTTTTTTATCCCCTGTCTTTTCCTTAGCATTCGCCTGGAATTCGTCGTGATACTTGAATTTGGGCTCTCCTGCGAAGGTACCGTCAAGCTTATAATGCTCATGCATCGCTTTCACATCTTTGACCATTTTGTCAAAGTCAAAGGTGTATTTCGGGTCTACAGCCGGTGTGAATGGGGTGTAAGGTGCTTTCGCGCCTTTCCAAGGTGAGCCTTCATAGTTCAAGTGACAGGCAGCACATGCTTCTTCAAAGTGAAAGTCTTGGCCTTTGTCAGCAACTACTTTGCGTTGCATTGCGGTTCCTTTACTTTCAAATACTTGCCCTGCTTTACGGTGATCTCCCCGGTAACTCTTTCCAGGTCCATGGCAGGATTCACAGCCAACCGCTGCAAGTGGTTTCTTCGGTGTATCTATCGTATATCCACCTTTCTTGCCAAATCCATCTACGTGGCAACCTACACAGTCTTTGTCTTGCGTGTAGTCTTTTTCCGGATCCAGTTTGGCTTTAACTTTGGCTTCTTTACGTGTACCAGGCTTCAGCGATTCCATCGCTTTCGCATGTGCCGTGTCTTTCCATGATTTGGCTTGCGATTTGTGGCAGGAGCTGCATTTGCTGCGTCCTTCAAAGGTGTCTGCTATTGCCGCACCGCTAAAAAATGCGATCATTGCCAAAACAGCAAGTATGTAAGCTATTGGGTGTTTCATCCTTCCTCCTTATGCTTTTTTTAATTCAAGTTTTTATGCCGCGTATTGTACGCTATCATCAGATTGTGTAAATGACTATGTGTTCGCTTTGTATTTTTTTGGTTCTTCAGTTGTCTCTTTTTACTTGCAGTCTCACTTAGCTTTTGTGCCTTATTCTTCTTAAGGTATTTTGTAAACCCAGTAACCGCCTTGTTGATATATCAGTTGTGCCACGTCCAATTCCACTGGCGCTTTCTTGTCTACAAAGGGCAGCATTCTTGCTAATAACGTTTCACTACTGGCTTTATCACTCAGAAAGAATGCTCTGATTTCATTATCCGATACGGATTGTAGTGTGTAGGTATCAAAACCATTTTGCTTGAGTTGCATTTTCATTTGATTGATCATGCCGTGCATGTTGCCTGTCATGGGGAAGTTCTGATATGCAACACCCATTTTTTCCGGGTACATGATTCCTAGTCTGTATAGGTCAGTGACGTGTACGATTACATACGCTTCCCGGTTTGAACCAATCAGTTCGCGCAGTTGCTTGATACCTTCTTCTGCGGGGGCTGCCAGTGCTTGACTGAAGCGTTCAAATTGTTCCCGTTCCTTTGGGTTGGCTTTGCTTCCCCAGAATTGGTTTTCATAGGCTTGAATGGCTTTACTTTGTTCTAACCAGGTTACCGGTATCATCAGTGGCTCGTTCAGATGATTGGTAAAAAGCGTGTCGTGTCCGGTAAGCAGTTTGATTTGCCGAGAGGTGTCCCACCAGGAGAGTATCAGGGCGTCTTTCGGTGCGTGCTTGCTGATCGCTGCTGCCAGTGCACTGAGTTCCGATGGCTTTCTGTCAAAATTGTACAGTATTTCATTCGTACTGTTCTTCCAGTAGATCAGTACCGGCGGCCCTTCATTTTGTCTCGCAACGATGAATTCAGCAATCGGTTTGTCTACTCCGTCCGCTTGTACTTTGTATTGACCTAGCTTTAGCTCCGGCCAATCATCCAGGTTCATTTGGGAGAATCGTTTATTGTCACCTTCCGCAATCAGTTGATATTGGTAGGGGGCAGGCGGCAGTTTAAACCAAAGATAAGCAAACCAGCCCAATAAAACCAAACCTCCCGTCACCAGGAGTATACCTAATGACGGGAGTAGTTTGTCTCCCGATCGCGCTACCTGGGCGGTAGTGCGATCGGTTGCGTTAGTGCTTGTCAAGCTTCGCTTTGCTTACGTTTGCGCCAGCCTGCTAAGGCCAGTGTTCCGGCCAGCAGCATGCCACCACCTAAACCGCCCAGCGAGATCTTCTCTGCTGTGCCGTCTAAGTCCAGTAAGCTGGTTTTCTTGGATTCAAGATTCTTAACACGTTCTTGCAGTGCAACCATTTCACGGATGCGGGTGTTTTCGTCTTGAATTTCAACATAAGCACGGTTTATTGGACCCCAGCCTTCGGTGTAGGTCCAGCCACCTGGATTAACGTGGGCTAAGCCTACGTGCATCTTCGCTAAGTCATTTTCATGCATTTCTAGTACTTTCAGCTCAATTGCTGCCGGACTGTTGCCTTTAGACCAGAATAGCTGTGCAAAATATGCATAGCCTTCTTTCTCTGGCGCTGGCGGTGCAGAACGGTTGGTTTTTTGACCTGTCAATAAACCTTCCTTGTACAGTTGATGAACAATGCCATTCGCTTCTTGGTATTTAGCCAGTCCTGCCAACGTACCTTTGTCCATCAATTCCAGGTAGGAGCGAGCAAAACGTTCTGAGTGACATTGGGTACAGGTGACAACCCATGAGTCCAAGCGAGCTGACGACCATTCACTGTTGATGTTCTCTGCAATGCCTGGAACAAATGGATAGTTCGCCCAACGGATCTTTCTAACCATGTTGTGGGCATACTCACCTTCGTATTCCATGTGACAGCCTGCACAGGTTGGTGCATTCTGACCACCCTTGGCATACGCGTCTTTCAATTGCACGTCCCAGTTCCATTGGTTACCCAACATCGACACCATCTTGCCGTGCTTGGACATTGAGTAAGCTTCCCAGTTGTTGTGGTCTACACCACTGTGGCAGGTTGCGCAGGCTTCTGGCTTGCGTGATTCTGCCGCTGAGAATTCATGGCGGGTATGACAGGAGTCGCATTTGTTTTGGTTGGTGTGACACATCGAGCAGCCTTCGGCTACTTCACGTTGTGGCATTGCCGCCCAAACTGTGGTTTCTACGTTTGCTTTGTAGTCCAGGGCGTGTGATGGACGTCCATCCGGCCATTGGCCTGCTGGCCAAATCATCGTATCACGTTCCGATTCACGTTCTGCAAATTCTTGCAGGTGACAGGTGCCGCATACGTCTGCCGTCGGCATCTTCAGGTCTTTGGCGTGGTCCGCTTTCTTCTTCGCACCAACTTCTACGTGGCAGTCAATACAACCGACTTCTTTCAGTTGCTCGCCTTCCGCCAGTTTGCCCATCGAACGCAGGTTCTTCTCTACATCTTCCAGTTTCCCTTTCTTGTAAAAAGTAGGGTCGCTTGGCTTCAGGTTGCGGATCTTGTCCAGGTTCGCATGGCTGCTGCGCTTCCAGGCTTGTACCCATACCGGCGATTCGTCAGTGTGGCATTCTACGCATTCCTTACGGCTCGCTACGTCTTTGTTCGATGTAGGTGCTTTGTAAAAGGTCGCCGGGTCCAGATAGATTCCATACGGTATCGGTTCCCAGTATTGCGCCAACGTTCCAGGACCCGCTCCTTGCGCAGGATCCTTGTAACGCTTCACCAGCGCTTCGTATAATTCCTTTGGACTCGTCTTCTCACGGTCCAGCTTCAGTGCTTCATATAATTCATTCGGAACTGTCGGTATGTTCGCTTGTGCCACTCCTATCAGCAGCCCTCCCAACATTACCGTAACTATCCTCAGCCATAGCTTGGCAACCATCTCTCTCTCCTTTGTTTTTCCAAAATTTTTGCCTTCTCTTGCTCTCGTCCTACTCTCTTCTTCTTATTATTATCTACACCGCAGCTTCTTTTCCTACCGCTTCTTCTTACCCTTTACTCTTGTCCTTCCTTACTCGCTTTCTCCTGACACAAAAAAAGCTCCCCCAGACTACTTACTCATACCTGCACTGTCAAGAACTTTTGCCGGAAATTGCAATACGCACTTTTTACCCCTAAACTGCGCTATCGATTGCTATATTTGATTCTAGATTAAACTCAAGTGCCTTCCCTTGGTTCTTGCGCTTGCTATGAAAAGATAATCCTGTGCCTGCTGGAACCAATCTTCCTACAATTACGTTTTCTTTAAGTCCTCGCAAATCATCTTTTTTACCCATGATAGCTGCTTCTGTTAAAACACGTGTCGTCTCTTGGAATGATGCTGCAGATATAAATGAATCCGTTGATAGCGAAGCTTTTGTAATGCCAAGAAGCATAAATTCATACGTAGCCGGCATCTTTTTCTCGGCAATCAAACGCTCGTTCTCAATTAATAAGTCTGCTCGTTCAACCTGCTCTCCTTGTATGAACGTTGAATCTCCAGCGTTGGTAATTTGAACACGCCTCAACATTTGACGCACGATCACTTCGATATGTTTATCATTTATCCTAACACCTTGTAAACGATATACATCTTGAACTTCGTCAGTAATATAACGCGCCAACGCTTCAACACCCTGTAGGCGCAATATATCACGTGGATCAGCAGGACCATCCACTATGTTTTCACCTTTATTAACAACTTGACCATCGTGCGCCATTACATGTTTATCTTTAGTTATCAGATATTCATGCACAACACCTTCGAGATCTGTAATAACAAGTCGCTGTTTACCTTTAGTATCCTTCCCAAACGACACAATGCCAGTAACTTCAGCCAACATGCCTGCATCTTTTGGTGATCTCGCTTCAAATAATTCGGCCACACGCGGTAAACCACCAGTAATATCACGAGTTTTGGAAGTTTCTTGCGGGATCCTTGCCAAAACTTCACCGACACTGACTTGCTGCCCATCACGGACGGTAATAATACAGCCAATCTGGAATGTTATACTTACTGGTTGATTACTACCAACTATCTTGATCTCATTTCCATCATCATCCAAAAACTTAACTAATGGGCGTAAGCCTTTTGATTGCGATACTCCGCGACGCTTAGGATCAATTACTACCAGCGTAGACAACCCGGTCACTTCATCAATCTGCTTGGCTACTGTTACTCCTTCTTCAACATTTTCAAAACGAACCTTACCGGCATATTCAGTAATGATCGGTCGAGTATGAGGATCCCATGTAGTCAATATTTGACCAGCTTTTACAATCTCTCCATTCCGTACTAATAATGTCGCACCGTAAGATGCTTTATGCCTTTCACGTTCACGGCCATTTTCATCCTGTATTATGATTTCACCGCTACGAGAAATGGCTATTAATTCATTTTGCGCATTTGTCACATAACGCATTGTAGAGGAGTAATGCACTGTTCCACTTGATTTACTTTCAACTTGACTCACCACTGCCGTTCTTGATGCCGCACCACCAATGTGGAATGTACGCATCGTTAATTGCGTTCCTGGCTCACCAATCGATTGCGCTGCAATGACACCCACCGCTTCGCCCACATTAACCGGGGTACCACGCCCCAAATCTCGACCATAGCATTTGGCACATAAACCAAAGCGTGTCTCACAGGTCAACGGCGTCCTAACTTTTACTTCGTCTATACCTAATGATTCAATTAAATCCACTGCATCTTCATCCAGCAATACGCCCGAAGCAAAAACCACTTCCTGATTTTCCGGATTGATCACGTCATTAGCCACAACTCTACCAAGAATCCGTTCACGCAATGCTTCAATGATCTCCCCCCCTTCGACCAGCGCTTTCATGACAACACCGTTACCCGTATTACAGTCTTCTTCCGTAACAACAAGATCTTGAGTAACATCCACTAAGCGACGGGTTAAATATCCAGAATTTGCAGTTTTCAATGCTGTATCAGCCAAGCCCTTACGTGCACCGTGGGTTGAAATAAAATATTGCAATACATTCAATCCTTCACGGAAGTTAGCGGTAATTGGTGTCTCAATAATTGAGCCATCAGGTTTCGCCATTAATCCTCGCATCCCAGATAGTTGACGTATCTGTGCTGCCGAACCACGCGCACCAGAGTCCGCCATCATATATATTGAATTAAATGATTCTTGCGTCAACGCCTTGCCGTCTTCACTCACCTGAATCTCACCAGTAACCTGATCACGCACCGGTTCTACGCCAAGTTGATTCATCATTGCTTTCGCAACCTGATCACCTGCACGTCCCCAGATATCCACAACCTTGTTATAACGTTCACCTTGGGTAACTAGCCCTGAAGTATATTGTCCTTCAATTTCCTTTACTTCTTTCTCAGCCGAAGCAATGATATCGCTCTTTTGCGTCGGTATTAGCATATCATCCGCACAAATCGAGATACCTGCTCGCGTCGCATAAGTGAAGCCTGCATACATCAATTTATCTGCGAATATGACAGTTTCACGCAATCCACACCGTCTAAAGCTTGCATTAATGAGTTTCGAAATTTCTTTCTTTTTTAGGGTCTTATTAAGCAGAGAGAAAGGTAGACCTGGCGGAAAAATCTCAAATAGTAATGTCCGTCCTACAGTTGTTTCATAGCGAGTAATTTTTTCATAGCATTCACCATCGGCGGCTGTATCGTGCTCCTTAATCCTTACCGTAATTTTTGCATTAAGCTCGACATTCCGGCTTTCATATGCGCGAGATACTTCAGCAACATTCTGAAATAGCATCCCTTCACCACGCGCACCTACCTTCTCTCGCGTAGTATAGTAAAGTCCTAGCACAATATCTTGTGATGGCACAATAATTGGTTCTCCATTGGCAGGAGACAACACATTATTGGTTGACATCATTAACGTGCGACATTCCATTTGTGCTTCTAATGAAAGTGGTACGTGAACGGCCATTTGGTCTCCGTCAAAGTCAGCATTAAATGCTGCACACACCAATGGATGTAATTGAATTGCTTTACCTTCAATCAATACGGGCTCAAAAGCCTGAATGCCCAATCGATGTAAAGTCGGCGCCCGATTCAGCATAACTGGATGTTCACGGATAACGTCCTCAAGTATATCCCACACCACTGCACTCTCGTTTTCAACCTCACGCTTGGCAGCCTTTATGGTACTTGCAATGCCCATTATCTCCAGCTTATTGAAGATAAATGGCTTAAACAGCTCAAGTGCCATTTTTTTAGGTAACCCGCACTGGTGTAGTTTAAGCTGAGGACCAACAACAATAACAGAACGCCCGGAGTAATCGACGCGTTTTCCCAGTAGATTTTGACGGAAACGCCCCCCTTTACCTTTAATCATGTCGGCTAAGGATTTAAGTGCACGCTTATTCGCACCTGTCATTGCTTTACCACGACGGCCATTATCTAGTAATGAATCAACTGCCTCTTGCAACATACGCTTTTCATTACGAACAATAATTTCTGGAGCTTTTAATTCAAGCAATCGTTTTAATCGGTTATTCCGATTGATTACACGCCGATACAAATCATTTAAATCAGATGTCGCAAAACGGCCACCATCGAGAGGAACTAATGGACGAAGATCTGGTGGTAATACAGGTAGCACAGTTAATACCATCCATTGCGGCTTAATACCAGATTTGTTAAATGCTTCAAGTAACTTAAGCCGCTTAGAGATTTTCTTGATCTTTGTTTCCGATCCTGTGCTTTCCATTTCACGGCGCATGTTCTCTATCTCGGCACCTATATCCAAATTACCTAATAGATCACGAATACCTTCTGCACCCATGCTGGCACTAAAATCGTCACCATATTCTTCTGTTTTGATTAAGTAGTCATCTTCCGTTAGCAGCTGGCAGCGCGTTAATGGCGTCAACCCCGGATCAGTAACTACATATGCTTCAAAATACAGAACGCGTTCAATATCACGCAAGGTCATATCCAATACCATACCCAAACGAGAAGGCAGTGATTTCAAGAACCAAATATGCGAAACTGGTGAGGCCAGTTCGATATGGCCCATCCGCTCACGTCTTACTTTAGATAAAGTGACCTCAACACCACATTTCTCACAGATAACTCCCCGGTGTTTCAGACGCTTATATTTGCCGCACAAACATTCATAGTCTTTTACCGGACCAAATATCTTGGCGCAAAACAAACCATCTCTTTCGGGTTTAAATGTACGATAATTAATCGTCTCAGGCTTTTTTACTTCACCGTATGACCATGAACGAATTTTCTCTGGAGAAGCGAGACCGATTTTAATCGCATCAAATTCTTCTTTATGGGTAACTTGTTTAAATAAATCTAGTAGTGCTTTCATTTGTCACTCCTGTAAATCAGGGGGCAATAAAAAATAATTGGTGTAATAAAGCAAGGGTGACAAGATAGAATCCAGTTTAATCACCCTCACTATTCTAGATAATCAATGCTGTTCTAAATCAATATCCATTCCCAATGAACGTATTTCTTTTACCAATACATTAAATGATTCCGGCATTCCTGCATCGATCTTATGATCACCCTTGACAATACTTTCATATACTTTGGTTCGTCCTGTGACATCATCCGATTTAACGGTTAACATTTCCTGCAGAGTATAGGCTGCACCATATGCTTCGAGTGCCCAAACTTCCATCTCACCAAAGCGCTGTCCGCCGAATTGTGCTTTACCACCCAATGGCTGTTGCGTTACCAAACTGTAGGGGCCAGTAGACCGCGCATGCATCTTATCATCCACCAGATGATGCAGTTTCAAAACATGCATATAACCAACTGTCACTTGCCGATCAAAAGCTTCTCCGGTTCGACCATCATATAATGTAATTTGACCAGATTTTGGCAGCCCAGCTAATTCCAGCATATCTTTAATCTCACCTTCAGTTGCTCCATCAAATACAGGGGTCGCAAAAGGAACACCTTCGGTTAAATTTCCAGCTAGTGATATTATTTCACTATCTGATAGCGAAGAAATGTCTTCCCTCTTACCGCTTCCGTTATAGATCTTGTCAAGAAATTCTCTGATTTCATTTGCATTCTGATGCACTTTCAACATCTCATCGATTTTCCTTCCGAGTCCTTTAGCGGCCCACCCCAAATGCACTTCAAGAATCTGCCCTACATTCATCCGAGAAGGAACCCCTAATGGATTTAGTACTACATCGACAGGCGTTCCATCAGCCATATAAGGCATATCTTCTAAAGGCACAATCTTAGAGATCACGCCTTTATTGCCATGACGTCCCGCCATTTTGTCACCTGGTTGTAAACGTCGTTTAACCGCAATATAAATTTTGACCATTTTCTGTACACCAGGTGCTAATTCATCACCTTGCGTTAGTTTTTTCTTTTTCTCTTCAAATGCGGCATCAAATGCTTTACGTTTCTGCGCCATACTTTCTCGCACTTGTTCCAGCTGTATACTTGCATCTTCATCAGCTAGCCGAATATCAAACCAGTAATGCGGATCAAAACTTTTCAGGTACTCAGCGCTTATTTCTTTTCCTTTGGCCAGCTTATTAGGTCCTCCTGTGGCAACCTTACCAATTAGCAAGCGTTCAAGACGTTCAAACGCATCCTCTTCCACAATACGCATTTGGTCCGCCAAGTCTTTTTTATAGCGATCAAGCTCATCATCAATAATCTTTTGCGCACGCTTATCACGCTCAATACCTTCACGCGTGAACACTTGTACGTCAATGACAGTCCCTGAGATCCCTGATGGTACTCGTAGTGAAGTATCCTTAACGTCTGATGCTTTTTCGCCAAAAATTGCCCGCAATAATTTTTCTTCTGGTGTTAACTGTGTTTCACCTTTTGGCGTGACTTTTCCAACCAATACATCACCCGCCTCAACTTCTGCTCCGATATAAACAATACCCGATTCATCAAGACGACCTAACTGATGTTCTGATAGATTTGGAATATCAGCAGTTATCTCTTCAGTACCAAGCTTAGTATCCCGGCTCACAACGGATAATTCTTCAATATGTATAGATGTAAAACGATCTTCGGCCACAACTCGCTCAGATATCAGAATCGAGTCCTCGAAGTTGTAGCCGTTCCATGGCATAAATGCCACGAGCATATTCTGGCCTAAAGCGAGTTCCCCCATATCAGTAGAAG
This sequence comes from Nitrosomonas sp. Is79A3, assembly GCF_000219585.1. NCBI lineage: Bacteria > Pseudomonadati > Pseudomonadota > Betaproteobacteria > Nitrosomonadales > Nitrosomonadaceae > Nitrosomonas > Nitrosomonas sp. Is79A3. The sequence continues at coordinate 898,658 of NC_015731.1, read as the reverse complement.
CGCCATCTGCAATAACATCATCTTTTTCAATCCTATCTCCAATCTTTACCAGCGGGCGCTGATTAATATTGGTATTCTGATTAGAACGGGTATATTTGATAAGGTTATAAATATCAACACCCACTTCCCCCATTCTAGTCTCTGCATCATGCACTCGCACCACAATCCGGCCGGCATCAACATAGTCCACGATTCCACCACGTTTTGCCCGCACAGTAGTTCCCGAATGAACCGCTACAACCCGCTCAATTCCAGTCCCCACAAGCGATTTCTCAGCGCGCAAGCATGGAACCGCCTGGCGCTGCATATTTGAACCCATCAAAGCGCGGTTAGCGTCATCATGCTCTAAGAATGGTATCAGCGAAGCCGCCACTGAAACGATTTGGGCTGGTGCCACATCGACATATTCAATGCGCTCCGGTGCTGATAATGCGAATTCGTTCTTATAACGGCATGAAACAATTTCACTAATAAAACGATTGCTCTCATCAAGCTCAGCATTTGCCTGAGCAATCATATAGTTACCTTCTTCAATTGCTGACAAATAATCTATTTCATCAGTTACCTGACAATCTCTTACCTTACTATATGGCGTTTCAATGAACCCATACTCATTAGTTCGCGCAAACAGTGCCAACGAATTAATAAGACCAATATTGGGCCCTTCCGGAGTTTCAATTGGGCATACACGACCATAATGTGTTGGGTGCACATCGCGCACTTCAAATCCAGCTCTTTCGCGCGTCAATCCACCTGGTCCCAAAGCTGAAATACGACGCTTATGTGTTATCTCCGATAATGGGTTAGTTTGATCCATGAATTGAGATAATTGGCTCGATCCAAAGAATTCACGCGCCGCTGCTGATACAGGCTTAGCATTGATCAGATCATGCGGCATTAGATTATCCGATTCGGCTTGGCTTAAGCGTTCTTTCACAGCACGCTCGACACGCACCAGTCCAGATCTGAACTGATTCTCCGCCAATTCGCCTACAGAACGCACCCGTCGATTACCGAGATGATCAATATCATCAATTTCTCCGCGTCCATTGCGCAGTTCTACCAGAATTTTTATAACCGCAATAATATCTTCATTCGATAGGGTCTGAGATCCAGTCAATTCGGCTCTACCGACTCTGCGATTAAATTTCATTCTACCCACAACTGATAAATCATAGCGTTCTGGTGAATAGAACAAACCAGTAAACAATGCCTTAACTGATTCTTCAGTTGGAGGTTCGCCTGGTCGCATCATGCGATAAATAGCAACCTGAGCATTCACTTCATCGGTCGTTTCATCGATCTTTAGCGTTTGAGAAATAAAAGCACCATGATTAAGATCATTCACATAAAGTGTATTAATTTTTTTAATGTCGGCTTTACGAAACTTATCCAGTGTTTCTTCCGTAATTTCATCATTGGCTAGTGCAACTACTTCACCTGTTTCTTTATCAACAATGTTCTGCGCAAGTATTCTTCCAAGCAAGAAATCTTCAGGCACTTCCAATTGTTCAATCTTGGCTTCCTGCATTTCGCGTATATGTTTAGCTGTAATACGTTTATCTTTCTGGACAATAACTTTTTTCCCTTTGGCCAGAATATCAAAACTCGCTACCTCACCACGCATACGTTCAGGCACAAGTTCAAATTGAATACTTTTATCTAAAAAATAGAAACAATCAAATATAAAAAATTCTTTCAGAATCTGCTCTGGAGTACAACCTATTGCTTTTAACAGAGTAGTAACGGGCATTTTACGGCGGCGATCTATCCTGAAGTATAAGCAATCTTTTGGATCAAACTCAAAATCAAGCCATGAACCGCGATACGGAATAATACGAGCAGAAAATAATAACTTACCGGATGAGTGAGTTTTGCCCCGATCGTGTTCAAAGAATACTCCAGGCGATCGATGTAATTGTGAAACAATCACACGTTCAGTGCCATTGATAACAAAAGATCCAGTGTCAGTCATTAGAGGAATTTCACCCATATAGACTTCTTGTTCTTTAACTTCCTTCACAGTCGGTTTGGATATTTCTTTATCCATAATAGTGAGTCTGACTCTCGCACGCAAAGGCGATGCGTAAGTAAGTCCGCGTTGCTGACACTCTTTAACATCAAATACAGGTGATCCGAGTTCATAGCTGATAAAATCAAGGCGTGCATTTTTGGTGTGACTCTCAATTGGAAATATCGAGTTAAATGCTGCCTGCAATCCTTGATTTTGACGTTTATTGGGTGCCACTTTTTCCTGCAAGAAAGCCGCATATGATTCGAGCTGGGTAGCGAGAAGAAATGGAATTGGCAAAACGCTCGCACGTTTGGCAAAACTTTTACGTATACGTTTTTTCTCTGTGAACGAATAGCTCATGAATTTTCTCCGGAAGAAGAAGACAGAGGATTGAAGAGTTGAGACCAAATAACTATCAATTGTTAAGATACCAGCAATGACTCATCAAATGATCAAAATGCCAAAGGCTGGTAGCCCTAATATGCACACCAGCCCTATAATTTTAGTATTTTTTTTACTTAATTTCGCAAGTAGCGCCAGCTTCAAGCAATTGTTTCTGGATTGCAGCAGCATCTTCTTTGGACACGCCTTCCTTAACAGGTTTAGGCGCGCCATCAACCAAGTCTTTAGCTTCCTTCAAGCCTAAACCAGTCACTGCTCTTACTACTTTAATCACATTCACTTTACTATCACCGGCTGCTGTAAGAATCACAGTAAATTCAGTTTGTTCTGCTTCAGCAGGGGCACTTCCGCCACCCGGCGCAGCAACTGCAACGGCTGCAGTGGCTGCTGCAGATACACCAAACTTCTCTTCCATTTCTTTAATCAGTTTCGACAATTCAAGTACCGTCATATTTGAAATTGCATCTAAAATCTCATCTTTTGTAACAGCCATCATTTTCTCCTGGTAATTTTCTGTATTTAGCTATCGCTATTGTATTAAATATAAGTTTTAAGATTTATTTGCTATCACGTACCATGGCTAAACCACGTACAAATCGAGCTGGTACCTCATTCAGTGTTTGAACAAACTTGGCTATTGGCGCCTGCATTGTTCCCAGCAATCTCGACAACAGTTCATCTCGGCTTGGCAATGCAGCAAGCGCAGTAATCTCTTCACGCGACATTACATGCTCACCTATTGCGCCAACTTTGATCACAAATTTTTCATTATCTTTAGAAAATTCATGTAGCACTTTCGCTGCTGCTACAGGATCAGAACCTATACCATAGACAAGCGGACCAACCATATGTTTAGCTAGCTCAGCATAAGGCGTATCAGCAACTGCACGGCGAACTAATGAATTTTTTATGACACGAAAATAAATTCCTGATTCACGAGTTTTTGCTCGTAATTGTGTCATTTTTCCAACTTCCATCCCGCGATATTCCGCAATGATAATAGCTTGAGCGCCAGCTACTTGAGCGCTAACTTCGGCTACTATAGCTTTTTTCTCTTCAATATTAAGACTCAAGGTTCATTCTCCATCAGTAAAAATAGTATTTGGTATAAATAACCAACTAATAAATTGCTCTCTTCCAAATACTACAAACTGGCGACCTTAAACCAGGAAAAACTCCCGTTCTGGGTTCACCATCTACACTGGGTACTCAACAGAAATTAAAAAAGAATTATCCAAAAATTCTTAGATCAAATTCATTACTATCAAGTTTTTAAGTATCATCCAGTAAAGTATTACTTATTTACTTTTTGCTTACCCCAGTGATCTTTGACAATCCACTCCAATACAACACTATTTATGTATTCAGTGGCCCACAAAGTTCTTTTGTTGCTACGTTATGCTAGTTTGATCTATTCGAACGCCAATGCCCATTGTGCTTGAAACAGATACTTTTCTCAGATATACACCTTTTGACGCGGCTGGTTTAGATTTATTAAGCGCATCAATCAGCGCCATCAAATTTTGTTTTAATGCATCCACCTCAAATGATGCTCGCCCAATTGTACAATGTATAATTCCACTTTTATCCGCCCTAAATTGTACTTGCCCGGCTTTTGCATTCTTTACAGCGCCAGCAATATCAACAGTTACTGTACCAACTTTCGGATTTGGCATTAAACTGCGCGGACCAAGAATCTGACCCAATTGACCGACAATGCGCATAGCATCCGGGCTTGCAATTGCCACATCAAAGTTTATGTTGCCAGCTTTAATATCAGCTGCCAAATCATCAAACCCCACAATATCAGCACCTGCTTCTTGAGCTTCTTTAGCCTTATCGCCTTGTGCAAACACTGCAACACGTACTGTTTTCCCTGTACCAGCCGGCAAAACCACTGATCCACGAACTGCCTGATCTGATTTCTTTGCATCAATACCTAAATTAACCGCCACATCAATAGATTCATTAAATTTAGCTGTTGCAGCTTCTTTAACAAGCCCCAGTGCCTCATCAATCTGATATGCCTTATTACGATCAACTTTTTCTGCTATAGCTTTGTAGCGATTTGATGAACGTCCCATTTTATATACCCTCTACTTCTATACCCATACTTCTTGCACTGCCTGCAATAGTACGTACAGCCGCATCCAAATTTGCTGCAGTTAGATCTGGCATCTTTGTTTTTGCAATTTCTTCCGCCTGACTGCGACTTAGTTTTCCTACCTTGTCCAAATGTGGCCGAGGACTTCCTTTACCAACTCCAGCAGCCTTCTTGATTAGTACAGATGCCGGTGTCGTTTTCATTACAAATGTAAAACTTTTATCAGCATATGCAGTAATTATTACTGGCACTGGCAATCCAGGTTCAATTTTCTGCGTAGCCGCGTTAAACGCTTTACAAAATTCCATGATATTTAACTGACGCTGACCTAATGCTGGTCCAATTGGAGGGCTCGGATTTGCCTTACCAGCTGGTACTTGTAACTTGATATAACCGATTATTTTCTTTGCCACTGCGCTCTCCTACTGGGTGCAAACGAGCAATTACTTACTCTCCCCGATTCTAAACGATTTAAAAAACAACACACAAACACATGCTCAAACGCTAATTGACTTCATATTTTCTGTAAATATCCGGTTAGGATTTCTCTACTTGATTAAAATCCAATTCAACTGGTGTTGGCCGTCCGAATATAGAAACTGAAACTCTGAGCTTACTCTTATCGTAGTTAACATCTTCTACATTGCCATGAAAGTCTGTGAATGGCCCATCTTTAACACGCACAGCTTCCCCTACTTCAAAAAGAATTTTTGGTTTCGGTTTTTCCACACCTTCCTGAATCTGATGAAGTATATTATCTACTTCCTTCTGACTTATCGGTGTAGGTTTCATAGCTGAACCACCGACAAATCCTGTCACTTTGTCTGTATTCTTGACCAGGTGCCAAGAATCATCAGACATTTCCATTTCGACTAAAACATAACCAGGAAAAAACTTTCGCTCACTAATATTCTTTTGGCCACTTTTCATTTCTATTACTTCTTCTACTGGCACCAGGATTTGACCAAATTTGTCCTCCATACCAGCTCGTTCAATACGTTCCTTTAGTGCCCTTTGCACACTCTTCTCATACCCTGAATAAGCATGAACTACATACCATTTCTTACTCATTCTTTCCTCTGAGAAATTTGATCAAGCATCTTGATTCATCATAAGCTTTACAAGGGACATCAAAGCGGAATCAATAAACCACAAAAATAAAGCCATGGCAATAACAAATGCAAATACCACTCCTGATGTTTGAACTGTTTCCTTACGACTTGGCCAGACTACTTTTTTTGTTTCCTCTTTAGATTCCTTACAAAACACATAGAATTCTTGACCTTGGGCTGTAAATCTTGCAGTAATTATCGCCAACAGGAATCCAACTAGTATAGACAACACGCGCACAACCATTGCGCTTTCACTTAAGTAAATGAATCCCACAACACCTGCCACTATAAATGCAAAGACAAGTCCAAGCTTTAATTTATTCACGTTTATCTAACCCTTTATACCTTAATTATGGTATTTCATGCACTAATCAATTCTAATATTTTAAATTTCTATATAACTTTTCTAACACCCTTAAATTCAACTATCTGTCAAAATTTAATTTCTCTCAATAATCACAATATAAATCGCTCTTTCTATCTCTTTAAAAATCAGAATAATAGATCACTTCGGTTTCGAGAAAACTTGCCTATTTGATTGATCATTGCTGCAAACAAACAAAAAAGTGTTTTACTTTTTTCTCTTTTATATCAAATATGTAATTCTATTCCAATTATTTTGGCAGGCCAGGAGGGCATCGAACCCCCAACCTTCGGTTTTGGAGACCGACGCTCTGCCAATTGAGCTACTGGCCTTTTATTCGCAACTTCTCTAACGCTAACAAACATTGAAACAATACAATTCCACTCTTTCTATACAAAATAAAAAATTATTCAATTATTTTAGCAACGACACCGGCACCAACAGTTCTTCCACCTTCGCGTATAGCAAAACGCAATCCATCTTCCATCGCTATCGGCGCTATTAAATTCACTGTCACTGACACATTATCCCCAGGCATTACCATCTCAGTTCCCGCCGGTAATTCAATTGCCCCTGTAACGTCCGTTGTACGGAAATAAAATTGCGGACGATATCCGGGGAAAAACGGCGTATGCCTTCCACCTTCTTCTTTGCTCAACACATAAATCTCAGCCGTGAATTTAGTATGCGGTGATATGCTACTTGGCTTTGCCAAAACTTGACCTCGTTCTACTTCTTCACGTTTCGTACCACGTAACAATATTCCAACATTGTCACCTGCCTGACCTTGGTCCAGCAGTTTACGGAACATTTCAACACCTGTACATACAGTCTTCAGTGTGGGCTTAAGACCAACAATTTCGATTTCTTCCCCGACTTTGATGACACCTCTCTCCACTCGTCCAGTCACTACCGTTCCACGACCTGAGATCGAGAAAACGTCTTCAACCGGCATAAGAAAGGCACCATCGATTGCACGTTCGGGTTGTGGAATATAGCTATCTAATGCTTCTGCCAGTTTCAGGATGGAGGCTTCACCTATTTCACTTTGATCGCCTTCCAGTGCCTTTAGAGCGGATCCAACAATGATTGGCGTGTCATCTCCAGGAAAGTCGTACTTCGACAACAATTCCCTTATTTCCATTTCCACTAACTCAATTAATTCCGCATCATCCACCATGTCGGCTTTATTCATGTATACGATGATGTACGGTACGCCTACTTGGCGTGCTAATAGTATATGCTCACGCGTTTGCGGCATCGGGCCATCCGCTGCTGACACCACCAGTATCGCTCCGTCCATTTGCGCTGCACCAGTAATCATGTTTTTCACATAATCCGCATGCCCAGGACAATCTACGTGGGCATAATGGCGATTAGCTGTCTCATACTCCACATGTGCCGTATTGATTGTAATTCCGCGCGCACGTTCCTCTGGCGCTGAGTCAATTTGCGCGTAGCTCTTCGCTTCACCACCAAATTTCTTTGTCAATATCGTCGTAATCGCCGCCGTCAGCGTCGTCTTTCCATGATCGACATGTCCTATCGTACCTACATTTACGTGTGGCTTCGACCGCTCAAATTTACTTTTTGCCATGAATTGTGTCCCCTTTGCGTGCTTTAACCATACCATTCCTCATACAACCACAACCTATGGAGCCCATGGCCAGAATTGAACTGGCGACCTCTCCCTTACCAAGGGAGTGCTCTACCACTGAGCTACATGGGCAAGCATATACAAAAACCAAAAAACTCTCAGATCCATTACTACGCTACTCTGGAGCGGGTGAAGGGAATCGAACCCTCATCGTAAGCTTGGAAGGCTTCTGCTCTACCATTGAGCTACACCCGCGCTATATTCATACTTCTATCGAGAGATGCTCTCCCATCAAACAACAAAAAGCAGCCTACCGCAGCATCTTCCTATGTCATTCTGCATTACCATAATTGGTGGAGGGGGAAGGATTCGAACCTTCGAAGGCAGAGCCGTCAGATTTACAGTCTGATCCCTTTGACCGCTCGGGAACCCCTCCGAACGAAACCAGTGATTATGAATACATTAAGGCCATAAGTCAATCTAGTTTTAACTTGTACAGCACCTCCCGCTAATTCAAACAACATTTGCTGCAAAATAAAATTTATGAATTTTTTGCGAAATCTATGTTTTGAGGCAAAGCGAAACCATCTGACTCAAGTCAATTTTTAAAATTGGCTACTTTTCCCTGGAAAACACCCCTCGAACATACTTTACCCCGGTTGGCGTATTAAGACGAATCATTAAAGACTGGTACGGTTGGTTTTATTCCAAAGGCAATGGATTTATACAAAGTCTCCCAGTCCGGAAGGAAGTAATGGAGGAATAATCCACGTACTTTCTCCCAGAAGTATTTATTACGCTTTGCATTTTGTTTTGCCCGTTGAAGCAAGAGACAACAATGCTGCTGTACCTGATCGACCAAAAACGCCAGCATCATCAAACAGGCAAAGACAGTGGATAAATACCGGTAACCGTGGCCGAAGTTATGTTCGAAGTGGTAGCCTTGTGTTTTCAGGGTATTAAAAGTTTCATTCTCGATTTTCCAGCGTGCGCGCCCGGCGCGCATGAGTTGCATCAGACTCTCAGGCGTGATCGTAATGTCTGTTACCCAGGAAAAATGTTGGGTTTCGCCTGAAGGGTGATATTCCCGGTATTCCAGAAAGTTGACCTCAAGTTCAAAGTTGGCGTCGTTTAAAGGAGCGCCATTGAGGTAACGGAAACTGTGTCTGATACCATTGCCGTCGATAAATTCATCAGTTTTTACTCCCTGGACGGTATTCACCCAGTCAAACAGAAATTGATGGTCGGTTTGTTTGGCGCCGAGGATAAAGTGCAGGTTCAGTTTTTGAAGCAGACGAATATGCGGCGCATTGGAAGCCAGACCATCTTCGATCACAATGAGTTTCATATGCGGATGTTCACGCCTGAGTGCGTTTAACAATCGCACTGCTGCAGTGCGTTCACAGTCGTTTTTGCTATACCCGTCTTGTTGCATGATCGGCTCCGGCGCCAACGGGAATACCTCGGCTTGATCCGGGTGAACCAGCACGGCACTGAGCATCTGGTGATAGTATGTCACACGACCGTCACCGTGATGTTTCTGGCAGCATTGTTCACAATGCACTGGTGAAGAAGAAAAATAGCCCGTTCCATCAATGGATAAAAGATAATAACCATCCAGGTATTCAAATCCCTCCAACCCTTTGCCACGCTGAAGCACGTGCAGTATGCGCCTAAATGACCGGCGCAAAAGCTCAGGGGAGACATTATCCAGTCGTTCCCGTAAATAAGTATCCGATGGCGCGCGGTCAATGCCATACAAGGATTTCAAATTAGCCCGAACCAAATCATCTTCCCTGCCTTGGTCAAATTGCAATAATGAAGGATACTTTAAGCTAAAAACCGCAAATCCCGACATCAAACAATCGCTCAATGGGAATACTTTGCCGTTTCCATTGTCTTCTATCCTTTCAAAACAGGCGCGAACTTCCTTGATTAAACCGGGCGCGCTTAAATACCGGCGAAAGGCATATTTCGGCATAATACTCACCTATCACTTTAATTTATGCTCCCATAATATTGTAATTTAGTTAAAAGTTCACGAAAACTTATTTTTAAAGACCGCTGAATCGCTTTATTTTCCTTGTGTCTGTGTATGAGCGGGAATAGCTGTAACTTGTAAGGCTGGATACAAAAAATGGTCATTAGTTTGATCACATAAGGGCAAGGTACTGATAATCAGATAAGATCATTTCTGATTTGGTTAAACCATATTAAATCAGCAGTTTGATCGGTCGATTGAATCAATGATAATCTAGTGATTTATTATTTCTGTAGTCTGCTGCTCCTTTGGTATGGGAAATATACTCGGGGTTCCCTTACTTCTGTTTACCAATTACAGGTGAAATAAATAAAGCGGGTAATGGTCTATTTGAATGTTTCTTGTGTATTCCTTTTTTATTTAATACATTTGAATCATCCTTTACATTTTTTACATCAGAACCTGTAGAAACATATGGCTGGGTAAATAGCGGGTCTACCATTTTTTCTGAACGCCTTGTATTTCGAAGTTTAGAGATCACTTCTTTTTTAAAGTGATCGGCTGTACTATTATTTTTCACAAAAAGCTCTTTCTTTATTTGCTGAGGTAAAGTATTACTTTTTAATTTCGAGTTCAGAATTGATGTGGCATTATCTGAAAGCGATGGATTCTTATTTCTTAACTCAAATCCTTCTATTTGCTCGATCCTAACTTTAATTCCTAATACCCTCTCTATATCAATCAATAGTTTTTTTTCTTCCTGACTTACTAAAGAAATTGCGAATCCTTTGGTTCCAGCTCGGCCTGTTCGTCCAATTCGATGAACATAATCTTCAGGGTTATTGGGTAATTCAAAATTAATTACATGCGTTAATTCTTCTATATCAAGACCACGTGCAGCAACATCAGTTGCAACAAGTACCGGAATCAAACTTTGTTTAAAATTAGTCAAGGCTTGAGTACGTTGGAGCTGATTTCTATCTCCGTGTATTGCTGCACTCGATATCCCGCTGTGATTCAACCATTTTGTTAAATGATCCGCACCTTGTTTAGTTCTTGTAAAAACCAATACTTGATGTAATTTCTGTCGTTTAATCAAAGAAATTAATAATTCCTGCTTTCTTGTAGTGTCCACTGGATGAACAACATGTGTAATTAGTTCACTCACAGAATTTTGTTTTGCAACCTCAATCAAGACCGGATTTTTTAAGATTTTGCTTGCAAGTTTCTTGATTTCTTCTGAGAAAGTAGCTGAAAACATCAGATTCTGGCGTTTCTCGGGTAGTAGTTGAATAATCTGTTTTATATCAGGCATAAATCCCATATCTAACATTCTATCTGCTTCATCTAAAATGAATATTTCTATTTTAGATAAACCCAAAGTCTTTTGTTGTAGGTGATCCAATAAACGACCTGGTGTTGCTACTAGAATTTCTATTCCAGAACGAACGGCATTGATCTGTGCATCGATGTTGACTCCACCATAAATTACTGTTGATCTTAGCGGCAAATACTTTCCATACGTTTTGACACTTTCATGCACTTGTACAGCAAGTTCTCTAGTTGGAACTAAAATTAAGGCGCGAATTGGGTGTTTAGCCGGTGACATGCTAGTATTTGCATAAATTTCAAGTCTTCGCAACATAGGAAGGGTGAAACTTGCTGTTTTACCTGTGCCTGTCTGAGCACCGCCCATTACATCGTTGCCATCAAGTATTATTGGAATAGCTTGTTCTTGAATTGGGGTTGGTTTCGTATACCCCTGATCAGAGATAGCACGCATTAAATCGGTTGATAAACCGAGTTGCTCAAATAACATATTTTTACTACTCCTAAATTACTTGCTTAATTTGATTGTAATTTTCATAATTGAAGTTATTTAGTATAAGACTCGCGCGTGACACAGTTTATGTGCAATTCCAATAAACAAAAGAACCCGCACAAAGTATATTGTGCGGGTTCTTCATAACCACTCGATCAATTTCATTCAGGATATGAGTATCCTTGGAATAATAATACGATTCATAATAGCTTATAACAACTACTCCTCATCCTCGTCATCCTCGTCACCCTGAGCTTCAGCTTCTACTTCACTCGCCGCATCCTCATCTTCATCTTCGCCTTCTTCGTCTGCGCCACTATCCTCTTCTTTCTGCAGTACCATCTTACCAGCCGCTAAGCTCGCATTCAGGTCTGTCTTTGCAACCTCTTCATGCACCAGATTCTGATGACAATCTATACAGGTCGCTCCTTCCGTCTTTAGCTTCTTGTGCGCTTCCTGTGCATCTGCTCCAGGTGGATTTGGGTTCTTGTGACAGTCGCGACAGGTTATACTGTCCCATTTCTTCAGGTTCATGCGCGCATCATGCGCCATAATCAAACGACGTTCATTGAACTTCTCTAGCGTCGAATAATCATTCATCAGTTCCAAATATAATTCCCTGGCTCCATCTACCGCATGGGAATATACCGCTAAATGAAAGTTCTTGAATCCCTGCGGTATATGACAGTCTTTACAACTGGGATTTACTCCCAGTGCTCCATAGTGCGTCGATTCCCTTAGTTCCTTCTGCGTATAGGTCATCGAGTGACAGCTGGTACAGAACTCTTCCGTTGAGAGTGCCGCTTCTCCTCCAAATACAACCGCTACCAGTACTATCCCCAGTAACCCCCCTGTCAGTAGCGTGCCTATCGCGCCTTTTTGTATGCCTGTCATTACTCTTTTCCTTTACCTTTTTTATCCCCTGTCTTTTCCTTAGCATTCGCCTGGAATTCGTCGTGATACTTGAATTTGGGCTCTCCTGCGAAGGTACCGTCAAGCTTATAATGCTCATGCATCGCTTTCACATCTTTGACCATTTTGTCAAAGTCAAAGGTGTATTTCGGGTCTACAGCCGGTGTGAATGGGGTGTAAGGTGCTTTCGCGCCTTTCCAAGGTGAGCCTTCATAGTTCAAGTGACAGGCAGCACATGCTTCTTCAAAGTGAAAGTCTTGGCCTTTGTCAGCAACTACTTTGCGTTGCATTGCGGTTCCTTTACTTTCAAATACTTGCCCTGCTTTACGGTGATCTCCCCGGTAACTCTTTCCAGGTCCATGGCAGGATTCACAGCCAACCGCTGCAAGTGGTTTCTTCGGTGTATCTATCGTATATCCACCTTTCTTGCCAAATCCATCTACGTGGCAACCTACACAGTCTTTGTCTTGCGTGTAGTCTTTTTCCGGATCCAGTTTGGCTTTAACTTTGGCTTCTTTACGTGTACCAGGCTTCAGCGATTCCATCGCTTTCGCATGTGCCGTGTCTTTCCATGATTTGGCTTGCGATTTGTGGCAGGAGCTGCATTTGCTGCGTCCTTCAAAGGTGTCTGCTATTGCCGCACCGCTAAAAAATGCGATCATTGCCAAAACAGCAAGTATGTAAGCTATTGGGTGTTTCATCCTTCCTCCTTATGCTTTTTTTAATTCAAGTTTTTATGCCGCGTATTGTACGCTATCATCAGATTGTGTAAATGACTATGTGTTCGCTTTGTATTTTTTTGGTTCTTCAGTTGTCTCTTTTTACTTGCAGTCTCACTTAGCTTTTGTGCCTTATTCTTCTTAAGGTATTTTGTAAACCCAGTAACCGCCTTGTTGATATATCAGTTGTGCCACGTCCAATTCCACTGGCGCTTTCTTGTCTACAAAGGGCAGCATTCTTGCTAATAACGTTTCACTACTGGCTTTATCACTCAGAAAGAATGCTCTGATTTCATTATCCGATACGGATTGTAGTGTGTAGGTATCAAAACCATTTTGCTTGAGTTGCATTTTCATTTGATTGATCATGCCGTGCATGTTGCCTGTCATGGGGAAGTTCTGATATGCAACACCCATTTTTTCCGGGTACATGATTCCTAGTCTGTATAGGTCAGTGACGTGTACGATTACATACGCTTCCCGGTTTGAACCAATCAGTTCGCGCAGTTGCTTGATACCTTCTTCTGCGGGGGCTGCCAGTGCTTGACTGAAGCGTTCAAATTGTTCCCGTTCCTTTGGGTTGGCTTTGCTTCCCCAGAATTGGTTTTCATAGGCTTGAATGGCTTTACTTTGTTCTAACCAGGTTACCGGTATCATCAGTGGCTCGTTCAGATGATTGGTAAAAAGCGTGTCGTGTCCGGTAAGCAGTTTGATTTGCCGAGAGGTGTCCCACCAGGAGAGTATCAGGGCGTCTTTCGGTGCGTGCTTGCTGATCGCTGCTGCCAGTGCACTGAGTTCCGATGGCTTTCTGTCAAAATTGTACAGTATTTCATTCGTACTGTTCTTCCAGTAGATCAGTACCGGCGGCCCTTCATTTTGTCTCGCAACGATGAATTCAGCAATCGGTTTGTCTACTCCGTCCGCTTGTACTTTGTATTGACCTAGCTTTAGCTCCGGCCAATCATCCAGGTTCATTTGGGAGAATCGTTTATTGTCACCTTCCGCAATCAGTTGATATTGGTAGGGGGCAGGCGGCAGTTTAAACCAAAGATAAGCAAACCAGCCCAATAAAACCAAACCTCCCGTCACCAGGAGTATACCTAATGACGGGAGTAGTTTGTCTCCCGATCGCGCTACCTGGGCGGTAGTGCGATCGGTTGCGTTAGTGCTTGTCAAGCTTCGCTTTGCTTACGTTTGCGCCAGCCTGCTAAGGCCAGTGTTCCGGCCAGCAGCATGCCACCACCTAAACCGCCCAGCGAGATCTTCTCTGCTGTGCCGTCTAAGTCCAGTAAGCTGGTTTTCTTGGATTCAAGATTCTTAACACGTTCTTGCAGTGCAACCATTTCACGGATGCGGGTGTTTTCGTCTTGAATTTCAACATAAGCACGGTTTATTGGACCCCAGCCTTCGGTGTAGGTCCAGCCACCTGGATTAACGTGGGCTAAGCCTACGTGCATCTTCGCTAAGTCATTTTCATGCATTTCTAGTACTTTCAGCTCAATTGCTGCCGGACTGTTGCCTTTAGACCAGAATAGCTGTGCAAAATATGCATAGCCTTCTTTCTCTGGCGCTGGCGGTGCAGAACGGTTGGTTTTTTGACCTGTCAATAAACCTTCCTTGTACAGTTGATGAACAATGCCATTCGCTTCTTGGTATTTAGCCAGTCCTGCCAACGTACCTTTGTCCATCAATTCCAGGTAGGAGCGAGCAAAACGTTCTGAGTGACATTGGGTACAGGTGACAACCCATGAGTCCAAGCGAGCTGACGACCATTCACTGTTGATGTTCTCTGCAATGCCTGGAACAAATGGATAGTTCGCCCAACGGATCTTTCTAACCATGTTGTGGGCATACTCACCTTCGTATTCCATGTGACAGCCTGCACAGGTTGGTGCATTCTGACCACCCTTGGCATACGCGTCTTTCAATTGCACGTCCCAGTTCCATTGGTTACCCAACATCGACACCATCTTGCCGTGCTTGGACATTGAGTAAGCTTCCCAGTTGTTGTGGTCTACACCACTGTGGCAGGTTGCGCAGGCTTCTGGCTTGCGTGATTCTGCCGCTGAGAATTCATGGCGGGTATGACAGGAGTCGCATTTGTTTTGGTTGGTGTGACACATCGAGCAGCCTTCGGCTACTTCACGTTGTGGCATTGCCGCCCAAACTGTGGTTTCTACGTTTGCTTTGTAGTCCAGGGCGTGTGATGGACGTCCATCCGGCCATTGGCCTGCTGGCCAAATCATCGTATCACGTTCCGATTCACGTTCTGCAAATTCTTGCAGGTGACAGGTGCCGCATACGTCTGCCGTCGGCATCTTCAGGTCTTTGGCGTGGTCCGCTTTCTTCTTCGCACCAACTTCTACGTGGCAGTCAATACAACCGACTTCTTTCAGTTGCTCGCCTTCCGCCAGTTTGCCCATCGAACGCAGGTTCTTCTCTACATCTTCCAGTTTCCCTTTCTTGTAAAAAGTAGGGTCGCTTGGCTTCAGGTTGCGGATCTTGTCCAGGTTCGCATGGCTGCTGCGCTTCCAGGCTTGTACCCATACCGGCGATTCGTCAGTGTGGCATTCTACGCATTCCTTACGGCTCGCTACGTCTTTGTTCGATGTAGGTGCTTTGTAAAAGGTCGCCGGGTCCAGATAGATTCCATACGGTATCGGTTCCCAGTATTGCGCCAACGTTCCAGGACCCGCTCCTTGCGCAGGATCCTTGTAACGCTTCACCAGCGCTTCGTATAATTCCTTTGGACTCGTCTTCTCACGGTCCAGCTTCAGTGCTTCATATAATTCATTCGGAACTGTCGGTATGTTCGCTTGTGCCACTCCTATCAGCAGCCCTCCCAACATTACCGTAACTATCCTCAGCCATAGCTTGGCAACCATCTCTCTCTCCTTTGTTTTTCCAAAATTTTTGCCTTCTCTTGCTCTCGTCCTACTCTCTTCTTCTTATTATTATCTACACCGCAGCTTCTTTTCCTACCGCTTCTTCTTACCCTTTACTCTTGTCCTTCCTTACTCGCTTTCTCCTGACACAAGCAGCTTTCAATAGACTACTTACTCAAATACTAGCTGTCAAGGCTTTTGAACTAAGTTTATTTAAGATAGTTAACGATTCACTTTTTATTCTTTTTATGCTTTTCAATGTTTTTTTGATCGGCTAACTCATTATTTTAATTGCAGCAGCTAATCGGCTTTTATAACGTGCGGCTTTATTCTTATGGATGATGCCCTTGTCGGCAATTGAATCAACAGTGCTTAAAGAACTATTAAATGCATTTTGAGCTATTTCTTTATCCCCTGATCCTATCGCTTTCCGCACAAATTTAATCGCAGTACGCAACTTTGATCGCAAACTTACATTGTACTCTCTTCGTTTAACTGCTTGTCTTGCTCGCTTTCTTGCTTGTGCACTATTTGCCATAGCCTACTTTAACCCTTAAAAGGAAAAAAGATACCATACTACTTTTTTTTTGAACATATTGCAATAAGCTATTTACTTCGAGTAGTGATGTCTGCTACCGGTTAAACACTCCTTCCCTATATACCCTCGCTACCGGATTTTTCCGAAGTACTCATTAATCCTTTTTTTTAAAACTTGGCGGTTTGCAATAAAAACTCGATGGAAACTCCGCACTGCGCTGCTTATTTCTAATAACATCTCCCCCTTCATTTACACAAATCATAATAGCTTTATCCAATATGGGAAAATACTCGTTAGATCCCGGTTGTGCCGAAGTTGGTGGTACTCTTTCTTTTATCCTAGCACATAGTTCGTGTTCATCTGGTTTTGAAATGTTATCTTGCATAGCAGGCAATGGGCAGAGGCCACAAGGATCTCCCGGACACAAGCACCCCTTACAACTTGCAAGTGCTGATGTTGCAAACATAATCAGCGACAAACCACAAATAATAATTACACTTACTTTCAGCAATAGTGCCACTGGCGACATATACATTCTAGTTCCTTATATTAGTAGTCAAATAATGTTCACAGACAGCAATGAACAAGAACTTACGCTTTTTGGTATACTGATTTTACAATATCATAAGATACAATAGAGCAGGACTGAGGAACATTGTATAGGTTGCTTACATCAGCATTTTAATAGATAGGCTATGAGCTTATCTAACTTTTTCCAATAACAAGGTTTTATTTACAAAAAACACGGTGTAGAACTTAAGTACGCCACATTGCAGTGATGCATTGGTTCGCTGAATCATATGCTCATAGAATTCTGAGTTTGCTCGTTCTTTGCCACATGGGTACACCATAGATAATTATAAATTAATGACTTAAATGGTAACTATGAAAATTAACTCCAATTTTAGAAAATACAATCTCACCATTTTATTTATTAGAACTTGTTTCATTCTTTCACTAAATGTCTTATTTCTGCCTTTTGTGTATGCAGAAAATATTGAGGCTCTTCAAAAGAATGCCAGTATTGCCTACGACAAAATGATGCAAGCTAAACAATCAGCGGATACTTTAAATAAGGATGCTGTTTTTGCCGAGAAGACATTGGCTGCAATTAAACAGAAATTAACCACAGCCGAGCGAGAAGCTGAAACTGCTAGGAAAAAATCAGAACAGGCTAAGATTTCAATGGAGCAGGCAATTAATCAATGGAAGCAAGCTTCTGATGCGCTAGCTAATGAATGGGGAAAATCTGAAAGAAAATAATCAGGGTTAATTCCGCTTCAAGAAAAGTATCATTTTGACATGCGGAATACCGGTTTCCCGGAATTCTTCTCCAGATACCTTAAATCCAAATTTTTCGTAGAATTTAACAGCGCTCGTTTGTGCATTGAGCATTACTATTTGTTTATGCCGGCTGTTCAATTCTTCCAGTATCTTTTGCAACATGGCGCTGCCATATCCATTACCCCGCCATTCTTTTAATACCGCCATCCTTCCGATATGACCATCCGGCAATAATCTTGCAGTCCCCACGGGCAATCCATCAAAATTGCGTGCTAACACGTGAGTACTAATTGCATCAAACTCATCCCATTCCATCGCTTCAGGAACTTGCTGCTCATTTATAAAAACTTCGGTTCGGATGGCACGCAAAGTGAGTGCCTCATCTTCCCAACTCACGATATGTACCGAATGAGAGTAGCACATGATTACTGCTTGCAGTCGTTTAGTTACAGAAATTGCCAATGCCCATTATTTGAATGGATGTCGCAACAGGATAGTATCTTCTCTATCTGGTCCTGTAGATATCATATCGATGGGTATTTCACAAACTTCTTCCAAACGTTTCAGGTAATTCTGCGCGGCTTTTGGCAGTTGATCAAACTCTTTAATTCCGGCTGTATTTTCTGACCATCCGGGTATTTCTTCGTAGATCGGTTCACAACAATCCAGATCATCAGCACCAATCGGCAATATATTGCTATTATTACCATCGCTCAGTTTATACCCTACCCCGAGATTAAGAATTTCTACACCATCCAATACATCTAGTTTAGTAATACATAACCCTGTTACGCCGTTTATTTGAATCGAGCGCTTTAACGCAACCGCATCAAACCAACCACAGCGGCGAGGGCGTCCTGTTGTCGAACCAAACTCATGTCCGCGTGTGGCGAGATGCTTACCTACTTCGTCGTCCAGTTCAGTTGGGAATGGGCCAGAACCAACGCGTGTTGTGTATGCTTTGGTAATACCCAGCACATAATGTAACATTTGCGGCCCAACCCCACTGCCCGGGGCTGCTGCGCCAGCCACACAGTTACTGGAGGTAACAAATGGGTATGTGCCATGATCAATATCCAATAACGCACCCTGGGCACCTTCAAATAAAAGATTATCTCCTGCGTTATGCGCATCAAATAAAAGTTGGGGAATATCGGCAACCATCGGTTTAATCCGCTCAGCTTGTACCAGAGCGTCATCCATTGTTTTTTGAAAATCAACAACAGATGCATGAAAATAATTTTTCAGCACAAAATTGTGATAATCCAGAATTTCACCTAACTTCGCAGCAAAGCGATCGCGATGAAATAAATCTTGCAAACGGATTGCGCGTCGTGCGACTTTATCTTCGTAAGCTGGGCCGATGCCGCGCCCTGTGGTGCCAATCTTCCCTATGCCTCTGGCTGTTTCACGCGCATTATCCAGTGCGACGTGACAGGGTAAAATTAGCGGACAGGCTGCGCTAATTCGCAAGCGCCTGCTTACATTGACACCATTATGTTGAAGCATATCAATTTCATTGAGCAGTGCTTCTGGAGAAATCACCACACCATTTCCAATGTAACAAATAACACTGTCACGTAAAATGCCAGAAGGAATCAAATGCAATACGGTTTTTTTATTGCCTATGACCAGAGTATGACCCGCATTATGTCCACCCTGAAAACGTACCACGCCTTGTGCATGATCAGTTAACCAGTCAACCACCTTGCCCTTTCCTTCATCACCCCATTGTGTACCAATGACTACTACATTTTTAGTCATATCCCCAATCTCTAAAAGACTTTGTTTCTAAATTATTAAATTTCTTCAACAATCCATTGCCCATTATGCAATACTAATTGCCTGTCGCAATCTAAGGATTCGCTCTTTTGTTCCGATAATTCAATCACAACGATTTGCCCTTCTCTACGTAGTTGCTGGATCATATTTTCCAGTTCTTTATTTTTCTTATGGAAAGGCGCACGTATTCCTTTGGGATATGCTTGCGGCTTAACCAATCTGGATAGCTCTCTGAGATCCATACTAAAACCAGTAGCCGGTCGTGCGCGCCCGAAAGCTTTTCCTATTTCGTCATAACGTCCGCCTAAGCCAATAGCGTTTGAACAACCATTCGCATAAGCAGCGAAGACCATTCCGGTATGATAGTGATACCCACGCAAATCCGCCAAATCAAAGGCAATCTCATCTACAATCGGCTTCAGTTCCTCTTCAACTATACTAAGCTCATTCAATGCTATTCTAATCTCAGGATAATCCGGCAATCGTTTTATAGCATCTGCCAGAATCTTCTTGTCACCATATAGCTGAGGCAATAACATCAATGCTTCACGTGTATGTCTTTGCAACTTTGTACACAATTCCTTTAATGTTGAAACATCTTTTGCTTGCAGAACCGCGAACAATTCGATTTCCAGTTCACGAGATATACCTGCACCTTTAATTAAACCTCGGAAAACTGCAACATGACCAAGATCCAAATGTATTTTATTTACACCTGAAACAGACAAACATTGCAACATGAGCCGCTGAACCTCCAGATCACTTTCCAATCCTGAGTGGCCATAAAGTTCTGCGCCAGCTTGTAATGGTTCTCGAGTTTGTGTTATCCCTGAAGGCACGGTATGCAATACGCTATTGGCATAACATAAACGAGTTATACCGTCAGAATTCAATAAATGTCCATCAATTCTTGCAACTTGCGGGGTCATGTCGGCCCGTAGACCCATCATACGTCCACTGAGCTGATCTATCACCTTGAACATATGCAAATCCATGTCGCTGCCACTTCCGGACAGCAACGACTCTACATACTCTAACAAAGGCGGTATTACTTGCTGATACCCGTGCACAAATAACAAGTCAATAATTTGACGGCGCATTACTTCTATATGCAATGCTTCTACAGGTAATATATCCTCGACATATTCTGGAAGGAGCCAATTTTGCATGTTTATGATCGACAAATTATCAACGAGAAGAGTAAAGAAAATAATGTCAGCTAACGATAAGTAGCAGCATTAGCCCGACCAACATTGATGTCAGACCAATAAAACGTATCTGATGATCATTAATCTCAATCATTTTTTTAAATGCTTCTCTCCAAGTCTGGGGAGATAGAAATGGTAGTATTCCTTCTAGAATTAACATCAATGCAATTGCAATCAGAAAAGTTTCCCACATATTAATTCAGTTCCTGCTCAATCAGGCTTTCATTATTTTTTATGAAATAGTGTAAAAATTAAGAGGTTCTGTTTTAATCGAGCATAAAAATAACCACGATTCTCAGAACCTCTTCATAAGTCGCTATCTAACAAGGCTACATATTTTCACTAAGTGAGCAAACCATAAGTCCACACAGATTCTTAAATAAACAATTTCTTAGCGGGATATGGCCCTCACAACTACCGCCATTCAATCAATCCATACTTATTATTTACTGACAGCAGGATTTTTCAAATACTTGAAAAAATCGGAACTGGGTTCAAGAACCAACATATCTCCTTTATTCTTGAAAGATTGTTTGTAGGCATCAACACTACGCCAGAAAGCATAGAATTCGGGATCTTTTTGAAAAGCGTTTGAATAGGTTGCAGCTGCCTGACTATCACCATCACCCATTGTTTTCTGAGCTTCTCGATATGCTTCAGCCATTATGACTTCACGTTGTCTGTCTGCATCCGCACGAATCTTCTCCGATTCAGCCGCACCGGTGGAACGTAATTCATTAGCGACTCTTTTACGTTCCGCTTCCATACGTCTATATACCGATTCACTGACTTCCTGTGGTAGATCTACGCGTTTCAAACGTACATCAACAACTTCTACTCCGATCGAACGAGCATCGCTATCTGCTTTCTGACGCATAATTTCCATAATTACATCACGCTCCCCCGATACTACATCGTGAACTGTACGATTACCAAATTCATCACGCAAACTCGCATTTATAGTTTGCGCTAAACGTGTTTGCGCTAGACTTTCATCACCACGCACACTGATATAATATTGTTTTACGTCTACAATGCGCCACTTCACAAACAAGTCTACCAAAACGTTCTTTTTCTCAGAGGTAATAAAACGTTCAGGCTCTTCTGTGTTCATCGTCAGAATGCGTTTCTCAAAAAAACGTACATTCTGTGCTAGAGGAATCTTGAAATAAAGACCAGGTTCCGTTTTGACATCGATAACTTCACCTAATTGAAACAAAATAGCTTGTTGACGCTGATCTACAATATAGATTGCGGAGCTTCCCAAAAAAAATACCGCAATAATGATGCCTGAAAACACTGATGTTAAATTTTTCATTTATCTTATCTCCCGTTCGCGACTACGAAAAGATTCTCGTGCCCGTATTCCACTATCAGGCGCCGCCTCCTGCACCATTGGCTGTGCGGTCACTGATGAAGCTGACGTAGATCCACTCATATTTATTAGCTTATCCAGTGGTAAATACAAGAGATTATTACCATTCTTCTGATCAACGAGTATCTTACTAGTATTAGAGAGTACTTGTTGCATCATATCCAGATACAAACGTTCGCGTGTCACTCTTGGCGCTTTACTATATTCCACAAGAATTTGTTCAAAACGACTGGCATCACCCTCGGCACTTACAATCACACGTTGCTTATACCCCTCAGATTCTTGAATCAATCGAGCCGCATTACCTACAGCTCTTGGGATCACATCATTAGCATAAGCTTGCCCCTCATTCTTTTGCCGTTCTCTATCTTGCCCTGCTTTTACTGCATCATCAAATGCAGCTTGAACTTGCTCTGGTGGTTGCGCATTCTGCATAGTCACTTTGCTAATAGAGATACCTATCTCATAACGATCTAGAATCTTCTGCATCAACTGGGTTGCATTGGCTGCAACATGCTCACGTCCTTCATAAAGAACATAGTCCATTTTACTCTTACCAATTACCTGCCTGATCGCAGTCTCAGCCGCTTGCAAAACTGCTTCCTCAGGGTTTCTATTTTTAAAGAGAAAGTTTTCTGGATTATTCAATATATATTGCACAGCAAACTGAATATCTATGATGTTTTCATCATCAGTCAACATCAATGATTCCCGTAGCACCTTACTTCTTACATTGTTGCGGTAGCCAATCTCAACTGTGCGAACCTGACTAACATTTACTATTTCTACTTTTTCAATAGGATAAGGTAAATGCCAACGCAAACCTGCCGGGGCAGTATCGGTATACTGACCAAAGCGCAACACAACACCTCTATGGCCTTCATCCACAATATAAAAGCCGCTTGCCAACCACACCACTACGAGCAAACCTAGAATCAGCGCGATACTACCGCCACTGTGTTGTTTAGGCCCTTGAGTATTTGACCCCTCATCGCCTCCACCACCTTTTTTTTGCCCGAATATATTATTGATCTTTTTATTGACATTACGCAACACATCATCCAGATCTGGTGGACCGGAATCGCCTTTATTTTTTCCCCATTGTGGATCATTTAATCCCATATTAATTCCTGTTTTGTTCGTTCAAAAAAGTTCTTGTACCGTAGCACAGCCTCCAATTTCTCTCTTAATACCTGTAGATTGCTCATACATTTTCTTGGAGTTTTCTATAAGTGCCTCTGTCAATGCTGACCTTACAAACTCTATACCCTCGCCTGTTTTTGCACTTAAACGAATGCGTGATATTCTACCATATTCATCGCGCGCGCAACTTTTACAACCCGCTGCAAAATCAGTTAGATCAATCTTGTTTAAGATTAGAACTTGTGGAATTGTATCAGCACCAATTTCTTTCAATATCTTATTCACCTCTTCAACTTGTTCATTCCAATTCGGATTACTGGCATCTATCACGTGAAGAAGTATATCGGCCTGTGCAGTTTCTTCAAGCGTTGCACGAAAAGCTGCCACTAACGTATGGGGTAATTCGCGAATAAATCCAACAGTATCTGAAATTACAGCTGAGCCACTTTCAGCGAGAAATAATTTTCGTGTTGTCGTATCCAATGTGGCAAATAATTGATCAGCTGCATATGATTGCGCACGTGTTAACTTATTAAATAAAGTTGATTTTCCTGCATTAGTATAACCAACTATAGATACCGAAAGTACATCTGTACGCTGTCTTGACCGCCTTTGAACGTTACGTTGACGCTGAAGGGCAGAAAGTTTTTCTTTAAGTAACTTAACTCGCTTTTTAATCAAGCGTCGATCTGTTTCCAGCTGAGTTTCACCAGGGCCACGTAAACCAATACCGCCTTTTTGTCTTTCAAGATGAGTCCATCCACGTACAAGGCGTGTTACTAGATGTTCTAACTGGGCCAACTCCACTTGTAACTTTCCTTCATGGCTCTTAGCACGTTGAGAGAAAATGTCGAGAATCAAGCTAGTTCGGTCAATGACATTACAATTTAAACGTAAGGACAAGTTACGTTGTTGCGCTGGAGATAAGTCATGGTTGAATATTACTAGCGAAGCTTCATTCTGCGCTATTAGTTGCGCAATCTCATTAACTTTACCACTTCCGATATAGGTAGTGGGATCAGGGTGAGAACGCTTTCCTTCCACAATCGTCAGAACCTGGAGCTTAGCGCTAATGGCCAATTGCTTTAGCTCTTGCAGGCTATCTTTATGCATGACGCTACCAAAATCAAGACCAACCAGGATTGCTGGATTAACAGCCTTTATTTTTTCCATTCCTGATTCAGGCATCAGGTGTCGCGAGCTTCCATTGTCTCAATCGGAATAGTAACAGCTCTTGCGGGGACCACTGTAGAGATTGCATGCTTGTACACCATTTGCGTAACTGAGTTTTTCAACAGTACTACATATTGATCAAATGAATCAATTTGTCCTTGCAATTTAATACCATTTACTAAATATATTGATACCGGAATATGTTCTTTCCGCAATATGTTTAAAAATGGATCTTGCAATAACTGCCCCTTGTTACCCATAGGTAACTCCCTATTCTAATTATTGGTTATTGGAATAAATAGTGACTCTACTTTATTTTTAGTTGTAAATCTATATCAGATTCACAAATACAGATGAGCCATCAATTAAATCAATCATTGCCCGTCAGAATTGCCATTACATCACAAACATCCAGGCTATATTCATAACACACCTGGATGTTTGGATTTAGCTTTCACTACAAAATAATTTTAACAAACGGCATTTACTTTTTAAATTCTAGAAAAACTAGAACGGTGCCGGTCTTGGCGTACTATTGTTGGAAGGTGGAAGGATCGGTAGTTTGATATCAGGTTGCTCACCAGTTAATGTTTTTAGGAATGCAACAATACTATCAGTCTCCTTCTTGTTAAAATCACGATCTAATTGCACTTTCCCCATAGTCTTTACAGCATCATCCAATGTTGTAGCTGCCCCATCATGAAAGTAGGGGTAAGTTAATTCAATATTTCGCAATGTTGGCACTTTGAAAACATTCAAGTCAGTATCTTTTCCAGTAACTGCTTTTCTTCCTTCCGCTTTATTATCTGTTTTATAAGGGTGATGTACGCCGAACTTCTGGTAAAGCGCACCGCCTACAGCCGGTCCATTGTGGCAGCCCGAACAACCACTGCTCTTAAATAACTCATACCCTTCCAGTTCTTGCTGATTCAGCGCTTTCTTATCACCTTCCAGCCACTTATCAAAACGTGATCCCGGTGTGACTAAGGTTTCTTCAAAGGCTGCTATTGCAGTAGTTACTCGATCGATATCAACCTGATCAGAACCAAATGCTTTTTGAAAATAACCGCGGTATTGAGGAATTGATTGCAATACTTCGACAGCTGCTTTATGCGTTGAAGCCATTTCACCTGGATTTGCGATAGGACCACCCGCTTGTTCTTTTAAATCCTTAGCACGTCCATCCCAAAACTGAGCCAGATTCATGCTGGCATTTAATACAGTAGGGGCATTAATTGGACCTTGCTGCCATTTATGACCTATAGACGTCGGAATATTATCTGTTCCACCCATACTTAAATTGTGACAAGAATTACAGGAAATAAATCCGGATTTCGATAAGCGTGGATCAAAAAATAACATTTTACCCAATTCAACCATATCAGCATTTGTTACTTTCGCAGCTTTAATGGGTTGGATAGGTTCATTGGCTGAAACATTAATCGAAGTGACAAGAGCGCCCATCGATAGCAGTGACGCAACCAGCGTACGTATCTTCATCGGTATTCTCCCTAAGTATATAAATAAAATAAAACGGCTGTAATGGCGCAGCCGATTACGCCTGATGAAACACCCACAAATGGGTATCATTTAAAAACAAAGCAAATCAATTCTACCCCGTTTCTTAATATTTACAGGGTAATAACTTAATAATCCTTAAAAATACTTGAGTACAAGCGGACTATTCGTTCACTTCCATATGATTAATCAATACTTCCCCTGTTTCACTGGCTATATTATTTTTATCATAACCAGTGTTTTGACAAGGATCTGTTTTTAACAAACGGGATAATTCTGTCAGCGCTTGTTTATAAACTTTGCGTTTAAACTCAACAACTGAATCCAACTCAACCCAATATTGATTCCATCGCCACGCGTCAAATTCTGGATGTGCACTTCTGCGTAAGGAAACATCACTATCGCGTCCTATCAAACGCAGCAAATACCATATTTGTTTCTGCCCCTTGTAGTTCCCGCGCCATTCCCGCCTAATCCACCGATCAGGCACTTCATATCGCAGCCAGTCGCGCGTACGCCCGACAATCTCAACGTGATTGGAGTGCAGCCCTATTTCTTCGGTTAATTCCCGATACATGGCTTGTTCAGGACTTTCCCCTGACTTAATACCACCTTGTGGAAATTGCCAAGAATTTTGTCTTATACGTTTGCCCCAAAATACTTCATTCTTTGAATTCAGCAGGATAATACCAACATTGGGGCGATATCCGTTACGGTCAATCATGTGAATTACTCATTTGACCCATCAAATGGGTGGATTTTTTCATACTTTACTACAGATTGAAAGTGCCTATAAAACAAAAACTCCCTATACCTTCGAGGGTTTCCGTCAATTTAAGTTGATAATCTATCCATAAAGATAGACTAATCCGCACTTCGCCAAGTATTTCAAGGTAAAATTACAACTAATTTATTATCATAATGGAATCACCCATGCGCGTCTCGCAATTTTTTATTTCAACGCTTAAGGAAGCACCCGCCGAAGCAGAGCTAATCAGTCACAAACTTATGCTGCGCGCCGGGTTAATCAAACGCTTAGGCAGTGGGCTATATACTTGGATGCCGTTAGGTTTAAGAATACTACGAAAAATAGAAAATATCGTTCGTGATGAGATGAATAAAAGTGGTGCTATAGAAGTCCTGATGCCTGCGATACAACCGGCCGAATTATGGCAAGAAACTGGCAGATGGGAAGTATTCGGGCCACAGATGTTAAAAATCAAAGATCGGCATGAACATGCTTTTTGTTTTGGTCCAACGCATGAGGAAATTATAACCGACATAGCACGCAAAGAAATTAAAAGCTACCGACAATTACCACTTACTTTCTATCAAATACAAACAAAATTTCGTGATGAAATTCGACCACGTTTCGGAGTAATGCGCGCTCGAGAGTTTTTAATGAAGGATGCGTACTCATTCCACACTGATGAAAACAGCCTGATGCAAACATATCAATGCATGTATGAAACCTACAGTCGTATTTTTACACGCCTTGGTTTGAAGTTTCGTGCAGTCGCGGCTGATACTGGCGCCATTGGAGGCAGTGGTTCACACGAATTTCATGTCTTAGCTGAATCCGGCGAGGATGCGATTGCATTTTGCCCGGATTCAGATTATGCCGCTAATATTGAACTCGCCACGGCGTTATCAGCGCCACAAGAACGGGATAAACCTGAGGGTGTAATGCTGAAAATTTCGACACCCAATAAGAAAACTTGCAGTGAAGTTGCAGAATTCTTAGAAATTCCATTAAAAAAAACCATCAAGACCCTGGCAATAAAGGCAAATAATAAAATATTTTTACTTTTGCTACGAGGTGATCATCAACTCAATGAATTAAAAGTGAGGAAAATACCCTTTTTATCCGAGTTCCAAATGGCAAGCGAATCAGATATCCTGTTTGAAACTGGAACCGTGCCTGGATACATTGGTCCCGTTGGGTTAGATACTTGTGTGATTGCTGACCAAACTGTTATGCACATGAGTAACTTCGTTTGCGGAGCAAATGAAGAAGGTTTTCACCTAACGCAGGTGAATTTTGATCGTGACCTCCCAATGCCTGATTATGTTTTCGATATCCGGAATGTTGTCCCAGGCGATGATTCCCCCGACGGCAAAGGCAAATTAGAAATTTGCCGCGGGATTGAAGTAGGCCATATTTTCCAGTTGCGTACCAAATATTCGGAAATTATGAAAGCCGGTTATCTCGATGAATCGGGTCAGACCCAATACATGGAAATGGGTTGCTATGGTATTGGTATTTCACGTATTGTTGCCGCTGCCATTGAACAAAATCATGATGATCATGGCATCATTTTTCCAACCACGATGGCGCCCTTTCAGCTAACGATCGTGCCGATTGGACTGCAGAAAAATAGTTTGGTGAAGGAAGCTGTAGAAAAACTTTATCAACTATTTTCCGATGCTCAAATTGAAGTGCTTTTAGATGATCGAGACGAACGCCCAGGTGTCATGTTTGCCGATATGGAATTAATGGGTATTCCGCATCGGATTGTGATTGGCGAACGAGGACTCAAGCAATCCACAATCGAATATCAAGGAAGAAAAGATCCAGCATCATTAGCGATACCTATCGACGAAATTTTTTCATTTATCACAGCCAAATTATGCGTAAACTAATCTGCACGATACTCTTCTTGTTCTTTTCGGGCTTCATACACGCCAATAATCTGCATTATGAGAAGCTTGCTGCCAATACTCAGACAATCATTCTCCACGAAACGAGCGATCAGGCCGCTTCTTACACAGAATATGCCGCCGTAGCTGACAGCATCACTTGGCTTATCAGTATGAGTCGCCGTCTAGAGAAATTCATACCCGATCCAATCGAACGGGAAGAATTTCTGAGAACAGTTTTTTATGAAGCAACACGTGCAGGACTGGATCCGCAACTTGTGTTAAGTGTAATTCAAGTTGAAAGTGGCTTCAAGAAATACGCCATTTCACATGCAGGTGCGCGCGGCTATATGCAAGTAATGCCATTCTGGGTCGAGACCATTGGTCATCAGGATCACAATCTTTTTCATTTGCGTGTTAATTTGCGCTATGGATGCACCATTCTGCGTCATTACCTCAATAAAGAAAAAGGCGATTATTTCCGCGCCCTTGGTCGGTATAATGGCAGTCTGGGTGAAATTACCTATCCACAGCTCGTGTTTAATAAGTGGCAAACTACTTGGCGGTATACCTCGTCATAGTCAAATAAATATATTCTGGCATTTCTATTGATCATTTATAGAGAAATTTTCGCACATTTATTTGCGTGATTGGTTAACATTTTTCTCAATTGACTTTGACTCAATGAACCTTTCTATACTTTCTCGCGAAATGATCCCAAGCTGGCGCGCGGCTGGTTCTCCATCCGGATCAAAAAAATAAGTACTGGGCAGCAGTGAAATATCATCCAGTTGAGAAGCAATTTTCCGACTACCCAAAACAGTGGGGTATGTAATTGACATCGATTGAACAAAATCCATAACCACTTGTGGGTCACTAAAATCCATTGCCACACCAATCACCATAATATCTTTACGGCTCTCATATAGCGCAATCAAATCGGGAATTTCTTTCAAGCAAGGCGGACACCAGGTTGCCCAGAAATTAACCAGTACCCACCGCCCTTTGTAATCTGCAAGATTATGGATCTTCCCTGTTGCGTCTTGAAACTGAAATGCTTGTACCTGAACACTCAATATCAGAGCTGCCAAACAAAATAATACTGCCAGTTTATGTTTCTTCACTTTGTGGCCAGGCCTCCATTCTCCATTTAATCTTAAATGACAACCAGCTCAACTACACCTGCGGATGAGCCCGTTCCAGCTTGCTATGCAGTTTATTGAGCGCGCTGAGATAAGCCTTTGCTGAAGCCACAACAATATCGGTATCTGCGCCATGCCCATTGACAATACGATCAGATTTTTGTAGCCGCACGGTTACTTCTCCTTGTGCATCAGTTCCACTGGTAATATTGTTAACTGAAAATAATTGTAGCTTCACTCCACTGGATAGTAACGATTCAATAGCACGGAAAGTCGCATCCACTGGGCCACTTCCTTGAGATTCAGCGTGCATTTCATTTCCATCATCAGAAATCACGATGCGAGCAAAAGGAATTTCGCCTGTTTCGCAGTGAATAGTGAGTGATATTAACCGGTAACGTTCCTGTAGTACCAGCACTTCGTCTGAGACCAATGCATGAAGATCTTCATCAAATATCTCGTGTTTCTTATCGGCCAATTCCTTGAAGCGCATAAAAGTATTATTGAGCATTTCTTCGGATTCCAACTCAATGCCCAACTCCATAAGTCGATTGCGGAATGCATTACGCCCAGAATGTTTCCCCAGTAATAACTTGTTTGCGCCCCAACCCACATCTTCTGCGCGCATGATTTCATAAGTCTCCCGGTGTTTCAGCACGCCATCCTGGTGAATACCTGATTCATGTGCAAAAGCATTGGCTCCAACAATCGCTTTATTGGGTTGTACCGGGAAACCGGTAATACCGGAAACCAGTTTACTTGCCGATACAATATGTGTGGCATCTATTTTTGTATCACAGGGAAAATAATCCTGGCGCGTTCGCACAGCCATAACAACCTCTTCCAGTGAAGCATTGCCTGCTCTCTCTCCCAAGCCATTGATGGTGCATTCAACTTGCCGTGCACCATTCATCACGGCAGCTAGTGAATTGGCTACAGCCAGCCCTAAATCATTATGACAATGTACCGAAAAAATCGCCTTATCCGAATTCGGAATGCGTTCGCGCAAGCTACGAATCAGCTTTCCGAACTGATCCGGCATGGTATAACCCACCGTATCCGGAATATTCAGTGTCGTCGCACCTGCATCAATAACAGCCTCAAGTATCTGACACAAGAAATCTATTTCCGAACGGCCGGCATCCTCTGGAGAGAACTCAACATTATCAGTATACTGACGCGCCCATTTCACAGCTTTCACGGCTTGTGTAATTACTTGATCAGGCGACATCCTTAGTTTATTCTTCATATGGATCGGAGATGTCGCAATAAACGTATGAATACGCGCTGATTTTGCACCTTTTAATGCTTCACCTGCACGCTGAATGTCAGCCTCGATCGCACGTGCCAATCCACATACCACACTGGCCTTTACCGAGTCAGCCACCGCTTTAACAGCCTCAAAGTCGCCGTTAGATGCTGCTGGGAATCCTGCTTCAATAACATCCACACCCATGCGTTCCAGTTGCCAGGCGATACGCACCTTTTCTTCTTTAGTCATGGATGCGCCAGGACTTTGCTCACCGTCACGCAATGTCGTATCAAAAATAATCAAATGCTCTTGCATTTTGCTCTCCGCTTCAGGAAGAAAACTTAAAAGATGATAAAACTCGTTTTTCGAATTTTATAGGGAAGAAAGGGAAATAGGAGTAGAAAATTTTAGCGCGCAAGGCGCAATAATAGCCCCGATAGAACCATCGAATCCGAAAGAAAATGCAACAAATGGTTATTATTTTTTGCAATCATAATGACAGTGAATATAAATACTTTTCTCTTGATGTGCAATAGGTAATGTTCAGGAACTGGGGGGCTCACTATTTTTTTTACTTCTGCCAAATCGCCACAATTTAACAAAATAACCAGAAAATGCATACGCTGCAAACAGGAAGAATAATACGAGCGGCGGATGACTGGGAATCAAGACAAAAAAGAATAGTACTAATAACAAGACCGTGAAGAATGGAACACGTCGACGTAAATTGATTTCTTTACCGCTATAATAAGGAATATTACTGACCATAGTCAAAGCAGCAAATAAGGTTACTATACTAGCCAACCATTTAATATCGCTCCCTTGCACCTGAAAATTAAGCATTACCCAAACAAGTCCTGCGATTAATGCAGCCGCTGCAGGACTGGGCAGACCTTGAAAAAAACGTTTATCAACCACTTCTATATTGGTATTGAATCGTGCAAGCCGAAGGGCCGCACACGCACAGTAAATAAATGCGATGATCCAGCCCCATTGATCCATATCTTTCAAAGCCCACTCATACACAATCAGTGCAGGCGCAACACCAAAAGAAACCATATCCGACATGCTATCATATTCGGCTCCAAACTCACTTTGCGTGCCTGTAAGCCGTGCTACCCGACCGTCCAATCCATCCAACACCATGGCTATAAAAATGGCTACTGCTGAAGATTCGAAATTTCCATTCATCGCCTGCACAATGGCATAAAAACCCGCAAACAAAGCAGCTGTGGTAAATAAGTTAGGCAATAAATATATGCCACGACGCCGCAATCGAGATTTGAGCACAAGACGTTCTGGCAGAGAATCAGGCATTATTGGTGTTATATGAAAAGAATGCTAATTATGAAAAAATATTCCTAGTTGATAATTAATTACCGGAATCTCGTTAAAAGAACTTTCAGTGCGTGCAGTTCCGCTTGTTGATGCAAAAAACTCCGATACGGAAAATAGTAAAATTATATTTCCCCTAACTACTTACTTTTGCTTCTTCACGGAATTCTGCCAATATTGTCAGTGTTGCCGAAACCTTATCACCGATATTGACATTAATCTTAGTATTCAGCGGCAAATAAACATCTACTCTCGAACCAAACCGTATAAAGCCAAAGCGTTGGCCGCGCGCCAGATGATCACCCGGAGATACATGACAAAGAATACGTTTCGCGATCAATCCCGCTACCTGAACGCAGGTCACATCGGCGCCATTATCCGCTTTAATCCATAATGCATTCCGTTCATTTTCCAGCGAGGCTTTAGGCAAATCAGCATTAATGAATTTTCCTGGAAAATACCACTTATCGCGCACTTCGCCGTCAACTGGGCTACGATTGGAATGTACATTAAACACATTCATAAATACACTGATTTTGACAGCATCCCGCTCTAGATAGGGATCATGAGTCATTTCAACAGCAACAATCCTACCATCAGCCGGTGCCAGAATGGCATTCTGATTCGTCGGAATTTCTCGAGGTGGATCGCGAAAAAATTGTAAAACAAAAAAAGCAATCACCCATAATGGTATTGCCCAGAGCCATCCAACTAAGATTGTTGCACCCAATGCGGCAGCAAACGCAATTACAATATGCAGCCAGCCTTCGCGGGCGATGATCGGATGAGGATAATGAGCCATAAATAAATTACAACAAGAATTTGATTGGTGTATAAACTAAAGTTCAAACTATAGATAGGAATAGCAATTCTTTAGTTTTTCACTTGATCAACGAGTTTGTTTTTCTTGATCCATGGCATCATATCACGCAGCTTTGCACCCACTTGTTCAATCTGATGCTCGGATGCTATACGGCGACTTGATTTAAGTACGGGCGCCCCGGATTGATTCTCCAGAATAAATTCCCGGGCATATTCGCCAGTCTGAATCTGGCGTAAAATCTTTCGCATTTCCGCACGTGTTTCGTCGGTAATAATACGCGGCCCGCGTGACACATCGCCATATTCTGCATTGTTGGAAATGGAATAACGCATATTTGCGATACCACCTTCATAAATCAGGTCCACAATTAATTTAACCTCATGAAGGCACTCAAAATAAGCCATTTCTGGTGCGTAGCCAGCTTCTACAAGTGTTTCAAAACCAGCTTGAATCAACGCAGTCAAACCGCCACATAATACAACCTGCTCGCCAAACAAGTCTGTTTCAGTTTCTTCCCTAAAGCTTGTTTCGATCACACCGCCGCGCGTACCGCCATTAGCAGCCGCATAAGACAGCGCCAAATCGCGTGCTTTACCTGATTTATCCTGATGAACTGCAATCAACGAAGGCACACCGCCGCCCTGCAGATAAGTGGAACGAACCAAATGACCCGGGCCTTTAGGGGCAATCATGATCACATCAAGGTCTTCACGCGGGGTTACTTGTCCATAGTGAACACTGAAACCATGAGCAAATGCTACAGTGGCATTTTTCTTTAACCCAGGCTCGATCTCTGCTTTGTATACCGATCCAATCTGTTCATCGGGCAATAAAACCATGACAACATCCGCGTCCTTAACAGCCTCAGCAACTTCCTTGACCGCTAATCCAGCGTTTACAGCTTTACTCCAGGATGCTCCGCCTTTACGCAAACCAACAGTAACTTTCACTCCTGATTCACTCAAATTATTAGCATGTGCATGCCCCTGTGAACCATAACCCAATATTGTTACCTTTTTACCTTTAATAAGAGACAGATCTGCATCTTTGTCGTAATAAACTTTCATTATTTTCCTTTTAAACAAAATTAGGATAGAAACAAGCGAGTAAAACAGAGAATGCTTATTTAAAGAATTGACTACTCTGGATTACTAACTTCAAGATTCGAATTAATCAGCAAATAGGGATTATACCTTTAAAATCCATTCTCCGCGCCCTATGCCAGAAGCACCTGTACGTACTGTTTCAAGAACTGCGCTACGCTCAATCGCTTCAAGAAATGCATCGAGTTTCGAGCTGGTGCCCGTTAATTCGATAGTATAGGATTTATCTGTGACATCGATAATACATCCACGAAAAATTTCAACCAGCCGGTTGATTTCTTCACGATCTGAGCCAATCGCGCGCACTTTGACCAGCATTAACTCACGCTCTATATGATTACCTTCATTTAAGTCGATGATTTTCACTACCTCAATCAGCTTATTCAATTGCTTGGTCACTTGCTCCACCACTTCATCAGACCCAATAGTCACCAGTGTCATTCGTGACAAAGTTGGATCTTCAGTAGGCGCTACTGAAAGCGACTCAATATTGTAACCGCGTGCTGAAAACAGGCCTGCTACGCGAGACAAAGCACCTGCTTCATTTTCCATCAATAAAGAAATAATATGTCGCATTTATTTTCTACACCAGAATCATTTCAGATAGCCCTTTACCGCCCGGCACCATGGGAAAAACATTTTCAGTTTGATCGGTGATAAAGTCCATGAATACCAGCTGATCCTTCAGTTTAAATGCTTCTTTCAGAGCGCCTTCTACGTCTTCCGGACGTTCAATTTTCATCCCGACATGTCCGTAGCTCTCAGCCAACTTTACAAAATCCGGGAGTGCATTCATATAAGACTCCGCATAGCGATTACCGTGAAAAAATTCCTGCCATTGTCTTACCATGCCCATATAACGATTATTCAAGTTAACAATTTTTAACGGTAACTTATACTGTTTGCAAGTCGATAATTCCTGAATACACATCTGAATACTGGCCTCACCCGTAATACAAGCCACTTTGCCTTTAGGGTTGGCCAGTTGCACACCCATTGCGGCCGGCATACCGAAGCCCATCGTGCCCAATCCACCGGAATTAATCCAGCGTCGCGGTTTATCGAATTTATAAAATTGTGCAGCCCACATCTGATGTTGTCCAACATCAGATGTGATAAATGCATCCCCTTTGGTGATATTGAATAGTTTCTCAATCACCATTTGTGGTTTAATAATTTTGCTTTCACGATCATATTTAAGGCAATCGCGCTCACGCCATAGCTCGATCTGTTTCCACCACTCTTTCAATGCAGCTTGATCGGGTTTTTCCTTTTCGGCTTTTAGTAGCTTGATGAGTTCTTTCAGCACATCCAGAACATCGCCCACAATCGGCACATCTACCTTAACGCGTTTTGAAATGGAGGATGGATCTATATCAATATGAATTATCTTTCTATTTTCGTTAGAAAAATGTTTAGGGTTACCGATCACACGATCATCAAAGCGCGCACCCACTGCTACTAGAACATCACAATACTGCATTGCCATGTTAGCTTCATACGTACCGTGCATACCCAGCATACCCAAGGATTGATTATCTGTCGCAGGATATCCGCCCAATCCCATCAGCGTATTAGTGCAAGGAAAATTCAGCATTTGCACCAATTCGGTTAACTGAGGCGCAGCATCACTTAATATCACTCCCCCCCCTGCATAGATCACTGGGCGTTTGGCACTAAGGATCAATTCGGCAGCTTTCTTAATTTGCCTGGAATGCCCTTTGATCACCGGATTATAGGACCGCATGGTTATCTTGTCCGGGTAAACGAATTTGGTTTTTTGTTGCGAAACATCTTTGGGTATATCCACCAGCACCGGACCGGGACGACCTGTCGAGGCAATGTAAAAGGCTTTTTTAATAGTTAGCGCCAGCTCGGTTACATCCTTAACCAGAAAATTATGCTTGACACAAGGGCGTGTAATACCCACCGTATCGACTTCCTGAAATGCATCCAAACCAATGGCACTTGTGGGCACTTGCCCACTGATGACCACCATAGGAATTGAATCCATATAGGCTGTTGCGATACCTGTCACTGCATTGGTCACACCTGGACCCGAAGTAACCAGCGCAACCCCCACATTATTGCTAGAGCGGGCATATCCATCTGCTGCATGTATCGCGGCCTGCTCATGGCGCACCAATATATGCCGGACTTTATCCTGCTTGAACAATTCATCATAAATAAACAATACTGCCCCGCCAGGATAGCCAAAAATACAATGCACGCCCTCTTCCTGCAAACAACGTATTGTAATTTCAGCGCCGGTTAATTCCACACTCATGCTTTCTGCATCCCAATATCAATTTCAACAAGTTATAAATATTCTAACAGTAAAAGTCCCATCATCGTACCGTCAAATTCCTGTACCACCTACAGTCAATCCATCGATGCGCAAAGTAGGCTGCCCAACGCCAACCGGCACACTTTGCCCTTCTTTACCACATGTTCCAACGCCCGGATCCAACAACATATCGTTTCCGATCATAGAAACCCGCGTCAATACATCGGGACCGTTACCAATCAATGTAGCGCCTTTAACCGGGTAGGTGATTTTTCCATCTTCAATCATGTAAGCTTCAGCTGCCGAGAAAACAAATTTCCCGCTGGTAATGTCAACCTGTCCGCCGCCAAAATTTGCTGCGTACAAACCATGTTTCACTGAAGCGATAATTTCCGCAGGATTTTTATCACCATTCAGCATATACGTATTGGTCATGCGCGGCATTGGTATATGCGCAAAAGATTCACGCCGACCATTCCCGGTAACAGGCAAATCCATCAACCGGGCATTCAGGCTGTCCTGCAAATAGCCTCTCAGTATGCCATCTTCTATCAATACAGTACATTGTGTCGGATTACCTTCGTCATCAATATTTAACGATCCACGTCTTTGCGGAATTGTTCCATCGTCAACAACCGTAACACCAGGGGCAGCGACACGTTCACCCACACGCCCTGAAAAAGCAGAACTGCCTTTTCGGTTGAAATCCCCTTCCAATCCATGACCAATTGCTTCATGCAGTAATATTCCAGGCCAGCCGCTCCCCAAAACAACCGTCATAGTACCGGCCGGTGCAGGACGCGCATCCAAATTCACCACCGCTTGATGAACAGCTTTTTGCGCATAATCCTGCAAAATCTCGTCGGTAAAATAAGCATAGCTGAAGCGCCCGCCTCCGCCAGCAACACCCTGTTCACGGCGGCCATTTTCTTCCGCAATTACCTGCAAAGACAATCGAACAAGTGGTCTCACATCTGCCGCAAGCAACCCATCACTGCGTGTTATCAATACAACTTCATATTCACCGGCAAGTGAGGCCACCACCTGTGTAACCCGTCGATCAAGCTTCCGGGTATAGCGTTCCAGCTTCTCCAATAATGCTACTTTATCTGCATCTTTAAGGCTCGCTATCGGATCTTCCGGTAAATAAAGCTGTGTCTGGAGCCCCATTGGATTACGCTTCACCACTTGTACTGAATGCATTCCGCCTTGATTAGCAATTGCCCGTGTTGCCTGGGCTGCCGATACAAGTGCTGGCATACTGATATCATCGGAATAAGCGAACCCGGTCTTTTCTCCGCTGATAGCGCGGACACCAACACCTTGTTCGATATTGAAACTGCCCGATTTAACTATGCCTTCTTCCAGCATCCAGCCTTCAGAACGGCTATACTGGAAATAGAGATCAGCGTAATCAATATTATGCGTTAGTATTTGACCCAACACCTGCTGCAATCTGGCAGCATCGATATCATATGGCGACAGCAAGCAACGGTCGGCAATTGCATAAAAATCTTTTGTTTCTATCATACATTCAGTCGTCATCATATCTGATTTTATTTTATTCACCGCTTTTCCAAAAAAATGCACACAACCCAGAGACCACCTCGGGGTTCGGTAACCAAAAGAATATTCTTCGCTGCAGTGCAGTACTGCAACCGATACTCATACTCACTAAGTTAGTGATAAAATCCGGCAAGTCGTTCAATAAACTATGCAATAGATTGCATAGGAGCTTGGAGAATCTGTTCTTTAACTGACTCAGAAAAGCTTAACAGTACTGCAAAATTCGATGATCTAATGCTGGCAAATTCGCCCGTAGACTGGTCTGATACTCTGGATCGATTGTCGCCACCACGGCTCCGGAACCACGTGGCAAACGCTCCATCACAACACCCCAAGGATCGACAATCATACTGTCTCCATTCGTCTCGCGTCCGTTCACATGATAACCGCCTTGCCCTGGTGCTATTACATAAGCCATATTTTCAACCGCACGCGCACGCACCAGCACCTCCCAATGCGCTTTTCCAGTAATCGCAGTAAATGCAGCTGGTGCCAGGATGATATCAACATTATTCATCATGCGGAACAACTCCGGAAACCTCAGATCGTAACATATTGACAATCCAATACGGCCAAACGGAGAATCTACAGTCACTACTTTACTTCCTGCTTTAATGGTTTTTTCCTCGGCATAATATTCATTGCCCAACTGCAAGCCAAACAGATGAATTTTGTCGTAGCGCGCAACCTGCTCTCCACTATCTGCATACACTAAACAACTATTATAAACCTTATCCGTCTCCGATGAAGCTAATGGCACCGATCCGCCCACCAGCCATATGCCCAATCGTTTCGCCGTGTCACTGAGAAATCTCTGAATTTGCCCGTCGCCAGGTTGTTCCCGGATAGCCAATTTATCCGTATCCTTCATCCCCATAATGCAAAAATATTCAGGCAATACAACCAGCTTGGCTTTTTGAGAAGCTGCATCTTCTATCAAACGCGCCGCTTCTTCCAGATTTGCAGATACGCTCGGACCCGAAGCCATTTGAATGGCAGCCACACGAAAGCCTTTACTTTTTACGTTTTCCGTCATTGGTTGCTGCTGTTTAGTGGTATTGTTTAACATTTTTAGGCCGCTCTAATTTTCAGGATTTCAAGAATTAAACTGATTCTTAACTGAAATCTTTATGAATTCCCGTTATTATCAAGCGCTTTTCTTGATTATTCCATATAAAATCAAGGATTCGCGCTCCGCTAAGTTGGATTCTAGCATTTACTCTGACAACGTTCTAATTTGATTTATGCTTTATCTGATATAAGCAAACATAAGCGCTTTGTTATTCTATAAAATTAATCGCCTAATATAATGCACACTGCCAAGAATTCACCGGATGCAATGCTCGCCGCCACACTGTCTTTTAGTCGATATGTACAGCGCATAATTGACAGCGAACCCGCACGAAAAATTACCCTGCTAAAAGCCCTTCAGTCTCCTTTCAAAAGAGATGAAATGCTGGCATTCCTGGATTCTCAATCCGCACATATCAGCAATGAAGAGATCTTACATAGCGTACTACGCGATTTACGCAAGCAAGTCATGCTTCGATTAGCCATCCGCGACCTCGGTAGTCAAGCCGATTTATCCGAAGTAATGCTAAGCATGACTGAGCTCGCCGAAGTCACCATCAATTTTGCACTTAAACACCATGAAAACTGGTTAACGCAATCCGATCGCTTTGGATTACCCATAGGAGAACAAAGCAATGCCACTCAGCATATGCTGATTGTGGCTATGGGTAAGCTGGGTGGCGGCGAACTCAATGTATCCTCCGATGTCGATTTGATCTTCGTTTACCCGGAAGATGGTGAAACAAACGGCGCAAAATCCATTTCAAACCACGAATTTTTCGCCCGGCTCGGACGCAAGCTAATCGCCAGTCTCAATGACTATACGGTAGATGGTTATGTTTTCCGGGTTGATATGCGTTTGCGTCCGCATGGAGAAAACAGTCCTCTGGCGATCAGCTTTCCAATGCTGGAAGAGTATTTCCTCAAGCAAGGGCGGGAATGGGAACGTTATGCTTGGATCAAAGGCCGGGTAATTGCAGGACTCGCGGATACCGAAGCCGAATCGACCCTCATGGAAAAAATTGTAAGACCGTTTGTGTTTCGCAAGTATCTGGATTTCGGCGCTTACGAATCGATGCGCCGTTTACATGCTCAATTGCGCAAGGAAGTCGAACGCCGTGAAATGCACGATAACATCAAACTGGGTCCTGGCGGCATTCGTGAAATAGAATTTATTACGCAGGTTTTTCAATTGATCCGGGGGGGACGCGATGTTGATTTGTGCATTCGGCCTACATTAAGTGTTTTACAACGCTTGCAGAAAAAGCAACAACTTCCGCAACAAGCTGTCGCAGAACTCACTGATGCTTATCACTTTTTGCGTAAACTGGAACATCGACTTCAGTATCTGGATGATCAGCAGACGCAGACGTTACCCTTAAATCCAGCCGATGAGAACCTCATAGCAACCGCCATGGGATTTCCCGATTATGTCAGTTTTATGCAACAGCTGGATATTCATCGCAAGAATGTGACGCGGCATTTTGAGTTGATTTTTGCTACTCCCAGAAAATCAGCCACTCACGAGATGCTGGCTTATCTATGGCAAGCTGAAACACAGGATGTCTCCCAAACTGAAGCCGCCGCGTCACAACTTAGTACCATGGGGTTCACTGAACCTGTAAAAATTTCAGAACGGTTACGGCTATTCTATCAAGGCACTTTTTATCATCAACTACCTGAGTCCAGTCAACAACAAATCAACACCCTGGTTCCAATGATGATTGAAGCGATAGCCGAGCTTCCACCGGTTGAAACTACTCTAGAGCGCATGCTGCAATTACTGGAAAAGATTAGTCCGCAAACATCCTATCTGGCGCTTTTACTGGAACATCCCCATACGCTGCAACGCATAGCGGAACTCGTTAGCATTAGCCAATGGGCAAGCGACTATCTGGGGCGGCACCCTATTTTACTGGATGAATTATTGCGCCATGATGCACCGCACCCCGTCCCCGACTGGAGTGCACTGCACAACGAACTCATCTATCAGTTAAATCATGTCAACAATCCCAAAAATGATGTTGCCGAATGGCAAATGGATGTTCTGCGGCACTTCCAGCATGCTCAGGTATTCCGGTTATTGGTTACCGACCTGGAGGGCTCATTGCTGCTTGAAACACTCAGTGATCACCTGACCGCATTGGCTGATCTGATTCTGGACACAGTACTCAATCTGGCCTGGTCGAATTTAAAAAAACGCCATCACGAAAAGCCTATTTTTGCCATTATCGGCTATGGCAAGCTGGGAGGAAAAGAACTCGGATATGCTTCTGATCTCGATTTGATTTTTCTTTACGAAGATGACCATCCTGATGCTGCGGAGATTTATACCAAGCTCGGGCAAAGTATCAATGCCTGGCTCACTCGTCACACATCGGCGGGCTTGCTGTATGAGACAGATTTACGCCTGCGTCCCAACGGCGCCACCGGCTTACTGGTCAGTTCGATGGAAGCTTTTGCGCAATACCAGCGCGAACAAGCTTGGGTATGGGAACATCAGGCATTAACTCGAGCGCGCTTTGTGGCGGGTGATCGGTTAGTAGCAGATGCATTCGAAAACACACGCAAAGAAATTCTGTGCAAACCGCGCAATCCAATTGAACTTAAGCAAGATATTTTAAAAATGCGCGAAAAGATGCTGGATGTTCACCCCAACCCAACAACACTTTTTGACATCAAGCACGATCGTGGCGGTATTATCGATGTCGAATTCATTGTGCAATACCTGGTGCTGGGATATTCCAGCCAATATCCTCAATTAACCGGCAATATCGGCAATATCGCACTCTTGAAACTGGCTGGTGAACTGGGACTTATCCCTATGGATACAGCCGAGCAAGTACGCTCCGCTTACCGGGAATTCCGGCGCATCCAGCACCGCCAGCGATTAAATGGCGATGCAGATATGACAGGAGGTGCACCCATCGATGGACAAGCGCAGAAATTTACCCGCGTGGAAGGCAGTCATTTAAAAGATGATCGTATGGCTGTACTGGCGTTATGGGAAAAAGTATTTGGGGATTGATGCGAGCTGTGTCAGGTAGGTACAATAAAAACGAAACTTAAATGCGACTTGATACTCAAAATATAATTGAAGGCCGCAATCCGTTTGATGAATGGCCGTGCGTTACATTATAATTTTCTTGCGATAATAATTCTGGCACGATTCCTGCTTATCTTAATCCACACACACTCGGTGTGTCCTACTCAACCTAAAGGAGAATAACAAATGCAACAAGCACAAAAAGGTTTTACACTCATCGAATTAATGATCGTTGTCGCTATTATTGGTATTCTGGCTGCAGTTGCAGTGCCTGCTTATCAAACCTATACTTTAAAAGCCCGATTCAGCGAAGTCGTAGCAGGGGCAGCACCACTTAAACTCGGCATAGAACTATGCTTCCAGGACTTAGGTGTTCTAACTAACTGTACTGCCAACAACAACGGTGTACCTGGTGCCATTGGTGCAACTGGAAACATATTATCCGGTGTTATTCA
The DNA here is from genome assembly GCF_000219585.1 of Nitrosomonas sp. Is79A3. Taxonomy (NCBI): domain Bacteria; kingdom Pseudomonadati; phylum Pseudomonadota; class Betaproteobacteria; order Nitrosomonadales; family Nitrosomonadaceae; genus Nitrosomonas; species Nitrosomonas sp. Is79A3. The sequence continues at coordinate 856,005 of NC_015731.1, read as the reverse complement.
AGCTAATACTGCAACACAAGCCGAGATCTTAATGACTGCAGCGACTGCAAACGGCCTTACAGGTCAGACATATATACTTAGAGGAACTACCACTGGCCCAGGTGTCCCCATCCAATGGAGTAAAACTGCTAATCCAGGTACTTGTGTAGCTCAGGGACTCTGTTAATCTAGCTAGCCAAGCGCAACAACACTTAAGGCGCAATACCCAAAGGGCATTGCGCCTTTTCCACATCTGGTTCCGAACATCGAGCGTTTCTCAAAATCCAACAAACCAAACATCCCTTCCCAGCAATCTCTGGTTATTCATCATCTCAAGTTCAGTAGAAATCAATACTGTTGATTAACAAAGATCGCTCATTCCTATTGGAATAATACACATTGGTTATTCCAAATTCTCTTAATTGGAACTGACGCCTGATTGGGAAAGGATATGGGGTACATCAGGAAGATCTCGACGAAGATGTTATGTGCTGCACATATGACTCATTACGTCAGAAAGTGACAATTTTCGTCACTTTTCACACACCACAACAGAACATTTTGGAGTCATACTCCAACAGAATCAATTACTTGATACACACTACCCGCACCTGGTGAATATCGGTAACCCCTTGCAACACCTTCTCGATCCCATCCTGCTTCAGGGTTCGCATCCCGTCGCCCAACGCTGTAACCAGCATTTCCGCCACGCGGGCATGCTCCTGGATATTCTTTTTCAAGGCATCACTGGCAGTCATCAGTTCATGCAGTCCTACCCGGCCGGAAAAACCGGTACCTGCACAGTCATCACAACCGACTGGTTTACACAATGTAATCTGCCCCTCGTCATTACCGTATTGCTTGACCCATTGATCATGAATTTCTTGATAAGCTGCTTCCGGGCTCGCTTTAAACCGGTCAATATGATTCAATTCATCACAATATTCTGTTAATAATGACTTGATTTCATGTTCGCTGGCCGCATACGGTTGTTTACATTTACACAGACGCTTCGCCAGCCGTTGCGCCAGAATTCCCAGCAAAGCATCGGCAAAGTTAAAAGGATCCATCCCCATATCCAGCAAGCGAATCACCGATTCCGGTGCACTGTTAGTATGCAATGTAGCAAAAACCAAATGTCCCGTTAACGATGCTTCAATACCGATACTGGTAGTTTCTTTGTCGCGCATTTCTCCGACCATAATGATATCCGGATCTGCTCGCAGGAAAGACCGCATGATAACCGGAAATGTTAGGCCTGCTTTAACATTGATTTGGACCTGCCGCAATCCCTTTTGCGTGATCTCAACCGGATCCTCCGCCGTCCAGATTTTGGTTTCTGTGCGATTGAGATACTTTAGAATAGAATGTAACGTAGTTGTTTTACCCGAACCGGTTGGGCCACACACAAAGAATAATCCATAAGGTTTACTGATTATTTTTTTCAGCTCATCCAGATTTTGCGCAGTAAACCCCATCTTATCCAGCGGGATCGGCTCACCAGTTGCAAGTATACGCATGACGACGTCTTCCAGCCCACCCGCCGAAGGAATGGTCGCAACGCGTAATTCAATATCCAATGGCGCAAATTTTCTGAATTTAATCTTGCCATCCTGCGGCCTGCGCTTCTCAGAAATATCCATATCACACATGATCTTAATGCGCGTTACCAGCGGATTCCGAAAACTGGCCGGAACCTCGATATAAGGCATTAATGAGCCATCCTTACGAAAGCGTATTTTGGTTTTCTCTTTTCCTGAGTAGGGTTCGACATGAATATCCGATACCCCCATTTTATAGGCATCGATAATGATTTTATTGACAAGTTTGACCAGTTCATTGTCGGAAGCTGCTGAAGACTCCTCTATTTCGTTGAGCCCTTCTTCAGCATTCTCATCCCCAAGATTAAACAGCATTTCATTAATATCACCCGTACCAATTTCATCCTGGTTGCCGCCGTAGAACTGTTCAACCGTTGCAGCAAACTCACGCTTGGTGGTAACCGCATAGATAATTTTGTGTTTGGGAAAAATCGTATTAGCAATGCGCTGCGACTTAATCCGTTCAGGATCCAATGTTAAAACTATCAACCCCTCTTTAATTTCATCAATCGGCAGCAAGGAATTACTCTCAACATAATCCTTTTTTAAATTTTTAAGTAGCTCCATCGGTCTTAGCCGATCCGTCCTAAAAGGCTCGTACCGGACTTCAAAAAATGCAGAAAGCGCTTTTCCTATGAGCGGCAAACCAATCTGAAACTCGTCGAGCAGCACATCTTCCAGGTCGCATCCTTTTTTTCGTGCCGAGTCCGTCGCCAACTCAAACTCGGCGGCAGAAACCACCCCGTCGAATATCAAGTGATCATATTTTGATTTAATTAACTGAGCGGGCTTTTGGCGTTGCTTAAATGCAATCGCAAGAGTCCGGCAGATTTCAATCATGCCCTCAACAGCAATTGCTGCTGGGAATGGCTGATTGTTCCTGTTATTAATGGCCTGAACCGCACCTAAGAGTTCTTGGCTATCTGCATTCAAGACCGGTGCCACTAACATCTGCTTGGTTCGATAACCGGTGCGCTTATCGATTTCATGCGAGAAAGTGAGCAGTGGATTGATTTTTTTTAACTCACTTTTATTGTAAACATCCTCAATATTGATGACTTTCTTTTGCAAACCTGCGTGGCCCACAATACTGTTTTCTGCTACCGGCAATTTCAAATCCTGGAAAGAATCAAATCCTGTTTTAACCCGGGAAATAAAAAACGACTTGTCTTCACTCAATACATAGATAGTCAATCGATCCGCATTGAACAATGCACAGATATCTTTACTGACTTCCAGCATGATTTCGTCGAGATCATTGGCGGCGTAAATTTTGTTGATAACCGTTTGCAGATTTTTAGGGAAATTCAATCCGTTACTGATATCAGTAGCATTCTTCTGTTTTAGCTGTGTCGTTGCCGTTGTATTCATGGTTTCGGTTCTCCAGACTTCCTAGAATTCGAATAATTGATCGTTCTCAAGCCGGCGCGGACTATATTTTCCTATGCATTGCTGTATTTCTCGCATGGTTACATCCGCTTCGTTTGGTTTCAAATGCGTAATGAATATCTCTGCAGTTTGTTTAAATTTTTTCAGTTCTTCCGCCAGCAAACTGGGACACAGATGTTTAGACCTGAGCGCAATATCCCTTTTCTGATTGCTGAAGGCTGATTCAATGATTAAATACTTGAGGTTTCCAATCTTATTAACGGCTGTCCAGAGCGCATCATTAGTCGTTGTATCACCGGTAAATACAAGACTGGCTCTGCCAGAATCTAATTGATAACCAACAGATGGAACTACATGATTCGCTGGCAGCGGCGTGATCTTCCGCCCGTTAAGATCACTGGTATAGTCGAGTGGCAAGGCTTCGTAGCGCATGTAAGGGAAGTTATTATCTGGAATTTTGGTAAAATCCGGCCAAAGCTGCCAATTAAACAAATGCTCCTGCAATATGTCCAATGTAGCTTGTATCGCATGGATGGTTATGGGTTTGGTACGTATAGAACCAACGGTATCGACCAGAAAAGGAATAAAAGCCACATGATCCAAGTGTGCATGAGTGACAAATATATGATCAATTTTGACCATCTCCGCAATACTCAGACTTCCTATACCCGTTCCTGCATCAATCAAAACATCATCATCCAGCAGCATAGCAGTGGTCTGCGCGCCGCTTCCAATTCCTCCGCTACACCCCAAAATCCTGAGCTTCAATAGATTTGCCTCAGAAATACATTATTTAACCAATAGCACGGGAATATTTGATAATTGCATCACTTTGTTGGTTACGGATCCCAGTAACAAGCCTTTTATGCCCCCTTTTCCACGCGGCCCCATAATGATCTGATCATATTGTTTTTCTGTAGCAAAACGTACGATCATTTCAGCGGGATCACCAACAATAATATGATACTGGTAAGCAATCCCAGTTTGATCGAGCAAATCACGGGGATTCTGCAGGCTTTTTAAGGCTTCTTCTTGATGATATTGTTTGATGTCCGCCTGATTAATAAACAATGAAACATTTCCATCCAGCGGATATTGCACATTCAACAAGTGAATTTCCGGTTTCTCCTTGTACCAATCCAGTAATTGAATGAAATCAGACACTGTTTTGCTAGAGTTCTCAGAACCATCTACGGGCAATAGGATTTTTAACATTTTCAATCTCTCAATTTTTCATACAGAAGTTACTATTTGGGAATTTTTTCATCGGCCAAATCTTCCAATGGCTGGGGTTTAACTGGTTTCCGGGCGGCCAGCACTTTCCCCGTCACAATTACCAATGCAGCAGCAGCGGCCGGTGTGATCCATTGCAAATACTTCGCCTGGGTACTGACCCATTCCTTGGTAACCACATCAGTGACTGCCATATCACCGGCAATCCATCCCAACAACCCGGCACCAATTGCGATTGTTATCGGATAACGATCCATAACTTTCATCACCAATTGACTGCCCCATACAATGATGGGCACACTAATCACCAAGCCGAAAATCACCAGACCAATATCGTCCTTAGCCGCCCCAGCAATAGCAATTACATTATCAAGACTCATCACAGCATCCGCCACAATAACCGTTTTGATAGCACCTACCAAAGTCGTGCTGGCATCAATCTCGTGCGCCCCTTCCGGTTCCGGTTGCAATAACTTGACACCGATCCATATCAATAGAACCGCACCGATGATCTTTAAGTAAGGGATAGCGAGCAGACTCAACGCAAAAAAGATCAGCACCACACGTAAAATAATGGCACCCAAAACACCCCAGAAAATGCCAAGCTTGCGTTGTTTCTCAGGCAGGCGCCGACAGGCAAGCGCAATCACGACGGCGTTATCTCCACCCAGCACAATATCAATCGCAATGATTTGCATAACTGCAATCCAGAATTGCGGACTATCAAAACCCATTTATTTCCCCAGACAGAATTTCAATTCAATAAAAAAGTAACCACGGTATTTTCTATACCTTATCTTGCACACCTATGAACCTCAAAAGTTCGTCTTTCTGTTGCAAGGTATCGTTATAACCCAATTCGATCAACTCTCGACAAAAAGGTACTTCAAATAACACGTAACTTAATAAAGTTGATCCATTAGGCCCCATCGCACCAATAGCACGATACAGATAACGCATGATCCACGGTAAGGTATGCGTATATTTCTGCGCAATCTCATTGATCCCCTGACTAGGGGATATCATCATCGCTTCGATAGGACGCAAGGATATATTTTTTTCTTTAAATGCCTCGGGGGGAATCAGTTTAAGAGTTTCATTAATACGCAACAAACGCTCTAGATCCACATCCAGGCTATCGACAAAAATACTATTCAGCGCATGCCCGGCAATCTGTGCAAAGGGCGGGTAACTCGAGGCACTCACACGTTTTGGCTCATCGGTAACAGCCTTGCGTACCCCAATAATCAGTACTTTGTCAGCACCCAGATGCAACGCCGGACTGATTGGCGCCATCTGACGCATTGAACCGTCGCCGAAGTACTCGCGATTCAATTTCACAGCGGGAAAAATAAACGGTATCGACGAAGAAGCCATCAAATGTTCGACCCCAATTTCAACGGGAACACCTAATCTTTGCGCTCTCCTCCACGGCATCACTTCTTTTGCAGCCTGATAGAATGTAACCGATTGCCCTGATGTGTAACCCCATGCAGTAAGTCCGAGCGCATGCAATGCACCAGAACGGATAGAATACTGAATAGAACGAAACGGAAAGCGATTCTTCAATAAAGCTTCCAAGGGTGCGTTGTCCAGTAGAGAAATCGCATTATGCTTACCATATTCACTCGATACCAAGGAAAGCAGACAGCGTAAAGTGTTATGCATCACGCCCATAAAATCTGAGCGATAGATCTGGTTTACATGAAAGTTAGACCAAACCGTTTCAAGTTGTTCAACACCTTCAGCGAAATTGTTGGCTGCAACTGCAATGCTGGCTGCATTGATGGCACCCGCGGAAGTTCCGCAAATGATCGGAAAGGGATTGCGTGTCTTATCGGGCAATAAGTCAGCAATGGCGCGCAGTACGCCCACCTGATATGCAGCTCGCGCTCCGCCTCCGGTTAGGACAAGCCCTACCTTAGGCACAACTAAATTTGTTTTCTGCTCATGCACGAACTGCAAACTCTGATTTCACTTTCTCCAGCGCATCCCGCAAGGTCTCTTCAGGTAGGTTGTTTAAAGAGTTTGACAAAACCTTGGCCGCTTGACAGGCCGCATCAGGCAATAAAGTACTGTCCAGATTGGCCACAAACATGGCCGCCGCCCCTGTAGTATCCAACAGACATTGACGCTCGTTCATTAATATCTCCATCTCCCCACGTAACATAGAAACTTCTTGTTCTCTCAGTATAGTATTAGGCATATGATTAATCCTTTTAACATTGACACAGTATGTGGCCTGTCAATCAATATATCAGAACTATAATTCATTTAAGATTTGAAATCTGTGCTGTTTGCCACTCTTTTCTATCATTTTTATAACCCAATAACCAGCGATTCTAATAGCCATATCATGAATAATCATCACACTACTGCACTCTATCCTGAGATCAAACCTTTCCGGCAAGGATTCTTGTCCTTGGATAAAATACATACGATGTACTGGGAAGAATCAGGCAATCCTTCCGGTGTCCCGGTTGTATTTCTTCACGGTGGTCCGGGCGCCGGAGCAACAGCAGCGCATCGGCGTTTCTTTGATCCGGCATATTATCGTATTGTCATCTATGATCAAAGAGGCGCAGGGCGCTCAACACCACTCGGTGAAATTCAGGATAATACAACACCTCATCTGATTAGTGATCTGGAATTACTCAGGCAACACCTGGAAATCGACAAATGGCACGTATTCGGCGGCTCCTGGGGCAGCACACTGGCTCTCGCGTATGGTGAAGCGCATCCCGAACGCTGCTTGGGTTTTATGCTGCGCGGGATTTTTCTTTGTCGCAAGGCAGAAATTGACTGGTTTCTCTATGGACTGCGGAATGTATTCCCGGAAGCCTGGCGTGATTTTGTTGCCCCACTGTCTGCCGCAGAACGAAATAACATTCTTTCCGCTTACTACCAGCGCCTAATGGATCCTGATCCAGTCATCCACATGCCCGCTGCTCGTACCTGGAGCACCTATGAAGGCTCGTGCTCTACGTTATTGCCGAATCCGGCGACAGTCAGTTATTTTGCCAGTGATACCGTTGCATTAGGACTTGCGCGCATGGAAGCGCACTACTTCAGCCACGATATCTTCTTACCGGAAAATTCATTATTGGATAACATCCATAAACTCCATACTATTCCCGCCACCATCGTGCAAGGCCGCTACGATGCAGTCTGCCCGATCATCAGCGCCGATGATTTGCATCATGCATGGCCGCAAGCTGAGTACATCATCATTGAAGATGCCGGCCATTCGGTATGGGAACCCGGCATACAGGCGGCACTGATCAGAACCACGGATCGATTTAGAACGATCCTGACCTAATCATGGGCAATGCCACAGCGATCTCCACAACGCTTGCAGCGAAGCATCACCTCGACGCGACTAAAGATGCAGTCCGCACTCGGTTTTAGGTTTTCCGGACCAACGTCCGCAGCGGCCTTCGCCTTTTACCGTGCAGTGTGTGCAACCAATCGAAGAGTAACCTTCCGCCACTAACGGGTGGAACGGCAGTTTATGCTCGAGAATATACGCATCGCGCTCTTCTCGCGTCACATCGATCATCGGGTTAAACTTGATTATCCCGCGGCGTTCCTCAAAAATATCCAAACCGGCACGGTGATCTGTCTGCCAGCTCATCAGGCTCGACACCCAGATATCGTAATTGGGTTTGATCGCCTCCAGCGGGTTAATCTTGTTAATCGTGCAGCAAAAATCCGGATCGGTTTCATACAATTTTTCTTTTTCGCTGTATTGATGCTGATAATCATCCGCTTTCACATCTTCGGCTTTCAAGTGATAGAGCCCAACCAGATAATCCCGGTATAACAAGGTTTCTGGAAAATGAAATCCGGTATCAATGAAAAAAATCACCTGCTCCGGCCGGATGCGCGAAATGATATGCAGAAAATAGGCGGAGGTCGCCGCAAAGGAAGACGTTATCATGATCTTTTCAGGCCGGAAATCGGTATAAAGCTTGCGCAAACGCGCTTCAAAACCGAGCGGGTGATATCGCGTGTTCAATTCTTTGATAGTTTGTGCGCTCAAACCCGCACTGTTGCTGGAACTTTGTACTACAGTTGCTGCTTCAGACATATTAATTACTCATTCTCTAATTACAATTTACAATTCAAAAATTATTTCATTCCTCTCAGACCGCTGAAAAACTATCTGCGCTACCGTTACAGTGTTAAAAATGGGCTAAAAAGCTCATTTATCGTTCATAAGCTGTACCTTTCCACCTCTTTTTGCCTTGTATCGACTGCTTCTAAAACGTTTTCCAACGACCTGCTAGATTTCCGATATAACCGCCTAATTCCATCATCCAGGCGATACCCAGATGCACGGTCAGACCACCCAGGATGGATTGGGTTTTATGGGCGATCATACCCAATATCACCCCCCCAAAGAAAGAAGAGATACATTCAAGCAGAGGCTTACCAAAATGGATACTGCAATAAAATGTAGCCATTGGCAAAATAGCCGACGGTCCGGCGTAACGGATAAATGCAAACACCAAAAATCCACGGAAGAATAATTCTATCGTAATAAAGTCAATCCCATAACTTATTTCATAGAGGAGTTGATACCACAGCGGATTTTCTGTGTGCGGCACAATAAAATCCGCTTGCCTTAATCTGGGATATGCATTTAAAAAGTCCGGTTGCGTGCTGGCAAAAATAATCAGTGGAATCATCAAAGCCAGCATCAAAAAATAGGGCCGCCATCGAACATTTTTAAAGGTTACACCCCAAAAGTTCTGCTGCACGGGAAGAATCTTATATAAAACGATTAGCGGGATAAGCACAACTAATAACTTAAAGGGAAGTGTCGTAACAATTGTCAGATAACTTCCCCATACCCCATTGATAATATTTTCCAGCGGATTGGCAATGCTTACTTTGAGCGCAAACAATACCGGTGCAAAAAAAAGCAGCAGCCAAAACGTTGGCGTCGCGTCTATCAGTTGTTTCCGGAAACCCATAGCAAATAAATAGGGAACCACGAAAGCGCTGCAATAAACCAGAAAAAGTGAAAACCATTGATCAAAGCGGGAATCAAGTCCTTTGATCATTTCACTCTCGATACCCAGTAGGTAATTCAGGGTAACCAGAATACCCGCCCACACCATGCAAAAAAGCAGCAACCATTTATCAACTGCCTTAGCATATTCTTGCAGATAAGAAAGAATAGTCGTCATTCGAGATGGAAAAACATATGGTTACTGGGGATAAGCGTCTTTGATTACTCGCAGAAGAGCGGTATCAATCAAGTTGGAGTGAAAATGCTTCTATTTTAAAACTACTTACAAATAATAGCCATGATCAATATTCAATGAACACAAGAACACCCGTTGATTTGAAAAATTGAGATACGAATCTATATGTTTGACTAAAATGGCTATTAGGCTATTAAAAGACTGTTTTTCTCGGTTAAGGCATCACTAGATTTGTAATATGCTCCTAAAAGTACAAGAAACCTTCACCAGCATTCTTAACCATTCCAGTCATCTTTAAGAAGGCCGGCGAGGAGCAACATTTTATGTGTATCAATCGATAATTGCGGAGGAAAATATGGGTGGTTTTTGTCTTGGCCGACAACCAATTCTAGATCGTAATCACAATCTAGTCGCATTTGAGTTACTTTTCAGACAAGAAGAAACTGAGGAAACTGCAAATGTCACTAGTGACTTATCTGCATCAGCAAACGTTATCGTTAATGCCTACGGCAAATTCGGTATCCACAATGTCCTGGGGCACCAGCGTGGTTTTATCAATGCCGATCCTGATCTCATTATGAGTGACATTATTAGTTTACTGCCCAGCAAACATATTGTGCTCGAAGTTAAAGAATCCGCGTCAATAACGCCGGAATTTTTACAGCGCTGTAAGGAATTGAAACAAAAGGGCTATCAATTTGCACTGGATAATATCATCGCTATCAACAGTAAAGTTGAACTCTTATTGCCTCTGGTCAGCGTAGTAAAAGTGGATGTTCTTGCACTGAATCAAGATGCGCTTACAAAGCTGGTCGGTGAACTCAAGCGTTGGCCGGTCTTGCTTTTAGCATTGAAAGTTGAAAATCGCGAACAAGAAACATATTGCAGATTACTGGGCTTTCAAATGTTTCAAGGATATTATTTTGCGAAACCTGAGGTAATGTCCGTTAAACGTGCCGATCCCGGAAAGGTATCATTATTGAAGCTATTAGCATTGGTTATGCGCAATAATGATGGCGCCAGTGAGAATGATAGCAATAGCAGCATCGGTGAAATTGAAAACGAGTTTAAACGTCAGCCTGGCTTAAGTTATAACTTGCTGCGCATGGTGAACTCAGGTACTGACGGCTTACCTCAGAAAATCAATTCCATCAAGCACGCCATTAAGTTAATGGGATGCAAGCAACTGCAAAGCTGGATACAACTTTTGCTTTATACTTCCAATCAATCGGAAGATAGTGCGTCAACCGCCTTGACACAAACTGCTGTAGCACGTGGCAAATTGATGGAATTAATTGCAACCATCGAGCGCCCGCATGATAAGAATCACCAAGAAAGAGCATATATGGTCGGAATTTTATCTTTACTGGATGAATTTTTGGGCATAGAAATGCAGCAAATAGTTGACAAATTAGGGGTCTCCGACGACATAAGTCAAGCATTGATGTCTCGCCACGGCCGCTTAGGTCAAGCATTAAAATTAATTGAAGCCAAAGAAAAAGGCGAGATTACCTCCATTCATTCCATATTATCCGAACTGGATTTTTTAAGTCTGAATGAATTATCAAATATAGAAACACAAGCGATAGGATGGGCTAATCGCCTAGAAGAAATAGTAAACTAACTGGCACTAGCAGTGCCGTTGAAAAATGTAAGCGGCAATCGATACAAATCAAGAACAGTTGGAAAAGCGCAGTTTATGCATGATCAATGAGCATTTTGAGATTCATTTCTTCAGATTCTCCCTGATCGCGATTGAAGTTGCACCGTACAAGATTAGCGCGCATACCTCCACTTTGAATCCGGTGAAAAGCAGCCATTTCATCTCGCTTATAGCGTTCTTCCTAGCTCAATCAATACGATACACTGTTAATTTCCTATTTACCGACAGCGGGAGGGCACTCCATGAACACAGCATTACACGAAATTGACGAACGCACTAATCTGACATCCAACAACAAGTTTGAATTATTACTGTTCCGTTTAGGTGAAGCGCCCGGTACCGATCACCGGGAATTATATGGCATCAACGTTTTCAAAATACGTGAGATTTTGGTCATGCCGACCATCACCGCAGTAGCCAATGCGCCCGCCAATGTGATGGGGGTCGCCAATATTCGCGGCCAAATCATTACGGTTATTAACTTGCCAAAGGTTGTGGGTTGTACGCCGAAAAAGGGAACTCCAATTCTATTGGTCACTGAATACGCACGTTCGACCCAGGCTTTCGCAGTTGAGGAAGTCAGTGAAATTGCACGCCTGGACTGGAACCAGGTGATTGCCGCAGAAAATAATGGCGGCAATCTGATCACCAGCATTGCACGTCTCGATGGCAATACCGAGGAGTCACGATTAGCACAAGTGCTTGATGTCGAGCAAATACTGCGCGATGTATTGCCCAGTTCGACTGAAGACCTGACACCGGAGAATGTTGGCCCCCAGATAAAACTTCCCGCCGGAACGGTTATCCTGGCTGCCGATGACTCACCGCTCGCGCGTAGCTTGATCGAAAACGGGCTTAAAGCGCTCGACGTTCCTTTTGTGATGACGAAAACTGGGCTTGAAGCTTGGACCCGTATCCAGGCCATGTCGGATGCGGCCGTATCCGAGGGTAAAACAATTCAGGACAAAGTGGCCCTGGTATTGACCGACCTGGAAATGCCGGAAATGGACGGATTTACACTCACTCGCAACATCAAGAACGACCAGCGATTTAAATCAATTCCAGTGGTGATTCATTCCTCGCTGACAGGTGAAGCTAACGAAAATCACGTTAAGTCGGTAGGCGCTGATGCCTACGTCGCCAAATTTGCGGCTGAAGAGCTGGCCGGAGCTATCCGCAAGGTACTGTCATAATTGACACAAAGAGACTAGGCAAAGGACTACCTTTGCCTTAATTCTTGGATAATCTATCACAAACCAGAACGCAACAGATCACACTGATTTGTGCTTTGGCACATGTCAGCCCGGATCTCATTTAATCTGAAATTGTCAGAATTTTGCATTTTCACCTGCATTACTGTCAAGAAATAGTATAGACGAGCAACAGAATCGGCAATGGATTGCCCATGCGGCGTTAAGAAAGCATGCAAGCCCTTAACCGGCACTTGCCAAACCGGGAGAAAATGAAGATAGTATAGCGCTCATCACCTTCATCCGCACACTGACCCGTGTACTACACCGACACCTGGCAATCGTTTATACAACAACAGCACACGCATGCGGCTGAAAAACGTGAATACCCTGAATGGCATAAAAACCGTCCGCGCTACTATTTGTGGGCAATCGATAGCGATACTGCGTTAGTCAATAAACGGCTGCAAAAATACCATTCCCTTTTCAACGATCTGCTGTTGTATCCCTATGAGCGACAGGCACATATTACGCTTGCCATCAGCGGTTTTTTAAGCGAACACATCATTCATAATGACGACATCACACAAGCTGCCATCACAAAACAGCAGGCAACGCTTCATGCCCTGAAATTGGCACCCTTTATCGTCTCAATCGGCGGCATCAACAGCTTCTCGTCAGCACCGTTTCTTGAAGTAATGGATCCGTCAGGATCATTAGAAGTGATCCGGAATACCTTGATTGATGACAGGAAAGATTTCAGAAACACGCACTATATTCCTCATGTTACCCTTGGTCTATATAGTGCCAATCATGCCGTTGCATCGATAGCGGCAATGATTAAAAATTTGCAAGAAGAACCAATCGAACTTGCTGTGGATCACGTTGGTTTTTATTCTTATGACGCAAAGGATATTGGTTCACGTTTGAGGAAAGAATGCATCGTGGCACTTTATTGATTTAGGCTATGTCACCGTTAAATAGCGGTCTATACTGTTTTCATATGAATCAATGAGATAGGATCTTTGATGAAAACTGAAGAATTCCAAATATTAGCGGCAGAACTTGCAAGATTGACGCCGCACCAGAGAAGGTTATTAGCAGATTGTTTGCACAAGATTGGGCATATTCAGGCCGTCAGTACGTTGATTGAAAATCGTATACTGGTCACGCCATTGTGCCCCAAGTGCGGTCATAACCAAATTGCACGCTGGGGATCGGCTTCTGGGTTACAACGCTATCGCTGCTGTGCCTGCCGCGTCACCTTCAATACACTAAGCGGAATACCACTGGCACGCCTGCGCCATAAGGACAAGTGGCTGGAATACGCGCAACAATTAGCATCAGGTCAGAGCGTGCGCACCAGCGCAAAAGTCTGCGATATGCATCGCAACACGGCATTTCACTGGCGCCATCGTTTTCTTAAGCTGCCTAATGAGCAGAAAGCCACAAGTTTGGTTGGCATTGCTAAAGCTGACGAAACCTTCTTTCTTGAATCATTCAAAGGTAAGAAACACGGTATGACGCGCCCGCCACATAAGCGCGGCGGCAAAGCATCGAAGCGTGGTTTGTCCTCTGAACAGATTCCTGTGTTGATTGGCCGTGATCGTACTGGGAGCACATCTGACTTCGTTTTGGAGAAAGCTGACAAAGAGCATATCGGCGCGGCACTCAAACCATTGCTGGCAAACGATGCAGTTCTCTGTACTGATAGCGGCAAGGCATTGGGTGCCGCAGTGCGGGAAATCGGCATCGTCCACCGCCCAATCAATCTGGCTGCAGGTATCCGGGTTGTCGGCAAGATCTATCACGTGCAAAACGTGAATGCCTACGACAGCCACCTCAAAGAATGGATGCGCCGATTTCACGGCATCGCCACACATTACCTTGCCAATTATCTCGGGTGGCGACGGCTGATTGATCGTGTTCATGGCTCCTTGTCTCCCCACTTAGTTTTGCTTGCCGCATTGGGTATGAATGATGCTCAACAATTAGGCTATGTCGTCGTTAATTGTTGGTCACTGTAAATAAATACAAGTTATCATTTATAAACAAATCATTAGCTAAAAAACCAATAATTGATATTTTGATTCCAATTCATCGGGTTACATGACTACCACTAACTAACGATGACATAGCCAACAATTAACGGTGACATAGCCTATTTTTAACTATGTAAGAACATTTTAATTAGCTTTATCAAACTTCCAACGAGGAGATTCACATGAAAACAAGTCAAAATATTTTTTACACAGCTGTAAAAGCCACTTTCGTTTTATTTGGCATTGTTCCTCTGATCGGGCTTATGATATTTGGTGATCTGCCTTCGTTCTCAATTATGCAATCCGAAGTAAGCTGGTTAGAAGCTGATATCACTTTAGGAGCTTTATTTTTTCTAGGCTACCTTACAATTGGCAATATATCTGATAATAAGACACGCTTACCTTTGAAGAAAATTTATGCCTAAATTTTCGTAAGCTCAAGGAAGGTCAATGTTGTTATACATTGGCCTTTTTTCTATTCAGAGCCTAAGGAAATTGAAAGTTAAATTTCGTAGCAATATTTTTATATTTTGCTAATGCAAAAATATTGCAACAATGTTAGTAGCGAGCATCCATTCCATACGGCGAACCGTACATCATTGATGTGCATGTAATGTACGATAAAGTTTCCTTGCTTCTTCTTCCTTCAGCGTGTCATCGATTTCACGCAGAACGCTTTGAATATTGACTGGTTTCTCAATACGTTCGAAGTGCCCGGTCAAAACACTTTCTGGATGTAGTTGTCCGCTTTGGTAGAGTGACCACATCTCCATACCATAACTGGCGGCTAGCAATTCGGGCGCAAACTGACCGAAATAAATAGCCAAGTTCTCGACATCGCGTAGCAGCATTTTACAGGCTTGGTTATTAGCAGCTGCGTCGATAGCTTGTGGCAAATCAATGATAACAGGGCCAGTGCTGTCGACCAGCACGTTATATTCAGACAGATCGCCGTGGATAATCCCTGCGCACAGCATGCGAACCACCTGTGTAATCAGTATGCGGTGATATTCACGAGATAACTCTGCAGTCAGTACAAGTTCGTTGAGCCGCGGGGCTGCGTTGCCATTGCTGTCGGTCACCAGATCCATC
Source organism: Nitrosomonas sp. Is79A3 (assembly GCF_000219585.1). Classification (NCBI taxonomy): domain Bacteria; kingdom Pseudomonadati; phylum Pseudomonadota; class Betaproteobacteria; order Nitrosomonadales; family Nitrosomonadaceae; genus Nitrosomonas; species Nitrosomonas sp. Is79A3. The sequence continues at coordinate 840,603 of NC_015731.1, read as the reverse complement.
AGCAGAACGCCCTCATGGAAATGATATGGCTTGGGCACACGCACACCCGCAGCAGCGAGCCGGTACAGCGCATCTACCTCGGCACTTTGCCAGGATTCTTCCTGTGCTTTACGTCCATACCGGGTACCTTTTTCCATAGCGCGTGCGCGACGGCTGTTTTTTACTTTGCGGCCTTCGGTGTAATCCGTGCTTTGGCGGAAACTCCGTTTGTTGGCTTCTTTGTATACTTTAGCGCAACGTATCTCTTCTCCACAGCGAACCACATAAACCGAAGCTTCCTTGCCGCTCATTAATTGTCGGATAACTTCATCGATAAAGCCATCCTGGATCAGTGGTTCAATTCTTTTTGGGGTTTTCATTCTTGTAAAATACTACGCTTATATTTTGATATTCATCTTAGCAGGCCGTTGAAAAACTATCTGCATTGGCCGCTACGGTATTAAAAACAGGACTTGAATTAGGTTATCCAGAATGCTTAATCTTATATTGTACCAATCTGCCGGTATTTCAATAGTGGTGTTTTTTATTTCAGCCATTATGTTAGCGCTCACGAAGGGGGCCTAATAGCGATGTTAGCCCATTGTGATCAAGCTCATGCATCAATGCCAATAATTTCCCGATTTCGCCGGGAGGAAACCCTTTGCGAGCAAACCAGTTAAGATAATTTCCCGGCAAATCGGCAATCAAACGTCCTTTGTACCTGCCATAAGGCATGACTTGGGTGACTAATAGCTGCAAATGCTCCGGATTCATCAGTACTGATTAATACAACAATTGTACAGAGGTTAGAACTGCGGAGAAAAGAGCTTACGCCAGAGTGTGCCATTGAACCCGACTGCCCATGTCCCAGATCTTCCAGCGAAAATATTTTCTATTCCACGCGCTTCTTCATCTTGACTAAAAGTGACACCGCCATCCGGTGAACTCCATATGGTCCCGTCCTTGCCGGCAAGCCAGATTAAGCCATTAGGTGCGATAGCAACATCTCCGGCTCCGCTTGCTGGTGTTTTGGCCCAGCTACCCGCGGCAAACTTCCACAACGTGCCATCAGGTCTAACTGCCCAAACGACGCCACCTGGTCCGGCAGAAATCCGGCTAAAACTACTTGCCTCAATCTGCGTGAACTTCTGTCCTTGGTCGCCACTAAACCAGATACTGCCATTTTTCCCAACAAACCACACTTTGCCGTCTGGTGCGATAGCAACATCTTCCACTGCGTTTGCTGTTGTTTCGGTCCAGCTACCCGTAGCAAATTTCCACAATGAGCCATTGGATCCAATTGCCCATACAGTACTATCCGGTCCGACAGAAATTCGGCTAAAACCACCTGCACCAATCTGCCTAAATGAGGAGCCATATATATTATCCGATACCCAGACAGCCCCGTCCTCGCCGGTAAGCCAGATTAACCCGCTAGGTGCGATCGCGACATCTCTCATTCCGCTGGTTGGCGTACTGTGCCAAATTTCGGCCTGAGCCAATGAAGGGAACATTCCACATACCATCAGCAATCCAATCAACACTCTTCGTGACAGGCGCTTCGCTTGATGGACAAATTTCATTTGCGGACCACTTGACCAAGCCATGCTTTTTTCCTTATGGTAATTACGCCTTGACACAATACAATTTTGACTACTTTCAGTTTAGCCCCCTCCCCTTTTTTCTGCCAACTGTTTTCTTAATTCCAATCGGAAAATACACTCCATAGCTAAACCTTGTACTCAACCACGGCTATCAGCTACTCCAACCACAGCTTACTTACTAGCCTTGATCGCAGTATAGGCAGTAAAAAGATTGCGATAGTCAGGAATATGATTAGAGAATAGTGCGCCAAGACCTTCGATGTCATTTCTCCAGTCGCGGTGCAGCTCACAGGCAACAGCAAACCAGCTCATCAGTTGTGCACCAGCCTCAGCCATTCGATTCCATGCAGCTTCACGAGTCACCTCGTTAAAGGTTCCCGATGCGTCGGTTACAACAAATACCTCAAAACCTTCCTCCAAGGCTGAAAGTGCTGGAAAAGCGACACAAACTTCTGTAACGATACCTGCAATGATCAATTGTTTTTTACCCGTTTGTTTGACCGCTTTAACAAAATCTTCGTTATCCCACGCGTTAATTTTTCCTGGGCGCGCGATATAGGGAGAATCTGGAAAAATTTGTTTTAATTCAGGAACCAATGGGCCATTCGGGCCATCTTCAAAGCTGGTTGTCAGAATGGTCGGTAATTTAAAATACTTAGCTAAATCAGCTAAAGCCAGTACATTATTCTTGAACCTATCCGGCTCAAAATCACGTACCAGTGACAGCAATCCCGCCTGATGATCGACGAGTGCAACGAGCGCATTGTTTTTATCGAGACGATGATAAGTTTTGCTCATTTTGTTTCTCCCCTAATTGGATATCACAACATGCATAACCATGCAAGCATTGAATAAGTAGCGCGCAAACTAACGAGATATTTGCCCAAAACTTCCGCTTTCGAAGTCTGCCAACGCTTGATTAATTTCTGCCTGGCTATTCATGACGAAAGGGCCTTGTCCCACAATTGGCTCGTCAATCGGTTCGCCGCTGAGCAGAAGCACTACTGCATTATTGCCCTGTGCTTCGAGCGAAATCCTATTGCCCATCTGATCAAGCACCACGGTCTGGGCTTCTTTTCCCAGCGTATCACCGTTGATTGACACCATTCCATGTAAAATAATGAGCGCAACATTCCAGCCGTCTGTTAACGAAAACTCCGTTGTTTTTCTAGGGTTCAACCGCAAGTCCCAAACATTCATCGGAGTAAAGGTATGTGCAGGTCCTGCATGGCCTTGGTAATTTCCCGCAATCACACGAACCACGCCTGATCCATCAGGCACAGCTATGGCTGGAATATCTTTATTAAGAATGGCCTGGTAGCCTGGCGTAGTCATTTTATTTTTGGCAGGCAAATTGACCCAAAGTTGCACCATTTCTAGTTGACCGCCTGAACGTGTAAAAGATTCGGAATGAAACTCTTCATGCAGAATGCCCGCACCCGCTGTCATCCATTGCACATCTCCGAGACCAATCACACCGCTTTGACCGGTAGAATCCCGGTGTGCTACTTCACCCTGATAAACGATCGTGACGGTTTCAAATCCGCGATGAGGATGCTGTCCTACACCGCGCGGCTGTTCAGCTGACGCAAATTCTACAGGTCCCGCATAGTCTAGTAGCAAAAACGGGCTGAGTAGTTTTCCGTGGTCTCGATAAGAAAATAGCGATCGTACCGGGAAACCATTACCTACCCAATGGAGGGGCGGTGCATCATAAACACCCATAACGTTTTTCATCTAATCTCCTCGCTTTATTTCTAATTCGATATTTGGATAGGAATTAAAATTGCTATAAACAGTAGATCCTAAAATAATTCGCATAGTTCTCGATGCTGAACAATAATACAAGCCGCCGGCTTTGCCGGAGGTGTTTGGCTTATTTTTTTATAAATCATGATGCGTTTTGGGAATCGCTTTCAGGTGATTTCCTGTATGCGGTGCGACAGCATGCATCACGCGTGGTGAAGTTTCTCCACGATGTAGGGCAAAGATTCTGTTTTGTAGCAGCTTGTCGGAAACCGATACACGGGCATGCTGGCGCAAATGCGCGATCCAGGATTCAACCGTGAACATTTCGATAAATCGTCCATGATCTTCGACATCCTCAAAAAATCCCCATTGAATAGCACCGTCGCGGCGGCGGATTGTCCCAAGCTCCTGCATCAGCAAGCAAAACGCATCGCGATCCTTGTCGTCGATACGATACTCCAGCGTCACCAGAACCGGACCGTGATCGTGCGAAACCGGTATGACAGGAATGGGCTCAGCCCAATGGCCGGATGCCGTATAGTCATGATGTTCGCCCAGATTAAGTTTGAATCGTATGGTTACAAGCATCAGAACAAGTGCCAACAACCCTGATGCAGCCAGAGCTACCGGCAACCCGACCATTTCTGCTGCCTGCCCCCAACCCAGTGATCCTGCAGCCATCGCACCAAAAACCACCATTTGGAAGATGGCTAAACCACGGGCACGGACCCAATCGGGTAGTGCCACCTGTGCCGAAATGTTTAACGATGACACTGCCATAATCCATGACACACCGCCAGAAAATCCGGCAGCAATGCCGATGACTTCATGTCCACCATACGCAAATAGTAGCGAGCACAGCGCGGTTCCTACTGTCGCCAATAGCATAATTCTGTTTGCACTGAAATGTCTTTTCAAGACTGGAAGCAGAAACGCTCCTGACACAGCACCAATTCCCAATGCGGTTAGCAAAATCCCATAAAGGCTAGGGCCGCCCTGCAGCGTATCTTTTGCCACCAGCGGTAACAATGCCCAGTAAGCAGACGCACAAATGAAAAAGGCAAGCGCACGAATCAAAGTGTAGCGCAGCGGCTTACTATGCAACGCAAATCGAATGCCAGCGCGCATGGCGCCAACCAGATATTCGCGAGGCAGCGCGTCGGATCGCGCCGCGGCAGTGCGCCACCAAAGCAGCGCTGCCACGACAGCAAGATAGGAAACAGCATCAAGAAACGCTGTCGCCACAGCACCAGCCGCTGCCAAAATAAAACCACCCAGCGCTGGGCCGATTGCACGGGCAATATTCATGCTAACCCCATTCATGGCAATGGCGGGTCCCAGCGTATCTCGTGGCACAAGACGTGGCACGATAGCCTGCCAAGCGGGCATGGCAAAAGCCGATCCCGCGCCGATCACGAAGGTAAACAGCAGTAGAACCCAAGCATTGACACCGCCAATCGATAAAAGCCATGCAAAAAGAAACAGCACAACAGCGAGAAAAATCTGTGTCCACAACAAAAGTTTGCGGCGGTTAAAAAGATCGCCCAGTGCGCCCGCAGGAAGAGCAAACAGAAAAATCGGCAAGGCTGTCGCCGCCTGCACCATCGACACCATAAAAGGCGAAGAAGACAGCTCTGTCATTACCCATCCGGAAGTGACGTTGAACATCCATGTGCCGATATTCGAAATCAGTGTCGCGGTCCACAAGATCGTGAAAACACGATGTTTGAATGGAGAAAACGCTGAGCTTGTCATTCCACTTGACATGATCAGTATGCAAAACAGCCACAGCCGATAGCCCATGGATTTTTAAAGCTGGGTTTTCCCTTCTGTTCGTTAAGATTCAGCCAGCGGGATAGCTTACCGTCATCCCCGTAAGCGTGGTGATGGCCGCATCCCGGCGTCATGCAAGCGTTAGTAGCTATCGGAGCGTGTCGGGAACTATCTTGATAACCGCCAAAATAGCGAACGGGCGACCAATCGGGACTCACCGGCGGCAAAGGCGTGTCATGTGACTTGAATTCCGCGTCTGCATAGACGATTTTCCCACCCACTACCGTCATAATGGATGTGATAACTTTAATGGCTTCATCAGGTACAGTCATTAAATCCTGTGATAGTACTGCGAAATCCGCATACATGCCGGGCATCAGAATGCCTTTGACCATTTCTTCATTGGATTTATATGCGCTACCCTGCGTCCATAGATATAGCGCCTCTTCGCGTTCAAGCCGGTTGCTGTCGCCATAAAGCGGCAAGCCGCCGACTGTTCTTCCCGTCACCATCCAGTACAGAGATACCCATGGGCTATAGCTCGCGACACGTGTCGCGTCGGTCCCCCCGCCAACCGGAATGCCCATATTAAGCATCTTGCGGAGCCGAGGGCTATGCTCTGCGGCGCGCTGACCATAACGATCAACAAAATATTCGCCTTGAAAAGCCATGCGATGCTGTACAGCAATGCCCCCATTCAAGCGTTTGATGCGTTCGAGATTTTTTTCACTGACTGTTTCGGCATGATCGAAAAACCAGCGCACATCGCCAAACTTCGTATCGCGATTAATGGTTTCGAAAACATCCAGAGCACGGTCGATCGTTTCATCATAGGTCGCATGGAGACGAAATGGCCAGCGATTTTCTACAAGAAAACGCACAACGTCGCCAAGTTCCTTTTCCATACTGGCTGCCATATCGGGGCGCGGCTGCAAGAAATCTTCAAAATCAGCGGCTGAAAACACCAGCATTTCTCCAGCGCCGTTATGACGCAGATAGCCATCACCGCTGTAGGGTTTGATCCTATTTGCCCATTTCCTGAAATCCGCGAGTTCTCCACCTTTATTTTGTGTGAACAGATTATAGGCGATACGTATCGTCATCAACCCAGCCTCGTGCAGATTCTCAATCACTGCGTAATCCTCCGGGTAATTTTGGAATCCACCGCCTGCATCAATGCAGCTCGTTACCCCCAGGCGATTCAGTTCGCGCATAAAATGGCGTGTTGAATTGATTTCCTCCAGCGTCGGCATACGGCGTTCATTAAACTGGAATTCGCTCCACCCACCGACAACGCGTACCCATTGTGGCGCAGGAGTGCGGTCAGCTTGAATTTTCAGCATCGCCAGCGCATCGGCTAAGCTGTTTATCCCATCCCAGCGTAACTCCATATTGTAATTCAAACCACCGCGGATCAGATGCAAGTGGGAATCGTTGAGACCGGGAATCACGCGCTTACCCTTCAGGTCAATCATTTTCGCGTCTGGCCCTGCCAATGCACAGATTTCCTTGTCTGATCCAGCGGCTGACACAAATCCGCTTGCCAGTGCAATGGCTGTTACTTCGGGATTACTTTTATCGAGTGTAGTGACTTTACCATTGTAGAAAATCAAACTAGGTTCAATATTTGTCATGGCATGAATCTCCACTCAAGCAATTACCTACAGTCTTAAAAAATAATAGCACGCTTTAATTTTCTGAACGGAGGATTCAAGAATCAACCCCGGCAGTTAATTTTGAGCAGGTCGGATTGAATGCATGCCTGGCTCCTTCAAATAATGGCTGGTTTATCACCTTGACGCCAATTACCATGGATCCGGCCAGATAAAGTTTTAACTACTGGATTAAATATATAGCAATAAACTTTGTGGATGCGTAATGCTATCAGTGTGTAGCGGATTCAACTTTACTGCATCCACAGTACTAGGGTAATTTTAATTTATTAAACAAGAAATAAGAGAATATCTTATTTTTCACAAATCAATTTCTTCTCTATCCTATCTAAAAACTGGAATACTATTAGCCGGACCGGAAAAAATATTAGGAGATGTAGTAAAACCGCATGCAAATAGGAAACTGAAAATTTTTACACCCTACCAGTGATCACCGGATCGTATTCAGCCTTTCTCGAATAAATCTTCAAGCGCAGTTGATAGACTGGTAAATTTGAAATCAAAGTGATACGTTTGCAGCAATTTTGCCGGGGCGATGTGATAGCTGTTCAGGGCCAAGGCTGCGGTTTCTCCTAACACCAATTTTAAGATAAAAGCCGGAGTAGGAAAAAATGCGGGCCGATGAAGTGTTTTACCGAGCGCGGTTGCAAAATCCCTGTAGCGTACCGGGTTGGGTGAAACGGCATTCACCGGACCTCGATAACGCGTATCCAGGACGGCAATTTCGTATACTGAGACCAGGTCGTGAATAAGAATCCACGGAAGCCATTGACGTCCTTGCCCAATCGGTCCACCCAATCCGAGTTTGAATAGTGGCAACAGCTTTGCCAGCATTCCACCCTCACCCAACACAACCCCTGTCCGAATGCTAACCCGGCGCACTCCCCTGCTTTCAATATTCGCCGCTTCTTTCTCCCAGTCACGACAGATAGTTTGCATGAAATCTCCGTGATCAAGTACGACGTAGGATTCATCATAAACATCCTCTCCCTGACCTGGATAAATCCCGATAGCTGAGCCGCAAATAAAACATTCCAGACTGGAAGGCGCTGCCGTCACTAACTTACGAGTACTCAAAATACGTGATTCATAAATCGCACGTTTGCGCGCATCGGTCCAACGGCCATCACCCAGATTCTCACCCATCAAGTGAATGATCACTTGAATATTTTCCAGTGCTTCAGCAGGCACTTCCTGTGTTGCATAATCCCAGCCATAGGCAGGCACACCAAGCTTTTGGCTAGCGCGCGCACCATCCCGGCTAAGTACTTTGATCGTATGCTGATTCTGTTTCAAGCACTGCACGAGGTGCCGGCCAACGAATCCTGTCGCGCCAGTAATAAGTATGTTCATTTTTAATGGCTAATTTCAGCGGTGATTGATTAGAAACGTACAAGCATCCCGAATTTGTGTCAATGCAATTTTGAATACTGTGCGTTCCTGCAACAAAATAGTAAACAGATTTAAAGCAGCTTTCCAGTTTATTTGAGAACGCCAGGATCCATTGATGACTCAAACAGATGGACACTGAGTGATGCCTTGGGCTTCAACAAAAATCGATTTGCGTGCGTTTCTGATTTCTTCTAACAGGAATATGAGTCACAATAAAAAAATTGTCTGCATTTAAGTCTGCGAAGATTGATTACTTTCCGGAGGAACTTTGCCATGTTTATCTCAAGACCATTCATTATTTCAAGCATTCTTTTTTTCACTTTAACTCAAAGTAATCTGACACTCGCTGAAATTTCCAAAGGAACGTGGAAACTGGCTGCTCCAGCGCCCACACAACGAACAGAGGTCGCCGCAGCGGCAATTGAAGGGAAAATTTATGTGGTGGGCGGGTTTAATAAACCTAATCTGCAAAATGCCTTGAAATTTGCCATCAGTAACGATGTGGAAGTCTATGATACGGCCTCTGATTCCTGGTCGACCACAACACCGTTGCCAGAAGGCCGGCATCACGCAGGAATTGCTTCACTGAATGGATTGTTGTATGTAGTGGGTGGATTCACCCAATCTTTTATGTCGATCTGGCATGCCGTTCCCACTGTTTATCAGTACAACCCCTCTACCAAAGCATGGCGTGAACTTGCACCGATGCCAACTGCACGCGGCGCGCTTGGTGTGGCTATTTATCAGAATCGCTTATATGCAATCGGCGGGTATGATGGCAAATACAATTCTGGCGCTGTGGAAATTTTTGATCCGCATACGAATACCTGGTCATCCGGTACATCCATGCCTACACCCCGAGACCATTTAGCAGTAACCACGGCAGGAAGCCGGATCTATGCCATCGGTGGCCGACCTGATCTGGATTATCACCAAAATATGGGAACCGTTGAAGAATACGACCCACACAGCAATCAATGGCGGCCACGCGTGAAGCTCCCAACGCCCCGAAGTGGCATCACCGCAGGCGTAATCACTGATTGGATTTATGTCATCGGCGGCGAATCAGGAGACGGCACATTTAACACTAATGAAGCTTATCATCCCGGAACCGATCAATGGCGCACAATGATGCCAATGCCCACGGCACGGCATGGGCTTGGCTCAGCCGTCGTCGACGGACGCTTGTACGTGATCAGCGGCGGCCCAACTCCGGAGGCTCTTTTAGTCAGATCAATGAAGTTTTCACACCACCAGCTGTTGAGTAGTATGCTATGACAGGTTGTTGCCGCCCGCAGGTTTAAATAACGTGAATTATTTTTGCTAAACCGAGTATCTCAAAATGACATTCTCAAGCGCACATTTAGGAAAGCGTATAATAAACATCTTTGTGTAAAGACATTATGACCAGCACAAGCAACAAACCGAAAAGCAGCACAACTAAAGAACAATCTCTCGGTGTATTAAGCCTCGCTGCACTGGGTGTCGTGTATGGAGACATCGGCACAAGTCCGCTATACGTCATGAAAACCGTTTTTGATCCTGCCCATGGGCTTGCTATCACGCATAGCAATATCACTGGTGTCATCTCGCTCATTTTTTGGGCGATCATGAGTGTAGTAACAGTCAAGTACGTCACGTTAATTCTGCGCGCAGACAATCATGGAGAAGGCGGCATCATGGCATTGCTGTCTCTTGCCAGCTCATCGGCCGTCGATCGCCCGCAACAACGAAGAATCCTTTTTATGATCGGTGCATTCGGTGCAGCACTTTTCTATGGCGACGGCGTGATTACTCCTGCCATATCCGTATTGAGTGCAGTAGAAGGACTAGAGGTGGCAACCCCGTTGTTCCAGCCCTATGTGCTTCCAATTACATTAACTGTTCTGATTTCACTATTCCTGATCCAGCAACGTGGCACAGGGGGTATCGGTGCAATGTTCGGACCGATAACGCTGATATGGTTCATTACACTGGGGTTTTTCGGTCTGATGAACATTGCTGTGGCACCAGAGATTTTGCAAGCTTTTAATCCGTTGTTTGCTGTTAGTTTTTGTCTGGACAATGGATTACTTGCGTTTATTGCGTTTGGAGCCGTAGTACTGGCAGTGACGGGCGGCGAGGCACTTTATGCCGACATGGGGCACTTTGGGATAAAACCAATTCGCCTGGCTTGGTATGGTTGCGTTCTTCCTGCGCTCATATTGAATTATCTAGGACAGGGCGCGCTGTTGCTTGTCAATCCATCAGCCATTTCCAATCCTTTCTTCTTGTTGTTCCCATCGTGGGCTCTTTATCCAGCAGTAGCGCTGGCTACCGCAGCCACCGTTATTGCATCGCAAGCGGTAATCTCCGGTGTTTTCTCAGTAACCCGGCAAGCTATCCAGTTAGGATTCTTGCCGCGCATGCAAATCAGGCACACCTCAGACCAAAAGATTGGTCAGATATATATCCCTTTCGTCAATTGGATTTTGCTGGCAGCAGTGATCATGGCTGTGGTGGGATTCGGTTCCTCATCCAATCTTGCATCAGCGTATGGCGTAGCGGTTACCACCACAATGGTGATTGAAACCATACTGACTTTCTTTGTGCTTCGCTTCGCCTGGAAGTACCCGCTGATTGTGAGCGTACTGGCAACCAGCTTTTTCTTGATAATCGATGCCACATTTTTTGCTGCAACCATATTAAAAATCTTCCAAGGCGGCTGGTTTCCCCTCGTGATTGGTACGATCATATTTTTTATCATGACGACATGGCATCGCGGGCGACAGATTTTGCTGGAGCACCTGCGTTCCGACGATATTCCTCTTGAACCCTTCTTGGAATCACTACTTGCGCATCCACCCGTCCGTGTCGCCGGAACATCTGTTTTTCTCACATCGAATCTGAACGGAGTTCCACATGCGTTATTGCATAATCTCGCGCATAACCAAGTTCTACATGAATGTGTGGTGATCTTAACAGTGGATTATCTGGAGATTCCGAAAGTCCCGGATGAAGAACGAATAGCAATTAAGCCACTCGTAGGAAACTGCTATCAAATAACTGTCCGGTATGGCTTTAAAGATGAGCCTGATTTACCCGCCGCGCTTGAAATGTGCAAGCAGCTTGGACTTGAGTTTGAGCCGCTTAATACCTCCTATTTTCTCAGCCGCGAAATAATTGTCCCAAGTCCTGGTGGCGGCATGCCGCAGTGGCAGGAACGGATTTTTGCTACGATGGCAAGAAATGCCAGCAATGCGGCTGAATACTTTAAATTACCAGCAAATCGCGTCCTTGAATTGGGTACCCGCATTGGCATCTAGTTTTATTAATTAAGCGCGGACTTGGTTGATTACATTCATGGTTCGACAAGCTCACCACGAACGTAATCAACATATTACCGTTCGTCCTGAGCCTGTCGAAGGACTTAATCAGAGCTTCCTTAGTGGATGGAATATTAAAATTGAAATGACTTCGTTTCTCTAAATTTCCCATCTCAAACGAGGTTTAGCACTGCTTTGGATTGGAAATCATACTGACTATGGCAAGCTTTTTAAGCCATAAAAAACCACGTATTTTCGGAATACTCTTGAAGCATTTTTGCAGTATAATTCCTACCCATTCACATGCTTACCCTCATTCTACCATTGAATCTTCGTTTAACTTCCTAGAACCTCATTAACATAAGGCCGCACGTAATGAGTAGAAACATTCCTACAAATACAGATCTATCTAATGAGATTTTTGCACCAACCAATTACTTTGATTTGACCAATCTAGAGCAAGGCAAGATTCTCCAGTTTCAGCAGGAGATTCTTCAGTTAGTGGTATTGGGAAATAATTACAAAGAAATCTGTGAGCAAGTCTGTCTGCTAATGGAACAGCTTCTGGACAATGCCGTAGCAACGGTCATGTTATTGGACAAAGAAAAACAATGCATGAATGTATTTGCCGCACCAAGTGTCCCGGAGGAATGTGTTGTTCAACTGAATGGTTTGCGGCCAGGTCCTGAAGCTGGATCTTGCGGAAATGCGGTTTTTCGCCAAGAAGCGGTTTTTGTAGAGAGTACACTGGAAGATCCACGCTGGCAAAGTATCCGAAAACTGGCCGTTGATTTTAATATACTCTCCTGCTGGTCAATGCCGGTACGCAGTAAAGGGAATGAGTGCATCGGATCATTTGCACTTTCCAGTTTTGAGCATCGGCTACCCAGTACATTTCACCGTAAGTTATTAGAAATAGGGTCGTTTATTATCGGGATTGCGCTCGAACAGCAAAAAATGAACGAACAGCTTTATCTCTCGAGCAAGGTTTTTGAAAATAGTACCGAAGCTATTATGATTGCCGATACGGGTAAGACAATAATCTCTACCAATAAGGCGCTCAATAAAATAACTGGCTATACGGAAGAAGAAGTAATCGGCAAATCTGTGTCAATTATGGTGTCGATTCGGCACAGTTCGAAGTTTTTCCAGAAAATTTGGTTAAGCGTTAAACAATACGGTCATTGGCAAGGTGAAGTATGGAACAGGAACAAGCACGGACGGGAGTATCCGGCATGGTTTAGCATTACCGCAGTGCATAGCGAAGATGGAATAATAAGCTATTATCTGGTTAATTTTTCCGATATTACGGATAAGAAAAAATCGGATGAGATTATCTGGCGTCAAGCTAATTTTGACTCTTTGACGGGCTTGCCAAACCGTAATATGTTTTATGATCGATTGAATCACGATATTAAAAATGCTTCCCGTTTAGGAACACAGCTGGCCGTGTTATTTATCGATCTTGATCGTTTCAAGGAAGTAAATGATTCATTTGGCCACAGCATTGGCGATGCGCTGCTGATGGAAGCAGCAAAGCGGCTTAGTAATTGTGTTCGCGAAACAGATACTGTAGCGCGTTTAGGTGGTGACGAGTTTACAATTATTTTAAATGGAATCAACAATCAGCGCTGTGCAGAAACGATTATTCAAATGATTTTGCAGGAACTGGCCAAGCCTTTTCACTTAAATACTAAGTCGGCATATGTTTCCGCAAGTATTGGCGTTACATTTTTTCCTGATGATGCGAGCAGCACCGATCTATTGATGAAAAATGCTGATCAAGCCATGTATGCTGCTAAGAATAATGGACGGAATTGCTGGAGTTGCTTCACATCGAATATGCGAGCAGCTACAGAAATCCGCTCGAAAATCGCATATGAATTGCGTAATGCACTGAGAGACCACCAGTTATATTTAATGTATCAACCGATAATAGAACTAGCAACCGGCAATGTGCACAAAGCCGAGGCATTGATACGCTGGCAACACCCGGAGCAAGGAACGATTTATCCCGCAGAATTTATTGCCATTGCAGAAGAAACCAATCTGATTACAGAAATCGGCGATTGGGTATTTAAGCAGGCAGCTAATCAAGTTGCGCAATGGCAAGCACATTTTGACACTGAATTTCAAATCAGTGTTAATAAATCACCCAAACAATTTATTAGTAAAATGAGCGATTGGGTAAATCATCTTAACGAACTTGAACTAAACGGGCGTAGCATCATCGTTGAAATTACCGAGAACTTGTTGTTAGATATTCATGAATTGGTTGTTCAACAACTATTAAATTTTCGGGATGCAGGTGTTCAGGTGGCGATTGATGATTTTGGCACGGGCTACTCGTCACTATCCTATCTCAAAAAATTTGATATCGATTATCTCAAGATAGATCGATCTTTTATTTCTAACCTGGACAGTGAATCCAACGATAGCATTTTATGCGAAGCGATTATCACTATGGCCCATCGCCTGGATATGAAAGTAATTGCCGAAGGCGTGGAAACAGATTCGCAGAAACAGCTATTGATAGCGATGGGTTGCGATTACGGGCAAGGCTACTTTTTTAGCAAACCGTTGACAGCAGATAAATTTGAAGCTTTTCTACAAAAAGGATAAATAAATCTATACATTCAATCATAAACTGCAATTTTGCAATTAATGTACCGGTAATTTAAAAAGTGTTTTTTTCCCTTTTACCAGTTTTCAGAAATAAGCATGTTGCTTATTTCTGAAACGTTGATTAGGGTGTTAATGTTAAATTTTTGGAGGTTATATGAAAATATTCTTATTCTTAGCGCTTGTATTGAGTTCCTATAGTTATGCTCAAACTAGTCATGATCATCAAGAGGACACGAAGAAGGCTGATCACCATGGTGGAATGCACGATGGCGATCATCACGGCGGAATGGGCGGCATGCATGGCGGCGGTCATCACAAACTGGACCAAACCACTTTAAAACAATTTTTTGAACCATTACCTGCATCAATTATTGATGAGAAAAAGAATGCAGCTTTGATCAAGCTTGGCAAGAAACTGTATCTGGATCCCCGGCTTTCGATCAATGATCAGATTTCCTGTAATTCTTGTCATCGGCTGGATAATTTCGGTGTAGACAGTCAGTCAACTTCACCAGGCCATGAAGGAAAACGCGGCGGCAGAAATTCTCCGACCTCGATGAATGCGGCACTGCATATCGCACAATTCTGGGACGGACGGGCAAAAGATGTGGAAGAGCAAGCATTGGGTCCCATTTTAAACCCCATCGAAATGGGTATGCCGAATGAAGCAGCTGTTGTCAATAAATTGAAAAAAATAGAGGAATATAAGGCTCTCTTTGCAGAAGCTTTTAAGGATGAAAAAGATCCATTCCAATACAAAAATATAGGTAAGGCAATTGGTGCTTTTGAGCGTACGCTACTAACACCTTCCCGGTTTGATGACTATCTCAAAGGCGACGAGAGCGCTCTGAATGACAGTGAGAAAAGAGGCCTGCAAAAATTTGTCCACATGGGATGCGCCACTTGCCACAATGGCGTAGCACTTGGCGGAAATTCATACAAAAAAATCGGCGTTGTTAAACCCTATGAAACCAAAGATATGGGACGGTTTGAGATAACCGGACTTGAGATTGACAAGAAAGTGTTTAAGGTGCCAAGCCTGAGAAATATTACCAAAACAGCCCCGTATTTCCATGACGGCTCAGTTGCAACATTGGACGAGGCGATAGAAGAAATGGCTGAACATCAACTGGGCCGGGAAGTTGGCCCGGGATTTATTAGTGATGTGAAAGCATTCCTGGGATCTTTAACCAGTAAGGGCAAAGAGTAAAAATTTGCTCCATGCGGCCTTGCACCTATCTTTGCGGAAACCTGCAAAGATAGGTGCAGAAAACACAAAAGCGGCGCGCTACGCTAACGTCACAAATGCAATCTATATGTTCTCCGTGGCAAGCCACGGAGAATTACAAGTTTATGTATCGTAGTGTCATCCCTATCACTTACAGAAAATTTTTTTACGAAAACCTATTTTCTCACTCCTGCCATTACTAGCACTTCACGCGCCAGAGTCAATATCCCTATATCACTTTCTGCAGCATTATCAAATACAAAACCGGTTTTTATCCAAAAATCTATTTTTTCAGGATACCTTGAGAAAATTCCATTTATACTAATCCAATCACGAATATTTATTCATCGATAGAAGGAAAGCACCATGAAATTAATGATGATGTTAACTGTCGGCTTAATTCTTTTGGGGCTGTCGGCTTGCTCCAGTACAGGGCCTATTTTATATCCAAACACACATTTTCTATCTGTGGGGAAAAAGGTAGCAGAGGAGGATATTGAAGCTTGTAAAGAATTGGCCGAAGCGGCTGGTGCAAGGGAAGCAAAAGGAAATGTCAGTAATGTTGCGACAAGTACGGCCATGGGAGCAGGTGTTGGTGCTGCGAGCGGTGCAGTGGGCGGTGCTATATACGGTTCGGCTGGACAAGGCTCTTTAGTGGGCGCAGCCAGTGGCGCCGCCGCAGGATTGTTGCGAGGTATCTTCCTCTCGGCAAGACACACTCAACCCAATCAAGCTTATGCAAACTTCGTTTCTCGCTGTTTGCAAGAAAAAGGTTATGAAGTTACTGGCTGGCAATAGCAGGAGGTTCCGGAACTACGTAATACAACAAAGGAACCAGACTCAAATGCCGCCAGCCATTTCGGCAATTAACAATCCCAAAATACCTAATAGCAATAGGATGACCCATTTGAGATGATGAGAGATATTGCGTAACAACGCTTTGGTTTCTTCGTCCATACTCTAATTTATCCGTTCTTGATTCCGCTAGTATAGCTAAAAGACACCACTAAAGTACGGTTTTATGGCATCAAAATCCAGAATTTTGATTGATGGCACTTCTCCAAACTTAAGAATTGCCGGGGAAAACCGTATGTGATCTTTGATTCTTGTATCAATAGGGTGTGATATCAATAACATTGTTTTCAGAATATGTTTGAAGGAGGTGATGACAATGATTAAAGAACTTTCTTTTGATGATGACGATGGCATTTATCCTGCTGATAGTATAAATGATGAGGATGATCTGCTGGCGGATAGCAAAATCCCACCGGGGAAATTTGCAAAAATCATTGACGAATTTGAGACAGTCAAAGATGATTTTGATGATAACGAATTCGAAACAGTCAAAAATGATTTTGACGATGACGACGATAATGATGTTACGCTCGACTCGTTAGGACTGCGTTAGTTTCTCAAACTCTACAACAGCACTTGTTGCATAGCGAACGCAGCATAACAATCTATTCCTATGGAACAAGTAACGGTGAATACAGACGTAGAAATTTTAGAGAAAACAGTTTGTTTTGAAGGCTTCTTTCGTATCGAGCGTTACCGTTTGCGTCATCGATTATTCAGCGGTGACTGGAGTCACCCGCTGGTACGCGAGGTATTCGAACGTGGTCACGCCGCCGCAGTCCTGCCATATGATCCAATCCGCGATGAAGTCGTCCTGATAGAGCAATTCCGCGTTGGCGCCCTGAATGCTCCCGGCGGGCCATGGTTAATGGAAATTGTAGCCGGCATCATCGAAGCGGATGAAACGACAGAAGACGTAGTAAAACGCGAAAGCATCGAAGAAGCCAATTGCATCATTACCGACTTGATTCCATTGTATAACTTTCTGGTCAGCCCTGGCGGCACTACAGAAAGCGTTGCTTTATTCTGCGGCCGGGTTGATACGACGCATGCCGGTGGCGTTCATGGTGCCAGTGAAGAAGGCGAAGATATCAAAGTACATGTCGTTGCAGTGGATACAGCACTCGCGTTATTACAAGCCGGAAAAATCAATTCAGTCAGCGCAATCATCGCCTTGCAGTGGTTGGCCTTAAATCGAGATCAGGTAAGAACCATGTGGGCAGTTTGAGTAATCGGGATTGGGGATTAATCCGCAATCAAAGCTGGATAATCTGATTGAACCGTTGGCACACCTGACTAAACAAAGTCACGTTCAAAGCACCCCAAGGATGTGGTTTGGCATTACGTACCCGCCAGTCAAATGAACGAGCAAAACTGTTCTCTTGATTTGCGCCACATATCCACCTGATGCACTATTACTTGCTTATAATACCGCCAACTATAATCTACAAGTACACGAATCCACGCCATTTTCATCAGGCTTTAAAAGAATGACGGCAACAACTAATCAACTTGCGAAACTACGGATATTTATCAGTTACGCGCGCGGCGGAAATGCGCACACTTGGTCGGAGCGGATACAATCCCACCTCGAACAACAGGGTGCCGAAGTCTGGCGGGATGAGCGGTCGATTGAGGAAGGCAACGACAATTGGTATCGCAGCATACAACGTGGCATTGAAAAGTCCGATGTGGTGGTTTGCATTGTAGGAAAAGATACTGATCAGTGTGGCTGGCAAGAGCGGGAAATGTTGTATTCAGATAAATTGAAAAAGCAAGTTGTAGCACTGCGTATTGATAATGTCAGCTTACCTTTCTACATCCAAGAAAAGCAACCGATCGAAGCGCATTCTGATCCGCAAGATACACTGGACCGATTGACCCGAAAATTAGCCGAAATTTTGCCTGCGCTGCAAAACCGCACCCCAAATATTGCGCCACTTTCTGAAAACAATTACACACAAACTTCTGCCAGCCCGCAGCGCCGGGATGAATTAACCTATCTTAATGATCTGATCAACAAGGATTTATCCGATCTGGAAAGTCGTTATGTGGCGTTGGAAGCCTGCGAACGCCGTTCGCTTTCTCCCGAGCGGGTAATGAAATCGCTTCGGGTTGATACCGATGCAATTTTCCGGGCTTTTAAAGTGGATCAAATAGCGCATGAGCAAGTCATCGAAAAAACTTATACGGATGCGCTGGATGCTTACCGGGATTTAGAAGACAAGCCGGTGCGACGCTTGGCGGTATTGGGTGAACCTGGTGCGGGTAAGTCGTTTTCGTTACAGCGAATTTCAATTGAATATGCCCGAAAAGCGCTGCAAGATGAACATGCGCCGATTCCATTACTGGTGCCGCTGGGGTCCTGGACGCGCGAAGCCATATCGTTGGAAGATTTTATTGAGGATCAATTGGGCAAACTTGGCCGCTATTTTTCAACATTGCGTGACCTGCGACGGGCTGTACTGCTGCTGGACGGCATGAACGAAATTCCTCCAGGGCAGCGCAAATTCAAGGTTGAGCAGATTAAGTGTCTGGCGCAAGATGAGCGCTTTGCCAGTGTCATGGTCAGTTGCCGTGAAAAAGATTTTACCGGGGATTGTTATTTACCATTTGATACCTTGGTATTGCAGCCATTAAAGCCATCGCAAATTATGGTTTTTCTGGAACGGGCATTTAATTTGCTGCAAGATGGATCCAATGCCGCTCAAGCTGCCCAAGACCGGTTCTGGCACTTAGCCGGCGGTGATGATATCCGGCAAGTGTGGGAGATCTGGCATAAAGCCGGTGCAGATCTGGATTTGTTCTGGAGTGCTAAAAAAATCCCCAAGGAAAACCCGAACATCGATACATCCTGGCAGCAAAATCAATTATGGCGGGAAGTGCGCTTTAATCCGCGCAGTTTATTACGACTGGCGTCGAATCCTTATTTGTTGCATGTTTTTATTGCACTCAAGCAAGTACCCAGCAATCGCGCCCAGTTATTCCAAGGATTCCTGCAGCTTTTGTATGAACGCGAACAAACGGCACGCGAGAACCGTCATGAACATGTTCCCGCTCGGACTGACTGGGAAGCGGCTCTAGTGGCGCTAGCTGAAGCAATGCAAAACACCGCAAATACACAACAATCAGATGGCGCGCAAACCACGCTATTGCGCTCACAATGTCCGGCCAGCTTAACGGATGATCTAATCAAATTTTCCATCGATGCGAGCGTACTACAGCAAAGCGGTAGTGATATCCGCTTTACGCATCAATTGTTACAGGAATATCTCGCCAGCCGTCTATTGTTGGATGCTAGCCATTCCAGTGACAAGACTGCGAATGATTTCTGGCCTCAAGCAACCTGGTGGGAGCGGTCTGGCTGGGAAGTCGTCGCGGAAATCGCCGCCGAATCGTGCGGCAACGATACTGACGCACAGCTACACTTAATTGCCTGGTTGGCCCAAGCCAATCCGGAGGTTGCCAGCACAATCTGGCAACATGTGGGAAAAATAAATTTATCATCCGAGGCACTTTCAACCATTGCCAACCAATGGTTTACTCGCATGACCGACATTGCACAGGAGCCGCATCCCGCTGCGCGTGCCGCCATTGGTCGTGCATTGGGAAATTTTGGACTGGACAACCGTAAAGGCGTCGGTTTGCGCGCGGATGGTTTGCCGGATATCGATTGGGTCAAAATTCCCTCTACTGCCTTTGTTTATCAAGATGATGAACACTCTCCGCTGCCGGAATTTCATATCGCCCGTTACCCGATCACGCATGCCCAGTTTCAGGCATTTATCGATGCCGGTGGTTATCAGGATGATCATTGGTGGCAGGGGTGGCAGGGGTGGCAGGTGTTGCATGAGCGCTTGGATGCACCCGCTTCACCCGACTGGAGCGAACCCAATGCACCACGGGAAACAGTCAGTTGGTATGAGGCGATAGCCTTCTGCCGCTGGCTTAGTGATCGACGGGGTTTTATGGTGAGTTTGCCAACAGAACAACAATGGGAACGGGCGGCACGTGGGACACAAGGTTTGAACTATCCTTGGGGGAATGAATTCCAGAAAGATTTTTCTAATTGTGAATTCAATCTCGGAAGAACTTCCGCAGTTGGGCTATATTCGCATGCCGCTTCGCCTGATGGTGTGCTGGATATGGCCGGCAATGTCTGGGAATGGTGCTTGAATGAATACGACATGTCAGAAAATTGCCAATTATCGGGCAACGAGGCCCGCGTACTGCGCGGTGGTTCCTGGTTCTATTATCCGGTCAACGTGCGCGCGTCGGTGCGCGTCAGCTACCATCCGGCCTATCGCCGCGGCAATCTCGGTTTCCGGGTATTGTGTTCGTCCCCCATCGAATAGCGGATCGCTGGCGCGCTGGCCGCTGAAGCGCTGGTTTGCTGTTCACTGATAGCGCCGCGAAGCGGTGCTTGAATTTTTCTGCCGTAAATCGCCGGGTTTGATGCGGATTGGCTTCAGCACATGCCGCCGTAGCCCCCATGAATCCGCAAAACGCATAGAGTTATCCATCCCTGCACGCCGACGTCACGATCAGTGCGGCTGAAGCTGAGGAATATTGGTTTGATAGTTTGAGCCTCGGTTTCCGGCATGATGAATGGCATCGATTGCTGATGGCTGTGATTATAGGCTACAAATTTTCCGCTTCGATCTCCGTCAAATCTTCCACCCCGGCAAGTTCGGCCAGCAGGTGAGTGTAATTTCTCAGTTGCGTTTGTAAGACTTGCAGTTCCTGGCGGAATTGCTGGCAGTCATCGGGAGAAGCAAAAGCGCCGTTCTGGCTTTTGCGATGCCATTTGGCGGTAAATGGCCGCACCACTTGGTTGAGTACCACGATGGCGATTTTGGCAAATTGTTCGCACGCATAGCCATGCGTTTTGAGGGTTTGCCGGGTGAGGTCGAACAAGTCGTGAATGCTGGTCAGTGCAGTTTGTTCCACGCCATCTTCGTCCGCCAGCGGTTGCGTGGTGATGCGTGTTACGAGTTCTACATAGAGATCCCATGCGGCCGCTTTATCGGGATCGGAGGGCTTCCATTCCATTTCCAAGAACGATGCCTTGATTTTGAGTCCGGTCAGGTTCCAGTTTTCAAACAGATCTTTAATTTTCATGATTTGGCCTCAATAACGCTGACTCAGTTTGAATAAGAATCGCAAAGAATACTTCCTATTCCAACCTAATGGAAATGGAATGCAGTCAGATAATCGTATCACTCTAACAGGCCGTTGAAAAACGTTTTCGAGGCAGCCGATGCAAGGCAAAAACAGGCGAAAAAACGCAGTTTATGCGTGATAAATGAGCATTTTGAGTCTGTTTTTAACACCGCAGCGGCAACGCAGATAGTTTTTCAACGGCCTGTAAAGGCGGGCCTGCAAACAAATTCGGCAATTCAGGCAACTGGCGGCGTTGCTGAAGGGCATACTCCATACTATCAAATTGCCAGGGAAAATCGTTTGTAATCTTTAATTTATGTTGCATAGCCCTATGCTCTACTAGTAATGTGATCAACAAATGCAGCGAGGAGGTTTGTCATGATAAACAAGAAATTCTTTGCCGATACTGCAGAGGTTATGGATGCAATTGATGGCGATGATGAAGCTTTAGCGGATGGCTTGATTCCTGATAGCCGGATCGTTCAGATCATTGATGAGCTAGAGACTAGCCATGATACTTTTGATGATGACGAAGAGTGTGAAATCACATTCGAGTCTTTGAGACTGCATTAGCAGCTAGGAGGCTGTCTTAGCCGGATAGGTCTGAGCACACACAGTTACGCCCCTGCTTCTTGGCCCGGTAAAGTTGCTGGTCTGCCTGGGAGATCAATTCATCCAAAGATATAGTAACATCTAAGGTACTGGCAACTCCCAAGCTGGCGGTAAATGAGAGTTTTTCTTCCTTATCGGTGGCAATCTGGATAGTGGCAATTTTTTTGCGCATCCTTTCCGCAATGGTTGCGGCATCTGACAATCGCGTTTCCGGCAGAAAAACGAGAAACTCTTCCCCGCCCCACCGCGCCAGAATATCTCCGCTACGTGCTTCTTTCTGCAAGGTCTCCGACAATTGCACCAAAACACGATCTCCCAATGCATGGCCATAATTGTCATTAAACACCTTGAAATGATCGATATCCAGCATGATGACCGATGTACTACTTTTGCTGCGTACACTCATGGCCCAGATCGGTTGCACAAATTTATAAAACGACCTCCGGTTATTCAAGTCGGTCAACAAATCAATTCCGGCCATTCTCTCAGCCGCCAGTTTCTCGTTCTGATTGATGTTAAAACGTTCGGCGAGTGCCAGCGCCAGCAAAATCGCATCGACCATCATGCCGATATCCGTCGCCCGATAAGTCAACCAGTTGAATGGAATGAATCCCCATACGGCGTTTGCCGTTATAGTTCCACCGCATATCGAGAAAATCGATGCCAGCAGAAAATACTTGGCGAACTTGTTATCGGCGCGCAACGAAATGGCACTCAATATGACTGAGGAAATGTAAAAAAAGAAAATGAAAACAATTGATATCAACAGTGCGATGACAAATTCATCGACCAGCATCGCAAAAAGTATTGATGCGCTAAAACCGGCGCAGCTTAGGATAATCACGTGATAAATGCGAGGCCAAGCTGTTTTGATAGCTAGAAAGTGTAATGCAAATGCAAACCCGCTCACGGTACAGACCATCATCAGAATCGGATTGGCCCATTGTTGCCATTGGGGCGATTCAGCCCACAACCATTGGTAGCCGTGACCGGTATAAGCAGCATTCAGTGCTAAAAAGAATAAGAGATAGAGTGAATAAAGCAGATAGGGGATAATTCTTAACCCTATGTACAACATAAAATTGTAAGCAACCAAAGCCAGGATGACACCGTACATAAAACCATAACTATAGGCTTGCAGCACATCTCTATCATTTAGCTTCTCAGTGCTCATAAAATAAATGGGCAAAACCATTGCGTCGGCTGATTCTATCCTGATCAAGACTGTGGTTTTATCCTGTGCAAAATCATGCCCCATGACAAAGAAACGATGATTGAGAGGGCGCTTTGAAAATGGCAGATTGTCGCCAGTGTGATAACTGTTGATTACTTGATCTCGTTGGAGAAAATAAACATCGATTTTATCCAGCCAGGCGGTTTCAAACAACAGGTTTCGATGAATAGCGGTTTCCCCGGAATTGCTAATTTGAAGTGCAAGCCATATCGGTTTTGAGCCGATGCCAAAATTAATAACGGAATTAGCGGATAAAGCGAAATGCCCTTTATTGAATGCATCCAAAGCATCGCGCATGCTTGCGTGGCTATCGTCACTCTGGTAAATCTGAATATATTGACCGATCGTTTCTTTGTATTCTATGGCAACATCCAGCTTTTCCGCACTGGCCGGAAAAATCCAGAAAAACATCACAATGACAGCGAAAGGCAATTGCAGAAGCTTCTTCATGCAATAATGCTGAGGATATTTATAAAAAGAGATAGCAACGGCTTTGAACCAAATAATTTGAGCTTTCCAGGTAGATGGGCGAGAATTATCTTACAGGATAATGAAATATTAATCAGCTTCTTTCAAGTCAAGAAAATAAGCCCATTTTCAGATACCAAGGCACATCGGTTATATTTGGTCGAGTTATAGGATTGGTAAAAATGGCGATCCCTACTTATTTTATTAACCTTACTTAAAATGATATCGACTATGAATAAACTATTTGATTTTACCCGATGGAGCCTCAGACTTTCGTTGCTTGCTGTCCTAATAGCAGCTCTGGCTATCTTCGGTCATCAATTCAGCATGATTGGTTTTCAACCAGCCTTATTGGGTCTCGCGGGTACTGTACTAACCGGATTTCTGGCCATCATTGTTGGATTGATTGGAACATTGCGTGCAATCAAAACAAAAGAAACTGAAATTGCCCCTACACTGGCTGGATCAACTCTAGGATTTTTAGTCGTGACGCCAGTTTTAATGACTATCATGGCGGGGGCCGGGACACCACGTATTCATGATATTACGACAGATCTGGCGCATCCGCCTGAGTTTGTGGCAATCAAGGCGCTACGCACACCGGCGCATAATTCTCTGGATCGGCCTGAGCCGGAGAATTTGGCCGCCTTACAGAAAGCAGGCTATCCCGATCTGACTCCGCTGTTCATTAATCGTCCCTCTGATCAGGTTTTTGAACAAGCAGTCGCATTGGTGAAAAAACGTGGCTGGGAGATTGCCGCTGCTTCTGCTGCAAATGGCAGAATCGAAGCAACAGACACCACACGCATCATGGGCTTCAAGGATGATGTAGTAATTCGGGTACAAGCAGCGGGAAACAAGACACAAGTCGATATGCGTTCCGCTTCCCGGGTCGGGAAAGGTGATCTGGGCATGAATGCCGAACGCATCCGGCTTTTTCTGATTGATTTAGGGAAGTAATTGGTCGATAACCTTATCTTATCTCGTCATCAAACAGTCAAACACACGGGATAGCATATGGGTAATGTTATCATTACAAAATCACTCACTACTCATTTCATATAATTTCACAACATGATTAATCCGACATCTGTTCAACTAATCGCTGCCGTGTTATTTGCACTGGCTGTAGTCCACACATTCTCAACCAAATATTTCGAACATCTGGCGCATATTCAACCACGTCATGCAGGAATTTGGCATTTATTGGGTGAAGTGGAAGTGGTGTTTGGTTTCTGGGCAATGGTTTTGATACTATTTATATTTGCCATAAGCGGTAAGCATGAGGCAATCACGTACCTTGAATCACGCGATTTTACCGAACCTATGTTTGTTTTTGTGATTATGGTGATTGCCGGTACGCGCCCTATTCTGGATCTCGCAGCCTCAAGTGTTCAGCGTATTGCATTCTTTCTGCCCATCAATAAAGGTACGGCGATGTACTTCTTATTGCTGGCTTTCGTTCCTCTATTGGGTTCGTTTATTACAGAACCTGCTGCGATGACACTTGCAGCACTGATGTTGCGTGATACGTTATTTAGCAAAGAGATATCCACTAAATTAAAATACGCGACGGTCGGTGTGTTATTTGTGAATGTTTCCATTGGTGGCACGCTGACACCTTTTGCGGCGCCACCAGTACTGATGGTCGCTGCAAAATGGAATTGGGATATTTGGTTTATGATGACGAACTTTGGCTGGAAAGCTGCGGCAGCCGTTGCTGTCAATGCGTGTGCAGTGACTTGGTTGTTCCGGCATGAGCTAGGGCATGTCAGTCAAAAGGTTGATACCGCCGTGTTAAAAACGCCGTTAGCGGTGATACTGATCCATTTGGTGTTTCTGACATTGGTTGTACTGTTTGCGCATCATCCCGTTGCCTTTATGGGCCTATTCCTATTCTTTCTTGGATTTACGGCCGCATATCAGCAGTATCAAAACCCATTAATCTTGCGCGAAGCTTTACTGGTAGCCTTCTTCTTAGGAGGATTGGTGGTACTCGGCGGGCAGCAGCAGTGGTGGCTGCAGCCGCTTCTGATGGATATGGATGATACGGCTGTGTTTTTTGGAGCAGCGGCGTTAACGGCGATTACTGATAATGCAGCGCTCACTTATTTGGGCTCATTGGTTGAAGGGCTGAGTGAAGAATTTAAAATAGCACTGGTAGCAGGCGCGGTCGCTGGCGGCGGTCTGACGGTAATAGCCAATGCGCCCAATCCTGCAGGTTTTGCTATTCTGCGAGGTAAGTTCGATGAGCAGTCGATTCATCCACTGGGCTTATTGATTGCGGCATTGCCTCCGACATTAGTGGCCATCATTGCATTTCGTGTGCTATGAGTATTCCCGAAAAAGAGAATCAGATTGAATCGGTGAATGGCACAAAATATCACAGGTAAGAAACTTTAAAAATCGAATCAACTTCTAAACTAAAAAACGAATCAGGCATCCTTAACAGCAGTTTGCACGATAGCCGGTGCAAGTAAGGGTTCCGGCTGATCCGGTGCTTTTTTATCGGGTATGTCATCAAACCAGTGATATACCATCGGCATAACCACCATCGTCATTAGCGTCGCTGTCGTCAATCCGAAAATGACCACGATAGCGAGTGGTTTTTGCACTTCAGAACCCAATCCCGTCGCTGTGAGAAAAGGTGCCAGCCCTAGAATTGTCGTGGCCGCCGTCATCATGACCGGCCGAAAACGTTGCGCACAGGCTTGTCTAGCGGCTGCTTGCACACTCAGGCCTTTTCCGCGCAATTCGCGCAGAAAGGATATCAGCACTACGCCGTTCAAGATGGAAGTTCCCCACACGGCAATAAAGCCTACCGATGCCGGTACCGACAAATATTGACCGGTAACAAAGAGTCCGACAATCCCGCCGACCGATGCGAAGGGTAATACCAAGTAGATGAGCACGGCCATTTTGACTGAGTTGAATAGCATGAACAGCAAGAAGAAAATAGCTGCCAACGTGACCGGCACAATAATGGAAAGTTTTGCCATCGCGCGCTGCATATTTTCAAATTGGCCACCCCAGACGAAATAATAGCCGGGAGGTAATTTAATTTCTCTCGCGGTACGCTCTTGGAGCTCAGCGACAAAACCACCCATGTCGCGCTCATGCACGTTAACACCGATGACCACACGGCGTTTGGCAAACTCACGTGAAATGATTGCAGGGCCATCGATCACTTTAATATCTGCGACTGCACTCATTGGAATGAGCATACCACCAGCAGCCCCTACTCCACCGGGTGTGCCACTGCCAGGCCTTAATAACAATTGCTTGATCGCTTCCACATCATAACGATACTTTTCCGGGAATCTCAGTAGCAACGTAAAGCGCCGCTCGCCTTCAAATACCTGAGTAACCGCCTTGCCACCCACTGCGGTAGCAATCTTTTCATTGACATCAGCGACATTCAAGCCGTGACGAGCGATGGCACGGCGATCAATATCAATCGTCAACTCCTGCTGGCCGGATAATCTTTCAATACGGATATCTCGAGCACCCCGTGTGGATTTGACGACACGCGCCACTTGTTCGGATAGTTTACGTAATTGTTCCAGATCATCGCCAAAAATTTTAATGGCGACTTGCGAACGCACTCCGGTGACCATTTCATCCACCCGCTGTGCAATTGGTTGAGAGATTACAATATTGACGCCCGGCAGCACGGACAGGGCTTTACGAATATCTTCCTCAATCTCGTGCTGTGTTCTGCCTGACCCAATGAGATCCAGATCGGCGATCGGATCCGATTCATTCTGCGATGCCGGATCAGCGGGAGTTTCTCCACGGCCCAGCTTGGAAACGACCGATTTGACGCCCGGTATCGCCGCGATCATTTTCATCGCTTCGGTTTCGATCTTGATGGCTTCATCCAAAGAAATGGATGGTGCGCGGATAATCACTGGGGTCACTGCGCCTTCCTTCATGATTGGAATGAACGCCGTACCCAGCAGCGGAAACAGCGCAAATGCCACCATCAATGAGCAAACAGCAACAATCAAGGTCTTTTTCTGATTACGCACCGCTAAATCGTAAATGCCCAAGTAGCCCTTTTTAAGCACAGCGATGACTTTAGTGTCCTGCTCGCTGCCGCCTTTTAACAGATAGTCACACAGCACAGGAGACAACAATAACGATACAATCAATGCGATAAATAACGAGATGGAAATAGTAATTGCTAGTGGACTGAATGTTTTTCCTTCCATTCCTTCCAGGGTCATTAAAGGAAGAAATACCAGCACGGTCACAATTAAACCAAAAATCACCGGCGTGCCGACTTCAGCAACTGCATCCACAATGACATCAAATTTGGACTTTCCCGTATCTTTGGCTTCCCCCAGGCGCTGATAAATATTTTCAACAACTACCACCGTGGGATCCACCATCATGCCGAGTGCAATCGTCAGCCCTCCCAATGACATCAAATTGGCAGGCATACCGTAATGGTTCATCACCAGGAAGGTGATCAATGGAGTGATAATCAGTGTGAAACATACGACAAAACTAGTACGAACAGTACCCAGAAAGATCGATAACACCACAATAACCAGAATCAAGGATTCCATCAGCGTAGTTTGAACGGTGGATAGTGCCCCATCCACTAGATCGGTGCGGTCATAAAACGGCACGATCTGCAAACCATCCGGCAAAATTCCACGTTCATTGATTTCAGCAACTCTTTCCTTGATTCGACCGACAATTTCCTTGGCATTACCGCCGCGCAGCATCATGACAATGCCAGTCACCGATTCGGTATATCCGTTTTTAATACTGGCGCCCTGGCGCACCTCGCCGCCCAAGGTCACCTCTGCCACGTCGCGCACATATACCGGAACACCATCCATTTCTTTGAGCACGATATTGCGGATATCATCCAACGAGGCGATGAGGCCCACGCCACGGATCAGATACTGCTCGTAGCGCAATGCCAATATATTGCCGCTGGCATTGGCATTATTGCTGGCCAATGCACGGTCAACCTGTCCTAGTGTTATATCGTAATGCCGCAGCTTATTGGGGTCGGCGTATACTTGGTATTCTTTGACAAATCCGCCAATGGAATTGATTTCCGCTACGCCCCTGATCGAGCGTAACAAGGGACGCACTACCCAATCCTGAACTGTTCGGCGCTCAATTAATTCTTCCTCAGTCAGTGCTCGGGTACCGTCATCCGGATGTTCGATAGTATATTGATAGACTTCCCCCAGACCTGTCGATACCGGCCCAAGTACTGGTGTGATGCCCGGTATCAACCGAGGTGTGACATCAATAATCCGCTCCATGACCAATTGGCGCGCAAAAAACACATCGGTTTGATCGGTGAACACCAAGGTGATTAGCGATAATCCACTCTTATTCAATGAGCGCATTTCGACTAACCCGGGCAGACCGGTCATGGCGATTTCAACTGGTACGGTAACCAATCGTTCCATCTCTTCCGGACTGCGGCCAATTGCTACCGTAGCGACCTGCACCTGGATGTTGGTGACATCTGGAAATGCATCCACAGTGAGCGATTTAACTGCAAACCCGCCTGCAGCGCATAGCATCAGTCCGATCACCAGCACCAGCAGACGCTGCCTCAACATTGCACGAACTATCGCGGCCATCATGGGCTACTCCAGTTCAGCAAGCTTACGCTCACTATCTAAATGAAAAGCACCTGCGGTTACGATACGTTGATCAATCATCAATCCTTTTATTACCGGACGTAAATCAGCCACTTCAGGACCCAATTCAACAGGCACGCGTTGAAAACGGTTATCGCCTAATGCGATAAAGACATAATCCTGATTTAACTCTCGAACGATAGCCGATTCAGGAACCACTAATACTTTGTGTTGCGGATCCGTGATGTGCATATTTGCCAGCATATCCGGTTTAAGCTTGCGTTCGGAATTTTCCACCATCACCCGGGTCATCACAGTACGGGTTAAACGATTGATCGTATCGGAAACAAAGATGATCACGCCATCCATAAGTTGAGCTCCTAATGCAGGCACTTGAATCTCGACATGTTGCTCCAAGTGAACTTCGCGAGCAATTTGCTCAGGCACATCGCCGACGACCCAAACATGCGACAAATCTGCAACTTGGAAAAGTGGATCAGCGGGTTGTACTACCTGACCTACCATGACATTACGTGCGATCACGTAGCCTTCGCGAGTTGCCTTGATATCCATCCACGGTAAGATTTTTCCTTGTTTTTTCAGTTCTTTTAATTCTTGATCGCCCATTCCAAATAATCTAAGTTGATCTATTGCTGCGCTTAACTCGGCTTGAGCAATTTCCAGCTCGGATTGGCGCCGTTCGACTTCTGCGAGTGGAATCACATCGGCAGTCAGCAAATGACGCGCGCGTTCGGTTGCTTTCTGGGTTACCACAACACGGGATACAGCGCGTAAATAGGCAAGTTGTGCTTGTGTTAAATCCGGACTGGTAATACGTGCCAATCGATCGCCTGCTTTAACGTAATCACCCAATATCACAAACATACTGATGATACGCCCTGTGACATAAGAACCAATTTGCGCGGTTCGTTCTTCATCGACTTGAACTCGGCTGGGTACAAGTATTTTATCGGCAAGATCAATGAGCGCTGGTTGCCCAATTTCTATCCGCCCTTCCAATTCGGGGCGAGCTGTGATGCTGTTAATATCACGCTCTGCTGTAGATTGTTTGGGAGCTTGTTCCTCCGAAGCTTTACCGCAGCCGGTCAGCAACAATGCAGCGATAACAATGAAACCGATGATTGATAATTTGAATTTCATTCTACAAGTAACTCCTTGGGATAATGTGCGCGCAGGCGGTCGATTTCGGCCGCGGCGGATTGCAGTTCAAAACGTGCCAGCAAAGAATCGCCGAGGATTCCACGATATATACGCTGCGTATCCAGCACATCGATCAAGCCGCGTTCACCAAAACGGTAGGCAGATTGAGCAACCTGCACGGCATTTTCTGCTTCCTTGATTAATCCGCTTTCAAACATGTCTACTCTACGCTGGGCAATCTGCAAAGCCTGCCATGCCGATTCAAACAGTTGTCCGACCTCAAAACGACGAAATTCGAGTGTTTCCCGTATCCGTGCGGAATCATAAATGGCCGTATCAATTTCACCCCGGCGGCGGTACCAGAGAGGAATTCTTACGCTCATACCAGCCGTGTTAGAGGTAAATTGAGCGTCCTGATAATTAGTGTATAGCACGTTGATTTGCGGTAATACCGAAGCTCGTTCTTGGCTAATCCGTAAGTTGGCGCGCTCTTGCTCGGCCTGTAAACGCATCACCTCAGGGTTAACGCTAGGAACTTGCTGACGTAATACCTCCAGCGAAGGAAAATTAACGGGATCTTTTAATGAAGCATTGATTTCAAAATCAGCGGGTATTGCTCCGGCTGTAAACTGCATAAGCGCTATGCGTGCGCGTTGCACGCCCAATCGGGCTGCCTCCCTGCGATTGGCTGCATTTTGTACTTCAGTATCCGCGCGGATTAACTCAAAGCGCGCTATTTCACCTCTTTCGACATTGATTGCAATGCGCCGGCGCACATCCTCCACTAAATCGTAGATACTTTGCTCCATTGCAAATTGTTCCTGGCGAAGCAATAATTCATAAGAACGCACACGTAATTGAGCGGCCAAATCAGCTCGCACTTGATCATAACTGGCACGACTGGCATCAACAACTGCCTCCGATGCATTAATACGCGCACTCCGCATGACAGGGTTTTCAATCGGCTGATTGACGGTCACGTGACGCTGCATCGAAGTAGGGCCAGTTATCGCTAAAGAATAGCGATGACTATCGGGACCAGCCGTCACGGTTACTTCAGGGTTAAGAAACGCTGATGCAGCCACTACACCGGCTTTAGACATTTCTATTTGCGAACGCGCGGCAAGAACGAGACCATTTGCCTGGAGACCCATCCGTTGTACTTCTTCAATCGTGAGTTTGGCTGTTTGTTGAGCAAATACGAGCGGTGATGAGAATACGAAGCTAAAACTAAGCAATAGATAACAAAACGGAGAAGTCTGCATAGAGCCCTTTCAATCATTACAAAGATGTGATTCCATTCACATAATCTTCACATAAAATTAACTACTAATAATATAGGAATTTTATGTTTCAGCAATCTTAATGTTAAGGATAATGAGGTCTTTTATTAGTATTTTGAAGAAAATCAGAATAGCCAACTAACAAAAGTTCAGAATTTACCAAAACATTCCTGAATGATTGCTGAACAATGTTATAAATCCATATGCATTCAAAATCCTCACATCACTATCTGTACCCGATAAAGTTCTTGATGCTGATTCTCAGCGTACTAGCGATTATTTGGCTTGTTACAGGAATATCTTGGCGGGTATATGAATTGCGTGACAATGATCCTAGCCGTGGTGCCACCATAAACGGTACCGATAAATTTGGTAGTCAAATTACCCAAACAATGTATCTTGACCAAGGCTGGTCTGCAGCTGATAGCCTATGGTTCTACAATACGACGCAAGGTTCCAATTTATTACCTTATAGTTTCTTTCTGGTGTTGGAACAGCCTGGTTCGTCCGCTTTGTTCCGCAGCGATGAAAATATTGATCGCTATGGCTATCTACCGCAACGACCAACCATCGGTAACTCGGACGGCTTGCCTGTCGGGATGGTACGAGATGAGTATCAAGGCAAGGCGTTTATGGGATTTACTTGTGCGGCCTGCCATACGACCCAAATCAATTATGCCGGTATCGGAATTCGTATTGATGGGGGTCCGGCGAATTCAGATATGGAAACTTTCATGATCGATTTGGCAGAGGCCCTGCATGCTACTTTAGTGACCCCGGAAAAACTTGATCGCTTTGTTAGAAACGTATTGAAACGAGGCCACTATGAGAATGCAAGTGATGTGTTAGCCGATCTGAAGAAATATGCTCAGCGTATTAAAACTTATACCATCATTAACACGCCCCGGGACACCAAGCGCCCGCTCACTCGCTATGGTTATGCGCGACTGGATGCGTTTGGACGTATCTATAACCGTGTGCTCGAACACATTATGAGTGCGCAACAATTGCGCGAATTACTGGCTGAAATACTTTCTCCTGCTGAACTGGCTAAAGTAATGACAGGCTTGGAACAGGTACTCAGCAGCAGTGATCGCGACCATATTATCGAACGAACCCAGGCATATTTGACTGACAAACAAATCATCAAATTACGCAATAAAATTTATAATCCGGCCGATGCCCCAGTCAGCTATCCTTTTCTGTGGGATGTTCCACAGCATGACTATATTCAATGGAATGGCAGGGTCGAGAACAGTGGACTGGGTCCCATGGCACGTAATGCGGGTCAACTGATCGGCGTATTCGGCACACTGGATTGGCAAGAAAAAGATGGATTCACCCTATCTTCAGTGCTCGGCGGTCAAGGATTTGGTTCCAAACATGTTGATTTTCAATCCTCCATCGATATTCGGAATTTGCGCCGAGTAGAAAACCATCTGCGCAAATTAACCTCACCCCTTTGGCCTGAACATATTTTGCCCAAGCTCGACAACACACGGTTGACTAGGGGTGCAGAATTATTTGCTCAATATTGCGCATCGTGCCATGGTCAAATAAATCGGTCAGATCCTGATCGACGCGTCGTCGCTAAAATGATTTCAGTCTCTTCCGTAGGAACGGATTCTAAAATGGCTGCAAACAGCATAGAATTTACCGGCTATAGCGGCATTCTCAAGAATCAATATGTTAGCGTCAGTACCGGTAACATCTTATTGCAAAGTCAAGCACCAGCGGTTGCTCTACTGACCTCCGCTACGCGCAATGTGGTTACCACGCCCGATCGCGACAAATGGTTTATACGACGATGGGTAGAGCGATCGTTTGATTTTGCCTATACATTTTTTGATAATGAAGTGCAATCTTCCCT
Source organism: Nitrosomonas sp. Is79A3 (assembly GCF_000219585.1). Lineage (NCBI taxonomy): Bacteria > Pseudomonadati > Pseudomonadota > Betaproteobacteria > Nitrosomonadales > Nitrosomonadaceae > Nitrosomonas > Nitrosomonas sp. Is79A3. Next base: position 807,011 of record NC_015731.1, on the reverse strand, counting down.
TAAAAACGGGAACTACACGCCTGATACGACTGCCAAACCTTTTGCTTCGGTAATGGCTTATAAAGCACGCCCGCTCAATGGCATCTGGGCAACCGCTCCTTACTTACATAATGGCTCGGTACCGACACTGTATGATCTACTTCTACCCAAAAGACAAATAAATGATCCGATAGAAGCTGAATATCGGCCGGATGAATTTATGGCCGGTTCGCGTGAATTTGATCCGGAAAAAGTTGGCTTAAAATCTGCTGGCTACGATGGCTTCTTGTTTCGAACCAACATTTGGGGTAATAACAATAGTGGGCATGAATATGCTTCCGGCCGTACACCACAACCGGACGGAACATTTCTACCAGCATTGACTAAAGAACAACGGCTGGATCTGCTGGAATACCTTAAGACTTTATAACTGATATCAGGAAAATGATTACGACTCAGCTTGCATTAACTGCCTAAAACTCCAGCCATCTCCATGAGAATCTTATTCCCCAGTGATGCATTCATAGAGCGAGCGTCAGCTTTCTTACCGGCAACGCCACTTCTGGCACCGTTGCAGATTCATTCAGGTAAATCACTTTTCTTCTTGATACCACTTTGAGCTGGTTGTCACTGGCAAAATCCATAATAAATTCATAAGCGCCCGGATTGCTATTTTTTAGCACTGTTTTTACCCGCACACCCGCTTGCCCATCATGTATGACAGGTTGCGCATGCTCAGAGTATACCCAACGCCCATGGCTATCATAGCTGGCGAGCGCTCCGCAGAGCCTTTCTGACCAATCACTCGGACGAAATGGCCGACCATTGGGAGTAATACCCAGAACCAGCCACTCTTCAGGTTCGAACTTCATCTGTAATGCGGCCAAAATAAAGGCAAGAATTTACAAATAATATGCACTCTAGACATAACAGTTCTCTGAACTGTTGTTCAGAAATGATTTGGTAATTTTTTTGAGATCATGCCAAGAATTCATGATAAGAATCTTCTCTTTCTTTAAAATCCTGGTATTTATATCGGCGCATCTTGAAAAAAATAGAGGGCAGTTTCGATAAAACACAGTAGTAACTATGGAATTAATCAGGAAAAATAGGATCTGAAGCTTTACAACTAAGATCACCCACAACTTGAGTCAAATCTGTTTAAAATTGTTTGAGAAAAAAAAAGAAAGATGAGTATGATGCTTTATTTCATATCTTAGTTTTTCTATTTCATCAGGAGATAGTGTAGCTTTGCGAATTCCATACACCTTAAGACTTGTCATAATTACGAGTCAGGTTATCTGGCTCAGTGCGTGCGCCAATCTTCCATACTATGCTCAAGCCGTTGATGGGCATTTTAATGTTTTACGCCGCTCGCAACCGATTAGTGCGATTATTGCTCATCCTGATACGGATCCCAAATTAAAGCACTCACTGAGCAAAATTGTTCAATTGCGTGAATTTGCCAGTCGTGAATTGAAGTTGCCTGATAACCTGAGCTATACCAGTTATGCGGATTTAGAGCGACCCTACGTAGTATGGAATGTTTTTGCTTCGCCGGAGCTTTCTTTGAAACTCAAAGAATGGTGTTTTGTGCAGGTAGGTTGCGTCAATTATCGCGGTTTTTTCTCTCAAGCCAAGGCAGAACATTATGCAGAAGTGCTTAGAAATGAGGGTTATGATGTGTATGTCGGTGGAATCCGCGCCTATTCCACCTTAGGCTGGTTCAGCGATCCGGTATTAAATACCTTTATCGGGTATTCTGAAATGAATCTTGCCCGTCTGATATTTCATGAGCTCGCTCATCAGGTAGTTTATGTGCCCGGTGACAGTGTTTTCAATGAATCTTTTGCTACCGCAGTTGAGCATGAAGGTGTCCGGCGCTGGTTTGAGAGTAATGGTACAGTTTTTCAGCAAGCTGTATTAAATGCGAGGCAAGAAAGAGAGGCTATTTTTACCAATCTGGTGTTAAAACATCGCAAACGGTTACAAGAATTATTCCATTCGGATATCAGTAACGCTGAGAAACGTATCCAAAAAACACATATATTTGAGGAACTCCGCGAAGAATTCTTACACCTGAAAGCCGACAAAGCTGAGTTCAGCAGTTATGACCAATGGTTTGCGCAACCATTAAATAACGCATTACTGGCAACTGTTTCCATTTACACTCAGTTATTACCCTCATTCCAGGCAATTCTTACCCAACAAGACAAGGATATGGAAAGGTTCTTTAATGCCGTCACAGAAATTAGCAAGCTTCCGAAGAAGGAGCGAAATTTAGTGTTGCAGAAGGCTGCTGAAGGAAGTCAGGAGCGGATAGTTGCCGAGCGTTAGCGTTTCACTTACAGCATACTCACAACTGTGAGTCGTGGCGTTAGATACTGCAGCGTCTGGCATTCCCCTTCATCTTTATATTGTTCTCGTATTACAACAATTTTGTCTATATTTTCAATAAACAAATCAACTAGCTGCGGATCGAACTGCATTCCAGCCTTGCTTTTGATGTACTCAACGGCTCTTTCGATGGGCCAGGCTTCTTTATAGGGTCTTGGCGATGTGAGCGCATCAAAAACATCACTGATGGCGGTAATACGGCCTTCGATTGGAATAGAAGCTGCTCTAAGTTGCTTGGGATATCCGTTTCCATCCCAGTGCTCGTGATGTGATAGCGCAATACTGGCCGCCAGTTGCACCATCAAGGACTCATGCTTGGTTAGCAGATCAGCGCCCGTTTGCGCATGCCTACGCATTTTTTCCCATTCTACATCGGTCAGTTTCCCTGCCTTCAGCAGTATATGATCAGGAATGCCAATTTTACCAATATCATGCAATGGCGCAGCTTTTTCAATCAGATAACAGATATCAGCAGGCAACTCCAAAGCTTCAGAAAGAATGCGCGCGTACTTACCCACACGTATGACGTGCTTGCCGGTATCATTATCACGCATTTCACCCACTTGGGCCAGAATGCTGATTAAGGAAACTCTGATTAAGTCCCAAAAACTTGTAAAATACGCGGTAGATTGTAACCACTGCAAGGGAATGCATTGATGAAACAATTAGTATTGTCGATTCCATTATTTATCAAGAAACCAAAAGTAACTCGCCGGCAAAAGTTTCTCGAAGAAATGGAGCAAGTGGTTCCATGGGTAGACTGGACGAATCGGATCGCGCCGCACTATCCGGTAGCAGGTTTGGGACGCAAGCCATTTGCGTTGGAAGCGATGCTGCGGATTCATATGATGCAGCAATGGTTTGGTTATTCAGATCCGGCAATGGAAGAAGCGTTACATGATGTGCCGATGCTACGTGAATTTGCAGGACTAGATGCGGGAGAAGATGTTATGCCTGATGAGACGACGATCCTCAAGTTTCGCCACCTGCTGGAGAGGCATCACTTGGCACAAAGCCTGTTTGCTGAAACAACTGGGCGGTTAGCGCAACAGGGATTATTGCTGCGTCAGGGCACGATAGTTGACGCCACGCTGATAGCGGCTGCGCCATCGACCAAGAACCGGCAACGCAAACGTGATGGCGAGATGAGTTCGACTAAGAAAGGCAACAACTATTACTTTGGATTAAAAGCACACATAGGCGTAGATGCCGATTCCGGCCTGGTGCATAGCCTGGAAATTACCACGGCCAAAGTGGCCGATGGCAACATGATTGATGCGCTGGTACATGGCGAAGAGGCAATTGTATTGGGTGATCGGGCTTATACTCGTAATGATCGCAATCTGGAAGCGCAACGACAGCCGGAAGAGCCGGTCTGGGGTATGCCATTCAAACGCAAGCGCGGTGAGGAATTGCCAGCAGAACATGTCGTGCTCAATCGTATGCTAGCTTCACTACGCGCAAAGGTTGAACATCCGTTTCGTATTGTCAAAAGACAATTTGGTTATACCAAAGTCCGTTACCGAGGATTATTCAAGAATGCACAACAGCTTTATCTGTTGTTTGCCTTGGCTAATCTTTACCATGTCCGTAAGGTGTGGATGCCAACCACGGGATAATTCCGTCCAATATCCCTGAAAATCAGCCTCAGGGGACAGAATAGTATGCAATCTGCTAAAAATTACAGTTATTAATCGCACAATAATGCCTATATTAGCTACTTTACCGATAGCTTTGTCGACAAAACTGGAATAAATAACTTAATCAGAGCTTCCTTAAGAAGCGGTGAAAATCCCATGAGCGGTTTCAACGAGATCTGGGAAAATATAGCAGTTGCTGCAGTAGGTAATAGCAAACAGTTTCAAGTAGGCGCAAATAAATCTGATACCCTTAATGTGACTTTAGGGGCTGTTAATACTGCGGCAATGAGCATCCAAAGTGTGGATCTGGTCAACAATGCAGGATTTGCTACTTATATGATGGATCTTGCATTGAATCATATCAATGAGGAAAGATCGAAGATCGGTGCGCAGTTAAATCGTCTGGAATCTGTCATTGCCAATAACCAAACCAGTGTTGAGCCTACAACGGCTAGTAAATCGCGAATACAGGATGCTGATTATGCCCTAGAGACAACATCGTTAACTAAAAAACAGATCATGCAGCAAGCTGCCACTGCAGTATTGGCCTAGGCAAATACATCTCCACAAATGTTGATGGCGTTATTGTCTCACCCATAAGTGTTGTAACTTCCTATTCTCCCGCTTTTCTCAGATCCGTCCCCAAAATAGAATTTCCCTACTTTGCTTTAATCGGGTTGCTAATTATCCTTGAGCTGGTACACTAATTTCTAGAATAGTAATCTTGCCATTAGCTGTTATTCTTAAAGCTACAAAAAATTGATATTGAGATACTTTCTATCTAGCCACAAGACTTATCGTTATCATGCGAGAGGTTAATCATGACACACATTGATTACAAAAGACGTCAATTCCTGCAATATGCGACAATAGGTACGATCGCCGCCACATTGCCCGGTTTTGCACTGGCAGAAAGCCAAGGGTTTAGTAAGGCTCCCAACAGTTCATTCAAAGCCGATGTTGAAGTCGCATTAACCGCTCAAACCGCTGACGTCCCTATTCTTGCGGGCGCTCATACTCATGTTTTTAAGTACACTGGGAAATTGCTGAAGGGGCCCCAATCAGCACTTAAAGAATTGCCGGGTTATTTAGGACCGATCCTCAATTTCGAGCAGGGCCAAAAAGTCCGAATATACTTTTATAATCAATTGCCAGAACCATGTGTTACCCACTGGCACGGCATGCATGTACCCCAGGTAATGGACGGACATCCTATGTACGCCATATATCATGGCGAACAGTATGTTTATGAATTTGAGGTGAAGAACCCTGCTGGCACTAACTGGTATCATTCTCACACGCATGAATTAACCGCCACGCAGGTATATCAAGGCCTGGCAGGCCTCATTACCATATCCAATGAAGCTGAACGAAAACTGAATTTGCCCAGCGGTGAATTTGATCTCCCGCTTGTCATTCAGGATCGCAGCTTCACTAATGGCAATCAATTACGTTACATGCTTAATAGGCACCAGCGGATGAGAGGTTTTCTGGGCGACACGATTCTGGTCAATGGCCAAGAAAACAGCATTATTCCCGTAAAAACCAGAGCCTATCGTTTGCGTATACTCAATGGATCGAATTCCAGAATTTACAAGTTAGGCTGGGATGACGGCACTCCCGTAATCGCAATCGGCACAGATGGCGGCTTATTGGAGAAGCCTGAAACTTTACCCTATATTATGCTTGCTCCTGCTGAACGTGTTGAGCTGTGGGTTGATTTTAGTGGCAGAAAACCCGGTTCTGATCTCATGTTGCAAAGCTTGGCCTATCAGGGATCTACATCGCCTATGGGAGGTGGCATGGGTGGCGGAATGCGTCAGGGCATGGGTAGAATGGGTATGATGGATGATGCATCGGCCCAAAATGAAGTTATTTCTATTGCCAAGTTCCATATTACCGAAAAAATCAGTGATTCACCCAAGTTGCCTGCAGAACTAATTCCCATGCGCCGATTGACCGCTCAGGATATCTCCAATCCCGATAAAACTGTTCCTATTGCCATTGGCATGCGGCACATGACATTCCAATTAAATGGCAGAACATTTGACATGCAAGATCATACGGAAATTGAAAATATCCCAGTCAATAGTGTTCAGAAAATAAGGATATTCCACGATACTCACGGAGGCATGAGTAGAGGAGGAATGCGCGGGAGCAGGGGCGGCATGGGCATGATGATGGCAATGCCACATCCTATTCACTTGCATGGTCAGCAGTTTCAAATTCTATCGCGAACGCAGACCAATCAAGGATACGCATATGATACTGTCAAAGACGGATTTATCAACAGCGGCTGGAAAGACACTGTCCTGGTGATGCCGGGAGAAGAAGTAGAAATTATAAAACCGTTTAAGGATTTCACCGGCTTATTCCTTTACCACTGCCATAATCTGGAGCATGAAGATATGGGGATGATGCGCAATTTCCTAATAAGCTGATTTTCTTTGGGTTGAGTTTTTTACAAGCATTTTACGTTCTCGCCCGTCCGTACACCACTCTGTGCGCAGGATGCCGAACGAACGGAAAATGCATCAACTTGAATCTTCTTATTAAGCTTTATTCCTCTTGACAGGCAATTCAAACCAGAACTGAACATTAGGTTAAGGATGACTTACTAGGGCTGAATTCGATCGGCATACAAAACTTTATTGCCCCCCGCAGTATGCGTCAGCAAAATATCCAGCCTTTCCGCTTGTGTCAGTCCGCAGCAGATTTACACATTCTTTCCTGCAACAAACTAAATGAGTAAATCGAACAACTAGCAAATTTTTTCGTGCGCTTCCTCGAAAAAGGTGAGATTTCTCAGAAAAGATAACATTTTACATCTCTATTTACCCAATACTTATTATGGATGCTTTCTATAATGATGCATCCTGTCACCTACTCCAGTGATTCGACATTCACTGGGCCTCACCAAATGTCAGAGTAGTTGATTGTGCTGTGAAATACTGATTGCTGGAAAATTTCTCATGGCAAAATTTTGTGCCCAACCATTATTGTTACAGTGTTTATCAGCATTCAGCATGAGTCAAACTGTACTAAGAGAAGTGGAATTTTCGCGGGAGGAGCGCACTATGTCTCACAGCATTATCGGCTTGCAGCAATCTCTTGAACATATTAATACGCTGCCTGCTATGCCGGTCATTGCCCAAAAAATGCTTGCATTAGCGTTGAATACAGACGAAGGTGAAACGCAACTGCTCAAACTCATCGCACAAGACCCGCAGATTTCTGCCAAGATCATTGGATTGTCTAATTCCTCCTTGTTTGGAGTGCCAGGTACAATATCCTCGATCAGCGATGCTGCCATGTTCCTGGGTCTGACGCAGGTGAAATCAATCGCTATCGGTATGGCCACCCTGTCAGCTTTGACTAAACCACCTGAGGGTAAATTTAAATCCACTGATTTGTGGATTCACAGTATGGCCATCGCCACCACGATGCGCGCTATTGCCAGACACATACCTGCACGAAACCGTCCGATGGACGATCAAATTTTCCTCTCGGGACTTTTGCATGATATTGGATATAACGTACTAAGCTTTATTGCAAAAGACATCAGCGATACACTTTATGAAAGACTGAGCACTGCTTCCGGAATATCACTTTTAGAAATAGAGCGCGAGCTACTTGGTACACATCACGGTGAGATCGGCGCACAACTGGCTGCACATTGGGGATTACCGGCGGAAATCATTGCTGTGATACGCTATCACCATATACCCGACCACACGAATGCTGAAACCGGCCAACCCCTGGTCAAACTTGTCAATATTGCAGAGAAAATGCTACCGGATTTTGCGAACGCCGAACACACGACACAATCAATTACCGGACAGGAATGTACCGATCTTGGCATAGATCCAAGCAAGGCCGATGCTATTACCGAAGAGATTGGAATCGTTGCTGAGCAGGCCAAACAGCTTGCTAGCACTGTTTGATAACACAATATGGAACAGGGTTTCTGACATTCTGCATCCATGCATTTCCAGGAGATTACGACAGTAATCAATGAACTCGCAACCCAATCAAAGTGCGACCAAGGATCTTTAGTGTTCCAGCACGATTCGACCGGAATTCTTGATTCAATCGGCACTTTCTTCCCCGGCCCAGCCATAGTAACCGGATAAATAATGGCTGGTTGATCAGCAACTCATTAGGAATAAAGAAATGAAAAAAAACACCTATCAGTTATTCACCATCCAGTTAATCTTCTTTGTTTTTCTCGTCATGACGATCGCATTGACACATGCGCTTGTTCACGCTGCGCCACTGCAAATGCCTGTATCAGCCAGCTCCGGTTCCACGAAATCATTAAGCGTGCAATTGGATGTTGAATCCGCCAAGTACACACTGTTTGGCCCATCTCCGACTGCCAAGAACGGCCCCAGCGAGAATCCGGTGGTAAGTGTGCGCGGAGCAAAACTCACCCATAGCAAGCCAGCCGCTTCCCAATCTGCCAACCATTTACTGGTTGGGCCTACGTTACGCGTGCGCCCTGGAGACAAGCTGAATATTCTTTTCCGGAATAACCTCAACTATGAGAAATCTGCAGGTGATGCAAGCCATAGCACCACTAATCCGCATGGATTTGATGTCATCAATCTGCATACCCATGGATTGCACGTTTCACCCAGCAGTCCGAGCGATAATGTATTGCTGAATATTTTTCCGAAGAAAACACCCAAAGAACCATTGAACGAATGTTATGCTGAATTCGGCAAAGAAAATTGTGTGACAGAAAAATTTGCTTATGCTTACAAAATTCCCGTCAACCACCCTTCCGGCACCTACTGGTATCATGCGCACAAACACGGTGCTGTCGCAATGCATTTGGCCAACGGCATTGCCGGCGCCTTAATCATTGAAGATCCGGTGCATGGTTTGGAAAGCTTAGCCGCAGTGCAAAAGGCACGCGAACAAATTATTCTGTTGCAGGAAGTCGCTTACGGCGGCAATTATCCGGATAACACCGGTTCAGGCACTGAAAAAGATCCCTATCGCATCGATTGCATGAGCGTATACGGCAATCAAAATGGTTGCGCATTCGGTGGACAAAAACCACCCGCCCCTGGTATTACCAATAACGAATTATCCGTCAACGGCCAGTTCCAGCCGTCGATCACCATGTCGACCAACGAGGCGCAGCTTTGGCGCGTGATTAACGGTAGTATCGGCAATGTCGTCCCAATGTGCTTGATGCCTGTTAATCAGCCAAACGACAAAACTGCCACAGCAAGCCCGGCGGCATATGTTCTTGCGGCAGACGGCGTTCCTGTGCAGAACCCCAATGCCGGAAAAAACGATCTACCGGTACTCTTGACCAACCCGGTTGTGAAACCAACTGATGGCGCAGGAGTATTGAACAATGAGCTGCTCTTCCTAGCCGCAGGCCAAAGACTCGATTTAATGGTAAAGGCGCCATCCACTCCGGGCACTTATGCTCTGTATGATGGCGTTGATCAATCCGGCAATGCGATTCCCCGAGATCAAATATGCCAAGCATCTACCTATGTGCAGCTAACCCCGATCCTCACCGTAAATGTCGAGGTCAGCACGAGTGAAATTGCCTACAATACCGATGTACCAACGCAACAGGCACTCAACAGACTAACAGCGCCGGTCACCATCACAGCTGCCGAAAGCCCCGAGTTGCCTACTCAGGGCGCTGTCTTTGGTTTCACCAATAGCGAATTCGCTCCGATTGACGGTGGCGCATCGGTCATCAACGCCAGAGTTTTCAATCCCATCCGCAGTCAGCGCGATCTCGCACTGAAACAAGTCGATCTATGGTCCGCGCAAAGCGCCGTGGGAACGCATATGTTCCATATCCATATCAATTCATTTCAATTGGTTTCCCGCGGACAAGTGAAATATTCGTTCCCTATCTGGCGGGATACATTGCTGGTAGAGACACAATCCGATAAGGAAGGAAATGCAGAAATCGGCGATATCGTGCAATTCCTGCAAAAACCGCTGGACTACACTGGCTCCTTGGTCATGCACTGCCATAATGTTTTTCATGAAGATAATGGCATGATGGAATTGGTAAAAATTCTACCGCCTGTCAGTATCCACAAACCTTCACACAAGAGAGACGCGGGATCGCATTCATCGCGATAAATTCTGGAAAACGGTTCAGGTTCGTCAGACAAAAAACCTGAACCGAATTAATTGATTTAAAATTTTTATCCGTCAAAAGATCAGTCGAACCTAATCGTCCTGAGCCAGTCAAAATTATTTCTTAAAAGCAGCGTACAAGGCTTATTTACAGGCACCTGCTTGATTATCGCTGAACTTGTCAAACTTGTACTGAAACATCATGTCGAGCAATTGACAACAGTGCCTTTGAATACTTCTCGTTGTTTTTTTTCTCGCCCATTACTTATAATATATCGATGTTCTTGATCGTGATTCAAGTTCTAAAAAAGCCGTAGTGATACAACGAAGAACACTAAATAACCACCGGACAAAACCGGTGGCATTAACCTTTCAACGGATAATAAGAAATATACCCCATTGTTATAAAACGTAATAAATTCAGTCTATTTTATGCCAATTTTAGTACATCTGTACTATAAAAACAGGAAGAATCTCATGGTTCTAAAAAGAAATTAAATGTTAGTATATTTAATAATGATAGTAGAAAATTATTATCATTAAGTACAATTGCTTTATTAACGGATAGTTATAAGAAAATTTTTTATAACCTCACTTTGGGAGTTTGATATGAAAAATAGTAAAATGAAAATACTAACAATTATTGCTGTGATGTGTTTTGGTATTGGTTCAGCAAATGCTACCACAACGGCTCTGAGCTTCAGTTATAACGCACCAAATTGGGATGCTGTTTTTGGTAACAATGCTGTTACTGGGTTTTTTAATGACCATTATACTTTTACTGTACCTGTAGGTGCCGGCGGTGGTGGGGGAGGCAGTGTAATATCAGGTTTTGCAGAATTTGGACCTGATGTATTTATTACAACTTTTGACTTAATTGATACTACCACGGCTTCAACTATTGCTTCAGGAACAGCGGGTCCTGGTATTTTCAAGTTTTTTAGTTTTTCAGGCTTAAATCCTGCTGATAGCTATGAAATTAATGTGAAAGGTGGTCTACTCGGATCTTCAGGCAGTGGTTCATATGCTGGGAATTTTCATATTTCCCCAATTCCTGAACCAGAAACTTATGCCATGTTATTGGCTGGTTTAGGTTTGGTCGGATTTATGGTGCGTCGCAGAAAAGAAATCGTTTAATTTGATCGAACTGTATTTCAGACAACCCCGCCAATATTGCGGGGTTTCTAGCTTGAGAGTAAAGTAGCTGTTTTTTATAGATCGTTGAGAAACGTATTCGAGGCAACCAATGCAAGGCCAGTGGCACCAGATTTGATCGCACTACTCTCCTTTCATCCCCACTCTGATTCTGACAAGTATTTTCCCGCTTAAATTACACCGCATCAATCATAATTACCGGCATTCTGCCGAGAAGCATAAATATAGCCACAGATTGCACCAATAATCACGCCTAATGGCGCGGCGATAAAAATTCCTATCAATGGCCCCTGATTGGTGTCTTTGGCAAAAACCATGGGACCCAAAAAACCAACGATAAAACATAATCCACCGAGAATCAACGCGCCGCTAATAACAGCGATACCGATACCCGTTTTCTCTCCAGAAACCAGTTTCCAAGTAAACCATGCAGCTAGGGATGCACAAGCGAGTGAAAAAGTCGTGCCGAGCCAGAAAGGAAAACTGGTCGTAATCGTTAAAATGGTGCTGATAAAAAACAGCACAGTCAAAAACATCAGTAGAGATACAATTGGTTTCAGTATTTGAATCATTGCAATACGCTTTTTATATTAGTAAGCATTTATGAAAGTTCTGAATAATGCACATTCGTCATTCCGAACAAAGTGAGGAATCTTTGGCAATCAACACTCAACACGAGAGATTTTTCGCTAGGTTCGAAATGCCAGTTATTTGGAGATCCCTTGACAGTGCAACATTGTAAACTATCTCCCATGTATCCATTGCTTGGATTTACTACATGAGGTTCTCAGTATGAATACATTTAACCCGCGCCGGCGCAAATTATTGCAATACGGTTTCATCGGGCTGGGTGCTTTTTTTGGTAATGCTTTGTTGCCGTCTCCGTTGAAGGCGGCATCCTTGGCATTGTCTTTAGCAGCACGCGGAGAGCTGCTGCCACCGGATCAGAATGGCGTGCGTCTGCCCGCGGGTTTTACTTCCCGCATCCTAGCGCATTCGGGGCAAACACTTTTTGGCTATACCTGGCACGCTGCACCGGATGGTGGCGCTGTTTTTGCTACTGCTAATGGCGGTTGGATTTATGTTTCCAATAGCGAGCTGGACAATCAAGCGGGCGGTGTGGGAGCATTGCGCTTCAATGCACAGGGAGAAGTTATAGATGCGTATTCGATTCTGAGTCAGACCAACCGCAATTGCGCCGGTGGGCATACCCCGTGGCAGACTTGGCTGTCGTGCGAAGAAATTGAAAAAGGCCGGGTGTGGGAGTGCGATCCGCTTGGCCGGAAAGCAGCGCAAGTCAGAAGCGCTTTGGGTATATTTAAGCATGAAGCGGTGGCCGTGGATACGCGCAACATGCAACTGTATCTAACCGAAGATCAGTCCGATGGTTGTTTATATCGCTATACCGCACGCTCATTTGATGCTACCGGGAATCCCAATCTGGATGATGGTTTCTTGGAAGTCGCCGAGGTCGTCGAAGGCCCTATTGGCGCAGTGCGTTGGCATACACTGCCCGATCCACTGGCAATCACGACACCGGCGCGCAAACAAGTTGCCAACAGCACCCGGTTTAATGGCGGCGAAGGTATCTGGTATCACCAGGGCATAGTCTACTTCACCACCAAAGGCGATAACCGGGTGTGGGCGTATACTGTGCAACAGCATCGCCTCAGTGTCGTCTACAATGCGGCTTCATATCTACAACCGGTATTAACCGGCGTGGATAATATCATTACCAATGCTGCGGGAGATTTGCTAGTGGCTGAAGATGGCGGTGATATGCAGATTGTTGTGCTGACTGCAGGCAAGGTTTTGCCCTTATTACAAGTGGTAGGCCATAATCGTTCGGAGATTGCTGGCCCCGCTTTCAATCCTGACGGCTCCCGTTTGTATTTCAGTTCACAACGCGGCAAAACCGGGCGCGATAAGGATGGCATAACGTTTGAAATTACTGGTCCATTTTGATTGCAGTACTCTAAAGCTTTTCTCCGGCACTTGATAAATTCGTTCAGTGGTCCCATTTATCCCGGAAACTGCAACAGGTTTTATGTGCGTAAATGAAACTTCACTATTTGGCTTAAAGCAGCAATAATGTTCATGGCGTGACTGCGTGATCAACAGGGAGAATTGATTTGGAATTCAAGGATTACTATAAGACACTTGGCGTTTCACGCGATGCGACAGCAGAGGAAATCAAGAAAGCATACCGCCGCCTCGCGCGCAAGTATCATCCGGATGTTTCCAAGGAAACTAACGCCGAACAGAAAATGAAAGAAGTTAATGAAGCCAATGCGGTACTTTCCGATCCGGAAAAACGCGCAGCTTATGATCAATTGGGGCAGGGACGCGGATTCCAGCCAGGCAGTGATTTTCAACCGCCTCCCGGCTGGGATGCCGGTTTTGAATTCCGTGGACAAGGATTTAACGGTGCACAGGCTGCCGATTTCAGTGATTTCTTTGCGGAATTATTCGGCAAACAAATGGGCGCTGGCGGTCGGCAAGCCCACCATCGGATGCGCGGCGAAGACCATCACGCCAAAATCATGCTCGATCTGGAAGATACCTACCACGGTGCCACACGCAGCCTGACACTGCGTATGCCCAAACTCGACAGTCAGGGACGCACCGTGCTCGCCGACCACATGTTGAATGTCAGAATTCCCAAAGGGGTACATGCCGGGCAAGTGATCCGGCTTGCCGGACAGGGTGGTCCGGGCCATGCTGGGGAAGCTTCCGGAGACTTGTTCCTGGAAGTTCATTTCAAACCGCACAGCCGTTACCGGATTGAAAACAAAGACATCTACGCCACGTTACCGGTCGCACCGTGGGAAGCGGCACTGGGAGCAACAGTTAAAATACCGGTGCCGGATGGTCAGGTGGAAGTGCGGATACCGGAAAACTCTCAATCAGGCCGCAAGCTGCGCTTGAAAGGACGCGGCATCCCTGCTGCCACACCCGGCGACCTATATCTGGTGCTGGAAGTTGTGCTACCGCCCGCTACTACATCCAAGGAACGTGAGTTTTATCAAACTATGGCGCAGGAACTTGCTTTTAATCCACGCCAGAATCTCGGAGTCTAAATCATGTCGCACGAAATCGATGCCATTTTACTTGAGGATACCAAGCTCAACCTGGATGAACTGGCGAGAAGTTGCCAGATCAACCGTGAATGGATTATTGAGCGCGTTCGATGGGGCCTGTTGCTGGATGAGGATTTAATCACTAACGATCCTGCTGCATGGCTATTTGATAGCCGTAGTTTTATGCGGGTCAAGAGAATCATAGCGATTGAGCGGGATTTTGAAGGTAACCCGGAATTAGCCGGTTTGGTCGCCGATCTGCTCGAAGAAGTTGAAGTGTTACGCGCCCGGCTGAAAGCATCCGAGTTGAATGAAGATTAACAAAGCATCTGCCAGCCAAACGAATTAAATAGGAATATTGCTCATGCCTTTACATATCGTGTGTCCGCACTGTCACGCCACCAATCGCGTACCGGCAGATCGCCTCAGTGCATCGCCCAATTGTGGTGCTTGCCATAAAGGGCTGTTTATCGCAAAACCAGTTGAATTAACAGAAAGTCATTTCAACCGGCATATCGCGAACAGCGATATTCCGGTTCTGGTTGATTTCTGGGCACCGTGGTGCGGTCCGTGCCGCATGATGGCACCTGCATTCACCAAAGCTGCTGCTTTGCTAGAACCGGGGATGCGCCTTGCTAAGGTTAACACGGAAGAAGAACAAGGCTTAGCGGCTCGTTACAACATTCGCAGTATTCCGACTTTGGCGCTGTTTAAAAGTGGCCAGGAAATCGCCAGACAATCGGGCGCCATGAGCGAACAGGATCTGGTGCGATGGGCGCAAACGCACAACAAATAATGACCAATACTAAAGGAACAAACACCTATGCCCAATAACGGATTTCTATCCCGTTTCATCTGGACCTCACTCGCAGCCATATTGCTGGCGTTATTTTTCCATAGCTTCCTTTATCATTACTTCCCGGATATCCTCCACCCGGACTATTTTACCGACAAGGATAAGCAGGAAAATGCCGAGCCGCGAGTAGTCCAGGCACGTGGCAATTTAGCCGAAGACGAAAAAAGCACGATTGAATTATTTGAGAATTCGCGTGATTCAGTTGTATTTATCACCACACGCCAACGTGTCATGGATGCATGGACGCGCAATATTTTTTCTGTTCCCAGCGGCACCGGTTCAGGTTTTATCTGGGACGATAATGGCCATATCATCACCAATCTCCATGTCATCAAAGGCGCCAGTGAGGCCACCGTACGCCTGGCTGACGGGCGCGATTACAAAGCCTCCCTAGTTGGCGCCAGCCCGGCGCATGACATTGCCGTACTGAAAATTGGTATTGGTTTCCAGCGCCCTGTCCCGGTTCCTTTGGGTACCAGCCACGATCTCAAGGTCGGGCAGAAAGTATTCGCAATCGGCAATCCTTTTGGCTTGGATTGGACATTAACGACCGGTATTGTCTCGGCACTGGATCGTTCACTCCCAAGCGGTGACGGACGTACCATCGACAATCTGATCCAAACCGATGCCGCCATCAACCCAGGTAATTCCGGTGGTCCCTTATTGGATTCCGCAGGGCGCCTGATCGGCATCAATACCGCCATTTATAGCCCCAGCGGTGCCAGTGCCGGTATTGGATTTTCTGTGCCGGTTGATACCGTCAATCGCGTAGTTCCTCAAATCATCAGCCGCGGCAAATATATCCGTCCGGCAATGGGCATTACCGTCGATAGTAAACTCAATAATCGCCTAACAGAACACTTGAAAATAACCGGTGTTATCATCCTGAGCATCAGCCCCGGATCAGCGGCGGACTCAGCCGGACTTCAAGGTGCAACGATCACCCCCGAAGGTAATATCATCGCGAACGATATTATTGTGGCACTCGAAAATAAACCCATTGATTCCGTCGATAAGCTACTCGCTCGGGTTGATAGCTATAAAGTTGGCGATACCATCAAGATCACCGTGTTGCGAAAAGGTGAAAAAATTGACGTGCCGGTTACGCTACAACCGGGTGAGTGACATAAAGTCAGAAATTCCATAAAAGCGGCACGTTATTGATTCGAAGCAACTGACAAAGCAATCTATTGTTCACCAGTCAGCACAATGACTGAAAAATCATCGCTGCTGCCCGCGTGGCGTGCAGCCTTGAATACATTCGCATGATCCGCTTCACACTCGTTGACGAAGAGAGAAGCAATTTGAGCATCATCCAAGGCTTCGTTCAATCCGTCGCTGCATAGAATGCCCTGGTGTATAAGAGTTCATACTTTACTGCGCGCCATAATTAGTCCCCTCCTTTACTTCGATCAACATCCACTGCTGTCACCAAACTGCTACGATTTCCCCAAGCATTCCGTATATACGACACCACCAGAGCTACCTCTTCATCATGTAAAATCTGCTGGAATGGCGGCATTCCATAAGGTCTAGGATTTCCTGCTGTCGTGGGTGGATATCCGCCATTCAGCACGCTGCGAATAGTATTCAATGGCGAACTCATCAACACCCCTCGATTACCGGCCAGCGCGGGATAAATACCTGGGGCTCCCTCTCCATCGGCACCATGGCACGTTTGGCAATGTTTCTCATACAATTTCCCACCAAAATCCAGATGCCTCTGCAAGCTACCTGACATCACTGAGAAACGGACACCAGGCACTTTACCAGCTTCATTTTCCGTGAGCGCCTTTAGATAGATCGCCATGCCGTTAATATCATCCTGTGACAAATATTGAAGGCTTTGTCTTATAACGGTTGCCATGGGACCTGAAGCTACGGCACGCTTTGTTATACCAGTCGCCAACAGTTCAACGATTTCTTCGATTGACCAGCCACCAATACCTGCTTCCTGATATGAGGACAAGGAAGGCGCATACCAATTCGTACCCATTATTTTCCCACCTGTCAGCGTAACATCTTGACTAGCTCCAAATACATTGCGGGTTGTATGGCAAGCATTACAATGGCCTAAACCCTGCACGAGATAAGCACCGCGATTCCAAGCATCACTCTTGGATTGATCCGGCTCATAAACACCCTCTCTGAAATACATAACGCGCCAAATGGCTAACAACGGTTTGAAATTATAGGGAAAAAAAATATCGTTTGGTGGATTGGATTGCGAAACGGGCGGTATAGATTGAAGATACACAAAAATCGCATTGGCGTCTTGCCGCGTGACTTTGGTGTATTCGGTGTAGGGAAAAGCAGGATACAGGAGTCTCCCATCACGTGACTTACCCTGATGTAGTGCTTGCCAAAAATCTTGTTGACTCCAAAGACCAATTCCTGTTTCTTTGTCAGAAGTAATATTGGGTGTAACGAAAATGCCAAATGAAGTAGATAATCGGCGTCCGCCCGCAAACGGTTGACCACCCTTAGTTGTATGGCATCCCATGCAATTACCAACGCGCGCTAAATAGGCGCCATGCTGCACTTCGACAGAGCGGTCAGGTTCCTCAGCAATCGCGCACGTAGCTTGCGTTATCGAAAGAAATAATAACGATGCCATGCATGCCAAAAATAAGGCATTAAATTTACAATTATTTATATTATATTTTATAGCCAAATGCCTCATTCTTTACCCTCGGCTTCCGTGATGTTTTGGCTGCAACGATGCACTAATTCAGGTAAAAGCGTACTAATTGGTCTTGGTTCCCCTGAAACAAACTGATTTGCTAACCATTTCGCAACCGCATTAACTTCATCATCGGTCAATTGTTTAGCAATTTCAGACATACAGTCAGGCACTTGACCGCGCATAATGCCTCCATTTCGCCATCCACCTAGCTGCGCCGTAATATAAGCTCGGGATAATCCCAGCAATCCCGGGATAGCAGGCTCTATACCCATCAAATCATCTCCATGACAAGCGCTGCATGCTGGAATATTCCTCCCTGGATTTCCCATACGAATAAGTTGTTCTGCCAGTTCGATTTCCTCGGGTTGCATATAAATTTGTTCTGGTAAAGGATAGGGCAACTGTAGAGAAGAAAAATATTGGGCTATTTCATATAAGTATTCATCTGACATGTTTTCCAACAGAATAGCCATCGGTTGATAATAACGCCGGCCATCCCTGAAATTGCGTAACTGATTAATGAGATACCCCTGTGGCTTACCCGCTATGCGAGGGTAATAAGCATCACGCCCCGCTTTATCTTCAGCGCCATGGCAAATGGTACAAGCCCTAATGCGTTCAGCCATCGTGTCCGGTACTTCAACAGGTGTGCCGCCATAAACGGACGACACACAAGTCATACAAAAAAATGCCCATAAAATAAAACGCATCATTTAGGATTTCTTTCCCATCTATAGGTAGTCAAATTAGCGAAGAATGATCGCGCACTGTTGTCATTTTTTAATCAAAATAAATAGCTACAAAGCTGCATGGAAGCAGTCTCAGGAAATTATCAAAAACGGATATTGTACTGAACATAGAAAAGATCAGCCGAGATTCCTGGCCGTTGTTTCTCTAGATAATTACCGCTAAACAGTTTTGAGTAACCGACCAGCACATCTTGATGGCGGTTTACATGGAAGTTCGCACGAAAATCGATCTCATCGCCGACATGACTGCCTGATTGGCCTGTTGGGTCTCTCATGGTGGCTAAGCCAGAAGCGTTATATAAATAATCGGTGTTATTCGCCAGATAGAATCTATGGTACTGGGAAATAAACGTAAACCATGGCATTGGATGTAAGGTGAATTGCGCATTGATGTCATGTATATTTTGACGTCCTACACGATCCAGGAAACCCATGTAGTAGTGACCGAACGGGAAGAGCTGATTAAATGTATTACTTCTGCCATCATTGGATTTGCTATCGCCGGATGCGAAATCATAGCGTATCCAAGCTTGTGGATTCATCGGCAAGGGTAAACGATAACCCACGCCGCTCGCAACTGCAAAGGCGGAAACATCCAAATTGGACCGTTGACCGAACTGATACATACCTTCCAATTCGTATAATAAATTGTCAAAATTTCCAACAAACCGGCCACCCAGGGTATGAAGGTTTGAGTTTCCTTGCAGAATATTTCCTGTTAACACATTGGCTGAACTAAGATTTCTATTGTTATCCAGGCTGAGGAAATAGAGATCAATTAAATGACCGGGTTTCGGCTTGTTGGTAGCCCACAGGCCATAAAAATTCTGTTGCGTATCCCAGTTATCAACATTACCTTTTTCGATAATCATCGGGCGCATCCAGAATGCATCAACGTCCCATGTCGGCGTGCGCCAGAAAGCTTTGACACCTTGGAATGTTCTGCGGGTGTTGACCCAATCGAGCGTAGAAATCAATCTTTGTGAGCCGTACATTAATTCTTGACGGCCGACACGCACATAAACGGGACCATTGTTAACACTGGCAACTTTTATATCGGTAAAAAGATTGAGTATGTCTGCATGATTTCTATCCGTGACGAGCGGAGGCAATTCGGAGCCGAATGCACGCGCATCAATACCTTCTGCAAACAAACGTACTTTGTCTTTATACCATAAGTCCGCGTGGAATCGTGTGCGCAACATATGGAAGTCATTATTAGTACCGGCTGCATTTAAACGGCTATCCGTTTCATGCGTGTAGCGGTACCAAAAATTACCACCAAAAGAGAGCAACCAGTCATTGCCGAGATGCATTCTTTTGACGGGGTCAAAAATATCTTTTTCATGCCCTGGGGTATCCAGGTAGCGGAAATCAATGTCGTATGCGGGAGTAGTCAGCAGTGCAAATGGTGCATAAGGGGCAACCGGCGGTTTTTCACGCTTATTACCGGTGATCAAATCCCACAGTGAAAAATAACCTGGTCCGGTTGGCGGCAACAGAAATAAGCCAGGGCGCGATGGAGCGGTAACTGGCGGAACTTTTGACATGTCAACAGCACCACTGGGTGCACTGACCCCAGTTGCAGCCGCTGCAGTGGTTGTTGCAGGCGGATTTGTATTTGCCGGAGCCGGAGCTTGCGTCTGCGCCTGCACTTGAAAGGCCAGACACATCAATCCTAAACAGCATAAACAGATTTTCAGGAATAATTCACGTACTCTTGTTGGTAGGATTCTTATTGACCGCTTAGTTGTCACCGATGAAGGTATCAAATAGCATAATTTTTTCATTAACTTAATTTCCTTTCCTTTTATTTTAAATACTTATACCGGTGATAAATCTATATTTCAGCAAAGCTGAATTCAGCATTGTGTCCACAGCAAACAAGGAATCCTCCTCCGTTCTGAAATGCCCCTGAATTTAGATATAGATGTTAGTGCCGGAATATGTTTAGCATTATTCATGCCAAAAATAAATTGTTGATTAAATTGTTTTTTTATTATTAATACAGGAACAATATTTCGTTATTCTCAATTTATTGAGATATTATTCTCAAAAATTTGTGAATCTACTTGTGATGATTAATACCTTTAAAACACTGTTTCAAAATTCGCCCCTGTTCCTTGCAATACTTGATGACACACTTATTTGTCGTGACATCAACGAAACTTGGCGTAACTATCTGAATCTGTCTGCAACAGAGACCGTTGCCTTAGCTGTTGAGGAATTATTTGATGATTCGCATAATGTTACAAATCAGATTGAGCAAGTGGCGCATATCGGCCGGATCTTAATTGAATGCCCTGTTACTTTATTAGCGAAGAATCACCTTAGCCTGCTGTTGCATCAAGGATTGTTATCAGCATGGCGCATACAACCGAACCATGACACAGAAGTTTGGGTGTTACTTGTATTTTGTGACCTTACTGAGCACGGCCAAACTTCAAACGAACTACGTCGATTACAAACCATACACGAGTTAATCCTTAACGCAGCTGGAGAAGGTGTCTACGGAGTAGACAACCAAGGCAATACAATTTTTGTCAATGAAGCTGCCACTCAGATACTGGGCTGGCGTGGCGTAGATGTGATTGGAAAACCATTGCATGCCATCCATCATCATTCGTATCCTGACGGCTCGCCCTATCCAAGCAGCGAATGTCCAATTTACGCCGCTCTTCAAGATGGCACGGTGCATCATGGAGACAACGAAGTATTTTGGCATACCGACGGTACCGCAGTTCCTGTTGAGTATACAAGCACACCGATTCGAGAAGACGGCCAGCTCACGGGTGCAGTCGTTATCTTCCGGGATATAACTGAGCGCAAAAAAAACGAACAGCAGCGTATGCTGGCCTATGAAGAGATCAAAATACTGAAGGATTTGCTAGAACATGAGCTTGACTATCTACGGGATGAAATAAATGTCACGATCCATTTCGGCGAGATTATCGGCGAAAGCCAAGCTTTAAAACGCACGCTTGCCCAGATTGAAGCAGTGGCCAAAATGCCGACAAGCGTTCTAATTCTGGGAGAATCAGGTGTTGGAAAAGAAATGGTTGCACGCGCAATTCATGTGAATAGCTCCAGAGCTAGCAAGCAACTTGTGAAAGTGAACTGCGCCTCTATCCCCAAGAATCTTTTTGAAAGTGAATTCTTTGGGCATGTTCGCGGATCATTTACCGGCGCTCATCGCGATCGGATTGGGCGTTTTCAGTTGGCTGAAGGCGGCACTCTTTTTCTTGATGAAATCGGTGAGATACCGATCGATTTGCAAGGAAAATTGTTACGAGTGCTCCAAGAACATGAGTTTGAGCGCGTGGGAGACGACAAAACTATTAATAGCAATGTACGAATTATTGCTGCAACTAACCGTAACTTAAAGGCTGAGGTCGATGCTGGCCGGTTTCGTGAGGATTTGTTTTATCGCTTAAGTGTTTTTCCTATCGAAGTGCCGCCATTGCGAGAGCGTGTCAAAGATATCGGTCCTCTGGCGGCCCAATTCTTAAGTAGCATCTGCATTGAATTGGGACATGATTCTTTATCATTGACCCAACAGCAATTAGACATTCTGAATAGGTATCATTGGCCCGGCAATATCAGAGAGCTCAAAAATGTCATTGAACGAGCTGTAATTCTTACAAAAGGCAAGCGGCTCAGACTAGATTTGGCTATGCCTGGTAATAATGAAGCCACGCAAACCCAAGTATATATACCATCATCCGGAGAAACAGAGTTCGTTACAGATGCAGTTTTTCGCGAAAAAGAAAAAATAAACATGTGTGCTGCCTTACGACACGCAGGCTGGCGTATATCCGGCACAGACGGCGCAGCTGAACTATTGGGTATTAAACCTTCTACCTTTGCTTATAGGATGAAATTACTTGGAATTAAGAAGCCAGATTAATTGAATAGTCTTCGTCATTGAGGGTATCCTAAATTTTGTGTAAGTGGCGGTAATTACTGCTGAGGCATCCTTTCCTCAAACTGAATAGTAAACCTGTTTAACGCAGGTTTCCAATCGCGCAGTGGCATCGTCCATTTCTTGCTGATATTGATCAGTGCCAAATAGAACAATTTAGTAACAGCTTCATCATTTGGAAATGAGCTCCTATTTTTACTAACTTTACGTAAACTCATGTTCACCGACTCAATGGCATTGGTGGTGTAAATGATTTTGCGTATTTCAGGGGGGTAATCGAAGAACGGAATAATACGCATCCAATTGTTACGCCAGGATTTAGCAATTGGCGGATAAGCATCATCCCATTTCACTTCAAATTCAGTGAGATATTGCTCTGCCTCGTCTGCTGTTGATGCGCTGTAAACGCGCTTCAAATCAGTTGCAACCAGACCGCGTTTATTCCAGCCCACGTAATTTAAACTATTACGCACCATATGCACATGCAAAGCTGTACCGTGGCTTGCGGGTAGACCGCCTCAATGGCTTCAGGAAAGCCTTTTAAGCCATCCACACAGGCGATGAAGATGTCTTGTATGCCACGGTTCTTAAGTTCAGTGACAACGCCCAGCCAGAATTTAGCACCTTCAGTCTGCGAGACCCATAAACCCAGCACTTCTTTTTCGCCTTGCATGTTTATGCCAATGGCAAGGTATACGGCTTTGGTACGCACCGCACCGGCATCACGGACTTTGACGTGGATGCAATCCAGATAAATGACGGGATAGACTGCATCCAGCGGGCGGGACTGCCATTGCTTCACATCTTCCATCACTGCATCGGTAACGGATGAGATCAGTGTAGGCGAAACCTCCGCACCATACATCTCGATCAGGTGACTCTGGATTTCGCGTACCGTCATACCACGCGAGTACAGTGATATGATCTTGTCATCAAAGCCAGTCCAGCGTGTTTGGTGCTTAGAGATCAGTTGTGGTTCAAAGCTGCCCTCGCGATCACGAGGGATTTCAATCGGCAACTCACCAAATTCGCCCTTAAGGGTCTTGCTGCTTTTGCCGTTGCGGGCATTGCCAGTGAGGTTGCTGACAGTAGCATGTTTGTCATGACCCAAGTGCTCAGTCATTTCCGCTTGTAACGCACGTTCAATCAGCGCCTTGGTGAGTTGCTTAAGTAAGCCATTCTCTCCAATTAGGTCTTCTGGCTTTTTATAGCCTGATAACAGTTGGTCAATTAAATCGTTGGGTAAAGTTCTTGTTGTCGTCATTTCTTATCCATTTCTGAAAGTAGCAGTTTCCTGCAAAATGACCACTTACACAAAATTTCTTACACCCTCTCGTCATTTAATTTATTTGATTACACAAACTTACCGGGAATGATAAGTACGTCTACTCATCAGACACATCGCACCTACTTACTCGTTATGACGGCTTCTTTACTTCCCGCACCTTCCAGAATGCGCATAACAAGATTGGATGTCGAAATACCGGGTGTATACGTGAGTTCTTGAATCATTTCTGCCGGTAATGACTCACACAGCTTATATTTATCTAAGCGCTCCTGCTCGGATGCGCACGCGAAAGTATAAATGTCGAAACCATGCTGTTGCATAAATGCTTTAGTGACATTCACCGGCGTATCCGTCATTACGGCATCCACATATTTGCAAGCAGCAACAACAGCAGCACGTTCGGCTTGTTGCATGACAGGAAGTTTCCCCTTATTCTCGACAACACGCTCATCCGAAACCACGCACACCGTCAAATGCGTGCCCAATGCGCGTGCTGCTTGTAAAAAATTCACATGACCTTCATGAAACAAATCGGCCACCATGCGTGTATACACGCGTCGTTGCGGTTGATTTATCGGCCACACGGGAATTTCCCGATTTAACCGCATCATGGCTCGTTCCATCCACTGACGGCTACGCAATGCGAGCACGTTGTCAGGATCCTTCAGAGCGATTTGATGCGCATAACACCAGGCCTTAGCCAGGTCCCCTGATAGCCAGCGTTGCACAAGCCGGTGATACGCATAACAGCGCACTAGCAGGGTAAAATTTTCCAGATTATGTGCGGATATCACAGTATCCCAGTTGGGATTTGGCGTGCGCCAATCGCCATAAAATGCCGTCAGGATTTTTTCCGGCTGCCGCGGAAACCAGACTTGACCGTATTCTGAGCTACGCTGCATCAAATCAAACTTGGGAAAAACGGATACCCGCTGATAGTCATCTGGATAACCAGGTAGTGAAAAACCACCGACTATCTGTTTTCCTCTCGCTTGCAAACCACAGACATCGAGCGTAATCCCCAATTCCGGGTGCACATAATCACGATAATTGGCATATTCAATGCGCATAGGCGAGCTGACCCACCCGGCTTGCTCCAATGCATTGCAGCATGCATCCCAGGATTCCATCCGCACGGCTATATCTAGATCTTTGTCGAAATCCAGTAAACATCCGTTACGAACCAGCCCCAGCAGTGTGCCGGCAAAAGGAAATGCCGGTATATCCAGCTTAGCTAATTCCGCACAAGTCTTCCACAGCAAATTCTCTGCTTCTCCGGTGGCAAATAGATTCTCGTCAGATTGCAGTCGCTTAGCCAGCGCTTTTTGCGGCGGGATTTTTCCTGATTTTGCCAGCGCCATTAAGTGTTTCAGCGCACAGGTAAAATGTGTATGCGCACCGGATAAATCTAACAAAATGAAACTCGCTGTCCCCATTATTTGTGCCCACTGTGCCTTGTGAAAATCACCTTGCACATGCGCATAAATTTTTGCTGCGTAAACAAGTGTGTCGGCCGTGCGCTTAGTGCGCATTGCCAGTGAACACCATAACCTCGCAATATCTTGAGACAGCGGATATTCATTTTTTAACGGATCCAGAATCTCACTCGCATCATTCATTTTGCCCGTAGCGATTAAATCCTTCGCTTTCACTAATAATTCATCAAGCTTATCGGTCATGATTATGCATGTTTTGGTTAATTCAATTAATAAGTCTTGTATTTTACCTATTATTTAATATAATAGGAATCATTCTCATTACTATTTGCACAATAATGAGAAGATTGATAAATTTAAATTAATTATTTGATTCAGTATTTCGGGAGGTAAAACCATGGCATTTGATAAAATACCGCGTCCTAGTAGCGGCTCAGGGAAGGTTGAGATAATCGATGGTATAGAATTTCCAGGATTGGGTTCTGGAGGATTTGGTCCCAATGATTTCCTTTTCATCGGTTCTGATGGAGATGATTTTGATTTGATCGGCGGCACCGGTCACGATGAACTCGAAGGCGAAGCCGGTAACGACAAGTTATTAGGCGGGGATGGAAATGATAGAGTGGAAGGCGATGACGGAGAAGACGATCTGGATGGTCAGGATGGCACTGATATACTGGAGGGCGGTGCTGGCAATGATATTCTAAGAGCGGGCTACGGTCATGACGAACTAACCGGTGGTACGGGCGATGATACGTTTGGTTTTTATGCACTGGGGCACTTTCATGTTAAAGACTTTAGTATCGGTGAAGATCAATTGTTTTTTGATGCAGAAAAAATTGGCGTAAATGATCTTTCAGAACTCGTTGGGTATATAACAAATATTGATCAGAGAAGTGACGGTGTAACCGTTGAATTCGGCCCCAATGCATCAATTGAGCTTGTTGGTGTCAATCTCGCTGATATCAGTGCTGATATGGTAGTTTTTCACCTTTGAACGCTTCACTCAATAAATAGCAGAATTTCATAAGCATGAGCCCGGACAATCAATCCGGGCTCAGTTTATTGCATTTATTCCACGGTATAGATTGTCACCATACCCGCACTAATATGATCGTTCACGTGGCAATGATACATCCAAACACCTTGAACATCAGGATTCATATCCAGCGTTTTGGTCGCAGCCGGCAATACTTCTGTCACATCCAATCGATTGCCATTGTGTAACAATGTTGCACCATGCCAATGCGGCGTATGCAGGTCCACTTCAGTGCCCATGCCCATAATATACCAGCGCACACGTTCTCCTTTTCGCATTACATACCCCTGATTATTGCTATAGACCAATCCATTTATACTATGCATCAAATTACTTTCCTGGAACTCTTCATCTTCTGGATCACAAGCGCCGTTGCAGTTAGAAAGATTGGTATCCAGATATGGGCTGGCGTTTTCATCAAACACCGTAAACAGTGAAATAAATTCACGATCAACGTCTGTAGGAATTCTATCCGGATTTCCATACCCTTCTTTCGTAATGATTATCGGACCAATCAATCCAGCATTGGTATCTGCTGGTTCATCACGATGACTATGATAAATCCAAACAATAGAAGATGGATCGTTTTTGCCTGGCCCCGATCGTTCTGGAACATCCCAGAAATAGGTATGTTCTCCACCCGGTGCAACAACGCCATTCGGTTTATGATGACTATCCCCCTCTTTAGGAGAATGGGCAGCACCTTCATGCGCACTGGTATAAAGGACACCATGCGGGTGGATACTCGCTGGAAAACGCGTATTGTTTTTAAAGTGAACGATAATCTTATCCCCTACCGAAGCGCGAATCACGGGCCCCAGTATGCCCAGATGCTCTTCCTTGGATCCGCGTTGTTTTAGCGCACCAAATCCTTCCGTATATTCCCGGTAAACAGATTTCAAATAACGCCGGCCAATCCCTTGTTCTACAAATACACGCTGATCAGCCGCAAACCCTTTATCCGACATCGGATTAATCGGAAACGAAGGCGCATAATCCCAAACCACTTCATCAGCCGCTATCCAATATACCCGGTCTAGCGACTCAGCCAAAACCGAGTTGCTGATGAATTCAACCCACACAATGGCAACGATACACAATATTTTATTTTTCAACATCAAGAAATTCCTTCTGATTAAATATAACAATGCTTTCAGAACACTGTCTTGAAAAATGATTTGCCTCATCCGATCTGTTTCAATCAAACACACAAAGCGCGCATGTCATGGATATTGGCTGGCTACTAATGAGGAAAACACGTTGGCTGGCTGACTAGACCTGCTATAAACAAACACAGGCAAAAATATTTCTTAAAGCGATACTTTTATAAATCGCAACCATGTCCTACCGGAAGAATCTTACAGTACGGCATTTATTCCTAAACTAGCTCCTTTTCATAGGCTGAGATCACTTCTACAATCACCGATCGTGCCGCGATCGCTTTGGATGAATCGCCGGATTCACTGGATTCTTTTAGATCCTGCAGTGCATTTTCCATCTTCACTCGCTGCAAAGCGCCCAAGCGTAATTCCAGGTCCGGCAGAAAAATATTGGCATACAAGGATAATCTCTCGGCCGCAAGCATCGCCAGAGCTTTATCAGTACCAAATGCTGATTCCATCAGGCGCAGATTTCTATTCATTTGGCCAATAATGCCTCTGCTTATTTCGCTGACGATTTCGTCAGCGGCTACATTTTCCAAACCACCGATCAATTGCGCTTTGATGCGATTGCTGCCTGACGGGTTATCCTGTGAAATAAATCCTTCAACGATACGATAGAAAAACTCTCCTTCAATCTGTTTCTCCCTTGCATCGTCGGCATCGGTATCCCTTTTTGCGATTATCCCTTCGACTTCGCTCAGCACACCAATCAAGAAACTTCTGACCAAAGGAATCACTATGTTTTCACGTGCTATCGCAACCTGCGCTAGATCATCCGCGCTCGCTTTGTTTAAGGCTTGCCTACCATTTACAAAAGCGAGCGTAATCTGATCGTCTAAATTCGGATTACTCCCAGCTTTAAGTGTTTGTTTATCCGCTGTCAATACCATATTCTCCTTGGCTGCCGTACCGATAATAGCCTGGTAAGCTGCATAGGCCAGATCCCATTCAAACAACAGATCATCTATTGCAAGATCATCGAAATGATCACCCACCAAAGTTATCCGGTTATACACAGCAAGGGCGAAAACGCGCTGCAGAGATTTGTCTATCGCTTGAGCAGCTAACAGAACTTGATTTTCATTCTTAATGAAATCTATCGCTGTCAGAATATCCTTATCAATGGACAATCCGTACATTTGGTCAATGAACTGCGTCAATTGCTGCAAATCACCGGAATACTGTGCAGCAATCGCATCCGCATCCAACGGAAACTGATTCCGTAACTCACTGACCGCTTGAAATGCAGCCACAGCGCCATCAACGATTAATCCTGTCTCATGCGTTTTTGTGTATTTGGTGACATTAAGCTCATTCTCATAATTGGTCAGAATCGTTGAAATAGCTTGACGCGCTTCTGCCGATTTCGGCCCACTATTCTCACTGCTCGCACTTTGCAGATTACTTAATGCAGTTTCCAGATTGCTGCGCACGCTAGCACCTAGGCGTAACTCTATATCCGGCAAAAGGATCTTAGCAAAACTCATCGCGCCCGAAGCTTCCGCCATCGCTTGCACGCGATTTACGCCAATATTTTCTGCTTGGCCATTCATCTCACCTTTTACCCTACCGGTCAAACCTTTACTTAATTCGCTCACGATTTCATCCGCTACAATGCCTGCGGCATTTCCCGTTAGCTGAGCTTTAATGAGCAAATTACCTGTTGGATTATCTCTCGCAATCAGCGATTCGATAATACGATAAAAAATTTCTCCTTCTTTTTGCTCCTTGCGCGTCTCTTCTGGATCTGTATTTCGATGTTCGATTGCACCTGCTACTTCACGTAAAACCGCAATGTAATACGCACGTGCTAATGACATCCTCGTAACATAGCGCTCAACAGCAACCGTTGCGAAATCTTCGGTCGGATTGCTTTTGTTTAGCGCCGATCTAATTCGCGCAATCGATTCATTAAACTGAATATCCAATCCTGGATTGCTGCCTTCTTCTATAGACTGTCTATCGGCAGTAAGCACTTGATTGGCTCTTGCAACAGTTCCAGTTATCGCTTGGAATGCTGCGACTGATTCATCTAACATTTGAATTAATGTGGCTGACGTTGCTTCATCAAATTGATCTCGTATGGCGGTAATTCGATTCCAGATATTTTGATAAAAGACACGCTGCAATGTCTTATCGATCACTTGACCCGCCAATTCTGACTCTCTATCCTTTTTGATATCATCAATTGCAGCCAGGATTGCGCTATCCAGACTCAGCGCATTGGCCGTATCAACCTCCTGTGCCAGTGTTTGCAACGTTCCAGCGTAAGCATTAGTAATAGCATCTGCGTTCATTGGCGACTCTTTTCGTAGCGTCCCAATCTTTTTGAAAGCCCCAACTGCCGTTTCAATGGCATGAATATTTGATGACGGCTCCGATGTCGCGGCAAGTATCCCTGCACTACTCATTCCAAGCACACTGAAGCTCAAACACATAACCAATGCTCTGCTCATTGAAATGATGCATTCTTTAGAAAAAAACATTATGGAAGATCCTTCTTAAATTATAAATGATAATACGAACCTAAATGATAACTATTTTCATTTACAAAATCAAATAAAATCCCGCCTAAACTTATTCAAGCTACTAGAAATTAACGCTCAACATGGCTCGGACAGCAAATGGCGATCCGGGCGTAATGTTGTTATTATTTTGCACTGCTGCAAAATAATGAGTATCAAACAGATTTTCAATGTTCAATTGCGCACGGACCTGTTTCGTTAATTGAGCAAATAGGGCGGCGTCTACGCGCGTAAAATCCGGTATCTTGACTGTATTATCCGTCGAAGCAAACATGCCACCCCGATAAATCACACCAAAAGCCGCACCAATCCGAGGGGTTATATCATATCGATTCCATACTGAGAATGTATGACGGGGAAGCTCTGCCACCGATGCGCCTTTTAAGGCGGCACTTGATTGGGTACTGGTAATTTCACCGACTTGATAGGCATACCCTCCCATGACGCTCCAGTTTGAAGTCAGTTGACCGTTGAGGCTCACCTCGACTCCCTGGATGCGCTGGCCTTTGGTTAAAAAAGATCGCGATGAATCATTCGGATCAACCGTAATTACATTTGTACGATCCAGTTGAAACACAGCGCCTGTTAAAGCCAGATCAGGACGAATATCCCATTTAACCCCTGTTTCAAGGGTTGTAAATTTTTCTGGCTGAAGTACGGCAGACGTTACTGTTAGTGAAGTCAGTTGATCACCCGCGCGCGGAACATAGGCCCGGCTATAGCTCGCATAAATCGAAACAGGCTGTATCGGTTTATAAATTATGCCAAAGCGTGGAGAAATCAAACCATCGCTCGTCTTTAAGTGGGTTCTGTCGCCATTTTTTTGTTGAAAATTCACTTCGAACAAATCATAGCGAACCCCGGCAATTAGCTGAAGTTGAGGCAGTAGCTCAATCTGATCCTGAACGTATAATGACGTAACATTCACCACACTCCGATTGAATGCATCCTGATCTTTGGTTAAAAAAGTAATCGGTACATTCGTAATCGGATTATTTAAAGGGACCCGCAGGCTGCCGCTTGACAGATCATTATTAAAAAAACCTGTCTGCCGCCTGTTATGGGTTTCCTGGCGACCAATCTCGATACCAGCCATCAGCGTATGTGAAATCGGACCAGTATTTAAAGAATAGAGTAAATTCGTCTGATTAAAAACATTCTCACGGGTGGTCGCATTATTGTAGGCACCCAGATTTAACGAATCCACTCCTCTAAGGGTAAAAACTTGACTATTCGCAAATATATTTTGATATAACTTATCATAAGTTGCGTAATTCGTCCGGTTTTGCAGCGTAAAACCGGAATCGAATTTGTGTTCAATCATCGAGTTGAACGATAACACATCAATTTTTGCGTTGCTGCGTTTAGGATCACCGAAAAACTGCGATCTATGTACGTCAACAGGCTGCCCCATAAATGAAGGAATCCCCCGGTCCGCCGTACGATCATCGTGGAAACGCTCCATGTTTACGATCACTTTGGTGCGATGAGTCGGTTTGATTGTAACCGTTGGTGAAATCCCAAGCCGCTCCATACTGACACCATCTCGAAAACTTCCAGAATCTTCGTACATGGCATTCAAACGAACTGCAGCCACATCATTAATCACATGACCTACATCAGCCGTCATTCTTTTTTGATTAAATGAGCCCCCCTGAAAAGTAAATTCTCGTATTGGATTCCAGTTTGCTTGCTTCGAGACGCGATTAATAACGCCCCCCGAACCACCGCGGCCAAAAATCATGCCATTTGCGCCTTTCAGCACCTCAATCCGGTCAATGTTATAAAGATCCCGGTAGAATTCGGCATCGTCCCGGATACCGTCTATAAAAAAATCACCGGTCGAGCGGTTACCACGAAATACAAGCGCATCACGATTACCTTCACCTTGCGAGACACCCACACCGGGGACATAACGCACGGCATCACCGATACTCCGGATTGATTGATCTTTAATCAGTTCATTGGTTATCACCGAAATGGATTGCGGTACATCGCGCAACAAAGTATTGGTTTTCGTTGCTGTACTGGTACTTACTGCCGCATACCGGTTTGTATTGCTGGCGGTGATCTGTATTGAAGGCAATGTAGTCACGACAGGATCTGCTGAGGACCCAGGTACTTCTGTAAGTGTAAAACTATCGTTCTGTTGCACTACTTGCAGGCCGGAACCTGCAAGCAACTGATCCAGCCCTGGTTTAATCTCAAAATCGCCGGTTAATCCTAGCGTTACTTTTCCCTGTAATTTCACAGGATCAATAGCAAGTTTTATCCCCGCTTGTTGCGAGAACTGAATTAAAGCCTCGTGCAAGAAACCAGCAGGAATATTGTAGGTCCGTAGCGCAGGCGTGGCACTATTTAATGATTCTGCGAAACCTGGTTTAGGCAAAAAAACAAACGCCAGACTCAGGCTGATCAATACTGCAAAAAAATAAATACTTCGAGCAAGACCATGGATAATCATAATATTAGGGCGTAATTATTTTTGCAGTTTTTACCAAACCCTGAAACAGGTAACTGTCATTTCAACATAACAAATTAGACGGAAAAGGATCCGATGATGAAGATAGGTCTAAAAGGCAGCTTGGATTAGGTTCGTCGACTAATTACACCGGTTACTCTGTTTGCAGTTAGCCAAAACATCCTTGAATTCGTACAACAGAAACATATCTGGAACTTCCTAGTAACTCATGCTTTCTTACTGCGCGCCAAGTAAGCGGCAATCGTCAATTAAAGAAAAAACCATACCGCTACTGCTTCTCCTTTTCAGGCTGCAGTTCCACACATACATGTTGATTGGGGAATGAAATCCTGTAATTGGGATTTTTGTACCAATGTCTGATCCAGTACCTGTTTAGCATGGCACGCACAAATGCCACATTGTTCGGTAACCCCCAGAGTGGCCTTCAGGTCTCTCATGCGATCGGCGCCCTGATAGATCGCTTCGCGTATTGCACTTTCTGTTACTCCTTTGCAGACACATACATACATATTAAACACCTTAAGATCTATATTCGAAATAAATTTATATATAAAACAAAGATCAAAAAATTATTACTAATGAGAATGATTCTTAATTATACCAGCATCTTTATAAAAAGCAATCCCATTCAACCCTCCCCCAGGCAAAATTTATAGCGCCTGGAACCATCTCTGCATCACGGTGCAACTGGAGAGAAAATCCGACAAAAATTAGAAATAATCATTTCTGATGCAGTATTGAATAACCAGGAATTACGCAGGAGGATGGTAAAAAACTTGAATGATTTGAGAGCTTAGCAGGCTGTTGAGAAACTATCTGCGATGCCACTACGATGTTAAAAACAAGCTCAAAATGTTCATTTATCACGCATAAACGGCACTTTTTCGCCTGTTTTTCCTTACGGCGGCTGCCTCGGAAACGTTTTTCAACAAACTGTAGCGCATGTAACTGGTGAGAAAACTTGGCAGTATCAAACTAAGCGCTTGTCAGATCAGAAATAATCTCCCGCATCAGGTATTTTATATTGCCCTGCCAAGTCTTGCTGAACAGATCTTTTTTTCTGTAACGTCTCTACCTGAAGAAGATTCAAGACTGGCTTTGATCGTTCTTACTGCTCCGAAGGATCCGTAATAAAGCCGATTCTCGCCATACCGGCTTTGGCTGCTATGCTCATCACCCGTGCAACGTGCTCATAATGTGCCAGCTTATCCGCGCGAATATGTAGTTCTGTTTTAGGCGCCTGAGTCACTTTCGCTGCAAAGCGCGGCGCCAATTGTTCCAATGCTACGGGCTCACCGTTCCAAAAAAGACTGCCATCCGCACGGATAGCCAATTCAACATGCTCCGGCTGAGTAATATTGGGAGCACTCTCAGCTTTTGGCAAATCGATTTTGACTGAATGTGTAAGCAGCGGCGCTGTAATAATAAAAATTATTAACAATACCAGCATGACATCCACCAGCGGCACCACGTTAATTTCCGCCATGGGTGCCTGACGCCCGCTATCTTGCATACTCCCGAATGCCATTATTGCCCCCTTTCAACAGCGATGTCCGTCATTTCTGCGACAGCCGCCGGCGGTGTTTGCAGTGAAGAAGCCGGTGCATCATTGTTATCACCTACAGTAATCAGTGTGAACAGATCATGCGCAAAAGCTTCCAGGCGCGCGAGCCAAATACGATTCCGGCGCACAAAAGCGTTATAGGCAAGCACTGCCGGTATAGCCACTGCCAGCCCTAATGCTGTCATGATCAATGCTTCACCGACAGGACCGGCCACTTTATCCAAGGTGCCCTGACCTGAGAGTCCAATCTGTATTAACGCATGATAAATTCCCCATACCGTTCCGAACAAACCAATATAAGGCGCCGCCGAACCTGCGGATGCAATCAGAGTCAGACCATTTTCAACACGGGTAGCTTCCTGATCAATGCCGTTCCGTAAAGTGCGTGTAAGAAACTCACTGGCACCGCCAGCGGCTGCCAATTTATGTGAGCTGTGAATCTTGGAATCAGCTGCCGCATCAATACCCAGCTTGGCAAGCTCTGCAAACGCATTATTCGGGGCGGCATTCTTAAACTCCACATTAACCGCTTGCAGGGAATCAAAACTCCAGAAATGTTTTAGGAAAGCTTCGGCGCGGCGTTTAGCAATAAGGTTCGCAATAGTTTTTGTGATGATCAAATACCAGCTCGCAATTGAAAGTGACAACAGTAATACCAGCACACTGATGCCAACACCATCGATTTGAGCGAGAAAGTGAGAAAAGCCGAGTCCTTTTTCCATTGGTTAATTTCCTTGCAGTACAAAATTAAAAGGTTGTAAGGCAACAGCCCGAACCGGCTGGCCATTTCGCAGCGATGGATTACATTGCCAGCTTTTCACTGCGGTTAATGCAGCCGCATCAAGACGCTCATAACCACTGCTATTTATAACTTTTGCATCATCAATATGCCCAGTTTCGTCCAATTCCACGCGCAGCACCAATTTACCCTCTTCGCCCATACGCCGGGAAATGGCAGGATAATCGGGGGCAGTCAATTTAGGACAAGAAACAGACAACTCCGATGACAACGTGACTGGCCCTGTTTGCATTTGCGTTGGCGGGACCGCAGCCACAGGTTTGGATTCTTTCGCTTGCTCCATTACTGGTTCTGGTAAAGATTCAACCTGTTTCTGCTCAGATGCTACAGCCGATTTTGCTACAAGGCGCTCTTGTTTCGGCTTAACCACAGGTTTCTTAGCTGGCTGGAGCTTAACTGGTGCAGGTTCTGGCAAGGCTTTAGGTGCAGTATTAGGCGGTGATGATGCAATCAACTCGGCAAATAAGGTAACCACTTGTTCAGGTGGTGGAATTAAACGTTGATTCCATAGAAAATAAAATAATGCAGCATGCACTATGAGTACAAACAGCAATCCGGGGAATGAGATCAAACGTTGCTGCGACCCTAAGTACTCAATATTTTTCCGAGATAATGATTGCATTACAGAATAACAAATAATCCAGACAAACTTCTTACTTACTTGATCTAAAATAGCTTGGATGCCAGTGATTTTTCTTTTTGTTTATGAACGCCAATACAACTTCGACATATGTTGTTAATATATATAAATTCGGGTTATGCTTATCTATGAAATATAATAACGCAAACGATAATAATTATCAATCACCAAGACTTATACTGAATTATTTTTTAGCATACAATTCCCGTTAATTCCTCAGCGATTCTTATTCGGCTATCACATTCGTAGCGTCACTTTTATCGACCCAATTCAAACATGATCTCCTCAACACCCGGTTTCTGGCGGCGAATAATCTGCATGATTTATGAGTTTCTTCTCTTATTGGCTGTTTTATTTATTGCCAGTTTTATTTTTCATCTCATTTTCAGCGATACACAAGCCGCCTATTTTAGGCCATTGTTTCAGTTTTATCTGCTTGTTATTATGGGGTGCTACTTTTCCTGGTACTGGACACATGGCGGACAAACGTTGGCTATGCAGACATGGAAGATGCGACTTGTCGCCGCAGATGGCAGCAGCTTAACGAAAAAACAGGCCATTACACGATACCTGTTTGCATTAATAGGCATTTTCTTTTTTGGTTTTGGAATTATCTGGGCGCTATTGGACCGGGATCGTCAATTTCTTCATGACCGGTTGGCAGGGACACGCATCATTAAAAAAGAAAATTAAGAATTGATAAAAATTTGCTACTTTCTGGGGAAGTCATTAGGCCTTATCTATGCACTTAAGCAATGCACAGAATTTCAAGTTTTGTTTTTAAGAAACAATGTATAATAAAAAATTGTTATAATTTTTCCGGCGTGTTCATTTACATATTTAAAGATTGATTTCCATAATCCGTAAAATATGAATACAAACCATACTTTCATACAGATCTTATTCCAAACAGATGCGTAGCCAAATTTTCTCCGCAACCACCAATCTAAAACTCTTGCTCAGAGAATGCGCAATCCAAGGTAATAGTCTAATTATCTTAGTTGCAACGCTCTCTATTTTGATAATTGATTTGCATCTGCCATTGGGTGTTGCGGCCGGTGTACCGTATGCTTTAGTCATATTTGCGAGTCTGTGGGTGTGCGGAATTCAATTTACCTATTTGATTGCTGCGTTGGGCATTATGTTCACAATAGCCGGTTTCTACCTATCACCCGGCATTGCAGTACCGATGAATATTGTTCTGTTTAATCGGGGAATTACATTATTATTGATTATTTGCTCCGCGATGATGGTCATCAAGATCAAAAAGGCGAATATAGACATATCCACCCTAATGTCTCAGATACTGGTCGACCCAATCACCGGATATAAGAATAGGCAAGCTTTTGAGACTGAATTAGACACCGAAATATTACGCTGCAAACGATATCATCGAAATCTATCAGTCGCCATTATTGACATTGATCTCTTAAAGCTATTTAGTGATAACTATGATTTTAGAAATAAAAATGATTCCATAAAAAAAATTTCTCAAGAGATCAAAGCGGACATCCGCACATCCGATCTTTTCTACCGCATAGACATTAATGTATTCGCTATCGTATTTCCTGAAACAGAATTAGCCAAAGCAAAAGAAGTATGTGAAGCCATTCGCAAAAAAGTTACTGCCAAGATAGATAAAAACACAGAAAATAAAATCACCATAAGTATCGGCATCGCTATGTTGAGTGAAGCCGATAAAAGAATAAATTTATGTAAGCGTGCAGAAGATGCGCTATTTATTTCAAAACGGAACGGAGGGAATTTTGTTTCAACTTTGCCCGAAGTTGCCAATAAAGATAAACCTCACGTAGCTGCTATCTTATCGCGATCAAGATCTTAGTTGAATAAATTTTGAGATTTTTCTCGAACATTTTCACTTTCAGGATTGAAACCAAGACAGATGCTATCTTGCTCGACCCTACTCAAATACCTAAGATTTCAACAATAAAATGTATTTACCGATGCATTAGAGAAATTACTTCAAATTCTCTTATATAATTCAGTGTATCAGTCAGACCAAACCTTTCGTTTCTGAGATACCCATGAGTTTAATGAATAAACCAATGGCCAAGAAAAGTGGCCATTCCTTCTCACCAAGAGTAGCTCGATTATTGCGTGAATCCGGCTGGCTGATCCTGGTAGGCGCTGCACTTTATCTCATAATGATATTTTTCAGTTATGATCGCGGTGATGCAGGCTGGTCACATAGCGGCGATTTCAATCAGATTCAGAATGCGGGCGGACACGTTGGTGCATGGCTGGCTGATTTTCTGCTGTACCTGTTTGGCGCATCCGCATGGTGGTGGGTCGCTTTCTTTCTCTCAGCCGTGAGCTGGAGCTATCATCGTATTGATACCGCAGGAATTTTTGACCGGCACTCCCTGTTACTCTCAGCAGGAGGGTTTCTACTATTATTGTCAGCCAGTAGCGGATTGGAATCGCTCAGGTTTTACACCATCAGTGTTTCACTACCGCTGGTGCCTGGCGGCATGCTGGGCAGCACAATAAGCCATTATTTCTCGCAGATATTAGGTTTTACCGGTGCAACACTGACATTATTAATATTCATCGCGATTGGTTTCAGTCAATTTACCGGCCTATCCTGGGTACGTTTTGTAGAAAAGATTGGTGAAAGCATTGAGAATCTCTTATTACTGATAAAAGATCTGTGGGAAACAAGAAAAGACAAATTTGCAGGCATCATAGCATCACGCGTACGCGAAAAAGTTGTCGAAAATGAAAAGAAACGCATAGAGAGTACTCCGCTTCTGCATATTGAGCCGCCAACCACGAATATAATTAAATCGCAACGTATCATCAAAGAGAGACAGCCCTCGCTGTTTTCTGATTTACCCGACTCGCCTTTACCCCCTTTGCATCTTCTGGATGAGCCCGAAAAAGACTTTGAAGTACTTTCCAAGGAAACCATTGAATTCACTTCGCGTTTAATTGAACGAAAACTCAAGGAATTTGGTGTGGATGTGAAAGTAGTCGCCGCCTTTCCCGGCCCAGTTATCACCCGCTATGAAATTGAACCGGCGGTCGGCGTCAAAGGCAATCAGGTCATCAATCTGATTAAAGATCTGGCGCGCGCATTATCCGTTGCCAGTATCCGGGTGGTCGAAACCATTCCGGGGAAAACCAGTATGGGACTCGAGATTCCCAACCCCAAGCGGCAAATTGTGCGACTGCAGGAAATCCTCAGTTCACAGGTCTATGCCGATTCCGCTTCACCACTGACCATTGCGTTAGGTAAAGATATCAGCGGCCGCCCGGTCGTATCGGATCTGGCGAAAATGCCTCATGCGCTGGTAGCAGGGACAACTGGATCAGGAAAATCCGTCGCGATTAATGCAGTCATTCTAAGCCTGGTCTATAAAACCACTCCCGATCAAACCCGCCTGATCCTGATTGACCCGAAAATGCTGGAATTATCCGTATATGAAGGCATCCCGCATCTGCTAACACCCGTTGTAACCGACATGCGCGAAGCCGCCAGCGCGCTACGCTGGTGTGTCAACGAAATGGAACGGCGCTACAAGCTGATGTCAGCGCTCGGTGTCCGCAATCTCGGCGGCTACAACCAGAAAATTCGTGATGCAGCTAAAAATGAAGAGCCTGTAGTTGACCCATTTGCGCCGCCAGAAGCACCGGAGTACCTGGAAGAATTACCGCTCATAGTCGTGGTGATTGATGAATTAGCCGATTTGATGATGGTCGCAGGTAAAAAGGTTGAGCATCTGATTGCCCGGCTTGCACAAAAAGCACGGGCATCCGGCATACATCTTTTATTGGCAACGCAGCGCCCTTCGGTCGATGTGATTACCGGCCTGATCAAAGCTAATATTCCGACCCGGATTGCCTTTCAAGTATCCAGCAAGATTGACTCACGCACCATTCTCGACCAAATGGGTGCTGAGGCGCTGCTGGGCCAAGGGGACATGCTGTATTTACCGCCGGGTAGCGGCTACCCGCAACGCATTCACGGCGCTTTTGTTGCCGATCACGAAGTACACAGGGTGGTTGAGTATCTGAAAGAACATGGCGAACCGAACTACATCGAAGATATTTTAAAGATTGATGACGAAGAAAGCGATGCCGGTAATTCGCTTGACCCGAAGAAGTCAGCAGAGGGTGAAGCCGATCCACTCTATGACGAAGCTGTCGCCATCGTCATCAAAACCCGCCGCGCTTCGATCTCTTTGGTGCAAAGGAATTTGCGCATCGGCTATAATCGCGCAGCGCGGCTCATCGAAGAAATGGAACGCACCGGTTTGGTTTCATCCATGCAAAGTAATGGAAACCGGGAAGTATTGGCCCCGGCACGCGGCGAATGATCCAATTCTCAGCTACCATGCTTAATATCCCCCGACAACATCACAACAGGAACATTATGGTTCGTTCAAGCTGTGCCTTCTTTTTCTTGTTATTCGTCAGCCTGATACCGGTATGCGTTGAAGCGGCCGCCATCGACAGTCTCAAAACCTTCATCCAGGAAACCCGTACGGTACGCGCAAATTTTTCACAAACGCTGTATGACAAAAACGCACGCACGCTACAGGAATCAAACGGTACCATGCAATTTGAGCGCCCGGAGAAATTCCGCTGGACGTATGATAAACCTTATGAGCAACTCATCGTAGGTGACGGCACTCAGGTCTGGTTTTATGATCGTGACCTCAATCAGGTTACCATACGGCAATTCAATATTGCTATCGGCAGCAGCCCGGCCGCCCTGCTTGCCGGTAGCAGCGCCATTGAAGACAATTTTGAGCTGATTGAGCTCGGTCTGCAAAATCAGATTGAATGGCTTGAAGCCATCCCCAAAAGTAAAGAAAGCGCTTTTGAGTTTATCCAAATGGGATTCTCACCGGAAGGCGCGCTCAAAATTATGGCGTTACGCGATAATTTTGGTCAAACCACATTACTGGTATTCTCAGATCTGGATAAGAATCCCAACTTACCGGCTGATTTATTTAAATTCATACCTCCTGACAATGCAGATGTCATCAGCGAGTGATACCGGTCTGTTTTCACCCAACAAACCCAAAGCACCCCTCGCCGAACAGTTACGTCCCAAGCATCTGAGCGACGTTATCGGGCAAAGCCACCTGCTCGCTGCTGGAAAGCCGCTGCGTCTGGCTTTTGAATCGGGCAAACCGCATTCGATGATTTTATGGGGTCCGCCGGGAACAGGAAAAACCACGCTGGCACGCATTATGTCAACCGAGTTCAATAGCGAGTTCATTGCTTTGTCTGCCGTGCTGTCAGGCATAAAAGATATCCGCAATGCGATTGAACAAGCCCAATTAGTTTTACAACAAAGCGGGCGGCATACCATTCTTTTTGTCGACGAAGTACACCGTTTTAACAAATCGCAACAAGATGCATTCTTGCCATACGTTGAACAAGGCTTGATCACTTTCGTCGGCGCCACGACCGAGAATCCCTCGTTTGAAGTGAATAATGCGCTACTGTCACGTGCGCAGGTTTATGTGCTCACTGCCTTATCCCAAGAAGAATTGTCTCAGCTATTTGATCGCGCACAAAAACTGGCGCTCGGTAATCTGCAATTCTCGGACGAAGCGCGACATCTCTTGATCGAATTCTCCGATGGTGATGCGCGACGTTTGCTGAATTTACTGGAACAAATCAGCACCGCTGCTGAGACCGAAGACATACTGCA
This sequence comes from Nitrosomonas sp. Is79A3, assembly GCF_000219585.1. NCBI lineage: Bacteria > Pseudomonadati > Pseudomonadota > Betaproteobacteria > Nitrosomonadales > Nitrosomonadaceae > Nitrosomonas > Nitrosomonas sp. Is79A3. The sequence goes on along the minus strand of NC_015731.1, from coordinate 765,799 downwards.
AATCAGCAAGGACACTGTACTCAATGCATTGCCACGTAATGCACGCAACTTTGACAACGGCGGGGACGCGTTCTACGATCAGATATCCGCCTTGCATAAATCCATTCGCGGATCCTCACCCGACGCGGCACTCTACTGGCTGTGCCGTATGCTGGATGGTGGAACCGATGCACTGTATATCGGGCGGCGTTTGATTCGCATGGCGAGCGAAGACATCGGCCTGGCAGATCCCCGCGCCTTGCGTCTGGCTTTAGATGCCTGTGAGACTTATGAGCGGTTGGGCAGCCCCGAAGGCGAGCTGGCATTGGCACAAGCGGCTTTGTATCTTGCTTGCGCACCGAAAAGTAACGCAGCCTATTTGGCCTACAATAAAGCACGTGCTTTTATTGCCCACGATAAATCACGCCGTGTCCCCATCCATCTGCGCAATGCGCCAACCCAATTGATGAAAGAAATCGGTCATGGAAACACATACCGCTATGCGCATGATTGCCCGGAGGCATACGCGGCTGGAGAAAATTACTTCCCGGACGAAATGCCGGAGGTCAGTTTTTATCAACCAACGGTTTATGGCTTAGAGCAAAAAATACAAGAAAAAATGACTTATTTGCGCAATTTGGATAAGCAAGCTAAGCATAAAATATAGCAATCTCAATTTTAATGGAACGAAACTGGGATTCTCAGAGATACCTAAAAATCATTTCAATCTATACCGGCTATTTTGGAGTTTTTGCATGTTAGAGATTCAACAACTACGGACTGATCTGGATACTGTCACTCGGCGGCTTACCAAAAGAGGTTATGCCTTTCCGACCGAAGCGTTCAATGCCTTAGAGGCGGAACGCAAAACCATTCAGACCCAGACTCAGGAGCTGCAAGCACAGCGCAATGCGGCGTCAAAGAAAATCGGCAATGCCAAGAGTAAAGGGGAAGATGTTTCGGCCATAATGGCCGAAGTGGCGCATCTGGGCGACGCGCTAAAGCAAGCCGAGACGCAATTGGAGCAAATTCAGAACAGCTTGCAGAAAATATTGCTCGAAGTCCCTAACCTGCCGCACGACAGCGTGCCGGAAGGAAAAAATGAAGAGCATAATCAACAGATTCGCCGCTGGGGCGAGCCACGGCAATTTGATTTTGACATCAAAGATCATGTCAGTATCGGTGAAGATCTAGGGTTATTGGATTTTGAGACGGCTGCGAAACTCAGTGGCGCGCGCTTCAGCCTGATGAAAGGCGGGCTTGCTCGTTTACACCGCGCACTCGCACAATTCATGCTGGATACCCATACACAAGAACACGGCTATATTGAAACGTATGTACCCTATCTGGTTAACCAGGAAAGTTTACGCGGTACGGGTCAGTTACCCAAATTCGAAGAAGACCTGTTTGCCGTCAATACAGGTGGCGCAGAAAATAGCACCGCGAACCACTCGCCTGCATTTCATCTCATCCCGACCGCGGAAGTACCCATTACCAATATGGTGCGTGATGAAATCGTACCGCTGCAATCCCTGCCGCTAAAATATGTTGCACATACGCCGTGTTTCCGTTCCGAGGCGGGCAGCTATGGCAGGGATACGCGCGGGCTGATCCGCCAGCATCAATTCGACAAGGTTGAACTGGTGCATATTGTTCACCCCGAACAATCCTATGAAGCTTTGGAACAACTGGTCGGTCATGCGGAAAAGATTTTACAGAAATTGGCACTCCCATATCGTGTCATGGCACTGTGCACCGGCGACATGGGGTTTTCGGCGGCAAAAACATACGATATTGAAGTCTGGCTGCCGGCACAAAATACCTACCGGGAAATCTCCTCATGCAGTAACTGTGAAGCATTCCAAGCGCGGCGCATGCAAGCACGCTTCCGTAATGAAAATGGAAAACCCGCGCTGCTGCATACATTGAACGGTTCCGGTCTGGCTGTGGGCCGCACGCTGGTCGCGGTGCTGGAAAATTATCAGAATGCGGATGGCAGTGTCTCCATTCCGGAAGTTTTACGTCCTTATATGAATGGTCTTGACCTACTCGGGAGTACCGGAGGAAAATGAAATTGAGGTATCTTTTATTATTTTATAGGACTCATCATCATGCACAATGAAAATACCAGTAAGCCAAATAATAGTGATATTGAAGCGTTAGAAGCGGAAGTTCGTGAGGCGGTAGCCAATGGTTCACATATCCAGGATACCGTACACCGTTTAACGCTGAAAGCCATGAATGCGCAACATATTGACCTGGAATCCTTAAAGCGGATTATCACAGCCGTCATGCAAGGCGCGCACGACGGTACTTCGCAACAGTTACTACAGGCAACCAATCAGGCGCATGCTGCAAAATCACAAATCATTGAAGCCGTCGCTGGATTGGATTCAGCGCTGGCAAAATTTGCCGAAGCTTCGAAACTTGCCATTGAAGAAGCGGCAGGGCAGGCAAAAAAATTCTCTGATACAGAATTGGCGCGCACCCGCTCTGACCTGGAGAGCCTGGAAAGTTTATTCCTGGATACGCTGCATCACACCGCCACAGCCGCACAAGGGTTGATTGCCGATGTTCTGCTCGATTTGAGCCATCATGCCAAAAATACTGGCACTAATGTGGGTTCGCAGTTGAAAGAAACATTAGCCACTCTTGCGCAACAAATCGCCTCGGTTGGACATTCACAAGTGGAAGCCGGTGCCAGTCTGGCACAAAAAACCGCTGATTTTGTGAGCAAATCAGCGAATGGCGTGCTGTCTGGAATCAAGGATCAAGCCAAAACCGGCAAACACTAAACTAGCCCAGCCGGTTTAACCATGATCTTCGCCGCCCAATGCATCGATGACATCGGTGATGAGTTGGCTCAATTCACCCGTCATAATGGCAAAGTCACTGGCAAATAATTCTTCATCCGATTCGGTGGATTCTTTCAGGATATCCAAAGGTGTAATCCGCCGAAGTTGAAGATTATCCTGCAAAACAAATGAAACTTTGCTGTTCCAAGTCATCGCCAATTTAATCACCCGCTTTCCTGCGCGGATATGCCGCGTTGTTTCTTCGGCTTCCAAAACATGGCGGGTATATTTGACCGTTGCTTTCTCATCACTCATGCCTTGCAGTTCACAATCGCGATCTATCGTGAATATCGACGGCAAGTCATCGCCGGACAACCATCGTGTCATGGCCGAAGCAGGCGAAATTTGCGTATCCAGCGGCTCCAAAGCCAGGTCATTCACCGATTTCAGCAGTACCTCAACGAATTCATCGGCTTTGTTGGGACTCGCCGTATCGATAACCACCCGGTTATTGATGCCATCGATCCAAGCATAGGTTTTGTGGCGTTGTGTAAAAGCGCGCGGCAATAATTCAATGATCGTGGCTTCCTTAATGTCTCTAACCTGTTTCTTGCCCGGTTTGTAGCCTTGCATTTGTTCAATTTGCACAAGCCTGGATTTGGCATGTTGATTGATCACCCCAGCCGGCAATAATTTCTTTTCGACCCCCAAAGCGACCAGCCACTGCTGGCCATAAGCATGCACAAAACTCTCTTTCTCCTCGCGCGGCACGACCCAGCCACGGCTTTGCATCTCCATTTGCATGCAGGGTTGCAAGGCGCGCTGTGAAAGTGCCTCCTCGAGACTATTCAGTGTTATATTTCCACCGGTGATACGATAAGCTTGTAAGTTTCTGAACCACATAATTTTACTCAACTAACTGATTGTTTATTTAGCAATTATCATTGCATGAAAAAAGTTTACTCTGCCAACAACTTGATGGAAGCACAGATAGTACTTGATCTGCTCGAACACGCCTATATCCCGGCGCAATTATTTAACCAGCACGCGCAAGGCGGGATGGGAGACATTCCGTTTACGCATGCCTACCCGGAAGTTTGGGTCATGCGTGACGAAGACTATGAACGCGGTAAATTGATTGTACAAACGTATGAAAAAACACCGGCAACAACCGGCACCATCCATTGTCCTGCTTGCGGCGAGGAAAATCCAACTAATTTTCAGTTATGCTGGAAATGCGGTTCCGGTCTGGAAATTGTTCTGCGCCCAAGCAACATGCCTGAGTAGTTGCTAAAATCCTGTTGCGGTGGATAGATAGTAACGCAACCAACTTATTTTCATTCTAATTACCCATAAATATAACCATTCATGCTGCCATCGATAGAACACCGTCTTGCTAAAGAACTTGCTGTAAAACTGACACAAATTCTATCCACCGTTAAATTATTGGACGAAGGCGCCACCGTGCCTTTTATCGCCCGCTATCGCAAAGAAGCCACCGGTGGACTGGATGACGTGCAACTGCGCTTGCTGGAAGAGCGCTTGCACAGTTTGCGTGAACTCGAAAAAAGGCGGCTTGCGATCATTCTAGCGATCGAAAAGCAAAACAAAATGACCCCGGAACTGCTCGATGCTATCACGCATACCGAAGACAAAGCGCACCTGGAAGATTTGTATCTGCCGTACCGCAAAAAACGCCGCACCAAGGCGCAAATGGCCCATGAAGCCGGTTTGCAGGCGTTGGTGGATTCACTGTTGAATAACCCGATGCTCAATCCGGAAACCGAAGCAGCCAAATATCTTAAAGCGCCTTTCACCACTGGGGAAGGTGACAATCCCGGCGTTGCCGATACTGCTGCCGCGCTGGAAGGCGCACAGCACATCCTGATGGAACATTTCTCCGAACAGGCGCCGCTACTCCAGACGCTGCGTGAATACTTGCGCACGCATGGCATCTTGACCGCCAAAGCCGCTAAGGACAAAAAAGACAGCGACACCAAATTCACCGATTACCATGACTACGCAGAGGCGATCAGCAAAATCCCGTCGCATCGCGCGCTGGCCTTGCTGCGCGGTGAGCGCGAAGCAATTTTGAAGTTAAAGCTACACCTGGATTCCGAAATCGAAGAAAAAGCGCGCACGACCACGCTCAATCCGTGCGAGCTGTTGATCGCCCGGCAATTCAGCATTCACGATCAAAAACGCCCGGCCGATGCCTGGTTGATCGATACGGTTCGCGCGAGCTGGCGCACGAAAATCTTTGCGCATCTGGAAACCGAGTTCATGAGCAGCCTGCAGGAACGCGCCGAAACGGAAGCGATTCAGGTTTTCGCGCAAAATCTCAAAGCCCTGCTGCTCGCCCCGCCCGCCGGTCCGCGCGTCACCATCGGCCTCGATCCGGGGCTACGCACCGGCGTGAAAGTCGCGGTCGTCGATGCCACCGGAAAAGTATTGGCCACCACCACCATTTATCCGCACCCGCCGAGAAATGACTGGGATTCTGCGCTGCAGACGTTAAAGCAACTGGCCGAGCAACATCAAGCAACGCTGATTGCGATTGGTAACGGTACCGCATCTCGGGAAACCGATCATCTGGCGAAGGATCTGATTAAAAAATACCCGCAACTCAAACTCACTTCGATCATGGTATCCGAAGCCGGTGCCTCGGTGTATTCCGCTTCCGAACTCGCTTCCGAAGAATTACCGGATCTGGATGTGTCGCTGCGCGGCGCCGTGTCGATTGCGCGCCGGTTGCAAGATCCGCTGGCCGAACTGGTCAAGATCGACCCCAAATCGATTGGCGTCGGCCAATATCAGCATGACGTTGATCAAAACAAATTGGCGCGCTCACTCGATTCCGTGGTGGAAGACAGCGTCAATGCCATCGGTGTCGACGTGAATACCGCTTCTCCGGCTTTGCTGCGCTATGTCGCCGGTCTCAGCAGCAAAATCGCGCACAATATCGTCACGCAACGCAACACCAAAGGCAGGTTCGTTAAGCGTACAGACTTGCTGAAAGTCCCCAGCCTAGGTGAAAAAACCTTTGAACAAGCCGCCGGATTCTTGCGCATTGCCAACGGTACGAACCCGCTCGATGCTTCCGCCGTGCACCCGGAATCATACCCGCTGGTCGAGCAAATCCTCCGTGACGTCAGCCTGGATGTCAGTGGATTGATCGGCAATCAACCGGTGCTAAAATCCATCCGCCCGGAAAAATACGCGAATGCGCAATTCGGCCTGCTGACCGTCAAAGACATCCTGCACGAACTCGAAAAACCCGGCCGCGACCCGCGCTCCACGTTTAAAACTGCCACGTTCAAGGAAGGCATCGAAACGATGAAGGACCTGCACTCCGGCATGGTGCTCGAAGGCGTGGTCACCAACGTCGCCGCGTTCGGCGCGTTTGTCGACATCGGCGTGCATCAGGATGGACTCGTGCATATCTCCGCATTGGCGGATAAGTTTGTCAAGGATCCGCATACGGTTGTTAAGGTGGGGCAAGTGGTTACCGTGAAAGTGTTGGAGGTCGATGAGAAGCGCAAACGGATAGCGTTAACAATGCGGTTAAGCGATGGCGCAGTGACAAAACATTATTGATCCGGCCATTAAAAAGATTTATTGAAACTCCGTATTCCGGTCTTCTCTGCTATAAAAAATCGAACTGTTTAATAGCCGACTCTATAACCTCGATTTCTCTGCGATTCAATTCCTGACAAAAACCATCAGTTGTTATCATCCGGTTCCGACGCAGATTCAAGTAGCCAAGCAAACTGCGCAGGAACCTGAATGTTCTCATCGCGTATGCGCCGCTTGATATGTTGCAACTGAGTCCTTATCGCCATTAATTGTTTGATTTCATCGGCTGTCGGTTTTCCGCTATCCGCCAGACGAAGCAACAGGTTATTCAGGCTATCCGCCAGAGCCGGACCGTACGCGGCGAAGTTGTCCTGCGCCAGCTGCTCATAGATCTGCACCGCGCGCTCGATCGCAGCCAATCCATCCGCGCGCTGCCCGCCCTCAGCCAGATCAATCGACAAGTTATTCAGGCTATCCGCCAGATCCGGGCCGTACGCGGCAAAGTTGTCTTGCGCCAGCTGCTCTCGGATCTGCACCGCGCGCTCGATCGCAGCCAATCCATCCGCTCGCTTTCCGCTATCCGCCAGATGGACAGACAGGTTATTCAGGCTCCTCGCCAGATTCGGGCCGTACGCGGCGAAGTTGTCCTGCGCCAGCTGCTCATAGTTCTGCACCGCGCTTTGATCGGTTGCGATGGCCAACGGTAACAGTGTGTGCTCCAGATTGTTCCGGCTTAAGGCGGCATTGACTGTGGCACTGCGCTCGAAATCCCGGCTGATCCAGTCGATCAGACTTTGCAGCGGCCACGGCCGTTTCAGGATAAATTGCGCGTCGTGAATCAGCCGCCCAAGAATGGAACTGGCTTCACTGCTATCCATGGCTGCAGCCAGTGCGCAGTATTGCCACGCCCCGGTTTGATCGCCGGCGACTTCGGTCAATGCATAGTGCAGCAGGTCGGCGGCGAGCAAATCGGGCTGCAATGCGTGAATACCACCGTCCAACCACAGACTGGTTTGTTTGATCTGGGGTAGCTTGGGCAAACGGCAATCGAGCGGCAGGGTTTCACTGGCCTGGATTAACTGGCGCAATGCCGCACTGTCCAGTTTTCCGGATATTCCGGCCAGCGCGCGCAGCATTACCAGGCTGTAGAAATCGAGTGACAATTGCTTGGCTTCCTTGACCAAGCGGTTGACTTCGTATTGCTGCACCAACGCGCGCAGGATCGCCGGTGCGCTTAAGTCTTGGGCATCGGGTTGCAACATGCGGTGTATCGCCATCGCCAGCACAAACAGCGGACGCTGGTGCGCTGTATTGAGTTGCTGCCATTGCTGAAAGCTGGATTCCGTCAGCGGCAAAGGCGGCACGGCAAGCTGCTGGCGTCGATGCAATTGCTGCCACGCGGCTTGAAATAATTCCCAAGCGTTAGAGTCACCGGTTGTCAACCCCGTTAATTCAAAACCGGGCGTCATGATCGTTTGTGCGGTCTGCGTCAGTTGTTTCAGAAAATCCCCGTTACGCCCCAGCAATAAAACGCGCAGCTTGCATGACAACGATTGCCGAGCGAGCGCGTCCAACAATGCGCTGACTTTTTCCGGGCGTTGTTCCGGGTAATCGATGACCAATAATGTTCCCGCACCGGCGGTATACCAGCAACCACTCAGCCCCTGCGCTTCACCCGCCTGCCAGCCTTTTTGTTCGCGCAATTGACGGGCGAATTCGAACGCCAGCCGGGTTTTTCCGGTACCACCCTCACCAATGATCATGCGGCTGCTGATCGGATTCGGCGAATCCGTCCAGTCGTGCAAGGCTTTGAGTTCCTGCTCGCGGCCAATCAGGTCGGTCAGGCGGCTTTTCCAGCTCAGCAGGTATTCAATGCTATCTGCATTGAAGCTGCCGCTGAGATCGGGAATGTTGAGACAGCGCTTGCCCTGGCCTTCGCTCACCCAATATTCGTTTTCCTGCCATTCGAAACATAAACCGCTCAACCACTGTTGCAAGGTTTGCAGCAGATCGGCGGGCGCAGCCGCTTCGGCCCGGATCAATTGGCGCAAATGCGCCGGATCTTCACCGCGCACCAATCCGGCCAGCACACGATGCGGCAGGGGATCGTCCAGGGTATGAAATTTCAAGGCGTTGGCGCCTTGCAGAAACAGCGAACATTGCGCAATGTGTTCGGGCGACGCGCCCGGCAACAGCACCGGAATGATGCAGTGCTGACGTTGCTGAATTTGGCGCCGCAACGCTGCATCGGCTTCGGCTTGTTGGTACGGGCCGATGCCGTTTGTGCCAAAAAAAATCAGGATCGTGCGGCTACCGCTGAGCTCATTTTCCAGATTCCGCATCCATTGATCGCCCGGCAAAATATCCCATTTATCCAGGAAGCATTTCACCCCTTGTTTTTCCAGCGTAGCAGCGATGATCTCTACCGACGGCTTGTCGGCGCCGTTATGCGATAAAAAAGCATCATTTGAATAATTGGTCATTCATCACCCATGAACCTATGCGCAAAGAGGCGAATCCCCCGGCAGCAGTGCCGATGATAAATCGCCCGGGCATCGGGCGGGAATTTTTTTAACGAGGTAGGGTGGATCAGCGAAGCGCCATCCACCTAGCCCAGAGGTTGCGGAACTCGATCAGAATGGCACTTTTCCGCGAAGCCTGGTTGCATGCGATGTTTCCGGTACTGGAACGCCGACACTTCAGAGCGAGGCTTATGTGTCTGGATCTATGATTTACGCTTCAAATTCTCAGAACTACCGTCTTCTTTCCGCTACGGCGTGTGCCGCCAAAATGATCACTCCGGCTGGGAAATGTTCCGGCAGCGGGGATTGTTCTATATTGACTAACAACGCAGCTACAAAACACATATTTCACGATAGAATGTACCGGCAACACAAGCATTGTCATTCAGTTTATGATGTCGTTGTCATCACACAAGGAGAATCATCATGGCAAAAGGACAGCAACGCAAAAACAAAGAAGCAAAGAAACCTAAAAAAGAAACACCCAAGTAATCAAAAAACCGAGGTCGTGAATTAAGAAAATCTCTGCCTCTCCATCCTTGATTCACGACTTAATCCCGTCAACTACTGAAATTTATAATGGTAGAGACTGCGGATAAAAATAGGCAGTGCCTTTATTTTTCCATGCTCTATCTAAATTTATTTATGCATCATGAGGAGCATCGTGTCTCAATTGAAGCCATCTTTTATTCAAGACATCCGCAATGCACTTGGTAAATCGCAATTTACACCTGAAGATTTCGATCTCGACTTCCCAAAGGCAGGGCATTTTCTGGTAAAGATCACATTTATCCACAAACCCGAATACTCTCTTGCACTGCTTGAGGACGTGAAACAAGAACAAGTAACCGTCGAACAGAAATATTTGATGAGTTCCAGGACAGAACGAATTCGCCAAGTTATCTACTCCATAAAAGCAGTACCTGGTCGATTCAAGGTTGAATCAGACATTGAGGTCTCAGAGCCTGGTGATGTCCTAGAAGAGATACCAAAATGGTGTGAAAACATCAGAGCAGACCTCTATGCACTCACTCCACCAGTACAAGACCCGCTTGAGCTCCTGCGCCAGCAATTCAAGGCAAGCCTTGATGAGCTAGTCAAAGAACCAGAAGCGTACTTTAGCGACAATGAATTATCCGTAGTCGACAAGCGATTCGATCAGCTATACGAAGATGTCGCTCAGCTTCGTGAGCAATACTCACTGACAAAGCAACAACTCGCGGAATTCCAGAAGGAACTTGACGAATTCAAGAAAAGTGCTCGCGCCTATCCAAAGGGCCTTTGGGCACGAATTACCTGCAACAGACTGGTTAAGGCTACCGGACAGATTATCAATTCTCCAGAAGGTCGTACTCTCATATTTGAACAGATACGAAAAGCTCTTGGTCTAGCTGATAACGCATAACTCTTCATCCAACCGAAAATCCGATGGTATAAGTTGCAATACAATATATTCCGCCTATCGATATCTTACATCACGCATCACTTTAACAACGGATGATCCTTGGGCAGTTGTTTGGCATACCACATCGTCAGTTTATGCCGCATGGATTTTTCGGCGACTTGATCTTCCGGTAACGGCTGCATGACTTTATCGTGCACCAACAGGCGATAAATGTAGAGCAGTTTTTCACTTGCCGAATCAGTCGCTTCAAATTCGACCACGCCCCGGCCCTCCGCATACTTCACGCCAGCCAGCATGGCTTCTTTGAATAAAGCAGCTTCATTTTTTAGTTTTTTCATGGCGATCCTCGTTAAGTGTGTGCAATCCCCATGATACCCCGGCATGAAGATACAGCCATCTTATTTGCCAGCCATTGCTATAAAGCAGCATACCGGCTGACTTCCTGGGCAAACCGGCGAAAGTCTTGCAAAGAATTTTGGCAGATTGCATAAACAATTTCCCAATTAATCGCTTCATAGTTATGCACGGCGATATTTCTAAAACCGATCGATTTTTTTAAATGCTCGCAAGTATCGGATGTGATGATGTCCAGTTCATTGAGTGTCGTAAAAACTTCGCCCATAGTTTGCGGAGAGGGTTTATTGGCCGTGCTGATAATATGGCTGCCGATATCAACACAAAGCTGGACAGCCCGAGTGAGGTTAATAACCAATATGTCTTGCAAATCCAGACTCTGAACCAGAAGATTGATATTATCCGGTTTTTTATCTTCAATGCGTTGAATGCAGCGCCGCAGCGATTCAATCTTTTCCGCAAGAATCAATTGATCCATTTATTGCGCCTCTCGGTCAGGATTCGCTGGTGCAGCGGAAGAAAATCGGCGACGTTCAGTAAATGCCGGGTTAACAGCTCGGCATACGCGGCATCACCACCAATCAGCCGGATTCCCTTAAATACCTGGCCCGTAATGGGTTCCGGCACATGATACAAATCAACAATGTCGACCGGGCGGCCAAATTCAGCGCCGATGATTTGTATCAGTTGCAGTTTAAAGTCTGCAGTGAGCGGCGCTTGCGCCAATATGCCCAGATCGACGTCACTGTCCGGGCGCGCATTGCCTGTCGCCTGTGAACCAAACAAAATTGCCAGCTTGATTTCCGGGTATTGCAACAGTAATGTGGTTAATCGGCTATGCACCCGCAACTTTCCCCCACGAATCGCGCAAGGTCACGGCGCGGTTAAAGACAGCCTTACCGGGTTTCATGTCGATGCGGTCGGCAATGAAATAGCCGTTGCGTTCAAACTGGAAACTTTGTTCGGGCTGCGCATCACAGAGCGATTGTTCCACATATGCGGTGATGATTGCCTTTGAATCAGAATTGAGCGATGTTTTGTAATCCTTGTCGCCGCTATCCGGGTAGGGATCGGTAAACAAGCGATCGTACAGGCGTATTTCCGCCGGTTGCGCGTGCTTGGCGGAAAGCCAGTGGATATTGCCTTTGACTTTACGGCTTTCCGATCCGGGAGTTCCACTTTTGGTATCCGGGTCGTAGGTGCAATAGATTGCCTCGATTTCACCCTGCGCATTTTTATCCACTTGCACGCATTTGACGATAAAAGCGTAGCGTAATCGCACTTCCGCACCAGGAGACAGGCGAAAATAACCTTTAGTTGGCACTTCCATGAAATCATCACGTTCGATATACAATGTTTTGGAAAAAGGAATCGTGCGTTTACCCCATTCCGGTTTTTGCGGATGATTCGGCGCAAAGCAATCTTCTTGCTGATCTTCCGGATAATTGTCGATGATCAGTTTCAGCGGCCTAAGTACGGCAATGCGGCGCGCTGCGCTTTCATTCAGATCTTCACGCAAGCAGTCTTCCAATATGCTCATATCAATCCAGGAATCCGCTTTACTGATACCAATCCGGTCGGCAAACAACCGGATCGAACGCGGCGTAAAACCACGGCGGCGTACACCGGCAAGCGTGCTCAACCGGGGATCATCCCAGCCATCCACCAGTTTGCTCTCCACCAGTTCAATTAATTTACGTTTGCTCATGACGGTGTAAGTCAGATTGAGGCGAGCAAATTCGATTTGCTGCGGATGGCACGGCACTTTGCCGGCCAGTTGGTCCAATACCCAATCGTACAATGGCCGGTGATCTTCAAATTCCAATGTGCACAAGGAGTGCGTAATTTTTTCCAGTGCATCGGAAATGCAGTGTGTATAGTCGTACATCGGATAAATGCACCATTGGTTGCCGGTGCGCTGATGATGCACGTGGCGGATACGGTAAATCACCGGGTCACGCATATTGATGTTGGGCGAAGCCATGTCGATCTTGGCTCTCAGCACATATTGACCATCCGGGAATTCACCAGATTTCATGCGTTGGAACAAATTCAGATTTTCTGCAATGGGACGATCCCGGTAAGGACTATTTTTTCCGGGACTGGTCAGTGTGCCGCGCATCTCGCGGATTTCCTCCGCCGTGAGACCTTCGACGTAGGCCTTTCCCTGATTGACCAGATACTCGGCAAATTCATATAATCGATCAAAATAATCGGAAGAATAATAAAGATGCTTGCCCCAATCAAAACCGAGCCAGGATACACTGTCACAAATCGAATCGACGTATTCCTGCGCCTCTTTCTCCGGATTGGTATCGTCAAAACGTAAATGACATACGCCACCATAATCATGCGCAATGCCAAAATTAAGACAGATACTCTTAGCGTGACCAATGTGCAAGTAGCCATTGGGTTCGGGCGGAAAGCGTGTTTCCACGCGTCCATTCCATTTACCGGTACGATTATCCTCATCAATGATATTACGAATAAAATTGGAAGATACTGACTCAATAGGTAAATTAGTTTCGGATTTCTCTTTCAAAGCTCGTCTCTCGGCATGTAATTGATATGTTACTGTAAAATACCACACATGGTGTCTAATTATCAGAAGTTCGCTCGAACTGATTGTTCGAATGTCAGCAGAGCGTCTCCCGGCAGATTATAGCGACGATTAACGTAAAAGCCACCACCCTTGATAGACTACTCGCCGCTGCATGCTTCAGTTTAGGGCTCATCTTTAGCCAAGCATAAAATAACTCGTTCTAAATTTGACTTTTACCCGTGTCTGACATAGAATTCCCGGCTCTTTTTGAATAAGCAGGACAGGTTTTCGTGAAAACATTTTCAGCCAAACCACGCGAAGTAAGTCATGACTGGTTTGTCATTGACGCGACCGATAAAGTACTTGGTCGGCTTGCTTCGTTAATTGCCCATCGTTTACGTGGCAAACATAAACCCATCTTCACACCGCATGTTGATACCGGTGATTATATTGTCGTTGTCAATGTCGATAAGTTGCGCGTTACCGGCAATAAAATGGACGATAAAATCTATTATCGCCATACCGGCTACCCAGGTGGAATATATGAAACTAACTTTAGGAAAATGCATGCGCGTTTTCCAGGCCGCCCTCTTGAAAAAGCGGTTAAAGGTATGTTGCCCAAAGGACCGCTGGGATATGCGATGTTAAAAAAACTTAAGGTATATGCGGGTGATGCACACCCCCATGCCGCTCAACAACCCAAACCACTAGAAGTTAGGGCCTAATTTATGACCACTCAATATAATTATGGAACCGGCCGGCGTAAAAGTGCTGTCGCACGTGTTTTTATCAAACCCGGAAAAGGTGAAATCACCATCAATAACAAACCCATTGATGACTTTTTTTCACGCAAGACCGGTCGCATGATTGTAAGACAGCCGCTGGAATTAACAAATAATTCCACCACATTTGATATCATGGTAAACATCCATGGCGGTGGTGAATCAGGCCAGGCAGGCGCAGTCCGGCACGGTATTACCCGTGCATTGATTGATTATGATGCGACACTGAAACCTGTATTAAGCAAAGCTGGTTTGGTTACCCGTGATGCACGGGAAGTTGAGAGAAAAAAAGTTGGCTTGCGTAAGGCGCGGCGACGCAAACAATTCTCTAAACGATAATTCTTTATTATTGTTTGGATCTAAAAAGCCGCCTCTTATCAGGCGGCTTTTTTATTTGATATTTAGCAAATAGGCATACGCCTTCTGAAAAAACAGCAGGAGTCACGATGGTCAATGTAGGCATTGTTGGTGGAACAGGGTACACAGGTGTGGAATTACTGCGCTTACTGGCACAACACCCAAAAGTCAAAATCAAGGCAATTACCTCACGTAGCGAAGCGGGCATGAGTGTCGCCGAATTATTTACTAATCTGCGAGGACATATCGATCTCAAATTCAGCGACCCTGCTGATGCCAAACTCAACAAGTGTGATCTGGTATTCTTTGCCACTCCGAATGGTATCGCAATGCAGCAAGCCGAATCCCTCCTTAAAGCTGGCGTTAAGATCATCGACTTGGCCGCTGATTTTCGCATCAAGAATGTGACCGAATGGGAAAAGTGGTACGGCATGCAACATGCCTGCCCCGGCCTGGTCGCTGAGGCGGTATACGGTTTACCGGAAATTAACCGCGAACAAGTCAAGAATGCGCGTTTGATTGCCAATCCTGGCTGCTATCCAACAGCGGTACAACTTGGCTTTTTACCGCTGATTGAAGCGGGAATCATTGATTTGGATTACCTCATTGCCGATGTCAAATCGGGCGTATCCGGTGCAGGCCGAAAAGCCGAAGTACATACGCTGCATGCTGAAGCATCCGATAATTTCAAGGCCTATGGTGTTCCAGGACACCGGCATCTCCCAGAAATCAGACAGGGCCTTGCCAATGTAGCCAAGCGGCCGGTCGGCCTAACATTTGTCCCGCATCTGGTACCGATGATTCGAGGCATTCATGCAACGCTCTATGGCAAACTGACCAAACAGATTGACTTGCAGGCACTCTACGAGAAACGCTACCAGAATGAAGCTTTTGTCGACGTGTTACCCGCAGGCAAGCACCCGGAAACCCGCTCGGTACGCGGTTCGAATATTTGCCGTATTGCCGTGCATCAACCACAAAACAGCGACACGGTCGTGATACTATCAGTAACTGATAATCTGGTAAAAGGCGCGGCAGGGCAAGCAATACAAAATATGAATATAATGTTCGGTCTACCTGAAACACTTGGCATTAACCAAGTTCCACTTTTACCTTAATGTGCTATTATTTCTGATGCATCAGAATCTGATTACGATTACAGAAAGAGGATCTTCATCAATACCGGCAACATTGTTATGATCATGTGCAGATAATTTGAATATCCTTTTATAGAGCGCCACAGGTGTACAAGTTTTTCCAGAAAAAACCCAAGATTCTTTCTCCTCGCGTTGTCGTGCGCCCGCATCTGTCTTGGCAATTTCTCCTAACAGCAATTATTATTTGCGGCTCATTATTAACTCTGCTGTCATGGGGCATGTACGAAGCTGGCAGGCAATCAGTAAATACACAAAATGACATTGACCAAGAAAAGTTAGCGCATTCTTATGATCCAGGAAATTGCAGACAAACAAAAAAGCAAAAATTATGCAATCAGATCGGTGATTTGATACAACAATTACAAATCAGCAATACCGCCAATGAGAATCTTGCTGAACAAGTAAAATCGCTTGCTAACGAGAATGATCATTTAAAGGAAAAACAGGCGTTCTTTCAGCATCTAATAGCCAGCAATACAAAAAATGGCCTTTCGATATATCATTTTAGTTTGAAAGAAACACAGACTCCTGGTAAATACCGCTATGCGCTGACACTCATCCAGGGCGGAGAAAGGCCTAATGATTTCAAGGGAAACCTAAGATTCCAGGTTAAGCTGTTGCAAAATGATCAAAGTAAAATCATACCGCTTACCAACAAAAATGCCACGCAAGACTTTCCTGTCAAATTCAAGTCTTTTCACAGACTGGAAGAAACTTTCAATGTACCCCCTGATACCATCGTAGAAAACTTGCAAGTGCAAATTTATAAAAATAATGACAACAAGGCCATATTAACCGAAACTGTGCAACCGGCATTGTGAAGGAGAAGAAATATGTTCGGCAGGAAAAAGAAAAAATCGCTTCACCCCCATATTGATACCTTGATCGGTGCAAACACGCATATCACAGGAGATATTAATTTCACAGGCGGTCTGCGAATTGATGGACACATTTCCGGTAATGTCATAGCAGCCGATGATGAACATAGCACACTGGTACTCAGCACTGAAGGTAGCATAACAGGTAAAATAAAAGTCGCCAATGTCGTAATCAATGGCACAGTAACCGGCCCTATTCAGGCACAAGAGTATCTGGAATTACAAGAAAAAGCGAAGGTATATGGCGACGTTCAGTACGGTTCTTTAGAGATTCAACTGGGCGCCTCGGTGGAAGGAAAAATGATCCACCAGAGCAAACCGGATGCTGAGAGTGCGCAACAACCTGAGACAATGATAGCATTAATGCCATCCGCAGTAGAAAAGCAGCATATTCCCACAGAAAACGATGCGGTATAATGAAATGCGCGATGAACCATTGGGTATTTTAGAAACCTAAAGATAACAAACAACTATGAAACTATGACTGTAGGAACTACTATGAGCACTGAAACTAATACGCCTCTCTTATTTACTGATAGCGCCGCTTCTAAAGTCAAACAACTCATTGAAGAAGAAGGGAATAATAATCTTAATCTCAGAGTTTTTATCAGTGGTGGCGGCTGCTCTGGCTTCCAATATGGTTTTACTTTTGATGAATTGATTAATGAAGATGACACCATTATGGAAAAAAACGGCGTCAAACTGCTAGTTGACCCAATGAGTTTCCAGTATTTGATCGGTGCTGAAATCGACTATCAAGAGAACCTGCAAGGCGCCCAATTTATCATCAAAAATCCCGGCGCCACCAGCACTTGCGGTTGCGGGTCATCGTTTTCCGTATAAGTCATCTGCATCAATAGGGGAATAAATTCAGGCTGGATAAATCGCTCCCAGAATCCTGTCTCCTTTCGCGCCGGTAACGGCAGCCAAGCTTCCAGTTTTACGCAGCATCGTTTGCTGTGCCAGCCAGGCAAATGCAAAGGCCTCCACCCAATCTACTGCCACACCCAATTGATCGGTCAGCGCCACCGCCTTTCCTGGAATGACATCGATCAAGCGATCCAGCAGTAAAGTATTATGTGCGCCGCCACCACAGACATAGACTTCTTCAGCAGTCTGGCAGTATTCCTGTATCGATCTGGCAATTGTTATCGCTGTTAATTGCAGCAATGTGGCTTGCACATCTTCCGGCGTTTCATTCCCCATTAATTTTTTTTCCAGCCACTGAACATTAAACAAATCCCTTCCAGTACTTTTTGGGGGCTGGCGCAAGAAAAAATAGTCCGCCAATAGCGCTTCCAGCAAGACAGGAATAATCCGGCCTGTGGCTGCCCATTGTCCATTGTTGTCATATGTTTTTCCGGTATGACGCAAACACCAGGCATCCATTAGAAGATTTCCTGGACCGCAATCGAAGCCGATGATTGAGTGAGAGGGATCAAGACTGGTTATATTAGCGATACCGCCGATATTGACAATAACGCGATGGCAATCGGGATGCTTGAAAACCGCATCGTGAAAAGCTGGAACCAAAGGAGCGCCCTGACCGCCTGCAGCGATGTCGCGGCTTCTGAAATCAGCGACTACTGTTATCTGAGTTAACTCAGCCAGTAAAGCGCCATTGACAAGCTGAATCGTATAATTTTTTTCTACTTCTGGGCAGTGTCTAACCGTCTGCCCGTGACATCCGATTGCGACAATCTGTTGGGGTGCGATACCGGCATTTTCCAACAAGCCCGCAGTAGCTTGTGCATAAAGACAGGACAATTGGTTACTAAGAATTGCGGCGCGATTGAGTTCATCATAACCGGGTTGATGCAATAACAGCAATTGCTCACGCAATTGATCATCATAAGCGCAAAAAAAAGTTTGCAGTAAAACCGGCGTGGAGCTACCAAAATCAACCAGAACGGTATCGACACCATCCAGGCTTGTGCCTGACATGATGCCTATAAATAGCGAGCCGATTTCAACTATCCTTCAGTGCTTTGGAAAGGGTTTCAATACTGATTTTCATCAATGTAAATTGGCGGTTCTGTTAAAAAACCGCCAATTACACGTTTTATTCCTTATTATTCTAGCGATGCGAGTTGAATATTACGCATGATATTTAAACGCGCGACCAGCGAGTGAGTCTCCTTCTGGAAAGTATTCAAATCACGCTTCGCAATCGGCGGGGCAGTCGGAAGAACAACCTTTGTCGGATCGCGTTGCACACCGTCAACACGTAATTCATAATGTAAATGCGGGCCCGTTGCCATACCGGTCGAGCCAACATAGCCAATCACATCCCCCTGATTAACCCGCTTGCCTTTGCCCATCCCGCTTGCAAAGCGAGACAAATGGCCGTACGCTGATTCATACTTGCCATTATGTTTGAGAACAACCAAATTGCCGTACCCTTTTTGTGAGCCGGAGAATGAAATGATCCCACTTGCCGTTGCTCTTACAGGAGTTCCGGTCTGTGCGGCATAATCAATGCCTCGATGCGCACGCCATTCTTTAAGGATTGGATGAAAACGTGCATTCGTGAAACCTGAGCTGACACGCGAGAAAGCCAGCGGCGAAAGCAAAAATGCCTTGCGTAAACTTTCTCCTTCCGGCGTGTAATAGCCATCTGCACCGTTAGATGCTTTGAAATAGATTGCCTGATGGGATTTTCCCTTATTGATAAACTCAACTGCTAATACACGGCCTGTTTTAGCGCGTTTACCATTATCATTCGAGAATGTTTCATACACGACCGTAAAGCGGTCACCCTGACGCAAGTCCCGATAAAAATCGATTTCCGATGCAAATATTTCAGTCAGCTGCATGGCGATATTGTTGGGTATACCCGCGTTATCGGTCGCAGCAAACAGAGAACTGTTGATGACACCGGATTTCATATGAATCTGAGTATCGAGCTCAATCGATTGCTCAGTCATTTTGAATACATCATCTGTCTTTTCCATCAAAAACAGTTCTTCGTTGCCAAAGAAGTAGCGCAGTGTCAATAACTCGCCATCGGCCGTAGTCTGCGCATAGATGGTTTTACCTGGCTTCAGTTGGCGCATCGCACGGCTTCCCCGTGCTGCCTGTAAAAACTCAGTCGAATCCTGATTACTGACATCCAGCCGATTTAAAATCGCTGCGATGGTATCGCCACGCCGGATGTTTTCCTGGCGCCAGAAAGTGTGATTGGTTTGAGTCTCGGAGAGAACATCTGGAATGGATAGATCAAGGACTACTTCTTCTACTTGAATTTCTTCAAATGAGCGCGTATTGGGTGCAATTCCAAACGCAGTGACGATACCGAATAATGGTATGCTGGATAATGCCACCAGCCAGCGAATTGTTTTTTTTGTTAGTTTTGATGAGTTTTGAGCTAGAATCCTTTGTTTACTGCTAAGTAGTGAATATAGCATCTATGAAGTACCTCCAGTCATTTGTATCATTTACAGACAGGCGCGAGTCTAACATGAAAATAGTCAATTTGTACTAGAGTACAACTAGGAATGTCCTAGTAAAATATTTCCACATATTAAAATATTAATAAAAATCCTTGACTTACATCTATCGTGAATAAATCAATAAAATCCCAGCTTGAAATTATAAAACGCGGAAGCCACGAACTATTAGTTGAAACAGAGCTGGAAAGTAAGCTTATTTCTGGGAAACCCTTACGCATCAAGGCTGGTTTTGATCCAACCGCCCCGGATTTGCATCTGGGTCATACTGTCTTACTCAACAAACTGCGCCAGCTACAGGATATGGGACACCACATTCTGTTTCTGATTGGTGATTTCACGGGCATGATTGGTGATCCAAGCGGGAAAAACACTACTCGTCCGCCGCTGACCCGCGAGCAAGTTGCGGAAAACGCCAAATCCTATACCGCCCAGGTTTTTAAAATATTAAAACCTGAGCATACGGAAGTGGTGTTTAACTCATCCTGGATGGACAAACTGAATGCCGCCGATCTCATCAAATTAGCTGCCACACATACGGTCGCACGTATGCTGGAACGGGATGATTTTGACAAACGCTACAGCAACAATCAGGCAATCGCCATTCATGAATTTCTTTATCCCTTAATCCAGGGCTATGATTCCGTTGCACTGAGGGCTGATCTTGAATTGGGCGGAACCGATCAGAAATTTAACTTGCTCATGGGGCGAGAACTGCAAAAGCACTTTGGACAATCGCAGCAATGCATACTCACAATGCCGTTGCTGGAAGGACTGGATGGTGTCAATAAAATGTCCAAGTCTTTAAATAATTACGTGGGTATCACCGAAAGCTCGAAAGAGATTTTCGGCAAGCTGATGTCCGTATCGGATCAGCTCATGTGGCGTTACTTCGAACTGTTATCTTTTGAATCTTTGCAAACCATTCAGAAATGGCGCGAAGAAGTACAGGAAGGACGCAATCCGCGGGATATTAAGGTAAAGCTCGCACAGGAAATTGTCGTGCGTTTTCATAGCCAACAGGATGCGGCGGAAGCACTCGCCGATTTTGAGGCACGCTTTAAACATGGCGCATTACCTGATGAAATACCGGAAAAAATAATTCAGGCACAAGATAATGAGATACCTTTGGTACAAATATTAAAACTGGCGGGATTAACTGCCAGTACCAGTGAAGCGCTCCGTATGATCGATCAGGGTGCCGTCAAATTAAATGGCGAAAAAATAGAAGACAAATCAACCAAAATCATGCGCGGAGAATCCGTCGTCATACAAGTGGGCAAAAGAAAGTTTGCCAAAGTCGTTATCCAGTAATTCCCTCATCCAGCTTGACGCGTTGTGTCTCAATTATTCTGTTTGGAATCAAAAATCCGGCATGCCATTTGTGAAATAGCGCAAATAAATTGCAAGTAATTATATAATCAAGTATACTGCTCGGCTAAGGTTGATTGGGGCTATTTTTGAAACTTCCTGATCAAGTTTATCTGGTTTCATCGTTCCTGGCCTCTCTTCAATTTTTCAAGTTTCTCCGGAAAATGTGCAGCAATCTTGGTTAGCGGCGATGCTTTATTTAATGCGCTAGCAAGGCTATGCTCCATTCTATGGCGTTCTCCTGGCTCGTGCGTCCAATTCTCACTTTTTAGGAAAACGACGTGTCTTTTGAAGATCTGAACTTAAATCCATCTATTATTAAAGCAATTCAAGACGCAGGGTACACAACCCCTACGCCGATTCAGAAACAAGCCATACCTGAATTACTGTCAGGTCACGATATCATGGCATCTGCACAAACAGGAACCGGCAAAACAGCCGCCTTCATGTTACCAGCACTGCATCTCCTGGCTACACCGGCAAAAACACCTGGTCGTGGCCCACGCGTTTTAGTACTGACCCCGACGCGTGAACTTGCACTGCAAGTCTCCGAAGCAGCCCTGAAATACGGCAAATACCTCCCACGTACAAAAGTCGTCAGCATACTGGGTGGCATGCCTTATCCATTGCAGAACAAACTGTTATCACAACCTGTCGATATTTTAGTCGCCACACCGGGACGTCTGATTGACCATATACAACGTGGCCGGATTGATTTCAAACGATTAGAAATGCTCGTATTGGATGAAGCAGATCGCATGTTGGACATGGGTTTTATCGATGATGTTGAAACGATTGCAGCCGCTACACCAGCCACGCGGCAAACCCTATTGTTTTCTGCTACTTTGGATGGCGCGATTGATAAGGTTGCAGCGAAACTTTTAAAATCTCCCAAACGAATTCAAGTGGCTTCTCAGAAAGCAAGGCTCGATAATATTGAGCAACGATTACATTATGTAGACGATATGTCGCATAAGAATCGTTTATTAAATCACGTATTACGTGACGAAGCTCTCAAACAAGCCATTGTTTTCACAGCAACCAAACGTGACGCGGATACATTGGCCGATAACCTCTATGCGCAAGGTTATGCAGCAGCTGCGTTACATGGCGACATGAATCAACGCGAACGCACCCGCACACTCACCAAACTTCGCAGTGGCGGATTACGTGTTCTGGTGGCAACGGATGTAGCCGCCAGGGGTATTGATATCGCTGATATTACGCATGTGATCAATTTTGACTTGCCTAAATTTGCGGAAGACTACGTGCACCGCATTGGCCGTACTGGCCGTGCAGGTGCTGCAGGTGTTGCAGTCTCCTTTGCATCCAACAGGGATAGCGCGCATCTGACAAAAATCGAACGCTATACCGGGCAACGCATTGCATCGCATATTATTCCCGGCCTGGAACCCCGTATCAAACAACGCCCCCAGAGCAGTGGTTTCAATGGCGCGCCGAGCGTGGCCCAGAAACGTAAACGCACACCGTTAGCACAAAATGGCCGTCAAAACTTTAGTGCGCCGCACGAATTCAAAGGCAATAGTAATAATGATAACGGAAACAATCGCCGTGGTCGCCCATTCGATCAGGAAAACCGTGGCAATTCTTTCCGCACCAATAGCAACCCCAAAGCCGGTTACCAATCGGCCCGTCCTAAGTAACACGCAGTAAAACCGCTTTGTTCCGGGTGACTCGGAGCAAAGCGGTTCATCAACATCACACCAATATATTTCGCACTGATCTTGTTAACAAACTACTAATGGATCATTTCGAAAATATCATCTCTACTTTGCTTGAAGCTGAGGGTTATTGGGTGCGCAGATCGTTCAAGATCAATGTGACGAAAGAGGAGAAACATCTAATTGGTAAACATTCGATTCCCAGACCAGAGATTGATCTTCTTGCATTCAAATTTTCCGCTAATGAAGTGCTTGCCCTCGAGGCAAAATCTTTTCTTGATTCGTTCGGCGTTAATTTCGAACAACTTCAGGAAAAACACGAAGTACCAAAGGGAAGATACAAGTTATTTACGTCCGAGAATTATCGTTCAATCGCGCTCTCCAGATTGCTTTCAGATCTCGTTGCTTGCGGGGTTATGGCAGATGCTAATACAAAGATCACTCTTGGCCTCGCTGCTGGCAAGGTTTACCAAAATCGGAGTGACCCAATCCGAGAATTCATGTCAGACAGAAATTGGTTTTTTTGGTCACCTGAAGATATCAAAGAAAAAGTTGAAGCTCTCGCGAAGCGCGGTTATGAGAACGATCCAGCCATCATTACTGCTAAGATTCTGATGCGGTAAAACATAGAAATTCCGGTGCAATGCGCTTCGCTTATTGGCACCCTACCAACGTCCGTTTCCGCAATATCTGCACAATCCGATAAGCCGCATATGCCGCAATCAGGTGCTTTAGCGTATGGCCGCTGATCCAGCCATCCGTCCAAACAAATATTTGCCCATCCAGCACTTCAGCCAGTTTCGCAATCGCATACAAAGCAATCACTTGATAAACATAGCTGCCGCGCGTGTAACGCGATGGAAAACGCAGGCTGATCCAGACAATCAGCAGAATCGAATAAAACTGCATCACAATATAAAAGTTCAAGTTGCCCGTGCCTTGCAGTTCAGTCCAATACCAATACAACACGCTAAATACGGCTGAAACGACAAGCAGGGGTAATGCCCACAAACCGGCAGCCGGGCTTATGCGGTCAACCAGCGTTGCGGACAGCAAAGCGGCAATACCGATGACAATGGGCAACCGATCCCACATCAAATGATCAACATCCGGCGTCCAGTGATAATACATCGATCCGAGTGCGGCTGCGGTCACACTGAAAAATAACACCCCGTACGGTAAGCATTCTTTGAGGTCATGAAATGTGGTTTGCGAAGGTGCCCGATAAACCCGCAACAGAAACACCAGCCCAGCACTGCCGCTGAGAAAAAAAGCCAGGTTGGAAATGACATCATTGAAATTGGGAATACCGGAAAAACTGCGCTGATCGGCGAACTGGTGGTAATTGGCTGGCTGCGGAACGGGTGGCAGGATCATTGCGGCAGCAACGACCAAAACCGTTATCCCCGCGAGTATCCAGAGCTGCCGGTGCATTTCCATTAAATCAGTCCTTGATTACGTTCGTGGTGATCTTGTCGAACCATGAATGTAATCAACTGCTTCAATGTTTTTCTAATGCATATGTGCAACTGCATCCCTGATCCGCGCAACGGCAATGATGTCCATGCCTGGAATGGCTTGTTTGGGCTTATTGGCTAGCGGAATGATGGCTTGTTTAAAACCCAGTTTCGCCGCTTCTTTCAGTCTTTCCTGTCCGCGTTGCACCGGGCGTATTTCGCCAGCCAGGCCCACCTCACCGATGACGATCATTTTTTCCGCCAGCGGTTTATTCTTCAGCGACGAGACTACCGCCAGTAAAATCGCAAGATCAGCACCCGGTTCGGTAATTTTCACGCCGCCGACGGCATTGACGAACACGTCTTGATCGAAACAGGGGATCCCCGCGTGGCGGTGCAATACCGCGAGCAGCATGGCTAAGCGGTTTTGTTCCAAACCGACGCATAACCGGCGCGGATTGGGCGAGCGCGCTTCATCGACCAATGCCTGTATTTCAACCAACAGCGGGCGCGTGCCTTCTTGTGTGACCATGATGCACGATCCCGGCACTTGCGTGTCATGATGCGAAAGAAACAGTGCCGAAGGATTCTTGACCTCACGCAATCCCTTTTCGCTCATAGAAAACACACCCAATTCATTGACCGCGCCAAAACGATTCTTGAAAGCGCGGATCATGCGAAAACTGGAATGCATATCGCCTTCAAAATACAGCACCGTATCGACCATATGTTCCAGCACACGCGGACCAGCCAGCGCACCTTCCTTGGTCACATGACCAACCAGAATAATGCAAATTCCGCTTGCCTTCGCCAAGCGTGTTAATTGTGCTGCACACTCGCGCACTTGCGCAACAGATCCCGGCGCGGACTGTAATACCTCCGAATAGATCGTCTGAATAGAATCAATCACGGCTACAGCCGGTTTCCGTTCAATCAGAACAGACTGGATTTTCTCCAGTTGAATTTCCGCAAATAAATTAACTGTTTCCACATTCAGCGCTAAACGCTTGGCGCGTAATGCCACTTGGTGCGCGGATTCTTCACCGCTTACATACAATACAGAGCGATGACTCGACAAATGGGAGAGTGCTTGCAGTAATAATGTCGACTTACCAATACCAGGATCCCCGCCTAATAGCACCACACCGCCTTGCACCAGACCACCGCCAAGAACCCGGTCAAGCTCATCCACACCTGTCGGATAGCGCGGTTCTTCACGCGCTTCGATAGTACTTAAATTTTGCACCTGACCGACTTCTGATACTGGACTGAACCGCGATACAGATTTCTCTGCAATGGTTTCTATTAAGGTATTCCATGACTGGCAATGCGGACACTGCCCTTGCCATTTTAAGGTTTGCCCGCCACACTCAGTACACGAGTAGATCGTTTTCTGCTTGGCCATCGCTCAACAGCTAATCATAAACTTCGGCAGCATTGAATGAGATTCCACGCGCATCCTTTTCAGACAGAATTGGCTGCTTGCCAGCAAGCGGCCAATCTATCGCCAAAGTTGCATCATTCCACACAATGCAGCGCTCGTATTCAGGCGCCCAGTAATCAGTCGTGTTATATAAAAACTCCGCATAATCAGAGAGGACTATAAACCCATGGGCAAAGCCTGCCGGAACCCATAATTGTTTTTTGTTCTCTGCGCTGAGTATTTCTCCCACCCATTGTCCAAAAGTTGGGGATGAACGGCGGATATCCACTGCCACGTCGAATACTTCTCCCACCACCACACGCACCAGCTTTCCTTGGGCTTGTTTGATCTGGTAATGCAAGCCGCGCAAAACATGTTGAATGGAACGTGAGTGATTACTTTGTACAAAGTTTATTTTTTCCCCTACTGCTGACTCAAATTCACGCTGATTAAAACTTTCGAAAAAGAACCCGCGTTCATCGCCAAAAACACGCGGTTCAAATAACAGAACTTCTGGAATAGCCAACTGGGTTGATTTCATCTATCGGTCTCGATCAAAATTCACGTTTTAGTACTTGCAGCAAATACTGCCCATAGCCATTTTTGGCCAACGGGATCGCCAGTTTCTCCAGTTGCGCTGCATCAATCCATCCTTGCCTGAAGGCTATCTCTTCCGGGCAGGCAATTTTCAATCCTTGCCGATGTTCAATGGTGGCGACAAATTGACTCGCATCCAGCAATGATTCGTGTGTACCGGTATCCAACCACGCATAGCCACGCCCCATGATTTCAACTCGCAATGCAGATCGCTCCAGATAAATACGATTCAAGTCGGTAATTTCCAGTTCATTGCGTGCCGATGGTTTCAAGCTTTTGGCGTAATCCACTACCTGCTGATCATAAAAATACAAACCGGTGACGGCATAATGGGATTTCGGATGTTCGGGCTTTTCTTCCAGATTAATCACACTCCCCTTCGCATCAAATTCAACCACGCCATACCGCTCCGGATCATGTACATGATAGGCAAAAACACTCGCTCCTTGCGTACGTTCCATCGCACTTGTGAGTAAATGATGAAAATCGTGTCCATGAAAAATGTTATCGCCCAATACAAGTGCTGAACAATCGTTACCAATAAACGATTCGCCAATGATAAATGCTTGCGCAAGGCCGTCTGGCGAGGGTTGTTCGGCATACGATATATTCAATCCCCACTGATGACCATCCCGCAAAAGCTCTGCGTAATTTCCAACATCACGCGGTGTCGAAATGACCAGAATATCCCGGATTCCCGCCAGCATTAAGGTACTGAGCGGGTAATAAATCATCGGCTTATCAAACACCGGCAACAACTGTTTGGAAACCGTCTGAGTAACCGGATAAAGCCGCGTACCGGAACCGCCCGCAAGTACAATACCTTTTCGCCGCGGGAGTGTGGCTTTTAATAAATCTCTTGTCGTATATGAAGTATTTGCTGTTGGCATAAATAAAATCCCGATGTTCACACGCTTATGAACGAATCGCTTTCACCCGGATTAATTCACTAGAAATAATGAGGCTTGTATTATATCTGTTTCACGTTCCGGATAATTGCACGATGTAATAGCAACTGAATGTTCAGGTAGAATTACGCATTATGATCCGCGCACACCTTTTCCTCCGCTTACTCAGAAGACTTGTTCCCCATTGGAAATTACTCTTGCTGGCATTATTTGCCATGTTGGTCATGGCAGCCGCTTTAGCTTCCCTGCCCATACTGATTAAACAAATACTTGAAAGTACCTTTATCCATAAAGATCAATCGCTGATGCAAACAGCAGTGCTGGCGATGATTGCATTATTTATAATCCGTGGAATCGCAGGCTATCTCGGTATCTATACTGTCAACAAAGCCACCGGCAAATTAGGTATTGATTTACGCCTGGATTTTTTTTACAAGCTGCTGACACTACCGGTCAGTCACTATAGCCACCTCAATAAAAATAATGAAATCAACACGCTGATTTCCGATATCAACCAGATAACTCAGACCATACCCAGATATATCACCATCATTACGCAAGATAGCCTAACTATCATTGGATTGGCTATTTGCACGCTTTATCTCAATCAAGAATTCTCTTTGCTATTACTTATGGTAGCTGCGTTCGTCATATTAATAACTCAGATGATGCACAGTCATTTAAACAGGCCTGACCCAAAAAGCTTGTTGGCCTCTAAAAATCTGTTTGAACACTTATCGCAATCCATCGCACATCACAGAAAAATCAGATTAGACGGCGGACAGATGTATGAAAGTCAACGTCTTGGAAAAATTTCCGAAACCATTTATCAGGCAGAAATGCAACAAGCAATAGTTAGTGCACTGATTATCCCTGCAAGCCAGATAATTACTGCATTGATTTTGACAGCCGTCACTTACATGATTGCGCTACAAGCTATTGATGACACACTGAATCTCCACGAAATCGGCGCACTCATTTCCGTTGTATTACTCCTCATCATGCCGATAAATCGCATCGCCGGCATACCCAAACAACTTGCGCATGACCAGAAGATCATAGAAACCATCTTTTCATTCCTAGATCAAGCATCCGAACAAGATGTCGGGATCATTAGCATTCCACATGTCAGCGGGAAATTAGTTTTTGAGCAAGTGCGCTTCTGTAGTGATGCACAAGCAACGCCCATTCTGAATCATATTAACTTCACCATAAAACTAGGCGAAGTAACTGTTTTTACCGGGTATACCACAAGGGAGAAAGATACGCTCATTAACCTGATACTTCACTTACAACAACCAACCAGTGGAAAAATATTGCTGGATGATCATCCGCTCGCCGATATCCAGCTGAATAACTTACATGCCAATATCGCCATGGTCGCGGAAGATGATTATTTGCTGGATGAGAAAATCGCCGGCAACATAGCGTATGGTGCGATGCGCTGTGCCAACGAAGCGAAAATTACCACTGCAGCACACGCTTCTCACGCGATAGAATTTATCCGGCACATGCCGGAAGGTTTACAAACGCTGATTGGCAAAGAAAGTACAACAATCAACAAACAACAATTACATCTGCTTGCCATTGCACGTGCGTTAGTTAAAAACGCCCCCATCCTGATTTTAGATGAAATACCCACGGCACAGGAAGAATCTAATTCTGAAAACCTCTTGCCAGCCTTGGAAAAACTAATACAAAATCGCACGACTCTGATTTTCAATCAACATATTCCTCAATTGAAAAAGATTGATCGAATCGTTGTTCTGGAAAACGGGTGTATCACAGAAAGCCTGAAAGAACCGAACAATTTCCAGGCAAAGAAAGAAAAACAAGCAGTGAACAATTAGCGTTAGTTTTTTGGAGCCATGTTGCAGCTGAAAACCAATCAGTTAATGCTCCGTTTCCTTAGTGATATATTCCGGCACCCACTTGACCAGTTGATCCCGGACTTCCTGATCGCTTAAAACAGTTATTTTATTCAACCAGACAGTCAGCTCGGATAGCCACTGTTCATCAACCTGGCGTGCCTGCGCAATACGTAATTTTTGATGCGGTGTCGGAAAAGTATTCTCACTGGCTGCCAGCAGCTCCTCATGCAACTTCTCACCAGGCCGCAGTCCACTGAAAACAATACGAATATCATCCTCTCCCAATCCCGACAAATGGATTAGATCATTAGCCAGATCAACAATCTTGACCGGGTCACCCATATCCAACACAAATATTTCCCCGCCGCCTTTTGTCCCTCCCATCAGCCCGGCTTGTAAAACCAGTTGTGCCGCCTCCGGGATAGACATGAAATAACGTGTCATTTCCGGATGAGTGATCGTGATGGGACCCCCTCTGGCAATCTGTTCGCGAAATTTTGGGATAACACTGCCGGTACTACCCAATACATTGCCAAAACGCACCATTACAAAGCAGGTTTGATTCGATTGATTATTCTGGTCAGGTTTCGCATTCTTTGTAATAGACTGCTGCAAAGCTTGACACACCATCTCAGCCAGTCGCTTACTGGCTCCCATAACACTCACAGGATTGACCGCTTTATCTGTCGAAATAAGTACAAATTTTTTCACGCCAAAACTTATCGCCACCTGAGCCAGCACATACGTACCCAGGACATTATTCAGCAAAGCTTGGCACGCATTTTCTTGTTCCATGAGCGGAACATGCTTGTAAGCAGCGGCATGAAAGACTACGGAAGGCCGGAATTGCGTGAATAATTGTGTCATGCGCGCATGGTCTTTGATATCACCGATGACAAACGACATAGCCATGCCAGGAAAACGCGACAAGAATTCCTCTTGTATGCTGTAGAGTGCAAATTCGTTCAGTTCAAGGAAAACAATGCGATTGGGTTTAAATGCAGCGAGCTGGCGGCATAATTCTGACCCAATCGAACCGCCCGCTCCTGTAACCAGGATTACTTTTCCTGTCAGCAAACCATGTAATCCGTCATTATCCAAAACTACAGGCGCTCTACCCAGCAAATCATCGAGCTCTATCTCACGAATCTGTGACACGGTGGTTTTACCACTGATCAGATCTGCGTAAGACGGCACCGTCATCGCTTTCACGCCGATTTCCGAGCACATCTCCAAAGCTTGGCGGTGTATTCGACGAGAAACGGATGGTATGGCAATAATCACATGACCGACATTCAGTTTCTGCACCCACTGCGGCAATTCATTGATCGTGCCGAGCACACGAATGCCTTGCAATCGCGTACCCAATTTTCTTGGATCATCATCCAGCATTCCAACAACGTGCCAGTCACGGCTTCTCGTCAAATCTTTAACCAGACTCACTGCAGTACTGCCGGCGCCGAGTATCAATACCAGCTTCGCTTCATTACTCTCCAGACCATAGAGACGGCGCTCTTTCCATGCGCGATAGGTTAAACGGCTGCCACCCATGATCAGCAGCAATAATAATGGCGCCAACAGAATGACCGCTATTGGAATATTGACCAGCAAACCCAATGGCCACAAGATCAGCAATACAGTCACAGTACCGCTTATCACCGTGACAAAAATTCTTTTTAGATCAGGTAGGCTGGCATAGCGCCATAATCCGCGGTAAAGTCCGAGCCACAAAAAGAAACTGCCCTGAACAAGCACTGTCCACGGCAGAATTTCCAGCAAGAGCTGTAATGAAGGCGCAGGAATCTCAAAATTAAAACGAAATAGATAAGCAAGCCACCATGCTACGGCAATTGCAATAAAATCATGCGTGAAAGCAATGAAGGTGCGTATTCCGTATTTTCTGCGAAACATACTATCCCCGATTGGAATAATATTTCTGATTCCAATCAGAAATAAACATTAATAGCAAATAAAAACCTCCCCATAACATTGCAACCCAACTTTGCACCGCCGGGTCTTGCCTATCCGCCCACACAGCACTTGCGCCTGCGGTGAGCATCAAAGCATAAGCCGATAAAGCCGTATTACGATGGCCAAAACCGCTTTGCACCAAGCGCTGATAATAATGCTCACGATGCGCTTGCCAGATTTTTCTCCCGCGCAACAGACGCTTTATCAGTGTGACTGTCGAATCTGCGATAAAAGGTAAGAATACCAGCAACGGCACCCACAATGACCACAAACTATCCATCCATCCGAGTATTCCCAATACAGCGGCCAGGAATCCAAGTGGAATAGCCCCCACATCGCCCAGGAAAATGCGCGCCGGATAAAAATTATGGCGCAAAAATGCGGCAGCGGCGGCGGCTATTGAAAAATTAATGACAGCAAAATCGTAATTCCCTGCCAAATATGCAATTAAGCCATAATAGCCAAACCCAATCACGGTCATTCCGCCCGCCAGGCCATCCGAGCCATCCATAAAGTTATAAAGATTAGCCATCCAGACCACTGCAACTGCGGCACACAATGCCATCATCCAGCCATAGGGCTCCAACAATAGCGTCACAGCAAATCCAGCGGCAACGATACTCTGAATCAGCAACCGGCACCACACCGGCGCGTGCCAAACATCGTCAATCAATGATATACCCGCCAGCAGGCCTATACCTACCCAAACCGTAATGGGCATTACAACCGAAAAACATAACCAGGCAGTGATTACCCCGAATAACAAGCCTAAGCCACCAATACGGGACACCGGCACAGAATGTAGCGAACGTGAATTCGGATGATCCAACACCCAATCAGCCTTTCTCTTGATCAACCATAAAATTGAGAAAAAAGAGATAAAAAAAGACACCAGCGGCGCTGCTACAACTGATAGGGGAGAATCCAAAACCATAGTGACCGGATTATCCGTTATAAGTGTCAATAAAAGACATATGCCACTTTCTCATCGTACACAACGAGAAAGTGGCATGGAGCGGCTAAAATGCCAGCAATTCCGAGAAAACCTTAAGACATAGGTTTTTCTGCATACTTCTGATGCGCCGCTGTTGCCGCAGCACCGCGTTCTACTTTCATGCCCATGTCGGATAGAATACTTTCCAGTGCATTTAAGCAGAAAATCACGTTCTCTACGCGACAGGATGTGCCCATCAGGCCGAAGCGCCATACTTTTCCTGCAAAATCACCCAAACCGGCGCCAATCTCAAGACTATAGTCATCCAACAAGCGGCGGCGGACTTCTTTTTCATCCACACCAGCCGGTACAAAAACGGAATTCAATTGCGGCAAGCGATGTTGCTCCGCAACCACATAATTCATGCCCAATGTCGCGAACCCGGCTTTTAAGGCTTCATAATTATACCGATGCCGTGCCCAGGAATGTTCCAATCCTTCTTCAGCCAGCATCAACAATGATTCATGTAGTGCATACAACGCATTGGTCGGTGCCGTATGGTGATACGTACGGGCTGATGATCCCCAGTAATTTAACAACAAGCCGATATCCATAAACCAGCTATGTACTTTCGTCTTACGATTCTTAACCAGTTCGGTTACACGCTCGGAGAAACTCACTGGAGACAGACCGGGCGGGCAAGATAAGCATTTTTGACTGCCGGAATAAATCGCATCAATTCCCCACTCATCGACTTTAATCGGCGTGCCGCCCAGCGAAGTGACGGTATCCACAATCGTCAGGCAATTATATTTGCGCGCGATTTCGCACAGTGTCTTGGCATCGGACTGCGCGCCGGTAGAAGTTTCTGCGTGAACAAACGCAACAATCTTGGCATCGGGGTTCTTTTTCAGCGCATCTTCCACTTTCTGCGGATCAACCGGTTCACCCCATTTATCCTCCACAACGACCGCAACACCGCCATGACGCTCAACGTTCTCAATCATACGGCCGCCGAAAACCCCATTGCGACACACGATCACTTTATCACCGGGTTCGATCATGTTAACAAAGCACATTTCCATACCGACAGATCCCGGTCCGGAAACCGGAAAAGTCATCCGGTTTTTGGTTTGGAATGCATAGCGCATCAACCCCTTAATCTCTTCCATCATTTCGGTAAAAACAGGGTCAAGGTGACCTAAGGTCGGACGTGCCATGGCATTCAGCACGCGCGGATGGGTATCCGATGGCCCCGGTCCCATCAGAACGCGCTGGGGTGGATAAAATATTTTGATTTCTTTTTCTGGGCGAAAATCTTCGGTATTCATGAACAATCCTAAGTTAATAATGTAATCTGATCTATTTTTGAAAAATGTTGATTCTAACAAGTGAAACGAGAGTTTACTATAAACAAAGGTGTGCTCAATAAATTATCCTTATAGAAAAGCAAAGAAAATCTCATAACAATCTGAAGTTTTGAGCTATTAGTGTTAGCCGGCAGTTTTTACGTTACACATTGAGATTATCTGGTCCCGCAAGACGCTAGTAAAACATGGAGAGCGCTGAGACAACAACGATTTCTTTACTTAAATAAAACAGAAAATTTGCAGATACTGGTTCATTCAGAGGATACGGCCTGCACTATCTAATCCTCCTTCGCTCATGGGCAATACAAAATGATTCTGATACCATTCGATTTACCCTAAATATTAAAATTCTAAGCTTTCCATCTTATGCGCCATTCTCTAAAAAAATCGATCCCGCTTCTGCTCTGTACATTCATGTTATCCGCTTGCATGACAACACCCACACGAGAAGAATTACTCAGTCAGAAAATTATTTATAGCCGCAGCAGTGACAAAAATTATCTGGAAATTGCGGAATGTCTAAAAAGCGAGGAAGGATTTCCTTTACCGAAATGGCATCGTCATACCTGGCGTGATATCAATACCTATTTTATCTACCACGAATCTTTCCAAGTAGATGGATACCCGCAAATGCACGACGAAGCTGCCAAGACTTACTACATCACTGAGATTCATAATCCTAAGTCTTCAGGGAACATCAACAAACCCATTACCCACGGCAATGGGAACTGGATCATGACGATCAAAGATACCGGTAATGCGCAGAACACCCAATCCGAAATCGAAATTCGTAGCAGCAAAGATCTGCTAAGCAATTATCCACCGGCCTCTTATACACCGGATCCTAACGCTTCACTCTCCCAGCGCTTATACAAGGTGGAAACAATTGATCATTGTTTTTGATTAATATGCGATCTATGAAAAGTGGAAAGATATTGTAATAATTTCCTGCCAATAAGGGTTATCGCTGATTGAGGGTTCTTCTGATGAAGCATTAAAAGGCGAATGGGATGGCTACCGATCTTCACAGTTAAATCAGCAATATCGAGTCATTTATAAAATCATCGCCAATGAAGTTTATGTGCAAGTTGAGCAAGTATCGCCCCACGATTACCGGAGAAAAAAATGAATGAATATCAACTGGCAAAAAAAACGTGTGGTGTCACCGTAGGTGAATCCGTAAAAATTATTCGCGAGCTTCAGGGATTCAGTCAGAACGAATTAGCAGAACTGACCGGTATTCCGCAATCGACAATCTCTGCCATCGAGCATGACAAAATCAATTTAGGGATAGAACGTGCAAAAATAATAGCAAAAGCACTGAAATGTCACCCTGCGGTATTGGTTTTTCCCGGGTGGAATATTGAGGTTGCTGCATAGAGAAGTGTGATGTTGGGGTTCCTATCGTCACCCCAACCTACCGCGCTCGGAACTGGCTGCCAGTTCGTGTCGTTCATTTAAATCCAGATCAACGCGTTCCCGAAAAAACCAATCAAAAGGAGGTTAATTTAGAACTCAAAAAGACAGCATAAATTCATACGCTCAGGCGACAACTAGCTTGACAACGACCGTTAGACCTCGGTTGGAGTTGCCTCATTCGAGATGCCCCTGCTTCTCTAACTCGGTGGCCGCTCCTTGAAAGGCTCCGAAGAATTCCGTGACCACCTCAATGATCCGCTGGAGCGACTGGTCCGTGATATCAAGGTAGTACAGCTGCCCCTCGTATGGCGCGCTAAATCGGTCAGGCTCCCGGAAGCCGGTGAGAGCGTACTTGCCATCGGGGGCATGGACCTCCGGATGCGCCTCGTTTTCGCCCTTGTGTGCGGTTGCATGGCGGAGAGCCTCGATATCAGGGAAGTAGTCATCCAACATCTTGCGCGCGCCTCGCATCTTGGACATATTGAGGAGGCTGCGCAGCGACGGGCAAGTGCGTAACAGAACTGATTGAATTTTCTCGAGGCGAGCCCGAAGATGATAGAGCTCCAGCACGCATTCGTTGCAGGCTATGAAGCGCCACCTGCTTGCTACTGAAAGGGACACTGAGGGTGGAGGATGCTTGGCAGTCTTGTAAAGCATCAGCGCCGCTTCCCACGCTAGGACACTGTATTCAAGCCCGGTCAAGTGCGCGCTGACGGTCTTGATTGCATCCACCTCTTCACCAGGGGTTGCAGCAGATGGCCAGAGCAGCGGAGAACGGGGCATTCCGAGGTCTAACTAGGATTAGACTTCCGAAATAACGTAATATAATGCGTCACAAATGAGATCCGATACTGTATTGTTCATATCATCCCCTTATGTTTTAAGCTAAAAGATCGATTTAGCTATCATCATACCAGACTTGTCAGACCCGCAAATACAGAATGAAAACAACGAGACGCTGGAATCCAGTTCTGCAATTTACCTATCAATACAAGCAATAGCGCAATCTGCAAAACCATTGCTTTTTACAAACCACACATTTAAAATGCCACCCGTTACTCGCTTTCTAAAATGCCAATTGAACGATTGGCAGCATAGCAACTCAAAAAGCAGTAATTCAATGGGAAACTAGGGTTCCGGTCGATACAATAAACGGCGTCAGGTCCAAGAGTTTCCGGTCTCGTGATAGCGAGGCTCCACGGAGGGATAAAAGCCCGGGAGGTTAAACGTAATGTACTCGAAGTACATTACAATCTCGGTAAACCCTTTTGTATGGAGACTGGTTATGTCAGGTTCAACAAAACAAATCGCTGCTTCGCAAGATACCCATGTAACAGGTGACACCCTCAATCGCAGCATGAGTGTATGGCACAGTTTCACGCTCGGTTTTGCGGTTGTCTCGCCGGTCGCCGGACTGTATGCCATCATCGGTGTGCAAACTGTAGTCGCCGGTGGCGGCTGGTTTGCTGCATTGGCAGTTTGCTTGCTCATGCAGTTATTGGTGGCGACTGTTTACGCCGAATTGTCTTCACAGTTTCCGATTGCTGGCGGGGCCTATAAATGGGCGCGGCAACTCGGCGGCGCGATCGCCGGGCAATATGCCGGCGTGATTTATATTTGCTCCACCATCGCCATGGTCACCACGACCGCTTATACCGGCGGCTTCTGGCTCGCCACCTTTTGCGGATCGCCGGGTGACGGCGGCGGCATGATGGTGCTCTGGGGTGCGATATTTCTGCTTATCTGCACATTACTCAATCTGGCCCCTGTCAGTATTTTCAATCTGGTGATCAAACTGGGTGTTTACGCGGAAGTCGTCGGGTCATTCGGCGTGGCGTTGTTATTATTTTTTTTCTTCCGTCAGCATCCTGTCATGGAATTGTTCCAGCACATGGGTACCGGAACAGCGCCCAGTGAAATGGCTGCTTTCCTGGCGGCACTGGCCATTGCCGGCTGGGCATTTATCGGTTTTGATGCGTGCTCGACCACCGCGGAAGAAACCCATCAACCGAAACGCATGGTACCCCGTGCAATTTTCATGTCGCTGCTCGTTGTCGGCACAGTCGTTTTATTTAACTCAGCCGCGCTGATTTTGGCCTTTGAGCATGATACATTGAGAAATTCCAGCCATACGGCCGATCCCGTTACCCCCTTGATCGCCAGCAGCATTGGCGATTGGTTTGAGAAACCCTTTTTGGCCATTGTGATGACTGCTTTCCTGGCCTGCGGCGCATCCATGGTCAAATACTCTTCACGCATTGTTTTTTCCATGGCGCGCGAAGGCAATATGCCAGCACTGTTGAGTCAGGTGACGGCGAGCAAAACACCGCGCAATGCGGTTCTCTTCACCGTTCTGCTGGCAGGTTGCGGATTGGTATTTGGGCTCAATGACGACGCTGTGGCGACCATCATCGCTTTCGGTACTGGCGGTTTATATGCCATGTTCGCGTTCACCACGGGCTTTGCTTTGTTTGCCCGGCTCACAGGCCGGTGGAATCCCGCGCTGGGCGAATTAAAACTGGGCGCATGGGGATTGGTCATCAACAGCCTGGCATTTATCTGGTCATTATTTGAACTCATCAATATCGCCTGGCCGCGTCCCTACGCGATTTCAGCGGATGCGCCCTGGTGGCAATTGTGGGCCACTCCGCTGGTATTAGGAAGCATTTTAACGATCACTACGCTGTATATCCTTTGCAAAAAATGGATAACTATTAAGTGAAATCATTTTCAACAAGGAGTTCATCATGAGTCAACCCAACACATTGATCTGGGAACAATCCATCCCAGGCGGATGCCACTGGTCAGGCATTCTGCGTCGTGGCACAACGTTACGTCTGACCGATGTACAGGGCGGTGCGAATGCGGCTGTTTTGTTCTTTAATCAGGAAGAAAAACTCGAACGCTACAATATGGCCGATACCTTGAAATCGCAGCACACCTTCCGCCTGACTAAAGGGCATGCTTGCCATTCCGATATGGGGCGGATTTTTTGTTGCATCACAGCCGACACCGCCGGTTGGAACGACACGGTATGCGGCTTGAGTGATAGCAATTTAATTCAGCACAAATACGGGGTTGCGCGCTATCAGGAGCATCGCAATGAAATGGCTCGCAGTGGTCTGGATGGCATGCTGATCGAATTGGGTAAGTGGGGACTAGGGATGCGTGACATTGTTTCCAATATCAATTTTTTCAGCAAAGTCACCCCGGATGCCCTCGGTGAACTGGCATTTCAACCAGGGAACAGCAAGGCGGGTGATTATGTTGATTTGAGCTTCGTGATGAATACCTTGGTGGTGTTATCGGCCGCACCGCATCCTCTGGATCCCAAGGCATCTTATCAACCTGGCGCAGTCAATCTGGCGGTATTTAACACACCTGTGGAAGCAGTTACAGAATGCCTGTGTAGCGCAGAAAATACCCGCGCATTAAAGAATACACAACATTTTTATTGTGGAGACGAAAAATGAATACGTCTTATCCCATTACAAGTCAGTTTGATCCCAATCACGCCGTCATCGATGAAATCTGTGCGGCTGGGGAACCTTGGGTCAAACTCGTGAAGCAAGGGCAAATTTTCCGCATTGTCGATTTGGAAGGCAATCAAGCCGTTGATACGTTGTTTTTTAACGCAAATCATGCTGTGGAACGCTACAGCGCAACGGATACGATACGCGCCCAGAATAAACTGTATTTAACCACTGGCAGCAAGCTCTACTCCAACCTGGGCAATGTCATGCTCACAATCGTGGCCGATACCTGCGGGCGCCACGACACACTGGGCGGTGCCTGTGCGGCAGAAAGCAATACGGTGCGCTATGCGCTGGAGAAGTTTCCGATGCACAGCTGCCGTGATAGCTTTTTACATGCACTGGCGCATGATCCGCTTTGCCAGCAGCTTGGGATGAATAAGCGCGATTTGCCGAGCAACATCAATTTTTTCATGAACGTGCCTGTGACTGAAGCAGGCGGATTGGAATTTGTCGATGGCATTTCCGCCTCCGGCATGTACGTAGAAATGCAGGCTGAAATGGATGTCTTGGTATTGATTTCGAATTGCCCGCAACTGAACAATCCATGCAATGCTTATAACCCGACGCCGATTCGTTTACTGGTCTGGGATTCTCAATAAGGGATCAATCGGATTGGATTAACTGAGTTCAGCTGATGAATCATCAAGAAAAAGGATAACGCTATGTTCGAAAAAGTCTTGATTGCCAATCGTGGCGCCATTGCTTGCCGTATTATCCGCACGCTGCGCCGCATGAATGTAAAAAGTGTGGCGGTTTATACCGAAGCCGATGCCTTATCGCGCCATGTGACCGAAGCGGATGAAACTTACTGTATTGGCAGCGGTATTGCGGCTGAGAGTTATCTGCGCGCCGATAAAATATTGGAAATCGCACAGCAAGCGGGCGCGCAAGCCATTCACCCTGGCTACGGCTTCCTCAGTGAGAAAGCCGACTTTGCTGAACAATGTATTGCGCATGGCATTTGTTTTATCGGCCCTACTCCGCAACAAATGCGCGCCTTTGGTTTAAAACATACCGCACGCGCGTTGGCATTGGAAAATCAGGTGCCACTCCTGCCAGGAACCGATCTGCTGGAAAACCTTGAAGCGGCTTGTCATCAGGCTAAGCATATCAGTTATCCGGTCATGCTGAAAAGCACTGCTGGCGGTGGCGGCATCGGCATGCGCCTGTGCTGGAATCAGGATGAGCTGATCGGTGCTTACGAATCGGTCAAGAATCTGGCACAAAACAATTTCAAGGATGCCGGTCTTTTCCTGGAAAAATTTGTCGACCGGGCACGCCATATTGAAGTACAGATTTTTGGTGACGGCAAAGGCCAAGTCGTTGCACTGGGCGAACGAGATTGTTCCATGCAACGGCGCAACCAGAAAGTGATTGAGGAAACACCCGCCCCCAACCTCCCGCCGCATCTGCGCCAGGCATTGCTGGACACTGCGGTACGCCTTGGCAAAGCCATTCATTATCAATCCGCTGGCACCGTTGAATACATTTTCGATGCCGCCAGCGGTCAATTTTATTTTCTCGAAGTCAACACGCGCCTGCAGGTTGAACATGGCGTGACTGAGGAAGTCACCGGTATCGATCTGGTGGAATGGATGGTACGGCAAGCTGCGGGCGAACTTCCTTCGCTCGATTCTTTCACCATCAAACCCAATGGCGCGTCCATTCAGGTACGGGTTTATGCTGAAAATCCTGCCAAAGATTTCCAGCCTTCCAGCGGCATACTGACTGCAGCGGAATTTTCTACTGCAGCACGTGTGGAAACCTGGGTCGAGCGCGGCATTGAGGTATCCGCATTTTATGATCCGATGCTGGCAAAAATTATTGTGCATGGATCTGATCGTGACACAGCGATCGCCAAGCTGCTGGGCGTACTGGATGACACATCGTTGCAGGGCATCGAAACCAATCTGGCGTATCTCAAACAAATTCTGTACAGCGCCGTGTTTCGCAGCGGACAACCGTATACGCAATTCCTCAATGGCTTCCATTATCAGCCGCATAGTATCGATGTGCTGAATGCGGGCGTACAAACCTCGATACAAGATTATCCGGGACGGATCGGTTACTGGAACGTCGGTGTTCCACCTTCCGGACCGATGGATAGCCTGGCTTTTCGTCTTGCCAACCGACTGGTCAATAATCCTGAAGATAGCGCCGGACTGGAAATTACCCTGGCAGGCCCAACACTGCGTTTTAATTGCGACAGCATCATCGCAATCTGCGGCGCGCCCATTGATGGGTTACTGGACAGTGAACCATTGGCCCAATGGCAATCTCACTTCGTCAAAGCCGGTGCGCTATTGCAATTTGGCAAAGTGAAACAATCAGGCAGCCGGGTTTACTTGGCCGTGCAAGGGGGGTTTCAGGTGCCTGATTATCTGGGCAGTAAATCCACTTTTACGCTCGGTCAATTCGGCGGGCATGGCGGGCGTGTGCTGCGCGTTGGCGATGTTTTGCATATTCAACCGGCACAACCTTCCGAGATTTTGCCTTCACAGCATTTGCCGCAGGAATTGATTCCTCATTATACGGATCATTGGGAAATCGCCGTGTTGGTTGGACCGCATGGTGCACCTGATTTCTTTACGGAAGCGGATATCGAGCATTTTTTTGCCGCTGAATGGAAGGTACATCATAATTCCAGCCGGACGGGTGTCCGTCTGATTGGTCCTAAACCGCAATGGGCGCGAACCGATGGCGGAGAGGCCGGACTGCATCCATCGAATATTCACGATAACGCGTATGCGATTGGCGCCGTCGATTTTACCGGCGATATGCCGATTATCCTGGGTCCTGATGGTCCTAGCCTGGGTGGTTTCGTCTGTCCGGTCACCATCGCCCATGCGGAATTATGGAAAACCGGACAACTCAAGCCGGGTGACAGTGTTCGTTTTCTGCCCATCGCGCTGGCGCATGCACTTGCACTGGAAAAACAGCAGAATCTGCTTATTCAGCAGCTTCATGTTGATCAAATTCCTATTACCAGCGCTCACTCCGGAAATCCAGGCTGCCCAGTTCTGCATCGCATTCCCGGGCACACAGGGCAAGTTCAAGTCACTTACCGGCAATCCGGCGATAAATATCTGTTGATTGAATATGGGCCGCCCGTGCTCGATCTGAATTTGCGCTTTCGCGCGCATGCTTTGATGACCTGGCTACAGCAGCGCATCGAAGCCGGGGAGCTGGCCGGGATTCTGGATCTGACGCCTGGTATTCGATCGCTACAGATTCATTTTGATTCCAACCGGCTGGCTCGCGATACTTTATTGGATCTTCTGATTGCAGGGGAAAGCAAGCTGCCCGCTATCGATGACATGGAAGTGCCGTCTCGCATCATCCACCTGCCTCTATCCTGGGATGACGCCGCCACACGATTGGCCATTGAAAAATACATGCAATCGGTACGCAGCGACGCCCCCTGGTGCCCCAGCAATATTGAATTTATCCGCCGCATTAATGGATTGGAGCAAATCGAGGATGTTCAACATATTGTATTTGCAGCCAGTTATTTGGTTATGGGGCTGGGTGATGTCTATCTGGGCGCGCCCGTAGCCACACCACTGGATCCGCGTCACCGTCTTGTCACCACCAAATACAATCCGGCACGTACTTGGACACCCGAGAATGCCGTCGGCATTGGTGGCGCCTATTTATGCGTGTACGGAATGGAAGGCCCGGGCGGCTATCAATTTGTCGGACGTACAATACCCATGTGGAACCGCTACCGTCAAACGGCTGACTTTAAGGAAGGCAAACCCTGGTTATTGCGCTTCTTTGATCAAATCCGCTTTTATCCGGTCAGTGAAAGCGAACTGCTCAAGCTGCGCAAGGATTTCATTAGCGGGCGCTTCAAACTGCGTACCGAAGAAACGGTTCTGAGCCTGAAACAATACAACGCTTTCTTGCAACAGCATGCTGCCAGCATTAGCGCATTCAAGGCCACGCAACAAACAGCGTTTGAAGCCGAACGGCAGCGCTGGGAAGCCAATGGTCAATCACAGTATGTCAGTGAAGATATGCTCGACGAAGCGGATACCCAAAGCGAACTGGATCTGCCACCGGGCGCACAAGCTGTCAGTTCGCAAGTAACGGGTACAGTTTGGAAGCTGCTGGTCAAAGAAGGTGACCATGTGGATGCAGGCAATCCGGTTATTATGATCGAATCGATGAAAATGGAATTCCCGGTAGACGCGCCGCTCACTGGCACCGTGCGGCAGATATTCTGCAAACAAGGCGGATATGTCTCTGCCGGACAGATATTGTTCGTCATTCAGGAAGAAAATTAATCATGGGAAAGCTTTTACCGCTTGGTGACATTGCAACTTTGCTGGAAAGCTATGCGCGCAATGAACACTCACCGACTCAGTTGGTTGAAACAATTCATGCCGAGATTCAGAATGATCCCGATCATGTCTGGATTTCTACGCTCCCGCTGGAATCATTGCGCGATTATGCCCGCAAAGT
The DNA here is from genome assembly GCF_000219585.1 of Nitrosomonas sp. Is79A3. Lineage (NCBI taxonomy): Bacteria > Pseudomonadati > Pseudomonadota > Betaproteobacteria > Nitrosomonadales > Nitrosomonadaceae > Nitrosomonas > Nitrosomonas sp. Is79A3. The sequence continues at coordinate 722,997 of NC_015731.1, read as the reverse complement.
GGAAGCTGAAGGTATGACGTCTCTCCCGCTGTATGGCGTACCCTTCGCTATCAAAGATAATATTGATCTGGCAGAGTTACCCACAACGGCAGCTTGTCCAGCGTTTGCCTACACACCCTCTGGCAATGCAACTGTCGTGCAAAGATTGATCAATGCAGGTGCCATCCCGATTGGCAAAACCAACCTCGATCAATTCGCCACCGGATTAAATGGTACACGATCGCCGTATGGCGCTTGCCGGAACGCATTCAATCCCACTTATATTTCCGGCGGCTCCAGTTCAGGTTCGGCTGTCGCTGTAGCCAAGGGACAGGTATGTTTCAGCCTCGGCACCGATACCGCCGGTTCAGGCAGGGTTCCCGCTGCATTTAACAACCTGATCGGATATAAACCTACCATAGGCTGGCTCTCGGCGCATGGCATGGTCCCGGCCTGCCGTTCCCTGGATACGGTATCCCTCTTCACCTTGACTGCTGCAGATGCGGCTCGCATCCTGACAATCTCTGCCGGTTACGACGCAGCCGATATCTATTCCAGGAAAAGAGAAGGACACGGCTTCAACTTTGGCACGGCAGCCCATTTCCGCTTTGCTATTCCGAGCAAGCAGCAGCTACAGTTTTTCGGTAATCGCGACAGCGATCGATTGTTTAACGAAGCGGTAGTCCAGGTGCAAAAACTGGGTGGAGAGGCCATTGAAATAGATTTTGAGCCATTCCTCGAAGCCGCTCGCCTTCTTTACGAAGGCCCTTGGATAGCCGAACGTTATGCGGCAATTCAATCATTCTATGAGTTGCATGACGAGCAGATCATTGCGCCAGTCCGTGAAATCATCGCAACCGCGAAACAACGCTCGGCTGCAGATGCATTCAATGGATTCTATCAATTGCGCCGGATTAAACAGGAAGCAGATCAGATTTGGGCAAAGGTTGATTGTTTAATGACTCCAACGGCCGGTACGATCTATTCCATTCAAGCCATGCAGCAAGATCCTATTCGTTTGAATACTAATCTGAGCTACTACACGAACTTCATGAATTTGCTCGACTATGCTGCAGTTGCCGTCCCTGCTGGTTTTCAGAGAGACGGACTGCCTTTTGGCATAACGCTGGCAGCACCGCCCCATCAGGATGAACCCTTGCTACAACTTGCTCACCGTTTGCAGCAAGCTTATTCATTCCCGCTGGGTGCAACTGGCATTACGTTTCCCTCCAGTGTCCACTTTCCTGGTGTTTCTCTATCGAGTCAGGTTCGTATTGTTGTCTGTGGTGCGCATTTATCCGGTTTGCCATTAAATGAGCAGTTGACTAGCCACCGGGGTCGATTAATCGCAACGACCACCACTTCATCAGACTATAGACTCTACGCATTACCAGGCAACCCGCCACTACGCCCTGGGTTAATTCGCGTAAACAAAAATGCGCAGGGTGTCCCGATTGAAGTGGAGGTTTGGGAGCTACCAGCCCGCGAATTGGGGAGTTTTGTAGCCAATATTCCAGCGCCGCTGGGAATCGGCTCGATAACCTTGGCAAACGGTGACACCCTACCAGGTTTCCTCTGCGAACATTATGCCATCGAAAATGCTGCAGATATCAGTTACTCGGGTGGATGGCGCAACTACCTGCGACAATTGGCTGGCTCATAATGCAGAAAGAATACTGGCTGGATCGTTGGGAACGGAAAGATACCGGTTTTCATCAGAATGAAATCAATCCGTATTTGAGTCAATTTTGGCAGAGCTTACAGCTTGCTCCGGGTAGTGCGGTGCTTGTGCCGCTGTGCGGCAAAAGCCGCGATATGCTTTGGCTGCATCAACAGGGGCATACGGTTCTGGGTGTCGAATTAAGTATCGTTGCAGCACAGGCATTCTTTACAGAGAATGGCCTGACACCTCAGTGCAGCGTGCATGATCGATTCACCCATCTGGAAGCAAATGACATGCACATTTTGTGTGGTGATTTTTTTGATTTGCGTGAAAATGATATAGCAAAAGTTACTGCGGTCTACGATCGCGCGGCATTAATCGCATTACCGCCGGAAATGCATAAACGCTATACGCACCATCTGTTGTCTATTCTTCCACCCGCAACGCAAATCCTGCTCGTCACACTCGACTACCCTCAGTACGAAATGTCCGGCCCGCCGTTTGCAGTTTCCATGGATGAAGTTACTTTACTCTATCAGCCGCACGCCGGAATCACGTTGTTGTCACAACAAGATGTGCTCGAACAAAATCCGCGCTTTCAAGATCGCGGCTTGAGCCGGTTACAGGAAAATACAATTTTGCTGAAAACATTGAGAAAGCTCTGATTAAGTCCTTCGACAGGCTCAGGACGAACGGTAATATATTGATCACGTTCGTAGTAAGCTTGTCGAACCATCAATGTAATCAACTTAATCAGAGATTCCTTGATCTTATAGTATGGAATCGGGTTGATCAGGACAAATAGCAGTCCTTACGCCTCAATCCGGTTCTTCTGTTCGACTAGCAACAGCTCAAACGCTTGCTGCGCAATCGGGATCGAATACAGAAAACCCTGTACATAATCGCAGCCAAAATGAATCAGCAAATCCTGCTGTTCTTTGGTTTCAACACCCTCGGCTATGGTTTTGATATCCAGTTTATGCGCCATCACAATAATGGCTTCTACCAGCGCCCGGTCTGTCGCATTGTCTATCAGCTGATTAATAAAAGAACGATCTATCTTGAGATAATCAATATCAAACTTCTTTAAATAAGAAAGCGAAGAGAAGCCGGTACCAAAATCATCAATGGAAACTTCTATGCCGTTATTACGAAACTCCAGCAGGTACTCTTGCACAACAGAAGAGTCTTTTAGCAATAGCCCTTCGGTAATTTCCACGTTAATGCAATTTCCTGGCAACCCCATTTGACTCAGGTGATCAAACCAGCGGCCATTATTCATATATTTGAACTGAATAGGAGATACATTCACACTGATTTGAATTGTATAACCGTACTCCTGCCGCCACTGATCAATCAGGGCAATCGATCGTTTAAATACCATCTCTCCGATTTCCACAATTAAGCCGCTTTCCTCGGCTAATGGGATAAAGGTAGCCGGGCTAATCATGCCGCGTAGCGGGTGTTTCCAGCGCAACAGCGCTTCTGCCTTGATAATACGTCCACTGGATAGCTCCAGGATCGGTTGATAATAAACGTGCAGTTCATTTTTTACGATTGCTTGCCTGAGATCATGAATAAGCAGCATTTTTTCATGCGCTTCCTGCTGCATGGAAGCAGTAAAGTAGCAGAAACGGTTACGGCCTTGCAGTTTTGCTGCATACATCGCCTGGTCTGCATGCTTCATCAAGCTTTTCATGTCAGCTCCGTCCTGGGGATAAGAGACGATGCCGATACTGGTGGAAATAAAATGATTGATCTGACTGTGACTAAAATTAAACGGTTTGTTCAATTCTTGAATAATCTTCCGGGCAAGCGTTTCAGCCTGCAGATGATTCTCTGCAGAATTCGTTACAATAACCGCAAACTCGTCTCCACCCAGACGCGCGACCGTATCGGATTGATCGACGCATAACCGGATACGCAAGGCAACTTCTCGCAGCAAATCATCGCCTTTGTCATGACCCAATGTATCGTTGATATCTTTAAAGTGATCCAAATCCAGAAGCAGCAATGTGAGCATCGATTCATTGCAATACGATTTCCTGATCTCAAGTTCCAAACGATTCTTAAACAAATTCCGGTTGGGCAAGCCGGTCAACTGATCATAATTAGCCTGCGACAGGATTATTTCGTCTTTTTTATTCTTCTCAGTGATATCCGAAAACTGTGCAACATGGCAGTGAACACGGCCATCCGGATGACGAATAACATGAATACTGAGCCATTTGGCGTGAACAATACCGTCCTTGCGCAGATCCCAGATTTCTCCTTGCCAGCAGCCTTCATTTAAAAGCTTGCACCCCATATCCTGATAAAAAGCCTCGTTATGCCAGCCTGATCGCAGCATCGTTGAATCCTTGCCAATAACATCTGCGATCTCGTAACCAGTCATACGCGTAAAAGCCGGGTTAACTTGTATAATCCGGTTGTTTTCATCCGTGACCATAATGGCTTCATTGCTCGACTGATAAATAGTGGTCGCCAGACGCATCGAATCGTGCGCTTGCTTTTGCTGTGTAATATCCTGATAGATACCCAGCACCCCTATGATTTCATGATTTGTATTCAGCAGCGGTACTTTAGAGGTCTCTATCCAAATGGTTTCTCCGGCAGGATTATTCAACGGTTCTTCGTAGTAAAGTTTCGGGATTCCTGAGTTGATCACGTTCCGGTCGTCATTCCGGTAGTGATCCGCCTGATCCCTCGTCCAACTTAAATCGTAATCCACTTTACCGATAATTTCCTGAGGCGACCCTATCCCTGCATCTTTAGCAAAAACAGGATTACAACCCAAATAACGGGATTCTTTATCTTTCCAGAAGATACGTGCCGGCATTGTATCCACAATAGTTTTGAGCAAGTTGCGCGATTCCGCCAGTTCCGATTCTTTCATTTTTTGATCGGTAATATTGGTAATCGTACCCACATAACCCAGTACATCACCATTCTGATTCCGTTCAGCTTGTGCCAGACCTAGAATCCAGGTAATTATTTGTTCATCAGTTTGCAAGCGATACTCGCACCTGAACTGCTGTTGATGTTTCACGGCTGCATTCCATTCATCAACCACTTTCTCGCGGTCATCCGGATGAATTGCGTGAGTCCATCCATCTCCTGCAGCCGCTACAACATCCATACCGGCCATACTGCACCAACGCTCATTCACATACAGGCATCTACCCGCTGCATCGGTGCGAAAAATACCGACCGGCGCCACTTCAGTCAAGCTGCGAAAAAGCTGCTCATTATTGCGTAGCGCTATTTCCAGCTGTTTTTGCGGGGTGATATCAACAAATACACCATTCCACCGCGTATTGCCATCCCCTTCTCGTTGCGGTATCGCGTGACCTCGTATCCATTTCTCACCTGCGGAAGTTTGTATAGGAAATTCATAAAACCATGGCATCAGCTTTTCCATTGAATCCCGAATGGATGCTTCCATGCCCGGTGCAGCATGATCGGGTATTCGTTGAAACAAAATTTCAACATTCGCTATGCATTCGGCCGCAGAACAACCAACCAAATTAACAATGCCCTCACTCATAAAAGGAAGCGTGCGATGACCGGTTGCATCAACACAGAACTCATACACTGCACCCGGTATACTTGCGACAAGATTGCGAAAACGTCTTTCACTGGCTTGCAACTCAGCGGTACGCTGCATTACCGTATGTTCGAGATTTTCCTTCAATGACAGGATTTCCGCCTCTGCTGCTTTACGCTCAGTGATGTTGCGGAATATGCCGCGCATGGCAACGGGTTTATTATCTTCACGATAAAGACTTACATTACCTTCCACAACGATGATTTGCCCATCCTTTGTTTGAAATGGCACCTCGATTAATCCAACATGCTCACCCGCCATGATACGTTCCATAAACTTCTGGCAATGCGCACGACAATCCGGATGTATGATGTTAAAGATATTCAACGTGGCGACTTCTTCCACCGAGTATCCGAGTGCTTCGCGCCAAGCGCGGTTCACGAAAAGAAAATGTCCATCCGGTGCAATACTCTGAATCAAATCTTTAATACCGTCGAACAATTCACTCAGCTGCCCCTCGCTTAGTATAGTGGAAACAAGAATCGTCGCCTCACGGTTAGGAGAATCTGCTGAGATTATAAAATCGCGAATCATAGCATTGATTTAGAAAAAGAAAGTCATCCAAAATAATGGCAGAAAGAGTTCAAACAGGACAACATAGAAGAATAATTTATCTATGAAATACAATATTATACAAACAATATCTTACACCAAACATACAAGAAATATTATAAGTATTTAATCATACAGTTTAAAGAAACATTACAACTGTCTTTCCATGTCCATTAGATTACAATATTCTTTCCGCTTTATGGACAATAACACGAAGACTCATTAAATCTTACTGCTACTGTGGTATATGAACCCAATAACCTCCGATACTCAAAAAAATTTGTTGAGTCAATGCAAGACATATAGCATACTAGCTGCGCTATAATTTTCAGCGCGAATATTCCACAAAACATCACCTTGATCCTCTAAGAATTTCGAATTTTCACAGGCAATTTAATGTTCATTAGCGTTCTTGATCTTTTCAAAATAGGTATTGGTCCATCCAGTTCACATACGATGGGTCCTATGGTTGCAGCCAAGGATTTTCGAGACCGTATCGAGGTTTTTATTTCCAGCCATCCCGTGCCATCTTTCCTGCAGGTACGCTGTACCTTACGGGGATCATTAGCGTTCACTGGCAAAGGTCACGCCACCGATCGTGCGGTGACCTTAGGCATGCATGAATATACACCGCGAGGATTGGCGAAACTGAATGTGAATGAATTGTTCCAAAAACTTTGGCAACAAAACACCATCCGCATCAACGAATCGACAGTGATCCACTTTAATCCGCCTGAAGATATTATCTTCGATCGCGGAGAACCGCTGCCGGAACATCCGAATGGCATGATTTTTCAGTTGCTGGACGGAACCGGCAAGACCCTGTTGACCGAAACTTATTTCTCAATTGGCGGCGGTTTTATCACCACGTTGTCTGAAATTGGTCAAATTGTTGCGCCCATTAAAATGGAGGCAACCAGTTCCTGCGGCTTTCCGTTTGATTCAGCCAACCAGATGATGAAAATGTCAGCCGACAGCGGCCTATCGATTGCTGCGATGAAGCGAAGTAATGAACTGGAGCGCATCAGTGAAGCAGAATTGAACGAGGGATTGGATGCAGTTTGGAATGCAATGCAAACTTGCCTGGAAAATGGTCTTGTGGCTGAAGGCCGGTTACCCGGCGGACTTAACATTAAACGGCGCGCGCATTCTTTGTTTCAACAGTTACAAGAGAATCCGCAAAAAGCCAATTTGAATGACTGGCTGTGCGCCTATGCCATGGCGGTGAATGAAGAAAATGCAGCAGGTCATATGGTGGTTACGGCACCCACCAACGGTGCAGCAGGCGTCATACCGGCAGTTATTTATTATGCGGTAAAACATGAGGGTGCAACGCAGGAACAAGTACGTGATTTCTTGCTGGTAGCCGGTGCAATCGGCGGACTGATCAAACATAACAGTTCAATTTCCGGCGCTGAAGTAGGTTGTCAAGGCGAAGTGGGCTCTGCCTCAGCCATGGCGGCTGCAGGCTTATGCGCAATTAAAGGCGGCACTACCGAGCAAATTGAGAACGCTGCAGAAATCGCACTGGAGCATCATTTGGGCATGACCTGCGATCCGGTAGGAAGTCTGGTGCAGGTGCCGTGTATTGAACGCAATGGATTTGGCGCCATCAAAGCTTATACCGCGTCATCACTGGCAATCCGTGGCGATGGCCAGCATTTTATGTCATTGGATAATTGCATCGCTGCCATGAAACAAACCGGACTGGAAATGTCGGTCAAATATAAGGAAACCTCTCTGGGCGGGCTGGCGGTCAGCGTCACCGAGTGTTAATCATCAATCACTCATCCCGATGCAGCTTTCTAATCACGTGGCGCAAACCGCTCACAACAAAAAAGACGCTCAATACTACGATGGGAATCGCGATACCGGTCAGCAATTCAACATTAATATCGTGCCCCGCAGCCTGGAGCGCTTTTAATCCATAGCCCAGAATACCCAGCAAGTAGTAGCTCAGCACGACAACCGACAAACCTTCAACCGTCTCCTGCATGCGCAATTGCACATGAGCACGATGGTCCATAGACTTCAACAAATCGCGAATCTGCGCTTCCATGGACAGGTCAACCCGTGTGCGCAGCAAAGCCGATGCACGCCCGAGACGCATCGACAGCGTCTCCAGTTTGGTATGCACCAATTCACACGTGCCCATCGCTGAAGACAATCGCTGAATCATGAATTCCTGCAGCATCTGCAATCCCTCAATACGCTCTTCGCGTAATTCGGTAATGCGTAATTTCACGATATCGTAATAGGCTCTGGATGCATTAAAACGATGACTGGTTTGCGCAGACAATCGCTCGGTTTCCGCCGCCAAACGCGTCAGTTCGTCCAGCAAGCGCTGTTCGTCTTCGATACTGGTCAGTTCCACATTGTCTGCTATCAGTGTAGCCAGCCGCTGATCGGCGCGCGCCAATTGCGGAATGATCTCGCGCGTTACCGGCAATGGCAGCATCGCCAGCATGCGGTAAGTTTCGATCTCAAGCAGTCGTTGCACCAATCGTCCAACCTGACGGCTGCGCAAATTTTCATCATGGATCAGTATGCGGCCAAAATTATCATGATGTATCTGATTATCACTCCACACACTGGCAGCACCTCCCGCCACCTTGGAACCGATCACTGTTCCGGAAGCAAACAAAATAGACAGTTCATGCAAGCTACGCTTGGGTCGTGACCGGTCCTCCAAAGCAATATGCGTCGCTACCAGCAACTCTCCGGGCAAGCGGACCAACCACTCCTGCGGCACGTATTCAATCGCCGGATGCTCAAAGGGGGTCACAAATGGCTTTGCACGATAAACAGTATACGTCGAGTATTCGGTATGCCGTTCCCAACGGAGGCGGAATTCGCCAAAATCCGCACTGAAATCATTTTCGTGCGTATTGGGCGGAGCAATGCCATAGCGGACACATAACTCACCGATCAATTTACGTTCCTGATCAACCCAGTGCCGCTCGGACATTAATACCAAATGCGAAAGTTGAACAGGCGGCGCCAAAAGTTCATACGCGACCGAATTCAGCTCGTTATGTAACTCCTGCCTTTGCGAATATTCAGGGATAGTCAGCAATTTCTCTTGCGGCGGATCTTGCGATTCAGTAATCAATGAAGACAACGGGGTGAGAGAATCCATAACAACGGCCTGATTAGATTTAACCAGTCTGTAGCATACCTAATTTTTATTACGAATAGATGAATCTTTTCGCTATCGGAAATAAATCAACGCTCAAGGAACGTTGATTTATTAACATTTAGAGAGATACACCCTGAGCCTAGCATGTTTGCTGTGAAGGATTTGTGATAGCAGAAAAACCAGCAATGACTCAGCAAAACACTTCTAAATTAATTGCATATTTCTTTTGTATAAAGAGCGGAATGATGCTATTCACAAACTGCCATCTTATTCCAATTACAGATAAAAACAGTAATAATATAGCTTTTATTTTTGGTAGAGGCCATCATGGCACGGAAGGCAAGTGGGACGGAGCAACTTGAGGTAGCGATGGAACGGTTAAAGAAAGCCAAGACTGCGGCAGAACTTCGAGCTGCGCAAGCGATAGTGCTGCCATTGTCGCTAGGTTTGAGTCTGGAGCAGACAGCGCTTGCCATTGGCCGTTCAGTAGGTGTCACCTGCAGAATGCGTACCCGGTATGATCCAGCGACGGGAGAGGAAAAGAAAGCCACGCGCAGCAAACGCGAATTACGTAACCGGGCCAAGGCCAGTTTGGAGCAGGAAGCCAGGATTCTGGATGAAGTGCTGAGTGAGGCTGCTACCGGTGGCGTGGTCATTGTTCCGCCCTTGAAACCGGCGGTTGAAGCTAGGCTGGGCAAGCCACTGGCTTTGTCTACTCTGTACCAAATGTTGGCACGGCATGGCTGGCGCAAACTGGCCCCGGATAAAAGCCATCCACAAGCCGACCCAGCAGCGCGCGAGGCGTGGAAAAAAAACTCCCCGAGCGGCTAACCGAGGAAGTGGCGGCTTTTGCGGTCTCGCGCCCGCTGCGTCTAATGTTTCAGGATGAAGCGCGTTTCGGCCGCATCAGCGATGTACGGCACTGCTGGGACAAGAAGCCCCATCGTCCCATGGTACGTGCCATGCTGACGCAACAATACACCTACGCTTATGGCGCAGTCAGCCCACTGGATGGGCGATTTGATTCCCTAATCCTGCCCTGGGTGAACGGGGACTGCATGCAACTTTTCGTGGATGAAATCGCGGCACGTTACCCGCATGAAAATATCATTATGGTGATGGACGGTGCAGGCTGGCACAAAAGCCAAACCATGAAATTGGCAGAGAATATGCGAATCCTGTTTCTACCACCTTACTCGCCAGAACTCAACCCGCAGGAACATGTATGGGATGAATTGCGGGAAAAATTCTTTCATAACCGCGCCTTCGATAGTCTGGATGCGCTTGAGATACATCTGGAAAGCGCGCTAAAAAGCTTTGAATTAAACCAGGAGACTATGCGTAGCATTGCCGGATGGGATTGGATTATTAATGCTGTTTTAAAATAAAATTGGAATTAGATCTCAGAATCTAACTGATGATTTCTCACCCAGCTTTATCAGTACATTTTTGATGATGATCTGTGTATCATAAGGTTCAAGATTCTTAGCCTTTTTATGAAATCTGATTTTTATAACCGATAAACCAGAATAAGACAGGGAAACCCATGGGCGCCATTTTCTTTTATATTGTTGTTTATTTCATTGGATATTACGGTTCCAATATATTGAACATGCTGACGGTACGTCCGTTCATTACTAATCGTTACATGGCTGCATTGCTGCCGGTTTATGGCGTTGCCTTGACGCACGCCTACGTGTTGGTGAATAGCCCCCCTCCTCCAGGCTCAGACGTCACAGTGGAATATGCATTGCTGGTTTTTATTACTATGCCGGTTGTTGTGGTTACGCTAGGCGCGGCTTATTTCATGTGGAACAGCAAAGGTAAAGATGAGGATCGTACCGGGGACAATCCATCAGATGACGACAGGAGTTCTGCTGAAACGGCTACCGCTGAAGCCGCCGAGCTAAAAACAGAAGAGCAATCCGGAAATACTGAGTCATCGGATGAGAAAGTAGTCCCCAAAGAAGTGGAAATCAGCAAGAGTAAAGACAGCAAGGAAACTTAAAAAGCGCATAGACAACGCTGGTTCAAGTTTTCGTTCCACATCAACAAAAAAACCCTCATACCGGAAGCATGAGGGTTTTTTGTTAGATTAATGCGTTATGACTCTCTTTCGACGATCACATGTTCCTTCTGCACACTGAGCGTGCCTTGTTCAATGATCGCCAATGTTAATCGTGAAATCGCTACGCGCTTGCCAGTAGCTTCTTCAACAATATCCGTTTGCCAGACTTGTGTACGGCGGCCAGTATGTAACGGTGTGCAAATACCAATAACATGACCCTTGGTAACCGCGCGAACATGGTTGATATTAAGCTCCAGACCGACCGCACGGTACTTTTCCGGGTCAATTGTCATCCAACCCGACACACTGCCCAAGGTTTCAGATAGCACGCAACTGGCACCGCCATGCAGGATACCGAATGGTTGCGTTGTGCGCTTATCGACGGGCATACGCGCCTTCAAAAAATCAGGCCCCAGCTCGGTAAACTGAATACCGATATGTTCGCCCATATTGGCATTGCGTAAACCTTCCAGATACGCAATGGTGTAATCTTTAAACCAAATAGCACTCATGAAACATTTCCTTTTTTATTCTTTTGGTAATCGGTAACACTTAACCCGGATATTGCATGGAGGAATCAATGTTTGCAATTATAGTGCAAAGTCACAGGTTCCAGCACATACATGGACGGTATGCACAGCGGATTCAAAAAACGGCAGTAACCTTGATTTGGATTTTAAAAATGGGTTTTGCAAAAAACTCTATTATGCGATCCGCCAAACCGGTGCTTTAAAGTCCGCTAAGTACTTTGATATGGGCCAGCGCGCTGCGGCCTAGAGCATGCAAAGCATAGCCCCCTTCTAGGGCGGACACAATTCGGCCATTGGCGTGATCGATGGCGATACGCTTAAGTGTTTCTGTAATCCACAGGTAATCTTCCTCGCGCAAAGCAAGTCCGCCCATGTCATCTTCCCGGTGTGCGTCGAATCCTGCTGAAATTAACAACAGCTCTGGTTTGAATTGTTCCAGGGCTGGCAGCCAATTTTCTGTCACGGCAACACGAAATTGCGCGCCCGTTGCACCAGCGGCAAGCGGCACGTTGATAATATGTTCATTGCCGCTATCAACACCCTCGTAAGGATAATACGGATGCCGGAATGTTGAGCACAGCATGACACGGTTATCGCCATTGAAAATCTCATCAGTCCCATTGCCGTGGTGCACATCAAAATCGGCAATTGCCACACGGCTCAGGCCGTAATGCGCAAGCGCATGGGCGGCGGCGACCGCTACATTATTGAATATGCAAAATCCCGCAGCGCTGCTGCGCCCGGCATGATGGCCGGGCGGACGAATATTGCAGAATGCGTTTTCATTCTGGCCCGACATCACCAAGTCAACCGCTTTGACCGCCGCACCAGCAGCATGCAAAGCAGCTTCCAGGCTATACGGATTCATTGCCGTGTCCGCATCGAGATAAACCAGCCCATTACTGGGTGAAGCCCTGAAAATAGTTTCGATATAATCAATCGAATGGGCGCGCTGGAGTTGTTCCTTACTTGCGGCAGGAGCGTCTTGCCGGTCCAGAAAAGGCATCAAACCGGAAGCGATGAGCTGATCCTCGATGGCTTGAATGCGCGTAGGGCATTCGGGATGGCCCGCTCCCATATTGTGTTTGAGCGAGGAAGGATGAGTCAGGTAGGCGGTTTTCATAGGTGCTTACTCTTTTCGTTTGCTGTTAACCCAATACGGGTTGATTTTATTCATTAATCATAATATTTTTCTGACACGCTTGATGTTGTCGTCGTCTAATCTATCTTCAATGCTAAAGCCGAGCCTGTTCATCAGTTTCAACATATTGGTATTGGTTTTAAGCACTTCACCGGCCATGACTTTTAACCCCTTGGCGCGGGCAGCATCCATCAGCGCCGTCATGAGTTTCTGTCCCAATCCTTTGCCCTGCATGGCATCTGCGATAACCAGCGCAAATTCGCAGCTTTCCCCCTCAGGACTGATGGCAAAACGCGCAACACCCAATTCGATTTCTTTGTCTTGTTCGAAGGTTACTGCGATTAACGCCATTTCGCGACTGTAATCAATTTGTGTAAAGCGCAACAACATAGTCTGGCTGAGTTCCTGCACGCTGAACATAAAACGGAAATAACGCGCTTCTTCCGATAAGCCACGTACAAAAGCCTGCTCAATCTCCGCATCTTCCGGACGGATCGGTCTTATGGTGATATTTCTGCCGTCAGCCAATTGCCAAGTGCTGATCAGATGTGCGGGATAAGGGTAAATCGCCATATGTGCATAGCGGTCAGCGCTGGGATGACGCAAGGCAATTACGATGCGCGCATCGGCTGCGAGCGCACCGTGCTCATCGACAATCAGCGGGTTGATATCCATTTCCGTCAATGCTGGCAGCTCGCATACCATCTCTGATACGCGTAACAATACACTTTCCAGTGCAGCCATAGCAACCGGCGGCATATGCCGGAAAGTACCGAGCATCTTCGCAGCATGCGTACTTTGAATCAAATCTTTCACCAGGAAAGTGTTAAGCGGAGGCAAAACAACAGCGCGGTCACCGATCACTTCCACCATAGTACCGCCAACACCAAAGGTAATCACCGGACCAAATACCGCATCGTAAGTAACACCCACCATTAGCTCGCGGCCATTCGGTTTAACTACCATGGGCTCTATCGAAACACCATCCATCTGTGCATCCGGGCGATTCAATTTAACGTTTGCGATAATCGTATGGTAAGCCGCTGTTACTGCTTGGGCGTTCACCAGATTCAGTAGTACACCGCCGGCATCGGTTTTATGGGTGATGTCGCGGGAGTTGACTTTCATCACCACGGGAAATCCCAACTGTTGCGCGATGAGCATTGCTTCATTTGGCGAATGCGCGATCATGGTCTGTGCTACCGGAATATGAAAGGCAGAAAGCAAAGCTTTCGATTCCATTTCACTTAATATCTTCCGCCGGTCCTGCAACGCGCCGTCTATAATCATGCGCGCAGCTTCTACATCGGGTTCCAGGTGATGCGACAAAGGCCCCGGCATTTGCATCAGCAGCTTCTGATTACGATAGTAGGCTGACAGATACGAGAATACCTCTACCGCCGGCTCGGGCGTGCGGAAATTGGGTTTCTTCGCCAGATTAAAAGCGACACGGGATTCCGCTACCTGTGATTCCCCCATCCAGCAAGTCAGCAAAGGTTTGCTGTTTTGCTTCGACAACTCTATTAATGTGTTCGCCGCTTCCAGCGGTTTGGTCATGGCTTGCGGAGTCAATATTGCCAGCACTCCATCCACATTGGAGTCCTCCAGGCATGCGCGCACAGCCTGCTGGTAGCGGTCAGCCTGCGCATCTCCGATCACATCCACCGGATTACCGTGTGACCAGGTGGGCGGCAGCACCTGATTTAACTGCTCCATGGTGGCATCTGACAAAGTAGCCATTTCCAGACCCAGATCAATTGCATGATCAGTGGCCATCACGCCGGGACCGCCTCCGTTGGTGACGATTGCCAGCCGATTACCGCTGGGATGAAAACCACAGGACAGTGCTTTTGCGGCTGAGAATAATTGCGTAATGGTTTGAACACGCACAACACCAGCACGCCGGACCGCGGCATCGAATGCATCATCTGATCCAACCAGTGATGCAGTATGCGACATGGCTGCTTTGGAACCCGCTGCATGGCGCCCGACTTTCACCAGTATGACCGGTTTGATGCGCGCGGCAGCACGCAGAGAACTCATAAAGCTGCGGGCATTTCGAATGCCTTCGATGTACAACAAAATATTCTGAGTCAGCTGATCTGTCACCAGATAGTCTAGAATTTCACCAAAATCCACATCGGCAGTTGAACCCAGAGAAACCACACTGGAAAACCCCACATCATTGGTCTGCGCCCAATCCAGAATAGCGGTGCAGAGTGCGCCCGATTGTGACACAAAAGCCAGATTTCCCGCGTTTGCGCTGCCTTTATTAAACGTTGCATTCAGACCTCTGTCAGGACGCATGATACCCAGGCAATTGGGACCAAGCAGGCGTATTCCATAGCGGCGCGCATTTTCCAGTACCGCACACTCCAATGCCCGCCCGGTAGCGCCAATTTCGGAAAAGCCCGCAGAAATAATGACAGCAGCCTTGATTCCATGCTTGCCGCAATCTTCAATAATGTCAGGTACGGTTTGCGCGGGCGTGGCAATCACTGCAAGTTCTACAATTTCACTAACCTGGAATAATGAGGCATAGGCTTTATGCCCTTGAATTTCTTTATGCTTGGGATTGATGGGAAAAAGTACGCCTTTGTAGCCACTTTTCAGCATGTTGCTCAGAACAATCTGACCAACAGAATCCACACGATCGCTTGCTCCAAATATAGCAACCGATTCAGGTGAAAAGAGCGGTTTGAGATAGTGTTGACTCATGTTGTTAAAATCCCGATTATTTAGCCAGAGTGATTAACAGGCCGTTGAAAAACTATCTGCATTGCCGCTGCGGTGTTAAAAACAGACTCATAATGCTCATTTATTAAGCATAAACTGCGCTTTTTCGCCTGTTTTTGCCTTGCATCGGCTGCCTCGAAAACGTTTTTCAACGGCCTATTAAATGCTCAGTTTCTGGGTGCTGAGATTATTTTTGGGGCATCTTACATTGCCAGCTTTATGCTAGGCGAATTCGAGGATCAACGAGCGTGTAGGATATATCGGTTAAAATTAAGCCTATGATATACAGCATTGATCCCAAAAAGACCATTGCCCGCACAATTGCAAAATCCTGCGAATTAATCGCATCAATGGTATAGCTGCCAAGCCCGGGAATACCAAAAAACGATTCAACCAGCAAGCTGCCTAAAAATAACAAAGGCACCACAACCACCGCACCCGTTAAAATAGGAATCATTGCGTTCCTGAGTACATGCTTAAACAAAACAATACGCTCGGACAGCCCCTTCGCTCTGGCTGTGCGCACATACTCTTTATTCATTTCTTCCAGAAAAACTGTGCGGTACCAGCGCGTACTGGATCCAATGCTACCGATTACGCCAATTAGGATAGGCAACAACAGAAATTTGGCTGCATCCAGCCCGCTTCCATAACCCGATATGGGCACCCAATGCCATAGCTTGCTCACTAAAAATTGCCCCGCAATAATATAAAACAAGCTGGAAATAGACATCAACGCCACACAAAAAACCACTCCCCAGAAATCTATATAAGTGGCGCGAAAAAAAACCATCAGCAATGCGATAGTAATGTACACAACTAATCCCAAGACAAATACCGGCAATGCAATGGCAAGGCTAGGCAACATGCGCGACTTGATCTCCAGTGCAATATCGCGTCCATCATCTGCCCGGCCGAAATCGAAAACAAACATTGATACCGATTTCTCGAAGAAAATTGTATCGGTCAATTTTCCCAGTTTCTCAGCTTCCTGATTGAACAACAGCGGTTTATCATAGCCACGCTCGATTTTCCATTTTTCTATTGCTTCAGGCGTAACGTATTTAATGCCCAATTGCATACGCGCCATGTCATCGGGTGTATTCACCACAAAAAACAAAGCGAATGTAATCAGATTCACTCCGATGAGAATCGGTATTGCATATAAAATACGTCTAATAATATAGCCAAACATTGCTGATGTAATATTGTAATTTCAAGAGGATGCTGTGCGCACGGCCGTGCTGCTTTCATGACGGCGAAAAGCCGCTATAGCAGGGAAAAGACTGAGTGCCGCTATCACCAGCAGCAGCGTAATGGGCCACAATACCGGCTCATTCCATTCACGGCGTTTTTGCGCTCTCAACGTAGCGTCTATTTTTAAATACTTAAGATTATTATTCGATATTCTGTTGGGTTTAATATTCTGATACCAGGAATGATACAACCCATAATCTTTTGGATGATATCCCCACAACCAAGGGGCATCATGACGTAATATTTCCACCATACGATCAATTATTAATTGCCGCTGTGGCCCATCATCCATATTCTTCATCTGTTCAAATAATTTATTGTATTCAGTATTATCATAGTTAGCCGCATTCTCGCCACTGTTGCGCACTTTACTTTGCGGCCCGTACAATAAAAACAGAAAATTCTCTGCATCAGGATAGTCTGCATTCCACCCCCATTCAAAAATTTGCGCATTTCCTTTACGGATTTTGTCTTGGAAACGATTGTAATCAGTACTCCTTACCACCAGTTGTATATTTAATTTTTGGAACTGTTTACGCATCCAATCGAGCTTTGATCTGTCTTCAGAACTGCGCGCCGTCACATCAAAATACAGGACTAAGGGTGCGCCGGTTCGCTGATCTATTCCATTTGGATATCCTGCCTCGGCAAGCAAAGCCTTTGCAACTTGAATTGATTTGCGCTGCGGTTGATCATTCATCCATTCATACACCACGGGATTGATACCTTCTTTCCCCTCACGATACCCTGCAATACCCGGAGAGATCGGACTTTGAGCCGGCATTCCGCGGCCATTTGCAAAAATTGAAATAAATTCTTCATAGTCCACAGCGATAGAAATCGCTTGCCTGAGTTTTCTTGCCGATTCACGTTCCTGCGCATTACTTCCGCCCACTACCGGATCCAGCAGATTAAAACCCATGTAATAAGTCGACACCGCCACGGTAGTTTCCAGCCTTATCCCTTGTTCTGCCATGGTTTCAGTGACGGTTGCTTCTCCCTGACCCACCAACTGCACGGCTTGGTCAAAACTATCTGAACCAATACCGGTAGCATCGTAATAACCTTGCAAAAATTTGTTCCACCGTGGAATACTTTCTTTTTCGCGGGTAAAAATAATTTTATCGATAAATGGCAATTTCTTTCCCGAATCAATTAACAAGCCATTTTCTTCATCTCCCGGCATCCCTTCAGCCGGATAGAATTCATCATGAAAATTAGGATTCTTTTCCAATGCCATTCTCAAATTAGGATTATTCTCGGTTAACATATACGGGCCTGTACCAACCGGATACCAGTCCAATGTAATGTTTTTTTGCATTAATCCTTTCTGCGAATAAAAGCGATCCGCTTCCCAAGGAATCGGTGCAAAAAAAGGCATCGCCAGCCAATAGACAAATTGCGGATACTTACCGGCTATTTTTATGCGATAAGTATATCTATCGACAACCTGCACTCCAGCTAACTGATAATCTCTCAGGTCGAGGTATGTTTTTCCATCGGATTGATTTTGGTCGGCTTGTTTTAATACCTTGGCATAGTCGCTGAGCCCCACTATGTAATCCGCCATGAGCCCGTATATCGGCGAATGCAATCTGGGATGCGCCAAGCGTTTGATCTGATATACATAATCTTCCGCAAGCAATTCTCTTGTAGTTGTTTGAGGAAAATCAGATAACTTGAATACCGCTGCCATTTCTTGTTCATTCAGATCATGGTACAACCAGTCACCTTGCGCATTACTTACAAATGCTGGATGCGGTTGAAAAAGAATTCCCGGTTTAATTGAGATTTCATAAATACTATAGGCAATATCCGCCGCCTGCGCATCATCCGCTAATTGATTTCCTTCATTATCAAGATATTTCACAATGGGTATTTCTTTTGCCGTCGCTGGAATCAATGCAAAAGGGCGTTTTAAATAATGATATTGCAGCGGGGGTTCATAAATTTGCGCGGTGAATTGAATTTCATTAGAACTATAGGATTGCACCGGATCAAGATGCTTGGGCCGCTCGGTAAATACATTATAAAGGATATTTTTCTCTGCATCCGCGGCTGAGTAGGGATTATTCCAATTAGAATCCCCGCAGGCAGATAAAACAAAAGCTTGCAGAATCAACAACCATGATGTCATAACTAATTTTTCCATTGCAAACCCAGTTTATCGGAATTAGCCTGTTTTAAGCAAAATAATACGCGAATACCTTATATCTTTTCTTACACAACTCCACTTATTTCTCCCTTCAGCTATAATTTGCTGATTCACACAATTTTACAAGGAAATTTGTATGGGATTTCTCGCAAATAAACGCGTACTCATTACTGGGTTACTGAGCAACCGCTCAATTGCTTATGGCATCGCCAAGGCCATGAAGCGTGAAGGCGCATCACTGGCTTTTACTTACCAGGGTGAAGAAATCCGTGGACGCGTCGAAAAGCTGGCTGCTGAATTTGATAGCAACTTGCTATTTCCCTGTAATGTAGCCAGCGACAATGAAATCACGCTGTGTTTTGAAAATCTGAAAAAACATTGGGACGGGCTGGATTGCATTATTCATTCAATTGCGTTTGCTCCTCGTGAAGCGCTAACCGGTGATTACCTGGAAAGTGTTAACCGGGAAGCCTTTCGCATCGCGCATGATATCAGCGCCTATAGCTTTTCTGCGCTCGCCAAAGCTGCGCTACCTTTAATGCAAAATAGAAATGGCGCGCTGCTAACATTAAGCTATTTGGGTGCAGTCCGGGTCATGCCAAACTACAACGTTATGGGATTAGCCAAAGCCAGCCTTGAAGCAAATGTCCGCTTCATGGCTTCCAGCCTGGGTCCCAAAGGTATACGCGTCAATGCAATCTCTGCTGGACCTATTAAAACCCTGGCAGCTTCCGGTATCGGAAATTTTGGAAAATTATTGGGTTATACCGAGAAAGTTTCACCACTTCGCCGCAATGTAACAACCGATGAAGTGGGTAATGTGGCTGCTTTTTTATGCAGCGATCTTGCCAGCGGTATTACCGGAGAGATAACTTATGTTGATGCAGGATTCAATACCGTCGCATTTAATATTGATGAATAGAAAGTCCAGCCTATGATAATGCAATTTCAACGAGAGTAATTTCTAAAAACTAGAAATTATCTTGTTTGATTTTCACCTCATAGCGCTGCCTGAGTGCAGCCAGATAGGAAGACATTTCTTCTTGCGTGATCATCTGTTGCAACTGTTTAGTAAAGTTATCAAGCTTTGCTTTGTCTGTAGATTCTGGCTCTATAACTTTACTGATACGTACCAGATTAAACCCGCCACTTGGATTAGCTGTTCCGGTATAAACGGGTAAATTATTGGTTTCTGCTCTAAAAATGGCACGTAATGTTTCATGATCCAATCCTTGCGATTGCATATAAGAAATCTGCTTTGCATCGCTCCAAGTTACATCATCAACATCTTCACCGGCTTGTAAGCGTGCAAGCTTTGTTTTCCCCTCTTCAACGGCAATTGCTTCTGCCATTTGCTTCTTCAGCTTCTCTACGATCTGATCTCTAACCACCATCAGTGATTGTACAGTAGCAGGCTTGTGTTCAAGAATACGAGCGGATACAAATGTATCCGGTTTAACTTCAATAGCACCAGTATTTCTTTGATTTAAAATAACATCTTCAGAAAAAATTGCCGACAAAAGCTTTTCATTAGCTAGAATGGCTGGCTCTGTTGCACTTCTGGTAATCCAGTCACTCGTTTGGATTGGCAACTCAAATTTTTCTGCTGCTGCCTGCAGATTATCTCCCTGCTCATAGACCACATTACTGAAATCTTCAGCAATCTCCCCAAAAACACTTCCTACCATCTCTATTTTGAGTTTCTTCTCGATTTGTTCTCGTACCTCTTCCAAACCGGGGCTTTTCCCTTCCTTGATAGCGGTTAGTTTAATCACATGAAAACCAAAATCTGTTTCTACGATGTCACTGATTTCATCCAGTTGCATTGAAAAAATTTTGTCTTCAAAGGATTTAACCATAACGCCACGGCCAAAGAAACCAAGATCTCCCCCTTGCGCTGCTGAGCCTGGATCATCCGAATTTTCCTTGGTGATTTCTGCAAATTTCTCAGGATTCTGCCTAACTTGCTCTAATATTCCCTCGGCTCTGTCCCGCGCTGCCTGTTTTACATCGTCCGGCGCGTCAGGTGGCACACTAATCAGAATATGACTGGCTTTACGTTCTTCAGGTTGACCAAATTCACCCTGATGTTCCGCAAAATAAGCGTTGATCGCTTCATTACTTACTGTTTCATTCTTCGCTACCGCATCCAGCGACAAAACCAGATATTCAATCCGCGCACGTTCTGGCAAATTAAAGTCGGCTTTATGTTTCTCATAGTAAGCGGCGATATCCGCTTCTGCTGGGTTTACTTGTGATAAAAATTGTTCAGGAGTAATCTGTGATTGACTGATCTCACGCTGCACTTCACTGAGATACTGCACCCTCTCAGCAACCATTTTAGGGGCAAATGCATTTTCGCTATAGCCATCTAATAACTGCTGTAACAAAAGCTCTTGACGTACACGCGACTCAAAAGTTACTGGGTTAAGACCTTGACTTCTCAACAATTCCTCATACTGCTGTTTGGAAAATTTATTATCCCTTTGAAAGGCGGGTATATCCCGGATCGTTTTAACTAGCTGCGAGTCCAGAACAATAAATCCATTACTAATGGCTTCACGATGTAGCAATCGTTGCTGAATAAGTCTTTCCAATACTGAGTTTCTTACTTCGAAAGTATCGAGCATTGCGCTATCAAAATTAGCGCCCAGCATGGCTCGCATTCTTTCATGATGATCACGTAAGGCTTGTTCGTACTCACGGCGCGGGATTTCTTCACCATCTACTATTGCGACATAGCCTTCGCCACCCTTATCTCGATACGATTCAACGCCCCAAAATAAAAATGGCAATACTGCCAAGCCCATTATGACTTGGACGACACGCTTCTTACGGTTGACGAAATCAAACACTATTAGAACCTGAAAATACTAGAAAGTAAAAAGTAAGGGCGAAGAATTTTTATACAGTCAGCTAACACAATTACAATTTTTTATTTGGCGGAGTGGACGGGACTCGAACCCGCGACCCCCGGCGTGACAGGCCGGTATTCTAACCAACTGAACTACCACTCCTAGAACTAGCTAAATTGAATTGACTGGTGGGTGCTGACGGGATCGAACCGCCGACATTCGCCTTGTAAGGGCGACGCTCTACCAGCTGAGCTAAGCACCCGGTCAGAAAGTGCGCTAGTTTACTGCATCTTTGAGTGCTTTACCAGCACTGAATTTAGGAACCTTGGCTGCCTTGATTTTAATGGCAGCGCCTGTACGTGGATTACGACCTGTACGTGCAGCTCTTGCACCTACTTTAAAAGTACCAAATCCGACCAAAGTTACACTTTCATTCTTTTTGAGCGCTCCTTTTATTGCAGTTAACGCTCCATCCAATGCACTTCCTGCGGAGGCTTTAGAAATTTTAGCCGATTTTGCGATAGCTTCGATAAGTTCGGATTTGTTCATATAATTCCCCTTCTAAGTTAATGGTAATTAAATCACAAGCAAGTACTGCAGTCGCTCTTATATCAAGCTGCCAACGCCTGGTCAAGCGAATTAAGGCCTTCCTGCCACATCATTTATCTGACTAATCAGACGGTTTAACAGAAGCAAGTTATCCAAATGAACTACAAAATTTCATAAAAACAACTAACTAATCACACAAAATAGAAACTACATGAAGTTCCTTATGTCAATTTTGTATTAATAAATTTCTGTTTTTTGTTCGCGATTTAGCAACACTTCGACGGCTGTCCGGGCTGACACACCCTCATGCAAAATACTACAGACTGCTTGTGTAATCGGCATTTCTATATTCAATCGATCACCGAGTTTTAATACTGATTGTGCCGTGTGCACGCCTTCAGCAACATGCCCGAGTTCATTCAAAATATCATTCAATGATTTCCCTTCAGCCAGCATCAATCCCACTTTCCTATTTCGAGATAAATCACCGGTACTCGTCAGAATTAAATCACCAACCCCAGCCAGCCCCATAAAAGTTTTCATACTCCCGCCTAAACCAAGTCCTAAACGGGTAATTTCCATCAATCCACGCGTAATCAGTGCTGCACGTGCATTATGTCCAAATCCAATTCCATCAGAAATACCCGCAGCGATGGTGATTACGTTCTTTATCGCACCACCTGTTTCCACACCGACCACATCTTGACTGGTATAAATACGTAGCCTCGAACTATGCAATTCAGCTGCTATTTTGCTGGAAAAATCAACATCTTTGGATGCCAGCGTCAAAGCGGTTGGCAGCCCTTGCGCCACTTCTTCTGCGAAACTAGGACCAGACAGTACGCCGCAGTGCGGCAATATGGCAGAATATTCTGCTTCGACAACTTGGTGCGGCAGATAAGTGGTTTCTGATTCGAAACCTTTACAACCCCATAGGATCGGTATCTTGATTTTTCTTGCGGCAATAGCACGCAAAGTTTCACGCAAACCTGCAATGGGTACTACAATTAAAGCAAGCTCCGCGGTATCAAGTGCTTCATTGAGTATAGATGTGATTTTCAAAGATTCGGGCAAAGGATAACCCGGCAGGAAACTTTGATTAATACGCTCCCTTTCCATCTCAATCGCATGATCTGGATCTTTTGACCACAAACTGATCTGATGACGTGCAGATAAGCTAATTGCTAATGCCGAACCCCATGCACCTGCACCCAGTACAGCAATTCTCATGAACCCCAAACCTGATTAACTTTGACATAGCCAGTCTGCCCATCGAGATGCCGCACTTTTACCCAGCCTTTAACGTCAGAGTCTATCCATTCCATAACGATATTTTCCTCGGCTTGAAATACCAGCTCCGAGTTAATATCAGCTGATTGGTGAATATTAGCTAATGGTACGGTCACGACAACATAACGCTGTTGGTTTAAAACTTTCTTTTCAACCCAGGCAAGACTCCCGCTACTGTCACGCACTTTGGCCCAACCCTCCACATCCACTACAACTTCTACCGGAAGATATCGGCTTGCTACATATAATTTGTCGGCTCTGAGCGATGGTGCGTCATACATAACAACTGCATTTTCAGCTATTGAAAAAAACTCCATCTCTGCAGCCAAATGACTCGGAAGATACAACAAGATAGTAGTCAGCAAAACGCGCATGCTGTTTTTTAACCAGAATGACTGAATCAGCAGGCTTTTTCTCATTGGTATATTCACCCACAGGTTTCCGGATTTTTGTATTTCTAATTCGCGTTTGTTTCTGCTCTTTTTTGATGATAGATAGCTTCAAAATTTACTGGATTAAGAATAACAGGTGGAAATCCAGCTCGTGTCACAACATCCGATACTGTTTCTCGTAAATAAGGAAAAAGAATATTAGGACAGCCAATGCCCAGTATCGGATCAATATCCCCGTCAGGCACATGACGAATACGAAAAATACCTGCCTGCTGAACTTCAGCCAGAAACATTATTTTGTCTTTGATCTTAGCTGTTACCGTTACTGTTAATAGCACCTCATACAACCCGTCATCAATGCTTTGGCTTTTCGTTCCAAGCTGCAAATTAATTTCAGGTGTATCCCTTTCGAGAAAGATATTGGGCGCATTGGGAATCTCTAAGGAAAGATCCTTTACATAGATTTTTTCTATGGCGAAAACTGGTTGCTGTTGCTCACTCATATTGACTTTTTCCAGTAGTGAATTAAAAAGTTTTATACCATCAATTGTTATCGCATCAACCTTAATCCTGCGATCAAGTTGCCAGCAATGCTGCCAATTCGCCTTTGCGATCCAGTTGCGTCAAATCATCATACCCGCCCACATGTCTTTCACCAATGTAAATCTGTGGAACAGTGCGGCGGCCTGTTTTACCCATCATCTCAGCACGCTGAGCCGGCTCAAGATCAATACGTATTTTTTCAATTTCCTGAACCCCTTTTGAGCGCAACAAGCTCTCTGCCATTTTGCAGTAAGGACAAAAACCCGTTGTGTACATAATAACCTTGGGCATTTAGCTCTCTATCGCTTAACCATAGGCAAGCCCGCACGCTTCCAGGAGTCAATACCACCCATGAGGTTAATCACTTGAGGGAAGCCGTTCTTCCTTAGAACCAAACTGGCATGATTGGATCGAATACCACCAGGGTATATCACCAAAATGGGTTTTTCCTTATATTTTTGTAGTTCTACCCAACGTTCCTCAATCTTTTCGGATGGAATATGTTTTGAATTCGGCAAATGACCTACCGCATACTCGCTATCATCACGGACATCCAGCACCAATGCATCCTGGTAATTTATCAGTTGCACGGCCGCAAGCGTGTCGATTTCTTTGATACCACGACGCGTTACCAAGGGCAACAGCAATAATAAGCCACTGATTATTGCTGTTATAAGAAAGAGGAAATTTTCTAATCTAAGAAGAAAATGATCTTGAAGTAATGATAATTCCATATAAGCTTTATTCTGTTTTTTTAAATGTTAATTTTATCAGAAACTGGAAAATTACGGGATTTCCTTGATCCTGCCGTTAAAGCCCACGCATAATAACATTATGCGTATCGATTAATAGTAATTAATCCTGGAATTAATTATACCCAATCTGTTTTATCAGCTATTCACAGTAAAAACAAAAATCAGTCATCATTTTTCACAAAAAGTACCTTACTTATCTTTTATTCGCACAAAAGAATCAGCCGGATACTGTGTTTGCAGTTAAAAATATAATAAAATATCAATATTTTTTAACACTGATTGTTGAAACTTACTCCTCCTTTTCAAAAGGTCACTATGAAAAAAATTGTTCTCCTGCGTCATGGAGAAAGTACCTGGAATAAAGAAAATAGATTTACTGGCTGGACAGATGTTGATTTAACACCTAAAGGCTTGCAGGAAGCGCAAAATGCCGGGCAGCTTCTACACGAGCAAGGGTTTGCATTTGATGTCGCGTATACGTCAGTTCTCAAACGCGCCATTCGCACCTTATGGGTAGTGCTTGATGAAATGAACCAAATGTGGATTCCCATACAACACACTTGGCGATTAAATGAACGTCATTATGGCGCTCTACAAGGTTTGAACAAAGCCGAAACTGCAGCCGAATATGGCGATGAGCAAGTTTTAATATGGCGAAGAAGCTATGATGTCAGGCCGCCCGCATTAACCACCGATGATGAACGCTATGCTGGCACTGATCCGCGATATAAAGACTTAGCGTCTGAGGATATACCTTTGACCGAGTGCCTAAAAGATACGGTCGCAAGATTTTTACCCTATTGGAATGCGGTTATAGCACCTCAAGTTCAGTCTGGAAAAAGCGTTATCATTGCTGCACATGGAAATTCTTTAAGAGCACTGGTTAAGTATTTGGATAATATCTCTGATGAAGAGATCTTAAACTGCAACATTCCAACCGGCATCCCGTTAGTTTATGAATTAGATGATAATATGAAGCCGATCAGGAGTTATTATTTAGGGAATCAGAACAAAATTCAGGAAGCCATGCAAATTGTAGCTAATCAGGGTAAGTCAGCAGTTTAGGGCACAACTAATTCACTTATTCAGATATGAGTGTAAACCATACACTATTTCGAATAAATCATACCAATCTGGAAGTTGATACGTTTAATTTTATCTCTATACGATATATTCAGTTGATGCTGATGATATGCGTTTTGATCTTTTTCTGTCCGCTCTCAGCATTTTCGAACAATCAAGAGAATCTTAAGCTGTTGCGTGAACGCATCCAATCCCTGCAAAAAGATTTAACAAACAAGGAAGCGTTAAAACAGGACACAACGGATACATTACAAGAAACTGAGCGTGCAATCAGCAATATCACGCACAGATTGAGCAAGCTCATTGAGACTGACCGCCAAGCCAATGAAGAATACAAGCAACTGCAAATACAACACAATCAAATCAGAAGCAAAATCGAATCAGAACGAAATCAATTAGAAAGATTGCTCTATCAACAATATGTTGGGGGGCAGCAAGATTATTTAAGATTAGTGTTAAATCAGCAAAACCCTAATCAGATTGCACGGGATATCTATTATTATCAGCAACTTTCACTTACTCTTTCGGGTATTATCAAGAATCTTCAGAATGATCAAGATGAAATTGAGACACTAACGCAAACCAGCCGTCAAAAAAAAGAAGAAATCACTGCTAATCAAGCCGAGTATTTCAGTCAACGTAAAAAACTTGAGCAAGAAAAAGCCAAACACCAGATTATACTCTCGCAGGTATCTGGTCAAATTACCCAACAGCAACGTGAAATTAATAAACTCGAGAGTGATGAAAAGCGCATAACCAATTTAGTTGATGAGATAAATAAATTACTTGTTCAAGAAAAATCTACGAGCACATTGATTAACAATAAGCTCCCAGATGCTTCTACGACAGGTTCTCCATTCTCAACGCTTAAAGGCAAATTAAATTTACCCGTGCGAGGGAAACTTGTGAACACTTTTGGTGGTCAACGCTCAGGTAAGTATGTTTCATGGAAAGGACTGTTCATTCAATCACCCGATGGAAGTGATGTTAAAGCCATCTCAGGTGGTAGAGTGGTATTTGCAGACTGGTTGCGAGGTTTTGGCAATCTGATAATTCTGGATCATGGAAACAACTATATGAGTCTTTATGGCAACAACGCAACACTCCATAAACAAGTGGGTGATACTATTCGTAGCGGCGATACGATTGCAACAGTTGGAAATAGCGGTGGTAATGCAGATTCAGGTTTATACTTTGAACTTCGTCATGGAGGTAAGCCGTTTGACCCTTTGACGTGGATAAAAATAGAATAAACGTAGCGGCCATTTACATAATTTTGATCAGTGCGGAGATAGCATAATGAGTAACGTAGTCAAGAAAACAGGTTTAATTCTAATTGGCGCAATCGCTGGAATAATGCTCAGTTTGAATTTCTCTGCTATTGCCAAGAAAGATAATATCGAGGCGATCCATCCGCTGCCGATCGAAGAATTACGTACATTCGCTCAGGTATTCGGTCGCATCAAAAGTGATTATGTCGAATCTGTGGAAGACAAAAAACTGATTACTGAAGCTATCAATGGCATGCTGGTCGGATTGGATCCCCATTCATCCTACCTCGACAAAGACGATTACAAGGAACTACAAATCGGAACGCAAGGTGAATTCGGCGGTTTAGGCATCCAGGTCACCATGGAAGACGGCGTCGTAAAAGTAATTTCACCAATTGAAGATACTCCCGCATTTCGTGCAGGTATCAAAACCGGCGATTTAATAGTTAAACTGGATGACACCGTTGTAAAAGGCATGACACTGAATGATGCAATTAAACTCATGCGTGGCAAACCGAATACTTCCATAAAGATTACCATTGTGCGGGAAGGTGAAACAGAACCGCTGGTGTTTAATCTAGTGCGTGACATCATAAAAATCCAGAGTGTCAAATCGAAAATGATCGAGCCTGGGTATGCGTATATCCGCATCACACAGTTTCAAGAACAAACCGGCGAGAATCTCGCGCAAGCGATTAGGACACTTTTTGCAGAAAATACTGGATCTATGAAAGGACTAATACTGGATCTGCGCAATGATCCAGGTGGATTACTGAATGGTGCTGTCGCTGTATCAGCCGCTTTTCTGCCAGAAAATGCACTGGTTGTATACACGGAAGGACGCAGTCCCGATGCGAAAATGAAATTGCACGCCAATCCTGAGTATTATCTGCGAGGACCTGATGAAGATTATTTAAAGGATCTTCCTTCTGAAGTCAAAACCGTACCGATGATTACATTGGTCAACGGAGGTTCTGCTTCAGCATCAGAAATTGTAGCAGGCGCCTTGCAAGATCATAAACGCTCTGTAGTCATGGGATCGCAAACGTTTGGTAAAGGCTCTGTTCAAACGATATTACCATTAGGAAATAATACAGCGATCAAATTAACTACCGCGCGCTACTATACCCCCAATGGCCAATCGATCCAGGCAAAAGGAATTACTCCCGATATTCTGGATGAAGCCGATAGTGGTGATGATCAGCGCCTGCGTGAAGCAGATCTGAATCGCCATCTATCGAGCGGTAAAAAAACGGAAACAAAAAAAACGGACTCTGATACAGACAAAGCAGTTCAAAAACCTGTAAGCAAGAAAAAAGCAAATAAGGCTAAAGACAAGAAAGATAGAACCCCTATCGAATTTGGCTCTGCAGATGATCTTTTACTAACACAAGCCATGAATTACTTTAAGGGTATTACTGCACCACCTGAAAAAAAGACCGATGAAAGCGATAGCTGATTCACAAGGATCGTGAATGATAACCAGTTACTTCGGTATAGCCGTCATATCCTGCTCCCGCAAATTGATATTGCGGGGCAGGAGAAACTCAATCACGCACGTGTATTAATTGTCGGCGCTGGCGGTTTAAGTTCTCCTATAGCGCTGTATCTTGCTGCCAGTGGAGTAGGTAACCTGATCATTTGTGATGGTGATCAGGTTGATCTTACCAACTTACAGCGGCAAATTATCCATGACAGCAATTCAATCGGCCTAGCAAAAGTCCTCTCAGCAAAGCAAACACTCAACAGAATTAATCCGGAAGTCAGCGTCCTCGCAATCCAGGAACACGCCGGCACGACAAAACTATTACAACTTGTCACAGGAGTGGATGCCGTAGTCGACGCCAGCGATAACTTCAGCACCCGCTATGCCGTTAATCAAGCTTGTGTTACTCAAAAGAAACCTTTGATTTCCGGTGCTGTAGTACGTTTTGATGGTCAAGTCAGCACATTTGATTTGCGCCATGCCGACAGCCCTTGTTATCACTGTTTATATCCCATTATCTACGGAGAACAGGAAGATATGCCTTGTGCAATCATGGGCGTATTCTCGCCGCTGGTAGGGATTATCGGCTGCATGCAGGCTGCAGAGACACTAAAAATCCTGTTAAATATTGGAGAAAGTCTGAATGGCAGATTGCTGTTATTAGATAGCCTCACCATGAATTGGCGCACAATCAAGCTGCACAAAGATCCAGCCTGTTCGGTGTGTCATTCATCAGTATCTGCTGATACTGATGTCTAATGAGCCGTTGATTTTTTTGCTTTAGCGAAGTTCTGCAGGAAGTAAATTCAGCCTCTGCACCTCCCAGTTTGCAAGTGGATCACGCCTGAACTCACTTTTCACAAACTGATACCAGCGGCCAACAACAAAGCACATGAATAAATTGGCTTGCGCAGCAGCATCAAAATTGGTTTTTATTTGTTGCTCGCTAACAGCAAACCGTAACGCCTGCTTTAAAGTAGCTTCCAACCGATCATGCAACTGATTAATACGTAACTGCAAATGTTCATTCTCATTCACCAGCACATCACCGATCAAGATACGCGTCATGCCCGGATTTTTTTGTGAAAAACCTAATAACAATAACAATAATTTTTCGATCTGCTTTATGCCACAATTTTCCTCTTGCAGAATTTTGTTAATCAGCACAAACAATGTTCGCTCAATAAATTCAATCAAAGCTTCAAACATCTGCGACTTATTAGAAAAGCAGCGATACAGAGATGATTCTGAAATTTCCAGCTGAGCGGCTAACGCTGCGGTAGTAATCCTTTTTCTCTGCGGATACTCCAGCATCCTGGCCAACGCCTGTAGGATCTGATCTTCTCTTTCACTGGATTTTTTTGGCTGATATGAAGGCTTCAATTGGGTAACCGCAAAGAAACAAAGGCAATAGATGGAATATAACAAATTAACAGACCGGCGCAAAAACTATTCTAGTTTTATTCAGATTACTCACAGTTGGACTATTTGGCAAATACTCAATAGTCATTCGAAATCAATAGTCATAATAACCACAGGGCAATCGGGCTTAAATTACTCCAATAATGCGGAGCAAATAATCATTATTCCAACCGGCCTTTAATCGTTTTATTTTTACACCGACTTTTGATATTTTTTCTTTATTTATCAGGTTTAAAGCAATATGTCTGATAGTGGCAAGATTGGCTGCACTATGGCCTTTGCGTGTCCGGTTGCTATCTTCATCAAAAGCAATATCAAGCACCCAATGTAAATTGTTCTCGATAGCCCAATGAGCGCGAACAGCATGTTCCAGTTTAGCCGGATTATTGGCGCTCAGACTACTGATGAAATAACGCGTTTCCCCGGTGATTCTATTTTCTGATTCTCTTGTTGCTGTAACCGCAATGATACTTTGTAGTCCTGCCCAAGCATGACGTTCTTTTAACCATGCGATCTCATCTGTCACACAGATAGTACGTGTTTCAATGCGTCCATGATCCCCATCAACAGTCACCATGGCGGCTTCAGGCGATAACTGCGAGGTAAAATACGTGGCAACATCTTCATGTAAGTTACCCTGGTTGCCCTTCAGGCTCAAGACATAATCGCCACCTTGTTGAATAATCTGCTGAGCAATTCTTTTCTGGCAACCCATGGCATCAACTGTAATCACACTTCCTGCAATATTCAGTCGCGATAACAGCTTGGGAATGGCCGTAATTTCATTGGATTTATTGTCCACTTTAACCTGACCCAAGACCAGGCTATTGTGCTGCGCCCATGCACTGACCATATGGATAGCTGCCTTTCTTGAAGCCTTATCAATGCTACGCCTTAAGCATTTACCATCAATTGCAATGACTTCTCCTTCAGTCAGACTGGCTAAGTCAGACACCCAGTTGGAAAAACACTCGCCAAACTGTTCATTGTCTATCGCTGCAAAAACATCTCCAAAGGTATCATGCGCGGGTATCCCATGCTGCAAACCAAGCAATTTAGTGAACCAGTCTATCTTGGCTTTGCCAAATTCTTCAATAGCCACCCAATTGTCCGCCCCACAGATAACAGCGCATAAGGCGATAAAAAATATATCCTGTAACTGGTGTTTCTTTTGCCTGTCTACTCTCGGGTCTTCAATGCTTGAAAAGTGATGGATAATTGACGCTATCGGTTTCTCTATCATTTGAAATCAAAATGATAAAGCTAATACCTCATCTTGTTTCTGTTTTCAAGCCTCTTTTAGCCCGATTGCCCTGATAATAACCAGGTATGAACTAGACCTGTTTGCCTTAAACAAGCTAAAATTAGTAATTTTAGGGTTTCATGCTCATGCATACTTGGCGAAGGTCATTGATACGCGGCAAAACGCCGGTTGCACTGACCATAGGCAATTTTGATGGTGTCCATTTAGGCCATCAAGCAATGCTTATCCGTCTGAAGGATGTTGCCAAGCGGCTTGGGCTACCCGCCTGCGTGATGACCTTTGAACCCCATCCACGTGAGTTTTTTGCGCCAGATCAGGCACCTGCCCGCTTGACCAGCCTGCGCGAGAAACTGAAATACTTAATCCAAGCAGAAGTCGATTGCATCCATGTCTGCCGCTTCAATTATGATTTCGCCAGAATTAGTCCAGAACAATTTATTACGCGCATTCTGAACCGGGAGCTATCTGTCCGCTGGTTGCTTGTTGGAGATGATTTTCGTTTTGGTGCACGACGCGCGGGTGATTTTGCCATGCTGCAAGCCTATTCATCAGCAAATGGTTTTACCGTAGAAGCCATGCCCAGTGTCGCCATAGACGATCAGCGCATTTCAAGCACTGCTACGCGGCAAGCGCTGGCTGCTGGCAATCTCAATCAGGCCAGGAAATTACTGGGAAGGCCTTACAGCATCAGTGGGCGTGTGATTGATGGTGATAAATTAGGCAAACAAATCGGATTCCCGACAGCGAATATTCAGTTGAAATATAATCACCCGCCACTCTCAGGCATTTTTGTTGTTACCGTACACGGTGCCATGAAAGCATCTCCTGAAACCGTACTTCCCGGTGTTGCCAGTCTGGGCGTAAGACCGACAATCCATGAAAATGGCAAACCCGTATTGGAAGTACATTTGTTTGACTTTAATCAGGACATTTATGGACAACATTTACAAGTTGATTTTCTGCACAAGCTGCGTGACGAAGAAAAATATGCGGATATTGACACACTCATCGTTCAAATTAATAAAGATGTCGTGCAAGCAAAAGAATTTCTTCTCACAGTTCAAAACCTTTAAAGTAGCCGGTAACGTCCTTTAACCCACTAATTCTACATTTCATGACTGACTATAAGAAAACCCTCAATTTACTCGACACACCCTTCCCCATGCGCGGCAATCTGGCCAGCCGTGAACCGGGCATGCTAAAGGCCTGGCAAGAAAAGAATCTGTATCAAAAAATCCGCTCCGTCAGCAAAGGGCGCCCCAAATTCATTCTGCACGACGGTCCCCCTTATGCCAACGGCGACATTCACATCGGTCATGCGGTCAATAAAATTCTCAAAGATATCATCATCAAAAGCAAAACACTGGCTGGTTTCGATGCACCGTATATTCCGGGCTGGGATTGCCATGGGTTACCCATTGAGCATCAGATTGAAAAAAAACATGGCAAGCACTTACCGGCTGATAAAGTGCGCGAGCTTTGCCGCGCTTTCGCTAAGGAACAGGTAGAGCGCCAGAAAGCTGATTTCATCCGCCTCGGCGTGCTTGGTGATTGGGATAATCCCTATCTCACGATGAATTTCAAAACAGAAGCTGGCATTATTCGCGCACTGGGAAAAATTTATCAGAACGGCTATCTGTATCAGGGTCAAAAACCGGTCAATTGGTGTATTGATTGCGGCTCCGCACTGGCTGAAGCCGAAGTGGAATATGAAGATAAAACCTCACCCGCGATTGATGTAGGTTTTACCGTGCAATCGTCCGAGCACCGATCTCTCTGCGATATCTTTGGCATCTTGATCCCTGAAAATGACACCGTTTATGCCATCATCTGGACTACCACGCCCTGGACACTACCGGCCAACCAGGCGGTCAGCGTTCACCCAGATTTTGTTTATGAACTGATAAAAACAACACGCGGCTGGCTGATCCTCGCAGCCGAACTGAAGCAAGCTTGTCTGGAGCGCTACGGCTTGACCGCCATTGAGCACAATGGTATCCCTTGCACGGGAATCAGTCTTGAAAATTTAAAACTACAACACCCGTTTGAACCGCGCACGGTTAAAATAATTTGCGGCGAGCATGTTACGTTGGAAGCCGGCACTGGCCTTGTGCATACAGCACCAGCACATGGTTTGGATGACTATTTTGTCGGCCAGAATTATGGCTTACCCAGCGAAAGCCCGGTTGACGGCAATGGCAAGTTTAATACCAACACCCCTTTGGTCGGCGGTCTTTCGGTGTGGAAAGCCAACGATATCGTCATAGATACACTCAAAACCAGCGGGCATCTATTTTGCCTGAGAAAAATCGATCACAGCTATCCGCACTGCTGGCGTCACAAAACACCCATCATTTTTCGTGCTACCCCACAATGGTTTATTGGCCTGAATCTGCACGGTAAAATTGATGCAGCCGCGCAGAAACAAACCCTGCGTGAACTGGCCATGCGAGCTGTTGACACCACTACTTTTTACCCGACATGGGGCAAGGCCCGCCTGGAGGCGATGATTAAGAACCGCCCGGATTGGTGCGTTTCACGCCAACGTAACTGGGGCGTTCCAATGACATTTTTTGTGCATAAAGAAACCCTTTTGCCGCATCCACGATCACTCGAATTACTCGAGCAAGTGGCGCAAAAAATCGAACAGCAGGGCATTGAAGCCTGGTTTGCACTTGATGCTGCTGAATTGCTTGGGGAAGAAGCCAGGGATTACAAGAAACTAACCGATACGCTGGATGTTTGGTTTGATTCTGGCACCACGCACGACACTGTCGTTAAGCCGAATGCTCAACTCAAATACCCGGCTGATCTCTATCTTGAAGGCTCCGACCAGCATCGCGGCTGGTTCCAGTCTTCGCTGCTGACCGGTTGCGCCATTGATGCCAGAGCCCCATATGATGCGCTACTCACACACGGATTTGTGGTGGATGGCAGCGGTCACAAAATGAGCAAATCCAAAGGAAACGTCATCGCACCGCAGAAAGTGATGGATACTTCCGGTGCCGATATTTTGCGTTTATGGGTGGCTTCAACCGATTATTCCGGTGAACTTTCCATTTCCGAAGAAATTCTGAAACGAGTAGTCGAGAGCTATCGGCGCATCCGTAATACACTGCGCTTTTTACTCGCCAATCTCATGGACTTTAACCCGCAGAACGATCTGGTTGCCGTCACTGATTGCCTGGAGATTGACCGCTATATGCTGGCGTTTACCGATTCTTTCCAAGAAGATTTGACACAAAGCTATCAACGTTATGAATTTCATCAAGTGGTGCATAAATTGCACAATTTCTGTTCTGAAGACTTGGGCGGCTTCTATCTGGATATCCTCAAGGATCGCTTGTACACAGCAGCAGCCAAAGGCACACCACGCCGCTCGGCACAAACCGCGCTATACCATATCGCGCATAGCCTGGTGCGCCTGTTTGCTCCCATTCTGAGCTTTACTTCGGAAGAAATATGGGAACATCTGACCGGCGACACAGAAGGCAGCGTGCTGTTGCATCACTGGCACAGCTTTCCAGCGCAGCCGGATACCCAGTTATTACAGCAACGCTGGTCAAGAACACGCACTTTACGTTCGCAAGTGCTAAAAAAATTGGAAGATTCCCGCGCACAGGGAGAAATCGGTTCCTCATTGGCAGCGACAGTTGAGATACGCGCCAACAGTGACGATTTCACCCTACTCAAAGCACTGGGCGATGATTTGCGCTTCGTGTTGATTGTTTCTGAAGTCCATCTGATTCAGGTTAGTGGCCCGCAACAGGAAAGGATTGATGTAGTATCCAGCACACATGCAAAATGCGAACGCTGTTGGCATTATCGCCGGGATGTCGGGCATCATGCGGAACATTCCACCTTGTGCGAACGTTGCGTCGCCAATCTTTATGGCAGCGGCGAAGAACGTCACTACGCGTAAAAGCCTACACTTATTTACCGGAAATTTCTCACCATGAAACTTTACATTAGTCTGACCATTGCCTTGATCGTTCTGGTACTGGATCTCGCCAGTAAATATTGGGTAGAGTCTGCATTGGAATTTGGGCAGAAAATCCCATTGACCGGTTTTTTTAACCTCGTGCTGACCTACAATCCCGGCGCAGCTTTCAGCTTTCTGAGCGAGGAATCCGGCTGGCAGCGTTGGTTCCTAAGCGCAATCGCAGGTAGCGCTGCCTTACTGATCATCTACCTGCTCAATAAATACAAACATGAGAAATTATTCTGTATGTCGCTGAGCTTGATCCTGGGTGGCGCTTTAGGGAATTTATATGACCGCATCACGCTGGGTCATGTGGTCGATTTTCTGGATTTTTACCTCGGCACTTATCACTGGCCAGCATTCAATATCGCAGATTCTGCCATTTTTATCGGTGCTGCGCTGATGATATATGAAAGTTTCCGGCACAAGGAAGATTCAGAAAATTCTAAAGAAAAGGTTAAGTAGCCATTGGCTAAGCCCTTACCACTATAAATCTTATTTGCTCGATTTCTTTTCCTTGGTAATCGGGTTTTGTAGGGTATAGCCATTCTCTTTCATTTTATACCCGCCATAAGCACCTGCGCCGACAGCAACTAGAGTCCAACAACCTGATAACAGAGGCAGTAACATCAGGAAAGCAATCGCGTTTGCTATCTGTTTTTTCTTCATTCTGAATTCCTGTACAAAATGATATCTTAATGATTACATGAAGCTAACTAAAACCTTTTTGCGGCAGATTTTGTGAATCGCATACAGACTATAGAATATTGAACAAGCCTGCAACCACCTTATCATTCTTCATTACCCTTATCCCAAACATATAAATCATCGTTAGCCCGGCTTCGTATACTTTAGTATCGGCACTACCCCCATCTCTAAGACAGGGTTTCTTAGAACAAATCTAATCTCTGATCAAATGTTTTTTCTTGCGGCGCGCGACGAAGCCCAACAATCCCAGTCCAGCTAACAGCATGACGTAGGTATCTGATCGGGTATAGGACTCGTAAACGAAACCATATCAAGCGAGCCACCGTAACCATCGCTAGCTCCAATAGCGTTAAAAGTGAGCAAGCCATTTCCATCGAAGTTAATGACTGTCGAATAATTTAACCAATTCTGATCATTTCCTCCATTAGTAGCGCTATTCAACACAGTTACGGGGGCGGATCCATCAAATGTAAATGTGAGGTCATTAGTGGCGCCCGTACCCGGACGGGCGGAATACCAGAAACTCAGTTGATACAGACCAGGAGTGCCGATTAAGAACTGTGCCATCGAACTGTTTGAATAGGTATCCAATTCGATAAAGTTGCCACCTTCATAAGCAATTCCGGCAACATTATTGCGCAGCTCGATGTTTGGGCTACCCGTCCAACCGGTCAATGAACTATAAATATTCCAGGTACCGCTCGCTTGCGAATCAGCTTCGAAGCCGCCGTTCGCCACTAGATCCACGGCTGCCGAAGCTATCATCGGGGTTGCAAATAAAGCGCTGGCCATATATTTCAAAAAACTATTCATCGCTATCCCCTGTTCAAGGGTAAAGGGTAAATTATTGGTTTCTTGCCAATGCATCTTGATATCGGAACGATTTAGTTTATCTGGAATAAAAAATTAGCTATATATTATGAGGTTATCTTGCTTTCATACTTACCCCCTATTCTGAGTATTATCAGAATAGTAGAAATAACAATAATTAAGAGCAATTAAGAGGAAAATGTATATGTATGATTGAACCTGCGGAATGCACTCAAAGTAAATTCAATTATGCGACTTTGGTCAATACATCCCTATTATTTAGATGCTAAAGGTTTGGTAGCCCTTTGGCGTGAAGGTCTTTTAGCTCAGAAAGTTTTGCGAGGTGATACCAAGGGATATAAAAATCACCCTCAATTAACAAGATTCAAAAATACCAAAAATCCTATTGACACTATCGCTGTTTATCTGGGGTTTGTGGCAGATGAAGCAGAAAAACGCGGTTATCACTTTGACAGAAATAAAATCACCGATCAGAGTTTTACAGAAAAAATTACTGTCACCAGCGGACAACTGGAATACGAATTCAATCACTTATTGAAAAAACTAAAAGATAGAGATCCCCCGCGGTATTCTCGATTTAAAGAAATAAGCGACATAATCGTTCATCCAATTTTTGACGAAACCGCGGGGAATATTGAAGATTGGGAAGTAATCAGCCCTATCAAATAATGTTGCTATTTCTTTGTGTAATAATTTTATAAGGTAAACTCAATTGAATAAAAACAAGCTTTACCTTGGCATTCAAACACGCTTATTGGAATAATCAAGAAGGTTGCGGAGGAACTTTTATCCATTCTCCCGCGCATTGCTTGACATAGGGATAATATCCTTCAGGATTACGGCAATAGTGCCAATAATTTTTATTCTGTACCGGAGCGGGTCTGGAAACATCATTTTGTTGCACATACGCTGGTGCTCTAGATTGAGTTACAGCCATTGGTGCCGAAAATACCGGCGCTGCAGCAACCACCCCAGGATAGCCACCTAGCGGATAGTAGGGATCAAAATAGCGATATGGTCCGAAACCGACGTAATTATTATAAAGTCCGACACCTACCCGATTACTGTAAAAACCAAAACTGCTAAACGGCACACCAAAACCATAATAGCCAAAGCCTCCAAAAGGCGCAAATGGACTGAAAGGACCCCATGGACCGAATCCAAATCCCAACCCAACACCCAGGCCCAACCCAAACCCTGAATCAAATCCGCCATGATGATGGTGCCCACCACCGTGGTGATCATGTCCGGAGTATTGATTCTGGTCAGTATTAGTATTTTCAATATTCACAGTCTGAATCGAAGAATCACCCTGAGTGACGCCAGTGTCTTGCGTAGTCTGATCTATCTGTATAGCGCCATTGTCCTGGCTCGATTGATCGATTCCAGCAGATCCCGCAGACTCTGATGATGCATTAGACGCTGCCGGCTCGGTTGCAAGCTCGTTTCGAAGTGGCTCCTGTGCAAATCCATCATTCTGTTGTGATCCAGTACTTTGATCTACACTTTCGCTCGGATAAGAATCATTGGACTGGCCGAATGCACCGGTTTGATCAAAATTATCTCCTTGATCTGGGTCATCGGCAAACTCAGAATCCTCCGGTTGATTAAATCCATCATCCTGATAGAAAGCATCACTCTGATCGTAACCATTTTGATCAAAATTACCTTGATCGTAGTCTCCATAACCAGAATAGCCACCGGAGTCGTAACCTCCGTCATACTCGCCTCCGTAGTCACCACCGTCGAAGCCTCCGCCATCGAAACCTCCGCTATCTCCTTCGGCTCCTGCCGGAATTGCTAAAAGCATTCCGCAGATGGCGATGGCGAAGCAAGTTAATTTGAATTTTTTCATACCAACCTCGATCACAATATAATGAAACAATACAAATTAATCTTATACTTAACGACTACCTTTGCAGTCAGGTTCATACGCATTGCCCGCCAAGTAATCGATTAAAACAAATATGTTTTGTATTTAAAAATAGCATAGCAAGCAGAATCTGAATGGGTGCTGAATAAAAGGCTGATGAGGATGCGCATCCTAATTACAATGAAAGATTATTTTCAATCAGAAATTGGACGGAGCTAATATTTTTCTATGGAAAGTTCATCAATCAGAAGTTTTATGCGCACATAATGTCCACCCTGCCAGTAAATCTGGCCACATTCCGGGCAAATCAGGAATTCTTCGTAATATTTCCTTGTCAAGGGTTTTAGGCAATGTTCGATTTGTTGTTTGCCGGTTTCCGCTAATTTTCCATTACAATGCGTGCAGCGTGTCAGTGGTTTTATCAAAGGATACAAATTGAATCTTTTCAAAACTTCTCTAGTTTGAATTTTAGGTATATCCGCACGGACAAAATATCCGTGAGTAATAATGCTGCGTTGCAATAATGAGCGATCCCGGGTAAGCACTGTACGTTGTTGCTCACTGGCTATCGTTGCCACTGCGGCATCGCCGAAATCATTGCGATACAAACAATCAAATCCCAGTAGCCTCAAATAGCGTGCTAATTTTCCGAGATTTGCGTCCACAACAAACACAGGCGGTTGTGATGATTCCGGTCGAAGCGGCAATAACCGTTTGACTTCAGGATTTCCATCGGCGGGATAAACCTGGATGCTGTCTCCATCCTGCACAATATAGTCAAAATTTACCGCAATGCCATTGACCAGAATCAGTTCAACTTCCGGGTGCGGCACATTAAATGACTCGATCATGTCCTTGATCGAGGCTTTCCGGTCAAATTTATGAATAATCTCTGTAGCACTCAGCGCTGGCGCAATAAAGTCGTTTAATGAATGATAAAAACGTATTCTGATCTGCACCACTGATGACACTACCCTAAAA
Source organism: Nitrosomonas sp. Is79A3 (assembly GCF_000219585.1). Lineage (NCBI taxonomy): Bacteria > Pseudomonadati > Pseudomonadota > Betaproteobacteria > Nitrosomonadales > Nitrosomonadaceae > Nitrosomonas > Nitrosomonas sp. Is79A3. The sequence continues at coordinate 682,885 of NC_015731.1, read as the reverse complement.
ATTAGCTGCAGCTAAAAATTCGATGGATTTTTGACGTCGAGGTTGATCTGGTTTGATTAAGATCAATGTCTCCCATGACTGTAATCGGTATTCTAGGAATCGTTGTAACGAAAGAACTAATTATCAACTAATATTCAGAAGGTTTTATATGAGAATCACACATTTTTTGGCAGTGTCAGTAATTTTGTCTTTAGTCGCTTGCGGTGGCAAACCGACAGCTCCAGAATCGCCCGACCCTGATGCTTACGGCAAAACCATACAACCTTTCCATCAAATACCTGCAGGCGATCAAGAAGGTGGCGGCCAAGCCAGATCAACCACAGAAAAATCAAATTACTAGAGTCTAGTGGAATTTTATCAGTGTTCTACAGCTAAAAATCACAAGCAAATTTGGGCTATAGAACACTGAGTTTTACATGACTATCTGTTCATTTCCTTACATCAATCAGTTTTACTGCTGCAAAAAATAAGAGTCTTATTGTGTAGTCCATGAAAGATCATACGATTCCGGGAACGGGCCGGATTTGTAGTCTATATTGCCTTTTGGTTCAACATCTTTCCTTAACATTACTTGCCGCACCATTTCTGGGATCATCACCATGCCAACGTAACGCCCCAAACACTCATGGCTGCCGAATCCAAAATGGAAATAGTTATACCAATTGCGTTGTGGAATAAAGTCTTCCGGCGAATCAAATGCCCGTTCATCAAACGTAGCGGATAGCGTTACCGGCAGAACATGAGTGCCGGCGCGCAGAACTGTTTCATAGTCCGTGCCTTTTGCAGCAGTATAATCGCTTACAGTGGTGCGAAATAAATACGGAGTGATCGGAACAAAACGCAAAGCCTCCCAGACAATGCCATCTAATTCGGAGGGATCTTCCTTCTGTGCAGCAGCTTTTGCTTTAACCAACCATTCTGCATGCTGAAACAAATACTGCAGCACTTGCGCCACTGCTTGTGAGGTTGTCTCGATTGCCCCGATTAGCAGACCACCGGCATTAACACCCAAGCGCTTAATATCAAAATCCAGCTCTTTTGCAAAGCTGGTCCGCAACATTCTGGTAACAATATCGTCTTGCAGTTTAATGATTGTTGAGAATGTCAATTTTTCAGCTTTTACCGCAAGAAGACGTTTTGCGATCAACATGGTGATAAAACTTCCCAGCTTTTTGGAAGTCTCGTTATGCCGATCTATAATCCGTTGCGACAATTCTGGCGGCAGCAGGTCGAAAGGCTGATTGTGAAAGGTATCGTATTGATTCCAGTAAGACCATTCAATCAAATCCTCGCTTTTAGCCCCAGTTAACCCGAAATATTTTTGTACCAGTGTAGCCGGAACCATACGACAGAAATTATTTACAATCTCAATCTTTCCATTAGCTTGACCGAGAATTCCCCCGGCAATGTCCGCAACCATATTGCGCACTCTTGGCAGATCATCACGATTCAGCATAAACTGCATCAGCGATTTTTCACGGGTGTGCAGCGCATCGTCATCATGCGCCATCAGGTAGTTATCCATTTTTGGAACATAAGGCTTGACCGTAAAAACTTTGTACATAGTCAGTATTTCTCTGACATCATCAAATCGGGTAACCAACGTACAGTCGGGAGTCACCAATATGGGGCGCTTGGCGCGTAACTCCTTAAAAAATGGCAAAGGCTCTGTATCCATCCAGCGGCGTACTAATGGAAATTTCTCTGCATCAGCTGTTGCATCATACTGTTCAAGATAGCTTGTACTCGTATTCATTTCATTACCCCTTGTTCATTAATAAAGGACTGTTGAAGAAATTACTCGAACTACAGCGTTTTTAAATATTCCAGCAAATCGAGCTTCTGTTCTTTGCTGAGTGGCTTTAAAATCTCTCCATTAGGCTGAGCTGTTTTGCCGGATGTATATTCGTGACCAGCATTGCTATTACCAGGAAAACTGGTATCAAAAGTAAATCCCTTATCATTACTCTTTAATCCGACTTTTATCGGATCAAATTCGCGTGATCCAACTTTAAATTGATCAGGACGGTATTCACCCTCTTCCGGATCACCTTCACGTTTTTTGGGTAGTAACAAATCATAAAGAGATGGTACAGAACCATTGTGTAAATAAGGTGCCGTTGCCCAGATACCATTCAAAGATCGTCCCTTATAGGCATTCAGTGAGGCCAATGGATTAACTGTAGTATCCGGATCATAATTGCCATGCTTAATGGAAGATTTAATCTCGTTTTCATAAAATGCTTTTGCAAGATTAACAATCCAATCCGTCCAACGTTGGAAAAACCATTTATCGGGATCAGGAGTAGCCACCACATTTCTAGTTGCTTGAGTCAGCAAGGCCGCAACAGGAGCCTGCTTATCCAGTAAAATATTACCTACACCAAGGCCTACATACTGGTTGCGCAAAATGCCAGAATAGCCCTGAGCAGCGAAACTGTTTTTAGCCATAGCGGAATCCGTTCCTACAAAATTCACTTTTGTCATATTAGCGATGATACGCCGATTTGGATCCTCACGATCAATCCTGGCATGACAGGCCTCGCAATACTCGTCAAACAATGTTTTACCCCGAGCAGCTTTTTCCCTATTGATCTCGCCAAGAATCTCCTCTGGCCATTCAGGAGAATTTAATTTCATCAGGTGTGATTCAATTCTGTGCAAGTTTTGCACATTAATGGAAGAATCAAAGCTGACTTGCGTGATGCCATCGCTTTGTCCGCCGATAATTGATGATAATGTCGTTCTTTTTTCTTCCTTCCAGTCAAGTGTGCCAAATACGCCAATCACTTCACCCGCATTTCGACCAATTGGCCCTAAACCAGCATTGTCGGCTATCCCATTCCATTGCACATAATCGTGTTGGGCGATATCCCATAAGAATGGATAGCTAACAGGTGCGTCAGGTGCGTTGAACAATGCATGACGCAATCGCCCTAATTGCCATTTAGTGAGATGCTTGCTAAGGCGTTCCATCACATGATCACGTTGCTCTCCCGACATCACTTTACCTACGTCCTTTGGTATGATCTCGTCGATTTGTTCCTTAGTCATCACTTGATCTCGCATGACCTTAGGATCACGCAACAGCTCTCTCAACTCTCTTTCATTGATGATATGTTCAAGCACACGATTATAAATACGTCCAAACGCATCCAGTCGTGCATAACCATAGGCAGTTGGGCTATGATTGATCACGGTATAATCGTAAATGCGCTGTTCATACTTTTTTAGATCAGCCAGTATTGCGGCTTCCGATTTGTAATTGCCTTTTGCCAAGACATTTTTGACAAACCGCTGCGAGGCTTCTGCATTTTCACGCGTATATTTCAAAGCTTTTGCGATATCTTTCATGATGTTTTCCATATCCGCGGTGGCCGGACCGCCATCAATACGGATACCCACACCGTTATAGTTTACTTGCCCGGTATGGCATGCGGCGCAAGTTAAACCAACATACTCTTTGCCTTTGTAGTCATCCTTGACCCATCCAACCGGCAGCGCATCTGGGTTACCCGGTGAGGCCTTCTGGGGCAAATAACGATAGAAATTCATATTTGCATCAGAGCGGAAAAGCTGAGATTCTCCCGCCTTTTCCAGTGCTAGGAAGAAATCATAAGGCATCAGGTTTGATCCTTGTGTGGTGTAGTAAAACCACAAGCTGTCGGCAGCATTCCAACCTTGATCAAGGTACTTGACCTCTTTATAACTATCACCTAATTGATCTTGCTCAACTGTAGCTGCGTAGCGACTCTGCTCAGCCTCTGGAATTAGGCCCACCTTACAGCCAGATAGTATTCCGATGAGGAGAGCCGAGGCTGAATAAAGAAATAAAAACCGTTTTTTTGACGATATGAAATATTGTTTCACGATGATACCCCTTCTTACTTGAATTTATTAATCAGTATTTTCAAGAACAAAAACACATGCATGGTAATGCTAATTTCTGAATCTATTAATTGATCGTGTAATGACTTCTTGCTCCTCACATTACATAATCCTGGATTATTTCTATTCGAGGCCCGTGCCGATATCTCAATCTTGGTGAATTGTATTTTTTTAAGTGCTGCAACAATTCCTGATTATATTAAGAATCCGTCGCTGATAACAGCAATACTAACAATCTGACTGCCAAACCAGCAAAAATTTTGCTGCAATTAAACAAAACAGAGCAAATATTAGCTGCGCTGCAAAACAGACACCGATATCATGGATAGGCTTTGATACTGTCAATTTCTTACAACCTGTCATACACTTGGAAAAATACTTACTGTAACAGCGCTATAAAAATCCAGGAAGCCGCCATGAAAAAAACATTCGCCATTTTATTATCTGTACTCTTCGCGCTGACACTGATTGCCTGCATCACAGCGCCTTCTGCACATATTGATGATGACAGGATTCATGTAACGATTCTACACTTTCAGGATATTTATGAAATTACACCGGTAAGCGGCGGCAAAGAAGGCGGCATTGCACGGGTTGCCACATTACGTAAACAGTTGCTGGCACGCAACCCCAATACCATCACTACATTAGGCGGAGATCTATTCAGCCCGTCTGCAATCGGCACAGCACAGTATGAAGGCGATCGGTTGGCCGGACGGCAAATGGTGGATGTTCTGAATCACTTCGAGCTTGACTACGCGACTTTTGGCAATCATGAGTTCGATATCAAGGAGAGTCAATTCCATCAGCGAATGCAAGAAGCAAAATTTACTTGGGTATCAAGCAATGTATTTGACGCGAATGGTCGTCCTTTCTCAGGCGTCAATCAAAATCTCGTTATTTCAGTTACCGGCAAGAAAAGTGGAAAATCTTTCAAGATCGGTATGTTTGGGCTAACCCTTCCAATCAACAAGCCTGACTATGTCAGTTATTCCGAACCCTTGACAGTAGCCAGCGAGCAAATCAAGCAACTCGGCGAACATTCTGATTTCATTATTGCCTTAACACATCAAACCATCGAAGACGACATCGAATTGCTGCAAAAAAATCCACAAATCGGATTACTACTGGGCGGACATGAACACGTCAACTATCAGAACTGGCGCGGGAATTTCACACCGATTCTAAAGGCCGATGCCAATGTGCGCTCGGTTTACGTGGTTGATCTTTACTTTGACCCACAGACCGGAAAAACCGAAATTAAACCCACTTTTGTACCGATCACCGATGCCCTGGCGGAAGATCCTCGCGTCAAGGCAGTCGTCGACAAATGGATGAGTATCGCCTTCGCTGCCTTCCGCCAACAGGGATTTGAACCTGAAGCCGTGGTCACGACCACCACCGAAGCATTGGATGGACTGGAATCCAGTGTACGTACCCGCAAAACCAATCTGACTGAATTAATTGCTAAAAGCCTGCTGCGCCCCTACCCGGAAGCCGAGCTCTCGCTTCACAACAGCGGTTCGATCCGCATTGACGATGTACTGCCTGCGGGTCAAATCACCGTCTACGATATCATCCGCGTGCTGCCTTTCGGCGGCAAAGTTCAGTTGGCTGCGATAAAAGGCGATCTGCTGTTAAAAGCACTGAATCAAGGTGCAGCGAATACAGGCTCAGGTGGCTTTCTGCAATCCGCCAATGCGCAACAGATTAACGGTACCTGGCTGATTAACGGCGTCTCAGTAGATCCCACGAAAACTTATAAACTGGCGATCAATGATTTTCTCGCTTCAGGGAAAGAGCATGGTTTGGATTATCTGAAACCCGGCAATCCGGATTTCACGATAATCAACATAGGAGAAAATTGCGATATCCGCCAAATGGTTATTGATCAGTTGAAGAATAACTAAAAGTTTATGGCTACTTTTTATTATTTCAGGTGTAATTGACTCGGGTGAATATTATGCAAAGCAAATAAAATTGAAGTTCGCCATCGAATTAAATCACTAGATCAGGATAATCACACCCATTTTGCATCAGCTTGATTGTTGCAAACTGAGAAACCCAATATCAAAGACTTTACGAATGTCTAACATTTGAATTCAGCGAATGGCAAAAAATGCAGCTTTTTGATGGTCTACTGAAATTATTTTTTAAGCACGTTTTTTGCCAGGAAACACAATCGGGACTGAAAATTTTATGCGTGAATGTGATGAAGACTCACCATGCGAAGCGCCTTGAGAACCCAATCCAACAGAACCAAGAAAGACACCAATGCCGCCTTTTGTATCTTTCGCACTTGCTTCGGCCAAAGCAATGTCAAATTCTACGTACGTTATTGGCCTACCGTGTTCGTCGGTTATTACTTTAGCGTCTTTCAAATAACCATATGCCTCGTCGGAACCGACTATTGCTCCATACTTTTCAGCTTCATTTCTAGCATCAGCTACACCAGAAACGATTTCAGAAAGAGCGGTCTTGATAAATTCTTGAAGATTCATGTTTAATTCCTGAATTGACTAGTTACAAATAGGTTCCTGAAATAACGAAATACGTAATAATACTAAGTTCTAAAAAAGTTCTAATATTCTAGAATTCATATTCCTTCCTTATCCTCAAAACGAGAGATTGATTTAAGTTTCATCATATCACGCAGTATTAGATCTACAGAAATGCACAATCCCTCGTTTTAGCTCAAGCATAACAGCTACCACACTAAATAGCGTTGATTGTAAATGTCGCATAAACTAATGGAATCGATCGGGTAGAATACGGACATTAACGTTTTTCAGGGTGGCCAATAGAATGATGCTACGTAAAATCTTCATTGCCAATCGCGGCGAGATTGCTGTTCGCATCATTCGCGCATGTGCTGAAATGGGCATCCGCTCAGTGGCGATTTATTCGGAAGCAGATCGTTTCGCGCTGCATATCAAGAAAGCGGATGAATCGTATTGCATCGGCAGCGAGCCGATGGCGTGCTATCTGAATATTCATGCGCTGGTCGATTTGGCGTTGGCGACCGGCTGCGATGCGGTGCATCCGGGTTATGGATTCCTTTCCGAGAATGCGCAATTTGCCCGAGCATGCAAAGAGCGTGGATTGGTTTTCATTGGGCCAGAGGCGGATGTCATTCACCGCATGGGCGATAAAACCGAAGCCCGGAATGCGATGAAAGCGGCGGGTATTCCGGTCACCCCCGGATCGGATGGCAATTTGCATTCGGTGAAAGAAGCGCTCAAAGTTGCGGCGCAAATTGGTTATCCGATCATGTTGAAAGCGACTTCCGGTGGCGGTGGACGCGGCATCCGGCGTTGTGATAATGCCGATGAACTGCAGCGCAATTACGCCCGGGTGATTTCCGAAGCAACCAAAGCGTTTGGCAGCGCCAATGTGTTTCTGGAAAAGTGTATTGTCAATCCAAAGCACATTGAAGTACAGATATTAGCGGACCATCACGGCAATGTGATTCATCTCTTTGAGCGCGATTGCTCGATTCAGCGCCGCAACCAGAAGCTGATCGAGATTGCGCCGTCCCCGCAACTGGACGAAGCGCAACGCCAGTACATCGGCGGCCTCGCGGTGATTGCTGCAAAATCAGTCAGCTACACCAACGCGGGAACGGTGGAGTTTTTGCTGGACGATAGCGGACGCTTTTACTTCATGGAAATGAATACGCGCGTGCAGGTCGAGCATACCATCACTGAAACGATCACCGGCGTCGACATCGTCGAAGAGCAAATCCGCGTAGCGGCTGGATTGCCCCTGCGCTACAAACAAGAAGAGATTGTCCGGCGAGGCTATGCGATTCAGTTCCGCATTAATGCCGAAGACCCGAAGAATAATTTCTTGCCGAGTTTCGGCCGGATTTCTCGTTATTACGCGCCCGGCGGCCCAGGAGTACGAACCGATACCGCAATTTACACCGGTTACGAGATCCCGCCTTTTTACGATTCCATGGTCGCCAAAGTCATTGTCAGCGCGCTGACCTGGGAAGACGTGATTAAGCGCGGAGAACGCACGCTGCGGGACATGGGGTTGTTCGGCATCAAAACAACGATTCCATATTATTTGAAGATACTGAAGCATCCGCAATTTCGCAGCGGTAAGTTCAATACCGGTTTTGTGGAGCAAAACCCCGCGCTGATCAATTATTCCGACAAACCCCGGCCGGAAGTGCTGGCTGGCGTCATTGCTGCTGTGGTGGCCTCACATACCGGTCTGTGAGTGAAGTGCTTACTGGTTAATTAAGGAAAATCCATGCAAAAAGTTCATATCACCGATGTCATTTTGCGCGATGCGCATCAATCTCTGATCGCCACCCGGCTGCGTACCGAAGACATGCTACCGGCCTGTCAAATGCTCGACAGCATCGGCTATTGGTCGCTGGAATGCTGGGGTGGCGCGACTTTTGACGCTTGCTTGCGGTTTCTGAAGGAAGATCCGTGGGAACGCTTAAGCAAACTCAAAGCCGCGCTACCGAACACGCCGCTGCAAATGTTGCTGCGCGGGCAGAATTTGCTGGGTTACCGGCATTATTCCGATGATGTCGTGCGCGCTTTTGTCAAACAAGCCGCCGAAAATGGCATAGATGTCTTTCGTATTTTCGATGCACTCAACGACGTGCGCAATCTCAAAACCGCCATCGAAGCCGCCAAAGCATCGGGCAAACATGCGCAAGGAACCATTTGCTATACCACCAGTCCGGTGCACAATGTCAAAAGCTTTGTGACTCTGGCCAAAGATTTGGCTGAATTGGACTGTGATTCGATTGCAATCAAAGACATGGCCGGTTTACTGACGCCGTATGCAACCAGTGAACTGGTTGTTGCACTAAAAGAAACCGTCGATCTGCCCATCCATTTGCATTGCCATGCGACGGCAGGTTTAGCTGAAATGTGTCAATTGAAAGCGATAGAAGCCGGTTGTCGGCATATCGATACGGCGTTGTCGTCGTGGTCAGGCGGAACCAGCCATCCGCCGACTGAAAGCTTGGTGATGGCATTGCAAGGAACAAAACACGATACCGGTTTGAATTTAGACAGGCTGCAAGAAGTAAACGATTATTTCGCGCAAGTCCGCAAAAAATACCATCGCTTTGAAAGTGAATTCACTGGCGTTGATACCCGGGTTCACGTGTTCCAAGTGCCCGGAGGCATGATCTCGAATCTGGCCAATCAGTTACAGGAACGTAACGCATTGGACCGGATCAACGAAGTCTACGAAGAAATTCCTAAGGTGCGTAAAGATCTGGGCTACCCGCCTTTGGTCACGCCGACTTCGCAAATTGTCGGCACGCAAGCCGTGCTCAACGTGCTGACCGGCAAGCGCTACGAAACGATCACCAACGAAGTGAAACGCTATTTGCAAGGCGGCTACGGCAAAGCACCGGCGCCGATCAATGCCAATCTGCAAAAACGCGCCATCGGCAAGGAGGACGTCATCGATTGCCGCCCCGCCGATCTGTTAAAGCCGGAATTCGAGCATCTGCGCCGGGAAATCGGCCACTTGGCACGAAATGATGAAGATGTACTGAGCTATGCGATGTTTCCGGAAGTGGGCAAACAATTCCTGGAATTGCGTTCAACCGGCCATCTGGTGCCCGAACCTCTGGAATTGGCCTCAGCGGCGACCAATGGAGTGCAAAAAGCCCCCACCGAGTTCAATGTAGCATTACACGGCGAGTCTTATCACGTCAAAGTCACCGGCACCAGTCCTAAAAATGAATCCCTGCGGCATTTTTATTTTATGGTGGACGGCGTGCCGGAAGAAATCGTCGTCGAAACGCTTGATGAAATCGTTTTAGGTGGCGGCACGCAAGGCGCCGTCAAAAGCACTATCGCCAGCAAACGCCCGCGCCCTTCCGCCGAAGGCGATGTGGTCGTCAGCATGCCGTGCAATATTCTTGAAGTGTTAGTCAAAATCGATCAAAAGGTCACCGCCGGACAACCGGTACTGGTCACGGAAGCGATGAAAATGGAAACGGAAATCACCGCGCCGATTGCCGGTGTCGTCAAAGCCATACATGTTGTTAAAGGTGAACCGGCTAATCCGAATGAAGTGCTGATTGAAATTGTGGCGTCGTAATGAGCAGAACTTCACTTTCCGGCACAAGACACACAATGTGAAGTAGCGCAACACTATAGATAGAACAAAAAAACAAACCTTGCTGTGCTTATATCAGCACAAATAGAAAAATAAACCTTTTTCACGTATAATTCTGGCTTCAATAACCGAGGCATTGAAACAAATTGTCCTTGGCCCTGTTTCCAGATCTTGTCCGTATCCAAGGAGTTTTTTGTGTCACAACGCCCGCACGCCATCCTCGCACTCGCCGATGGAACAATTTTTCGTGGCGTGTCTATTGGTGTTGAAGGTATCAAAACCGGTGAAGTCGCTTTCAATACGGCGATGACCGGTTATCAGGAAATATTAACCGACCCTTCGTACTGTCAACAAATCATCACTCTGACCTACCCGCATATTGGCAACACCGGCACCAATCCGGAAGATTTTGAATCAGGCAACATCAACAAAGTGTACGCCGCCGGTTTAGTAATTCGTGATCTCCCCCTGGCAGCCAGTAGTCACCGTAAAACTCAGACATTATCTGAATTTTTGAAAGAACAAAATGTGGTCGCTATCGCAGAAATTGATACTCGCCAGCTCACCCGCATTTTACGGGAAAAAGGCGCACAATCCGGTTGCATCATGGCCGGCGATATAGATGAGGACAAAGCATTACAGACCGCTAGGGCATTCCCTGGTCTAGCGGGCATGGATCTTGCCAAGGTGGTCAGTTGCCAGCAATCGTATCCGTGGACAGAAGGTGAATGGTCGCTCGGATCAGGTTTTGCGGTTCAGAAGAATCCTCAATTCCATGTTGCAGCTTTTGATTTTGGTATCAAACGCACCATATTGCGCAAACTGGCACAACGCGGCTGCAAAGTAACGGTATTTCCTGCACAGACCCCGGCTGAAGAAATTTTAGCGGCACAGCCTGACGGCGTATTTCTCTCCAATGGCCCTGGTGACCCAGAGCCTTGTGATTATGCAATTTCTGCCACGCAAGCATTGCTGGAGAAAAATATCCCGATATTTGGCATTTGTCTTGGCCTCCAATTAATGGGTTTGGCTACGGGCGCACGCACCATCAAAATGAAGTTCGGCCATCATGGCGCCAATCATCCGGTGCAGGATGTTGACACTGGCCGGGTAATCATTACCAGCCAGAATCATGGTTTTGCTGTTGATGCAGATACGTTGTCCGCTAACGCGCGAATTACACATGTGTCACTGTTTGATGGAAGTCTGCAAGGATTTGAGTTAACGGATAAACCTGCATTCTGTTTTCAGGGTCACCCCGAAGCCAGCCCAGGGCCTCATGAGGCTGATTATTTGTTTGACCGTTTTATTAAAATGATGCAGCGTTATAAAAACTCATACCCGCAATAACTTAACCATAAACCCCATTACTACGCAATTTTTACTGGTTAGAAAGCATGCCTAAACGTACCGACATTCAATCCATACTCATCATCGGTGCCGGTCCCATCATCATCGGCCAGGCGTGCGAATTTGATTATTCCGGCGTTCAAGCCTGTAAAGCTTTGCGTGAAGAAGGCTATCGCATCGTTCTGGTGAATTCCAATCCCGCTACCATCATGACTGATCCGGAAATGGCCGATGCAACCTATATCGAGCCGATTACTTGGACGATGATCGAAAAGATCATTGCCATTGAGCGTCCGCAGGCGCTGCTTCCCACCATGGGCGGTCAGACTGCATTGAACTGTGCATTGGATTTGGTCAAACATGGCGTACTGGAAAAATACGGTGTTGAGCTCATTGGTGCGTCACGTGAAGCGATCGACATGGCTGAAGATCGTGAAAAATTCAAACAAGCCATGACGCGCATTGGATTGGGTTCTGCCCGTTCTGCGGTTGCGCATAGTATGGAAGAAGCTCTGCAAGTACAAGCTATGGTCGGCTATCCGGTCATTATTCGCCCTTCTTTTACAATGGGCGGCAGTGGCGGCGGCATTGCATACAATCGCGAAGAATTTCTGAATATCTGCGAACGCGGATTGGAAACATCCCCCACCAAAGAGTTATTGATTGAAGAATCCGTTATTGGCTGGAAAGAATTTGAAATGGAGGTGGTGCGGGATAAAGACGATAATTGTATTATTGTCTGCGCCATTGAGAATGTCGACCCGATGGGTGTTCACACCGGCGACTCGATTACGGTAGCGCCTGCACAAACACTGACTGATAAAGAATATCAGTTGATGCGCAATGCCTCCATCGCTGTACTACGCGAAATCGGGGTGGAAACTGGCGGTTCCAATGTTCAGTTTGCCATTAATCCTAAAAACGGCCAAATGCTGGTGATCGAGATGAATCCGCGTGTCTCGCGTTCTTCCGCGTTGGCCTCAAAAGCAACCGGTTTTCCAATTGCCAAAATCGCCGCAAAACTTGCTGTCGGTTATACCCTGAATGAGCTGGGCAATGACATCACTGGCGGTATTACACCGGCATCCTTTGAACCAACCATTGATTATGTCGTCACCAAGGTGCCGCGTTTCGCATTCGAAAAATTCCCGCAAACCAATGATCGCCTGACGACACAAATGAAATCGGTCGGCGAAGTCATGGCGATTGGACGCACTTTTCAAGAATCCTTGCAAAAAGCGCTACGTGGACTGGAAACTGGCGTGGATGGCCTCGATGAAAAAACCGATAACCTGGAAACTATTAGCAGCGAACTGGCTAACCCTGGGCCGGAACGAATCTGGTATATCGCCGATGCTTTCCGTTGCAATATGTCTATTGAGGAAGTGCATCAACTGACCAATATTGATATTTGGTTTCTGGCGCAAATTGAAGATCTGGTCAAACAAGAACAGGCATTGACCCATACAAAACTGGAAACACTGGATAAACAGGCATTACGCAAATTAAAACGCAGCGGTTTTTCCGACTGCCGTCTGGCAAAGCTGCTTAATATCGAACAAACTGCAGTCCGCGCTTGCCGGCATCAATTCAACTTGCGGCCGGTCTATAAACGTGTCGACACTTGCGCGGCCGAGTTTGCAACTAGCACAGCGTATATGTATTCCACTTACGAAGACGAGTGCGAATCACGCCCCACGGATAAAAAGAAAATTATGGTACTGGGCGGCGGACCCAATCGTATCGGTCAAGGCATTGAGTTTGATTATTGTTGTGTTCATGCAGCGCTGGCGTTACGTGAGGATGGTTTCGAAACCATTATGATTAACTGTAACCCGGAAACCGTTTCAACCGACTATGACACATCGGATCGTTTGTATTTTGAGCCGCTGACGCTTGAAGATGTACTCGAAATCGTTGCTGTGGAAAAACCGCAGGGCGTAATCGTGCAGTATGGCGGGCAAACGCCTCTCAAGCTCGCGCGCGATCTAGAAGCCAATGGTGTACCGATAATTGGCACCAGTCCGGATATGATCGATTGCGCGGAAGATCGCGAGCGCTTTCAGAAAATGTTGCAACAACTGGGCTTAAGACAACCGCCCAATCGGACTGCACGCACCCCGGAGGCTGCTTTAATCGCTGCTGAAGAGATCGGTTACCCGCTAGTAGTGCGTCCGAGTTATGTATTGGGTGGGCGCGCTATGGAAATCGTTCATGAAAAAGCTGATCTGGAGCGCTATATGCGTGAGGCGGTTAAGGTTTCCAATGACTCACCGGTATTATTGGATCATTTTCTTACCAATGCAACGGAAGTAGATGTTGATGCAATCTATGACGGAGAAACCGTTTTGATCGGCGGTATCATGGAGCATATTGAGCAAGCCGGTGTGCATTCAGGCGACTCCGCTTGTTCTCTCCCAACTTTTAACTTGCAACCAGAAATACTGGATGAACTGCGCCGCCAAACCGCTGAAATGGCGCGCGCATTGAATGTCGTGGGACTCATGAATATACAGTTTGCGATTCAGGATAATACAGTCTATGTACTCGAAGTCAATCCCAGGGCATCACGCACTGTGCCTTTCATCTCCAAGGCAACCGGCCTCCAATTAGCCAAAATCTCTGCGCGCTGCATGACAGGAAAGAGTTTAATTGATCAGAATGTTACCGAAGAAATAATCCCTGAGTATTATTCTGTCAAAGAAGCCGTGTTCCCCTTTATCAAACTCTCCGGTGTTGATACGATATTGGGTCCGGAAATGAAGTCTACCGGCGAAGTTATGGGAATGGGCACCACTTTTGCAGAAGCATTTGTTAAATCCCAATTAGCAACGGATGTTCGTTTGCCTGCTTCTGGAAAAATTTTCATCAGCGTAAAGCAATCTGACAAACCACATGCCGTTGAAATCGCACGCAGCCTTGCCGAACTCGGTTTTACCCTTTATGCTACGCGCGGAACTGCGGCTGCAATAACCGAAGCCGGGATAGATGTCGTTATCATTAATAAGGTAGCAGAAGGTCGTCCCCATATAGTAGACATGATTAAAAATGGAGAAATCAGCTTAATCATCAATACAGTAAAAAATCAACGCAGTGCGATACGGGACTCTTACTCGATTCGCCATGCCGCGCTCCAAGCAAAAGTGACTTACTATACAACGTTAGCGGGTGCGCGCGCTGCCTGTATGGGTATAACCAATAGGCGTGAACTGCAGGCTTATAATTTACAGAAATTACATATACAGCTTAAGACGTAAGCATTCAGCTCTCCTTAACTATTAATAAAGCAGATGAAAATGAAAGGCAAAAAATTACGATGAGTACTATTCCATTAACAGTAGCAGGAGCGGAAGCGTTGCGTAAGGAATTACACGAATTGAAAACGGTTCAGCGCCCTGCAGTCATTGCGGCGATCGCCGAAGCACGTGCGCACGGCGACCTCTCTGAAAATGCCGAATATGATGCTGCCAAAGAAAAACAAGGTTTTATTGAAGGACGTATTGCTGAATTGGAAAGTAAACTTTCTAATGCACAAATCATCAACCCAGCACTCATTAATGCAGACGGAGCTTGTGTTTTTGGCGCCACTGTCGAATTGGAAGATCTGCAAAGTGGCGAAACGGTTACTTATCAAATCGTGGGTGACGATGAAGCCAACATCAAGAATGGAAAAATCTCCATCAGCTCTCCGATTTCGCGAGCCTTGATCGGTAAATTTGCCGGAGACATCGCAGAAGTTCAAGCACCCAGCGGCATAAGAGAATATGAAATACTCGATGTCAAGTACATCTAAAGACCAATAGACAAAGACAATTCAATTCTGAAAACTACGTTTGGAACGAAATGCTTCACGTTTCTTTCTAGGGAGCATATGCGCAGATTTATTCTCGGTTTCTTCCGGTTTAGGCCGATAAATAATAAATATTTTACCAATATGCTGCACCGGTGCAGCATCCAGTTGCTGGCATATCTCCTCAAAAAGCGCATTTCGGACAATCCGATCTTCAATTTGAACTTTAATCTTAATTAGTTCATGACTTGAAAGCCCGCGATCCAACTCCTCAATAACGTTCGATGACAGACCAATCTTCCCGATCATCACAACCGGATTTAGCGCATGTGCTTGCGCTTTTAGTTCACGCCGATGAGCAACAGTTAGTGTTAACATAAATCCTCTTAAAATATATTATTTTACTTGATGAAACAGGCTAAAACCAGTAAAGCTTGGATGAAAGAGCATGTTAATGATTTTTTTGTCAAGCAAGCTAAAAAGGATGGCTATCGCTCGCGGGCCGCATACAAACTTCTGGAAATCTCCGAGCGTGATCATATACTGAGACCGGGTATGATTGTTGTTGATTTAGGCGCAGCACCCGGAAGTTGGTCGCAAGTTGCCAGCCATAAAGTAGGTAACAAAGGTGAAGTTATTGCCGTTGATATTCTGGATATGTCACCACTGCCCGGTGTGAAATTCATCCAAAGTGACTTTAGAGAAGAGCATGCTGTTCTTGAATTGAGGAAACACTTAGGTGAACATCAACCGGATCTTGTAATTTCAGACATGTCGCCTAATATCAGTGGTATTGTAGTCAGTGACCAAGCCAGAAGTATGTATTTGGCTGAACTGGCACTAGCATTTTCAATGGAGCAACTGAACTATGGCGGAAACTTTCTAGTCAAAGTTTTTCAAGGCCGGGATTTTGAACAGTTTCTTTGTGACATGCGCGCCGGGTTCAAGAGCGTATTGATACGAAAACCAAAGGCCTCACGTGATCGCAGTAATGAATTATATTTATTAGGGCTTGGGAAAAAATGATCGCTGAGATTGCTGAGAAATGAATGGATTCACTCAGTGATTAGGGGCAATGTAAATAGTAGGATTACAATTTAACAGCAAATTTATACAACATGAACTGTTCTGTTATATTCTACAAAATAGAGTTAGAATGACTAATCAATGATTTTAAGGTGCAAATCAAGGAGCTATTTTGAATAACTTAATTAAAAACATGGCCATTTGGCTAGTAATTGCACTTGTGTTGATGACCGTATTTAATCAATTCAGCGTACGTCAACCGGCGCAAGTACCCATGGAATACTCTCAATTCATTTCCGAATTGAATCAAGGCAGAATCGCAAAGGTTGTCATTGAAGGCCGGACACTTAAAGGTACGAAGTCTGATGGCAGACGTTTTACAACTTATGCGCCATCCGATCCTTGGATGGTCAGCGATTTACTTAAAGCGGGCGTTGTTGTTGAGGCCAAACCGGATGAAGAGCCATCCATGTTGATGAGTATTTTTATCTCATGGTTCCCAATGCTATTACTGATTGGCGTATGGATATTTTTCATGCGTCAAATGCAAGGCGGCGGGCGCAGTGGAGGCGCGTTCTCGTTTGGCAAAAGCAAAGCGCGTATGCTCGACAAATCAACCAACACAGTGACTTTCAATGATGTTGCGGGCTGCGAGGAAGCGAAAGAAGAAGTTGCAGAGTTAGTCGAATTTCTGCGTGATCCAACCAAATTCCAGAAGCTGGGTGGACGTATTCCACGCGGCGTGTTGATGGTAGGCAGTCCTGGAACGGGAAAAACATTACTGGCGCGCGCAATTGCAGGAGAAGCGCAAGTGCCGTTTTTCAGCATTTCGGGTTCCGATTTTGTTGAAATGTTTGTCGGTGTTGGCGCATCTCGGGTACGTGACATGTTTGAGCAGGCTAAAAAACATGCCCCGTGCATCATCTTTATTGACGAGATTGATGCAGTAGGCCGTCAGCGTGGCGCCGGTCTTGGTGGCGGAAACGATGAACGCGAGCAGACGCTCAATCAGTTACTGGTGGAAATGGATGGTTTTGAAGGTGCAATGGGTGTTATTGTGATTGCAGCTACCAATCGTCCTGATGTGCTGGACCCTGCTTTATTACGTCCCGGCCGATTTGACCGTCAAGTAACTGTGCCGTTGCCAGATATTCGCGGACGTGAGCAGATTCTTCATGTGCATATGCGCAAAGTGCCGCTTGCACCGGATGTCAAAGCGGATATTATAGCCCGTGGCACACCGGGTATGTCGGGTGCAGATCTTGCTAATCTGGTCAACGAAGCAGCACTATTTGCGGCGCGCAGCAACAAGCGTCTAGTAGATATGGAAGATTTTGAACGCGCCAAGGATAAGATATTTATGGGCGCAGAACGACGTTCGCTTATTATGCCGGAACATGAACGCAGAAACACTGCCTATCATGAATCAGGACATGCTGTCGTCGCGCAATTATTGCCAAAAACGGACCCGGTACACAAAGTAACCATCATTCCACGAGGCCGTGCTTTGGGTGTAACTATGCAGCTACCCACAGAGGATCGGTTTAGTATGGAACGTGAAGAAATACTACAAAGAATCTCGGTGATGTTTGGCGGGCGTATTGCCGAAGAAGTCTTTATGAAGCAAATGACAACGGGTGCTTCCAATGATTTTGAGCGTGCAACAGAATTAGCCCGGCAAATGGTAACGCAATGGGGAATGTCTGATAAGCTTGGACCAATGGTGTATGGTGAAAATGAAGGGGAAGTTTTTCTGGGCCGTTCAGTGACTACGCATAAAAATATGAGTGAAAAAACTATGCAGACCGTCGACGCAGAGGTTCGCCGTATTGTTGATGAACAATATGCGATTGCCCGAAAACTCATTGAAGCCAATAAGGATAAAATCGAAGCCATGACTAAGGCTTTACTAGAGTGGGAAACGATCGATAGCGACCAAATCAACGATATTATGGAAGGTCGCCCGCCACGCCCGCCTAAACCACCGCAGTCAACTTCTTCGACCACAAGCGGTGAATCATCAGTGAAACAGGATGAACAAGGTGAACCCGCAGCACCGCAGGAAATTATAAAAGAAGCTGATTAATCAGTAATCATCTGAACGACGGGATACGACCAAAAACCGTATCCCGTTTTCAGTTCTACAATCCCTTTTTCTTATTGCAGCCTCATTGCAAAAAAATCTTATGTTCCCGACTAACCGCCCGCTGATCATGGGTGTTGTTAATGTAACCCCCGATTCCTTCTCGGATGGGGGAATTTACCTGTCAACGCAGCAAGCCATTGCACATGCCAGGAATCTTATTGATGAAGGTGCCGATATACTGGACATCGGCGGAGAATCAACACGCCCCGGAAGCCAACAAATCAGTACCGATGAAGAGATAAAACGCGTTATTCCTGTGCTGGAAGCACTCGTAGTGACCAATACGCCGATTTCCATTGACACTTCCAAACCCGAAGTGATGAAACGTGCAATAGCAGCAGGCGCCTCCATGATCAATGACGTAAATGCACTGCGTAATCCCGGAGCATTCGAAGCTGTTGCGCAAAATAACCATGTGAAGCTCTGCTTGATGCATATGCAAGGTACTCCTCAAAGTATGCAGAAAAATCCGCAATACAAGAATATTGTCTCTGAAGTAAAAGATTTCCTCGAGCAGCGTATCCATGCGGCAATGACCGCGGGCATCTCGAAAGATCGACTGATTATCGACCCTGGTTTCGGTTTTGGCAAAACACTGCAACATAATCTTGCGTTACTCAATCAGCTGGATCAATTGACAACACTTGGGGTTCCGGTATTGGCAGGTGTTTCTCGTAAATCCATGCTTGGAGCCATCACCGGAAACAGTGTAGATCACCGGATTCATGAAAGTATCGCGGCTGCCTTGCTTGCAGTAGTTAAAGGTGCAAAAATTATACGCGTGCATGATGTCAAAGCCAGCAAGGATGCGCTTGCTGTCTACAACGCAATGCAGAACTGTGATGTATAACAAACTGCAAATTAATTAATCAGAGCATATATGAAACTTTCTTCAATCTTGATCAATAATCTCTTAAATTGACTAAAAAATATTTTGGAACTGATGGTATACGCGGGCGTGTAGGTAAAGATCCGATTACGCCCGATTTCATCATGCATTTGGGTTATTCCGCAGGTAAAGTTCTGGCATCTGCCGATTGGCATTTGATGGAAGGCAAACGTCCAACCGTCCTTATTGGTAAAGATACCAGGGTATCAGGTTATATGCTGGAGTCTGCACTGGAAGCAGGATTATGCGCAGCCGGAGTGGATGTCATTCTATCCGGGCCGATGCCAACCCCTGCCATTGCTTACCTGATCCGCGCACTGCGATTGCAAGCTGGCATTGTTATTTCTGCTTCCCATAATTTGTTTGAGGATAACGGTGTAAAGTTTTTCTCTGCTGCCGGCAGCAAGCTTCCTGATGAAATGGAACACAAAATAGAGGCGGGATTAAATGCACCCATCGAGACCAAGCCTTCAGCGCAACTGGGAAAGGTACAACGGATCGATGATGCCGCCGGTCGCTATATCGAATTCTGCAAAAGCACTTTCCCCTATCACCTGGATCTGCGCGGATTGCGCATTGTGGTCGATTGCGCGCATGGTGCCGCCTATCATATTGCCGGTCATGTCATGCACGAATTGGGGGCGGATGTCGTCACCATTGGCGTGCAGCCTAATGGTCTAAATATCAATCTTGAATGCGGAGCTACCCATTGCGCCACACTCCAGAAAGCCGTCAAACAGCATCATGCCGACTTGGGTATTGCATTGGATGGTGATGGTGATCGCGTTATGATGGTGGATAAGCAAGGCAGATCTTATGATGGCGATCAACTGATCTACATCATTGCCAAACATCGTCAGCAGAAAAAAACACTAATCGGCGGTATTGTTGGTACTTTGATGACCAATCTTGCAATAGAAGACCAATTCAAGAAACTAAATATTCCATTTCTCCGTGCCAATGTCGGAGATCGTTATGTACTCGAATTACTGCAAGAAAAAAAATGGCATCTCGGTGGTGAAAATTCCGGACATATCATTTGTATGGATAAGCATACGACAGGTGACGGTATCATTTCCGCTTTACAAGTTTTATATGCACTGCGTGATACTAATAAAACACTGGCGGAATTCATGCGCGGCGTCTCCTTATACCCGCAACGCTTAATCAATGTAAGAATCCCCCAGACATTTAATTTTAATACCAACAAAGCGATCAAAACCGTACAGCAAGAAGCTGAAGCCGATCTGAATGGCAACGGACGCGTTCTTATCCGGCCATCAGGTACTGAGCCGCTTATCCGGGTGATGGTTGAAGGTAAATTCAAACATAAGGTTAATTTCTGGGCTGAGCGAATCGCTGAAACCGTGCATGCGGCCAGCGCTTCATAAAAAAACAAAGCGCTTTCAACATTCCACAACCACCCTTTTTAGAAACATAGCCGTCATACTCATAAATCACTGTATGCTGCAGATGATTAGGAATCTTAAAAAGCAGGTCTTGCCAATCCGTTTTCTGACAAAAAATAAAGTTGTCATAATCTTGTAATAATTCTGCAATATGATACGTGTCAGTTTTGAGAAACTTCTCATTACCCTTTATTCACTCATTTGGAGAGCAAATAAATGCCGAACTCGATTAACTTCAGAACACTCATTGCAACCCTATTTCTCAGCGCATCCGTTACCACAGGTATTGCCAACGCCAGTCCGATCGTTAAGATTGATGGTTCCAGCACCGTTTTCCCCATTACTGAAGCTGTCGCAGAGGATTTTCAAATAGCCAAGCGTGGCGCAGTTCGTGTTACCGTGGGCATCTCGGGAACAGGTGGTGGATTCAAAAAATTCTGCCGGAATGAAATTGATATCGCGAATGCTTCACGTCCTATTACACAACTGGAAATGGAAGCCTGTAAACAGGCAGGTGTGCAATTTATTGAAATGCCGATCGCATTTGACGCTTTGACCGTCGTTGTGAATCCCCAAAATACCTGGAGCAAAACCATCACCGTCGATGAGCTGAAGAAAATCTGGGAACCTGGTGCACAAGGTACGATCACTAGCTGGAATCAGATAAACCCGGCATGGCCTGATAAAAAAATTAAACTCTATGGCCCTGGTGCAGACTCCGGTACCTTCGAATACTTCACCGAGGCAATTGTTGGCAAAGCCAAATCAAGCCGCGGCGATTTTACCGCATCAGAGGATGACAATGTTCTGGTACAAGGTGTCGCGAGCGATATCTATGCGCTAGGTTTTTTCGGGTTTGCCTATTACATCGAAAATAGCAAAAAAATTAATGCGGTTGCGATTGACAGTGGCAACGGCGGAGTTATTCCATCGGCAGCAACGGTAGAGAATAATAGTTACAAGCCATTATCACGCCCGATATTCATCTACGTTAATGCCAAATCAACTGAGAAGGCTGAAGTTAATGAATTCATTAATTTCTATATGAAAAATGCGCCAGAACTTGTGACAGAAGTCAAATATTTCCCGCTTTCCAAAGAAGTATATAACCTTAATATCGAACACCTGAATAAGAAAAAAGTAGGTACGGTATTTAAAGGCACGGGAATCAATATTAAATTAGAAGATATTCTTAAATTGGAATCTAATTTATAAACTTAGATCATTTGAAGTCGTTTCGACTGTCAAGAATCTGTATCTGTAGAAAATAGCCACAGCATCTCAAGGAAATGCTGATTAATTCTTGTGCCTATTTTTGGCATAGAATTAATCAGCATTTCCTTTATTTTTTGGATTAGGAATCACCCGGGACAATAATGGATTTTTTACCAGTTTTCTTAAATATCAAAAACAAAAATTGTCTGGTGGTAGGCGGGGGAGATATCGCAACCCGAAAAATCATGCTCTTGCTCCAGGCTGGCGCCCAGGTTTCCGTGGTATCGCCTGAGCTGGATATAACGCTAAAAGAATACCTTGTGCTTGGCAAAATCAAATATTGTGCTGAATATTTTCAACCTGAACAGCTGAAAAATATTGTTTTGGTTATTGCCGCTACAAATGATCGCACTACGAACCAATTAGTTTCTGAAGCAGCCCAGCAACAGCGAATTCCGGTTAATGTGGTTGATAACCCGGATTTATGCACCTTCATCATGCCTTCCATCGTTGACCGGTCGCCGCTGCTGATTGCCGTATCTAGCAGCGGGCAATCCCCTGTACTGGCCAGATTGCTGCGCGCCCAGCTGGAAATAATGATACCGGCCGCCTATGCGCGCGTGGCGGAAATTGCCGGCAAGTTCCGCCAGCCTGTCAAGGAGCATTTTACGCACCCGGAAAAACGGCGTATTTTCTGGGAAAAAGCGCTGCAAGGCCGATTTACGGAAATGGTATTGGCCGGAAAGAATAAAGCAGCACAGGAGTATCTGCTGCAATCGCTACAGCACGAAAAAGACGAATCTACACAAGGCGAGGTTTATCTGGTTGGAGCCGGACCGGGAAATCCTGATTTACTCACTTTCCGGGCGATGCGCTTGATGCAACAGGCCGATGTCGTTGTTTATGACCGCCTGGTCTCACCCGCCATTCTCGATATGGTGCGCCGGGATGCTACCCGTATTTATGCTGGAAAGGAACGTAATCGCCACACCCTGGAACAGGAATCCATCAATCAACTGTTGGTCCGGCTGGCGCAAGAAGGCAAACGAGTACTCCGGCTTAAAGGCGGCGATCCGTTCATCTTTGGTCGCGGCGGCGAAGAAATCGAAACCTTGGCTTCACACCATATTCCTTTCCAAGTCGTACCCGGCATTACCGCTGCCTCTGGCGTTGCAGCCTATGCAGGCATTCCACTCACACACAGGGACTATGCGCAATCGTGCATTTTTGTCACCGGACATCTGAAAAATAACAGCATCGACCTGGATTGGCCCTATCTCGCACGCCCTAACCAAACTATCGTAATTTATATGGGGTTATTGGGCTTACCTGTTTTATGCCAGCAACTGATTGCCCATGGTCTGCCAAATACCACACCTGCCGCAATCGTACAGCAAGGAACGACGCAGAAACAAAAAATCATTACCGGAAAATTACAAACACTGCCTGATCTTGTTGCTGCTGCCAAGCTGACTCCCCCCACACTGATTATTATTGGGGAAGTCGTCAAACTGCACCAAAATCTTGCGTGGTTTGAGCCGGCTGAAGAAATCTCTCAAACACAAATTATTTCAGGGATGGCAACAGACAAGGATAAGAAACAGTAGAGTCATCGTAACCTTGAACAACGTCAGTGGGTGGTAATAAATTCAAATTCAGATCTTTTGATAGCCGTTTAAATGAGATGGCGGGTTGATCAATCAGAATTTTTCTTTCACTCCAGAAAAACGCATCGACAAATCTATCGCTCTGATATTCTTTGTCAGACTGCCAATGGAAATCCTGTCTACACCGGTTTCGGCCACTTGGCGCACGTTCTCCAAGGTCATGTTTCCGGATGCCTCCAATAGAACTTGATCACCGGTTTGCTGGCGAGCCAGTGCAACTGCATCCGATAGCTGAGCCAGCGTAAAATTATCTAATAGAACCATACCGGCACCGGCTGTCAGTGCCTCTTGTAATTCTTGCAAAGATTCCACTTCAATCTGGATAAAACCCCCTGGCGGCACAATTTCCTGCGCTTTCCTCAATGCTGCTGTTATTCCACCCGCTGCAATAATATGATTCTCTTTGATCAAAATCCCATCATACAAGCCAAAACGATGATTGATGCCACCGCCACACTTCACTGCATATTTCTGCGCCAACCGTAATCCAGGCAATGTTTTGCGTGTATCCACTATGACAGCTTGTGTACCATTTATTGCATCGACAAAATACTTGGTTTGTGTCGCTACAGCAGACAGCATTTGTAAAAAATTCAACGCGGAACGTTCGGCTGATAATAAGGCACGGGCTTGCCCTTTAATCTCGCATAGCTTATACCCTGCCTGAACAGTATCTCCATCCTTGGCAAACCAATGCACTGTTGTGTCTGACGATAAAGCTAAAAAACAAGCTTCAAACCACTGCACACCGCACAATACCGCATCTTCTCTGCTAACCACCGATGCGCTCAATTCCTTGTCTCCAGGAATCAAGGATGCCGTCAGGTCGCCCGCGCCAATATCTTCCACCAGCGCCTGCTTTACATTGCTGTCAATTTCAGTATGTAAATCTTGCAATTATTTTCACCCTATTCTTCAATGAACAACGAAATTATAGTACACCTGATTAACGCTACAGTAATTCCAGTAGCTTTCCAGAATGTTCACTCACAGTATTTGAACAGATAGTATATGCTGCCACATGCCGATAAGGAGGTTATATGTCTAGTGCAATTGATTTAATTATCTACAGTATTGCCACCATGCTGGGTCTTGTCATCGTTGGTATGGTCGTATTCTGGTTCATTCAAGATGTAACGCAGAAAAAACATTCTGTTTTACGCAACTATCCTGTTATTGGGCGGCTACGTTATATTTTTGAGCGGCAAGGCAAATATTTCCGGCAGTATTTTTTTTCCAATGACCGGGATGAAATGCCGTTCAATCGTGCTACACGAGGCTGGATTTACAAGAATGCCAAGAATAAAGGCAGCCTCGTCGGCTTTGGTTCCACCAATGATTTACGCCAGCCCGGTTCGATTATTTTTGTCAACGCAGCTTTTCCGATCCAAGAAGAAGATCAACTGCCAACACCTGCGCTGCATATCGGCGAAGGTTATTGCGAATATCCATTCGAAGCCAAATCCATCATCAATATCAGCGGCATGAGCTACGGTGCAATCTCGAAACCAGCCGTGCGCGCGCTATCCCTCGGCGCCGCACAAGCGGGTTGCTGGCTGAATACCGGTGAAGGCGGATTATCTCCATATCACTTGGAAGGCGGTTGTGATTTGATCATGCAAATTGGCACCGCCAAATACGGCATCCGGGATGAAAACGGCAATTTTTCACCGCAACGTGCCAAAGAATTGAGTAAGGTCGTTAAAGCATTTGAAATCAAGCTTTCTCAAGGCGCAAAACCCGGCAAAGGCGGATTATTGCCTGGGAATAAAGTAGGTAGTGAAATTGCTGCCATCCGCGGTATTCCTGAGAATCAGGATTCGATCAGTCCGAATCGCCATAAGGACATCAACAATATTGATGAGCTGCTAGATAAAATTATTTATATCCGAGAACTGACCGGGCGGCCTGTAGGCGTCAAAACGGCTATCGGCGGGTGGAATTTTATTAACGAGCTATGTGATAACATCAACCGCCGAGGACTTGAATATGCACCCGATTTTTTGACTATTGATGGGGGTGAAGGCGGCAGTGGCGCAGCACCGCAGACATTGATCGATCATGTCAGTCTACCAATCGCAGAAGCATTGCCGCGCGTGGTAGATTCATTACTCCAATCCGGTCTGAGAAACCGCATCCATATCGTTGCGGCGGGAAAATTGGTGACTTCTGCAGAAGGCGCATGGGCGCTCTGCGCTGGTGCCGATTTTGTGAATACTGCGCGAGGCTTTATGTTCTCATTGGGCTGCATTCAGGCGATGCGCTGCCATCTCAATACCTGCCCAACTGGAATTACCACGCATGATGCGCGTTTGCAGAATGGTTTGGTGGTTGAAGAAAAATATCTTCGTGTTGCCAATTATGCCCGGAATGTTAATAAAGAGATTAACATGATCGCCCACTCATGCGGCCTGCACCACGCACGGCAATTTAAACGCGAGCATGTACGCATCGTTGAAACAGCGGGTAAAAGCGTGGCACTGAATATTCTTTATCCCTACCCAGAACCATCCAAGAAAAAAACATGAACTAGCGGTCCGATTCTTGATTTTCAAACGTCAAGCCGTTTTATCCAACTTCATCGTGACCCTCTTCCCATATATTATTCATGAGGATTTCGCATTATTTTGAGAATAAGGGGGAAAAAGACCTCCTAAATACAACTTAAGGTTAACGCCCGACTACCGATAATGTATGCCTTATGCTCGGAATCAAATCTACTTAAAACAAGTAGTCCCATAATCGACAATGTTTCGTTTTTTTATCAATCAGGATGACCGAAGAATTCGAATAATTAGCGGACTCACGCTGATTATTCTCATCTTGTCGGCGGGCCTCTCCGTGTATCGCGTCATGCAGTCACAAATTGAAGAAATGGCTGCTGCAGGTCTTAAAGTAGCATTAGAAAATAAAGTCAAGTTAATCGAGAATCAGATTACAAATTCGGTATCATATACAAAAGCATTATCCACACGCATCTTTCTGACTCAAAGCTTAGAAAAGATTTATGTTGATGAATTCAACGACGAGGGTATCGCCGGACTCATTAAGTCTGTGGATAAAATACTGACCACGCATTTTATCGGTATAAAAATCCATGATGTTCAAGGAAACCTGATACTGAGCTCGGGCACAGATTCCATTAACCCATATCTCGCTGTTGAACTAAATACAGACCCGGATATTCGCACAGATTTATTATGGGACGGGCAATTCATTGTCCGTAACTCGATACAGCTAGAGGATGAGAACAATAAACCCATTGGCCGCATCACAACTGAAGAATCAATGCCCGATCTTACAAGGATATTTAAAGAAGCTGCTCTTATTGGTAAAACCGGAGACTTTCTGCTTTGTGCACCTGTAAAAGGAAGTAATCTTGAGATGGATTGCTTCTTGCGCGGATTTGACGGTAATCAATTTAAACGCATGCAACGAATCTTGCATAACAAACCTTTACCGATACATTTTGCTTTAGCAGGGCAGAGCGGCATTAAATTTACTCAGGATTATCGGCAGATGGATGTTGTTGCAGCCCATTCACCGGTTGCCTACGGCTTGGGTGCTGTGCTCAAGATCGATGAAAAAGAACTGTACAGCCATTTGACCCAGCAGATAAAAACAATAGCGTTATATCTGGGTTTGCTTGTTTTAATCGGCATGGCAATTGTATATTGGCTGACCGCTCCGCTCATTCAAAAAACAATCAAATCCAGAAATACATCACTCAAAGCGCATAAGGAATTAATACAGGCTAAAAACAACGCTGAAAAAATTTCTTCCGAACTGACTGCCTATATTAACGCTATCGGTAAGCTTGCTCTAATTTCGATCACAGACGAACAAGGCTGTATTATACAAGTCAATGAGAAATTCTGTGAAATCAGTGGCTATTCCCCAAAAGAACTCATCGGTCAGGATCATCGCATACTGAATTCACGTACACATCCTAACTCCTTCTTCAAGGAGATGTGGAAAACGATTACAAAGGGCCAAACATGGCATCAGGAAATCTGTAATCGCAATAAATCTGGCGGACTCTATTGGGTTGATTCGACCATCGTACCGCTGGTGAATACCAGTGGAAAAATAGACCGCTTTCTTTCTGTCCGGGTGGATGTTACCGCACGCAAACAAAAAGATCTTGACTTGAGCGAGCGATTGAAAGAAAGCAATTGCTTATATACGGTACGCAATTATCTGGAGCAGAATCTGGGTTTAGAAAAAACATGCCAGAGCATATTAAATTGCTTAACCCAGGCTTTACAATTTCCAGAAATGGCTGTGGCCATGATTAATCTGGCAGATAATCAATTTACCACAACACCGTATCAAGAAAATCTTTCAAATACAATAAGCGCAAAAATCATAGCGAATGCAGAAGTATGTGGACAGCTGCAAGTGTCCTATATGCAGAATCTCCTATTTGCCTTACCTTACGAGCAGAATCTTATTGATACCATTGCGCATGATCTAGGCCGGTGGTACGAACGTAACGAAGCAGAAAAACGCATCATCGAGATGGCAACGCATGATGCACTGACAGGTCTGCCCAACCGGCATTTGCTACAAGATCGTATTGAACAGGCACTAGTCCATGATGCGCGCAGCCAAAGACAAATGGCGGTGCTATTTATAGACTTAGATGATTTCAAAACCATCAATGATTCACTCGGCCATGATATTGGCGATCTTTTGTTAAAAGCGGTTGCAGAAAGATTGTTGATTTGTGTCCGCAACGAAGATACGGTTGCCCGTCAGGGAGGTGATGAATTTATTGTCGTATTAAATGCTATTGCGGAATCGCTGGATGCTGCAAAAGTAGCGCAGAAGATTCTGGATTCATTGATGCAGCCCTATTATATCCATAAAAATGAGCTACATATCGGTGGCAGCATCGGTATCGCAGTTTTCCCAAATGATGGAACCAATGCAGAAACATTGCTAAAGAATAGTGATATCGCAATGTATCACGCCAAGGAAAATGGGCGGAATAATTACCAGTTCTTTACCGATGAGCTCAATAAATCAGCGCATGAAAGACATACCCTCGGTCTTGATTTACGCTATGCGCTGGAACGTAATGAGCTGGTATTATATTACCAACCTGTCATGGATATGCCCGATCATCAATTACACAGCGTAGAAGCACTACTCCGCTGGCGGCACCCTGAACACAAATTGATCGCGCCAGATAAATTTATCAACCTGGCAGAAGAAACCGGTTTAATTATCCCAATTGGTGAATGGGTTCTGAAAACAGTCTGCACACAGATTAAAGAGTGGCAAAATCAGGGCTATATCGCCCCTAAAGTAGCTATTAATCTGTCCGCAAGGCAATTCCGTGACAAAGAATTAATTAATAATATTTCACGCACTCTCAGCGAAACAGGTGTAGATGCTAAATATATTGCCCTGGAAATAACAGAAAGCATGTTGATCGATAATATTGAGAGAGTAGTAGAAACGCTGAACCGCCTCAATGCAATGGGCATACAGATTTCAATTGATGATTTCGGAACCGGTTACTCAAGCCTGAGCTATTTGAAGCGTTTCCCGATTCATACACTCAAAATAGATCGTTCATTTGTACGCGACATCGCAACCGATAAAAACGACCGCACCATTGTTGCAACTATTATTGCAATGGCACACAGCCTGGAAATGGATGTTATTGCAGAAGGAATAGAAACGGAAGAACAGCTGAATCTATTGATGGCACAAAAATGCAACCACTACCAAGGCTATTATTTCAGCAAACCAGTACCCGTTTCTGAAATTGAGAGCACCCTAATGAAACCCATACCACCAACAAGCAAAATACGCGCGATTCAATCAGCAAAATAATCTGCTCTTGAAATTTCGGTCCTATCCCCCACGTAGGCAACAATAACCTACTTCGGGAGAATTTCATGCGTTTTGACAAACTAACCACTAAATTCCAGCAAGCCTTTGCTGATGCACAAAGTATTGCTGTTGGTCAGGATAATCCAGCCATTGAACCTCAGCACCTACTATTAGCATTATTACAACAAGAAGATGGCAGTACGCTTTCCTTGCTGCAACGTTCCGGAGTCAATACCACACCTCTGCTGGAGAATGTAAAACAAAGCGTTCATCGTTTACCTAAAGTAGAAAACTCCGGCGGGGAAGTTGCTATTTCACGCACACTGAATAACCTGCTTAATTTGGCAGACAAAGAAGCGCAAAAGCGCAACGATCAGTTTATTGCCTCAGAAATGCTTCTTCTGGCAATCTTGCAAGATAAGGGCGAGATCGCTGCATTGCTTAAGCAACATGGCGCCAATTACTCTGCACTAGAAAAAGCCATTAATGCAATACGAGGCGGCGAACAGATCAGTAGCGCAGAAGCAGAAGGTAGTCGTGAAGCCTTAAAAAAATACACTCTGGATCTTACGGAGCGTGCACGCCAGGGCAAACTGGACCCAGTCATCGGGCGGGACGATGAAATTCGCCGCGCGATACAAGTTCTGCAACGTCGCACAAAAAACAATCCCGTTTTAATTGGTGAACCGGGTGTGGGTAAAACCGCAATTGTTGAAGGTTTAGCCCAGCGCATTATCAATGGGGAAGTACCTGAAAGCCTGAAAGACAAACGCGTTCTCTCTCTGGATATGGCTGCATTGCTGGCAGGTGCAAAATACCGAGGTGAATTTGAAGAACGCCTTAAGTCGGTGCTGAAAGAACTTGCGCAAGACGAAGGTAAAACCATTGTATTTATCGATGAGCTGCATACGATGGTTGGAGCCGGCAAAGCTGAAGGTGCAATGGATGCAGGCAATATGTTAAAACCCGCACTAGCGCGCGGAGAATTGCACTGTGTCGGCGCGACCACATTGGATGAATACCGTAAATATATTGAAAAGGATGCTGCACTGGAACGGCGTTTTCAGAAGGTATTGGTGGAAGAACCGACCGTGGAAGCGACAATCGCAATACTGCGCGGGTTACAGGAAAAATACGAAGTACATCATGGCGTGGATATTACTGATCCCGCCATTGTCGCAGCTGCTGAATTATCCAATCGCTACATTACTGATCGTTTTCTGCCCGACAAGGCAATTGACTTGATTGACGAAGCCGCTGCACGCATTCGCATGGAAATTGATTCCAAGCCGGAAGCACTGGATAAGCTAGACCGGCGCCTAATACAACTCAAAATTGAGCGCGAGGCAATCAAAAAAGAAAAGGATGAGGCATCGCAAAAACGCCTGCAATTACTCGAAGAAGAAATAAAACAAAAAGAACGGGAATATGCTGACTTAGATGAAATCTGGAAAACTGAAAAATTCCATGTACAAGGCTCCCAGCAAATCAAGGAGGAAATGGAAAAAATCAGGCTGGAAATAGAAGCAGCTACCCGTAAAGGAGATTGGCAAAAAGTTTCAGAATTGCAATATGGTCGTCTTCCGCAACTGGAAGCGCAATTGCAATCCCAACTCAATGCTCAAAAACAACAAACCGGAGCAACTGAATCGGGTGCCGCAGCCGCGCCCAAGCTGTTGCGTACCCAAGTCGGCGCAGAAGAAATTGCCGAAGTGGTATCGCGGGCTACCGGCATCCCTGTGTCAAAAATGATGCAAGGTGAACGAGAAAAACTGTTGCTGATGGAACAAAAACTGCATGACCGCGTAGTTGGTCAAGATGAAGCCGTACGCCTAGTATCTGATGCGATCCGGCGTTCGCGTGCCGGACTGGCTGATCCCAACCGGCCTTACGGATCTTTCCTGTTCCTGGGACCAACCGGTGTTGGGAAAACTGAGCTATGTAAGGCTTTGGCCGGTTTCCTGTTTGACTCCGAAGATCATTTAATCCGCATCGATATGTCCGAATTTATGGAGAAACATTCGGTAGCCCGCCTGATAGGTGCCCCGCCCGGTTATGTCGGTTATGAAGAAGGCGGCTACTTAACTGAAATCGTACGCAGAAAACCGTATGCCGTCATTTTGCTGGATGAAGTGGAGAAAGCGCATCCGGATGTATTTAATGTATTACTACAAGTTCTGGATGATGGTCGTATGACTGATGGTCAGGGGCGTACCGTTGATTTTAAGAATACGGTTATCGTCATGACATCCAACCTGGGTTCGCAAATGATTCAGGAAATGTCAGGAAGTGAATATCAAGCAATCAAAGAAGCCGTTATGGGCGAAGTAAAAACGCATTTCCGTCCGGAATTTATTAATCGCATTGATGAAGTTGTGGTATTCCATGCGTTGGATGAAAAACATATAAAATCGATTGCTAGAATACAATTGCATTATCTGGAAACACGATTGGCCAAACTGGAAATGAAACTTGAAGTCAGTGAAGCAGCGCTAGCAGCACTTTCTCAAGCTGGTTTTGATCCAGTGTATGGTGCTCGCCCCCTAAAACGCGCCATCCAAGCGCAAATTGAAAATCAATTGGCCAAAGAGATTCTGGAAGGTAAATTTGTTGCAAAAGATACGATCAAAGTTGATTACAGTGATGACAAGCTCAATTTCACTAAATTAAGGAAACTCTGATTAAGTCCCAAAAACTTGTAAAATACGCGGTAGATTGTAACCACTGCAAGGGAATGCATTGATGAAACAATTAGTATTGTCGATTCCATTATTTATCAAGAAACCAAAAGTAACTCGCCGGCAAAAGTTTCTCGAAGAAATGGAGCAAGTGGTTCCATGGGTAGACTGGACGAATCGGATCGCGCCGCACTATCCGGTAGCAGGTTTGGGACGCAAGCCATTTGCGTTGGAAGCGATGCTGCGGATTCATATGATGCAGCAATGGTTTGGTTATTCAGATCCGGCAATGGAAGAAGCGTTACATGATGTGCCGATGCTACGTGAATTTGCAGGACTAGATGCGGGAGAAGATGTTATGCCTGATGAGACGACGATCCTCAAGTTTCGCCACCTGCTGGAGAAGCATCACTTGGCACAAAGCCTGTTTGCTGAAACAACTGGGCGGTTAGCGCAACAGGGATTATTGCTGCGTCAGGGCACGATAGTTGACGCCACGCTGATAGCGGCTGCGCCATCGACCAAGAACCGGCAACGCAAACGTGATGGCGAGATGAGTTCGACTAAGAAAGGCAACAACTATTACTTTGGATTAAAAGCACACATAGGCGTAGATGCCGATTCCGGCCTGGTGCATAGCCTGGAAATTACCACGGCCAAAGTGGCCGATGGCAACATGATTGATGCGCTGGTACATGGCGAAGAGGCAATTGTATTGGGTGATCGGGCTTATACTCGTAATGATCGCAATCTGGAAGCGCAACGACAGCCGGAAGAGCCGGTCTGGGGTATGCCATTCAAACGCAAGCGCGGTGAGGAATTGCCAGCAGAACATGCCGTGCTCAATCGTATGCTAGCTTCACTACGCGCAAAGGTTGAACATCCGTTTCGTATTGTCAAAAGACAATTTGGTTATACCAAAGTCCGTTACCGAGGATTGTTCAAGAATGCACAACAGCTTTATCTGTTGTTTGCCTTGGCTAATCTTTACCATGTCCGTAAGGTGTGGATGCCAACCACGGGATAATTCCGTCCAATATCCCTGAAAATCAGCATCAGGGGACAGAATAGTATGCAATCTGCTAAAAATTACAGTTATTAATCGCACAATAATGCCTATATTAGCTACTTTACCGATAGCTTTGTCGACAAAACTGGAATAAATAACTTAATCAGAGCTTCCTTAAATGGATAAGGTTTAGCTATCGACAGATCAAAGCGTAGCATCTAAGTCATCAGCAAGAATAAAATATGTCGGAATACATAGCGAATATACTTAAATAAAATGAGATTCGGGTAAAATGAATTATTTTTACTGGATAGATTGTTATGTTTAAAGGTAGCTTGGTTGCTATCGTCACTCCGATGGGTGAAGAGGGCGGATTAGATTTAGAACGCTTCCGCTCTCTTCTTGATTTCCATATTGACCAGGGTACCGATGGCGTTGTGGTTGTTGGCACTACGGGTGAATCGCCAACCGTAGATTTTGACGAGCACCACCTATTGATGCGTACTGCAGTTGATCATGTTGCTGGACGCATACCGGTGATTGCAGGCACTGGCGCCAATTCAACACGTGAAGCCATCGACTTGTCTATTTATGCAAAAGATTCAGGCGTAGATGCCTGTCTTTCGGTTGCTCCTTATTACAACAAACCTACTCAGGAAGGGTTATATCAGCACTTTAAGGCGATCGCAGAAGCAGTAGAAATTCCCCATATCCTCTATAACGTTCCCGGCAGAACTGTTGCAGATATCCATAATAATACAGCACTACGCTTGGCACAGATTCCCAATATTGTCGGTATTAAAGATGCGACGGGGGATATTGGGCGAGGCTCTGACTTATTGTTACGTGCACCGCCTGAATTTTCCATCTATAGCGGAGATGATGTCAGTGCATTAGCGTTGCTGCTGTTAGGTAGTCATGGTGTCATCTCAGTCACAGCGAACGTAGCACCCAGAATGATGCATGAAATGTGTATTGCTGCATTCTCTGGCAATCTAAATACTGCGCGAGCACTGAATAATAAACTCTTGCGTTTACATATTGATCTATTTGTAGAGGCTAATCCAATTCCTGTGAAATGGGCTGTTGCACAAATGGGTTTAATAGACTCTGGGATCCGCCTGCCACTTACACCATTATCCGCTCAGTATCATCAGCTTATTCGAGAAGCAATGCGTTCAGCCAATATCCATGATTTAAAGGAGTAAGATGTCAAGAATGAAATGGCGAAAAGTTACCATACCCTCTCTGGTATTGGCGCTTTCATTGACAAACACAGGTTGCAACCTGTTCCCGGAAACTAAAACAATTGATTATAAGTCAGCAGGTAAGTTACCTGCATTAGATATACCGCCCGATCTCATTAAACCCGCTATTGATGAACGCTATTCAATTCCTGAGCTCAGTACATCGGGTAGCGCAACATTTTCTACCTATAGTAGCGAGCGTGGCGGACAACAAAAAGCTGGCGGCACATCCTCCTCCTTTTTACCGTCATCGATTCAGAATGTGCATATTGAACGTGCTGGTACGCAACGTTGGCTAGTTGTACCGCAGTCTCCTGAAACCGTATGGCCAATAGTAAAAGAATTCTGGCAGGAACTGGGTTTTTTGATCAAAATAGAAGTTCCGGAAGCAGGAATTATGGAAACTGACTGGGCTGAGAATCGCGCAAAAATTCCACAAGACTTTGTGCGTACTTTTCTCTCCACCTTCCTGGATAGCATTTATTCAACTGCAGAGCGTGATAAATTTCGTACTCGTCTGGAACGCAATGAAGCAGGTAGCACTGAAATATATATCAGCCATCGAGGCATGAATGAAGTACTGGAAGGAGGCAGTCTCAACCGGACAATCTGGCAGCCTCGTCCAGCAGATCCTGATCTAGAAGCTGAAATGTTATCGCGTTTGATGATGCG
This sequence comes from Nitrosomonas sp. Is79A3, assembly GCF_000219585.1. Taxonomy (NCBI): domain Bacteria; kingdom Pseudomonadati; phylum Pseudomonadota; class Betaproteobacteria; order Nitrosomonadales; family Nitrosomonadaceae; genus Nitrosomonas; species Nitrosomonas sp. Is79A3. Next base: position 647,947 of record NC_015731.1, on the reverse strand, counting down.
CTTTGGTGTAGAAGAAGAAAAAGCCAAGCTGGAGCTAACTACAGGCAAGAGTACTGCGCTGGAACGCGCCTACATTGATCGGGAAACAGGAAATACTCTCATCATTAACGAAGCATTCGACAGATCATGGCGGCGCGTCGGTTTGGCACTAGATCGCATCGGTTTTACTGTTGAGGATCGCAATCGCGTAGAGGGTATTTATTTTGTGCGCTATCTTAGTCCCGATAAAGACAGCAAGAAAAAAAGCGATGACGAGGGCATACTATCAGGAATTATGTTCTGGCGTAGCGGGAATAAGGAAGATGAAAAAGCTGCAAAATACCGTATACAAATTCATAGTACTGGAACCAATGCCAGTAAGGTTACTCTGTTAAATGATGACGGAACGGCAGTAAATTCCGCCACTACAAGCCGCATTCTGAAGCTCCTGCATGAGCAGCTGAAATAACAAGAGCGGGTGTTTACGTGACAATTAAGCAACCAAAACATCTTGATCCCTATGAGGATGCAGAAGACAAAGGCTTACGAAACAAATCCCACAAATAAAATAAAAAAACCGCCTCTTCGGGCGGTTTTTTTCCTCAAACAAAAGGAAATTATTTTTTGCTGTCTGGCTCTCCGCCTTTCATAACCTTTTCATAGTTTGCTTTTTCAGTTTCAGGCAATGCTTGACTTGGTTTTCCACCACACGCAGATAAAGCTAAAGCCAATAAAATTGTAGCCAGAAGAGTATATTTCATCATGTAATTTTCCTTATAAAAAGTTCTTAAAAGTAAGTCAAGCAGTATATAACGAATTAAACTAATCATTCAAGCAAGTTTTGGTTAGAAATTTAATACGTTTAATCTGCTGTCTGGGTTATTAATCATTCTTGGAATAAGAGAAACCCCGCATATCCCATATGATCTCATAATTTCTGCAAAAATCATTTTCATTTATATATACTTAGTTTTATTTCATGAATTGAAAAAATACTAAGTAGCGCAATAAAATAAAATTTTAGATGTCTTTTAAATTGACTGAAAGAACAGTCCAGCTTATTTTTGCCGATTTTATCAATCGGCAAATCTATTAGTAGACTATTTTGTATTATCAGCGGGCTCTGAATCTCTAGGTGCATAAGCCGATGGAGGCGGTTTATCCATAGGATAACCATCAAGACTTTTTTTGCCCTCACAAGCAGTTAACGTTAATACTGCAAAAGCAGCGGCTAAGAGTGAAAATTTAATCATTTAGTCTCCAATATCCTTTAATTTGTTTAGTTTATATGCAATAGCATAATCGAAACAGTGCAATTATACAATTTTGAACCCCGTATTTAAACTATCACCAAACTTAAAAGACTTCATTTAAAGCTGTTCAACTCACTGACAATATGCGGTCAATATTCACCAATACGACAATTAACTAATTATAAACATAGTACTAAATACCATCATAAAAAAAACCGCCCTTTAACAGAGCGGTTTTTTTATAAAATTATAAAAATTCTTAAACTTCAAAAAAGACCGATACCTCGTTACTTAGGCGTGCCCTCGCGCTCATCCATAAAGCTTGGAGGATATTGACCTGGCTTCGGTTCACCACATCCTACTAGAAATGAAGCTAAAAGAGCGGCAATCAATAGAGAGTATTTCATATCCTAAATCTCCTATATTCAAAAAAAAATTTTGACTAAAGATAAATTATCTAAAACAGCTCATCGGCCATTCAAATTAGAAAGACCATAACCTTAATACCAGAATAAAATAATACTGTCCAGCGAAATTCAAGAAAATTTATAAAATATCGGATTATTAAAGGCTTCACACTGCCTGATTTTTACTTACGATATAACCATTAACATACCACTGATAAAGGATTTTTTCCGTCTCTTCGTCGATATGTGAAGAGGGGGGAAATTGCTGGTTATCAGCAAGCGTAAGCAACATTTTGAATGCATTGCTGCCCACTTTATAGACTTCACCATTGATAAAGAATTTATTGCGGCTGCTTAATAGCCTACTTCTTAAGTCAAGCTGCACACCATTTTTCTTTATCTGCTGCAGAAATAAACGTGGAGATAAAGGTTTCATCGGTTGTTCAAAGAAAACATGTGATTTAGGTTCCGAAAGATAAATACCCAGAAAATTTTCGATATCATCGCGATTCCAGCTAATTTTCTTCAATATCGAATTTACCTGGGATTGCATTGCCGTACCGATCTTTGATGGATGAGATTGCAATTGCAAATCAGGATCAGAATACCAACCTTCCGTTTCAATATTATCTTGCAGATAAACAAGAAATTGCGTCATTAGTTCATCATGACTGGGTGCACGGAAGCCAATGGAGTATGTCATGCAATCATCTTCTGCAATTCCGTTATGCGCATACTTAGGCGGCAAATAAAGCATATCACCCGTTTCCAGCACCCACTCTTGCTCCGGTTGAAACTTTTCCAGGATTCTAAGCGGAGCGTCGGCAATGAATCGATTATGCTGTTGCGCAGAAACCTGCCAACGTCGCGATCCCATTCCTTGCAATAAGAATACATCATAGGAATCAAAATGTGGCCCGATCCCACCGCCCTTGGGTGCATAGCTCACCATTAGGTCATCCAGGCGGGCATGTGGGATGAAGCAGAACTTCGACAATAAATCACGTGCTGAAGGCAGAAAATGATTCACCTCCTGTACTAGCAGTGTCCATTGCTTTTTAGGCAACTTTGCCAAATCAGAGCTGCTGAGTGGGCCATGTTTAAGATGCCACTTACCCTTTCTTTGGATAACAAGACGGGATTGTGCATCTTCATGACATGCCAGTTTCATTAGTCCATCGCGCGTCAACAAACCGTTAAAACCAGGCAATGCATTTCTTATCAACAGCGGCCGCTTTTGCCAATAATCACGTAAAAAATCTTTAGGAGTAATTCCTCCCAAAGAAATCATCTCTATTTTATTAATGTTTAATTCTCCACAAGTCTTCTAACCGTTTGTCCCGTCCGCAGTTGTTTCGATAATATGCATACCGCAGCGGGTTCTTAATGTAATAATCTTGATGATATTCTTCTGCGCGGTAAAATTCGGTCACCGGTAGAATCTCCGTGACAATCGGTTGATTAAATCGCCCGGAAGCCTCCAGCGTCTTCTTTGATGCTTCTGCCAGCTCTTTTTGATCAAAATCGTGGTAAAAAATGACACTACGATACTGTGAACCTATATCACAGAATTGTTGGTTGGTTGTCAGCGGATCTATCGTTAACCAATAGGCAGCTAATAAATTGGAAAAATTGGTCTTTGTTTTATCAAAGTAAATTTGCACGGCTTCAACATGTCCGGTTTTACCAGCGACTACTTGATCATAAGTTGGATTTGCCACAGTACCGCCAATATAACCTGAGGTAGTAGAAACCACACCCGGTAGTTTGTCAAAATCAGACTCTGTGCACCAAAAACAGCCGCCGGCAAAGATTGCCATCTCTAAATTTTCCTCCGTTACTTGCGAAGCCGCTGCCCCTGCTATTGACTCATCCATCTGCCGGCAGGCGTTCAATATCAATACGGACAACGATATTACAACCATAAAATGCTGTTGATTACTCCACTTCCACATAGGTTCAACCTCTGAGTTCAGGTAGCTGATCTGTTTCCAATACAAACTTTAACGCTAATCCATTATTGCACCAACGCTCCCCTCTGGGCGGCGGGCCATCTTTAAAAACATGCCCCTGATGTCCCCCGCAGCGTGCGCAGTGATATTCAGTCCGCAAAAAAATTAGTTGAAAGTCGCGTTTAGTACCAATACTTCCCGGAATAGGTTGGGTAAAGCTCGGCCATCCGCTTCCACTTTCATATTTATACTGACTTTCAAATAATGGTAAATAACATGCAGCACAAATAAAAATTCCTTCCCGATGCTCATAATTTAATTCGCTACTTCCGGGTTCCTCGGTATGTTCTTCAAATAAAACCTTATAACCCTCCGTTGACACTAACCCACGCCATGCTTTATGTGGTTTGTTGAGCGGCTCAATCACAGTCTGCTTGGTATTATTTGCAACTGCTGTTGTTGATAGTGAAAATGAAAAAAAGGGCAAAATAGGAATCACACTACTCCCTTGGAGAAAGGTGCGTCGTTTCATAAAAAAGTTCCTCACATAACTCGTTCAGCCAGATAACTTCATCGCATAAAAAACTCGAACAAACTGATCAAGCAAGTTTTATCCAGTATTTGAGATGCTTACCCAGAAATGGCATTACTTTGATTAACTCCGCCATGCAGATTTATCTATAAATCCTGTATCATCACGGTTTTAAGATTATATCTTAGTCCACATGAAAATCACTTTTCTGGAATTTGAACAAAATATTGCAGAATTTGAATCAAAAATAGAGGAATTACGCTTTGCACAGGATGATTCCGCGCTGGATATTTCAGCTGAAATTGTGCGTCTGCAGGCAAAAAGCCAATCTCTCACGAAAAATGTTTATGCAAAACTGACTCCTTGGCAAATCTCACAAGTTGCCCGGCATCCGCAACGCCCCTATACGCTGGATTACATAGAACATTTATTTACAGACTTTGAAGAATTGCATGGTGATCGGAATTTTTCCGATGACCATGCGATTGTTGGCGGTTTAGCACGATTTAATGGTCAGACTATTATGGTGATTGGCCATCAGAAAGGGCGTGATACCCGGGAGAAGATTTACCGCAATTTTGGGATGCCAAAACCGGAAGGTTATCGTAAAGCATTGCGCTTGATGCGCCTGGCGGAGAAATTTTCTATTCCGCTCGTTACTTTTATCGATACGCCAGGTGCATATCCCGGCATTGATGCAGAAGAGCGCGGACAGTCGGAAGCCATCGGTAAGAATCTTTATGTTCTGGCGGAATTAAGAGTCCCCGTAATCTGCGTGATTATTGGCGAAGGCGGCTCCGGTGGCGCCTTGGCAGTTGCTGTCGGCGATGTCATCCATATGTTGCAATACGCCACCTACTCGGTGATTTCACCCGAAGGTTGCGCATCTATCCTATGGAAAAGTGCGGACAAAGCACCTGAAGCTGCAGAAATTATGGGTATCACTGCCGACCGGCTGAGAACAATGAATTTAATTGACAGTATCATTACTGAACCAATCGGTGGCGCGCATCGTGATTACCCAGCCATCATGCAATCGGTAAAAACTGTTTTACAGGAATCACTCCGCAAGCTTCAGGATCATTCTATCGAAACACTTCTGGAAAAACGTCTAGATCGGCTTATGACATATGGCTCATTTAAGGAAGTCAAAGTCGAATAGCCTTCTATGTGATACGAAAGAAGTATTACTTGCACATATTAAACAGGGCGATCACTTAACCATTGCTTTGAGCGGTGGTATCGATTCCGTTGTATTACTGCACGTACTGGCTACGTTATCCAAGCAATTGCAATTTACGCTTTCGGCCGCGCATGTTAATCATGGTATCAGCAGCAATGCAACATTCTGGAGCAAGTTTTGCTGCAATCTCTGCCACAACTACGGCATTTCAATTTACATCGCCTACCTGCAGATCAAAAAAGAAACTGGCATCAGTCTTGAAGCCATCGCCCGGGAGGAACGTTATCGCATATTCAGTCACATACAAGCAGATTATGTGGTACTGGCGCAGCATCTGGATGATCAGGCTGAAACTCTATTGTTACAATTATTTCGTGGTGCAGGCGTAAAAGGATTGAGTGCGATGCCAATTGTCAGAAAACAAGCTTCTGATGCTGCTCCGCAGATACTGCGGCCACTGTTAGAAGTTTCTCGCAGTCGAATTGAAGCCTATGCACAGCAACAAAAATTAAATTGGATAATCGATGAAAGTAATGACAGCATCACTTTCAATAGAAATTTCTTGCGTCATGAGATTCTACCCATATTAAAAACACGATACCCCAATTATCCAAAAACACTGTTACGTACCAGTCGCCACTTGTCTGAGGCATCATTACTATTGGATGAATTAGCTGAAATCGATAGTGCGTATTGTCTTGCTTTGGGAAAGCTTCAAGTTGAAAATCTACGCAAGCTGAGTTTCTCTCGCGCAAAAAATCTTCTACGCTACACATTATTACAACACGGTGCAATCCTTCCCAGTACAGCTAAAATAGAAAACATTCTGAATCAGCTTTTAGCGATAGGGGTGGATAATCAATTCCATATCAGTTTAAACGATTCTGAAATTCGTTGTTATAAAGGGGCAATTTATATATTGCCCGGAATAACACCTCTTCAAGAGCCTAAGCAATATGTATGGCGTGGGGAAACCTATTTAGCACTCCAGCATTTACGCGGTGCCATCCGATTTACGCAAATAAAGAATCAAGGTATTAGTCAGCAAAAAATATTAAATGAACCGGTCACAGTACGTTCGCGTAGCGGCGGCGAACGTTTTACACCGGCTTGTAACCGTCCACGCAGAAGCTTAAAAAAACTATTGCAGGAAGCAGTTATCCCACCGTGGGAACGTATCGTTATGCCATTATTGTTTTGTGGTGAAAAATTGATATGGGTACCGGGAATCGGCATAGATTGTGAATTTCAAGTAAAATCTGATGAAATAGGAATTTTACCCACTTGGGATCCTGAGTAATAAAAATTAAGCTTTGCTTGCCATTATTCAGAGTATCACTACAACCGGTTTTTTCATTAGGAAAATGCATGATTCTAATCACAGGAGGCGCAGGATTTATTGGAAGTAATTTTGTTTTGGATTGGTTAGCGCAATCTGACGAAAGAATTGTAAATCTTGACAAATTGACTTATGCCGGTAATTTACACAATTTGTCTTCCTTATCTAAAGATCCACGGCATATCTTTGTACAAGGCGATATTGGAGACACCAAACTGGTTTCACAAATACTGGCTCAGTACCAGCCCCGCGCAATTATTAACCTGGCTGCAGAAAGTCATGTTGATCGCTCAATCCACGGACCGGAAGATTTTATCCAAACAAATATTTTGGGTACATTTCGCTTACTGGAAGCTGTACGTGCTTATTGGAACGAGCTTGAATCCATCACACAACAAAATTTCCGCTTTCTCCATATTTCAACCGATGAAGTGTATGGCTCTTTAACGCAGAATGTACCCGCTTTTACCGAAGAACATCGGTATAAGCCTAACAGCCCTTACTCAGCGAGCAAAGCTTCAAGCGACCACTTAGTCCGTGCCTATCATCACACGTACGGCTTACCGGTGCTGACTACAAATTGTTCCAATAATTATGGTCCGTTTCAGTTTCCTGAGAAATTGATTCCTCTAATAATTGTTAATGCTCTGGCAGGAAAATCCTTACCGGTATATGGAGATGGTCAGCAGATTCGTGACTGGCTATTTGTCACTGATCACTGTTCGGCAATCCGCCGTGTGCTAGAAGCCGGTATCCCAGGAGAAACTTACAATATTGGTGGCTGGAACGAGAAGCCAAATATTGAAATCATACAAACAATTTGTACTTTATTAGAAGAATCATTTCCAAGCTCAACCTTTCACAAGCTCATTACTTACGTCAAAGATCGCCCCGGGCATGATCGCCGTTACGCAATCAATGCTACGAAAATAGAACGTGAGTTAAATTGGAGACCTGCAGAATCGTTTGAGACGGGAATACGTAAAACTATTCAGTGGTATCTGAATAATCAAAAATGGATAGCTAATATTCAAACCGGCGCTTACCGGGAATGGATAGAAAAAAACTATTCAAGGTTACGATAATGAAAATATTGCTATTCGGTGGAAATGGCCAAGTGGGGTGGGAGCTGCAGCGAAGTTTGATTCCTTTAGGCGAATTAATCGCACTAAATTCGGCAAGTGAAAATTATTGCGGTGATCTAACTAATCTTACAGGCATAAAACAGACCATACGTAAAATTGTGCCGGATATCATTGTCAATGCAGCAGCCTATACTGCTGTAGACAAAGCTGAGAATGAACCAGAATTAGCTCAAATTCTTAATGCAGAAGCGCCTGGCGTACTTGCACAAGAAGCCAAGCAAATCAATGCCCGGTTAATTCACTATTCGACAGATTATGTTTTTAACGGCACTGGCGATCAACCATATCTTGAAACTGATCCCACAGAACCACTCAATGTTTACGGTAAAACCAAGTTGGAAGGAGAAAAAAACATTCAAACATCCGGCTGTTCACATCTAATATTTCGTACCAGCTGGGTATATGCAACTTATGGGAATAATTTCATCAAAACGATGCTTCGTTTAGCGCAGCACCGTGATAAATTAACTATTGTCAATGATCAAATTGGCTCTCCTACAGGAGCAGAATTAATTGCTGATGTCACGGCACACGCAATGCTTACATTAAAACGTAATCCCGAGGTATCCGGTTTATATCACTTAGTCGCAAAAGGAAATACATCATGGTACGACTTTGCCAAATTCATTTTAAAACATGCTGAACATGCAAACATTCCGCTTAAAGTTCAATCTATTGCGCTACAGCCAATTAAGAGTAGTGACTTTCCATTGCCTGCAAAACGACCACTTAACTCGCGTTTAAATATTTGTAAGCTGCAAAAAACTTTTAATTTAATTCTTCCCGAATGGCAAGTAGGCGTATCGCGCACACTCACCGAAATCCTAGACAAGTAACTTTATCGAAAAACAGAAACATAATTTGTTTACGTATGATTCATTACAATTTTATACATAACCATTTTGCAAAATAAGTACAAATTTTATACCGTATATATGAATCTCTTTTATCGAAAAGTCCAAACATTTTCAGATAAAATACCTAGTATTATTTGGCTAAATCGCTTTGTAAAGATATCAGACAACCCTTCATGCGGTGTGAAATCAACTAAGGTCTCAGCTTCTATAACCTCACGCGCTACATATTCCGCATTACCCAGCGCATCAGCAAGCCCTAAATCAATACTTTTTTGCCCAGTCCACACTATGCCACTAAATATTTCCGGTGCATTTGTTAAACGCTCGCCCCTTCCACGTTTTACAACTTGAATAAATTGTTCGTGTATTTCATGTAGTAATGATGTTGCATGCGCTTTTTGAGCAGGATCCAAAGGAGTAAAAGGATCCAGAAAACCTTTATTTGCACCAGCTGTTAACAAACGTCGCTCAACGCCTAATTTTTCTAAAGTACCAGTAAAACCAAAACCATCCATCAAAACACCAATTGAACCTACTAAACTTGCTTTATCAACAAATATTTTGTCAGCAGCTGCAGCAACATAGTAACCGCCAGAAGCACATATGTCACCAACTACCGCATAAAGTGGAATCTCAGGATATTTAGCACGCAGACGTCGAATTTCATCATTAATATATCCCGCTTGAACTGGGCTACCTCCTGGGCTATTAATTCGCAGTATGACGCCTTTTGTATTTTTATCCCGAAATGCAGATTGCAAGCTAGCACTAATTTTATCTGCACTGCTATTACCTTCAGCGACAATAACACCACGTAAATCAATGAGTGCAGTATGTTTCTCAGCAATTCGTACTTTTCCATCATCTATCCAGCCTAGTGCAAAGAACAGCAAAATAAATAGATAAAGAAAAGTGAGTAGTTTAAAAAAAATCCCCCATGTCCGCGTCCGCCTTTGCTCGCGCAAAGTTGCTAATGCAAGGTTCTCAAGAAGATTTCTTTCCCAATCTTTGTTCTTAATTTCTGTCTCGTTCATAGTGGTGGACTCACAAATTGGAAATTAGATGAAATATCTCTGTTTATATAGCGATAATTTTTAATATTGTAGTATTTATAATAAGATAATTGTAAATATCCAAGCTGCAATAAGATTAAAGTTAATAATTGCTTAGTAGCTATGAAATATTATTAAAAAAAAAGCCCCTCATCGTATTGATGAAGGGCTTTTATAGAGTGCCTGGCGGTAACCTACTTTCACATGCGAATGCACACTATCATCGGCGCAGCTTCGTTTCACGGTTCTGTTCGGGATGGGAAGAGGTGGGTCCAAAGTGCTATGGCCGCCAAGCGAAACTTGGCAATGAATAATATTGTACGAATATTATTCATTTTTGGAAAAAGTAAATTAGATTAGATTAATTCAATAATATACAAATACAATAAAATAATATTAAATTTTTAAAGTTATAGGATCAAGCCTCACGGTCAATTAGTATCGGTTAGCTTAACATATCACTATGCTTCCACACCCGACCTATCAACGTCGTAGTCTTCGACGAACCTTTAGGAGGGTTAAACCCTCGGGAAGTCTCATCTTGAGGAGAGTTTCCCGCTTAGATGCTTTCAGCGGTTATCTCTTCCGCACATAGCTACCCGGCGATACGACTGGCGTCATAACCGGTACACCAGAGGTGCGTCCACTCCGGTCCTCTCGTACTAGGAGCAGGTCCACTCAAACTTCCAACGCCCACGGCAGATAGGGACCAAACTGTCTCACGACGTTTTAAACCCAGCTCACGTACCACTTTAAATGGCGAACAGCCATACCCTTGGGACCGGCTACAGCCCCAGGATGTGATGAGCCGACATCGAGGTGCCAAACTCCCCCGTCGATATGAACTCTTGGGAGGAATCAGCCTGTTATCCCCGGCGTACCTTTTATCCGTTGAGCGATGGCCCTTCCATACAGAACCACCGGATCACTATGACCTGCTTTCGCATCTGCTCGACTTGTCAGTCTCGCAGTTAAGCACGCTTTTGCCATTGCACTATCAGCACGATTTCCGACCGTACCTAGCGTACCTTCGTACTCCTCCGTTACAATTTGGGAGGAGACCGCCCCAGTCAAACTGCCTACCATACACGGTCCCCAATCCAGATAATGGATCTAGGTTAGAACCTCAACAACATCAGGGTGGTATTTCAACGTTGGCTCCATGAATTCTAGCGAATCCACTTCAAAGCCTCCCACCTATCCTACACAAATGTTATCAAAGTCCAATGTAAAGCTACAGTAAAGGTGCACGGGGTCTTTCCGTCTAGCCGCGGGGAGATTGCATCTTCACAAACATTTCAACTTCGCTGAGTCCCAGGAGGAGACAGTGTGGCCATCGTTACGCCATTCGTGCAGGTCGGAACTTACCCGACAAGGAATTTCGCTACCTTAGGACCGTTATAGTTACGGCCGCCGTTTACCGGGGCTTCAATCAAGAGCTTGCACCCCATCATTTAACCTTCCGGCACCGGGCAGGCGTCACACTCTATACGTCCACTTTCGTGTTTGCAGAGTGCTATGTTTTTATTAAACAGTCGCAGCCACCATTTCATTGCAACCCTTTTCTGCTTCACGCGCGAGGCGCTACACATACAAAGGGCACACCTTTTCCCGAAGTTACGGTGCTATTTTGCCGAGTTCCTTCTCCTGAGTTCTCTCAAGCGCCTTAGAATTCTCATCCTACCCACCTGTGTCGGTTTACGGTACGGTCTTCATTCAACTGAAGCTTAGTGGCTTTTCCTGGAAGCATGGTATCACTCACTTGGCGTTCCTAAGAACGTTGCGTTATCACGTCTCAGCTTAGTCGCTCGGATTTGCCAAAGCAACACGCCTACACGCTTGAACCGGGACATCCAACACCCGGCTGAGCTAACCTTCTCCGTCCCCACATCGCATTGAACAAAGGTACTGGAATTTTAACCAGTTTCCCATCAGTTACGCATTTCTGCCTCACCTTAGGGGCCGACTCACCCTGCGCCGATTAGCGTTGCACAGGAAACCTTGGGTTTTCGGCGAGGGAGTCTTTCACTCCCTTTATCGCTACTCATGTCAGCATTCGCACTTCCGATACCTCCAGCAGCCTTTACAAGCTACCTTCGCAGGCCTACGGAACGCTCTCCTACCATTTACATAAAATGTAAATCCCTAGCTTCGGTGCACAGTTTGAGCCCCGTTACATCTTCCGCGCAGGACGACTCGATCAGTGAGCTATTACGCTTTCTTTAAAGGATGGCTGCTTCTAAGCCAACCTCCTGACTGTTTATGCCTTCCCACTTCGTTTCCCACTTAACTGTGTCTTGGGGACCTTAGCTGAGGGTCTGGGTTGTTTCCCTTTCGACACCGGACGTTAGCACCCGATGTCTGTCTCCCACGCTCGCACTCTTTGGTATTCGGAGTTTGCAATGGTTTGGTAAGTCTCAATGACCCCCTAGCCATAACAGTGCTCTACCCCCAAAGGTGATACGTGAGGCACTACCTAAATAGTTTTCGGAGAGAACCAGCTATTTCCAGATTTGTTTAGCCTTTCACCCCTACCCACAGCTCATCCCCTAATTTTTCAACATTAGTGGGTTCGGACCTCCACGAGGTGTTACCCTCGCTTCATCCTGGCCATGAGTAGATCATCTGGTTTCGGGTCTACACCCAGCAACTAAACGCCCTATTAAGACTCGCTTTCGCTACGCTTCCCCTACTCGGTTAAGCTTGCTACTGAATGTAAGTCGCTGACCCATTATACAAAAGGTACGCAGTCACGGAACAAGTCCGCTCCCACTGTTTGTATGCATGCGGTTTCAGGATCTATTTCACTCCCCTTCCGGGGTTCTTTTCGCCTTTCCCTCACGGTACTGGTTCACTATCGGTCGATTACGAGTATTTAGCCTTGGAGGATGGTCCCCCCATCTTCAAACAGGATTCCACGTGTCCCGCTCTACTTATCTCAATCCTAGTTCCACATTTGAATTTTCATCTACAGGGCTATCACCTACTATGGCTTAACTTTCCAGAAAATTCGATTAATTCAAATGCTAAATATTGAAGGCTTTTCCCATTTCGCTCGCCACTACTCTGGGAATCTCGGTTGATTTATTTTCCTCTGGTTACTTAGATGTTTCAGTTCTCCAGGTTCGCTACACTTAACCTATATATTCAGTTAAGGTTGACTCTTGCTCAATCAATTCTTCTTATGTTGCAAAAAACTGATTAAGCAAGAGTCAGGTTTCCCCATTCGGATATCTCCGGATCAAAGCTTGTTTGCCAGCTCCCCGAAGCTTTTCGCAGGCTTCCACGTCCTTCATCGCCTGTAATCGCCAAGGCATCCACCACATGCACTTATTCACTTGATCCTATAACTTTAATAACTTAATATTATCATTACAGGTATTTGCATTTCTCACACTTTCGTGCGATATAAAGATACAATCTAACCCATTGTATTTCATTCACATAAGCGATTAAAAAACACCGCAAAACATAAATAAAACACTTTACTTTTTCCAAATTTTTAAAGAACAAAAAACTTTTATTATAGGCGTAATTCTTTCATACTAAAACGTTTGCTAAATAATACTCCACAATTTATTTAGCATTGTATAAATATGATTTGGTTTTGGTGGAGGTGAACGGGATCGAACCGATGACCCCCTGCTTGCAAAGCAGGTGCTCTCCCAGCTGAGCTACACCCCCAATCCTGTTGGTGGGTCTGGGTGGATTTGAACCACCGACCCCACGCTTATCAAGCGTGTGCTCTAACCAACTGAGCTACAGACCCTAGTATGAGTCTAAGCACCATCCGTTATTATAACGAACACTCAGTACAAATTACTGGCTCTTAGCTCTGCCTATAAACAATCGATAGGTTGTGGGTACTTAAATGAATTTCTCTTGAAAGGAGGTGATCCAGCCGCAGGTTCCCCTACGGCTACCTTGTTACGACTTCACCCCAGTCATGAACCTCACCGTGGCAAGCGCCCTCCTTGCGGTTAGACTACCTGCTTCTGGTGAAACCCACTCCCATGGTGTGACGGGCGGTGTGTACAAGACCCGGGAACGTATTCACCGCGACATGCTGATCCGCGATTACTAGCGATTCCGACTTCACGGAGTCGAGTTGCAGACTCCGATCCGGACTACGACGCGCTTTCTGAGATTAGCTCCCCCTCGCGGGTTGGCAACCCTCTGTACGCGCCATTGTATTACGTGTGAAGCCCTACCCATAAGGGCCATGAGGACTTGACGTCATCCCCACCTTCCTCCGGTTTATCACCGGCAGTCTCATTAAAGTGCCCAACTAAATGATGGCAATTAATGACAAGGGTTGCGCTCGTTGCGGGACTTAACCCAACATCTCACGACACGAGCTGACGACAGCCATGCAGCACCTGTGTTCAAATTCTCTTTCGAGCACATTCTCATCTCTGAAAACTTTCTGACATGTCAAGGGTAGGTAAGGTTTTTCGCGTTGCATCGAATTAATCCACATAATCCACCGCTTGTGCGGGTCCCCGTCAATTCCTTTGAGTTTTAATCTTGCGACCGTACTCCCCAGGCGGTCAACTTCACGCGTTAGCTACGTTACCAAGTCTAATAAGACCCGACAACTAGTTGACATAGTTTAGGGCGTGGACTACCAGGGTATCTAATCCTGTTTGCTCCCCACGCTTTCGTGCATGAGCGTCAGTGTTAACCCAGGGGGCTGCCTTCGCCATCGATGTTCTTCCATATCTCTACGCATTTCACTGCTACACATGGAATTCCACCCCCCTCTGCCACACTCTAGTCCTGTAGTTTCAAACGCAGTTCCCAGGTTAAGCCCGGGGATTTCACATCTGACTTACAGAACCGCCTGCGCACCCTTTACGCCCAGTAATTCCGATTAACGCTCGCACCCTACGTATTACCGCGGCTGCTGGCACGTAGTTAGCCGGTGCTTCTTCTGTCGATACCGTCATGAGTTATGATTATTAGTCACAACCTTTTCTTCTCGACTGAAAGAGCTTTACAACCCGAAGGCCTTCTTCACTCACGCGGCATTGCTGGATCAGGCTTGCGCCCATTGTCCAAAATTCCCCACTGCTGCCTCCCGTAGGAGTCTGGGCCGTGTCTCAGTCCCAGTGTGGCTGGCCGTCCTCTCAGACCAACTACTGATCGTTGCCTTGGTAAGCCATTACCTTACCAACTAGCTAATCAGACATCGGCCGCTCCAAAAGCATAAGGTCTTTCGATCCCCTACTTTCCTCCTCAGAGTATATGCGGTATTAGCACATCTTTCGATGCGTTATCCCCCACTTCAGGACACGTTCCGATGTATTACTCACCCGTCCGCCACTCGCCACCAGGTGCAAGCACCCGTGCTGCCGTTCGACTTGCATGTGTAAAGCATGCCGCCAGCGTTCAATCTGAGCCAGGATCAAACTCTTAAGTTTAATTCTGTTAAAACTCTCGCTTGACTTTTTTGATGTTGATTAAAACCAATATCTAATTTTCTTACGAGTACTCTATTTTTTCAGGATTCTTTTTCAAATCCTGTTATTCATTAAGTACCCACACCTATCGATTGTATTTTTTTAAAGAGCGTCGCTGCTTTTTTTATTTTGTTGCACAGCAGCGAGAAGCGGAATTATACAGACTCCGTAATACTGGTCAAGACATTTTCACAAATAATTCTTATAAGATGAATTCGACCTATTAATAACTCAAAGAAATGCTCTTAAATACAGTTACTCAGCATTCTTTACGAGTTTTTTATTTTACGCCTTGTTTGAGACTTGCTTCAATAAAGTGACTCAGGTCGCCATCTAATACACTTTGCGTATTCCCAATTTCTATATTTGTGCGTAAATCCTTAATGCGGGATTGATCCAAAACATAAGATCGAATTTGATGGCCCCAGCCAATATCTGTCTTAGTCTCTTCTATGGCTTGCTTTTCTTCATTACGCTTACGTAGCTCAGCCTCATATAGTCTTGATTTCAACATGACAAGTGCATCTGCTTTATTGCGATGCTGTGATCGACCGCTCTGACATTGCACAACTATTCCCGTCGGATTGTGCGTAATACGGATAGCGGAATCGGTTTTATTGATATGTTGCCCCCCTGCTCCCGATGCGCGAAATGTATCTATTCTTAAATCCGCCGGATTAATTTCAATCTCTATGGTGTCATCCACTTCTGGATAAACAAATACACTCGCAAAAGAAGTATGCCGACGGTTACCCGAATCAAATGGTGATTTTCTTACCAAACGATGCACACCGGTTTCCGTGCGCAAATAACCATATGCATATTCACCGGTAACCTTTAAGGTGGCACTTTTAATGCCAGCAATATCCCCTACTGATTCTTCCAGAATTTCAACATTCAGTCCCTGTCTTTCGCAATAGCGCAAATACATGCGTTCCAACATAGCTGCCCAATCTTGCGCCTCCGTTCCTCCAGAACCCGATTGGATATCCACAAAACAATTATTTGGATCCATCGGATCAGAAAACATGCGCCGGAATTCCAAATTTGCTATTACTTTCTCCACTTTATTAACATCAATTTCTATACTCTCTAGAGCAGCGCCATCAGATTCATCCTTCGCTATCTGAAATAATTCTTGCGCATCATGCAATTGCTGTTCCATCGATTGCAATGTAAAAACGGTATCTTCCAGCAATTTTTTCTCACGTCCGATCTCTTGGGTGCGTTTACTATCATTCCAAATCGCCGGATCTTCAAGAAGTCGAGTTAATTCGCTCAGGCGGGTCTGTTTCGTATCGAAGTCAAAGAAACCTCCGTAATTCATTAGCTCGATTACTCAGATCCTGAAGATGATTCGAAACTGCATTGATTTGTTCTGCTTCCATATTTTCCACCTAAAATTGAATTTTTAATTATACCTTTTAGTGCACTGAGATCATGTGCACCTGTTGTTAACTTTCGTGATCCATATTATTCATTTGCAATTAGAAGAAATTTTTATGCATATGTTTCAACTTTTCAAACCATCGATCAGTAAAAAAATTATAATAATTAGCTAATATTGCGTGCGATTCATACATTTTCACATTCCAGTTCGTTTTCTTAATCTATTTTTTCATAAACTCAATAATGTCAAAGTTTTTTGCATTGATTCCAGCAGCAGGCTCAGGCGCACGTATGGGCAATGAGCTTCCCAAACAATATCTATCATTGAATAACAGACCTATGATTTATCATGCAATATATACGCTATGCCAGAGCCAGGCCATTGCTGGCGTATTCGTCGTACTTGCGCCAAGTGATAACGAATGGTTCAAATATGACTGGTCTGAGTTTTCAGAAAAACTTGTCATGCTAAGTTGCGGCGGTTTAACTCGTGCAGATAGCGTACTCAATGGCCTTACCACAGCAAAGCAAAAGGATCTGGTAGAAACGGATGATTGGATATTGGTACATGATGCGGCCAGGCCCTGTTTAACTTCAATTCAATTAAACAAATTAATCAATGAATTAGCCACCGATGATGTTGGTGGATTATTGGCAGTGCCTGTTGCTGATACTTTAAAACGCAGTAACATTGATAATCGTGTGACACATACTGAATCCAGAGAGAATTTATGGCAAGCACAGACTCCGCAAATGTTTCGCTTTGACCTCCTCACCCAAGCACTCCGTAGCGCGACGAGCATTAATGTAACAGATGATGCCAGTGCTGTTGAGGCTTTAGGATTTCAGCCAAAACTTGTGACTGGTGATGCTTACAATTTCAAAGTAACCTATCCTCAGGATCTGGCTCTAGCAGAATTAATATTACAAAAAAGGAATAATTCGTGAGCACGTTAAGAATAGGACAAGGTTTTGATGTACATCAGTTAGTTGAAGGCCGCCCGTTGATCATTGGCGGAGTGACTATTCCTTACGAAAAAGGATTACTCGGGCATTCCGATGCGGATGTGTTGCTGCATGCAATCTGTGATGCACTTATTGGTGCCGCCGCATTGGGAGACATTGGCAAACATTTTTCTGATTCTGATCCACGCTATAAAAATATCGATAGCCGCGTGTTATTACGCAATGTATACAGCTTGCTGGCAAATAGTAGTTATAAAATTATCAATATCGATGCAACTATTATTACTCAAGCTCCCAAAATGGCGCCTCATATTCCTGCGATGATTGCAAATATTGCGCAGGATCTAAAAACGCATACGAGTAACATCAATATTAAAGCTAAAACAGCCGAGCATTTGGGTGCGATTGGCCGTAAAGAAGGTATTGTGGCAGAAGTTGTATGCTTAATTAGCTGCACGGAAAACGCGATTGACTAATAAAGACACCAATACAGAATTTATTCGCGTATTTTTTGCCATTTTTCCTAATAAATTAGTACAAAAGCAATTGGCGCATCAAACCGAAATACTGGAATCTACTTACGGTGGGCGCAAAGTTCGAACACAGAATTTGCATCTTACGTTGTTATTCCTTGGAGATATCAGCACGCACCATATTGAAGCGCTGCAGCAAGCCATGAAAAATATATCAGCAAAAAAATTTGAGCTTAGTTTAGACAAAATTGGCTACTGGAAGCACAATCAAATTATTTATATCCAGGCAAAGCAATTTTCTACCGAACTGCTCTTTCTCGTTGATTCTCTGAAGATTGCGCTGTCAGAAGCTGGATTCCCATTTGACAAACGCAGTTATAGACCTCATGTTACGCTAATCCGGAAAGCAACCCATGCAACAGAAATCAATTTAAATACCCCCATCAAATGGCATGTCAATAAATGGTCTCTCATCCAATCCAAACAAACTGAGCACGGTGTTAATTATATTCCACTGAAACAGTGGAACTTGAAATAAACCAATATTGATCGAAGAATTTATCCTATATCAATAGCTCTCAACTCAAAGTTACCTGATTACATTCAATTAAAACCCTTGTCACCCAACTATTTTGAAAATTCTTGCCCTTGAAACATCTACTGAATTTTGCTCTGTTGCACTGTACCTGGATGGCAAAATATTCAACAAGGAAATTCTTGCTGAGCGCCGTCACTCTGAAATTCTTCTGCCTATGGTTCATGAACTGCTCGAAGAGTCTGCACTTGCATTGCAGCAATTAGATGGCATCGCTTTTGGCGCAGGCCCAGGTTCTTTTACGGGTCTGCGCATAGCTTGCGGTGTCGCTCAAGGTTTGGCGTATGCAACCAATCTGCCGGTTATAGGAATTAGCACGCTTGAAGCAGTGGTACAGCAAATTGAGGAACAGAAAATCATTGTGGCACTTGATGCCCGCATGGGCGAGATTTATCATGCCGCCTATCAGAAAACGGCAAATTTTGACTGGAAAATTATCAGTCCGCCGACACTCTGCTTACCGCAGCATGCGCTCTCGGTACCGGGCAATGGCTGGATTGGATGCGGCAGTGGTTTTGATGTCTATCGCGAAGAATTATCAGCACTGTATGGCGAAAATATTCACCAGGTCCATTTCAAGCTCCATCCGCAAGCTGGGGAAATAGCACAACTTGCGCTACCCAAATTTACTGATGGTTCTAATACTGATCCAGCTAATGTAACACCTGTCTATATACGTAACAAAGTCGCATTGAAGGAAAATGAGCGATGAATAGCACATTGCAGCAGACAGCCGAATTCAGAAAAATGTACTCATCGGATCTAGATCGTGTCATCCTGATCGAACGAGAAATTTTTCTTTTCCCCTGGTCACTGGGAAATTTCGCCGATTCAATCAAGGCCGGTTATGTATGTCAGGTTTTGGAACAGGCTGATGTTATTTTCGGCTATGGAATCATGATGATGAGTCCTGAAGAAGCGCATATTCTCACCATTGGCATCGCCGCAGACTGGCAAAAAAAGGGTTGGGGTAAAAAGCTGCTCCAGCATTTTATTCAGCATGCCAGAGGAGAAAATGCAAAATCGATATTCCTGGATGTACGAGAATCAAATCACGGTGCCGCACAGCTCTATAAACAAGCGGGTTTCCAGCACATTGCAACGCGCAAAGGTTATTACCCGGCAATGTGCGGACGTGAAGATGCGCTTGTCATGCAATTGATGTTATGAATAAGCGGCGCAGACAAATACTCAAAGAATTGAATCTGCTACCGGTATGGCAGCAGAAATCAGGCACCCGGAAACAGAATAAGCCGCTTGAATCACAATCATCCGAAGTTAGAAATTTGATATCTCCGCCCGATCCCGCAAAAGATTCACAGCAGCGCCAGGAAATCCATCAAATGAATTGGGATCAACTCAGATTAGCGGTATCCCAATGTACTGCCTGCCCTTTACACCAGACACGTACTCAAACCGTATTGGGTGTCGGCGATGAGAATGCGGATTGGCTCTTTGTAGGCGAAGGGCCGGGAGCCACAGAAGATGCAACCGGTGAACCTTTTGTTGGACCAGCCGGCAAACTACTCGATCAAATGTTGGCGGCTATTAAGCTGAACCGTGGCCAGCAAGTCTACATCACCAATATCGTAAAATGCCGCCCGCCCAATAATAGAAACCCCAATGCCAATGAAGCTCGTCAATGTGAACCTTATCTGACGAGGCAAATTGCTCTGATCAAACCCAAACTTATTGTTGCATTAGGAAAGGTTGCTGCACAAAACCTTCTCCAGTGTGAAGACAGTATTTCCAGCTTGCGTGGAAAAATACATGATTATTCAGGCATACCCCTGATAGTCACTTACCACCCTGCCTATTTATTGCGCACTCTCCCAGAGAAAGCAAAAGCTTGGAAAGATTTATGCTTTGCCCAATCAACTATGCAGTCAATAACATAAGCTTTTTATTTAACGAATATTCATGACTCATTTTATCAATACTAATCTTGTGAATTTCTGATCGGTTGTCAGTGTGTTCGACAATCCAGCTGTTTTCCAGAAGCTTCATCTTTTATGAAAAAGAGCGTTTATTTTTCCTATCCACTATCGTGGGATTCTTGATTCCGGACCCTACGCTTTGTGAACACGCAAGTGTAGTTCAAGAAGCGGCGGCTCCCGACACCGGCTTGGCCATTAAAGCCAGGCTAGTGCTTTCTATTTGGACTACTGCCTTCGGAATAGGGACAGATCATCCGCAGTTACAGACTCACGCAGCAAGCCCGACTAGCAAGGTAATTATTATGCACAGCCCGCCACTCGGACGATTGCTGGCGTAAATCTCCCCCTGATGGGCAGTAATTACGCGCTTCGCAATGGCCAGCCCCAACCCGTGTCCATCTGAGGTTTTCTTTTTATCGCTGCGGAAAAATGGTTCAAATATGGATTGAATATCCGCCTCTGGAACACCGGTTCCTTCGTCCAAAACATAAATGAAAATCGTTTGATCGCTGTTGATCCGTATCTTGATGCCAATCAAACCACCAGACGGTGAGTGCTTCACGGCATTGCGCACAACATTTTCCACCGCGCGGTGTAGCAACTCCGCATTGCCCCGAACAATAGCCCCGCTGCGCGCCTCGAACTCTACACGGCAGCCGCTGGCTGCTGCCTCGAAGCGTGCATCCTCCACCACGTTGGACACTAGTTCGTTGAGGTCGACCTGTTCATTCAGCTTGCCTATCATGTCGGCTTCAAGCCGGGAAAGCGTCAGCAACTCGCTGACCAAAATATCCATGCGCACGGCTTCCCGTTCAATGCGCATCATGGAATCCTCAGTCCGTTCGGGTTGTTGTCGCGCCAAACCGATTGCCGCCTGAAGCCGCGCCAGCGGCGAACGCAGTTCGTGCGAAACATCGTGCAGCACTCTGCGCTGACCATCCATCAATTGCTGTAACCGCTGCACCATGCTGTCGAAATCTCGACCAAGGTCGGACAGCTCGTCACGCCGGTTCCCCATGACCGGTGCAAGACGCACGTCCAGAAGTCCATTTGAAACCGCTGCAAAAGCCGCGCGGAGTGTGCGTATCGGTTTGGAGAAATACCAGGCCAGCCATGCCGCGAAAAATAGACTGACTACTCCGCCTGCCAGCAAGGGCATGACAGGAGGCAACATACCTCGATCATGCGGCGGCGGTTCCATACGTCTATCCAAACCCGGATAACCTAGGGACGGCGCAAACAGCAGATAGGCATATCCATCAGCATCAGTCACTTTCTCCGCCCTGCCGAAATTATTTTGCGAACCTGCAATCTGGCTGGCCTGCGCGAGCATCGCCTCCGAAACCGGGCGACCCAAAATATCCCGGTTGTTTTCATCCACAGCAAAGACTGGTGGAGCCGGTTCACGGCTTTGCTCCCGCAATAATCCCCGCAATGCCTCGCGTCCGCCGTAACGCAATGTCAAAGCTGCGGCAGCAACACCCGACGGCGGAGGCGCGCGCAACTGCTCCATCCCGGGAGATCGCAACCACATCGCGACACCGACACCGATGAAGGTAGTGATCTGCGCCAGCCAAAAGAAAATAAAAAATTTCCAGAACAATCGTCCCACGTTCTACTCCCTGATGAACTGGTAGCCCTTGTTGAACACGGCCAGTATGCGGGAACGCCCATCCGGCAGTGGCTCCAGTTTGCGGCGTATGCTGCTGATGTGGACATCAATGCTGCGATCAAAACGAGCCAGTGGACGCCCCAAAGCCTGTTCGGACAGTTCCGATTTACTCACCACTTGTCCGGCGTTGCGCGCCAATGCCTCAAGCAGGTTGAATTCCGTGCTGGTCAGCTCAAGTGGCTTGCCTGCCCCCTCGGCGCGCCGCTGCTCAGGCCAGATGGACAAAGTGCCAACAATGATCGGCGATGAGGATGAAGCCGATTCCGCAACGCCGCTGCGACGCAGGATAGCGCGGATACGGGCCGTCAGTTCGCGCGGGGTGCAGGGCTTCGTCACATAGTCGTCGGCCCCCAGCTCGAGGCCGACGATGCGATCGGCATCATCCCCTCTGGCGGTCAACATCAACACCGGCATCGCTCCATGGGCGCGTATCTGGACGAGCACATCAATACCGCTTTTGCCCGACATCATCACATCCAGCACGGCAATATCATGGTAACCATGCAGCGCCTCTGTGATACCGGACTCGCCATCATGCACCGCCTTTACCTCGAAGCCTTCACGTTCCAGATAAACCCGGAGCATCCCGGCAAGCTCGACATCGTCGTCAACCAGCAAGACTTTTGTTTTCATCGTGTGCGCGTTCATCAATTTATTGCCTGCCATTTTAGTTAAGCCTGCCCACCCCGCACAGCCACTAACATTGGCATTTACAAGTTTTTACACTTGGCTGCCAGCATCATTTACCTGGATTTACGCATGGTTTACGACACTTTACAGCACCACCCCCGAGAATGGCAGCTAATCGATGGTGCCCAATAGTGGAGAAACCGGAGATCGAGTCAACCAACTTCTGGAGATCAATATGAAAAAAATCGCAAACAAATTCTGGCACGGCCTGATGATCGGAGCCATAGCTCTGGTGCTTCCCCTTGCGGTGAACTCGGCACCGTGTGATTGCCAGGATGAACATGCCAGCTCAAAATTGCCCGGAGCAATCGCCATGCACAATGAAATGATGCTACTCATGCAACAAGGGATACCTCCCTCGCCTCCAGGCGCAATGAGGGCACCGCCTCCTTTCCCACCCGATGGCAAACTCATCCCGCCATTTCTTCGCGACCTCGATTTGACCGAATCGCAACAGGACAAAATATTTGAGCTTTTGCACAACCAGGAACCAGGCATGCGCGAACGGCATAAAGCCGTCCGCAAAGCGGCTGAAGAATTAAACCGGCTAGCTGCGTCGGATTATTACAAACCATCCGAGTTGCGAACTCTTGCCGACAAACTTGCCAAGGAACTCGCCGACACCTTCGTGCAGCATGCGGCAACCGAGGTGAAAATTCTGGCGTTGCTGACAGCCGATCAGCGCAAACAGGCGGATGAAATGCGCTCCAGATTCGGAGCGATTCATGGGCATGGCAGAAATCATCTTCGATAAAAACACGGATATTTTCTTAACAAGCTTTTACCTGCTTTTACACCAATGACGCTGCAATATTAATTCGTTATGACGATAACTAAATCATGCAAACCATTGCATAAAATTAGCAGTCAAGACTGTCCGTTAAATATGAAAGGAGCAAGCCATGAGCAGCATCAGCAGCGTCAATGGGAGCGGGAGCGGATTCTCGATGATGTCCGGCATGAAACACCCGGACCCATCCAAGATGGTGGATGACCTGTTTTCCAAAATCGACACCACGAACAAGGGTTATCTGAGCAAGAGTGATCTGCAATCGACATTAAGCCAGTTATCAGGTTCTGACAGTTCAAACAGCGCAGGCAGTTCCAGTAGCTCGAACAGCACAAATAGTTCGACAACTGTAGACGAGATGTTCAAAAAGCTGGACAGCAACAACGATGACAAGATCACCAAGGACGAAATGCCCAGCGGCATGAAAAAACTTGTCGACGCACTCGACAGCCAGTTTAATCAAATGCGCATGAACGGTACGTCACAGGGAGGCAGCGGGGACTCGACGACAACATCTGGCATGAATCGACCAGACCCTTCCAAGATGGTGGACGACCTGTTTTCCAAGCTCGACACGACGAACAAGGGTTATCTGGAAAAGAGTGACCTGCAATCGGCACTAAGCCAGTCACCCGGCTCTGGCAGTTCAAGCGGCACCAGCAGTTCGCCTAACGTGGACGAGATATTCAAGAAGCTGGACAACAACGGCGATGGCAAGCTCACCAAGAGCGAAATGACCAGCGGCATGAGCAGCACGGCACAAGCGAGCAAAGGTGGAGGCACTCCTCCACCTGGTGGCATGCCTCCGCCCGGCGCTGGTGGCGCGGACTCCGCATCCGGAACAAGCAGCACGAGCGCCACGCAGTCAAGCAGTTCCACGAAAACATATGATCCAGCAGATGCCAACCAGGATGGAAAAGTCAGTGAGCAGGAAAAAATTGACTACGCACAGGCAAAGCAGGATAAGGCATCGACATCCAGTACATCGACAACTTCTACGAACAGCGATGCCAGGGTAATGAAACAGATCATGGACCTCATGCATGCATACAGCAGTTTTGACAGCAGTACCAACAACTCCGGATTATCGGTTACCGCCTAGTAATTTTCGTCGCACGTCCGGATGTTAAAGGGGTGGCAATCATGCCATCCCTTTAACTTTAGCACTCCATAACGGCCAATCGAGAGCATATCGGATCTTGCCTTTTGGGTGAGGGTAAATGATTCCATCTAACCGTCACTTTCCAGTTCATCCAGAATACCTTGCAAAGAATAGTCGGATGCACCGCTTTGTTCACCTTCAATAAAAGCATGGCACAATGCTCCCAACTTGGTTTCACGCTCCTCGAGCAAACGCAACCCCGCCCGTATGGCCTCGCTGGCCGAACCATAACGCCTGGTTTCAATCTGATGCGCCAGAAATTTCTCAAAATGTTCACCCAGCGTCACACTGGTATTTTTTTGTGCAGGCATAAAAATCTCCATGTAAAACTTGCCAAGATTTGATTGTAATATTTATTGGCTATACAGTAATTAATTGTTGAAATTGCCTTGTTTTTCCAAGTGACATTAGGAAACAAATAGTTGGTGTAACGTTCTGACCGAGACGGTCAATCATTCTAGACCACCCCAGATAACTCGCAAGGTAGCATTGTTGCATTTCTTAAACCGCCCCACCCAGTGAAAAGCTTCGTGAGAGCGTCCTTGAACCATGAAGTCCTTCTTGAGAAGGCTGAGAAGAACAGAAATCTCAGCTGCTTTTCTGAATCAAATTCAGTAATTCCTGGGCGTTGATCTTGCCGCTGATTTCGCCGCCTTCCAGGACGCTGTCAGCCAAATCGCGCTTGTGCCTGTGCAGCGAGACGATTTGTTCCTCAATAGTGTTTTTTGTTACCAGCCGGTATACAGTGACGGGGCGCTGCTGGCCGATGCGGTGGGCGCGGTCGGAGGCTTGATCTTCGACAGCCGGGTTCCACCAAGGGTCCATGTGGATGACATAATCCGCTGCCGTTAAGTTCAGGCCGACACCGCCGGCTTTTAGGCTGATGAGAAAGACATCGCCTTGTCCGGCCTGAAATGCATCCACCCGCTTTTTACGTTCTGCCGGCGGAGTTTGGCCGTCCAAATATTGATAGGCGATGCCTTTTTCGTCCAGATAGCTGCGAATAAGGCTGAGGTGGTCGACGAACTGGCTGAATACCAAAGTTTTGTGACGATTGTCCAGAAGCTCATGCAAAACTTCGCCGAACAACGCCAGCTTGCTGCTGGAAAGGCCCAGATCCGGCGCTACCAGTTGCACATTGCAGCAGGCCCGGCGCAGCTTAGTGATCGCAGCTAATACCTTGAAACGTTTGTTTTCCTCAGGTCCCTGGGTCTCGTTCAGCTCGTTCAACAGCTTGCGGCGCAAGGCCTCGTAGAATACAGCTTCCTGCTCGCTCAGCTCGACTTGCAGCTCGATGTCGGTGCGCGGTGGCAGTTCGTCCAGAACCTGGGTCTTAATTCGTCGCAGGATGAAAGGCTGGATCATGCGTTTTAGCCGCTGGCGCGCCTCACGATCCTGATTGCGCTCGATGGGGCCGGCGAAGCGGCGGTTGAAGCTTTCCAGAGAACCGAGCAGGCCGGGATTGATGAATCGGAACAGATTCCAAAGCTCGCCCAGATGGTTTTCTACCGGCGTGCCGGTGGTGATGATCTTGAACCGGCCTTGCAGGGCCATGGCCTGCTGTGAGCGCTTGGTCGCCGGGTTCTTGATGAGCTGGGCCTCATCCAGCACAATAGTTTGCCAGGTCGGTACGGCCAGAATCTTGCCGGCAGATTCCTGCTGCAATAAGGCATAACTGCAAATTAAAAGATCCATCGGACGCAAACCTTCGATCAGGGCTTGCCGATCACTCCCACCCAGGATTTGAACGTTGAGAGTCGGCGCGAAACGTTGGATCTCGCTCTGCCAGTTCATGCAAACCGAGGTCGGCGCAACCACCAGGGTTGGTCCCTCACCGGCCCGGCTCAGGATCACGGCCAAGGCTTGCAGAGTCTTCCCCAAACCCATGTCATCGGCAAGACAAGCACCCACGCCCCAGGCTGACAGCCTGAACAGCCATTCGAAACCGGCGCGCTGATAATCTCGCAATTCCGCCTGCAAAGTAGACGGAAGCTTCGGCTGGACTTGTTCTGCCTGGCGCAGCCGCTCCAACTGCGCCCGCCAAGCGGAATCGCCTTGGAACTCGCCCACTTCTTCGGCAATTTCATCCATGACCGGCAACGCCAGCGCATGGAGGCGCTGATCCTTACCGTGTTTTTCTGAATAAGCACGCAAATCGTCCAGACGCTTCTTGAACGCTTCAGTCAGGGCCAGAAAGCGGCCTTCATCGAGGCGGATGAATTTGCTCCGGGTGCCTTCCGTTAATTCCAGCAGGCGCTGCATGTTCAACACCTGTCCGTCGTCCAGTTTGAGCTCGCCGCTGACGCTGAACCAGTCACGCTGCTGCTTGATCTTGATGCTAAACTGATTCAATCCGGCCTGTCCCAACAGCTTGAGTTTCTCGCCTTGCGGCCATTCAATCTGGACCTTTTCGCCCGCTTCCTGCAGTTCCAGCAAAAACTCAAGACTACTTTCGGCATCAACCAACAGCCATTGAAAAGCTATCACTTCTTGTGCTTGACTGCCGAGACTGGGACAAAGGGCGATGAGTTCGTTTGCCAGTTTCCGCTCAAGCATGAGATCACGCTGGGTTTGCAGGCGTTTACCGCCGATTTCCGCGATCAAGCTGGTGCCGCCGGAACCGGGGGTGTAATAAGAACCCTGGTCTCCAAAGGGGCGGATCAGGATGGCGGCACGCAGTCCCTCGCCTTCGGGAATCAGTTGCACACGGGGATGCGCATTCGCCTCAACTATCTCGGCGGCGGCAAGTTCCCCGCCGCCGATGTCTGAATGGATAGTCACCAGGGTAGATACCGAGCTTAGGCTGGCCAAGATGCGCTCCTGGGCAGAAGCCGGAACCACGATTCCCTTGCCAATAATTTGCGCAAGGCGGTGGTGCTCCGGCTTAAGTTCGACGATCTTGATGCGTGTCAGCCCATCTTCGGCCAGCACTATACTTTCTTCCTCATCGCACAGCGGCCAGAATTCTATTTTTACCTGCTTGCCATTGGCCTTTTTATTGACTCGTAGTTCCGGCTCAGCGGCGACCAATTCCACGGCGACGCCGCTATCCTTCCAGAACACGGCGGATGCGCCCGCCAGCGCCAGCCAACTGCGGTTGGGCAAGGAATAGCCGCCGGTGAAGCGGTCTGGGGCGATATGTGCGGCCACACGACGATCCTGCGCGGAAAAATAGGACGCCGATTCCGCCATCTCGGAAAGCTTCTTCATCGAAAGTGGCTTACCTTTACTCCAGCCACCACTGGCATTGCGTTTCTGTTCCCGCGCTTCCAACGCAAAGCCCAGATAAGCGCGTTCGCGTGACAGCAACCAAGCCAGACGATATTCTGCTGTTTCGTCCTTACCCGCAGCCGCACCACGCACCACGGTATTTTTGATGGCGTTCAGGGCACGCTCCCAAGGTTCCTGATACTGGCTACGCCTGACCAGAAGCCTGATATCCTTGGCGCGTTCGAAAGCATCGGCCGCGCTTTTCATGCCAGTCTGCTTCGGGGCGATCCGTGAGATTAGCGCTGCCAACTCTGCCGCCAGCCATCCATATCCGCAATCGGCAGCCTGTTGCTGATAAGCTTCCGCCTGCAACAGATAGTGGGTTAATTGTGCAGCCGATTCATATTGATGCAGCAGCCACAAGGCAATCCAGAAATTCCAGGGGCTCACAAAACCGGTTCGAGAGACCTGCGCCAGAAGCGCATTCAATTGGGCTAGGGCGCCGGATTGATTCCGTTCCAGCGCCGGAACGAACCCCAACAGATGGAACACGGAACCAAAAGGATGATCTTCTGGAATCATCTCCAGAAGTTTCTTGGCCTCCTCCATATCGCCTGTTTGGTTGCGCTGAAACAGACCCAACACAAAGAAAAATCCCAAAATGCCCGGAAAGAATACCTTACGCCTGCCTTGCTCCTTGCGTAATAGGCTCAATCCTTCCCGATAATATTGCAGGGCATTGTCTTGATCTCCTTTCAGCAGAAAGAATAATCCCCAGCAGGCACGCTCCCGGTAGCCGATCTGGCACCGGGACAGCGCAGCCTGCGCGGCTTGCGTCTCACCCCTTAAAATCGAGATCAGCGCCATGCAGAGTTGCCAATCTTCGGGCGCGGCTGACCCCTCACACCCTTCGCGTAACAGATCGAAGGCCTCTGCATCTAACCTCCAACTCCCCGCCTGCTGCAATAGGATTAACGGCAGGGCCGGTTCTCTGATTTTTGCAGGCAAGCGCACGAACCATTCACGCTCGAAAGGATTGTCGCAAACCATCGCATAAATCGGCACAGGTTCGGGCCAGCGTTGCGGCAGGCCATTCCAGTAGGAATACTGAAGCCGTTCCAGCATTGCGAATAAGTGCTCAATGTAAAGCTCGTCCGCCCGGTAAATACCAATGCGCACTTCCCGAATCAGTTCGTCATCGTTGCGAAACTGGAAATCGCCTTTGGCGGTTTTCTGATAGGCTGCTTGCAAAGGCGCGGCGAGGCGCACCAGTTCGACATAGTGTTCGAAAGTTCCATTCGCGACGAGTTTGCGCGTTACCGGTTCGACGATGAGCCTGTTACACCTTAGACCGTGACTACTCCACAATGATCTATTGACTTCGATCAGACCATTGCGCTGCAGCAGCTCCAGCTTAATTTTGTCTGCTTCACCAGCGCCCAGAATCTTGCGCAATGGTGTTGTGATTTGCGATTTGCTGAGCCCGCCCCAAGCTACAGCCAACAAATTGACTGCGGCCTGCTCAGTTGGAGTGCATTGTTGATAACGTTCAAGCAGTTGATGACGCTCTTCCTTGATCGAAGCGGACATAGACTTATCTCTAACACCTATGTAAGGTATGGTTTTGACGCATTTAATAGAAATACTTAACTCTGGTCTTTCTAAACCTGAGAAATCACGCTATTTAATGTAATGGCAAGTTCAAAAATTAAGGAAGCTCTGATTAAGTCCTTCGACAGGGTCAGGACGAGCGGTAATTTTGTCATTTCGAGCATAGCGAAAAGTCTATAGTGTTGATTCGCAAAGATTCCTCACTGTGTTCGGAATGACAAAGATGAGTTATTCAGAGTTTCCTTAATGTATCTTCCTTGCACCAATCAAATGCAGTGAATCTTCTTTACTTTGATTGAGCAAATGCCATTTTCTGATCAACGCCATCATAACCGATACAAATAAACCAAAAGCAACGATAACAGTATAGATATGCACTTCCAGTAATATCAGAACAGCATACAGTGACAGCATCGTGAGAATACTTAAATTCTCATTAAAATTCTGTACTGCGATGGAATGTCCGGCGCCCATCAAAATATGTCCGCGGTGTTGTAACAAAGCATTCATTGGCACAACGAAGAATCCGGCTAATCCGCCAATCAACATCAACAAAACAATTGCGATCCACAAATCTTTAACTAAAATCATGGCCATCACAACTATACCCATCGCAATACCCAGTGGAATCACTTTTACTGAATGTCTCAAAGAAATCCATCGAGCCGCCATAATTGCGCCAATAGCTATTCCCACTGCAACCACACCCTGAAGTTGCGCGGCTTGGTTGAGGGGGTAGTCCAGCGCCACTTCCGCCCATTTCAATACAATAAACTGTAGCGTTGCACCCGCTCCCCAGAACAACGTTGTCACTGCAAGCGATATTTGCCCGAGCTTGTCTGTCCATAGCAGCTTTATACAATGGGTAAACTCATGAATCAGATAAAATGGATTCTTCTTCGGAATACGGTGATCAACACCTGTATTTGGAATGTACAGATTAAATAACGCTGCAATGGCATAAATTATGGCTATCAAAAGAATACTGCTTTCCAATGCGCTATCAATTCCCGTGTCAATAATAGGAAAGTTAAATTCCATCAATACACTTGCAACTGCCGGCGTAATCAGAATACCGCCCATTACAGTACCTAATACGATGGATGCTACCGTTAATCCTTCAATCCATCCATTCGCGATCACCAGTTTTTCCGGCGGCAATAATTCCGTCAAGATGCCATATTTTGCTGGAGAATAAGCTGCTGCGCCTAAACCTACAACCGCATAGGCAGCCATAGCGAAATATTGATGCGCGGCGATAAATAATAATCCGCAGCCTAGGATTTTAATGGTATTGCTAATAAACATGACACGTCCTTTTGGCATAGAATCTGCAAATGCACCGACAAAAGGAGCTAGAATGACGTAGAACAACACAAAAACAAACTTCAGCATAGGTGTTAAATAGGCGGGTGCATGCAAGTCAATCAATAAAGCAATGGCAACAACCAGCAACGCATTATCTGCCAAAGAAGAGAAAAATTGCGCCGCCATAATAGTGTAAAAACCGCGTTCCAATCCAACTCCCCGTAAGTTTATATTTAACAGCAATTAGTTACAAAATAATTCTTTTTCTTAGCCACATCAGCAAAAACACTGACTGTTGTTTCCATTAATCGATAATTCGATTTAGAACGCAAGATTAGCATATCATGCCAACTAGAGAATTAAAGTATCTCTACACAAAAACCACATGAAAATTGAATCAGTACACTGAATTTAGATTATTATAAAAAACCTGCGAATCATACTCGCATCTGCTTACTCCGAACATAAATTAATGCCACGCCCTACCCAAGCTTTTATTGATCTTTCTGCACTAACACATAACCTGACTATAGTGCGTCACTATGCTCCACACGCACGCATCATGGCAATCCTTAAGGCGAATGCCTATGGCCATGGATTACTCCACACTGCCAGCGCACTAAAAGATGTTGATGGGTTTGCACTCCTCGAATTAGATGCCGCAATATGTTTACGCAATGCTGGCTATCAACAGCCTATCCTACTTCTGGAGGGCTTCTTCTCAATAGAAGAATTAGCACTATTTGAACAGTACCAACTCAGTGCTGTTATTCACCATACTGAACAAATTGCTATGTTGTCTGACTCTAAGTATCACGATCTAGATTTATTCATAAAAATCAATACCGGCATGAATCGTTTGGGATTAGCGCTTGAACAATTTCCACAGACAATCAGAAAACTAACCGAGAATCAGCGTGCGAAACGAATCACATTGATGACACATTTTGCCTGCGCTGATGATCCTGCGGAGGAAGAAAATGTGATGCAGCAGTTGGAAAGCTTTCAGGCAGTTACTAAAGGGTGCGGTTATCCGCGTTCACTCGCAAACTCAGCAGCGATCATCCGCTACCCCCAAACCCATACCGACTGGGTGCGGCCCGGTATCATGTTGTACGGTGCTTCGCCATTTCCGGACAAAACGGCATTAGAGCTCGATCTGCAACCGGCTATGACACTGTCAAGTAGAATTATTGCGATACATGAATTAAAAACCGGGAATAGAGTCGGTTATCACGGTCTTTTCCAGGCCGATCATCCGATGCGCATCGGTATCGTTGCATGCGGCTATGCAGATGGGTATCCACGTCACGCGCCAACAAATACACCGGTATTGGTGAACAATCAACGCAGCCGGTTATTGGGTCGTGTATCGATGGACATGCTGGCTGTAGACTTGACCGGCATTGAGAACGCGGGGCTTAATAGTCCGGTTGTTCTCTGGGGTAAAGAAATACCTGTTGATGAAGTAGCTCAAAGCGCTGAAACAACCAGCTATGAACTACTTTGTGCATTAGCACCACGAGTAGAAAGGATTGTTTTGGTATAGAACAACCCTACAATCCAATCTAATCGGGGTATAAATGCAAAATGTGATAGGTAACTATTCGACTTTTGCTTTACTGCGTAAATCTTGTACAACCGTCGCGAATTCACGTTGTAAAACTCGTTGCTGTATATTCTGTTTTACTTCTTCAAACGCAGGGACTTCCATTGGTCGTATATCCATTAATTGGATTACATGCCAACCGAAAGAAGTCTGCACGGGCTGCTCTGTCAATCCACCTTTCGATAATTTCACTAGTGCTTCAGAAAAAGGCCTGACATAAGCTGCTGGTGGACTCCAGTTAAGTTCACCGCCATTTTCCTTACTGCCATCATCTATAGATTTTTCCTCAGCGATTTTGGCAAAATTAGCACCCTTCTTGAGACTAGCAATAATATCCCGGGCCACACTTTCACTTTCCACTAAAATATGGCGAGCCTTATACTCCTTATCACCCATCTGCACTTTCAGAACTTCATATTCTTTACGTAAAGTATCGTCATTGACTGCATTATTTTTTATGTAATCCGCTTGATATGCTCTGACTAGTACTGATTGACGAGCTAATTCAAGTTGCGCAATCACTTCTGGATTCTTATCCAATTTCTTTTTTGTCGCTTCTTGTGCAAGAATTTCTTCTGCAATTAGATTTTCACGCAAAGCCTTTCTCATTTCCGGACCATCTGGCTGGCCCTGCGCCACGTTTGCTTTCACCATCAATTCCAGACGCGATTGCGGAATCGCTACGCCATTCACCTTAGCCACAACGCCTGTTGATTGAGCCTGAACTGATAGTGCGCTCAAGCCCAGAATACTAACTATCATTACTTGTGAAAATTTCGTCAAACGCATGGAATTTCCTTTTTTGTGATTTGGATAAAATTTATATTCGCCAGAATATATTGCCGAAAGTATACGCCTTAACTTAATAGGCGTGAATCTTTACATACCATCATTTACATTGAAACCATTTAAAACTATTTGAAACTATTGAAAGAAGTACAATTACAGACGTCCTATGCAGGCAATACCTTTTTAAAAGGTTTAACGGTCACTCTCCGATAAACCCCTGAGCTAACATAAGGATCTGCATCCGCCCAAGCCTGTGCTGCCTCGAGGGACTCAAACTCTGCCACAATCAGACTGCCTGAGAAACCTGCTGGCCCCGGGTCATGGCTATCGATAGACGGATAGGGGCCTGCCAGAATTAAATGTCCTGCTTCTTGTAATGCTTGAATTCTTTTTAAGTGTTCTGGACGCACTGCCATTCTTTTTTCCAGGCTATTCGGCACATCTTCACCATTTATGACGTACAGCATCATCTCTCTTTACTCGCTTTATTTTCTATTTTTTCCAGATTATCTTGTTCATTGACAGTTACATTTTCAACTACTGCTGAAGGCATGTCTTTCAGATATTTCCCGATCATCATCATTTGCACTATGATAAAAACAAGCATTAATCCAGTGGCGCCAAATAATTTAAAGGTAACCCATGTATCTACCGAAAAACTGAATGCAACATAAAGATTGATACAACCCATTGCTAGAAAAAAACCGATCCAGCTCAGATTTAACCTATTCCAAACAAATAATGGCACAACAATTTGTTTTTCGAGCATTGTTTGAATCAGGTTTTTTCTGAAAATTAGATTCGATACCAGCAAAACAGTTGCAATTAACCAATACAATACAGTCGGTTTCCATTTAATAAATGTTTCATCCTGGGATATTAATGTAGCACCACCAAAGATAACGATAATAGCCAGGTTTATCCACATCATTTTGTCCACTTCACGTCGGCGAAACCAAAGCCAGCCAATCTGCACAATAGCCGCCACTATAGCAACAGCAGTTGCAACAAAAATATCATACAGCTTAAAAGCCAAGAAAAATAAAATAACGGGAAAAAGATCAAATAAAAATTTCATCATTGCAAATGCTCAGTATTTATACTAATTGCCAGTTAAAAGATTGATTGTCAAAAACAAAAATTGTTTTTTATAGTAATACTGGAGGTAACTGGGCTGTAAGGTTATTTTTTTCCTTAATCGCTACGCCCAATAAAGCATAGCCTAATAAGTTGCCGGCATCATCCCGATAAAAAGCTTTTACACCGTCTATATCAGCATCAACATGCCACTCACCCTTGATACTAAAATCTGGTGGCGAAACCACTGTTGGACATGACGGCGTTTTTACAATTACTGGCATTGCAGGATAGAGGACTGGGGTTGATTTTCCTGCAAGTGTTGCTGCTATGGCTCTGGCCGCATGCGTAATCGGCATCACAAAAGGTAATACTTTCCCTTCAACTTCTGCACAATCACCCAAAGCATAAATATTACTAAATTGGGTTTGCAGCAAGCGGTTCACCACAATGCCGCGATTGACCGGAATACCCGCTGCGGCAGCAAGTTGCGTACGCGGACGCAGTCCTACAGCTGACAATATAATATCGGTTTCTATTGATGCACCGTTAGCAAACGTTATGCGTAAGTGATCTTGCATTTGATCAACCGATTGCGTAGTTGCATTTAAATGAAAAACCACACCCGATGCTTCCAGCTTCTGCTGTATAAAAGCACCGCCCGCGGGCGGCAAAAGACGCCCCAGCGGCTGCGCGCTAATATCTATCACATCCACATGGTAACCAGTAGTTGCCAAATCATTGGCAAATTCACAACCTATTAAACCTGCACCAATAATACTGACTCTTTTTTTCCCATCCAATGCATCACGAAACTTTTTATAATCATCGAGATCATTAATGGTTAATATCTTTTCTATGCCATCGCCCAATAATGGCAAGCGCACTTGATCTGCACCTAGCGCCAGGACTAGTCGATCATAGAATATTTTTTCACCGTTAATTAATGTCACCGCATATCCAGGTTCATCAATAGCGACCACACGGCAATGAGGACGGATAATAATTTTCAATTGTGACGCCATCTGAACAGCATCGCCGTTCAGAATAGATTCGGGAGTTCTCCCGGTTGATAAAGCATTTGACAGCATTGGCTTGGAATAAAAACCACCGTGATCGGCAGATATCATAACGATGGGAATCTCGGCATTCAGTTTACGTAGCTCTCGCGCCACCGCATAACCGGCCAATCCGCTTCCTACAATAACAACCGGATTACCCATTAGATCTCCACCATTTCAAAATCAGTTTTACTCACTCCACACTCGGGACAGATCCAGTTTGCCGGAATATCTTTCCACCGTGTACTTGCTTTAATACCGTGCTCCGGATCACCAATTGATTCATCATAAACAAATCCGCATATATTACATTGGAATCTTTTCATCTATTTTCACTTTCTTTATATGAAGTGATAAAAAAATATGCACATTGATTTAGGAAAATTTTCCACTAATCAATGTGCTCTATTTAATTGTCCAGCAATGATATACACGCAATAAAAAATGCAGTGCCCTGTTATTTCAATACTTAGCAAAATAGTCAGTTGATGTTCAAAATCAACTGCCGTATTTTTTATTTAGCCTCACTACTGTTGTTCACTAAGCTGGTACGT
The DNA here is from genome assembly GCF_000219585.1 of Nitrosomonas sp. Is79A3. NCBI lineage: Bacteria > Pseudomonadati > Pseudomonadota > Betaproteobacteria > Nitrosomonadales > Nitrosomonadaceae > Nitrosomonas > Nitrosomonas sp. Is79A3. The sequence goes on along the minus strand of NC_015731.1, from coordinate 611,893 downwards.
CTTTGCAAATAGGCGTCACGTGTAAATTCATACTTATCCAATGCAGCCTCTTCAAGCGTTTTATCGTCATCAAGAAATTGCGCACGCGCATTGATCGTCCTCGCAGCTGCAACCGGTAAACGTAGCGCAGTCGTATTAAGATAAGCAACATCTTTCATAAAAACACCTGTTACCCCTTGTGTAACGGGATCCATAAAGAAACCATCAACAGCAATACCGAATGTATCACGGGCGGAACTTGGTCCCAAGAAAGGTAAAACTATGTAAGGTCCACTGGCAACTCCATAGTGTCCCAGTGTCTGACCGAAATCTTCATTGCGCTTGTTAAGATTAATATCGCTTGCCGCACTGATATCACTGGCAATGTCGATTAAGCCAAATATACCAAAAGTAGTATTAATCAATAATCGTGTACTGCTTGCGAGTGCGCTCTTATAATTCAACTGAAGAACAGAGTTAGTTATCACCACCACATCGTTTAGATTGGAGAAAAAATTTCCAACCACCAATTCAATAGGATCGGGAGTAACCTTCTTATAACCTCTGGCAACTGGATCAAAAACATTGTCGTACACCATTTCATTAAAATTAAAAACAGCGCGATTCATAGGTTCCAGAGGATCATAAGGACCATTCTGGTTATTCGTTTTTGTCGAAGCACAACCAGTTAAAAATAAACCTAATACCAGACAAGCAGTAACTTTGAAACGGATAGTATTAATCATGTTCTTATTTATTCTAATAAAAATTCGATGGATCTTGCCACATTTATAAAAATGGTTCAATACGCGCCATCACAAAGTGTTATTCGTTCAGGTCAGCTATAAATTGATATTGCGCGCAAAAATTAAAAAGTCTCTAATAAATCAAATACCAAGTTTTTAATATACGACAAATTACTCTGGGTACTTTATGAAATTATTTATTCAGCAACATACAATACTTTCCGTTCAGACGATTTCCATTCCATTATGACGCAGTAGTGCGTCCAGCTCAGGTTCACGCCCACGAAAAGCAATAAACGACTCCAGTGCAGAGCGACTCCCTCCGACCGCAAGAATTTCTTCAAGAAAGTGTGCACCAGTCGCTGCATTGACAACACCGTCGGAAGCAGTTTCTTCAAACATACTATAAGCATCCGCTGACAGTACTTCCGCCCATTTATAACTGTAATAGCCTGCCGCATAACCTCCCGCAAAAATATGCGCAAAACTATTCGGAAAACGATTAAAGTCGGGTGGAATAATTACAGCTACAGCTTTTCGAATATCATTTAATAACTGTAACACAGTCTTGTCACCATTTGGCTTAAAATCAAAATGCACATGCATATCAAAAAGTGCGAACTCAATCTGCCGCAGCATCTGCAGTCCACTCTGAAAATTCTTGGCTTTCAGCATCTTATCAAATAAGGCTCTGGGTAGCGATGCGCCTGTATCAACATGTTGCGTCATCCCGGTCAGCACATCCCATTCCCAACAAAAATTCTCCATAAACTGGCTAGGCAGTTCTACCGCATCCCATTCAACACCGTTGATGCCTGACACACCCAAATCTTCAACTTGTGTCAGCAGGTGATGCAAGCCATGACCAAACTCATGAAATAATACGATCACTTCATTGTGCGTAAATAAAGCCGGGCGGATTTGCTGATTAATAGTGACAGGTGCCGAGAAATTACAGGTGAGGTATGCAACAGGTATTTGTATGACATGCTTTCCTGTTTGCTGATTTTCAATTCGCCGGCGTGTAACGGCATCGTCCATCCAGGCACCGCCGCGTTTTGTAGGGCGCGCATAGAGATCCAAATAAAATTGACCAATTAACTGTCCATTGGCGTCATGAATATCAAAAAACTTTACATCCGGGTGCCAGCACTGAATATTGCATGAAGCCGCTGCGGAAACGATACGGATGCCATATAGCTTTTCCACCAGCTTAAACATGCCGGCCAGCACTTTATCCTCCGGGAAGTATTGTTTGATTTCCTGATCAGAAAAAGCGTAGCGTTCTTCACGCAATTTTTCACTGACATAAGCCAAATCCCAAGCTTCAAGTTCTGCCAGGCCCAGCTTCTCAGCTGCAAATTGCCGGAGGGCTTGTAGATCCTGTTCAGCATATGGTTTTGCTTTAGCCGCTAGCTTTCTTAGGAAATCCAGAACCTGCTGCGGGAAAGTCGCCATTTTTGTTGCCAGCGAAACTTCAGCATAATTCTCATAACCCAGCATTTGCGCCGCTTCTTGGCGCAGCGCCAAGATCTTGTTAATGAGCGGCATATTGTCCTTATCCGATCCAGTCTGGTCATCAAACTCGCTGGCACGCGTGGCATAAGCACGGTACATCTTTTCGCGAAAATCGCGATTGTCGGCATATTGCAGCACCGGAAGATACGATGGCATATGCAAGGTAAACTTCCAGCCTGTTTTGGAATCTGCTGCAGCCAATTCTCTGGCTGTCTGTAATACATCAGCCGGAATACCCGCTACGGTTTCTGCATCCTCAATGAATAATGAAAAAGCATTCGTGGCATCCAACAAATTATCATTGAATTTTGAAGACAAGCTCGATAGCTCTTCTTGGATCTGCAAGAACCGTTGTTTTTTATCAGATGGCAATTCCGCGCCGCCTAAACGAAAATCTCTCAATTCATTTTCTATAATTTTTTTTCGCGCCGGGGTCAGTTGATCGAATACCCCACTTCCACGTAACTGCTTAAATTTTTCAAACAACAGCAAATCTTGCGACAATTCGGCATAAAACTGAGTAATCAATGGAAGATTCTGATTATAGATTTCCCGAAGCTGCGGGCTATTCATCACCGCATTCAAATGCGAGACCTGCCCCCAAGCGCGTGACAAACGTTCACTCGCATCTACCATTGGCTGAACAAAATTTTGCCAGGTAGGCGGTTGATCATCTCCACGCACTTTTTCAACTACTGCACGATTCTCTTTCAGCAGCACATCAATGGCTGGCGTAATATGTTCATCCTTTATTTCTGCAAAACGAGGCAGTCCGGAAAAATCAAGTAATGGGTTTGACATGTTGCTCCAATTAATCAGTTAAACAAATTGCATCGTGTTATTTCTATGGATAAACAAGATATCCCGTCGTTCAGCGCTCATAAACAATATGTCCATTCACCAAGGTATATTTAACACCACCCGGTAACTCCATACCCATAAAAGGGGTGTTTTTCCCTTGACTTAAAATGGCTGATGCTGTCACTTTCCAATAATAGTCCGGATCAAAAATACAGATATCAGCGGCACTCCCGACAGACAGATGTCCGGCGTCAATTCCCAATATTTCAGCCGGTTCTGATGTGATTTTTGCCAAAACTTGAAGTAAAGGCAAGCGCATTTCATTGCCCCATTTTAAAGTTAATGGCAGCAATAATTCCACGCCTGTTGCACCGATCTCAGACTGACCAAACGGCAACAATTTGGCATCCTCGTCTACCGGCGCATGATCTGAACAAATCGCGTCAATCGTACCGTCCAACAAACCATTGCGTAGCGCGTCCCGGTCACTCGAGCTACGCAATGGCGGCATCAGATGACAATTCGAATCAAAAAAACCAATATCCATATCAGATAAATGCAGATGATTAATCGTCACATCACAAGTCATCGGCAAACCCTGCTGTTTAGCTGCGCGAACCATTGTTAATCCTTCCGCACTGGAAATCCGGCACAAATGCACTCTGACCCCTGTTTCTTTGGCCAACAAAATAATATTGGATATAGCTATTGTTTCCGCACAGACTGGAACTGTAGGCAGGCCCAGCCGGGTTGCCACTTCGCCATCATGCGCCACGCCGTCATTAGTCAAACTAATCTCTTGTGGACGTAGCCACACGCTAAAACCAAATGTAGAGGCATACCGCATCGCCTGCATGAGCACCCGCAGATTAGGTAACAAGCCATCCGGCTGGCCAAAAACAACACATCCCGCGTCGTTTAATTCGGCCATTTCAGTCAAGCGTTCTCCGCGCAATCCCTGAGTGAGTGCACCGATGGGGTAAACATGTGCCCGATTAAGATTCTTGGCACGATGTTTCAACATTTCTACCAAACCCGGTTCATCTAACGGCGGATCCGTATCCGGCGGGCATGCAAAACTTGTTACCCCTCCGGCAACCGCCGCTTCCATTTCGGATTCAAGAGTCGCTTTATATTCCAATCCAGGCTCACGCAAGCGTACAGATAAATCAACCAAACCTGGGCATACTATTAACGATTCTGCATCAATGACTCGGCTGGGTTGAAATTCATTAGGAGCCGTACCTATTGCAATGATTTTACCTTTCGAAATAAAAATATCCTGAACAGTATCGGCACCCTGTTTTGGGTCAATCAGACGTCCATTTTTAATATGAATTTTCATGATGACAACCTTAGACCTGATTGCCTGCCAGAATTGACATCACAGCCATACGCACCGCTATACCGAATGTGACTTGAGACAAAATTACAGACTGTTTGCCATCGGCAACCGCAGAATCGATTTCCACACCGCGATTCATCGGACCAGGGTGCATAACGATCGCGTCACGCCGGGCGAGGGATAATTTATCCGGAGTAAGTCCATAGTATTTAAAAAATTCCTCCGAGCTGGGTAAGTTCGCGCCTTTCATCCGTTCATTTTGCAAACGCAACATCATCACTACATCAACATCTTTGAGCCCCTTCGCCATATCGTGATAAACATGCACACCCAGCCGCTCCACCATTCTTGGTAACAAAGTCTTAGGTGCAATCACGCGAACTTCCGGCACGCCCAGTGTAGTCAATGCATGAATCTGGGAGCGTGCTACTCTGGAATGCAGAATATCGCCAACAATAGCTACGCGCAAGTTATGAAAATCCCGTTTGTAGCGCCGGATTGTGAACATATCCAGCAAAGCTTGTGTCGGATGTGCATGACTCCCATCACCAGCATTAATCACATGAACATCTGACCGGACATGCTTGGCAATCAAATGAGCAGCACCGCTCTGTGCATGCCGCACAATAAACATGTCCGCATTCATCGCGGTGAGATTATTGACTGTATCCAGTAATGTCTCACCCTTGGATTGCGCAGAAACTGCAATATTGAGATTGATGACGTCTGCCGACAAACGCTTGGCAGCAATTTCAAATGTCGTTCGTGTGCGTGTACTGGGTTCAAAAAAAAGATTGAATATCGATTTTCCACGCAGCAATGGGATCTTTTTGACATCACGTTCGGTGACACCCACGAATGATTCGGCAGTATCCAATATATGCAGCAAAATAGAAGCCGGCAATCCTTCCGTTGTCAGTAAATGCTGCAGCACACCATTTTCATCGAGTTGCGGATTCCTATTGATCATTCTGGAAGACTCTTATCATACAAATTCAGACTTAACTTTCCGCTTTCTTCCCGTTTCAATTCCAGCATTTTATCGGCCGGCAATTCAAGCACTATGCCGGTAAATTGCGCAGCGATCGGCAATTCCCTGCCGCCCCGGTCAACCAAAGTAGCCAAACTAATGGAGGCAGGGCGGCCGTAATCAAATAATTCATTGACTGCTGCACGAATTGTCCTCCCGGTATGCAGCACATCATCAACCAATATAATATGCGCTCCTTCCACTTCAAAAGGTATTTCTGATGGCTTAACCTGTGAATGCAAACCGATTTTATCGAAATCATCGCGGTAAAAAGACACATCCAGCGTTCCTAGCGGCTGTGTAATTCCAAGTTCCTGATGCAGGCGTTCAGCCAGCCAAACTCCGCCCGTGTGAATACCCACAAGTACAAAATCCTTACCGCCATCAGATCGTATTTTTTTTGCGAGACTTTTGAGTAAAATCTCAGCGTCTGGTAATTGCATGCTGTTCGTCAAAGAATGATTGGAGTATTTGTTGTGCGGCCACTTGATCCAGCACTGATTTTTGTTTTCTTCCGGCAATACCCGCTTCGCGTAATGCGGCACTGGCCATTTGGCTAGTATAGCGTTCATCTTTCAAGATTACCTTGATGTTAAAACGCCCTGCCAAACGTCGCGCGAAGCGCTGGCTTAATTGTGTCAGCTCATGAGCTGTTCCATCACTATGCATGGGCAGACCGACCACCAATAAAACCGGCTGCCATGTGTCGAGCAATTGAGCAATCACTGCAAAACGCTGTTCTGTCACTTCGTTATCAATCGTCATGAGGGGACGTGCTATACCCAGCATGTTATTGCCAATCGCCACACCAATACGCTTCTTCCCAAAATCAAAAGCTAATACGGCCCCCTGAGGAAGCTGCTCTAGTGACTGATACTCCGGCTGCCCATCCGAAAAATTTTCTGTCATCCGTAATGATATTTATGCATGTCCAATTTCATTGGAAAGATTTGCACAATTAGTAATGCCCAATAGCTGCATCGCAGCAGGTAGCCTTTCTTCGGACGGCATATCAAATATCACATCCGCCGAAGCTGGCACCGTTAGCCATGCGTTTTGTGCTAATTCATGTTCAATTTGGCCCGCAGCCCAGCCAGCATAACCCATCGCAATCAGTACTTGCTCAGGCCCTTCGGCATTTGCTATGGCTTTTAAGATATCCAGTGACGTAGTTAGCCCTACTTCTTGATTGACAACCAATGTCGATTGCCATTTACCTACCGGATGATGTAATACAAATCCGCAATCTAGTTGTACAGGTCCGCCGAAAAGCACAGGCGTTGATTCTGCGAGAGAGTCCATCTGTGAAATACCGAGTTGTTTAAAAAGATTGCACAGCGTCAGATCAGTGGGCCGATTAATAACGATACCCAGCGCGCCTTGTTCATTGTGTTCACAAACATACGTCAGAGTCTTGGAAAACAAAGAGTCCACCATTGTTGGCATAGCGATTAAAAAATGGTGTGTCAGATTAATATTTTTCATTGCAGAAATTTTCTTCACTGATTGCTTGATCGCTCTGATTTCTCTTCTTGCTCGACAAATTATAAATTTATGCCACGCTCAAACCCAATATGCTGTTTGAGTCATTACTTTTGATCCAAGTTTCATCGTGAACTTTACCGGTAGCGGCAATTCTGCGCCGCCATATGATAACGCCATGGTCGCATGACTGGCTTCATCAATTTTCATCTGCGTCACAATGGCACGGCTTTTCTCGTCATTATGAGGCAGAAGCAGCAAATGACTGCCTAAATGCGCCCCAACTTGGTGCTCCGTCTCAGCCAGGAATCCTAAATTCCATTTATCTCCCAGCATTCCCGCCACAACACCAATGGCAAAAGATCCGCCATACCAAAGTGGATTGAGTAAGCTTTTACGTCCGCCCAGTTCAGCGATACGGCGCTCCGTCCAAGCCAGATGCTCTGTTTCTTCACGTGCAGCCTGCATCAATGTTTGCTGTACTGTTTCATTACGCGCCGTTAATCCTTGTCCTTGATACAGCGCTTGCGCACAGACTTCACCCACATGATTCACACGCATTAATGCACACGATAGCCGTTTCTCCATATCCGTCAATTCAGCTTCCGGCAATTCACTACCGGGGACAGACCGCAAAGTTTGAGCTGGCGTCAGCAGAGTGCGTAAGGCACTGTCAAAACCAATGATAAGCTTATCAATATTAATCATAGTCTTTACTTCGTAAATCGATAGAATTATGCATCCATTATAGGCCGATATTTAGAGATTCAGGTACACTTAAATTCTGACCTGCCTACACCCGATAAAAACTGGTTTTCATTATAATTCCAAACCCATTTGTCTTGCCAATAATGTAACTGGGTGCAACACTTCTAAGTCTATTCCTTTTTCGTATAATCCATTTGCTATATGCATTGCGCAACCAATATTCGAAGTCACTAGGTGTCGAGCACCGCTATCCATCGCCGCAGATAGTTTGGGTTCCAGCAGACTACTCGCAATTTCAGGCTGATCCATGAAATAAGTCCCCGCAGCACCGCAGCATTGATCATTACCTGGTAGAGACACTATTTGCACACCAGGTATACGGGCAATCAATTTGTACGGATACACTTGATCCCTTAATACATTACGCAAACTGCATGGATCATGCACCAGAATTTTTTGCGGCAATGGTGCTATTTTCACTCTTTCCCATCCTTCAGCCGTTGCCAGAAACCGGCTGATGTCTGTAATCAAATTACGCTCATCAACTACTCCGGATTCAAGCAACTGTACACCACATCCCGATGCGGCACTGATAATCGTGTCCGCTTTGAGTCTGGAAAAAGCTGATTTGTTTTGTTGTGCCAATAAAGCAGCTTGTTTCAGTGCGCCACTATGCTGATGGAGGGCACCACAACAAGTTTGATCTGCTGGAATATGGACGGTATAACCCAAGCGATTCAATACATAGATGCTCGAATTTAATGTCGAGACATCCGTTATTCGTGCCACACATCCCAAGAACAAACCGACTTCACCACGCTTTTTACCTTCCGCCGGATATATATCCCTCCAAAGCTTACCCGGAGCACGCTTCCCATCAACAATCGCTGCAAGAGGAAACTTAACCAAAGGAAGCTGCACAATAAATTTAAATAATTTATTTTTCTCCAGTTGGTCCAGCTTTTGCAGCCAACGTAACCAACCGCTTTTCTGTATAAAATAAAACAATCGACGCAAACGATCTATGCGTGCAGGCCGGGTAAGCAGCTGCTTTTCCAACACACTGCGCGCACTTGACTTTCGAATGACCGTCATGGATTCTGAGTGATCTGCAATCAACGCACGCGTCTCATCAATTAAATGACCATAGGAAACATTATTCGGACAAACAGATTCGCAAGCCCGGCATGTTAAGCACCGATCCATATGTAGAATAAATCGCGCATTCAAAGGAATGCGTCCATTAACAACCCCGTTCATCAAAACAATACGCCCCCGCGGAGAATCAGCTTCTGATTTTAATAATCGATAAGTTGGGCAATGCGGCAAACATAAGCCACATGAAACACACTGGTTTGATTCATGAATAATATAATCTTTGGAAAACTTCGGGAGCAATTTATCTATTCCACTATAGAAGCGTATGTTTAACGCGTTTGTTAATTTCTGCTGGTTAAGAGCTTATAGCCGCAAGAGTATGGTTATTTTATCACTTGTCAGAATTACAGAAATTACTGTAAAATTAAAAGTTATTTCAATTCAAGCTTCATAATTATAGACAGGCTTATAGGCAAAAATATGGTTATTATCAGATTGGCAAGAGGTGGCGCAAAAAAACGTCCGTTTTTTAATATGGTTGTGGCAAATTCCCGCTACGCACGCGACGGCCGGTTTATAGAGCGCGTTGGCTTTTATAACCCAAGAGCTACCGGTGGTGAAGAAACATTGCGGGTTCAACTGGATCGGGTTGCATATTGGCAATCCCAAGGTGCCCAGCTATCAACAACGGCAACCCGGTTGGTCAAACAATTTTCTACCAGCAAAGAAGCGACGGCAAATAGCTAAGACAGATAAATCAGTCGTTCCGATGGCGATAATGGGTCATATTATCGGCCCTTTTGGAATTCATGGTTGGGTAAAAGTCAATCCTTACACTGAATATATTGACGGACTACTGGAATACCCATCTTGGTGGTTAAGAAAAGAAAATGACGAATGGCAAGAAGTGCGCGTTGAAACCGGGCATATTAACGGTAACATATTAAACGCAAGACTAAAGGAATGCACTGACCGCACACAGGCTTTGAAGCTCAAAGGAATGCAAATAGCAGTTCCACGCAGTCAATTGCCAGATTTACCAGAAGACGGGGACAGCGGCTACTATTGGTCAGATTTAGTTGGCACTGAAGTGGTGAATTTAGAAGGCAAAGAACTTGGTAAGGTGATAGGTCTGTTTGAAACGGGTGCGAATGACGTATTACGCGTACAGTGCATGGATCAAGAAGGAAAAGAAAGGCTCATCCCTTTTATCGAACATATTATCGTAAAAGTTGATTTAAAGCTTTCTCGGATCACGGTTGACTGGGGTATAGACTATTAAGGTGACAAGCAATGGCGTTTGAATGCGATGTCATCACATTATTTCCGGAAATGTTTAATGCCATTACGCAATATGGCGTTATAGGGAAGGCGAATAGGAACGCCATCTTTCAACTTAACACATGGAATCCGCGCGACTTTACTCACGACAATCATCGTACGGTAGATGACAGCCCTTATGGCGGAGGGCCGGGGATGGTCATGATGGCACAACCATTAGAAGATGCCATCACTCAGGCTAAAGCAAGACAAAAGGCATTGGGTATTGAAAAAACTCAGACAGCCTATCTGACACCACAGGGAAAGCGGCTTGATCACGAAATGGTCAAACAACTTAGCACACTCCCGGGCTTAATATTGCTCTGCGGGCGGTATGAAGGCATAGATGAACGCTTAATCATGCGCCAAGTTGATATGGAAATTTCTATTGGCGATTATGTTGTCTCAGGTGGCGAGTTGGCTGCAATGGTATTAATCGATTGTATCGTCAGACAGATTCCAGGAACATTAGGTGATCCGGAATCCGCGAATCAGGACTCTTTTGCTGATGGGTTATTGGATTGCCCGCACTATACTCGCCCTGAGATATATAAAGGCAACCAGGTGCCAGAGGTACTTATGTCAGGAAACCATGCGCATATTCGACGCTGGCGCTTACAACAAGCGCTCGGCAGAACATGGTTAAAACGGCCTGATTTATTTGAGTTAAAATTTGCGCATGGCATGACAGTAGAAGAAGAAAAACTTTTGGAAGAATTTAAACAATCCTGTAAATCCAGGTAAGATCTGCAAATAGGGGAAGAAGACATGAACTTAATTGAACAATTGGAAGCAGAAGAAATAAAGCGACTTAACAAAGAAATACCTGTTTTTTCCCCGGGAGATACAGTTATTGTTAATGTCAATGTTGTTGAAGGCGACCGCAAACGTGTGCAGGCTTATGAGGGTGTTGTGATAGCAAAACGCAACCGTGGTCTGAATTCCGCATTTACAGTTCGTAAAATTTCAAGTGGTGAAGGCGTAGAACGCACTTTTCAAACATACTCGCCATTGATAGCGAGTATAGAAATCAAGCGGAGAGGCGCAGTTTGCCGCGCAAAACTTTATTATCTTAGAGATCGCGCTGGAAAATCAGCACGTATCCGTGAAAAATTACCCGCTCGCGCTAGCAGCACTAAAAATTCAAGTTCCGCTTCATCGGATACAGCGAAAGAAACCGCTGTATAGTTCGTAGTTCCATCAAATATATTGGAATAGGGATTCCGTACATTCTAGACACACTGTACGGAATCATCTGTTTTATATAACTTATATTTACTTGAGCAATTCCATAACGTTCTCAGGCGGTCTGCATAATCTCGCTTTGCTGCCACGCACGACTATGGGGCGCTGAATCAGATCTGGATTCTCCACCATTGCTTTAATGATTTCGTCATCCGATGCCGCACCTAAGTTTCCCGCAGATGGCTCATCTTTGCGCAAAAGATCACGTACCGGCAAATTGAGCTTCTGAACCAACTCTCGCAATTTATCAATCGTTAGAGGAGTTTCATAATAATTGATCGATTCAAATTCTTCACCACTTTCTTTCAGCAGAGATAATGTCGCCCTACATTTACTGCAGGTAGGCTTCTGATAAATAACTATCTTGTCACGCATAGACTTTCCTGTTATTGATACAAGGCAGATTCGATATTCCGGGACAAACCTAATAAATTTATTTCACGCCACACTCAGATGAAATTGCCTTATGCGCTGCTGATGAGCCACTCAATCCGAAAGTATCGATTGTTTCCGTACCGCGCGCTGATGCACCCTTGATTACCAATGAATTCCCGCGCTTTATACCATCCGTTATTTTATTATCGGTTGCTTCATCAGAAGCCCAGGCTGAGTCATCCTGAGTAAAAAGACGAAAACTTTGATTATTCACTGTAACTGTCGCTTCACTGCCAGGTTTGTATGCATAACCGGCAATATAACTAAAAACATTTTTACTTTTCTCAGCAGGACGATGGGTAATTAAAGCAAATACATCACCGCGCTTTGAGTAATTGCCTTCTGATTTCTTGGGCTTACTCACCATATAGCAAACTTTGTTATTGTTTTCCATAAACATATAGGCCGTCCAGTCACCGTGTTCACCAATCAATTTTGGCTCTGCGGCTTGAACCGAGTTACACAACGTAAAAACAGCACCAGCTATTATTAATTTTCTAAATTTATGCTTCATTTCGGAAACCTTGAGTATGATGGTCGATACGATTTCAGTGATTGATCAGAGTCAAGATGCAGCATCTAAAATCTAAATTCTTACAATCAGCAAACAATGATTAACAACCTTCCATCTTGTAAATGTAAAAACCATTCTTGTTGATCTCATCAGTCACATTTGCAGGTGCGCTCTGGCTATGACAGAAGCTACATTCCTTACTGGTGACCGTTGCGTCCGCTTCGCCAATTGTAGAAAGCCATTGCTTTGCATACTCAACCGCTTTCTGATCATCCTTCACCGCTGTGAATACGTCAAAATGCATCGTATGCCCGTCTTTCGCTTTAACATAAGTATCATAAACATGAATTTGCATATTATTATTTCCCTGAAAAAATATGTATTACAACAACAAGCGCACTGTAACAGCCCGCTCTATTACAAATGAGATATATTAACTATACCAATTAATCTATTAAACTGCCATGAGAATTACACCAATACTACCGGAAGATCCGCATAGTCAGTTACCATTTCTTGAACATGGTTAGCATTATTTCTTTCTCGCGACGATGACACCATCGCGCGTTGGATTAATAAATGTATCAAAATCCGGGTCAGAAAAAATCAGCCGATTATGTTCTACAATCGCTTTTGTTGAATCATACTCAGCATCCGGGCAATTCTTCATGGCTACACGGCCATGCCACAACACATTGTCAGCAATATATAGCCCGCCGGGACGTATCCGATGCTTGGCCATTTGCCAGATTTCCGGATAATAGCCTTTATCCACATCGTTATAACAAATATCAAATAGACCATTAGTCTGTGCGAAAACATCCTGCGCCCTATCCACACAGAATTCTATACGTTGCCATAAAGCAGCAGTGGAAAGATACTTTTCTGCGCGTTCGCGATTCGTGTCATTAGCGTCACTGCAAATGACACACCCATCGGCACCAACAGCCCTTGCAAACCAGTAAGCCGAATAACCATAACCGCTGCCGAATTCAAATACCCGCTTTGCGTTAATCATTTTCGCTTGTGTTTCAAGAAAAACACCCACCAAGCGATTAACAATCGGAAAATTTCTTAGCTGTGCAAATTTTTCCATTTCTATGAGAACAGGATGATCAGTTTGTGTTAATAAACTGATCATATAGTCATCAATTGCCGGATTAACAGGAATTATCTCAATTGAATCATGAATAACCGGAGATTGAGAATCGATCACTTTTCCTCCCTAATAAGAGCGGATCAGAACAGAGTTGTTCACTTTGTCGCCATCAACACAGATTCCTCACCGGAATTTTTATCGAATTGAAAAACCAGGTACGCAGCCAGCTGAAACCAGAATCCTCTCAACACATCACGAGTTGTCATACACTGACATCCTGCTTTAGTAGTTTCTGCTGACGGTGAGCTACTTTGACCAATCCCATAAGCACCGATCGGTGTCGTCCAAGAATTCGGATTGCTAAAACCAGATTTTTGAGCAAGCCGAACCAATGTTTTACAGGTAAATAGATGTATATGCCGAGGCGATTCAAGACCACGCCAGCCAGCCCCAAATTTGCGATGGCCATAGCTCGCAACATTCGGTGTCAGCAATACCAGTAGACCGTTCTTTTTAAGTAGACGGTGACACATCCTCAACAAAGCAACAGGATCATGTACATGTTCAATGACATGACTCAGAATCACAACATCAAATTCTCCGGGAGTATCCATGGTTTCAAGCGGCCCTAAATGGACGGGAATACCTTTTTCTTCACGCACATACTCCGAGGCCACCGGATCAATCTCCTGCCCTGTGACATCCCAACCCAAAGCCCGCATTCGCGCCAATCGTTTTCCGTTGCCGCAACCCACCTCCAGTAACCGGCCTGGGGCTATTTTATTCAGATACATACACTTATAACGGCGGCGCTCGCTACGTAACCCCAGTAAGCTAATGCTCAGAGTGTGCAGAATGCTGCGAACAATACGAGCCAACCGTGTTTGTTGTGCATAACTAGATTGATCATGCGTGTAATAATTTTGGTAAGCTTTGCCAACCTCATCAATCGTCGGCCTGGGATCTAACCAGACCACACCGCAATCGGCATCTGTGCATTTTTTGAACGTCCATTCCCCGGGAGCGCCAAAAAGCCGATCCACCAGATTACGATACACTATCGTTCCCTGCTTACCGCACAGATAACAAACAGTGGTTGTTTCAGTGCCAATTCGTTCTGGTTGCATAATATGCTTAGATCCTCTCTGGTACTTGTCTGTGCCAGCTCATGATAATCCCCGTGATCAACAACAAAAGAACCGGCGTCCTGCTGAAAATAATAAAAGCATCGGTAAACCCTGCCAGAATAATATAACTCACCAATCCTGCACCCAATATCGCTAAGCGGCTTCTCTTAAACGCCTGGTACCAGCCCCAGTACAAAAACAGTAAAGCCAGCATACCGGGAACACCGATATGCATACCAATCTCGATCCAATCATTATGATAATGGGAGGTTTCCTGAAATTCCGGCAAATCCTTATATATGCCATTTTTGTACGTCAAAATTGCATTGTCGAAATAGCGTTCAGGCGAACCTGTTCCATAGCCCGACAGGGGGCGCTCAGCGATAGCGTGCAGTCCAACATCCCACATGGCAAGACGATATCCTAAGCTAGAACTGTAATTACCTTGTTGTAACAATTCAATATCATTTTTTGCTTGAATTAATCTATCCTGAAACACAGGACTGTTATAAGCAAAAATCACGGTGACTATCGAAACGGAAATTAGAATACCTATAAATTTTCTGATTTCTATTTTGTAGCGCAAGAATGCCATAAGCAATACAGCGATTAGCGTTGCGAGCAGAAGAATTCTTCCATTCTGATGAAATTGAATAAATATTAACGCAATCGCCACAATCCACAACAATATCCCTAGTTTCTTTGACCGATTCATGTCAGCAAAACCAACTGCCATTATTGCACCAACCCCAAGCATGGCTGAAAAACTCAGATAAGACATTCCCACGAGCGGAATACCCTGAACTCCCAGGGCAAGCCACTGATAGATCCCTACAGACAGAACACCCAAGTAGCCTGTCGCCAGCCCGCCTATCGCCCATGGCAGGCGTTTTCTATTCAACAGCGAGTAGAATGGAATGAAAATCAATAGGATAAAGTACTTTAACCATTTCATTCGTCCGTTTCCCAGCAACTCACTCCATAACAACCCTAAAAACAAAAGCGTGCATAACAGAAGAATCGCCTGTACAAATGGTTCTTTGATAGCCTGACTTAATCGATACAAACCGCCGTCTAATACCCAAGCGATCCCGAGCAACGGGAAAGAAACATAATTCACCTCGCTACGCCAGAACCCCAGGCAGAGGAGAACTAGCGCAAACCTTACCAACAATTCTTGATGTGTAATATTAGCTGGCATAAAACCAATTGAAGGCTGTTTTCAATAAATCGTTTTAAATTTGAATTGCTTGAACATTGCAATTATTCCAGATTCTGTTTGATAATCTCTTGCTTTAATACGGGTTTCTCTGGAAATTCCTGCTGCGAATCTGATAAACGTCCGGCAAATTCAAACTGCCCCGCTTCCCATTTCCGTATTTCCAGGTTACGCACACGAGCAAAAAGTACTAATAGAATCTGCAACAATACGGGTGCACCCGGCAAAATCCACACTGCAGAAATACGCTTGTCCACGCGAGACCGGCCGCGTAGCATCAGTCCGATTGCCATTTTGATGCTTGCTGTACCGTTCCGCATCTGCAGACAAGATAACTGGGGTAATGGCAAGGGTGTCAGCCAATGAATGCCGCCACCTTGCCGCAACACCTGATCAATTGAGTCTGCCAGTTGCACAGATAAATCAGCCAATGTGTAGGGGCCTGAAACCAGCAGAATATTGCGGCGTGCT
Organism: Nitrosomonas sp. Is79A3; assembly: GCF_000219585.1. NCBI lineage: Bacteria > Pseudomonadati > Pseudomonadota > Betaproteobacteria > Nitrosomonadales > Nitrosomonadaceae > Nitrosomonas > Nitrosomonas sp. Is79A3. The sequence goes on along the minus strand of NC_015731.1, from coordinate 595,756 downwards.
TCAGGATAACGCGAAAGATATAATGCACGGTTACGCTTCGCCAATACCCGATACGACCGGCCGCGTCCAAACGATGCGCCCCCAGCATGGTGGATGGACGCATCCGGATGCACACCCATACGCCATCCTTGCTGAACCAAACGACGTCCCAGATCAGTATCTTCAAAATAACCCCGGCCAAACTGCACATCAAATCCGCCCATTGCGGCAAATAGATTGCGCCGGATTAAAAAAGCATACCCTTGAAAGCGATACGTGGCGATATACCCCCCCGGTCGGCGTTGATAGCGATCCAGTTTAGATCTGGCAGAATTGTCATGCGCTGGACTGATAACCGCCAATTCCGGATCAGCCGCAAAAGCTTCGCACAATAGCGGCAAGAAATTTTCGTCAATTTCGGTATCCGAATTAAGCACGAGCACCAAATCGGCATCCGAGCGTGCCACCGCGTCATTGACCGATTTGCCAAACCCCTGATTTTCGGGCGCGTGATAAACATGAAGCTGCTGGTAACACAAGTGATCGAGCATCGCACAAGTCTCTGTGTCGGATGCATCGTCTTGAATATAAATAGTCCTAATCGACGGACCCAGAACAGTGACAGCAGAATCAATACACCGCTTTGTCAACTCTGGCGCATTATAGACAGGTATGATGACATCAACAGAAGGCGCAACGGGTGTATTCATAAATTGTAAGCAAGCGTTCTTGCAACCGTCCGAGTATGTCTAAAACATGAAGCGATACAAAATAAGAACCTGCAGGCTAGCAGGCCGTTGAAAAACGTTTTCGAGGCAGCCGATACAAGGCAAAAACAGGCGAAAAAGCGCAGTTTATGCATAATAAATGAGCATTTTGAGTCTGTTTTTAACACCGCAGCGGCAACGCAGATAGTTTTTCAACGGCCTGCTAGATCCTTTCAAAAATCAGATACGCCTCTCCCCAGTTCCGGGTTGATCGCTGTTTCACTTCAAGACCGGCTTGTTTCATCAAAGCGATCGCTTTCGCCTGCTCTTCATCAGTACCTAGCTCGATAATAACAGACCGTAACGCAGGATGCGCCAATACAGACTCCGCGCCTTTCAGAATGGAAATTTCGATGCCATCGACATCGATCTTGATATAATTCGGATAGGGGAATCCCCACTTACTGCATAAATCATCTAACGTCACACCAAACATTCCTTGGATGTGCGTGGCTGACATTTTCAAGTTCTCAATGTCTTCTTCTTTTCCAAATTGCGATCGATTACCACCCGGGATAAATTTGGGGATATACAATTTGGAAAATTCGCTTTGCCCGGAAACCGCAACACAATACGATAAAATATTTTCTTTGAGATTGTTAAAATAAATATTTTTGTTCAGTGCGTAGTAATTATTACTTTGCGGCTCAAACGCATAAACCTGAATCTTGCCGCCATATTTTTTGGCCGGGTATAAGGAATATTGACCAATGTTGGCGCCAATATCAAAATAACAGGAGTTGGGTTCAAAACTATCCAGCCAATCCAGTGTATCCGGTTCTTTGATCGAATAAGTCCTTGCACGGTTAAGTGTGCGTAAATGATCGACTGAAATTAGAATGCGCTGATCTCTAACCTGCACATCTGCATACCCGCCTTTTAGTTTATATGCCGCCACAATCAACTCATTCAATATATCTTTGGCCAGCATCATGATCCCTTTTTCAAGTTATAGGGGTAATCTAATTAGGTGGGAACGTAAAACAGTTCAACTTGCAGATTGCTCAAGTAACGCGACATAACGGGGCAGTACGTCGGCATCCGGGAAATCCAGCATTTCCTTTAAAAAGCGCTGCCGATGTTCTTCAATATAGAAGGAGTCACAACCATTGGTTAAAAAATAATTGATTTTTTCATATACATCATCGCGGCATTTCATCTCTGTTTCCGGCATGTAATACGCCACAGCCGAACGGGCTGCGATTAAATAATCAGCCGCCAATACCGGCTTTTTTGCCCTGACGGCTTCAAATACCACCGAAGTAGCCAAATCAATAATCACATCGGACCAGTTCATCAAATGCACCGAATGCGCATCATCGCTCGCAACACGTACATTCGGCAATTGCTTGATCGAACTGTCTTTAGTCAGGGATTGCTTCCAACCGCTCCGCGTATGCGGTTTAATGATCAATTCCACACCGGGAAATTCGGCAATCATATGAACCACTTCGCCAACTTCTTCCCAAAATGTCGTAAAGTTGGATTTTCTGAGGAACATGACAATTTTAAGGCGGCTATCCGAGCGGACAAGAGGCGAAGGCGGCATCAATCCGGCAAGTATTTTTAGCCATTCTTCACAATATCGCGGCGAACCTAATACGGCAAGTTGATTACCATCCAGAAATGGACGAAAACGAATGGAACATAACTCGTTGGGCACCACCACCCGATCAAATATCTTGGCTGCCGAAAATGTAATGTCTGGCTTCAAGTGCCTTTCACCACGGCGAATCAATTGACTGGCATGCGGACTATCACCATGCGGCAAGGAAACCGTACCGAGGCCTCTTGCTTTTGCCATCGCTACCACCACTTCAACCCATTCCACACAAATCACCGAATTCCGCTCAATCCAGTCAAAAGCCACAACCCCTTTGCCCGCATCGCCAAAACATCTGTTCAACAGGAATTCCGCGGTATGCCGCCACAACGGTTCACGCTGTTTCTCATCATAGCGGTCTGCCAGTTTCTCCGCCAACCGGCCAAGAACTTTTATGCGCCGGACATTGCGCGTCAACATCAGCATTTGCAAGCGCCATTTTAAATACTCGACCAGCGGAAACAGCTCCTTCATATGCGCGACACGCACACCTTCGAGTTGGCTTAAATATTTAATGCGGAAATCGCGACGGAATTGCGTTGAACCAATCAGTACCACATCACATTGGTGTCCCGATCCAATCCACTTGTAAATGACCGGGGTAACATGATCAATATCGTTATAATGTCGAAGAAAGAAAAGGGCTTTCATAGCCATGATAAGGTTTCAGAAATATTCAGGATATGCAGCATCTCTATTATTTTCCCAGTTTAAACAGAAGACTCTATGAAGCGCGATCATTCTACTCTTGCAATTATTCAATTACCAGCAACGTGGCCATGTCCGCTTCGGGATAAAATCACAGCATGCAAGAAATTCGTTAAATTTAACAATAAGTATTGCCCAAGAAACAAGAAAAACCTGATAATCAGCAAGTAGCCTCTGAGTGTAACTTTTTATACGCGCAAATATTAACCAACCACACGACAATTCAATGAGAACAATCGCTGTAATACCCGCCCGCATGGGTTCATCACGTTTCCCCGGCAAACCCATCGCAAAAATATTGGGCCGCCCGATGATTGAACATATCTATAAGCGCGTCGCCATGAGCAAATCGCTCGATGCCACCTACATTGCTACCTGCGATGAAGAAATCCGGCAAATCGCGGAAGGTTTTGGCGCGAAGGTGATTATGACCGCCGATACGCACGAACGCGCCAGTGATCGCGTGGCCGAAGCTGTCACCCAACTGGAAGCGGATCTGATTGTCATGGTGCAAGGGGATGAACCGATGACACACCCGAACATGATTGATACCGCCGTGGCGCCGTTTAAACATGATCCGCAGTTGGGTTGCGTCAATCTGGTGCGCAAAATTGATCACGAAGCCGATTATCTGGACGTCAACACCATCAAAGTAGTGATGAATCAGCAAGGTGACGCGCTGTACATGTCGCGCCGCCCGATTCCGTCATTGGCCAAAAGCGGCTTTGCTGATACCGCCGCATATAAACAAGTATGCATTATCCCGTTTCGCCGCGCTACGTTGTTTCAATACACCCATTTAACCCCCACACCGCTGGAGCAATTGGAATCGGTCGACATGCTGCGCCTGCTCGAACATGGCTTCCAGGTTAAAATGGTACACACCGAATATAATACCCAGGCGGTGGATACCACGGCGGATCTAGCACGTGTCGAGAAACTGATGGAATCAGACCCGCTACTCACCCGCTATTAGGAATAATCATGTCATTAAAATCAAGATTGAGCCGGTCCGAATTAACCATTGGCTCATGGGTCACACTGGGCCATCCATCGATTGCCGAAATCATGGCGGCGGCGGGATTTGACTGGCTGGTACTGGACATGGAACACAGCGTGCTGGAACTCAGCGAAGTGCAATCCCTTATTCAGGTGCTGGACGGCAAACAATGCCCGGCCATCGTGCGCCTGACCTCAAATCACCCCGATCAGATCAAACGCGTCATGGACGCCGGAGCAACCGGCGTGATGGTGCCGATGATCAAATCCGCCGTTGACGCCAGAGCTGCCGTCGATGGTGTGTATTATCCGCCACGCGGGCAACGCGGCGTCGGCCTTGCGCGCGCTCAGGGCTATGGCAACAGTTTCCAGGCTTACCGGCAATGGCTGGATGAAAATGCGGTAATCGTCGTGATGATCGAACATGTCGATGCGGTCAAAGCCATTGATAGCATTCTGGCTGTGCCAGGTATCGATGCCTATATCATCGGCCCGTATGATTTGTCTGGTTCGATGGGACGCCCCGGCGATCTCAACCATCCGGATGTGCAGGCTGCCATTGCGCAAGTTCTGGAAGCTGGCCGCCGCGCCAACAAACCCGGCGGCATCCATGTCATCGAACCGGATCTGGAAGCACTGCAACAACGTATTCAGGCCGGCTTTAACTTTCTCGGCTATGGCCTGGATATACGTATTCTGGATTCCATTTGCCGCACTCACTTACAAAGTATCCGCGCAACACTGAAAACGCCATGAGTTCATTTGCCATTTCCACTTCTTCTTTCGACATTGACAATAACCCGCCGATTCAGCAACTCCTGCAAAACGGCATGCAAGTAACCACCAATCCGCACCGGCGCAAACTCACCGAGGATGAGATTATTGAATTACTGCAGGAAGGCGCAACCGGCCTGATCGCCGGGATTGAACCACTGACCGAGCGCGTATTTCAGTCTGCCAGCAATCTAAAAGTCATCTCGCGCTGCGGTGCCGGGTTAGACAGTGTCGACTTGGCGGCGGCAAAGAAACATGGCATTGCGGTTTTCAACACGCCGGAAGCACCCGCACAAGCCGTAGCTGAGCTGACAATGGGGCTGATATTGACTCTGCTGCGGCAAATCCGCCAGATTGATCAATCGGTGCGCAACGGCGAGTGGCCGCGCACGCAAGGCCGTCTGCTGGCCGCGCAAACCGTCGGCATCATCGGCATGGGACATATCGGCCGGCGTGTTGCACGCCTGTGCCAAGCATTTGAAGCCACAGTGATTGCGCACGACCCGTATGCAAGTCAAGTGCCTGCCGATGTCGCATTGATATCCCTGGAGCAATTGCTGGCCACTGCGGACATTATCACGTTGCATCTGCCTTATGGGCCGGAAACACACCATCTGCTGAATGCCAAGGCATTCACAACCATGAAACCTGAAGCGATTGTCATCAATGCCGCACGCGGCGGATTGGTCGACGAAGACGCACTCTTAGCAGCATTACAAACAGGCAAAGTCAGCGCCGCTGCCTTGGATGTGTTCGAGCAGGAACCTTATCATGGTCCATTAATCGAAAGCGGCAACGTCATCCTGACGTCGCATGTCGGCTCTCTTGCCCGGGAATCACGCCAACTGATGGAAATTGAAGCGGCTGAGAACCTGCTGCAGGGTTTAATCAAAGCAGGTCTAATCAATAACGGATAACACTATGGTGAATGAAACGGTTGTTGTATTTGGCGCCAGCGGTTTTTTGGGCAGCCATGTTGCCGACGCGTTATCGGCCGCAGGTTACCGGGTACGGTTATTTGACCGCAGCCCATCGCCCTATCTTAAAAGTAATCAGGAAATGATCATTGGCGATATCATGAATCTCGACCAAGTGATCGAGGCTGCCAAGGGAACATCCATCGTGTATAACTTTGCCGCGATTGCGGATATTGATGAAGCCAACGACAAGCCCATTCCCACCGCAACCATCAATGTGCTGGGCAACATGCACGCTTTGGAAGCCGCGCGCATTGCTGGAGCCCGCCGTTTTGTGTTCGCCAGCAGCATTTATGTTTATTCCGAATCCGGTTCTTTCTATCGCGCCAGCAAGCAGGCTGCGGAACGCTTCACGGAAACCTACCACGAGCGCTACGGTCTGGACTACAGCATTCTGCGCTATGGCTCGCTGTATGGCCGGCGCTCGGATAAACGCAACGGCATCTATCGCATGCTGCACGAAGCCGTCGCCCATCACTCCATTACCTACAAAGGCAGCGGCGACGCCATGCGGGAATATATCCATGTGGAAGATGCCGCGCGCATGAGCGTACAAATATTGGCGCCGGAATTTGCCAACCGCCACATGATTCTGACCGGCCAGGAAAGATTGCGCATCAAAGAGGTCATGACAATGATCTCGGAAATCCTGCCGTGGCCGGTTGAATTGCATTTTGACGAAGCCAACACCGTGCACCACTACGAAATTACACCCTACGCGTTTCAACCCCGCGTTGGCCGCAAGCTGGTTCTGAATGAACACGTCGATCTGGGACAAGGCATACTCGATTGCCTGCGGGAAATTCACCAAGACCTGCATCATGGCGATGAAAACGACGACGCCACCCCCGCCACCTCGGACAACCGCGCTTAATTATGAAAAATTTCGACTGGCAAGCGATCATTTTCGATTTTGACGGCGTCGTGGTGGAATCCGGAAAAATCAAAACCCAGGCGTTCGCGGAACTTTATCGTCCTTACGGTGAAGACATCGTCGCAGCAGTGGTGGAATTTCATACCCAGAACGGCGGCATGTCGCGCTACCGCAAATTCCGTCACTTTCAGGAACACTTCCTTTCAAAGCCCCCATTAACGGAAGCAGAAGAAAAACAACTGGATATCCGCTTTTCCGAACTGGTTGTCGAAGCCGTCATTGCCGCCGAGGCTGTGCCCGGCGCAGTCGAACTCATCCGTCAGCAATCCGGTAAAATTCCATTATTTGTCGCCTCCGGCACCCCGGAAACGGAACTTAAAGTCATCGTCGAACGCCGCGGGCTAGCACCTTACTTCACCGAAGTGCGTGGTGCACCGGCGCTCAAGAAAACCATCATCGCGGAAATTTTATCCGCGCATGCACTCAGCCCCGAATCGGTGCTGATGATCGGCGATGCCATGGCGGATTTGGAAGGTGCGCAAGCCAATAATACTGCTTTCCTGGGCCGCGTTTTTCCCGGCGACCCGAATCCTTTCCCTGCACACGTGAAAATCGTTCCCAATTTACGCGGATTAGTCGCGTAAGCGCATCAACTTCCCGATGCAACGCCATGTCTTCCCGAATATCGAGCAGCTGAGTCAAGCCTTTGCCAATTTTGCCGCAACCACGCTACAAAACACGCTAGCTCATAAACCCCAAGCCACACTGATCGTCCCCGGCGGCAACACGCCGCGTTACTACCTGCCCGCACTGGCAAAATGTGCATTACCCTGGGACCGAATCACCGTCACGTTGAGCGACGAACGCTGGGTTGACGTTACTGATGAACAATCCAACGAGCATTTGGTAAAACAGCACCTGATGAATCACCTCCCCGCAGACACACGCTTTATCGGACTCAAAACTCAACACAATGATCCTTTTGCTGCCGTCGATGAGATTCATCAGCGCTTGGATCAATTGCCGCTGCCATTGAGTTTGACGGTATTGGGTTTGGGAGAAGATGGGCATATTGCTTCGTTGTTTCCTGGGATGAATCCTGAATTGCTCTCTAGGCACCATTGCGTTGCTGTCGCACCGCCGATTGCACCCTCTTTGCGGATTAGTCTTTCGTTGGACATATTGGCTAATAGTGAGCATATTGCTCTGGTTGTTATTGGTAAAGCCAAACGCCAGTTGCTGGATCAATTGAATGAATATCCTGATTCGAAATTGCCAATTGCTTGGTTATTGCAACGCACTCAATCACCGGTTACGGTTTTTGAAACTGATAGAGATCGATTAGAGAGAAAAGTGGCAATTTAATCATCAAATTTATGGTTCAAATAATATATGTTATGATGAAAAACTGGATCAGCATATTACCTTATAAATTATATAGATATCATGAATACCGCCGTAGTAATTGTCATTTCTTGAGTAATATACTATGCCATTCCGAAAATCTAATTTTTGTTAAGCACCCAAAGGAGTACAGAGTTGACAAAAAGATTTTCGTTTCATCTCTTTCGCCTGAATATCGAAGACACCATCGATCTGTTCACCGAGAAAACGATAGCTCGAATACGTACTAATGCCGATATTTCTGCTGTGCTAAAAATGGCTACAGAGCAGGAGCAGGATCAGATTCAGAAGACTCGTTCTGCAGTTTTCAAATGGAGTGTCCGTGAATATAGGGATTTGTCGGAGATCAATTCCGATCGCCCGCTATTGTACATCGTGCTCGCGCGTAGTGTTCTTGAACGAGATGGAGCAATCGTCACTGATGATGGAATGTCAACGGGCACTTCGTCTCTGAATCCACCGCTCGCGAGCACAGCGGTTTGCCTCTTCGATCTTGCTCGCCACTTGGTTGCAGTCGAACACACAGGTGAGTTAGCGCCCACAGCTTGGAAAGATTTCTTCGAACGCGTCCTGGCCACGGCAGCAAATCGACTTGAACTATGGTCGAAGATCTCACTTGAGCCTATACCCGAACAAAATGGGATTGTTGGTCTGTTCCGGTCGTTCGAACGACTTACGCGTATGCGGGTAACCCTACGCATACCTAATCCAGAACTAAATCGCTATACCAAGTTGCTGTATGAGGATTTGGCAAACAGCGGCATCCGGGAGATGACACAAGATATGAAGAATCCGAACGGACTTTCCAAAGCCGAAGAGGCTCGCCCGTTTGCTTCCGCTGTGCTCGCCGAACAAGGATACAAAAAGGGCGATGTACAATTCGAAGGACTTCGGAATGGCTCTTTTGAACAGACCAGTTCAGGCTCTTCCGCGGCCCGAGGCAATGTTCGCGGCCTTCGTGATTATGTACGAGGCATGCACGCCACTGCCAAATCCAAAGAAACCCAAAATGTGCTTGTCGCCATAGCAGCAGAAATTGATCGCATTCACCCTATTCCTGATATCGATGAGTAGGAAATTGGTTTTGTGGGGGTACGTAGTGGAACTCGTGGCAGCCGCGCTGATACTCGTTTGCCTATCGCTTTGGCTTTCAGCAGACTTGGTAGTGGATTTCGTGCGCATTGCTTCTATCGACATCGCCACCCTCTTTGGTGCAGTAATGTTCGCAGCAACCTTAGCATTCCTATGGTCCTTCTATGCAAAAATCGACACGCAATTCTATCGCTGGCTAGAGGAAAAGGGCGCCCTCACTGTTTACCTAAACGCTATAATCTATGCGGTAGGTGTAAGCTTCACCACAACAGCAGCGCTAGTAGTAGCGAAATACATTGAAGGACGAATAGTAGGTCTTATCGCTTGCTATTTTTTGCTCTTAGCCATCATCAATTTATATTCGCTAATATGCAACGTCGCAGGAATCATGCGCCTCAATGCGAAGTTCAACAGTATCAAGCGCGATACCTAGCCACTCCATGAAAGATATATTCCTACAAAATCCTATTGCTTCTAGCACGGTAGGATGTGCCAATATAAGGAGGCGCATTAATCGAGAGATAATCTAAATCAAAACCAAGGTAGAGCATGGCTCTTATTGCGCCAATGTAAATTCCGGTGCAATGCGCTTCGCTCATTGGCACCCTACTACTCGCGGCAGAGACTAAACCCCTGAACAGGTCATTCATACCTGCATCGAAAAAGCACACTATGTTTCCTGTCGTTTTCGCAGTGGCGCGGCTCAATGTCTGTGTTAGCGGGGCCTCCACAAGAATCTTTACCCGGCGCACGATCAGCCGCCAATTCGTGCCTGCATTCGCCGCCGAAATTCATCTCAATCAATCAATTTCGCGGTACTCGCATCAATTTCAGCAAGACGGCGCAGAATTTCCTTCCTCCAAGCTTCCAATGCATCCGTATCATCGGGCGCATCCAGGCTTTTAACCAAAGCATGCGCCAACCCGGCACGTTCTGCTTCCGGTAACATGAGCGCTTCGGAATGAAGTTTGTTCAAAATTTCAGTTTTCATGAGTGCTCTGTAGAAATACAACCAATCCCTATAATAGCTAACTTATCGGTCAATCAAAAACCCCATCAAATCGTCCCACCATTCTCCAGCCATTTCCGGCAATCCGGAGTCAACGCACGCCCGCAAGCGGTGTCATAGAGCGCCAATTCTTCGTCAGAGAGTACGTCGCGCCAGCGATTATTGGTACCTTTGTGCATAAACGTCTCCGCTCCGCCCTTCCAGAACTGACCACCTCCCGGCGCATACAACTCGCCTTGGCGTTTCATCTCTTTAAAGGAGATCGCTTTGATGATGCCGCCCCAAGCTTGCTCGGGCACATCGATCTCCAGAAATGCAGCGATGCGGCGCACCTCACGCTCGGTATCCGCAAGCATGTCGCTGTAGTGGAACAACTGAATGTTGGGCAGGTGACGGAAATTCCACCAGGATTGAACATTGGAGAGGTGCGACCAGTACGGCCAGCCGTCGGTTTCCCACGCGAACGAGCCACGGGTTATCCAATTCCGCCAGAAGGTATGAATATCATCCGGCGGCGGCGGGAGTTCGTCCCCCATGCGCCCAGGCAGCATATTCAGGAGCATCAGCATCTCTTCCTTCATGCCGGTATAGTGATTCCACAACGACATGAAAACATCACGGGTATCGCGGGCGATATAGAGGTATTTAGTCTTTTCATTATAAGGCACGCCATCGAGCGGCAAGTGTGTCTTGATAAAGCGGCGATGCTGCTGCGCCTTCAGGTTGTTCAGAACCACTTCGAGTGGAATAACCCGCATGTCCAGCCACGGCGACATTTGCGCAGGCGGCGCCGGGAAATTCCCGTCCGGAAAGAGCAGATGCGCAACTATCGCTTGTGTCCACGTCGTGCCGGCTTTGTAGGACGTTGCGATGACGATATCATCAGCGCGCGATTCAAAATAATCCCAGCGCGTGCTGTCAAAATGGTGATTCTGGTAAATATGCGTGCGTTGGGGTAGATTCAGCATTTCGGTAACCTGTGATTAAATGTTATCAACATATAGGGACACACCCGATTTGGCAAGCGATTGCGGTGTGAGGATAAAAGATTAGTCAGCACGGCTTCGATCACTTGGACTCATATTTCCTAACTGCTATCCTATACAAATAGGTGACATTAGGCACACACCAATATAAACTACCCCTATGAAACCATTTCGTTGGAATCATGACAAAAATGAGGTGTTAAAAAAAGATCGCGGCATTTCATTCGAGGAAATAGTGCTGGCTATCGAAGCCGATGGTCTGCTGGATGAGTTGCATCACCCCAATCCGGAGAAATATCCTAATCAATATATTCTCGTCGTGGCACTCGATGGTTATGTTTACTTGGTACCCTACGTTGAAGAAACAGATTACTTCTTTCTGAAAACCGTAATTCCGAGCAGAAAGGCCACTCGAGAATACTTGTTAAGGAACAATTATGATGAAAAAACTTGATACCTATGAAGAAGATATTCTGACTGCTTTTGAAAAAGGCGAACTCAAGTCAATTTCACCTTCGAAGGAAAATCTGGCCAAATTCAAAGCAGCGGCTAGCGCTACTTTTACCAAGGACAAGCGAATCAATATTCGTTTATCTTCACCCGATCTAATGGATATTCAGGCACGAGCGCTGGAAGAAGGCATTCCGTACCAAACGTTTATCGCCAGCGTGTTACACAAATATGCCTCCGGCCGCCTGATTGAAAAGCCTTCCAGCCTGATTTCACGCCCAAAGCGACGCACTGGTCAGCACGGCTAACAGGCCGTTGAAAAACGTTTTCGAGGCAGCCGATGCAAGTCAAAAACAGGCGAAAAAGCGCAGTTTATGCGTGACAAATGAGCATTTTGAGCTTGTTTTTAACACCGCAGCGGCAACGCAGATAGTTTTTCAACGGCCTGCTAAGCTTTCATCCAATCCAATTATTCCTGCGGCACCACTTTAGGCCGCCGGTTGTTATCGATAGCGACGTAAGTCAGTACGGCCTCAGTCACTTTGATGCAAACCTCATCACCGCCTTCCCGCACGCCACGCTGCGCGTACACCGAGACATCGACGGTAATCGAAGTATGTCCCACTTTAATAATTTCGGCATAGAGGCTGACGATATCGCCGACAAACACAGGTTGTTTGAATACAAAAGAATTGACGGCCACCGTAGCAACCCGCCCGCGGGCGCGCCGGATAGCCGGGATACTGCCCGCCATATCCACTTGCGACATGATCCAGCCGCCGAAAATATCACCGGCATAGTTAGTATCCGATGGCATCGGCACCACGCGCAGTATGGGCTGACCTTCCGGCAACGGAACATGGAGTATGGGATCATTCGGTATGTTATGCATGACGGTATTTAGCTGATAAATAGAGATACTGCAAGAATACAATAATCCTCTCATCTAAGGTCAGTTTCTGTTTTTCCCAACCTCGCATTCAGCACGGCAATAAGTTCATTCGCTTTTCATTGGGAAACACTGGAGAATGGGGCCAGAAAAATATTCTAACTGGATCAGGCTTATGAAATCCCTATTTGAAACCGCCGAGCACTGCCTGATCGCCTGCGAAATCGAAGAAAAACTGCGTTTGGCCGGGCAAACGGCACAGACATGGCGTGACGGCTTATTGTCTTTAGATTGCAAAGACACGCCTGAACCGATTGGCGAGCCCGGACATCCGGGCAGACCTGTTCTGGTGGCACCCGACAAGGTACCCAAACGCGGCCTGGGTACCAAAGAGGGCATTTCCGCCCTAGTCCATGCAATGGCGCATATCGAATTCAACGCCGTTAATCTTGCCTGGGACGCCGTATATCGTTTCCGTGATTTACCTGAACAGTACTACAGCGATTGGATAAAAGTGGCGGAAGAGGAAGCTTATCATTTTCGATTGTTGCGCACGCGCTTGAATGAGCTGGGCACTGACTATGGAGAATTCACGGCACATAATGGTTTGTGGGATATGGCTAAGCGCACGGCATTTGATCCGATGGTGCGCATGGCGCTGGTGCCGCGTGTGCTGGAAGCCAGAGGATTGGATGTGACACCCGGCATTATCAAACGCTTGCGTCAGGCCGGTGACGAGAAGACGGCCGCAATGTTAGAAATCATTTTGCATGATGAAGTCGAGCATGTGGCGATCGGATCGCGCTGGTTTAAATATTTTTGTCAGCAACGCGGACTGGATTCAGAGCGGACCTTTCGAGAATTGATCAGCCAATACTTTACACGGCCGATATCCGGTCCATTTGATTATGCAGCCAGACAAAAAGCAGGGTTTACGATAGCCGAGCTAGAAGCGCTTGAATGCATGGAAATCTCCGCAGCGCATTGCAAAAAAAATTCATCGAATCGCGCTTAAACACCTAATTTGCCAGGAAACCCGATTACTCTCGCCGCTCAAAGCGGTAAAACGCCAGCATTCCCATCAGATTCGGCAGGAAATTAACCGGATGATCACCGTTCATCACCCTGCGTTCGAGAATACGCGCGTCACATTGCTGGCACAGCGCTTCAAAATCACCCAACGTGCATAAATGGATATTGGGCGTGTCATACCAATGATACGGCAGAGTTTTTGACACAGGCATATGCCCGGAAATAACCTGCATGCGGTTTTTCCAGTAGCCGAAATTTGGAAATGAAACAATGCCTTCCTTACCCACCCGCAGCATTTCCTGGATGATGCCTTCGGTATGGCGCATGGCCTGTAAAGTCTGGGACAGAATGACATAATCGAACGAATCCGATTCAAATCCGGACAGCCCTGTTTCCAGGTCATTCTGGATCACATTAATGCCATTACAAAAGCAACTGAGCAGATTGTCGTCGTCGATTTCCACGCCATAGCCAAAAACATTACGCGTATCGCGCAAATAGCGCAGCAGTGAGCCGTCGCCGCAGCCTAAGTCCAGAATCTTTGCGCCGGGTTTAATCCATTCGGCAATAGCAGCGAAATCCGGGCGTAATGCGATGGTTGATGGTGCTGTTGTATCAGTCATGGTTAATTAATCGCTCTTTCACTCAGGTAGAAACATTGTCCATATACGCCCGCACCAATTGATGGTAATACTGCGTTTCCATCAGAAACGAGTCATGGCCGTGGCTGGAAGTGATTTCCGCATAACTCACGTTAATCTTGTTATCCAGGAGCGCTTTAACAATCTCCCGGGAACGCTCCGGCGAGAAACGCCAATCCGTTGTAAACGATAAAATCAGGTAATTCGCCTTGGCAACCTGGAAAGCCGCGCTTAAATCACCCCCGTAGGCATTGGCCGGATCAAAATAATCCAACGCTTTGGTCATTAGCAGATAGCTATTGGCATCGAACAAATCCGCAAACTTGTCGCCTTGATAGCGCAAATAGGATTCGATTTCAAACTCGACATCAAAACCGAAAGAAAGCTCACTTTTACGCAGACTGCGCCCGAACTTTGCCGCCATCGAGTCATCGGAAAGATAAGTAATATGCCCCAGCATGCGAGCCAGCCGCAAGCCGCGTCTCGGTAAAGTGTCGTAAGCGTAGTAATTCCCGCCGTAAAATTCCTGGTCGGTCATAATCGCCTGGCGGGCTACATCGTTAAACGCGATATTTTGCGCCGTCAATTTGGCCGCCGCGGCAATCACCAGCGCATGGCGCACTTTCTCCGGATAATCCAGCGTCCACTGCATCGCCTGCATTCCGCCCAGACTGCCGCCAACTATTACGGCAAACTGTTCAATTCCCAGATGCTCGGCCAATTGGGCCTGAGTTTCCACCCAGTCTTCCACGGTAACAATAGGAAAGCTCGCGCCATAGTGTTTTCCAGTTTTCGTATCAATACTGGCGGGACCGGTAGAACCGTGGCAACCGCCCAGATTGTTCACACCGATCACAAAGAAACGATTGGTATCAATCGGCTTGCCCGGACCCACCATATTATCCCACCAGCCGTAGCTTTTTTCTTTATCCGCATACACACCGGCCACGTGGTGATTACCCGAAAGCGCATGACAAATTAGTACCGCATTGGATCGTGCTGCATTCAACTGCCCGTAGGTTTCATACACCAGATGATAGTTATCCAGCAGCAATCCGCTTTTCAACTGCAGCGGCTTGTCAATGGTTACATATTGCGGTGTCACAACACCAACTGATTTTGAATCTTGCATTTATATAAGGAAAATCCTGAAGAAATGACTAAATATCCTGTTGACAATTATATCGTCAATGAAACTGGCATACACTAGGGAAAACTCTGATAAACCCATCGGCTAGTGCACCATGATCGCATTTGGCTCTTTCAGAGTTTTTCTAATCATTCAACTTGGCCAGCAATGCCGCCATCTTTTCCGGCTGGTCCGTTTTCATGATCTTTTGTGTCAGCGGAATAATATCAGGCAAATGGCTTTTTAATATCTGGTTTTTCACTGTCAGCAGTTGCGCCGGATACATGGAGAATTGCTGCAGCCCGAAACCTAGAAGCAGCCGGGTAAACTGCTTATCACCGGCCATCTCACCACAAATCGACACAGGCACTTTGGCGTGATTGGCACTCTGAATAATATGCGAAACCAGCCACAATATGGCTGGGTGAAACGGATCATAAAGATGCGCCACCGCATCATCGATCCGGTCAACAGCCAGGGTATATTGAATCAGGTCATTGGTACCAATGGACAAAAAATCCAGCTTTCGCATAAAGAGATTCAGACTCAACGCAGCCGCTGGAATCTCAATCATCCCGCCGACTTTAATATGCTCATCAAAATGAATCTTCTCATCGCGCAAAGTCTGTTTCGCATATTCAATCAGATGCAGCGTTTGATCAATTTCCGCTACATGGGACAGCATCGGCACCAGAATACGGACATCGCCGTATTGAGACGCGCGCAAAATAGCGCGTAGCTGCGTATGAAACATTCTCGGCTCCGCCAGACTCAACCGGATTGCACGCAGCCCTAATGCCGGATTAGCCGCAACTTGTACGGTTCCTTTCAGACTTTTGTCCGCTCCCAGATCAAATGTGCGAATAGTAACCGGCTGTTTATGCATTTTGACTGCGACAGTCCGGTAAGCCTCAAATTGCTCCTCTTCATCCGGCAAGTCATCCCGATTAAGAAATAGAAACTCGCTGCGGAACAAACCGATACCTGTGGCACCGCTGGTTTTGACTTGTTCAATATCTTCCGGCAGTTCGATGTTGGCGTATAAATCGATCGGTGTGCCATCCAGTGTTACCGCAACAACGCTCTTAATACGCTGCAGCTTTTTTCTCTCCAGCTCCAGCTGGCCTTGCCGCAGGCGGTATTCGTCCAGAACATACTTATCCGGATTGACGATGACTATGCCATGCGTGCCGTCCACAATCAGGCGGTCATTTTCCAGAATTAACCGATGCGCCTGATGCAACGCTACGATAGAAGGGATATTGAGACTGCGCGCAACAATCGCGGTATGCGAGGTCTGACTGCCCAGATCGGTCAGGAAAGCGGTAAATTGATGCTGTTTGTATTGCATGACATCGGCAGGACTCAGATCATGCGCTACCAGAATACTATCGCCGGTCAGTCTCGATGCCACCGGCAAATAACCGGGGTGTCCCAGCATCGCTTTGAGCACACGCTCGACAACTTGCACCACATCGGCTTTGCGTTCGCGCAAATAAGCATCTTCGATTTCTTCAAACTGCGCCAGTAACACTTGCATTTGCTGCGTCAGCGCCCACTCCGCATTGCACTGGGTCTGTACAATCATGTTCCGGGTCGCTTCCGAAAGCGTCGGATCCTCCAAGATCATCAGATGCAAGTCCAGGAATGCACTAAACTCCGCCCGCGCATGACCATCGGCGACAGATTTTTGCAACGTCTCAAATTCTTTACGAACGACAGTAAAAGCACTATCCAAGCGTGCAATCTCTTTGTCTATCTGATTTTTTGGAATCAGATAGTGCATCACCTCTAAAGCAGCCGGTGCGGCCAAATGCGCATGCCCGATGGCAATGCCTTCCGATACGCCAATTCCTTGCAGGATAAAGCTCATTCGCCTTCACCAAAATAGTCTTCAACCAATGCCACCAACGCCGCCATCGCCTCAACCTCATCATCACCGGTCGTTTCGATCTGTAGGCGCGACCCTTTATTGGCCGCTAGCGTCATAACTCCCATAATACTTTTTGCATTTACGCGGCGATTATTCTTTGTCGCCCAGACTTCGCATTTGAATTGACTGGCCAGTTTGGTCAGTTTTGCAGATGCACGCGCATGCAATCCCAGTTTATTGACAATTTCCACTTCTTTAGTTTGCATGGCAAGGCTCCGTACCAATATGCATGACACCGCATTGGCCGCCGCTCAACCCTTTCTCGATCACCACAGGCAGCGGCTCATTACGATAAGTCAACACACGTACCAGCATAGGTAAATTGACGCCCGCGATACATTCCACTTTACCGGGTTGCGTTAACCGGCTGGCAATGTTGCAGGGTGTTGCGCCACACATATCACTCAGTACCAGCACCCCGTCGCCGCTATCCAGTTGCTTTATCATTTCACGCGCTCTGGTTAATACGGCATCGGGATCATCCTGTGGAAAAACGCTCAAATGCAGCAACTGCGGCGGCTTCATACCTACCACATGACTGGCGCAGCGAATCATATGATCCCCTAAATCTTCATGTGTAAGAACTAAAATCCCAATCATCTCGCTTTTATCCTGCCTCTGGTTTCGTAAACAACAATTTGAGAATTCTAGCATTGACAGTGCGTTAATACCCCGTGTTGTTGCATTTTCACATGAAAATACGTTCAAATGATTGTTCCGTCTCTTTATTCAACCACTCCCTTGTTCAATACGTTATATTTATTTCTATGAATTAATAATCTGAGGAATACTCAAAGTTTGATGCAGTGGTCAGCGTATACTGATAAATGAATGTCTTGATTTAATGTGCAACATTATTTTCATCGGTGGCAAAGACATGAAAAAGAATGATCGAATTTCAGCTCTGTGTAAAGCAGCCGAAGCGATGGCGCACGGCGATTTCACACCGGACATTCCAATCGGTGACGATGAAATTGGCCACCTGGGTAAGTCCCTCAAAAAACTATCCGCTTACCTCAAGAAACAGTCTGAAAGAAGCCAATCTCTCTATCGGATTATGGTTGAATGCAACCTCAATCTACAGTTGATCGATGTACTGAACCACATTTATGAATCCTTCCAGGACCATTTACCCTATGATCGGATTAGCTTGGCTTTACTTGAGAATGAAGGAAGTAAGCTTAAATTGCATTGGTCACGCGCTGATTATGACAAGCAAGAATTAATCACTGGCCTTGCAATCCCTATGTCTGACAGTGGCTTGCGAGCAATCATCGACATCAACGAAATGCTGATCATCGACGATTTAACCGCACATTTGGAAAAACACCCGGAATCCAGGCTCACGCAAGCAATTATTAAAGAAGGCATTCGCTCCTGCCTCATTTGTCCTTTGGTTGCCGATGGAAAACCCATTGGTTTCGTTTTCTTTTCTTGCCGCAAGAAAAGCATTTATAAAAACCTGCATAAGGATTTATCCCTGCAAATCGCCAGCCAAGTAGCGATCATTCTTGAGAAAACTCAGTTATACAAAGGAATAAAACTAAATAAACAACTCATCGCACAGAAAAAATCATTACAACAGCGCGTCACACATGATGCCTTAACCGGTTTGTTCAACCGCCCCGCCATATTTGATATCCTGCATAAACAAATCCTGCGTGCTAAACGAGGCGGACTGCAAATTGCGGTGATCATGATTGATATTGATTACTTCAAAACCATTAATGATACCTGCGGCCATCTCACGGGTGATGCGGTGTTATGCGAAATTGCCAGCCGCTTGACCCAATCAGCCCGTTCTCATGAATACATCGGACGCTATGGTGGTGAAGAGTTTCTGGCGATTATTTCGCCCTATGATCAAGCTGGTGCTCTGAAAGCCGCGGAAAGATTCCGCAATGCCATAGCCCGCGAGGAAATTAATGCCAATCAGACGCTGATTCCCGTCACGATCAGTTTGGGTGTGGCCATTGGCACAGAACCAGAAACACTGGACGAAAATCTGCTATTACGAAGAGCCGATGAAGCGCTTTACATAGCCAAGCATAAAGGGAGAAACCGGGTCGAAGTTGCAAGCTGACGCCGATTGCAATTCAATCCAGCCGGCCATCAGAATTCAGGAATTAAGGGCGCCTCTAAAAATTCAGAGTTCTAAACAAAACGAGGCGCGAGCAAAAAATGGTGACGCAGCATATAACTGATATGTAAGGAAACATTTTTTGTGAGCAACAAAGTGTTGTGACGAAATTTGGATTTTTAGAGGTGCCCTTAATACACTCGGTAACGAAACCCCTTGCTTGAGGGGTATAATTGCCGCTCAAATGACAAGCTTAACTCTATCCAATCTCTTCACTTAACACACATAACATGACCCAGGAAAATCCATCAGCCCCTCTTCAGGATGAAAATCAAATTATTGCTGAACGCCGCGCCAAACTGACCGAATTGCGGCAAGCAGGCAACGCTTTCCCGAATACCTTCCGGCGCGAGCATCTGGCAGCTACACTCCATCAGCAATTCGACGAATTCTCAAAAGAGAAACTGGAAGAACAACCAACTGTTGCAAAAGTGGCAGGACGCATGGCGTTAAAGCGCGTCATGGGCAAGGCCAGCTTTGCTACGATTCAGGATATGAGCGGGCGCATCCAGTTGTATATTTCGGATGACCATACCGGCGAAGCGGTGCATGCTGCATTCAAACACCATGACCTGGGCGACATCTTCGGCGCACAAGGCACGTTATTTAAAACCAAGACCGGCGAACTTTCGATCCGCGTGACTGATTTGCAATTGCTGACAAAATCGCTACGCCCGCTGCCGGAAAAATTTCATGGGCTGACCGATCAGGAACAGAAATATCGTATGCGCTACTTGGATCTGATCACGAATGAAGAAGCGCGTAAGGTGTTTACGATACGCTCCAAAGTGATACAGGCAATTCGAGAATTCTTCGTCGCACGCGATTATCTGGAAGTTGAAACCCCAATGATGCACCCGATTCCCGGCGGGGCCTCGGCGCGCCCTTTCTCCACGCATCATAATGCATTGGACATGGCGCTCTATTTACGCATTGCACCTGAGCTTTACCTGAAACGTCTGGTTGTCGGCGGTATGGAAAAAGTTTTTGAAATAAACCGCAATTTCCGCAACGAAGGGATCTCCACGCGGCACAATCCGGAATTCACCATGGTGGAATTCTATGAAGCCTATCAGGATTTTACTTACCTGATGGATTTCACGGAAAAAATGTTCTCCACCGTGGCTGAAAAAGTGCTCGGAACCACTCAGATCACTTACCAAGGCAAAGCAATCGATCTGGCGAAGCCATTTACGCGTTTAACCATTACCCAGGCGATTCAAAAATTCCATCCCGAATATTCTGAGGCGCAATTGCAGGATCGTGATTTCCTGATCAATAAATTGCAAACGTTGGGCATACACTTTAATTCGCACGACGGTATCGGCGGTTTGCAGTTGTCACTGTTTGACGAAACCACGGAACATTTACTGTTTGAACCCACATTTATCGTCGATTATCCGGCAGAAGTCTCACCGCTGGCACGTCGCAACGACAATAACCCTGAAATCACCGACCGCTTTGAGCTGTATATCGCCGGACGTGAAATTGCCAATGGATTTTCGGAATTAAACGATTCGGAAGATCAAGCAGTGCGCTTTCAAGAGCAAGCCAATGCCAAAGAGGCCGGCGATGCCGAGGCGATGCATTACGATGCGGATTATATCCGCGCACTGGAATACGGCTTGCCGCCCACGGCAGGTGAAGGCATTGGTATTGACCGTCTGGTCATGCTATTGACCGACAGTCCCAGTATTCGCGACGTGATTCTGTTTCCGCAACTAAGACGGGAGGATTAGGGTAATGTTGAATAATTCGCAACGGCCCTCCCTCAACTGCTACATGCGCTATGCTAAAAAACAATTGCACTTCAAAATCTAATCTACAAATTTTCTAGTTAATCCTTATGGCCTTTAGAATACTCTTCATAATCTTATTTTCATTGACTCTAATAAGCTGTAGTGCTTTTAAGACAACCTTCTCCACTGTTCCAATACCAATAGCTGCCTTTAGTTCGCCGCTTACAATTGACTTGGGAAATTTATCTGAACCGATTAACAATAAAATGTCTAGTTTTGATAAATGTAGACTACTTGAGATTTCTAGTGATCCAGATTCTTTTTCTCAAAGAACTCATTGTAAAAACAACGACAAAACAGATGATGCTATAAAAATAGCAGATTTAGGATTTGATAATTTTGACGATCTTTGCAACACAAGTGACGATGCGCTTCTTTTTGTGGCAATTTCTGGAGGAGGTGCGCGCGCAACAGCATTAGCTACGCACACGATGGCTTCATTGGAGAAAAAGTACAACACACTGAATTGGGAAGCCTTAGCAAAAGGAGAAATTGCTCCATTAATTGACAGGATCCACGTTATTTCGTCTGTTAGTGGTGGCTCAATTTATGCCTATCAAGTAGCGCGACTAAAATTACTATTAGATACCGACAAGCTACAACATGTTGAGAATACTAAGATGGTTTCAAGTTTAAATCCATATGATTTAAATAGATCTGTTTTTTTTCAGATATTGGAGAAATTTCCACTTAAAGGACATGAGCAGGGCCTTTACTCAGCGATGTGGTATCTGAGTCCCTTCAATCTGTTTGTTGGTCCAATATTGACTACATTTACAAATGTAGACTATTTGGATGTTTTATCCGGCGGTTTAAATGGTCTGAGCTTTTTAAATGAGAAAAAAATTTCAAAGGAAGAAAAAAATTTACATTTTGAGGATTATTTAAAACTTTATCTTCCTGCACTAATGAAGCTATCTGAAATTCCTGCGACACCAAGAATTTTTTTTAATTCGACTAATCTAGAAACTGGGCTTCCTTTTGTATTTACGCAACGCTACGTTAATCTTCCAAATAAAAAAGAATTTATTAGAACAGTACGTCATGATCTCCATGACGAAAATGGCAACAAAAATGTTGCACTTCAAACAGCATCTACACTAGAAGAAATTAACAGTACACCCAAAAAAATGCCTTTAGCATATGCAGCAATGGCTAGCGCAGCTTTTCCTCTTGGTTTACAGCCATTAAGACTGATTAAGTATGGATACCGCCCAGTTCAGCAAGAATTATATGAGACCTCAGAGCGGATTCACGTTTCAGATGGAGGTATTTATGATAATTCTGGATTATCAGCCATCACAGATCTTGTGTTGCATTTAAGCGCTCGAAAAGATATAAAACAAAATGATAAATGTAATCTGGATAATTTAGTAATCCTTTCTATTAATGCTGATGCAGATGAATACGATTTATTTTATCCCCACAAGATTGCGCAAGAATCTAGCTTTCTTCAGAAACAACCTTTTAGTCTCAACTTTCCTCTCAGAGTTGGAGTATTAGGAGTGGAGTCACTTAACTTAATCCATTTCGTAAACAAACGGCGAGCTGAACAAATTGCAATCAAAGCTATTACTGATATAAGAGATGAAAGGGAGAAGAAGGAAACAAGGGGAAAATTTACTTATTTTCCAGTAAGCCTCAGTCAATTGTCTAGTTTCGAGAAATACAAAATAAATGATCCGAGTAATTTATATGAAAAATTAAAGAAAATAGGAACAAATTATGTTATTAGCGATGATGACGATTTATTGTTAGAACATGCAGCGCATTTATTACTGACATCAAACCAGCCTGCGGGTGCAAGCTGGGGATTAGAATCGAAATTCTGCCAGAATGAACAGAAAGATAATAGAAGGCTTGAAGATATATTTGTATTCGCATTGAATCCCCAAAAGCATTGCAATGGTTCACCACCAGAGCTCCTCTCAAAGTAGACTCATGATTTAAATTAAATTTATTTTCTCATGCAGCCCTTCCATAAAATTATGAATGTGCAAATTTTATTAATTCTTTAGATAAAATCTACTTACTTATGAGTGAAACTAACTATATCAAGTACATTATTTTCTTTGTGTTTGCATTGCTTGGTGGTTGTGGTTTATTGAAAAAAGAAGATAAATGTGAATCTGAAACAAAATGTAAACTGGCACAATCAGTTGGAGTTGTAACTGAATTAACAGAAGGCGATTCATATATTATCGAAGTTTGTGCTTGTAGGCCATGGAATAGAAGCTGGCTTATGGTTCAAGAACGGCAAAGATATTTCTTTGAAGTTACAGAAATTACAGAGAACTGGAAGGATGGCCGAGTAAAATCATCCGACCCCCGACTTGGTTGGCAAGGTGGTTATAATTTATTTGGTCATTTTATTAGTTTTCTTAAGCGATCAACTAAAGCTAATTGGTATGCTTTAGTTGGTTCAGTCGGTAAAAACGACGAAAACAGCTTTGCCCCATTAGATACAAATTCTGAACCAATAACTATGTATCATTCCGGAGAACTTTATTTTTATGCAAATGACATGAATGGGCGCTACTCTAATAACATTGGTGTGCTTCAGTTAAAAATCACCAGAGTTAGTGATCATGAATGAACAATCACTGCACGACAAGATTATGATAAATCAAAAGGTTAAGTGCATTTAGATACCCACACGAACAATCGCGATGATAGCACTGTAACTGATTAAAAAGGTATTTTGTTATCAGTGAGATCCCCGGAAGCACTAGCTCTCGGGCTTTTATCTAACAACAAACAAAGAGCTCAGAAGCGCGAAGGGCTCGGTTGCGTCTCGACATTCCGCCATCCTCCTCTCATCAGTCTGACAAAAGCACTTCCTTAAACAATCAATCACCAATCCACTTCATCAACGCAAACTGATAATCGGCCAGTTATTTCTTTCTGCGTGGCTTCTCAGCGTGGCATCCGGGTCTACCGCGACCGGGTGCGTCACTTTGCTGAGCAACGGTAAATCGTTGAGGGAATCACTATAAAACCAGCTGCGCAGGAAGGATAACCAGGTTAGATTATGCGCATCCAGCCAGTTTTCCAGCCGTTCGATCTTCCCTTCCCTGAAAGAAGGCGTGCCTGACACCTTGCCGGTAAATTCGCCATCTTTTTCTTCCGGTTCGGTCGCAATCAAATGGCTGATACCTAATGCTTGTGCAATGGGCGCTGTGACAAAACTGTTGGTGGCGGTAATGATGATGCACAGATCATCATCCAGCATATGCCGCTCAATCAACTGGCGCGTGCCCGGCGCAATCAGCGGCATAATCTTCTTACACATAAATTCGCTGCGCCATACTTCCAGCTGAACACGTGAGTGACGCGCCAGCGGCTTCAACTGAAAATCCAAAAATTCATGAATATCCAGCGTTCCTGCTTTGTATTGCTCGTAAAATTCGATGTTCTTGGCTTCGTGCAATTCACGATCCAATGCTTTCTTTTCAATCAAAAATTGCGCCCACTGGAAATCACTATCACCCGCAATCAATGTGTTATCCAAATCAAATAATGCTAAATTCATGAAGCCACCTGTAATAATTCTCGTAATAAAGGTATGGTAATTTGACGCTGATTAACCAGAGAATACCGGTCCAGTGCATCCAGTGTCATCATTAATGACGGCAAATCGCGCCGTCCATGCCGTAACAAATAAAGACAAATTTCCTGCGATAAATCGAAACCACAAGCAACGGCATGACTTTTCATCGCCTGTATTTTTTCTTCTTCGGTTAATTCATGCACCTGATACACCAGCCCCCATCCCAAGCGCGTCACCAAATCCTGCCGCATATTCAAGTATGCCGGTGCAGCCGAGCCGCTGACCAGCAGAAATGCCTGACTTTCATCGCGCAACTGGTTATAGAGATTAAATAATCCGATCTGGGCTGATGCATCCAGACAGTCGATATCGTCAACTGCGACACAATCTATATCGCTATCCACAGAAAATTCGCACGGTTTTTTAGCGGAGAAATATACCGCTTTTGAGTTTTTTTGTGTATAGGCCGCAACCGTTGCCTGTAACAAATGGCTTTTACCGCACCCCAAACCGCCCCATAGGTAAACAAAGCGTTCTTTTTCATGGTTGGACAGAATATTTGTCAGCATGTGCAGCAACTCAACGTTTCGCCCCGGCAGAAAGTTCTCCAATGCAGGAAGTGGCGAGGGTTTAATGTCCAACAGCAGCTGTTTCATTGTGATCGCTCAATACGCATAGCCCCGCTTCGCAAATGCCCGCGACTATGAATTATAGAGATTGCTCCCCAGATAGCGCTCATGAAGATGGCGTAGCCAAACCAGCAGCACGGCACTGACCGGCAATGCCAGCAAGATACCAAAGAAACCGAATAACTGGCCGAATGCCAATAACGCAAAAATCACCATGACCGGGTGCAGCCCGATCCGATCACCCACCAGCCAGGGTGTAATCAACATACCCTCGAGCAATTGACCCGCGCCAAACACAATCCATACCGGAATTATCCCGCTCCAGCCCTGAAATTGCATCAATGCCGCAAAGGTCGCCAGCGTCAGGCCGACGATCATGCCGAGATACGGCACAAATACCAGAATACCGGCTACCAATCCAATCGGTAATGCGAATTCCAATCCCACCAGCCAGAGACCTGTGATGTAGCAAATACTCATCAGGACGATGACGGATAATTGCCCGCGCAAGAATTCCGCCAGAATCCGATCCGTCTCACGCGCCAGCAAGGAAACCTGGTGATGCCAGTAGCGCGGGATCATTTCATCGGCGAGCTTGAGCAACATATCCCAATCACGCAGCATATAAAACAATACCACAGGCACCAGCAACAGATTCACCACAAATTCCACAATCGCCATCCCGCCGCTGGTCAAAGAAGGCAGCACCTTTGCGGCCACCCCCCCTGCACTCTTCCAGTGTTCTGATACGGCCTGTTTCAACACATTCATATCCGGCTGCAAACTGATGTTGAATCTTGTTTCCAGCCAGGGAACCACATGATTCTTGAACATGTCCAGATAAACCGGCATCTTAGCCAGTACTCGCCTCGCTTCCTCTTCGAATAAAGGCACCATAATTAAGATCAGCGCTGCAAAAACACCGAGCAACAAAAACATCACCAGCACTGCACCCACTGTGCGCGATAGTTTTTTCCCAGCTAAAAAAGTCACCATCGGATTACAGATATAGGCAATCACTGCAGCCAGCAGAAACGGGGTCAATATCGGACTGAGCAGGTAAATCAGCCCGCCCGTCACGCAAACCAGCATCAACCACCAGAGATAATGGATATCGTCGGAGCGTTCAGTACTCATGTTTTGTCTAACCCGCTTTTGCTTTTAGCGCATGACCCGCGAGATTCTTACCCAGTTCCCAAATAGAACCCGGCACTTGATGCGTATCCGCAATTGTTTTGGTAAAAGCGCTAATGATGTGATTGATGTCTTTTTCAGTCAGTATCAGCGGTGGCAGTATCTTAACCACGTTCATGCCATGCCCTGCCACTTGGGTCAAGATTCTGTGCTCTTTAAATAGCGGAATGGTAATCATCTGGCAGAATAAGCCTTTGTTGGCCGCTTCCAGCATCATCCAGGCAGCTTTGAGTGTCAGGCTACTCGGTGATTTGAACTCAACCGCAATCATTGAGCCTTTGCCGCGTGCTTCTTTCAGAAATTCAAATTGACCGGTTAGCGCATTTATTCTGCTAATTATTTCAGCACCCATTTTCGCACTGTTCTCAACCAGCTTCTCGGCTTTTATCACTTCCAGGCTGGCCAGACCAGCGGCCATCGCCATATTATTCTTGGAAAAGGTGGAACCATGCACAACAGCGCGATCCATACGATTAAACACGCAATCCATGATCTGCTGCGTCATAGCCACCGCGCCGACCGGAACAAAACCGCCGGAAAGCGCCTTAGCCATGCAAATCATGTCCGGCTTTACACCCCAATGTTCAATCGCCCAAAATTTACCGGTGCGTCCAAGCCCGGTTTGAATTTCATCCGCAACAAACAATGTGCCGTATTTCTTGCATAAGCGCTCGACCTCGGGAAGGTAGTTATCATCCGGGATATTCACGCCTTTGCCTTGAATCGGCTCCACCACAAACGCCGCCACATTGCGGCTACTGAGTGCTTGTTCCAAAGCGGCAAGATCATTGAACCGGACCGAACCGCAGTCTTGCAATAATGGGCCAAAACCATCTTTGAAAATCTGCTCGCCGTTCAGCGATAAAGCTCCCATCGTCAAACCGTGGTAAGCGTGATCACAACAAATAATCCGATTGCGCTTGGTCACGTAACGCGCAAACTTTATCGCCGCTTCAACCGCTTCCGTGCCCGAATTGCAAAAGAAAACTCGCTCCAGATTGTCCGGTGTCGTGGTCAAAATCTCCTTGGCCAGTAAACCGCTCAAAATCGACACATCCATTTGCACCAAATCGGGCATCTCGAGTGACAATACTTCTTTCAAAGCATTGACAATGGTCGGATGGTTGCGGCCAAACGCATAAACACCGAAACCGCTCAGCAGATCAAGATATTCGTTTCCATTTTCGTCATACAAGTACTGCCCGGCAGCGCGCTCATAGTTCCGGTCATAACCAATCGTTTTCAGCACTCTGACCATCTGAGCATTCAGATACCGCTCGTGCAGGTCGAATTTATCCGTGCGATGTTGTGATAACAGGTTGGCTATACTGAAAGACATGAACGACCTCTGCAATTGAAAAAAACCGCCAGTTAAGCTGGAGGCTAAAATCTACGTGTTCCCGGAAAGAAAAAGTTAATACCATTCAACGGCGGTATCGCAGCAACAAAATTAGCGTTGATCATACCCTCATCAGTTTTTTCTTGCTGCTAAAAATACGTACTAATTGTGTGATTTATCATCGCCATTTGCAGACCCGGATGGCTCCTGATACTGCGGCGGGATTTTGACGTAAAGGAGAAACAAATTCAATCGACGAAGCAATGCTCTTGAAAGAACATTATTTGCAATATTCGGCTCAATAAAACCACCCATTTAGATCCACACGCATCATGGACAACTTACTATCAGAATATTCCTCTGGCACGAGTTTGCCATACCGGAATTTTTACTGCTTTTAATCTAACAACATCTGTGACTATTACCACAGCGGAAGTCGTTTTGAGTCTTTATTCTCTTCCCTACAACAAGAAAATATTTTTTACCGGGGCCGCGCGCACAGTAGTTTTAATTTTTACAATCCAAAGGAGAAAATGATGAAAAATAGCTCTGTAACTCAATTATTGCTGGCCTTGTATTTAGGCTTTTTTTCCACACAAATTTTTGCTGCCAATGATGAAGTGGATGGCGGCGGAACAGTCACGGATGTTGTTCTCACCGATAATGTTCTTTGGACCTCATTAATTAGCGTAACGCATACTGTAAATGGTGGTGTGGGTACCAATGACTGCATGGTCGTTGCAAGCGCTGATGTAACAAACCCAGGAGCTGCTTCGGAGAAACAGTATTTATTCACCATCACGAGAAATAACACAAATCCAGGCACAAATGGAACTGCAGAGCGTACGCTTGGTTTTGTCGATAACAGTGGTGTAGATGATATCAATACTCAACCGGTCAGCACCAATGTTTCATTTAAGAATTTGACTTCTACGAATGGTACCGCTGGAACAAATCAGCATACTTTCTACTTCCTAGCCAAGAAGAAAACTGCTGATGCACCGGATGCGACTGTAGAAGATAGCCGTATTGATTTTGTTTGTGTCGATAGAGATTAGAAGTGATCTGGAATTTTATTACACTTCAGTCATCTGGCTGAAGTGTAATAAAATTAATGAAGCTTACTTAATTCATCCTGACAGCAGATAATCAAAGCCACTTGAATAAATCGCTAACTACGAACTCAGCTTTAACTAAGTTCAGGAATCATCAGCGAGAATGCCAGAAGGAATTAGCATCTTTTTTATCAAAAACAAATATATAAAATTCAAGCAATATACAAATCCATAGATTAATCTGGATAAGGAGCGATTTCTCACTCTATTGCTCTCATCACTGTTACAACCTAAAACACCAATTTAATCGATTTTATATATCCACAGCATGCACATCGTTCATTTGCGGTAAAATCACAATCTGAGAGCAGCATTCATTTTGTAACCGCGTGAGAACTCGACTTGACTTCATCCAATTCTAATCACCCTGATACAACCCAACTCTCCTATCGCGATGCCGGTGTAGACATTGATGCAGGGGATCGTTTAGTTGAGAATATTAAACCGTTTGCGAAACGTACATTACGCCCCGAGGTGCTTACCGAGATTGGCGGTTTTGGTGCGTTGTTTGAAATTTCCAAGAAATATCAAAATCCCGTTCTGGTTTCCGGTACGGATGGCGTGGGCACCAAGCTTAAACTGGCTTTTCAGCTCAATCAGCACGACAGCATTGGCATTGACCTGGTGGCGATGAGTGTTAACGACATATTGGTGCAAGGCGCGGAGCCTTTATTTTTCCTGGATTATTTCGCTTGCGGCAAATTAAATGTGGAAACCGCGACTGCGGTGATCAGTGGTGTTGCCAAAGGATGTGAGCTGGCGGGCTGTGCGTTGATTGGCGGTGAGACGGCTGAAATGCCGGGCATGTATCCGCACGATGAATATGATCTTGCCGGATTTGCTGTCGGTATTGTTGAGAAAAACCGGATTATCAGCGGCGCCACGATACAAGCAGGCGATATTGTGCTGGGTCTCGCATCGAGTGGTGCGCATTCCAATGGGTATTCGTTGATTCGCAAGATTATTGAAAATAACCGCATAGATTTATCTACGGATTTCCATGGCCAAACGCTCGCTGACACTATTATGATGCCGACGCGCGTTTACGTAAAACCGGTACTTGAGCTGATCAAACAGCTCCCTGTTAAAGGCCTGGCGCACATTACCGGCGGCGGATTGATCGAAAATGTACCACGTATTTTGCCGGATCAGCTCATGGCCGTTTTGCAGAAAGATGCCTGGGAAATGCCGCCGTTATTTCACTGGCTGCAACGACAGGGGAATGTTGCGGATCATGAGATGGCGCGTGTATTTAATTGCGGCATTGGCATGGTAATCGTAGTGGCGCCTGATCATGCGGAAAACGCTCTGCGCAATTTGCGTGCCTCCGGCGAAACCGTCTGGCAGATCGGTAAAATTAAATCACGCATAAACAATCAGGCGGCGACCATTTTAGTCTAAATGGTTATGCATCCAACGGTATCATGAAATCACTGGTCATTCTAATCTCCGGCCGCGGCAGTAATATGCAGGCGCTATTGGAAGCGGGATTTCAGGCAGATCGCATCACGGTAATCAGTAACAATCCGAATGCAACAGGGTTGGAAATCGCCCGGAAATATGGTGCCAAAACCATCGTCATCGATCATCGTACTTTTCCAGATAGGCAAACATTTGATACGGCATTGGCAGAAAAAATTGACGCTTGCCAACCCAAACTGATTGCACTGGCTGGCTTCATGCGTATACTAAGCGATCGCTTTGTGCAACGTTATCAAGGCCGATTAATGAATATTCATCCTTCATTATTACCCGCATTTCCAGGTTTGGGAACGCATGCAAGAGCACTGCAAGAAGGGATCAAAATACATGGCTGTACCGTACATTTTGTCACTGCACAGCTGGATCATGGGCCGGTTGTGATTCAGGCTGCTATTCCTGTATTGCCCGAAGATACTGAGGAAACACTGGCAGCCCGGGTTTTACAGCAGGAACATCGTATTTACCCTCAGGCCGTACGCTGGTTTATGGAAGATCAAATCCGATTTACTGAGAATCACGTTGAAGTGATAGACTCCAGTGTTCGTGAAATAGCGCTTTATTCACCAGGACTACCCGAATGAAATTTCTACCATCGATTGTTCTGTTGTGGATACTCAGTTTTTCAGTATTTGCTACGGATATACCGTCGCGCATTGAAATCAGTTACGCCGTTACAACGGATATCGGTCAAGGAGAAATTAATGAAGTGATGGAAATCAAACATGTCAATGGTATACATAGTTATACGATTAACAGTGAAGCGCAAGCTACTGGTGTTTTTAAAATCATAGAACCCAATAGTATCGTACGCCATAGCGAAGGAACCATTACTAAACAGGGACTACGGCCCGTTCGCGCTTATGAGAAGCGTGGAAAAAAAGCACCCAGTGTGGCTATTTTTGATTGGGAAAAACATATCATAACGCTGCAGCATAAAGGACAAGAGGAGCAGAAAAGATTACTCGAAGGTACTTTGGATCGCCTCAGCTTATCGTACAACTTTATGTTTGCCCCCCTACCTAAGCAGTATGTGGAAAAACATGTCACCGATGGGCGTAGCCTGCAATTAGCACACTATGCGGTATCAAAGGAAATTCTCCAAACACCCATCGGTGAAATAGACACGATCGTACTAACCCGGCAAGAAAATAAAAATGCCAAAGTGAAAAGAAAACTATGGCTTGCGCCCAACAATCACATGTTGCCTGTTCGCATCGTATCCGTCGAAGAAAATGGCCGCGAAATCGAGAAAATGGTTACCGGAATTAACATTAGCTATAAAGCCGATCATTAAGCAGATCGGTCAAAAAGTACGCATCATAGACAAACTTAATCAACGTTTCTTCCAGTTGATCAAACACACGCCAGGAAATCAATGCAATTAACCCCTTTTCAGCTAGACTCAGCTATTGTTGCCCTAAGAACTGTACTTCCTTTGGAATATCCCGCCGATGGAATTCTGCGGCACTTCTTCCGGGAAAACCCGCTACTGGGTGGACAAGATCGCGCATTCATTGCAGAGACAGTCTTTGGCATATTACGCCACCGCTTTTTTCTTGAAAGCCTGACAGAACGCATCACGCCTCGCTCACTGGTTTTAGCCTATTTAGTAAAATTTAATGGCATGAATTTGCGTGAATTGGCACCGCTTATCAGCGAATCTGAAACAAAATGGCTAGCAGAAATCAAAGCCATCAAATTAGATACGCTGCCACTGGCGATTCAGGCAGAATTTCCCGAATGGCTGGTAGAAAAATTAAAGCAATTCATGGCGGATGCAGACATTCTCAACCTAGGATTTTCCTTACAAAAATCCGCACCGCTTGATCTGCGGGTGAATACTATTCTCGGAAAACGTAATCAAGTGCTCGAAACGCTCAGCCTGGAAGGGATTGAAGCACAGGAAACACCTTATTCCCCCTGCGGGATCCGGCTTACCGGAAAACCTGCGATCAACCGCCATGAACTCTTTTTATCCGGAAAAATAGAAGTACAGGATGAAGGCAGTCAATTACTCGGATACTTGCTGGCACCTAAGCGGGGTGAGATGGTTGTCGACTTCTGCGCCGGAGCGGGTGGCAAATCGCTACTACTGGGTGCCTTGATGAATTCAAAAGGGCGTCTTTATGCTTTTGACATCTCTGAAAAAAGATTGAGTAATCTGAAACCGCGCTTCAAGCGTTCGGGTTTATCCAATCTGCACGCACAACGCATCGCGAATGAGAACGACATCAAAGTTAAACGGCTGGCAGGAAAAATAGATCGGGTACTGGTTGATGCGCCGTGCAGTGGTCTCGGAACATTACGACGTAATCCGGATTTAAAATGGCGCCAATCCCCGCAGAGTATTGATGAGCTTAAAGCAAAACAAGCTGCTATTCTTTCCGCTGCCGCCAGCTTGCTCAAACCAGGGGGGCGGCTGGTGTATGCAACCTGCAGTTTCTTGCCGGAAGAAAATCAACAAGTAGTGCAAGATTTTCTAAACACACATCCACAGTATAGCTTGCTAAACTGTGCCGAGTTACTGGCACAGCAAAAGATACCGCTGGATACCGGCGAATTCTTACAGCTATCCCCTCTGCTGCATCAAACTGACGGCTTCTTTGCTGCGGCTTTAACGCGCGTTGAAGCGGCTAAACCGGAGTAATAACTAAACAATACTCTCTTTTTTTTCACCGGCTGAATGCAACAAAACCGGCAGGATTATCAGTACACAAACCAGGGTTAGAAATAAACCAACCGTCAAAAGCAATCCCATACTGGCGGTACCCTGATGTGTGGAAAACACCAGACTGCCGAAACCCACCAGCGTTGTTAGTGCGCTATAAAAAATGGCACGCGCAGTACTGGTATGCAATAAATTCTCATAAACCGCGCCGGTGCTACGGCTCCTGTGGACCATATGCAAGCTGCTGTCGATACCAATACCCAGTAACAGCGGCAAAGCAATAATATTGGCAAAATTGAACGGCAGCCCTAGCAGAACCGTGCAGGCACCTGTGAATAGAGCCGCCAATAATAGCGGTATTAATACCAGCACGGTCGCTGAAACACTTCTAAGCA
Source organism: Nitrosomonas sp. Is79A3 (assembly GCF_000219585.1). Taxonomy (NCBI): domain Bacteria; kingdom Pseudomonadati; phylum Pseudomonadota; class Betaproteobacteria; order Nitrosomonadales; family Nitrosomonadaceae; genus Nitrosomonas; species Nitrosomonas sp. Is79A3. The sequence continues at coordinate 562,199 of NC_015731.1, read as the reverse complement.
TCATCCATAGTGTAATTATGACGCCCAGCAACGCCAGCGAGAAAGCATGAATAAACGCATCCACTACCGCTTCACCCGCTTCCAGACTGATTACCGGCACACCGGTCGCAGTGGGAGCTATCTTTTGCACGGCATGCACAAATCTGCGCAATGCGTCATTGTCATTAATATTTTCTGACGGGTAAACCGCAATGCGATATACGTCATCGCTCGTATGCCAGTGCGAGCTCACTGATGCCGGTAATGCCTCTTGCGTAAACGGCTGCGCTGCCAATGCCAGTTGCAATCGTTTAATTGAACCAGGCAACAAACTGAGTAAATCATGATTAGCCGCACGTAATAATTGCTCTCCTCCCTGGTCATTTTGCATCGTACGCTTATCCAGCTCAGCCAGTAGATTAGACAGGGATGCACGCAACGCCCGGGCAGAAGCTTCAGAAGGATGCCCCGGTTTCTCGCCGATAAACCGGTCTAATGCAGTATTTAATTTTTCCAGAGCCATTCGCTGCTCTGGAACAGTATGATGGTCTGGAATCAGAAATGCCGTAGAGGAAAAAGAAATGGGACCGAGCGTCATTGCCATCTCCTCAATCAACAAACTTTTTGCTTCCTGTTCTTGAGGTACCAGATCAAGCATGCTAATTACTTTTTCTACTTCCGGCAGCGCTCTCAGACGTTGCACGATGTGTCCTGTTTCCTGGATATTACTAACTAAAATATTAATATGCCATGGTGAATCTTCCGTGTTTCTCAGTAACTCCTGGAAGGTCTGAACTGACTCCGCATGCGGATTATTCAGATTCAGCAAATTATAATCGAACTTGATGTGTGGCAAAGCCAAGACGGAAGCTAGAATTGCGATGATTGTTACGCCGTATACCAATTTACGCGCGTGTCTGGGTAGATCTAGAACGCTATTGATTGATTGAATCGAAGTTGATGATTTTCTAACGTGGGTTGGAAAACACCTTTGCAAGGCAGGAATTAGCGTCATCGTAATCAAAAAGCTGATCAGCATACCTGTCCCCGATATCAGACCCAGTTCTGCAACTCCCTCATAAGTGGTTGGCATAAAAGCATAGAAACCAATCGCAGTGGTGATTGCACAAATCAGCAGTGCTTGCCCCATATCACCACCAGCTTTATATAATGCTTCTGAAACAGACTGATCAGGCTTCCTGAGTTCTTCATGCCGCAACAAAAAATGAATGGCATAATCAACACCGAGGCCAATATATAAAACAGCAAATGCTATAGAAATCAAGTTCAAATGCCCCACAGCAGCGGTGGCAAATGCTGCAGTCAGTAATAAGCCGATAATCAGACTTAGTATCACTGTGACTATTGCCCCGGCAGAACGAAATGCAATGAGTAATACCAAAGCCACCAGCACTAATGCCAATATTCCAGCATCCTGAGCTCCATGCATTGCACTGAGGAGTTCATCGTGAGCCAGCGCTACTTCACCCGTAATGCGCAATTTTTCAACAGCGTTCGGAGTAAATCCCATATCCTGCGCAGCAATGCGAATTGCATTGATCGGCTCTTCAGCAGCAAATATTTGAGAATAATCGAGCTTAGGCTGTACTATGATCAATTCCTGATAAGTTTCTTTCTGCGCTTCACCACCCAATAATGCTTGCCAGGATAACGCGCGGGATTTACCGGCAAGCCGTGCGTTCAGTGTTGCACTGACCCCATTAAATACCGGTTCCAATTCTAACTGACGGCCCGCGCGCAATTCATCAACGGCTTCTGTGAGAACAGAAGAAAATGTATAAAGTGTAGGACTTTCAGCTATGCGCGCAACCAATGGTTGTGCTGCTGCCAAATAATCGGTAATTCGGCCTAGCTCTGACAGGTTCTTGAAAAAAAGGCCATTCTGCTCAAAAAAAGGTTCTCCGGTTAGATAGTATGTATTGGAAAATTGCGTGCTATCTTTTTGCAGATAGTTGGTAAAGCGTTTAGCTGCTTGATGCGCTTGCTCAGGTGTTGGAGCGTCTAGTACTAGTAAGAACGTATCTTCATACTGGGAAAATGATTTTTTATAACGGATATGATTGGCACGAAAAGGAACATCCTCGGAGAGCATGTCCGTCGTATCGGTATGAACACCAAGATTATTGACTGTATAAACAGTGCTCAGCGAAGTCAATAACAATACGAGCAGAATAATCCAGATAGCATTCTGATAGGAGAACTCGGCCCAACGTGCAAAAATCCGGAAACTAATACTGTGTGAACTTTTCACGTTTAAAAAAACCTTCAGGAAAAAATGAAATCATCGAATGATTAATTTTGCTGAGTCAGAACAATTTTTTCCTTAATCATATCAATCAGTGCCTGGAAACCATCCCGCTGCAAAATAGCGCGATACTCTCCACGTTTTATTGCAAGATCACTCACACCATCAAACAGGATATTGGCAATACGCCAACGCCCGTCTGTTTGGTGTAACACATAATCAAAATTTACCGTGCCGCCATCCGATTTAGTTAACCGGCTACGCACCAATACTTGTTCGCGCGGCAAAGCACGCTGCTCTACAATCTGAAACTGCTCTCCTTCATACTGATTAAACCGCCCAGCATAGGTGGCAATACTGAGCTTGCGAAATGTCTCAGCAATCAAATCTTGTTGTCCTTTATCTAACTGCGACCAGTATGTTGCACCTAATATTGTTTTGATAATCAGATCAAGATCATGAGATTCATCAATAACCGGTTCCAGAAATTTGAATCGCCCTTCATAGCCCAGTTTATCACCTTCACGCATAACCTGAAGTAAGGAGGATTGTAACTTTTCTATAACCCGCTCCGGACTCTCAGGTCCTGAATCGGGCGTACTCAACGCAGCAGAAATTGGCAACAGCATCACCAATATCAGACACCACCCGATCAATTTAATTGTTCGCATTACTTTCATAGCGTCGGTCTTTCCAACAAGCGCGTTCCCCACGCCAATAGCGTAGCGCTGATGTCCAAGTCATGCCAAGATACAGCGTACCAATTACGGGCAATGCTAGACTCCAGAGCGGGGAACGCTGATAATAAATTAAAGTTGGCATATAGGTAATAAACATAGCCACCCATACTAGCGCACTCACTATATAAGCTTCTTGAGCAGATAATAGCAAAAATGCTAGCGGTGCTGCCCAAAACATGGAAATCATGATTAATGTGCAGCTGACAAGTAAAATAAACGAGTATCTTAATTGGGTAAAAGCAGTACGAGCCACCATTTCCCAAATCGGCTTTAAGTCTTGATAACCACGATGACTACGAGCCGCACGACTAAGCCCAACAAAGGTTTTTAAACCCGCACGTTTAATATGTGCAGCTAAAGTACAATCATCAATCAGCGCACCGTGCAAATTTGCAAAAGCTCCAACTGAGCGCAGTGCTTGTGTTTCCACTAAAATACACCCGCCTGCAGCGGCTGCAACCCGTGATACCGGCTTATTTGCTAGCCCAAAAGGATACAAAAGCTTAAAGAAAAATATAAAAGCTGGCATTAGTAAACGTTCTATGAAATTCTTCATAGGCGGCTCTGCCATCAATGATACCAGCGCAAGGTTTTCATTGCGCGCTTTTTGCTGTAACTCAATAACAATCCCGGGGCTTAGCTCAATATCAGCATCCAGCAACAACGTATAGTGTGTTCTGACTTCGCGTAACCCCTGCTCTAGCGCCCATAATTTTCCGCTCCAGTCAACAGGCGGCGCAGTGCCGGATAACACAAGCGCACCACTACGCTGAGCTTGCTCAGCAGTATCGTCCACCGATTGATCATCGATCACAATGATGCGCATATTCCCGCTCTGTGCTCTCACGCCATCAAGCGTATGACGAATATACGGACCCTCGTTGCGGGCTGGAATTAGTACGGTAATATCACTTAGCGTTTTATTGGAATCTATGCCACCTTGCGTTTCAACTTTCTCATGGATACTCCATGGGCGCCACGGCAGCAGTAATAATAACCACCAGCATAAAACACCAAACACAGACAAATACAATACTAATTCCACCATTATTCTTACTTGGAGAAGATTTTATAAACCAGTATCAATATTCTATAGCTGTCTATTTGTTAATCAATGTCACCGGTATATCGGAAAGCTTCTTAGGTGTTTTATTTTCTTCACTCGTCCATTCTGGCGTAGGTTCAGCCACCATAGGGCCTGTGGTTTTAGGTCCTCTCAGTGATGCTATCAGTGCTTTCCATGGACGCTGCAACGTGTCTTCGACCGCTGTAGCTTCATATCCACAATGCGCCATACATTGGGCACATTTTGGATTCTTTGCGGTACCATATTTTTCCCAAGGGGTATCATCAAGCAGTTCCTGGAAGGTTTCTGCATAACCTTCATCCGACAGCAGGTAACAAGGCTTCTGCCATCCAAACACATTGCGTGTCGGGTTACCCCATGGTGTACATTTATAATTCTGGTTTCCGGCCAGGTAATCCAAATAAAGCGCGGAGTGATTCAGTCTCCATTTTCGTTTGAGTTTTTTGCCTAGTTCAAAAATACCTCTAAATAATATTTTTGTATCCTGGCTTTTGATAAAAACATCTTGTTGCGGCGCTTTCTCATAGCTAAATCCTGGCGCGATCGTTGCTGCTTCAACACCCAGCTCCATCGCATAATCCAAGAATTCAGCGACATCCTCGGGCGTTTCACCTTGAAACAAAGTACAGTTCACTGTGACCCTAAATCCTTTCTCTAATGCCAGCTTTATCGCTTCAATCGCACGATCAAAGACACCATCCTGACAAACTGAAGCATCATGACGCTCTTTCATTCCGTCCAAGTGAATCGAAAATGTCAAATAAGGTGATGGTGTATAGTCATCAATCTTTTTCTTTAACAATAGCGCATTTGTACATAAATAAACATATTTCTTACGTTTGATTATGCCTGCAACAATTTGCGGCATTTCTTTATGTATCAATGGCTCACCACCTGGAATCGAAACCATAGGCGCACCACATTCATCCACTGCCTGCATACATTCTTCGTAGGAAAGGCGTTGATCAAGAATATCTTCGGGGTGAGCAATTTTTCCACATCCGGCACAAGCCAGATTACAACGAAACAAAGGCTCCAGCATCAATACCAGCGGATATTTCTTAACTCCTTTTAGCTTTTGCTTGATTAGATAACTGCCAACTGCAATCTGTTGACGTAAAGGAACACCCATGAAAAAACCTCCAAAAATACTTCAAAAGCAAGTTAATGACCGATATTACTTAGCATAATGAATAATAAAACAATGTTTGTTAAAATTAATTAACCAAAATTTAATCTGGGAAACACTACTAAAGTATGCAAACAATCTGTTTTATAACGCGAGATTCATCTTATTCTGAGGAATCTAAACGCAAAAAAATAGAGATTCGCAACAAATGGATATCGTTCAACATTTATAAATCTATAATTACCTGAAAAAGCTTTGAAACCAGCTTTTATGATCAACTATAGAACATGACTCTTCCTATGGCAAATATTTTTACTTAGCTAAAGAAATTGAACAATTAACATCAGTATCGCGAATCGAATAAATTATTCCAATTATTGAAAACTTCACATGTGTGAATAAAAATACACCAAGAGCCGCAGACCCTTGGTGTATCAGAAATATCAAGCTGTTCTTTGTTCTTTAGAAATCGACACCTAATGCACGGAGCGTTTTCTTGGTAATTTTACCTGCTGGAATGCCATTTTGTTTCTGGAAGCTTTCGATTGCAGATACTGTTTTGGCTCCACTAACTCCATCAACCGGACCCGGATTAAACCCAGCATTTACGAGAGCCTGTTGTACTTTACGCATTATCGCAGGCGTTACTGTTACAACATCGTTCCCGTCATCAACTACTGCTGGCGCTGGTGCCGCTACTGCTGCAGAACCAGATCCAAGACTCTCAATACTTTTTACTTCCTCAAGGCTAGTTACTGGCTCAGCTGGCGGCGCAGCTGGTGCTGGTGCGGCGGCAGGCGGTGCAGCTGGTGCTGGTGCTGGTGCTGGTGTTGGTGCTGGTGCGGCAGCAGGTGCAGCGGCGCCATCCTTAGGAGGAAGTGGTTTTTTCTCAAAAATCGGTTTGCACCCGAACAACAGCCCCACCGATAATAACAGAACGGCACAAGCATTTAATGTACTGATTCTACTAGATTTCATTGTTACCCTCCATAAATAATAAATGTATATGTGAAAAGTCATCAATATGCACGAAACACACTTTAACGACAAATTTATTTAACTCAAACGTCTTTACTCAATTAGCCCTCAAAGCTATAGAAATACTTTTTAATTTTACTTATAGTGTCATGGACTAACTTATAATGTTGCGATGTGAACTATCACATTTTTCTGACCATAACGCAATCTGAATAAGTTAATTAATGATAGGCTTAATGCCACATAAAAAAGATTTACGTTTAATTGGCGGCGGCCATAGCCATATCGCCGTTATCAAAAAATTGGGAATGAAACCAATCCCCGGTCTCAGAGTGACGCTCATCAGCAATAATACGCTCACACCATACTCAGGCATGCTGCCTGGATTAATTGCTGGACATTATACCGTTGAAGATTGTCACATTGATTTACGGAAACTGTGTCAATGGGCTGGCGTGCAATTTATTTGCAGCGAGGTTCAACACATTGATCTGCTCGCAAAGCAAATATACTGCCATCAATACCCTTCCTTGCGATACGATTTATTGTCAATTAATGTGGGTTCCCAGCCCGCGCTCGATGAAATTAAAAACGCTACTGCATATGGCCACCCCATTAAACCGGTCAAGCAATTTCTGCAGAATTGGCACCAATGGCTCGAATCAGCTCAAATATCCCGCCAGTCAAAACGAATTGTTGTAATCGGAGGCGGAGCTGCCGGTGTAGAAATACTGTTGGCTATGCACTATAAGCTCTGCAATACGACTTCAATTTATGCAGACTTTACCCTGATTTGCGCTGATCAACATATCCTCAGTTCACACAATGAACGCGTGCAAGCATTTTTTAAACATCACTTGCAAGTGCTAGGTATTCGCATTATCTGCGGAAAACAGGTCGTGTCCGTTACTGAACACCAACTGACGCTAAATGATAATACAACACTGAATTACGATTTTTCTGCCTGGGCTATTCATGCTGGTGCGCAGACTTGGGTAGCAGAAAGCGGTCTCAAGTGCGATGATCGCGGCTTCATTCAGGTTGATCAATACCTCCGCAGTATTTCACATCCGGATATATTTGCTGTTGGCGACAGCGCTGCATTCAAGCCTACGCCATTGCCCAAAGCGGGCGTTTATGCTGTCCGTCAAGGCCCGGTCCTGGCAAAAAATATCGTCGCTCAGCTCGAAAATCGCCATCTTTTGCCTTTTAAACCGCAACGGCACTTCTTAAGTTTGTTAACGACAGGAGATCGTTACGCTGTCGCTTCTCGGGGCACATTATTTGCGCGTGGAAAGTGGGTTTGGGTTTGGAAGAATCACATTGATCGTACTTTCATGGCGCGCTTCAATCCACAGCCTATGGCTAACAACCATAACTCGCACGGTGGCATAGAATCGATGCGATGCGGTGGATGTGGCGCAAAAGTCGGCAGCAATATATTACAGAATGTTTTGTCACAGTTGGATGTTCAATCTCACCCTGATATAGTCAGCGATCCAGGGGATGATGCCGCGATTATTAATCTGCCTGCCAATACCCGATGGTTACAATCCGTTGATTTCTTCAGAAGCTTTATCGATGACCCCTATTTGCTGGGCCGTATCGCTGCAATTCATAGCTTAGGAGATATTTATGCAATGGGTGGAATTCCCCATTCTGCATTGGTGACCGCAATTATCCCGTATAGCAGCGAGCCTATTATGCAAGAAACATTATTGCATTTGATGCGCGGTGTATTAAAAACCCTAAAGGATGAAAATACTGCGCTGATTGGCGGACACAGTGGCGAAGGATCCGAAATGGCTATCGGGCTAACTGTTAACGGAACACTCCCATCAATTGAAGCCCTGACAAAATCCGGACTAACACCCGGTGATAGTTTAATTCTCACCAAACCTATCGGCAGTGGTGTTTTACTCGCTGCCAACATGGCTGCGCGCTGCCAGGGTTTATGGCTTGATCAGGCATTGGCCTATATGTTGCAAAGTAACCGGACCGCGGCAACCATCTTACGCTCTTGTGCAGCGCGCAGTTGTACCGATGTAACCGGATTTGGCTTACTCGGACATTTACAGGAGATGCTACTAGCCTCACAATGCAGCGCCTCCTTATCAATGGACGCCATTCCAATCATGGAGGGCGCACAACAGTACAGCCAGCAAAACATTCAAAGCACACTCTATGCCGCCAATAAACAAGCCAGCCAATGCCAATATTACAGTGGGCAACACCCAAGCTATCCTCTACTCTTCGATCCGCAAACCGCGGGGGGGTTACTAGCCGGAATACCCGCCGAGCGCACCAATGAATGTCTACACGCACTCACTGCTGCCGGCTATACTTCAGCGCATATTGGCAATGTCACGCCCCATGATACAAATTCGCTTATCATTTTAGCTGATCACTAACTGGTCTCGACACGATGTGAATCGATTAATCCAATAAAAATTCGATATTAGCCTGCGGGGTTAAAATTTTTGGCTTGTCCTGCACCTCGTCGTTGAAAGATGGTAAGACTGTTTCAAGAAATGGTGTTATTGAGTTCGTCGATCCACTGGTATTAGTGAACCCCCTGTTGCGTATTACTTTCTTTAAGCGAAAGGAAGACGCTCCTGGGTTAAACTCGAATATGAGCGTATTTGTATACGCAAAGATAAGACTTGTGTTAAAAGATGAAAGTGGATTCTTTCTAGCACTTAGGTCAGTATATAACGAGCTGACGACAATCATCAGGTCTTGCCCGTTAAAATAGGCTGTTGCATTAATGGACTCAAGCGGTTGCGGCAAACCATCGACTGCCGGAATTCCTGAATATCCGATTGCAGTCGCATTATCAATGCACACATCAAGATTATTATTGATAAAGCGAGGAATACCGCCAGTTAAGCTTAATCGATAGATACCATCCCCGGCATCTTGCATGACTTCGAATTTGCTTTGTATCGGCGCACCTTTGGGGGTAGGGTCATTTGCATCTACAGCATTTAGACATTCAAACCCGTTATATACAATACTTGTCCCAAAAACATTGCTTTGAAATAAGAAAGAAAATAATGCTAATGCCAGCACCTTCATTATTTTCATAGTAGCGCCTCGCTTTGAAAACTGAAACAGATTCGGCTAAGTATAAATTGAAATATTCAACTTTTAAGCAGATATATATCTTTATTGATCAATTTTCTGTATTCGCAATGCAATTAAATATAAACGCAGATACTAATTTTACGCACTAGAAATATACGGACTCGATTATATCTTGCTGTACAACGTGGCAAAAGTATCGCCCACATATTTGATTTGTTCTGGAGTATGCGCGGCATTTACACTGCATCGTACGAGCGATTTGCCTTCCGGCGCAGCAGGCGGCAGAATCAAATTCACATAAATATTATGTTCGAGCAAGCTTTGCCAAAGCCGGAGCGCTTGTTGCGGCGTATCAAGAACGGCAGCAATTACTGGACCTGGATCAGGACCTAGCAGGTAGCCAGTTTCCTTGAGCTGTGAATAAAGTTGTGTACAATTGGCCCACAGTTGTTTGCGCAGATCACTTCCTTTGCTCAGCAGAACCAATGCTGCACGCGTTGAAGCAATCGTTGCAGGTGACGGTGACGCAGTAAAAATATAGGGATGACTGATATAGCGTAATTGTTCAAGTTGCGGATGATTGCTCACACAAAATCCACCGATACTACAAAGACTTTTGCTAAAGGTGCCGGTAATAAAATCGACTTCTTTTAACAACCCCGTTTTTTCCACGAGACCCTGACCAGTTTCACCCAATACACCCAATGAATGTGCTTCATCGAGAAGTAGAATGCAATTATATGCATTCTTTAATTTAACAATTTCAGCTAAAGGTGCTTGATCACCAAGCATACTATAGATCCCCTCAGCAATAATCAGGGTTGTTTCAACTCGATCGCCCAGTCTACGCAGTCGTTTTTCCATATCAACCATATCATTATGCTTAAAGCGAATGATATCTGCGCCACTGAGGATGCACCCGTCATAGATACTTGCATGAGAATCTCCATCAATCAATACAGTATCGCCAGGACCTACTAGACCAGAAATAGTACCTAAATTAGCTTGATAACCAGTAGTAAAAACAATGCCGGAGCTACATTGATAAAAATCAGCGAATTCTCTTTCCAAGGCACGGTGACCAAAATAACTGCCATTTGCCATCCGAGAGCCCGTAGTACCTGTGCCTTCTTTGTCAATTGCTTCATGCGCTGCACGAATACATTCAGGTGCGAAGGTTAAGCCCAAATAATTATTAGTGCCGAGCAGGAGCACACGGCGATCTCCAATTCTAGCTTCCGTCGCTGAAAAAACTTCTTCAATCGGTATACCAAACGCACCCACACCATTAGGCAATAGTGATTTTCTTGCAGCAGCTGCTGCGTCTAATTTTTCAAGTAAATTCATTATGAAGCAGATTTTATTTTATGTACCAAGTCAGCCAATTCTCGTACGGTTTGAATATCTGTCAATGCATTAATGGGAATTGAAACATCAAATGTGTCTTCAATTTCCATAATCAGGTTAAGTAGTTTAATAGAATCAATCGATAGCTGGCTAATCAAGTTCGTTTCAGGAATTATCTGAGCATCAGAATTGGTCAAACTACTTAGCCGATCACAGAGCAATTTCATGATCTCATCGTAATTACTTTCAGTCATAAGTTAATTCAGAATAGTTAAATTTTAAATCTAGATTACTTCAGATAAAACGTCTTGTAAACGTATACTCGGTTGCCATGCTGGAAGAGCTTGGGTTAAAGGAGCATTATCACATACCCAGTCGCCATGTTGTAACTCATTAACTTTTCCTGGAGTCAGGATGGGGGAATAGTGGAATAACCGGGCAAGCCATAGATTTGACAATGCGATACTCCGGATTAGAAAATCCGGTATAGGGATGCAATGAACAGGGCGCTTCCACACCTGCTGCGCCAGGACAGCCAAACTCTGATAGCTGTACCCGCCAGGCATTCCATCGTCAAGCTCAAACACCCCTTTAACCGATGGGCTGGAAGAAGCTAGCCAAATCTGAATAGCCGCAACCAGGTCATATACATGTATTAACCCAAACCGGTTATGAATTTTCCCGACGACGGGAAGCAGCCCGCGGCGTATCGCTTGAAAGAGTGGTTTTAGTTCTTTATCGCCAGGACCATAAACAGCCGTGGGACGTAATATCGTCCATTGTAATTGCTCTGAATATTCAATTACCTGAATCTCAGACAAATACTTGCTTCGGGCATACCAAGATAATTCGGGTTGCCTTGCAGCTAAGGACGATACTAACAAGAAGCGAGGTAATTGTTTCTGTCCAGTAATGGCACGTAAAATATTTCTGGTACCTTCGATATTCGTATGTGCGAATTCTTGAAAAGAACTCCCTCTTACCGTTGCAGCACAATGAATAACAAACGCCACATCATTAACCAACTGATGTAGCGCAGTTAAATTATCTAAATCGCCTCGAATCCATTGAATGGATTCACTATCGGATGAGCGATGCAACCGTGTGAGTGCACGAACTGTCCACCCATCTTGAATCAACCTTTGCACCAGCACATTGCCAATGAACCCAGTAGCGCCTGTTACGGCAACTATTTTTGGCATGCGCCCTTATCTGTCACCTGATTCTACAAAAGACAGTTGACCTGCCAGGTTTGTTCTCTGTATATAACCTTGCCTCGCTGCAAAACGTGAAAGCTTTCCAGATGAGGTCCGTGGCAAGGTATGCGGTGGAACCAATTCAACAACACAATTCACCCCGAATGCCATATAAACAAGCTGCTGCAACCGGGTTGTCAGTGACTGCCGCTCAGTTACGGAAGTGAGTCTACATTCAATGACTAATACAATAGTCGTTGTGCCATCTTCATCATTCACTCCAAACGCAGAAGCCTCACGCGACCTGACTTCCGGTTGCTGTTCAGCCAATTCTTCTATATCTTGCGCACGAATATTGCGACCGTTAACAATAATGACATCTGTACGGCGTCCAGTTATAAACAAATCACCTTCAAACAGAAATCCAATGTCTCCGGTATCCAGCCAATTACCAGATTTAAGTGCTTTGTTAGTTTCTTCTGGATTGTTATAATAGCCCATCATCACGCTATCGCCTTGTACTAAAACACTGCCAACCATCATTTCTGACAATTGTTGACCATCCTCATCGATTATCTTCACGGTATGACCAGGTAACGGACGTCCACAATTTACAAATTCATTCTGTTTACGCCCATCCGCTTGCAATCTGGCGGCCATTCGCTTATCGATAAGCGTTTTACTATCAACTTGTATACTTTTGCATCCTTTACCAATTTTTGAAAAGGTAACGGCAAGTGTAGATTCCGCAAGGCCATAGCAAGGCAAAAAAGCATTCTCATCAAAACCTGCCGATGCAAATTTTTCAGCAAAATTTCTCAGAGTTTCTGGCCGAATCATCTCGGCACCGATACCTGCAGCTCGCCAACTGCTGAGATCCAGATCTTTGAGATCAGACTCCCTTACACGTAAAGTACAGAGCTTAAGACCAAAAGGTTGACTGAATGCAACAGTGCAACGGTTGCGGCTTATTAACCGTAACCATTGTAAGGGCCGGATTGCAAAATCCCGTGTCGCCAAATAATCAACAGAGATTTGCGTAACCATTGGCGCCAGAACTAACCCAACCAATCCCATGTCGTGATAAAAGGGCAGCCAAGAAGCAGAACGATCGTCAGGTTTAATTTCCAAACCATTACATACAATACCTTGTAAATTGCACATCAAGGCTCGCTCAGTAATAACCACTCCTCTAGGAGTACGCGTACTGCCTGATGTAAATTGCAGGTACGCAGTTTCATCAGGATAATTAGGCTGTAGTTCAACACTCATCGCAGGAAACTCGTTTAACTTCCCTGGTGTTCCTACCCACTGTATACAGGCTGTTTCTTCCGCAGCCTCTTCCAGAAAATTAATATAGTCAATATTCGCCAGCGCAATACTTGCTTGACTGCTCTCAAGCATACCCCTTAATTGCTGAACGTATATTGCATGGCTACCGAGATTAACCGGAATTGGCATTGCAAAAGGCACTAAACCAGCATAGCGACATGCAAAAAACAACTCGACAAACTCTGGGGAGGTATCAGCAATGATTGCTACCCTGCTACCACGGAGCAAACCAAAACCAAATAAACGTTGCGCTAAGATACGAGCATTCTGTCTTAGTACACTGTACGGCAGAACCGAACGTAAGTTGCCCTTCGCGTCATAAAAGTTATACCCCGTTATCCCCTCCGCTGCATATTCTAAAGCGCTAGTCAGGGTATCAAAGCCCGCCAACTGCTGAGTTAGTGTATTGAGTGTCGGTGTCGGTGTTAATTGTAATTCGCTTGAAGGTTGAAAATCAAACGCTTGCGTTAGCGGAGCGTTCAACTTGGTTATTGTCGAACTCAAGATCTTCCCCTCGAAGTAATAGTACTTGTCATCTTGCTCCCATAAGCAAGAAATCCTGGTTGAGCGTGCCAACGATGATCATTAATCTCTAATAATGCACTTTTTGCTGGCTGGAAAATTTTCATTCAAACGCTTACCGCTGACATTGCTTAATAAATATAAGTGTGTCATATTTGACCACTCCGCAGCTTATATAAGGCGCTTTTTCCTGTCAAGGCAATATTAAATCAGTGTTGCACCAAAACAACAATTGCTCTAATTAATGACTTCTAACTTACCCTCTTGTTTTTCGAATTGTAACGGATAACACCTTTCTAGAGTATTTTTGTTCTAATTCCGCTGATTATAACAATCGTTTAACCTGTGGCCGATCATTCGAATTTGTAAAATCGCGACAAATAATGTGTGAGAATTCATGACACCAAACATATTGGCATATAGTGTTATTTCAATAAATAGATAAGTATAGAAAGCAATGTCAGATTACCTGGTTTCGGCCGATCAATTTCATGATTTATTTGTGCACGGCACTCCATTTCTGGATGTCCGTTCTGAAGATGAATTTGCTAAAGGTAGTTTGCCAAATTCGCTCAACCTCCCCATTCTGAATAACCATGAACGTCATTTAGTCGGGATTTGCTACAAACAAAAAGGGAAACAAGCCGCCATTCAATTAGGCCATAAATTGGTGTGTGGTGAACTTAAGAGGAATCGTATTCAGCATTGGCATGATGTTGTAGCTAACAATCCCGATATACATATCTTCTGCTGGCGTGGTGGAATGCGATCAAATCTAGCACGTCAATGGATCAATGAAACAGGTATTGCTGTGCCGCTAATCGTAGGAGGCTACAAAGCACTCCGACGACACCTAATGCAGGTGATTGAAGAAGCAGCCATAAATTTTTCCATGATCCGAATAGGTGGAAAAACAGGTGCCGCCAAAACGCTTCTGATTAATGAATTAGCCTTTAGTATTGATTTAGAAAAGCATGCCATGCATCGCGGCTCGAGTTTTGGCCATACGGTTAATCATCAGCCTACTCAATCCAATTTTGAGCATACATTAGCCATTGATTTACTGCGCATGACTTATGCTGCTTCCAATAAAAGCACACTTTTTGTTGAAGACGAAAGTAGAAATATTGGAACCATTTCGATTCCGGAGACATTCTTCCAAACCATGCGGCGCTCACCCCTAGCGCTAGTAGAAATGCCATTGGAATTTCGCATTCAACGGATTTTACAAGAATATATTACGGATATGCTGACAGCTTTTCAGATGAAATATGCTGAATTTGGCTTTGAATATTTCAGCGCCTATCTTCTCAACAGTCTTTTGCGGATTCAGAAACGCCTAGGATTAGAACGCTATAAGCACATGCATGCTCTCATGATAAAAGCTTTGGAAACTCAACTGAGTACAGGAAATATTTACGGCCACGAATCCTGGATAACCCATTTACTTGCTGAATATTATGATCCGATGTATGCGTATCAAATAAAGAAAAACAAAGAATCGGTAGTTTTCAGCGGAAGCTACCAGGAGGTGCTTGAATGGGCAAATTATTTCAACTCATCCATGCGCTAAACACTGAAACCATTAATTGTAGTAGCTCAAACCTAACCTGACTGTTAAGACTTGGTGCTTGATGCAATCCTATTACGGGAATGCTCTGCAGCAGCAATCTCTGCTCGTATTCTCGCTGTTGCCGCAGCGGTAGCTTCTTTATCAGCTTGGGAGCGCGCAAATAGCGCTTCCTTAGCCATAACTTCAACAGCTTCCCGGGCTGCTGCAGCTTCCAGCGCTTTGGATTCCAGCACTATGCGTTCCTGCATGGCGGCAAGCGCAGCCGATTCGGTTCTGGCTTTTTCCAATGCGATTCTGGTAGCAGCTTTTTCTGCTTCAAGTTGCGCTTTGGCTTTATTGGCAGCAATAATTTTTGCTTGTGCGCGAGTAATGGCTAATCCTGTAATTTTTTGCTCAATTTCGAGGCGCTCGGCGACAGCTTGTTTAGCATCGGCTATCGCTTTGGCGCGAATTTCCGTATCTTCCAGTAAGCGTTGCTCCAGATCCGCTTGAGTATTTGTTTCTTGCGCTGCAAGAATATCCGCTTGGATTTTTGCCTCCGCTGCAACTCTTAATCTTACTTCAGCTTCCGCCCTGCTTTTGGCTGCATTCCTTGCAATTTTTTCTGCGTCCGCACGTGCTTCCGCTTCTTTAATGGCCTCTTCATCTGCCTTAATACGTTTCTGATACTCCTTGTTCGCGTTGACCTCCGCTTTCTTCTTCTCATTTGCAACCACTTTGGCTTCTTTTTCAACGCGCAAGGCTGCTTCTGCAGCAGCTAATGCTGCAGCCTCGGCTTGCATACGCTGATTGGCTTCTTCAAGCAATTCAGATTCTGCAGCAAGGCGGGCCTTGATTGCATCAGCAGCTGCGTTCTCTTTCGCAATGATGGATTCCGCTATTTCGGTTACAACTTTTTCTGCGTCTGTTTTATCGCGTGCCGCGATGGTTGCTTGGATGTCTAATTCAGCTCTTTTTCTCGCTTGTTCTGCCGCGATCGCTTCAGCTCCGGCCTTTTCTATCGCCGCTTGTACCGCAGCAGTCTCGGCTTTCAGCCTATCCTCTTCGATTTCTTTCGTCCGCTTCTCCACATCCAGCCGTTCAGTAATCTGAGCCAGGGTTTGCGCCTCTATCTGCGAGCGAATCTGCATTTCCTCAATGATTTGCTTTTCAGCTTCTTCATGAGCCTTAGCCAGTGCTATGGTTCTTTGCGTCTCCTGAATTTTTGCATTGGCGAGCATCGCTGCATGTGTTTCTGCTTCTATCGCAGCCAATGCAAGCGAACGCGCCTCATCTGCAACTTTAGCTCGATGCATCGCAGCTGCGGCAGCTTCATTTTCTTTCAATGCGGTTTCATGCGCCTTATCCAGAGCAGCGGCTTCTTGTTCAACGCGTTTCTGCATTTTCTCAACAATTGAAGCTTCTGCTTTAATTTTGGCTTCCAATAGCGCGTTTAGGGATTTTTCAGCCTTAATCTTCTCTTCCGCAAGTTCCCTGGCTTTTATTTCAAATTCCCGGCGAGCATTGGCTTCCCTGATTGCCAAGGCCTCCGCTTTGGCTCGTGTTCGGGCTTGATCAGTAGCGATCGCTTCAGCTTGAATTCTAGTTTCAGCCGCAATTCTGGCATTAGCTTCGGCACGAGCTCGTGCTTCAGCAGTCACCTTCGCGATGTTTTCTGCTTCAATTCGCTTATGCGCTTCCTTGATTGCCCGGTCTTCCGCACTTAGCCGGTCACGAAATGCAGTATCCAAAAGCTGTTTAATTTCCTCACTCGATGCTTTGTTTAATTGTAACTCTTCGGCAGGCATGACGATTTCTTCGTCATGCTGTACCTCCGGCGATGAAGAGAATTTGCGTAGTGAACTGAGTAAACGTGACTTAAATGTCATAAGTTATTAACCAAACCAGCAATTATTTGAACTGCCAATGTTAATAAATAGTTTCCGATAAATGGACGATCACTTTAACAGTTCCGGGCAAGAAACTTGTATCGAAAAAGAAGGGAAATATTGTCTGTTTATGTATTAAGTCTGCCCGCATATAGCATCAAGAGGAATTGACTCATGCTTTTCCCCAGAAATCAGCTATGGCATATTGATTTGATTGATATTAAGAATTCCCATCATTAGATTTAAAGCATCATGCACCAGGTATTCCAGAATCGGCGCATAAAAAGGCATGCTGAGCGCCAGAACGAAAAGACCAATGGAAAGTGTCAACGGAAAGCCGACCGCGAAAATATTTAATTGCGGCGCAACACGCGTCAGAATGCCTAAGGCAAGGTTGGTAATCAGTAATGCGGTGAGAACGGGAAGTGACAATTGAAGACCTGATTTAAAAATCTCCCCACCCCAGTTTGCAAGCGTCGTAAATGTTACATTTGTAATTCCATCTGAACCAACAGGTAATGTGCTAAAGCTCTGTGAAATCAATGCAATCATCATCAAATGGCCGTCAATTGCAAGAAATGCCAGACTGGCAATTACTCCCAGAAAGCGTCCTATGATATCTATCTGACCGGAGTTTTGCGGATCAAAGAAAATTGCAAAGCCAAGACCCATTTGCAAACCAATCAATTCACCTGCCGTTTCCACCGCAACAAATACAATGCGCATGACAAATCCAATCGCGACACCAATCAGCACCTGTTGCAGCAAGATGATTAAGCCAATACCGGAAGCCGGATCAATCTGCGGTAATGATTTTTCTACTACCGGCATAACCAGAATAGTGATCATAATCGCCAATCCCAGCTTGACCTTGACTGGAATGCTCGGGTTTCCCAAGATGGGTGCAGTTGCCACCATCGCCAGAATTCTGCTGAGCGGCCAAAGAAATGCCGCCAGTAACGTATTTAATTCTGCAGTGGTTATACTGATCATAATGTTAAATCATTCGTTGGACGAACGAACTCAGGTACAGATACAGATCAACAATCGAAATTGGCTTATGCAACGCTTAACTCTACAACCTACCGGCTTTAACTGACTGCAAGCCAAGGAATGCTGGTAAAAAGCCGCTGCATATAATCTGTCATGATGGTGATCATCCAAGGCCCAGCCAGCACCATTACCAGAAACATTACTAATAATTTGGGTATAAATGACAAAGTCATTTCGTTAATTTGAGTTGCAGCCTGGAAGATACTGACTAATAAGCCGGTTGCCAAAGCAGAAAGCAGCAAGGGCGCAGAGAGCATAAATGTGATTTCAAGCGCTTGCCGGCCGATAGTCATCGCACTTTCTGGAGTCATACTAAGTTTCCTTTCAGGTATAAAAACTTTGCGTTAATGAACCGATAATCAGGTGCCAGCCATCGACCAGTACAAAAAGCATTAATTTAAATGGAAGTGAAATAATCATCGGTGACAGCATCATCATACCCATAGCCATCAATACGCTTGATACAACCAGATCAATGATTAAAAATGGAATGAATACGATAAAACCAATCTGGAAGGCTGTTTTTAGCTCACTCGTGATATAGGCCGGAACCAGTATTTTCAGCGGTACGTTATCGCGGCTTTCGAGCTCTTCACTGTTTGATATTTGTACAAAAAGCGCCAGATCTGTTTCCCTGGTCTGGTGCAGCATGAACGATTTCAGCGGCACACTCGCTTTCTCAGCCGCTTCCACAATACTTATTTTATCTTCAGAAAAAGGTAAATACGCTTCCGTATAGACCCGATCGATGACCGGTGACATGATAAAAAAGGTCAGGAATAATGCCAATCCGAGCAATACCTGGTTCGGCGGAGAAGATTGCGTGCCCAACGCCAGCCTCAGCAACGACAGGACAATAATAATACGTGTGAAACTTGACATCATTAATACCAGCGCAGGTAAAAATGTCAGCGAAGTCAGTAATAAAAGTGTCTGTAAGCTCAGCGTATAAGTCGCGCTTCCATCGGCATTAGGGGAACTGGTAAATGCCGGGAAACCGGATTTTTGCGCAAATGCAGGCACAGCGATAAAACCCACGAAAAGAAACGCAATCTGTAACAGATTACGTTTTGTAATTCCACTCAGGCAGCACGAAAAACCTACCCGAATCCTATGACAAATCAATATGCGTTGAAAGCATGAATGAATAATTGATGCAAAGCTATTATGCATTTTCTTTTTTTATGCTCTGATTAAGCTGCGTAGCAAATGTTTCAACAGACGGATTATCCGGTGTTGTACTGGCAGTATCTGCTAAAGGCTTATTCATGGTATGTAATTTATTGACACGGCCGGGTGCAACACCGAGCACCAGCCAAGTGTTATCAATTTCCACAACAACCACTCGCTCTCTCTGACCAACTCCGGCCGCCGCCACAACCTTAACGACGCCCGCAGTAGCAGTTGATATCAACGAGAAACGTTTGAGTAACCATGTCATCCCGCCTATGATCGCCAATACCAGCAATAATCCCCCCATCATCTGCAACGTATTCTCAATTGTTATCACGGAAGGTGGTGGCACATAGCTTGGTTTCCCTGTTTCAGCCCAAACAGGAAATGGAAGTGTCAGCATCAAAAGCATCAAATATCGGCTTGGCATATCAGCTCTAACGATTGAGTTTACGAATACGTTCACTGGGTGTAATGATGTCGGTCAACCGGATACCGAACTTATCATTAACAACTACTACTTCCCCTTGCGCAATCAGACAACCATTGACCAGCACATCCATAGGTTCGCCGGCCATGCCATCAAGCTCAACAACCGAACCTTGGGCGAGTTGCAGCAGGTTCTTGATAGCAATCTTGGTACGACCCAACTCAACCGTCATCTGCACCGGAATATCGAGAATCATGTCGATATCATGACGGGCATTATTTCCTACGCCATCGTTTGAGAGTTCCTGGAAAACCGATGTGGTTGCAGACTGCGAACCGACCATCGTGTTGTTATTTCTCTCTGGCGCATTAGCTGCCGGAGCGGATGCTTCTTGCTCAGCCATTGCGGCAGCCCAGTCATCGACTTCCGTTTCTTTTTCTGCAGAGTCATTTTGAGAAACCGCGGCCTGCTCCGCCATAGCGGCAGCCCAGTCGTCCGTCTCAGTTTGATCGTTTTCTGTAGGCTCTGACATTATAAATCTCCAATAAATTATTCAGTTTCTGCTGGGGAAATCATTGCATTGACTCTGAGTGCATACTGTCCATTCATGATGCCATAGTGACAATCCATAACAGGTATGCCGTCAACATGTACGGTAATGGTTTTAGGGATTTCCAGCGGAATGATATCTCCCGCTTGCATGCTCAGAATTTGTTCAAATGTAACTTTCGTATGCCCTATGTTAGCAACCAGTTCCACTTCAGCAATTTGCACTTGTTGTGACATCAATTTGATCCAGCGTTTGTCAACTTCCAGGTGATCGCCTTGCAATGCGCTATATAAAGTATCTCGAATGGGCTCAATCATTGAATAGGGAATGCAGACATGCAACTCGCCGCCCTGGTTACCCATATCGATATCAAAAGTAACCGTAACGACCACTTCATTAGGTGTAGCAATTGTGGCAAATTGAGGATTCATCTCAGATCTGACATACTCAAAATTAACCGGATATACTGACTTCCAGGATTTTTCATACTCTTCAAATACCACATCAAGCAAACGCCGAATAATACGTTGCTCAGTCTGCGTAAAATCTCTTCCCTCAACTCTCGTATGGTATCTGCCGTCGCCACCAAACAAATTATCCACAATCAGGAAAATCAGGTTGGGATCAAAAACGAGCAATGCTGTCCCGCGCAGGGGCCTCATTTGAACCAAGTTGAGATTGGTCGGCACCACCAGATTACGCACGAACTCACTGAACTTGATAACTTTGACGGGACCAACTGCAATATCCACCGTGCGGCGCATGAAATTAAATAAACCGATACGCAAAAAACGTGCAAATCGTTCGTTGATGATTTCATACGTAGGCATCCGTCCGCGAACAATACGCTCCTGCGTAGCAATGTTATAGGGTCGAACACCCCCTTTCTCTTCTTCCTTCTGCACTTCATCGCTTTCGCCAGTGGCGCCTTTGAGAAGTGCATCAACCTCGTCTTGTGAGAGAAAATCTTCAGCCATCTGTCGTTTACTGGATCACAAATGATGTAAATAATACTTCCAGCACATCCTCTTGCAGTTCTGATGAATCCAATGATTGTTTGATTTCATCGACAATCTGCTGACTTAACTGTTGTTTTCCTACTATGCCTGTGATATCCGCCGATTTCTTACTGGAAAGCAACATGAGGATACGATTGCGAATAGCCGGCATTTGCTTTTTAATCTCCGCTACGACAGGGGTTTCTTTGGTTTTCACAGTTAACCCAACCTGCAAATATTGACTACTTTCTTCCGGTTGAAGATTGACTGTAAAAATATCAAGATCCACAAATGTGGTTGGTTTTTCCTTGGGCTTTACAGGTTCAGAATCTTCATCACCGGACATCTTCATAAAATACCATGTGCCACCGGCACCCGCCCCGATGGCAAATACTGCTATTAAGATTATGATGATTAAACTCTTCTTGCTCTTTTTGCCTTCTGGTGCAGGCGTTGTTCCATTAGATTTTGACATTTTGCTCAACTCCTCATTTGATAAAATCAATTATCTTCGACGAGGTAATAAACTGATATCACAAATAGCAATGAAATAATGTCACTATTTCCAGATAAAGAGATAAATCAGGAATTCAGTAGTTGCGCCTACTGATTTCTGTTTGAAAGAATATTTGTATAATCTGACTGATTAGTTTGATTCCAGCTCAAATTAGAAATAAAGAAAAAACATAACCCGAATGGGTTTGTAAGGCTATCTTGAGAAGATATTATCTGCCACACCATCCTAACGGATAACGTGACAGATTATGCATAGGAAATTGATTCACAAAAAATCAAACAAGCCTGATTTCATGAAATCAGGCATAGGTATTGACCATGCCGAGATGCCGGCTCGGCATGACAGCCGTATCAATTTGACCCGCCGTCTCTGGTCTTGTACCTGCCATATTATTGGTATCTTTTGCGGAATGATGCGCTTGCTGCTGTCTATTGTCTTGCTGAAATGAATCAGAACCGACCATTACATTACCCAATGTAATGCCGTTCTCGGCCATTATCTCTCTTAATCTCGGTAGCGCTTGCTCAATTGCCTCACGTACCGCCAAATGAGGAGACGAAAACTGCGCTGTCGCCTGATCCTGTGTAATACTCAGCATCACTTCAACAGGTCCAAGATGAGCCGGGTTTAAACGAATTTCAGCCACCTGATTTTGCTGAGAAGACAACCAGACAACTTTCTGTGCAAATTCCCCGCCCCACTTTGACTGACCTACTGGAAGATCAACATGGATGTCTTGTAGTGTTGTATTCAGGGGAACGCCGGAAGCAGAGTTGCTTAGGCTGAAGGGCTGTGAGGAAATTGATTCGCTATGTGTTGAGAATATCGATTCCCCTGTATTAACCTGGATGGCTTCATTCATCTCCGAAGAAAATGGTAAGAATTTGCCGTAAGCGGCAGATTCTGCCGCATCCAATGATTGCCCTATGTCATTGGGTAAAGCAGTAGAGCTGCTTGTAACCAAGTTTAGTTGTGCAAGTTTTTGTTGCAGCAATTGATTGCTGATTGGAATTGCTGAACCCGTAATCTGTTCACCGTCCAGGGGGATCAATGCATTCTGGGATGGTGTGGTTATTGCCAGCGGCACGGCTGATGTTGCAGTCATCGCATCCGGATTTAATGCGAAATCCATTGCGCTTAGCGCCGGATCGGTTTTGTACACACCACCCGCATTGCTAAGCAGATTTTGAATGAAGCTGTTTGCATCATCCGTTGCCGTCGTAACTGTCGTGGTTGTATCCGTATCTTTATCCGTGTCTTTGTCTTTAACTGTATCTTCTGAAGATGCTGCACTATCAGAATGTTCTTTTGTGTTAGAAGTATTGTTTTTTTCATGTTTGTCCGTTGCTTCAGATACTTCGCGCTCCAGGACTTTACCAAATTCTTCTGCAACAGGCTCTTTTGCGCCAGCTGAACCAGAATTGATCATTGCTATAGGATTTTCAGCTGAAGATTTGATTTGAGGTGCAACTGATATAGTTAACATAAGCTTTTGGTCTCATACAATTAATAATGCCATCAGTAAATAAGCAATCTCTATGCCAATCTGACTGTCACTGATATGTTGCTAACCGCCTTTGGGCAGAAATGAATCCCGATGGAAAGAATTCGACGCAAACTCATCTTGTACTTTCTGCTCAAGTTTTAATTGCTTCTGGTTCTCTTCATTTTGTTGACGTTGCGATAGCGTATCGTAGGATTTTAATTTGCGCTGGCAGGACAAAAATTCATTTCCTCCCTCGATCCTTTTGTTTTGTGCATATAAAACCGCTTGCTGTTGTTCGTTGATAGCAGCGTCAAGTTTATTCATAAATGCAATAAAATTGAGCCATTCAATGTGATCAATTCCTTTCTCTGTAGAGTTCTGGAAATGTAATTGATAACTATGACGGTACTGCAAAAGTAACTTTAATTTTTTTTCTGCTTCCTGCTGATGCAAATTTAACTTTCCAAGTTTCCTGGCTAAAGAATCGGTCTGTTGTTGTGCCAGATCCAAAAGCAGTTTTAGCGATGATGTGGTTGGCATAATTATTTTTATCCTTAATTACCGTATTTCTTCGCCTTCAAACAATTTTGTTAGTTTCTCAAGACTATCGGTAAAGTTTTCATGTTGCGACATAGTCTGTTGTAAAAATTTCTCAAATGCCGGATAAAGCCTGATAGCTCGATCCAATTCCGGATCTGTCCCGGCTACATAGGCTCCGACACTGATCAGATCATGACTACGTTGATACCGCGAACACAAGCTTTTAAATTTCCTTGCCATATCCACTTGTTTCTGTGGAACCACGCTGGTCATGACGCGACTGATTGATGCTTCGATATCGATTGCAGGGTAATGTCCAGCTTCGGCTAGTCTTCGCGATAAAACGATATGGCCATCGAGAATGGCACGAGCACTATCAGCGATGGGATCATTCTGATCATCGCCTTCCGTCAACACAGTATAAAAGGCCGTAATTGAACCGCTATTTTGATTGCCATTCCCGGCACGCTCTACCAGTTGCGGTAATTTAGCAAATACAGACGGTGGATAGCCTTTGGTAGCAGGCGGCTCGCCAATAGCCAAGGATATTTCCCTTTGCGCCATGGCATAGCGAGTTAATGAGTCCATTATGAGCAACACATGCTTGCCGGTATCTCGAAAATATTCGGCAATGGCTGTCGCGTAGGCAGCTCCTTGCAAACGTAACAACGGTGAAGTGTCAGCAGGCGCTGCAACAACGACAGAGCGCGCGAGACCCTCCTGACCAAGAATATTTTCTATAAATTCCTTAACTTCACGTCCCCGCTCCCCAATTAAGCCGACAACAATCACGTCAGCAGTGGTATAGCGTGCCATCATGCCAAGCAAAACGCTTTTCCCCACACCACTGCCCGCGAACAATCCCATGCGCTGACCTCGCCCAACAGTCAGCAACATGTTAATCGCACGCACTCCAACATCGAGTGGCTCACTGACAGGAATTCGTTCTAATGGATTATAAGGACGGCTGTAAAGCGGTACGCTCTGCTCTGCATGGGTGGGACCAAGACGATCAAGCGGTTCCCCGACGCCGTTTAAAACACGGCCAAGCAGCTCAGGTCCGACATAAACATGCTTAGCGCGATCTGCTGCACGTCTTCGAGGATGTTGAAAATTACCAATTCTGGGGGATTCGCCAATAAGTTCTGTAGGAACGACTTTTGCACCCGGCGACAATCCATAGACATCACTGGATGGCATCAGAAATAAGCGTTCTCCAGAGAATCCGACAACTTCCGCCGAGACGTTATGGCCATTCGATAGAAAAATGGTGCAGCTGCTGCCAACAGCCAATCTGAGTCCTATGGCTTCTATAACCAGTCCCGCTACCCGTGTAATTGTTCCGCTTAATAAGAAAGGGTTTGCGGGAGTAATCAACTGCGTGCAATTCTTTAAGAAGCCGCCCCATTGTTCAGAACAAGCCATAATTAATCTTTCTTCTCAAGCCAGCCGTCACTCTGTCCAATAGCTGATAATACTCTTTGCCAGCGCACTTCCAAACCGCCATTGATTTCACTACCACTGGCTTCAATACGGCACCCTCCTCTGGACAGCTGCTCATCTTCACGAATACACCATTGATCCTGTTCCAGCTGATCACTCAGATGTGCCAGTACCAATTTTGCATCCTCCGGATGCAAAAAAAGACGAGGATGTTGCATTGCATTGGGCAAGTTACGGATGGCTTCTTGCACGATAGGTATAATTAACTCAGGATTTAGTTTTAATGCCTGTGTGACCATTTTTCTGGCAAGTGCAATGGCCAGTTCTAATAGGCTATCCGCCACTTGTTGATCCATTTCATGCAAATCCTGGTCAAGTTTGGATAGTAGTGCCTGAATGCGCGCCACTTCGGCTTTAACTTCAATTTCAGCGATTTTTCTGCCTTCTGCGAAGCCTGTCGCATTACCTTCTTGCAATCCTGCTGCATACCCCTCTTCTTTGGCGCGCTGAAAAATTGCAGCAACGTCCTCTTCGGTCGGTAAAGAAACCTGGGGCTGCTCATTGGCCTGTATGTTGGCTTCAGTCTCCGCTTCCTGCGTTTCTCTAGTTAATTCTGGTGTCTCAAAAGAATTCATCTCCCATCGCTGATAAGCGTCGGGTTTTTCTTTTGAAAAATAATTACTTGCAATCATTTACAAGCCTTTGTTTCAGTAGTAGATAGGCACGCGATTGACTATTAATTAAGCTCAGCTGATGAAAAATCCATCCACTAAATGAAACCATCATCACCTTTCCCACCCAGTACAATCTGCCCATCGTCAGCCAGCTGACGTACAACTTTAAGAATTTCTTTTTGTTCCGCTTCAACCTCGGATAGTCGTACCGGGCCTTTACTTTCCAGATCTTCCCGCAGAGCTTCAGCGGCACGTTGTGACATATTCTTGAAAATTTTCTTACGCAGTTCTTCTTGCGCACCCTTCAAAGCGATAATCAAAGATTCCGACTGTACTTCTCTGAGGAGTAATTGGATGCCATGATCATCAATATCAATTAGATTATCAAATACAAACATTTCATCCATGATTTTTTGCGCTAAATCTTCATCGTACTGCTTGATATTTTCAATAACACTGTTTTCCTGGGCAGTTGGAACAAAATTAAGAATCTCAGCTGCGGTACGTACTCCACCCATAGCAGCTTTACGGATATTAACGCTGCCTGATAACAACTTGGTTAGCACATCATTCAATTCACGTAAGGCATCAGGCTGAATACTGTCCAATGTAGCGATACGTAATAACGTATCGTTACGTAACCGCTCCGTAAATAAGCTTATGATTTCACTCGCCTGATCACGCTCCAGGTGAACCAGAATCGTAGCAATAATTTGTGGATGCTCATTTTTTATGAGTTCTGCCACCGAAGGTGCATCCATCCACTTCAATCCTTCGATACCGCTGGTATCGCCGCCGTGTAAAATGCGATCAATAAGATTGGCAGCTTTTTCATCGCCCAAAGCACTGGTCAGAACTTTCCGGATATAATCAGCCGAATCCTGACCCAAAGCAGTTCTTCCTTCGGCCTCATTGCAAAACTCTGATACGATGTTTTCAATCTCACTACGCGTTATGTTTTGTAGAGTAGACATCGTTTCACCCAGTCTTTGCACTTCCTTGGGGCCCAACAGTTTGATCACTGATGCCGCTTCTTGCTCACCCAAAGTCATCAGCAAGATCGCGCTCTTTTTGATTCCTTCATCATCCATTTTTAGATATCCAATCTTTTACCACATTGGCAACAATAGCAGGCTCATCAATCGCCAATTGTTTAGCTTTCTTAAGATTCTCATCAAATATTGATTTTTGAATGGCTTGAATTGCCGTTCCATCTCCTTGCTCTGACAGCTGGCCCAGCGCAGCTTCACCAGTTAGCTTTTCAGGCTCTGGCGGGGGCGGGGGTGGAGTTAAGCTTCTTAGGAAAGGGCGCAAAATCTTTAAAAAGAAAAATAGAACAACGGCTGCAATTAATAGTTGCTTTCCGATTTCCTTTGCCAGCATGATTACATCGGGATCCTTCCAAAGGGGAATATCCAGTATTGTTGCAGTGTCAGCAGTAAACAAGCCATTAGTTACTGTGAGCGAATCTCCTCGTTTTTCGCTATAGCCCATGGCTTCTCTGACGAGATTGTTGATTTCCTTAATCTCTTCAGCAGTTAACGGTTCATACGTCACCTCTCCGTTCTCATCCACTTTTTTACGATAATTCACCACAACAGCTGCAGATAATCGTTTGATATTGCCGGTTGATTGCTGAGTGTGCTGTACGGTTTTATCGACTTCATAATTAATCGTGGATTCTTTCTTCTGGTCTGTTGGAACAGGAGGTGCCTTATCACCCTCTTCTTTCTTTTCTCCTCCCGCTTCAATAGGCGCTGCAGCTGGTTCAGGCGGACGATTTGTCAACGCTCCCGGGATTCCTCCATCAATTTTTGAACCGGTGGAAGTCGCTTCGAGTGTTTGTTGACTGCGAATAGCAGCAGCTTCTGATTCAGTATTATTGGGCCGATAAATTTCCTCGGCACGTTCAATACGAGAAAAATCCATATCTGCAGTAACTTGGGCGCGCACATTAGCAGCGCCAGTAATAGGGGTCAGAATAGCCTCGATACGGCGAATATAATTTTCTTCAAGTTCTTGTATATACTCTAACTGTTTGGCATCAAACCTTGAATCTTGTTTGCTATCATTCTGCGTGCTAAGCAGATTACCATTTTGATCCACGACGGTTACATTTTTCACCGGCAAATTGGGTACGCTACTAGACATCAAATGCACGATTGCACTGACCTGCTCAACACTCAAAACTCTGCCGGGGTATAAATTGAGAAGTACAGAAACACTTGGCTGCTGTTTCTCTCTTGAAAAAACAGATGGCTTTGCAATGGCCAAATGCACTCGTGCACTTTGCACCGCTGATAATGATTGAACTGAACGGGCCAATTCACCTTCAAGCGCGCGCTGGTAATTAACTTGCTCGAGGAATTGACTGGAACCAAATTTCTGATTCTCCATTAATTCAAATCCTGGCAAACCGCCTTTGGGCAAACCCTGCCCTGCCAGTCGCAGGCGTATTTCATGCACTTGCTTCTCTGAGATCAAGATCGCACCACCACCGCTTTCAGAGAACTTGTATGGCACGTTCATTTGTTGTAGCGCAGTAATAATGGCCGCACCATCTTGATCTGACACATTATTATAAAGGACACGATAATCCGGTGTCTGACTCCACATCAAGGCACCCACCAGCAAAGCAATGACAGCGGCTGCAGAGAGAATTAATCCAAGTTTCTTCTGATTAGACAACTGACTGAATTGCTCCAACCGGATTGCTGTAGATGGTGGTGTATTGGATTCACTAGGTACTGTTGCCACGCATTATTCTCCTGCCTAAATTCTGGACCGCTTATCAAGAAAATTATTAGTAATTTTCTTCACTCAGATTAACTAACTAATTGTTATGTTATAAAAATTACAAGACACATATCCTGTAATAGTTAAACCAAGCCATTGTTCAATTTATCAATATAGATGCCGTTAGAAAAACATCTTTCATGTTAAATTCACGAATAGAGTTATGTTGAAGTGCTGATTATCGATAGATTTAACGATTCTGAATGCTCAAATAGAATAGGTTTGCCCACCTTATTCACGTCATTGTCGAAGCTGGTATAAATGCTAAGCTACTGGCATTCCTAATAATTGCCACCTAATCCAGTGCAAACAAACAAAGTCATTGAAATTAAACCGGTACCAGTAGATCAAGAACAGCTTCAACTAGCTTTTGCAGCTTTTAATGAAGCCTCTGAACAACTGTCAGGTGTGTACCAGGAATTACAACACCAGGTAGCACAATTAACCGGAGAGCTGGCAATTGCAAATGGAGAGCTACACAGGCAATTAATAGCAAAGGAAAATTTATCGCAGCAATTAAGCCTCTTGCTGAATGCATTGCCTGGTGGAGTAATAGCGCTGAATGGACAGGAATGCATCGAGCAAGTGAACCCAGCAGCAATCTCAATCCTTGGAGAACCTTTGCTTGGCATGACATGGCATCAGGTGATTCAAGAACGTTTGGCAGCGACAGCAATCATCAACGAGTGGCATACAAAACGACAAGATACTTCGGAACAACGCCGTATCCGTATCGAAAGCAGCGCAACGGATTCAACCGGCAGACGAATCCTGCTGGTAAACGATATTACCGAAGCTTACGCACTGCAGGATCAGATAAGGCGCAATCAGCGACTGACTTCAATGGGTGAAATGGCAGCGAATCTAGCCCACCAGTTACGTACCCCGCTTTCAACCGCACTGCTCTACGCCAATCACTTGGGAAGTGATGCATTGACTCCCGCCGAAAGACAGAGGTTTGCAACCAAGACCATTGAACGCATGCATCACCTGGAGCACTTGATTAACGATATGTTACGTTTTGTTAAAGGTGAAATAACGCAGCTCGAAAATTTCGGGATAAGTCATTTGTTAACGGAATTACGACAGGTCATAGAGCCTCAGATGACCCAGTATGGTTTGCAATTAATTGTGCACGATCTTTGTGAAACTGAAAGTCTAATGACTGATCGTCAGGCATTATGCGGAGCAATGTTAAATCTTCTTGAGAATGCCATGCAAGCATCCTCTCCGGGAGATCAAATTATTCTGACAAGCAACCTGGAAGAAGAAAATATTGTTCTAAGTGTCCATGATGATGGACCAGGCATTGATGCAGCACTGCAAGAAAGATTATTCGAACCCTTTTTCACAACACGTTCGGAAGGCACTGGTTTAGGTTTAGCCATTGTCCGAGGTGTTATACAGTCAATGGGAGGTAGTGTGCAGATCAATTCATCGCCTGATACAGGAACTGAATTTGTAATACGGCTACCAAGAAACAAAGGAGATTGATACGATGAATACACTGCCCATTCTGGTGGTAGAAGATGACAAGGATTTACTGGAGGCAATTTGTGCCACCATGAAGCTAGCGGGTTATCAAACACGAGCAGCATCAAATGGCAGTGATGCGATGACTGCCCTGCACGAATTTCAGGTAGGGATGGTTGTAAGTGATGTGCAGATGAGACCCATGGATGGATTCACTCTGTTAAAAAAAATCAAGACGTTCAATCCAGAATTGCCGGTATTGTTGATGACAGCATACGGGGATGTCGAAAAAGCAGTTGCCGCAATGCAGACAGGTGCCAGTGATTATCTGCTGAAGCCGTTTGATCCAGATAGTTTACTGGCACATGTCAAACGCTACGCATTAACCGAGCCTGAACAAGATGACAAAATTGTCGCTAAAGACCCGCGTACGCGAGCGTTACTTTCCCTTGCCAAGCGGGTCGCGCAATCACCGGCAACTGTCATGCTGACGGGTGAAAGCGGCTGCGGTAAAGAAGTAATCGCCCGTTTTATTCATCAGCATTCATTGCGCGCTTCTAAACCATTCGTCGCCATTAATTGTGCGGCTATCCCAGAAAATTTACTGGAAGCAACCCTATTTGGTTACGAGAAAGGTGCTTTTACCGGTGCAGCCCAATCTCAGCCCGGAAAATTCGAACAAGCGGAGGGCGGCACATTACTACTCGATGAAATTTCAGAAATGCCCCTGGAGCTACAAGCAAAATTGTTACGTGTCTTGCAAGAAAGAGAAGTTGAGAGAGTAGGCGGGCATAAGATAATCAAACTGGACATCCGGGTTCTAGCAACTTCTAACCGTGACATGATGGCTATGGTTAAAAGCGGCCAATTCCGTGAAGACCTGTATTACCGGCTCAATGTGTTCCCCATTGAAATTCCTTCACTGCGTGAACGGCCATTGGATATTGAACCGTTGGCGCAACAAGTCCTGGAAACAGCAGTAGCCGGCACCGGACAATCACCCTGCAGAATGACCAAAGCGGCAATAGAGAAGCTGACTCAGCACACTTGGCCAGGCAATGTCAGAGAACTGGAAAATGTGATGCAGCGCGCCATGATTCTGGCCACAAACATGATCGAAGCTGAGCACATCAGTTTACCAAAAGCTGATTTTAGTCAGGAAATTGATACAATAAATGCCAATTCATCTTCACAAGATATGAAGACACTCGAACGTAACCATATTTTGGAAACTCTGGCAGCCGTTAATGGTTCCCGGAAACTGGCCGTTAAAAAGCTAGGAATCTCGGAAAGGACGTTGCGTTATAAACTACAGCAATATCGACTGATGAGTTAACAAGTATCGATTATGTCTTTATGAATCTGATTTAATAAATTATTTGAAGTTTTTGAAGTTTTGCGAGATACTTGAAACCAATTATGTTGGAGTGAGTCATGGATAAACCCGGAATTGATAATATTTTGCAGCAATTGCAAACGGCCTCGGCATTTGCTTCCGGTACAAAAAAACAATCCGAGACGGATGAAGTAGCGAGCGTTGATTTTAGCGAAAAGCTTAAATCAGCCGTAGACCAGGTGAATAATGCCCAAATGACTGCTGACAAACTGAGTGAACAATTCGTCAGTGGCCAATCCAACGTTGATTTACATGAAGTAATGATCTCTCTGCAGAAAGCCAATGTATCATTTCAATCGATGATACAAGTCCGCAATAAGCTAGTAACAGCCTATCAAGAAATCATGAACATGCAGGTTTAAGTTGTGTTCGTTTTGATCTGACCACACAGCGGCCAGATCAAAAAATACTACTCTTCCAGCGCCATTTCCAGCTCCAGCCAACTTTCTTCCAATTCGGTCATTTTATTTTCGAGGGTTGTGTGAATTGCACTGAGCCGATCAATCTCATCCCGGGAACGGTTCGCATAAATAGCCGGATCAGCTAACTGACGGCTTACTTCATCCAATTCCTTCTGCGCGACCGTTAAGGCAACTTCTAGCTTTGATTGCTTGGAAAGCAGTAATTTTTTGTTCGGTTTTGCAGATGTTTGGAGCTGTCCCTTTTGTGAAGGTGATCGTGGTTCTACCACCTCGCTAGAGCGACGCGCTTCTATCCAGTTTTTATAATCTTCCAAATCACCATCTAGCAATTGCGCCTTACCATCAGCCACTAGCCACAATTCATCAGCCACAGCACGTACCAGGCTACGATCATGCGACACCAGAATCACCGCGCCGGTATAGGCTTCCAACGCCAAAGTTAGCGCATCGCGCATTTCCAAATCCAAATGATTAGTTGGTTCATCGAGCAATAGCAAATGTGGCTTCTGCCATGCCAGTAAGGCAAGTGCCAGACGACTTTTTTCTCCCCCGGAAAAACTGGCAACCGGACGATCTTCACTATCACCCCCCAAGCCAAATCGCCCCAAGAATTTTCGCAAATCCAGCTCAGTCTGTTTAGGTGCCAATTGCCGCATATGCTGCAAAGGGGTCGCATCGCCATCGAGATTCTCCAGCTGATGTTGCGCAAAGTAGCCCATACGGATATTGGGCGTCCATTCCAATGTACCAGAGGCAGGCATAATCTCCCCGACCAGAAGCTTTATTAATGTGGATTTCCCCGCGCCATTCGGACCCAGCAAGGCAATTCGGGCACCCGCCTGCAAAATAAGATGAACACTTTGAAACAACAAGTTATCGTCATAACCAAAGCTCATGTCTTTTACGCGCAAGAGAACATCAGGACTACGTTCAGGCGCTTCAATCTGCAATTCAAAGTATCCATCTTCAACATGCGCCGGCGCAATGCGCGCCAAACGTTCCAGCGCTTTGATACGACTTTGCGCTTGCTTGGCTTTGGTCGCCTTGGCACGAAAACGCCGCACAAAATCTTCCATGTGCGCGATCTTTCTCTGTTGCTGTTGAAAAGCCTGGGCATGTTGCATCAGTCGTTCAGCGCGTGCACGCTCAAAATCATCATAATTACCGCTGTATACATCAATTTTCCGTTCGTTGATATGCGCAATGCGATTAACGCAGGCATTGAGAAACTCACGGTCGTGTGACACCACCATCAGACTGCCCGGATAACGCGACAGATATTGTTCCAGCCAGAGAATAGCTTCCAGATCCAGGTGATTAGTTGGTTCATCCAGCAATAATAAATCAGCACGATGCATCAAGGCACGAGCCAGGTTTAGACGCATACGCCAGCCACCGGAGAAATGACTGACCGGATTCTCCAGCGTATGATTCGCAAAACCTAATCCATTCAATAGCTGTGACGCCCGCGCCCGCGCCGTATAACCATTAATCGCTTCATAATGATGCTGGGCCTCAAACCAAGCCGAATCATGTTCGGCTTGGGCCAGGATCTTCTCCAGTTGACGCAATTCAACATCGCCATCCAGTACAAAATCAATAGCAGACTGGTTTGAATTAATAATTTCCTGCTCAACAAAAGCAACCGTTTTCCCAGGCTGCAAACTAACTTCTCCGCTATCCGGCTTGATCACTCCGCGGACTAACCGGAACAAGGTGGACTTACCACAA
The DNA here is from genome assembly GCF_000219585.1 of Nitrosomonas sp. Is79A3. Lineage (NCBI taxonomy): Bacteria > Pseudomonadati > Pseudomonadota > Betaproteobacteria > Nitrosomonadales > Nitrosomonadaceae > Nitrosomonas > Nitrosomonas sp. Is79A3. Next base: position 528,413 of record NC_015731.1, on the reverse strand, counting down.
CCGTTTTTACCGACTAGGCCGACACGTTGATTAGCAAAAATCTGTAGATCACAATTTTCGAGTAGCGGAATCCCGCCTTGCAAATAGGTCAAACGCTGAATATTTAGCATAGGATCTTGATAACTATAGAATATTAAAAATAATTCTTATTTTTAATACACAAAAATAAACCGTTGTTACACAGTCCAATTATCCATATTAAAAATGTAATAACACAAAATCTACTTTTCCAGTTTCACATTACCGCACCAAAGTTTTCTTTATAAAGTAAAGGTTTCTAACTAGATTCATAGCTATAGGATATTGTTTATCCACAATATCAACAAATCATAGAAAATCCATTTCTTAATTTCATACAAAAACGGAACAGATATTTAACCACATGATAAATAATATATAATTAAAGTGTAAAATTATTAATCAGGCCTAGAATTAAACTTTACTGTTCCAGTGGTTAACTGGTGAATATAGATCTTTTCCACAAAGTTATCCACAGAAATTGTGGATAATACAAAATATGCTTGAGTAAATAAGACAATAGCTCAAAAATGAAATGTACTTTTTGCGGAATCAATAATCTCTGCCGGTTATTCGATAGTCTATTGTGAACAAATCGACTGAATCAGGCTGTTAGCAACAAATAGAAATGCCCGGTTTTATAGCAAATTAAAATGCAGCGAGCCCTTATTGCGGTTCATTGCGAGGCTGAGGCGACGGATTTTACGCGACAACCTTTCACATTTTTTTATTTCTTGTCCTGCTTCGTCATAATTGGCAATCTTTCGTGACCCATGCGAGATTAAATAATCCATAGTTCTTAAAAAACTATAGCGATTAGTTTCAATAACTTCACACCAAGATGGCAGAGAATTTATAACCTAATGATAGACAATAACAATCAAAGTACTCAATTATTAATCTAGCGCAAACCCATGAAGTTTAGAGTGTGCTAGTGTTGATATGTTGAAAGTACTGTCGGCAGGGCTGCCACAGACAACCTAAACTCATTAGAGCGAAAGTAGGGTAATTCAAGATCAATAAGTTAAGGTTGCTTGAGGCAAAGATTCCCATAATCACTAAATAATTACTGAAAAGGATATTCTAATATGAAAAAAATTAGCATGATTGGTTCTCTGGTATTTTCCTTGATTCTCTCCGTATATTTTGTGGTGACCAATGATGAAACAGTATTAGCGCCAATATTATTAGGACTTCTAGTTTCTTTCATCTCAGCAATGATGCTTCTGACAAAGAAATAGAGAATAACAAGATGATCACACCACAGCGCGTAGGATCTAGACATATATAAGGGCTGGCGTATGCCGAGAAAACACAGCAAAGTTAAGGTTGGTTGAATAAGAATTGGGCAACCCCTTCATTCCAGGCACGGAAAATCTATTTGTATTTGTAACTGGGCAAATAGTTGAAGAAAAATTCCATGCATCCGTTTTGTATCAATCCTGCGCACCACTCATCGAAAATATGAGCTATCAATATTCCCAATGAGTACAATCACCTTGGTCATGGCACAAATCGTTCTCAGGGATTACTTCATTTATAGACTTAATCTTTCAACAGAAAACCATTCCAGATTTTTGTTTTACCTTTCCGTGTACAGTTAATTGTGATTATGTCCACAACAAATATTGCGGAAATGAGTAGCCAGCAATAAACAACCTCTAAATTCCCTATGTCTAATCGAAATCTGTATAGATGTAGAAACAGGAGTATGCTTTAACATTTATTTAACCTTCATTCTGGGAAGTCTAGTTTATGAGAAAAAATATATTATCAATATTATTCGCAACAGTGTTGGTTGCACCGGGAGTGCAATCTGCACTGGCTGAGAGCGTAGCTGTGGCAGGCAGTTCCATCTTCATTCTTGATAACAATGTAGATGGGTCTCAAATAGTCGTAAAAAAACTTACCAATAAGTCTACGGACTCATGTCTTGCTGACGCAGGCTTGAGCAACCTTGATTTAAGTTCGAGTACATCAGCAACTGATATCGTAATCAAGAATGGTACTGCTGTTATTACGACTTATAATAATACCAGTCTTGCAACTGATGTTACGTTAGTAGATGTTACCAGTTGTCCAATTACTGATACGGTAGATCTCAGTGAATGTTATGCCACAATTGACGGTGACAAATTGACCATACCTTGCCTCCAATATGGCGGCGATTTACTTTCTGTTGTACTTAAAGAACGTGGCAGTTCATCGAACTTTGAACTTGAATCGTACAAACCAAACAAAAGCCATTAGCGCGGTTCTGATGATTAAGCTAAAGAGATTAGAGGCTTATACTCGACAACCATGATTTCCTATAATATAGGCAATCTGATGAGATAGCGGATACCCTATTAATCAGATGCTTACCTGTTTTCCTGTGCCCAACCATTATTGAGATATAGCACAAACCCTAACAGGATAGTTATTTGGATAAAAAGATGAATTACATTTTTTCTTGACATTCTAAATAATCCACAGTTTTATAAGGTTACACAAATCTCTTAAAATAATTTCAGATCAAGCAGAAAAGTATACCGTAACTATTTGATAAATGTTACATAATTCACGTGTTAAATATTTAATCAATCCAAGGAAAACCCTTAGAATTCTATAAACTAATTATTCAAATAAAACAGTTATGCACAAAGTTATCCACAGAAAATGTGGATAATAAGCAAAACCCTATATCAAATAAAGTAGTAGCTTTAGAAGCTGGCATTTTTTAGGAAATTATTTAATCGCTTCTATTGTATTTTATGTTCTCCCAGCATCGGTTCATTTATACTTATAATATTGTTATTTCATGCTTATAAGCATTCTGGCTCTATTAATTGGAGTCTTTACTCTCGTTGAATACTTAGAAATTCCGCAGGCAAATCATTTTTCGCCGATTCCCTGGCTTGATTAGCCAGCGCTATTCCCCGGTTATTCATCGCCTCATAAAAATCCGGTCGAATGCTTACTAATTTTTGATATTTGTCGCGAGTTCGTACAAGCCATTTCGAGGTTTCGCTACCCTCCAATTTCTCAGCTAAGTATAGCGCCCAACAACCTGCATTGAATAATACATTGACATCAAATGGATCTATAATTCAGTTTTAAAGCTTCCCAAAGCTTGCAAGCTTTCTCAGGTTGATTCTTAAAGCTTGCTTCCAATTGCGGTAGCACGCACCCCAGGTTTGGGATCAAATTATGGATCATGCTGAATCTGTGCAACAGCCGTAGTAATTTCTTGATTCTCAGTTTCATTTATCAGTGGATCGCTACGAAATGAGCTTATCTTTTCTTTTTCTTTTTCTTTTCTTTTTCTTTTCTTTTGATATCTCAGCCTTTTTCTCATGCCGTTGTGCATTAAGCGCAGATTGTTTCGCACTTCCCTCATGCAATCGAATTTTCTCAGCAACTTCTTTGACTACATCCAGCATTCCCGGCATTTGCTTCCTATCACTTTGAAACATCATTATCGGTGCTACCACACCAATCAGCGCAACAAATGCTGCTACAAGCGCTAATGCTGAAAATAACCAATCGATATTCTTACGAAGTCCTTCCAGATCGCGCTCACAATTCTGCCGTTCCCGATTCTCCAGCCGCTGCGGGCTTTTTTTAGGCTATGTAGCAGTTAGTTGTTGAATTTTCCAATTCACTGATGGCAAATGATTTTTTGATAACCATAAAAACATATAACCAATTGATTAAAAATAAATCGTGTTAGTTTGCAGGTCATTTTCAACAACCAATTGTGACATAGCCTTTTTTTAACGGGAGGGGTAACCGCATAACATGCCACAATCCAATATTCATGAATGTTATCAATTTATGTTTTTGTGAAGTACCGTCAAAGATACCGTCAATTTTTTACACTAGCAGTAAAATCCGCTCAATCTGCCCACTATTAATCAGCAATAAAAAAATAGTAAGTTCAGATGATGGCTATCTCATCATTGGAGTAAGTAACAATAATATAAATTTCAAAAAAATAGGCAAAATGCTTATTCACTTATCACATTGATGGCCTTAATATGAAAATGCGTTATGTATTATTTATTTTAATATCTGACGTAATAGCACAAGTTATCAGACTATTTGAAAGGAACTCGCCAAATCGTCACGAAACATTAACGGTTGGTGATTACATGATTATTCAACCAGGAGAGCAACATGAAACGTTTCTTAAAAACTTCGACAATTTTATTATTATCCGTCGGTACACCAGCAATGGCTGGTGATATTTTATTACTAGGATTTGATACACAGACACCCGTACAACGATGGACTGACACTGGTGCTTTTATCGATAACTTTGGCCAAGGTGGTGCCACTGGAAGCGCATTTGATGGTGCCGGAAATTTTTGGACTGTTGCCCCTAGTTTCGGGAACAACACAATCCAAAAATATGACTCCACAGGAACTGCAATCGGCAGCAGCTTCACAGCTACCGTTAGCGGGCAATGGATCGAGGATATGACCTATGGCGGCGGTCACATTTGGGCAAGCACTTTCGAAGGCCATGTTTTTGAGCTTGATCCTACGAACGGCAATACCATTTCTTCATTCGACTCAGTAGCAAGCTTTGCTGGTGTTGCATTTGATGGCACGTACTTGTACACAACTAATGGCTTCTATAGCGGCGATGATTCCATTGAAAAGTGGTCTACTTCTGGTTCCTTCTTGGGCAGTATCTCGACGGGGTATAACGATGGCGGCGGAATCGGCTATAGCTCTACCGACAATACTTTCTGGGTTGGTTATCTTGGTGGGGAAGTTCGTCATTTTGATATGACGGGCACTTTATTGGGCGGCTTCACAGCCGGTAGCGCTGCTCATGATGGTCTTGAGGTCTATGCTCCGGTTCCAGAACCTGAAACTTACGCTATGCTGCTGGCTGGATTAGGCTTGCTGGGTTTTATGGCACGGCGCAATAAAAAATCAGCAGCGTAATTTAGACTTAAATTATATCCACAACGGGGGCTTAGGCTCCCGTTTCTGTTTCTTGAGCATCTTCGTTGAACTGGTGGAAACCATTTCCACTTTTTAAAAATCCGATCAACCTATTTTCCTCAGTTGATTCCAGTAAAATTGCCACGAATGTATTTCTGGTAAGGGTTTGCGACAGAATAGGAGGCTCACCCAATGGGTGAAATTAAATTTGAAAAAAAGACACTGGTCGAGGCGATCAATACTACTTTGCAGGAGACGGAACAAACGGCGGCTGAACAAAGCGTAGCCACCCCTGGTGGCCGGTTTCACGTTCGCTGGGACGAAGGCGGAAGCGCCACAGCACTGGGGCAATTACCGTTCTTTGCCGAGTTTTTGGAAGTTTCTGGGTTATTCACCCGCTGGGTGGATGGATGTCCAATGGATTACACCAGTCCCAACGCACCCAAGGTAATTGATGTGCTTGGCACCTGGCTATTATCGATCTTGGATGGACAGCGGCGCTATGCACATGTGGCCGGGCTGCGCGGCGATGAAGTTGCTCCCCGGATACTCGGCATGAACAAGATCATCAGTGACGAGAGTTTGCGTCGCGCACTGGCGCACTTGGCACCGGCCCCATGCAAGTATGGTAGCGAAGCAGAACGCGCTGCCCACGCAGTCCAACTGGCGAAGAGCACAGCATGGATGGATAAAGCCCTGGGTGAGAGCATCCAAGAATCTTTACGCACGCCCTGGATACTCGATGCCGACACCAGCGTCAAACTGTTGTATGGTCACCAGGCAGGTGCCGAGATTGGCTACAACCCAACCAAGCCGGGACGGCCGAGCCATACTTTGCACACCTACTGGATCGGCAACATTCGACTGGTGCTCGATGTCGAGGTACAAAGCGGTAAAGCCAGTGCGGCGAAACATAGCCTACCGCGCCTGTGCCGGCTAATTGAGCGACTCGCTGCCGAGGAACGCCCCGCCCTGGTGCGCGGTGACAGTGCCTTTGGCAATCAGGGGGTAATGGTCGAGATGGAGCGAATTGAACAGCACTACCTCTTCAAGCTACGGCAAACTGCCGGAGTTAAGCGACTGATCGAGCGGCAATGGCAGCAAGGCGACTGGCAGAACGCGGGGCAAGGCTTTGACGCGGTGGAAAGCAAGCTTCGGCTGACGGGTTGGAGTGGTGCGCGGCGTGTAGTGGTACTGCGGCGGCGAATCAAAGACAGCATGGCGGCAGCCGAGACGAGCAATGAGAACCAGCAGCCGATGCTCCACTTCATTGACCATTCAGACAAGGTTAAACTCTGGGAATACGCTATATTGGTGACCAATACAAACTACTCCCTCGACGCCATTGGCCAGTTATACCGGGATCGGGCCGACTGCGAGAATGGCTTCGATGAGCTGAAAAACCAATGGGGCTGGGGTGGCTATACCACGCAAGACCTGGAACGTTGCAACCTCTCAGCGCGAGCAGTCGCGCTCATCTACAATTGGTGGAGTTGGTATGTCAGACTGGCACACCCGAAGACACGCCTGGAGGCAATCACTAGCTGTCCCATGTTGCTCAGCGGCATTGCCCGCCTGACCCAGCATGCCGGTCAATCCCGATTGCTGCTCACTCTGACTCACGCAGCCGGAGATCATATCAAGTCGATGATCTCCAATATACGAAAAGGTCTTGATCATGTTCTGGCAAATGCGCCTCAGTTGACCAAAGCGGATCATTGGGGCGTACTTGTACGCTATATCATTAACAAAATTATTGCGACCAGACCGAAAAATTCACAGCTCCTCGGTTTCCTTCCACCCTCTTTGGCCATTGGAGTGACCTAACAGAGGAGTTTAGGATCAAACTTTTTTTGGAGATGTTTATGAAAGAAAAAGAGCTGATCGGTACTATAAATCGAAGGTTGCAAAGAATGAAGGTACACCAGGGGGTATGGCTACCATTTGCACCTTAAAAAACTGTTTTTTAATTTTGCACGCGCATTTCTTTTGGAATGTGTCGGCACTTTGTCTTTAAGGTTGTAGAAAATTGAGGGGCGTACCCGGTGCCGCCTAAATAATAGCCACCGACTCAGTCAAAGTGTTAACCGACCTGTTAACTTTCTGAAGTTTAGTTGTTTAGCTGTTTAGTTAACGTTCTCTTACTGTTGAGCTAATATATACAATGAAAAAAGTTTACGACTTTAATTTTTCGCTACGCTAAAATTTTGATGCGGTTTGAATTACCCGCACGCCCAAATTTCTCTGGAAGTACCTTGGCTTCCCAACTATAGCAAACTAAGCTTGATTCACTGCAATATTCATTCTTGGCAAGTTCTTCACGATTTTCATCTAAACTAAATTCGTTGTATTAGTTTTCCTCATTAGATATTACTAGGCAGCGTGGACTTTAATTCTGAATTTTCAGTGTACATTCCTTGCTATTTTAATCGGAATATCCAGCAATTGATTGCACGAAATAACTTAAAATCCCGAACAAGACTCTCCAACTACCTATAGGAACATCACGGAATTGTCATAAAGGAAACTCTGAATAACTTGCATTTGTCATTCCGAACGCAGCGAGGAATCTTTAATAATCAATGTAATAGATTTCTCGCTCTGGCTCGAAATGACACTTGTTCAGAGCTTCCTAAACATGTCATAAATAGCCATCATAATAGCCTACACCAGTTCGTTAATCTTACTACTTCCCCATTGTGGAACGAGACTGGTCTATCCCATACCGGCACACTCTCTATCCTTCCTCAGGCACCCTCCGTGCGCCGGTATTTTTTCCTTCTGTACTCCTGTCACGCAGTTTTAAATCCCAACGATTCATACTTGACTTTCTAAATAATCCACAGTTTTAACAAGATAAAGAAGTTACTTTGCGCAACTTCATATCAATATGACAAATTACTAATAACCATATGATAAATATCACATAATGAAAGTGTTAAATAATTAATCAATCTAAGTAAAACCCTTAGATTTATATGAATTAATTATTCAAATAAAACTGTTATCCACAAAGTTATCCACAGAAATTGTGGATAATAGAAAAAATCTTATGTTAAATAAGGTGATAGATGAACCATTCGTTAACTGATAGTTATTTTTAAGAAAATTAACTAATCATCCCGATAGCTTTTTTATGTTCCCTCAATAATCGGCTCATTTCTTTTTGCAGTTTGCCTAATCCGTGCTTATAAGCATTCTGACTTGATCTGGCCTTTCCTTCAGGTGTCCTAGCTCCCGTCGACTGTTTCCCCGGTTTCCAATTCTTGATTAATTTTGATTGGTTCAAGCGTTCCTCGGGCGTCCAATGGCGCATTATCAGCCTCGCTTAATAGTTCGTTTGAAGATTTAATTGCTTTTTCCGCGTGCGTAGGCGATTGATTGTTGTTTATTCGCTGGTGGCCATGTGCAATATTGGCTTGTTTGGCAAAGACTATTGGCGGGTTTCTCATTGCTGCCAATACTTCAACGGTGCGGGCACATTGGGCTTGTGCTTTCAAAGCCAGCCGTAGATTTGTTTCCACTTGATTCAAATATTCACAAGTCGCTGCTCGGCTTGTCAATGTACAAAAGATCGCATTTAACGATACGACTTGCACGGCCAGTGTCGATTCCAGCTCGCTTAAATCACCGGCTATAATCTTTTCTGATTTCTCCTTCATCACTGCAACGGCTTCAGTGAAATCAATTTCACCCAATAGCGATTTAGTAAAGGCTTCTGTTGTCAGTGTGTTTAGCAGGCCGTTGAAAAACCCGGCACTTTCAGTCTGAATTCTCGTTTTTAAAAAGCTGCGAGCATTTCAGTTATTTTCCAGATCTGTTTTTTTATCCGGAATGTTCATTCTTTGTGCAATTTTGTGAGAATTTTCTGCAATTCCCGTCTTTTTGCCCTTATCCGCACGTTTTATGCGGATTCAGGGCGTACTGTCCCTATGTGTGCGAACCAGCCCACCAACCAGTCAGGCTTCCGATACGTACCAGATTGTAAATGGCCGCAACAAATCGAAACTGCCCGCTGACTTTCTCTCGCCCGATTAGTTTCAGTTTGCGCATTCCGCCTACTGTCTTCATCCAACCGAATACTTCCTCAATTCGTTTGCGAATCTTCAGACTGATTGCATAGCCTTCATCTTGGCGAAAATCGTCCGGTACGGCGCTGCCTTTGCGTTTGGCCGCTACATGCGGAATCACGCCCAGTGCCTGTACTGCTTTGATGTGTGTGTCTACGTCGTAACCACGATCTTCTCCAACCGTGGCTCCCGATTTGGTGTTGGCTTGCAGCAGCTTGAGCGATTCTTCCCGTTCAGCTATTCCTGTTGCCGCCGATACGCTGACATCTACTACCAGGCCGTTACGGTTCTCCATCAATACATGCCCCATGTAGCACAGACGACTGGCATCGCCGTCGCTCTTGCGCGCCAGGCGTGCATCTGGATCAGTAGTCGATTCATGAGTGGCGTTACTGCGCTTTTCCCCTGCAAAGTCCCGGCTTGGGTTGCGGCTGTTGTCATCCGGCGGGTTGCTGCTGCCATCTTTGCGCACGAAGCTTTTGTGCGAGGCCCAGGCATCCAGTAGTGTGCCATCGATGCTGAAGTGCTCGTCACCACTCAATTCCACCTACTCCGCCAATTGCTTGACACCTGCAAAGAAATGCCCGGACATCTCGTTATCCAGCAAACGATCCCGGTTCTGGGTAAAGGTGCTGTGATCCCATACCGGATCATCTATGCCCAATCCAACAAACCAGCGGTACAGCAGGTTGTATTCAATATGCTCGACTGCCGTTCAGATCGGATCGTAAACAGTACCTGCAGCAGCGATGCTCTCAATAATCGCTCCGGCGGTATCGAGGGGCGCCCTTCTTTCGAGTAAACAGCTTCAAGCTGATGATCCATCCCCTTGAGTATGCCATCCACCAATACCCTCAAAGGGCGCAGTGCATGACTGACAGGGATCCGTTCTTCCAGATTGACGTAGCTAAAAAGCTGTTGTTGCGAGTGTTCAATTCTGCGCATGATTTATGAAATGAGTGGGTTCCATCAAATTTTACCCGACTCGGTGGGTTTTTCAACGGCCTGTTAGGCAAGTGTTCGGCGTAGTTATAGGCTGCGACTACTTTGTTACGTTCTGCATGGGCTAATTGCCGTTCAATCGCTTCATGCGGTCAGCCGTGTTCATGTAGCAGCGTGCTGACCATGCTGCGGAAGCCGTGCCCGGTCATTTCATCTTTTTCATAACCCATGCGCCGCAAGGCTGCATTGATGGTATTTTCTGACATTGGCCGGGCACCGCTGCGTATACTGGGAAAAATATATTGACCATCGCCGGTTAACGGATGAATGGATTGGAGTATTTCAACGGCTTGAGATGAAAGCGGGATGATATGCGGTTCTTTCATTTTCATTTTATGGCCGGGTATGCGCCATTCTGGCTTGTCAAAGTCGATTTCTGCCCATTCGGCATGGCGCAATTCACCGGGGCGCACAAATATCAACGGCGCAAGCTGTAATGCACACTGGGTAATGTATGAGCCGCTAAATCCACTGATTGAACGCAGCAATGCGCCAATGGCTTTGGGGTCGGTAATGCTGGCATGGTGTTTTACCTTGACCGGCGTTAATGCGCCCCTCAAATCACCGCTTGGATCGCGTTCAGCGCGTCCGGTGGCAATGGCATAGCGAAATATACCCGCCCGGCATATTCGCGGCAACGCTGCGCTTTCTCATGCGCGCCACGGCTTTCTATTTTGCGCAGCACAGCCAGCAATTCCGGGGCGGCAATATCTTTGATGACACGGTTTCCCAGCCAAGGAAAAATATCTTTTTCCAGATAGCGCTTGATATTGGTCGCTGTTGTTTCTGCCCAGGTCTTGCTGGTTTTTGCGTGCCACTCCAGCGCTACCGCTTTGAAAGTATTTTCTGCCGCAGTGCGCACAATTTGCTTGTTGATGGCTTTGGTCAACGATGGATCAATATCTTTTGCGAGTAATTCCCGTGCTTCATCGCGCTTCTTTCTGGCAGCAACAAGGGAAACAGCGGGGTAGACACCAATGGCCAAAGTTTTACGCTTGCCCACAAATCGATAATCCATGCGCCAATATTTGCCAGTTGATTTCACCAGCAAATACAGCCCGCCACTGTCACTTACTTTATAAAATTTATCTCGTGGTTTAGCGTTTCTTATCGCGGTATCGGTGAGCATTTGACGGTATCTCGCATGACGGTATCTCGCATGACGGTATCAAAAAGTACCGTCAAAAATACCGTTAAATTGACGGTATTTCAAAAGATGCTATGCAATCTCTTGATACAATCAATTCTCGAAAATCTTAATAATTACAATGGATTTGATACGATATGAGACTTACTGAAATTCTCTAATGGTGCCGGGAGGGGGAATCGAACCCCCATGAAGTCGCCTTCGCGGGATTTTGAGTCCCGTGCGTCTACCAATTCCGCCATCCCGGCTAGCCTGTCTGTTTGTATTTGAATAAACAGAAGGCGCAATTATCACTGAAAAGCCGAAGTACAGCAAGCTGCATGGGCGGAAAACATGCTGCACCAGTATAATAGGCGGCATGAAAATTCAAGATTTTGATTATTACCTGCCCGCTGAGCTAATCGCACAATTCCCCGCTGAGCAGCGTACCAGCAGCCGCTTACTCTATCTGGATAGCATCAATAATCAATGGCAGGATACTTTATTTTCCAACTTGCCCAATTACCTTCGCGCTGGGGATGTCATGGTGTTTAACGATACTCAGGTAATCAAAGCGCGATTATTTGGAAAAAAAGACAGTGGCGGCAAAATCGAGGTAATGGTGGAGCGTGTGTTGGATGATCGTCATGTTTTGGCTGCTATCCGTGCCAGCCACGCACCTAAGCCGGACTCTAAATTGTTTTTGGCTGATGCTATTCCAGTAACAGTAATCGCGCGTGAACAAGAATTTTATACGTTACGTTTTGAGCATGAGAAGCCGGTCACAGAATTATTGGAATGCTACGGTCAACTGCCCCTGCCTCCTTACATTGCGCGACCGGCTACTGCTGCAGATGAAGCGCGTTACCAAACTGTTTATGCCAGAAATTCAGGAGCCGTTGCGGCACCGACTGCCGGCCTGCATTTCGATACCGGCATGATGGATCAATTGCGTGCGATGGGTATCATCATTGCATACGTTACTTTACATGTCGGTGCAGGGACATTTCAGCCAGTGCGCGTTGAAAATATCGCCGATCACACCATGCATAGCGAAACATTCCATATCCCCCAGGCCACCGTGGACGCTATTGCGCATGCAAAAACGACAGGAGGCCGAATTCTCGCAGTAGGCACCACATCTCTGAGAGCATTGGAGGCTTGCGCATCGCTTCATCAGGGCCGGTTGGTTGCAGGTCATGGTGATACGCAGATTTTTATTACGCCAGGCTATCGCTTTCACGTGGCCGAGCGATTATTAACCAACTTTCACCTGCCCTGCTCTACATTGCTCATGCTGGTTTCAGCTTTCTCTGACAGGGATAATATTCAACGCGCTTATCAGCATGCTGTGGCAGCGCAGTATCGGTTTTTTAGCTATGGAGATGCCATGCTTATTGAGAGAAGCTTATGAAATTTCAATTACATTCGACCGATCATACCGCTCGCCGCGGCACATTAACTTTGGCGCACGGTACGGTCGAAACACCGGTTTTCATGCCGGTAGGAACTTACGGCGCAGTCAAAAGCATGTCTCCTGCCGCACTGCAAGCCGTGAACGCACAGATTATTCTGGGCAATACGTTTCATTTGTGGCTACGCCCCGGATTAGAAGTTATCCAAACGCATGGTGGATTACACAATTTCACGGGCTGGCATGGCCCGATATTAACCGACTCAGGTGGATTCCAGGTATATAGCTTGGGAGAATTGCGCAAAATCACTGAGCAAGGCGTTCACTTCAAATCGCCGGTCAATGGAGACAACTGTTTCCTATCTCCGGAAGAGTCAATGCGGATTCAGCGCACACTGAATTCCGATATCGTGATGATTTTTGATGAATGTACACCTTATCCAGCGGATGAAACCATTGCCCGCATCTCTATGGAACTTAGCCTGCGTTGGGCGGAACGTTCCAAACAGGCGCACAGTGATAACTCCAATGCGTTGCTCGGTATCGTGCAAGGCGGCATGCATGAGCATCTGCGTGATCAATCTTTTGCTGGCCTGCACGACATCGGTTTTGACGGCTATGCCATCGGCGGATTATCGGTCGGAGAACCGAAAGCAGATATGCAACGAATTCTCAAACATACCGCACCACTGCTGCCTGCAGATAAACCACGCTATTTGATGGGTGTAGGTACGCCAGCGGATATCGTCAACGCAGTAGCCCAAGGTATAGATATGTTCGATTGCGTGCTGCCTACGCGCAATGCCCGGAATGGTTGGCTATACACGCGGCATGGCATTATCAAATTGCGCAATAGCCGTTATCGCTTGGATACCTCGCCCCCCGACGAGCACTGCGGTTGCTATACCTGCCAGCATTTCAGTCGCGCTTACCTGCATCACTTACAGCGCATCAATGAAATGTTAGGTGCACACCTGAATACTGTTCACAATTTATTCTATTATCAGCAATTAATGGCGGAAATTCGTACGGCAATTGAAAGCAAACAATTTGAAGAATATGCACAAGAATTTCTGGCATAAGCGGTCATCATGCTAATATGTACCCTTTTAATAAAAGGGAGAATTTTATGCTGATAAATGACGCATTTGCCCAAGCTGCTTCGTCATCGCAAGGTGGCGCAGACTGGCTGAGCTTATTACCAATGTTCGGTATACTGATCATTTTTTATTTACTGCTAATCCGCCCGCAGGCCAAACGTGCAAAAGAACAAAAACAGATGGTGGAAGCATTGCAAAGAGGGGATGAAGTCATCACTAACGGCGGTATATTAGGCCAGATCATTAATGTCAGTGAAAACTATGTGATTCTCGAAGTTGCCCCTACCATGGAGGTTACTGTGCTTAAATCTTCGGTACAAACCTTATTACCCAAGGGAACACTAAAAAGTATTGAGCCCAAAGGCAAAACACAAAAAAACAAAACAGTAAAAACAACTGCCGCTCCGGAAACCAAAAAAGCTGAAGATACCGGCGAAGCTTCAGACAACAACGAAAATGAAGCTGAAAAAAATACCGAAAAGAAATAATCGCGCAGTAACACAGGGAATTATTATTTAATGTCTGCCGTTGCATGTCTTTTTACCTTCTATCATTTGATACTTAACTGACACCCATGAACCGCTACGCACTTTGGAAATATCTGATTATTGCGGTTTCGCTTTTACTCGGACTGCTTTACACATTACCTAATTTTTATGGTGAATCTCCTGCAGTACAGATCTCACCGTTACGGGTTTCTGCAAACGTTGACACCACTTTGTTGCAACGAGTCGAAGACGCATTAAAAAAAGCCAATCTTGAAACCGTTGGAATTTTGCTTGAAGCAGACAGTATCAAGGTACGTTTCGCTGATACTGACGTACAAATCAAGGCGAAAGACCTTTTGGAATCGTCTCTCGGCAAAGAATACATCATTGCACTGAATCTGCTACCCAATTCCCCCGCATGGTTAACCAATCTTGGCGCGCTGCCAATGTATCTGGGACTTGACTTGCGTGGCGGTGTGCATTTTATGCTTGCAGTTGATATGGAGGGCGCTCTCGATAAATCACTGGATCGCTACAGTGCCGATATTCGCAGCACATTGCGTGAGCATAAAATCCCATATACCGGGCTTGAGAAACAAGATAAGAAACTGATCTTGAAGTTCCGTGATACCGAAGCACGCGCAAAGGCAGAAACCGAATTAAAATCGAATTACCCTGATCTCGGTTTAATTGAAAAGGAAGCCGATAACAGGTATCACCTCATTGCTGCGATCAAACTAGAAGCCCAAGTGCGCATGCAAGATGCAGCCGTAATGCAGAATATCACTACACTGCGTAATCGAGTTAATGAGCTGGGCGTTGCTGAACCGATTATTCAAAAAGCGGGAGCGGATCGCGTCATTGTTCAATTGCCGGGTGTTCAGGATACGGCCAAGGCAAAAGATATTCTGGGACGGACAGCTACACTGGAAATTCGTATGGTCGATGACGAACATGATCTTGACGCTGCCATACGCGGAAAAATTCCTTTTGGTACCGAACTTTATGAGGAACGTGGCGGCGGTCCGATACTCGTCAAGAAATATGTTTTACTTACAGGTGAGCGTATCACCGATGCACAGCCCGGCTTTGATAAAGATAATCAACCGGCAGTGCATATCAATCTGGATAACAGTGGCTCGCGTATTTTCAAGCAATTAACACGTGAAAACGTTGGCAAAAGAATGGCAATTCTTTTAATTGAGAAAAACCAAACAGAAGTTGTCACGGCACCGGTTATTCGTGAAGAAATTGGTGGCGGGCGTGTCCAGATCAGCGGACGCATGACCAGTAGAGAAGCTCGCGATGTTGCATTGTTACTGCGAGCAGGTGCGCTGGCAGCGCCGATGGATATTATCGAAGAACGTACAGTAGGCCCAAGTCTGGGTGCCGAAAATATCGCCCGAGGCTATAACTCCACGCTGTATGGATTCTTGGCTGTTGCCTTCTTCGTTATAATTTATTACACGGCGTTTGGTGTTATCTCAGTCATCGCACTTGCTCTCAATATATTGTTGCTGGTGGGATTATTATCGATCATGCAAGCTACGCTGACATTACCCGGGATGGCTGCTTTGGCGCTGACTGTGGGTATGGCTATCGATGCAAATGTGCTGATTAATGAACGTATTCGGGATGAGCTACGCGCTGGCGCTTCTCCGCAGCTCGCCATTCACGCTGGATTTGAACGTGCATTTGGTACGATCTTGGATTCTAATATCACGACCTTAATCGCTGGTATTGCTTTGTTTGCTTTTGGCTCAGGACCGGTCAAAGGGTTTGCTGTAGTACTTTGCTTGGGTATTTTAACTTCGGTATTTACTGCAACCTTTGTTTCAAGAGGTATGGTAAATCTGATGTACGGAAGCCGACGTCGACTGGATCACGTTCCCATCGGCAAAATCTGGATACCCAAGCACAGTCTGGACAGCGGCAAAGTCATTTCTCACGAAGAAGATGAAACAAATGAGGATACAACAGTCAGCGGCAAGGTAAGAATCAACGAGCAGAAGAAAGTAAATCTTCAATCTGAAGTGAGCAGTCCAGTCGAAACGATAGCCGATACTAATAACATTATTGACGATGCAAAAATTAGACCAGATGAGAAAGCTATTACCAAAATCAAAAGTAAGCGTAAAAAATCTGATGTCAAGCAACCTAAACAATAATAGCTGGTTTATGAGGAATTAAATATGGAATTTTTTAGATTTAATCGTGATATCCCCTTCATGAGCTGGAGACGGCAAGGTGCTGTTATTTCATTGATAACATTTATTCTTGCTGTTTTCTTCATTGCCACAAAAGGATTAAATCTTGGCGTCGATTTTACAGGCGGTACGGTTCTGGAAGTTGGTTATAACCAGACAGCTGATCTCGGAAAAATCAGAAGTATTCTTGTTGATCTTGAGATGTCCGATGCCAGCGTACAAAACTTCGGCTCTTCCCGTGAAGTTCTCATACGTTTGCCCATTAAACCAGCAGTTTCTAGCGCACAATTGTCTGAAATTGTATTAAATGCGCTCAAGCAAGCTGATTCCTCTGTAGAAATGAGACGTGTCGAATTTGTCGGCCCGCAAGTTGGTGCAGAATTATTAGAAAATGGTGCACTGGCCTTACTATTTGTTTCATTAGGCATAGTTTCCTATTTGGCCATACGATTTGAATGGAAGTTTGGTGTAGCAGGCATTATCGCAAACTTGCATGATGTCGTTATCATCGTCGGTTGTTTTGCATTCTTTCAGTGGGAATTCTCGCTTACCGTATTGGCTGCTGTATTGGCCATATTGGGTTATTCTGTCAATGAATCCGTAGTCATTTTTGATCGCATTCGAGAAAATTTCAGAAAACACCGCAGAGCATCAATCACACAAGTAATCGATAATGCCATCACACAAACTATGTCACGTACTATCATCACGCATGGCAGTACACAGATGGTAGTTATTGCCATGCTTTTGTTTGGCGGTGAAGTGCTTTACTATTTTTCATTGGCATTAACAATCGGCATTTTGTTTGGAATCTACTCATCAATAATGGTGGGCAGTTCTATAATTATGCTTCTAGGAGTTAAGCGCGAGGATCTCGTTAAGCTGGAGAAAAAGCCTCTAGAAAATGATGGCGCAGTGGTGTAAAGGCTTCCAACACTCCCCGTAATATCTATTTATTATCCTATTCAAGGTAAAGTTGCCCTTTGTTAGCAGATATCATCATTTGGATTGTCCACACAGTTAGTAGCCTGGGCTACCCAGGTATTTTTCTGCTTATGTTAATTGAGTCGAGCTTTATACCTTTTCCCAGTGAAGTCATCATGATTCCAGCAGGTTACCTGGCTTCAAAGGGTGAGATGAACATAGTGGCAGTAATACTATGCGGCATCTTAGGAAGCTTAGTGGGTGCACTAGTCAACTACTATTTAGCAATTAAACTGGGCCGTCTTTTGCTAATCCGTTATGGTAAATATGTCATGTTCAAAGAACACAATCTGCAGCAAATGGAAAATTTCTTTGCTCGTCACGGACATATTTCCACGTTTACCGGTCGATTAATACCTATGATTCGGCAATATATCTCTATACCAGCAGGTTTGGCACGAATGAATCTACCTATATTCTGCTTTTATACCAGTCTTGGTGCTGGAATCTGGGTAATTATTTTGACTTTATTGGGTTACTTCATTGGCGAGAACGAATCTCTAATTCATGAGTATTTACGTGATATCGTTATTGCACTGGTTATTAGCTGCGCGATAGGTATTGCACTCTATTGGAATTATCACCGGCGCTCGGGTCGCTAAGCTTCAAATTAGACATCATCTTCCGAATCATTCACTTTATAATAAAGTGAAATCGAGATAGCGACGGTCTGTATACCTGATCGAATCCCCTCCTACACTATACCCGGTAGCGGAGTCAGCACCGGAAGCGGTAAAGTAGCTGAAGAGCTCCCCCGCTGGGATTGTGATGTCCACCCCCACCCCACCTCCTGAGGCTCCCGTTGAAACAATCCGGCAATTCCGATTTATTACTGCCTTAACCTGACGGGTTTCATTCTTTCCATCATACCGGCGAGCATCGTTTTCACAAACATCGAAGGCATTCCGAACTCAATAATCACTGCATTTCTTCTCCCACTCGGCCAGGTCTCCCCGGGGAAGAGCACACTCTTTCAATACACAAACCTGCCGGATTTACGACATTTCGCCTTGATCAACGAGAGCTTCACAGCTTTATGCCCGTTCACCCTGCTTGGTTGTACCTTCTATCCGGGTTCTGGTTCATCGCCTCACAGCTTCGTTCT
This sequence comes from Nitrosomonas sp. Is79A3, assembly GCF_000219585.1. Lineage (NCBI taxonomy): Bacteria > Pseudomonadati > Pseudomonadota > Betaproteobacteria > Nitrosomonadales > Nitrosomonadaceae > Nitrosomonas > Nitrosomonas sp. Is79A3. The sequence goes on along the minus strand of NC_015731.1, from coordinate 509,961 downwards.
ACGCCTCGTTAGCCGTGATCAACTTACGGTGGGACTTACACCCACACGAGTGCATCCCAGCTGGGCATACATAAAAAAGGACACAACAAATTCTCTTCGTTGTATCCTTAACTTAGACTATTTTTGTTAAGCTGCAGTTTGTTTATCTGATTTGCGTTTGCTTCGCATATAGAAGAAAACGCCAATTGCAAGCACCAGCACAACCGGTGCAATTATTGCCGATTTAGGTGTTGGACGGCCTTCTCCTACTGAGAATGGAAAGCGTGACACATAATCCTGTGCACCACCTGTCACTGTCACCAGTCCTACAAATTTACCTTTCTCCGGGAAAGTATGGTCTACAGTTATTGATGCCGTTGGGTATACCTTCGGCGGTAAATGAAATACTGTTATCGCATCCAGATTCTCTTCTGATCCCGTGTCACGAATAATCCGTACTTCCGTTTTTAGTGGGCGCAATTCTTCTTGGATGTAATCCAGTGCGATCACTGTTTTTCCAACTTCCGGGATGTCTTCACAGAACTCTTCTTCTTGTGAGAGGGGTTGATAGCCCGTAAAGTGCATTCTGTAGGGCCCTACTGTCAATACACACATATCTTCCGCCAAAGCCAAGCCGCCATGCGCTTGTACTTGCGCTGTGAACATCATGCTCATTGCAAATAATACTGTCAATATTGCTTGCTTTATATCTATTATTCTTGCTGACATTGTTTGAATTTCCTGTCGATAAATGGTTAGTTTATGATGACTTTCTTTTAGGTGTCATCGTGTAATTCAGCTTTTCTTTGCACGACGCGAGGCTATCCAGTCTCTGAAACGCCTTGATCTGATGAGTTTATACCCAAGTATTGTTGTCAGCAATAGGCCGACTGCTGGTCCTATGGTTGCTCTGAATACTTCTGCATAATTAATCATTTCTACTCGCAAGTGATACTCATAGTTCAGTGGCGGCACTCCTTCCGCCGTGACCACTACGAGATATTTCCCTGGGTCCAACGCGCTGCTCATGCTGATGACACCATCTTGATACAGTGCAGGTCGTGCATTTGTGACGGTTTCTCCTTCACTTGCTTTGCTGCCTTTGATTACCTTTACGCCAATTGGCATATCACGCAATGCTGGATCTACTAAATCTATAACGAGTACGGTGCTGCCTGCCTTGGGTATATCCGTGCAATAATGTCCGCCTTCATCTACCTGTGGCTGGTAGGTACTGAGGTGAATCATGTTCTCGCCGATCCGGCGCATACAGCTGTCTTCTTCCATGGCAACTTTGCCATGTGCGCTAACTGTATTTGTGTAAAGTGCCATAACAAGTATAAAGACTGCGATCCCTGCTTGTGTTATTTGTCTTGTCACGACAAATCCTCCTCTTGGGTAAGCGCCTCTAATTTTGCCTGTTCTTCTAGTGTCCGCATTCTCTTTGTGTAGTACCCTAAATTTTACTTTGTTCTCTTCTACTGATAAAAAAGCCGGTACACCGGCTGTCTTGCGACAGTGGTGTACCGGCGTTGATGCTTAACTAAGCTTATAGCTTGGTAAAGACTGGGATAACTGCACCAGCAATACTATTAATATAGCGATTGCCTTCTTGGTCCCAGGTCATCAGTAAGCCACCAAAGCGGCTTTCTGGGTCACCCAACAGTGCCATCAAACGTTGTACTTCCCACAACGCATCTTTGGCTTCCATCTTAACTTCACGGGTTTCTCCAGGCTGAATTCCTTTGTCGTCATCCATTGATAAACCAGTTGCTACCAGTTCTCTTGGATAATCTGGATCCAGGTGTTGCTGTCCCAATTTGTTAACAAAACGTACACCTGCTGTGGTGAATTCACCGATGTTGACCGCTGAGTCTCCATTGTTGGTGATTTCCATGGTCACACGTAATGCGCGGCCTGGTACGTCATAGTTAGCATGTGTTACTTTGATTGCAACTGGGTTCGGTGCAATCGGCATTGGTGCTACTTTAGATTCACCAGCTTGGATCGGTACTGTGTATGGGTGCACGCTTTCTGTATAACGATAGCCTCCCCATACCACTGCACAGGTCAGGATCGCAACTGCCAATCCAACTTTTCTGTCCGTTGGTGATGTCAGTAACTCATCACCATACGCCAGCAATACACGGCTACGTGGCAGGAACATCGGTTTCGCTACAAAGTAGCCAATCCAGAAGCAGCCGATAGCTAGCCATAATACATGCCAGAATATGCCATTGCTGAAGTTGAAATTCTCCAGGTCAATGGTTTTACCAGTCAGTGTGGTGATTGGGTTGGTGAAGTCATCCCAACTTCCAGAGATGTTCATCCAAGAGGCTGGGCCTGCAATAGGTCCTGCGTCCTTGATGTTTACCATCGCGTGCATGTGATGACGTCCTGGAATCCTTGCTTTCAGTTTCACTTCAAATTCATAGTCACGTCCAATTTCCAGTGGGCCTGATATGAAGGTCGGTTCGCCATTCAGCTTGGTGCTTAAACGTACAAACACCGGGCTAGGACTTCCTACGTTAAAAAATGCACGTGTTGGCTTACCTACCGCACGTGGCCAATCTTCTGCTAAGTGAAACTTCCCTGTCATGGTAGCAATGTCATTGACTTTGGTGACTTTCGGTTGCCATTTCAAGTCGTACCATTGAATACTACGCATACGCAGGAACGGTTCTTGTGAACGTTCACCGTGTGCCGCTGCCGGTGCTACGTCTACTACCAGCGTTACCGCCAGTGATGCCGCTCCTATCGCAGCTCCATACAGGCCTAATACGCCCAGCTTTAAAATGCTTTTTATATTCATTATTTGATCCCCTGTGCAAAGCCTTTTTCACCAAAAGCTGTTACGTCGTTCTTCATAGAGATACGACCTCTTTCACCTTTAACATAGTAGAAAGCGGTGCAATATAATTTGCCAAAGTACCACCATACACAGAACATCAGCATGGATACAAAAGCCCCGAAGAAGGCCGCAATCACTGTGGTGTGTCCACCAAACGTACGCAGTGAGCCTTGTTCAATCAAGCGCACATATTCCGGTGTACCAGTCCGCACATACAGGAATCCTGTGTAGTCAGCTACTGACAGTAATACACCTTCTACTACCACTGGTAAGTGGGTCGGGCCAAATATCGGCCAGTTGCCTGGATAGAAAAACAATCCCCAGAAACCACCGCCTAACAGTGCTGTAATCAGCCAGTTACCCGTCAACAGTAAAACTGTATCTAACATCAGCGCACCAGGAATCATGGTTGATGGCAATACAAAGTTGATTGGGTAATGTGACCACCAGTAGAAGCCCCAGTAACGGGTCAGCCATTCACCTACTAACAGGCATACGATACAGAGTGTCGCGCCAAATGGCAGGCGATAGTTTACCCACAGGTAATACTGAAGCGCTGCACAGTACATGATACCTACAATCGGTGTTACAACAGGCCACCATTGACGGTCTTTCCAGTCAAGCCAAAAATCCCAGTCTCCTGCCAGTAGCATGAAGTGCATGTGATAGGTACCAACCAGAAGAATACAGAGAATTGGAAAATACACCGCATCTATATATCTGGACATTCTGACTGCTTCTGGCGGCATCTTTGCCGCTGCTAAAATTTCGTCTGTTCTACTCACTAGACCCTCCCTTCTTCTTTTCGTGTGATATTAAATATGAAAACTCTTTGACGATTCCTTTACTACTACTTTGCTGCTAATTCGTCGTCGCGATACATTTCGTTTCCATAACTGCAAGTAACTTAAATCTCTTTACCACTCCTATCTCTCTTCGAGACAGGAGTGGTAATCTCGCCTAGATTAAGGAACTATCCGGTTGTTCAGAATCTCTTTGCTTGAGTTATTCCAGATAACGTCGGTCAGGTTGGAGTAACGGGTGATAATTTGTGCTGCGATACCACCTGAAAACAAGCCTGCCCAGCCCAGAATCACAAAGCCCCAGTGCAATGGCGCACTGAACAGTTCTTCCATGAACCAGAATGCATGACCCCATTCGTTCAATCCTACGTTAGGCAGAATCATCAATGGGCCTGCAATTGCCATAACCAGCGGGAATGATGTGCCGCGGCTATACAGTGGCAAACGGGTCATCGCGTACAGGTATGAGGCTATGCCACATACGATGTACATCGGGAATGAGCCGTAAAACACCACTACGTGACTTGGCGTGAAGCTGGTGTCACGAATAATCACTTGGTGCCACGATGCATCTTGTTCGGTGAAGAAGCTTCCGCCCCAGTAAACACCAAACAAATACACACCCAGCCACATCATCCAGTAGAAATAACGTTTGATCTCTAACTTTGGATCCAGGTTGTCCAGTTGTTCTTTCGTGTCACGGGTCTTCAGGATCCAGCCCCAGGTGATCAAAGCAAATAAAGGCATCAGGGTCATGTGTACGCGCCACAGTCCCATCCACACTTTGTCAAATTCCGGTTCCATCGAGTCCATGCCGTGTGAATATGCAAATGTCCTTTGATACCAGATCCAAAATATCGCCACCAATAACATGGTGAGCATTCCTATCTTGTAGTACTTTGAGTCGTACCACAGCGACATGTCATAGTTAGCGCTCGAACTTGCGCTCGTTGTGCCATAAGTTGTTGCCATGTTTCTATCTCCTAACTGTTAATCAAAACTACTTCCCGTTCTTACTACTTCTTATCACTTTTAATACTAATTAATTAGTACTGCTTTAAAATTCGGCAGCTAAATCTTCCCTGCTTACTTCTCTCAATTTAGCTACACCTCTCAGGCTAGTCGACCTTGGGGTTTAAAGTCAAGTCATTTGTCATAAAATCCCCTACCTTCCCCAATGGTCTTACACCCCAATATTCAAACTTTTTCCTTTACTCACAATAAGTAAAAAAACATTCTGAAGCTACATTCTAAATAAACTTAACACGCTACTAAATTCAATAGCTGTAATAAATCCGACTAGAACGCGCATACAGACATGCACACTAATCAAGCTACAAAGTGTAGTTTCGTATTATGCTCAATAAATCCTCAGCGGTAAATGGTTTAGTCAGATAATCGTTAGAACCTGACATTCTGCCTCGAGCTTTATCAAAAAGACCATCTTTACTGGATAACATAATCACCGGGATCGATTGATAAATAGGGTTTTTTTTAATCAACATACAAGCTTGATATCCATCCAAGCGCGGCATTGTTATGTCAACAAAAATAATATCAGGCTGGTTATCAACAATTTTAGACATTGCTTCAAATCCGTCTTCTGCAAGAATCACTTCACATTCCGATGGCCTCAAAAATAATTCAGCGCTTCTCCTGATCGTATTGCTGTCATCGATAATCATGACTTTAATACCTTTCAATGCACCGGCATTATCCATGTACACTCCATGTGATTATTTGGCAAAAATCTTATAGGCCAGCAACTATTTAATCTTTCTATCAGTCTTTATTTGTTAGAACCCTATTGCTTATTTTTCAGCACTCAAAGTAGTTCTTCTGCTTAAAAATGAATTTCATTTCCTCCAGAATGCGGGTGTGAATATGACCAATATTGTAAAAAACTCCAGTCTACCTAGCAGCATGGCAAAACTGCATATCCATATCTGAGAATCTGTTAGGGAAGCATAAGTCGTTGCTGGTCCAATTTCACCAAGACCCGGTCCTAGATTATTGATACAAGCAACTGCCGCAGAAAAGGATGTAATGACATCCAATCCAGTAAACGTAAGTGCAAGTGTCATCGACACAATACTTGCCGAATAAACAAACAAAAACCCAAGTACCGCGAGAATGACGCGATTCGCTACCACACTCCTGCCCAACTTGGCTGGAATAACCGCATTGGGATGCATGATCGTAATCATTTCACGATACACTTGCTGATACAAAATTCGAGCCCGTATCATTTTTATACCACCGCCGGTAGAACCTGAAGAAGTACAAAATCCGGATAAAAATAACATCCATAATGGAACAAACATTGGCCACAAGCTGTAATCTGTATTGCTATAGCCGGTAGTGGTTGCAACTGAAACAATATTGAAAACAGCATAACGCAACGCTACTAGCGGATCCGTGTAAACATCAACAAACCACAAATAAGATGCCAATCCAATACAACTGAATAAAACAATCATTACATACCAACCAACTTCAGAATCGTAGCGATAGGAAATTAAACTTTTTGCCCGCCAGGCCAGAAAATGCGTCGCGAAATTTATTCCTGCAACCAGCATAAACAGAATGGCGACCGATTCTATGAGTGGCGAATCCCAGTAACCGTAACTCGCATCATGAGAAGAGAAGCCACCTAAGCCCAGGGTCGTGAACGCATGCATCACAGCATCAAACCAATCCATACCCGCCCATCGGTACGCGACAACACAAGCCAATGTTAGACTCGCATAAATTGTCCACAACCCCTTGGCAGTTTCTGCAATACGCGGAGTGAGCTTGTTCTCTTTCATCGGTCCGGGTATTTCTGCATTGAGCAATTGTCGCCCCCCTACCCCTAATAGTGGCAGAATCGCGACCGCCAGAACGATCAAACCCATCCCTCCGAGCCAAACCATTTCACCGCGCCATAAATTGATAGACGGAGGCAATGCATCCAATCCCGACAACACAGTACCACCCGTTGCCGTTAATCCTGAAGTAGCTTCAAAATAGGCCATACTAAGATTGAGATCAGGAAGGTAAATTAATAGCGGTAACATAGCAAAGGCTGGCAAAGCTGCCCAGACCAGAACGACAAGTAAAAAACCATCCCTTGTCTGCAATTCACGTTTATAGCGACGTGTCACCAACCACATGAGCAAACCACAACTCATAGTAATCAAAATGGATTCTTCAAAGGCAAATCGCGCACCGTCGTTGTTCCACAGCGCTAGGCCAAGCGGAATCAACATCGTAAGCCCGAATATCAGAACCATCTTGCCAAGTACATTAACGACAACAAAAAGCCGATTCATGCCATTTCTTATTTACAGAAAACCAACATTGACTTGGAACAATTTTTCCACTTCGCGGATCATCTTTCTGTTAATCACAAATAAGATCACATGGTCTTCTTGTTCGATGATCGTGTCATGATGCGCAATAATGACTCGTATATCCTTATCTGAGTGATACAAAGCCTTTTCACGCTCGGCACTCAGATTTTCACCGAATGTTCCTTCAGATTTAGGTAATCCTCTTACGATAGCGCCAATTGTGGCACCTTTGGGCAGCTTTATTTCTTCTACCTTTCGTCCTACTACATTGGAAGATCTGGCATCGCCATGCGCCACCAATTCCAATGCTTCCGCCGCACCACGACGCAAGCTATGCACCGCGGCAACATCGCCATGCCGGACGTAAGCCAGTAAGGAACCGATCGTAACTTGTGCCGGGGAAATAGCAATATCAATACCGCTGCTTTGCACCAGATCCACATACGCACGGCGATTGATCAACGCAATGACCTTATGCGCCCCCATACGTTTCGCCAACAGCGCTGACATAATATTATTCTCATCATCATTCGTCAGCGCGCAAAACATATCCATCTCGGCAATATTCTCAGCTTCCAGCAATGTTTCATCCGTTGCATCACCATGTAATACCAGTGCGTTATTCAACTCTCCGGCCAAACGCTCACTGGCTTGATAATCACGCTCAATGATTCTGACCTGATAGTCTTTTTCCAATGTTACGCTAAGACGCTTGCCTATTTTCCCGCCGCCAGCGATCATTACTCGCTTGACTGGTTTATCCATCTTCCGCAGCTCTCGCATCACAGTCCGGATATCTTCGGTGGCAGCGATAAAAAACACCTCATCTTCTGCTTCGATCACCGTGTCTCCTTCGGGAATAATCGGCCGGTCTTTGCGGAAAATTGCGGCTACACGTGAATCCACATTAGGAACATGCTTACGCAATTCCTGTAATTGCTGCCCAACAAGCGATCCGCCTTGTAATGCGCGTACAGCAACCAAACTCACTTTCCCCGACGCAAAATCGAGCACCTGCAAAGCTTCAGGAAACTCTATCAACTTCTCAATATATTCCGTCAGAATCTGTTCCGGAGAAATGGCAAAATCGACACAGAAATTCTCGGTAGAAAAAATATCCGGGTGTGCCAAATATTCAGTCGATCGAATACGTGCAATTTTAGTGGGTGTGTTAAATAAGGTAGCGGCAAGCTTACAAGCCACTAAGTTGGTTTCGTCATGTTCGGTAACTGCCAGAATCATATCCGCATCATGAGCCCCGGCGTTCTCTAGCACGGATGGATGTGATGCATTACCAACAACTGTCCGCAAATCCAAGCGATCCTGCAATAATGCCAATCGCTTGGAATCAACATCGACCATCGTGATGTCATTGGCTTCACTGACCAAGCTTTCTGCAACAGACGAGCCCACCTGACCAGCCCCCAGAATGATGATTTTCAATTGACTTACCTATTCCTTCCGGTTCTCGCGCACCCAATCGCGCCATTGGGTAAACAATCCAGGATCCAACGCCGCAATCACTGAGCGTTGCCAAGGCGAACCCGCCCAATAATCATCTTGATCAAAACCGCACATTTTCCCGCCCGCTTCTTCAAGAATCAGCGAACCAGCCGCATAATCCCAAGGCTTCTGCCCGCCATGCAGATACAAATCAAAATAACCGGCGGCGGTATAACACCATTCGAGGGCACAAGCGCCATAATTTCGCTGCGATGCATACGGCGGATAGGCTGCGACTCTTGCCGCAAATTTTCTATCCAATCGCTTCAAATCCACATTCGCCATTGCACTCGATAACGTAGGCACATATTTCTTGATAGGCAATGCTGTTCCATTTAGAAAAGCACCGCCGCCTTTTGTCGCATAAAACATTTCGTCGGCTACCGGGTTATAAATCACCCCTAAAACGCCCCTGCCTTGTTCCATCAATGCCACCGAAATTGCAAAATAAGGTAGTCCATTCAAAAAATTAGAAGTGCCATCAATCGGATCAACACTCCACAATCCGGCTTTACCCTGAGTCCACTGCTCTTCCTGTTCCTGTCTCGACATTTCCTCGCCCATGGTAGCAGCCGGATAAATCTTCTGTAACTCGTAGAGCAAAGCATTCTGTGCGGCAACATCCGCTTCGGTGAAAAAACTGCCGTCCGACTTAAGCTGCCGGTCGACTTGCAGATAACGCGGCATAATTACCTGCTGTGCAACTTCTTTAACAACCGTGATAACTTTTTCTAGCACGTTTACTCCGTACGCCACTTGATCGAGCAACCGATACTGGGGATTTGATTTTCTGGACCACGACCTGTTTTAGCAACCTGCAGCATGGCTTCAAACAGATCGCGGTGCACATCAGCGGGAGCCGCTTCTTTCCGCGATGCATCCAGACGTCCGCGATATTGCAGCTCCAGTTTACTATTGAATCCAAAAAAATCGGGCGTACACACCGCGCCATATTTCTTAGCAATTTCTTGGGTTTCATCCCAGACGTAAGGAAATGGATAATTTAATTTCTTGGCAACCAAGGTCATATTCTCAAACGAATCTTCCGGATAATCGGCTGGATCATTCGACATGATCGCGATCGCATTCATGCCATACGGCTTCAATTCATTCACATCACGAATAATGCGATCCTGAACGGCTTTCACATACGGGCAATGATTGCAGATAAACATCACCAGCAAGCCGTTTTCTCCTTTCGCGGAAGCCAGGTTATACCGCTTACCATCAACACCTAACAAATCAAAATCAATCGCCTTCCAGCCAAAATCACACACCGGTGTTTCCAGACTTGCCATATACTTTCTCCTGTTATCGATAATATTTCAGAAAATCACTTTTCAGCTTGTCGCTTTTCAAATTCAACGTGACGCTCAGACAATGCTGAATACTTATCGTGCTATATTAGCATGAGTCCATTATTGAAATTGCTACTTGCCCAGACCCGACCCAATCATGCATGCGCGCTTTTATCACCCGGCAGAAATTGCCATTGGGCAACTCATTGAGCTTTCCGTCGAGAACAAACATCATGCTGCGCGGGTGTTGCGGCTAAAAGAAGGGGATGCCATCACGTTATTTAATGGCCATGGCGGTGAATTTTCTGCATTCATCGAAAATATCAGTAAATCAAATACCACGGTTTTGATTGATGCCTATCAGGACATGGACTGTGAATCGCCCCTTAATATAACGCTCGCGCAAGCCATATGTGTTAATGAAAAAATGGATTGGATCATACAGAAAGCAGCGGAATTGGGCGTGACATGCATACAGCCGGTTTCGACTGTCCGCAGCATTGTGCATCTTTCCGACGAGCGTTCTTCCAAGCGCCTGCAACACTGGCAGAAAATCATTATTTCAGCGTGTGAACAATGCGGCAGGAATCATTTGCCGCAGATATTGCCTTTGATTTCGCTACCGGAATGGCTAAGTCAAAAGAAAACCATGCGATCATCGCACGATCTGAATTTCATGCTTTCCACAACAGCAGTAGAAAGTTTAAGAAACATGCCCCAACCATCTGCCAGTGCGCACATAGCGCTGGTGATTGGACCTGAAGGGGGATTCACGCAGGAAGAAGAAATAGCAATTTCACATACCGGCTTCATTCCGGTACGGTTGGGAAAACGCATATTGCGCACTGAGAGTGCCGCTTTAGCGGCCATTTCCGCAATGCAAACCCTATGGGGCGACTTCTGAGCAAATAGTCTACTAATTTAAAAAAAGAGAATCTTGACGATCAATGAACTCCACCACCTCTGAATTTGTTTCCTGGTTTCGTTCGGTTACGCCTTATATCAATGCATTCAGGGGAAAAACCTTTGTCATTGGTTTTAGTGGCGAAATGGTCACCGATGCAAAATTTGTCAGCTTTATTCACGATATCAATTTACTTGCCAGTCTCGGCGTCAGATTGGTACTTGTCCACGGCGCACGCCCGCAAATTCAGTTACGTCTGGATGAATCGCAATTGGAAACGCAGTCGGTCATGGGCATGCGCGTTACCGATTCCGCCGCGCTGCAATGTGTCAAAGAATCGGTGGGACGTGTGCATCATGAAATTGCCGCATTGCTCTCGATGGGGTTACCCAACTCACCAATGGCCAACGCTTCCATTCGCGTAAGCAGCGGGAATTTTGTCACGGCTTGTCCGTATGGCGTTATTCAAGGCATCGATTTGATGCATACCGGAAAAGTGCGCAAGATTAATGCGCAAGATATTCATTCCCGTCTGGAACAAAATGATGTCGTATTGATTTCACCACTGGGCTATTCACCGACTGGTGAGATTTTTAATCTTACGATGGAGAATGTGGCTACCGAAGTCGCGATTGCTCTCAGTGCCGAGAAATTGATTTTCCTTTTAGATACCCTGGATACCGTAGCAACTTCCGCTCACAATCCTGAAGTACTCTCGCGAGAACTCACTGTCGCAGAAAGTAAATCTTTGCTCGAAAACAAAGCACCGGTAACCACGGCTTTACTCTCCGACGAAATCCGCTCATCGCTACGCTGCGCAATCAAGGCCTGTGAAACGCATGTCACACGAACGCATCTAATAAGCCGCCACAGCGATGGCGCCATTCTACAAGAGTTATTCACGCACGATGGCATCGGCTGGATGATCTCGCAGGAAACACTGCAAGCACTCCGCAAGGCCAGAATAGAAGATGTCGGTGGTATTCTGCAACTGATTGAACCGCTGGAAACTGAAGGCATTCTGGTAAGACGTAATCGTGAATTACTGGAAATTGAAATTGACCGTTTTACGGTTTTCGAACACGACGGTGTAATCCTCGGCTGCGCTGCGCTGTATCCGTTTCCTGAAGAACACGCCTGCGAACTCGCCTGCTTAGCGATTCACGCGGATTATCGTGACTTGGGGCACGGCAACCGTTTACTCAAACATATCGAAAGCCAGACCATTTCCCAGGGTATCCGCAAACTGTTTGTACTCACCACGCATGCCACGCATTGGTTCATTGAACACGGCTTTACCGAAGCTACCCCGGCCGAATTACCCAAAGCCAAACAGAATTTATACAATTATCAACGCCGCTCGAAGGTACTGATTAAACACTTGTGATTCGATCGGAATCACTTAAATTCACAACGACGGTTTACTGATTGCGGTGAACCTTTCATAATGTCGGCTTTTCTTACCGATTATCTTTGTTGACTGATCTGGAGCACAAATGGCAAGAATGGTTAAATGCATAAAACTAGGTCGCGAAGCCGAAGGCCTGGATTTTCAGACCTATCCCGGAGAGCTGGGCAAACGTATTTTTGAAAATGTCTCCAAAGAGGCCTGGCATCAATGGATCGAACACCAAACCATGCTGGTCAACGAGAATCGCTTGAATCTTTCAGATATCAAGGCTCGAAAATATTTGGCTGAACAACTGGAAGCGCATTTTTTTGGTGCGGGAGCGGAAAAACCGGTGGGTTATGTTCCTCCCCAGAGCCAATCATAGCTCATTTTATGGAATAAAAAGTTGCACAAAATCGAATAAAAAGTGAGATTAGACTAAGCTCTTGTTAATTCTTAACTCGCACTTTATTTCGCCTCTAATTCCAATTACAGATAAAAACAGTAATAATATAGCTTTTATTTTTGGTAGAGGCCATCATGGCACGGAAGGCAAGTGGGACGGAGCAACTTGAGGTAGCGATGGAACGGTTAAAGAAAGCCAAGACTGCGGCAGAACTTCGAGCTGCGCAAGCGATAGTGCTGCCATTGTCGCTAGGTTTGAGTCTGGAGCAGACAGCGCTTGCCATTGGCCGTTCAGTAGGTGTCACCTGCAGAATGCGTACCCGGTATGATCCAGCGACGGGAGAGGAAAAGAAAGCCACGCGCAGCAAACGCGAATTACGTAACCGGGCCAAGGCCAGTTTGGAGCAGGAAGCCAGGATTCTGGATGAAGTGCTGAGTGAGGCTGCTACCGGTGGCGTGGTCATTGTTCCGCCCTTGAAACCGGCGGTTGAAGCTAGGCTGGGCAAGCCACTGGCTTTGTCTACTCTGTACCAAATGTTGGCACGGCATGGCTGGCGCAAACTGGCCCCGGATAAAAGCCATCCACAAGCCGACCCAGCAGCGCGCGAGGCGTGGAAAAAAAACTCCCCGAGCGGCTAACCGAGGAAGTGGCGGCTTTTGCGGTCTCGCGCCCGCTGCGTCTAATGTTTCAGGATGAAGCGCGTTTCGGCCGCATCAGCGATGTACGGCACCGCTGGGACAAGAAGCCCCATCGTCCCATGGTACGTGCCATGCTGACGCAACAATACACCTACGCTTATGGCGCAGTCAGCCCACTGGATGGGCGATTTGATTTCCTAATCCTGCCCTGGGTGAACGGGGACTGCATGCAACTTTTCGTGGATGAAATCGCGGCACGTTACCCGCATGAAAATATCATTATGGTGATGGACGGTGCAGGCTGGCACAAAAGCCAAACCATGAAATTGGCAGAGAATATGCGAATCCTGTTTCTACCACCTTACTCGCCAGAACTCAACCCGCAGGAACATGTATGGGATGAATTGCGGGAAAAATTCTTTCATAACCGCGCCTTCGATAGTCTGGATGCGCTTGAGATACATCTGGAAAGCGCGCTAAAAAGCTTTGAATTAAACCAGGAAACTATGCGTAGCATTGCCGGATGGGATTGGATTATTAATGCTGTTTTAAAATAAAATTGGAATAATACGTCATCAGAATGAGTTCTGTAAATGATCACTCTTTCGAAAGCTGTTGAAGTGATCTTTACAAAATCATTAATCTGAATCTCTTGATCTTGAGATCGATCACTGGAGTCAACTATTACAACGAGCCAGTAAGCATCACAAGGCTTATAATGATTCGACTTTTCTTCCTTAACGCTAACAATTGCACGTAGCTTCTCCATTGACATGAGCTGACCAGAATAGCATTGAACAATCCGCCACTTCGGATCTTCATATTCTTCTGTATTCAGATAAACAGATGAAAGTTCTGGTATGTTTTTAAAAACATCTCGGTGTATCAGCCCCGTTCTAAATTCATCAATATTTTTTGCTAACGTAGTGATTTTTTCAACAAGTAGCTTTTGGTTTCGAATGTAATTAACTTTATCGAATGAGAATGAAAGTTCAATTCTTTTTCCACCGTTTTCTAAATAAGATTGATGGGCCCTAGCAACCACAGATTTTCGCACAACACTCTGTTTCTGTTCACTTTCCTCAAGATCTCCTTTCTCAAGAAAGAAATTGGTAATCTCAATCCCAATTCTCCTTTCTCCTTCCAAAATCACACCCGGCTTATCATCAAAGATGATCGTCCCTTCAGGCAACTTATAGCGCTTACAGAACATATTGAAATAGTGTCGCTCTATATCCTGATTAGATCTTTGAGCCATTTGATTTCGGATGCTGAGAAGGGAATGTATAACTTAGGAGATCTGATGATACTCTCAGATCTTGAATCCAAGATGGATTGTGCTTTTCTGCACAATTCATCTTGGATTTATTAAATACTACTGCGATTTGACTTACTTAATAATGGCGTTCAATTCACCTTTTGCATAGCGATTCGCCATACTTTCCAGCGAAATCGGTTTGATTTTACCAGCCTGTCCGGCACAGCCGAAGGCTTCAAAGCGCGCTTTGCAAATATCTTTAGCGGCTGCGGTTGCTTCTTTCAGGAATTTGCGCGGGTCAAAATTGCTTTTGTCTTTTTCCAGGCTGCGGCGGATTGCGCCGGTCATGGCTAGGCGGATGTCGGTGTCGATATTGACTTTGCGCACGCCATACTTGATCCCTTGCTGGATTTCTTCAACCGGTACGCCGTAGGTTTCTTTGATATCACCACCGTATTGACGGATGATATCCAGCCATTCTTGTGGCACTGAGCTGGAGCCGTGCATCACCAGATGGGTATTGGGAATACGTTGATGGATCTCTTTGATGCGTTGAATGGCCAGAATATCGCCCGTCGGTTTACGCGTGAATTTGTAAGCGCCGTGCGAGGTTCCAATGGCAATCGCCAAGGCATCCACCCCGGTTTTGCGCACAAAGTCGGCAGCTTCTTCCGGGTCGGTCAGCAATTGATCATGAGACAACACACCTTCTGCGCCGTGTCCATCTTCTGCTTCTCCCATGCCAGATTCCAACGAACCCAGGCAACCCAGCTCACCTTCAACGGAGACACCCACCGAATGCGCAATATTGACAACATCGGCCGTAACATTGACGTTGTATTCGTAGGTAGAAGGTGTTTTGGCATCTGCTTGCAATGAACCGTCCATCATGACACTTGAAAAACCGCTGCGGATTGCATTGACGCAAACCGACGGCGATGCGCCATGATCCTGATGCATGACAATCGGTATATGCGGATAGGATTCAACGGCCGCTTCAATTAAATGACGTAAAAATGCTTCGCCGGCATATTTCCTCGCGCCTGCAGAACCCTGCATAATGACCGGGCTATTGCATTCATCAGCCGCCTGCATGATCGCCTGGATTTGTTCCAGATTGTTAACGTTAAAAGCAGGTAAGCCATAGCCATTTTCTGCAGCGTGATCGAGTAGTTGTCTTAATGATACGAGTGCCATTTAAATCTCCTTCAAAAAATTATCTTAATGTGATCCTGATTTAGTACAAACGCTTGTTCTTAGAAAATCTTTGATTCTTTTCGCCGCAACTTTCGTTATTCGAATTCCGGCGTTGCATCCAGTCAGTCTGCCGGTTTACGTGACATCCATTCCTTGCCGCAATTTCCATTCGCCGACTTTGATAATCTTCATTGTATTGGTGCCGCCAGATTTACCGACCGGCTCACCAATCGTCATCACCATGATATCACCATTTCGCACGACACCACGCTGGAGCAATTCTTCTTCAGCCAGATTGAGAATAATCTCCGGATCATTAAGCCCTTCGCCAAATTCCACCGGGTAAACGCCTCTGAATAGCGTCACTCTGCGACGCGTTTCTTCATTAGGACTCAGCGCAAAAATAGGCACTTTGGAACTTCTCCGCGACATCAGCAGTGCAGTCACACCGCTTTGCGTTAAAGCAGCAATCGCGCGAATCTGCAGCCCGCTGGCGGTGAACATGGTGGCACGGGCAATCGCTTCTTCAATCGTGCCCGGACTTGTATTCGCCATCCGCTTGTCATGACTGACCAAATATTCCTTTTCGGCCTCCAAACAAACGCGCGCCATGGCTTCTACCGCTTCCACCGGATATTCACCCGCTGCCGATTCTGCCGACAACATCACCGCATCGGTACCATCCAGCACAGCATTGGCAACATCCGATACTTCAGCACGCGTTGGAATCGGATTAGTAATCATCGATTCCATCATCTGCGTTGCGGTCACAACTAACTTATTATTGCCGCGTGCAGAGCGAATCATTCTTTTTTGCAGGGCTGGGACAGCGGCATCTCCTACTTCAACCGCTAAATCGCCGCGCGCCACCATAATCGCATCGGATGCTTCGACAATATCATCGAGCGCAAGAATGGCTTCTGAGCGTTCGATCTTCGCCATGATCATACCTTTACCGCCCGCTTCTTGCATCAGTGCTCGAGCTTGCCGGATATCATCACCGGAGCGGACAAACGAAACAGCCAAATAATCGGCGCCCAGTAGTGCAGCCGTTTTGATATCCTCGAGATCCTTGCTCGTCAATGCAGGCGCACCCAGTCCGCCGCCTTTGCGATTGATACCTTTGTTGTTCGACAGTATCCCGCCCTGCTCAACGATACAGAATACTTGATGACCCTTCACGTGCGAAACACTCAGCACGATGCGGCCATCATCCAGCATTAGCGTGGCACCGGCTTCCAGATCATTCGGCAGTTCTTTATAGTCTAACCCGACTCTTTCCTGATTGCCCAGTTCACAAGTCGCATCCAAAATGAACTGATCGCCCACTTCCAGCCTGATTTTGCCGTGCTCAAACCTGCCAACACGAATTTTCGGACCTTGCAAATCAGCCAGAACACCGACAGTCAGACCCGCAGCTCGTGCCAGCGAGCGGGTCAATTCCGCAAACTCAATATGTTGTTCTCGCGTACCGTGAGAAAAATTAATCCGAACAACATCCACACCCGCCCGGATCATGCGGTCCAATATTTTTGGGTTACTGCATGCGGGGCCGAGTGTTGCTACAATTTTAGTTCTTCGAATCATTATCTCTCTTGGATATTAGTTAGCACGTGTTTCTAATATTTCTACCGCGGGTAATTTTTTACCCTCTAAGAATTCGAGAAATGCGCCACCTGCTGTTGATATATAGGATATTTTGTCATAGATATCATATTTCTGAATCGCAGCAATAGTATCACCCCCGCCCGCCAGCGTAAAAGCGCTCGTTTCCGCAATCGCCCGTGCGATTTTCTCAGTTCCGGCACCAAACTGGTCAAATTCAAATACACCCACCGGACCGTTCCAAACGACTGTTCCCGCACGCATAATGATATCCACCAATTCCTGCGCGCTTTTGGGTCCAATATCAAAAATCATGTCGTCATCACTTACATTACCTGCGTCTTTCAATACTGCAGGCTCGTTGGCATCAAACTTTTTACCCACCACCACGTCGACAGCGATGGGAATCGATGCATTCCGCTTAGCCATTTTATCCATCAGTATTTTGGCCGTTGGAACCAGATCATCTTCGCACAGTGATTTGCCAACATTCTTACCGGTTGCTTTCAGGAATGTATTGGCAATACCGCCACCCACAACGAGTTGATCAACTTTCTCAGATAACGACTCGAGTACTGTCAACTTGGTCGAGACTTTGGAACCCCCGACAATGGCCACCATAGGACGTGCCGGATTCAGCAAAGCTTTGGTTAATGCTTCCAGTTCTTCGGTGAGCAGAATACCTGCACACGCCACTGGCGCATACTTGGCAATGCCATGGGTTGATGCTTCAGCACGGTGCGCGGTACCAAATGCATCCATCACAAAGACGTCGCACAATTTCGCATACTTCTGTGCCGTATCTTCTGAATTTTTCTTTTCGCCTTTATTGATGCGGCAATTCTCCAACACAACCAATTCCCCATCGGCCACTTCAAAACCACCATCGACCCAGTCGCGGATTAAACGCACGGGTTTATTTAAACGGCCTGCAATATTATCCGCGACCGGTTTCAGTGAATTTTCCTCTGCCCACACACCTTCCTCAGGGCGGCCGAGATGCGATGTGACCATCACCTTGGCGCCTTGTTTAAGGCAATGATTAATCGTCGCCATCGAGGCGGAAATGCGTGCATCCGATGTCACCTTACCATCCTTCACAGGCACATTCAGATCAGCGCGTATAAATACACGTTTACCTTTCAGATCAAGGTCAACAAGTTTAATAACAGACACGGCAAGCTCCAAAATTGTCTTTAAGAAAATATAAAGGATAGCAAGCGCTACCCTTTATGTCTTAACGAATTGAATATTAAGTCAAACAGCAGTCAAGATTTTATTTATTCTTAACTGCGTATCTTCAAATACAAAACTACTTGGCAACAGTACGAACCATCTCCAGCACTTTGGTGGAATAACCCCATTCGTTGTCATACCAGGCAACTACTTTCACAAAGCTTTTATCTAAAGCCATGCCTGCTTCGGCATCAAAAATGGATGTACAGCTTTCACCGCGGAAATCGGTGGATACCACTTTCTGGTCGGTGTATCCCAGCACGCCCTTCATTGAACCTTCGGAAGCATCCTTCATCGCTTTACAAATTTCCTCATAAGATGCATCTTTTTCCAGCTCAACCGTCAAATCCACAACAGATACATCTGACGTTGGAACACGGAAAGCCATACCGGTCAGTTTTTTATTCAGCTCAGGAATCACAACGCCCACTGCTTTAGCAGCACCTGTTGAAGATGGAATAATATTTTCCAGAATTCCGCGGCCACCACGCCAATCTTTGTTGGACGGGCCATCCACAGTTTTTTGTGTCGCTGTTGCGGCATGAACCGTCGTCATAAGTCCGCGCTTAATGCCCCATTTATCATTCAGCACCTTGGCTATCGGCGCCAAGCAGTTCGTGGTACAGGAGGCATTGGAAATAATGCTCTCACCTTTATAAGATTTATCATTCACGCCAAAGACAAACATTGGTGTATCATCTTTGGAAGGCGCCGACATAATGACTTTCTTGGCACCTGCTACCAAATGTTTTTCACAGGTTTCTTTGGTCAGAAACAGGCCAGTCGACTCAACCACAACTTCAGCACCCACTTCATTCCATTTCAGCTCAGCAGGATCTTTAATTGCCGTCAGTCGAATTCTTTTACCATTGACAACCAGCGTATTCCCATCAATTGCGATATCGCCCTGGAAACGGCCATGTACCGAATCATGTTTTAACATATAAGCCAGATAATCCGGCTCTAACAAATCATTAATGGCAACCACTTCGATATCAGGAAAATTCTGTATTGCGGAGCGAAAAACCATACGCCCGATTCGACCAAACCCATTAATACCAACCTTAATTGTCATACCGAAACTCCTTAAATAAGAAACTTTTTGCTTTCAGGTAAATACACAATTCACCCAACTGCTTTAATCATAAATTGAATTAGAGAATGCCTTTTACTGTCTTGACCACGTTCTCGACGGTAAAGCCAAAATGCTTGAATAGAACATCTGCAGGCGCTGACTCACCAAAGGTATCCATACCCACCACAGCACCATCCAGTCCGACGTACTTACGCCAGAAATCTGTCACACCCGCCTCTATGGCAACTCGCTTAACGCCTTTTGTCAAGACACTGTCCTTGTAAGATGGTTCCTGACGATCAAATACATTCGTGCATGGCATGGATACAATACGCACATGAATACCCTCTTCCGCCAATGCTTTTTGTGCATTCACGGCCAGTCCAATCTCTGAGCCTGTTGCAATTAGAATAGCATGCGCTTTCCCATTGCCCGCTTCAGATAATACATAACCACCTTTATCAATTAATTTGATCGTAGCTGCATCCCGTTTCTGGAACGGCAAATTCTGGCGGCTGAAAATCAAGATTGAAGGGCCATCCTTGCGTTCGATGGCACGCGCCCAAGAAACTGTTGATTCAACAGTATCACAGGGCCGCCATACATCCATGTTAGGGATATAACGCAATGTGGCTGTTTGCTCTACCGGTTGATGTGTCGGACCATCCTCACCCAGGCCAATGGAATCATGAGTAAACACGAAGATATTGCGAATTTTCATCAATGCAGCCATGCGCAGTGCGTTACGGGCATACTCAGAAAACATCAAAAATGTGGCGCCATAAGGAATCAAACCGCCATGTAACGACAATCCGTTCATCATGGCACTCATGCCAAACTCACGCACACCATAGTAAACATAATTACCGCCGTTTTTCTGGCTAATTCCCTTAGAACCTGACCATAAAGTCAAGTTAGATCCGGCCAGATCCGCAGAACCGCCAATCAACTCGGGTAGAATTGGCGCCAGGCCTTCGATCGCGTTTTGTGAGGCTTTGCGGCTGGCAATCGTCTCTGCTTTCGCATTCACCTGATTGATAACGCTATCGACATGACTACGCCAGTTTGCTGGCAAATCTCCCGTCATACGACGGTTAAATTCAGCGGCTTCAGCTGGATGTTTCTCTGCGTATTCAGCAAATTTCTGGTTCCATTCAGTTTCAAGCTTTTGGCCTTTCGTTCTTGCATCCCAAGCACTGTAAACTTCTTGTGGTATTTCAAAAGGCGGATGATGCCAGCCAATGTGCGGACGAGTAGCCGCAATTTCTGCATCACCCAATGCGGCGCCATGTACCGAATGGGTATTGGCCATATTCGGTGAGCCCAATCCAATGACCGTTTTGCAGCAAATCATTGATGGCTTGTTATTTACCTGTTTAGCAGCTTCAATCGCTGCTTCAATCGCTTCCGGATCATGCCCGTTGACATTGGGCACAACATGCCAGCCATAAGACTCAAACCGCTTCGGCGTATCGTCGGTAAACCAGCCTTCCACGTGACCATCAATGGAAATACCATTATCATCGTAAAAACAGATTAGTTTGCCCAAACCCAAAGTACCCGCCAAAGAACAAGCTTCGTGCGAAATGCCTTCCATCAAGCAGCCATCACCCAAGAAAACATAAGTATAGTGATCCACAATATTATAGCCAGGACGGTTAAATTCAGCAGCCAGAACTTTTTCTGCCAGCGCCATGCCTACCGCATTGGTAATACCCTGACCTAATGGACCTGTTGTGGTTTCTACGCCCGGGGTATAGCCATATTCCGGATGCCCTGGTGTCTTTGAATGAAACTGACGGAAGCGTTTGATTTCTTCCATTGGCAAATCGTAGCCCGTCAAATGCAATAAGGCATAGATCAACATCGACCCGTGTCCATTGGAAAGAATAAACCGGTCACGGTCGACCCACTCCGGATTGCCAGGATTATGACGCAGATGATGGATCCACAGCACTTCAGCAATTTCAGCCATACCCATCGGCATACCGGGGTGGCCAGAATTGGCTTTTTGCACGGCATCCATAGCCAACGCGCGAATCGCACTGGTCAAATCTTTAAACACCGGCGCGTCAAAATCCTTAAATGTACCCATCGATACTAACTCCCCTATATTTTCAACAAATAGAAATGGCCGGTCTGCATATTCATATGCTATGCATCGGCGGAAAAGTTAGTATTATCTATTATTTTGCGCACAAAACCAATCCAGTAGCAGCAAAATTTTCTTACAGAATCAGTTTCCCCGCAATTTAATTCCCAATAATTTTATTTTCCGATACAGATGTGTACGCTCCAATCCAGCCCTGTCAGCCACACGCGTCATATTGCCACTTTCTTGATCGATCAGCCTTTCGAAGTATGTTTTTTCAAACAAATCACGTGCTTCACGTAGTGAAAGATCCAGCGGAATTTCAGGAGTAACAGATGTGGAAGCCGATTCTGGAAAAACCATGGCCTGTTGGACGGCTTCAGCAGAAATCTCATCACCGGTACATGTCAATGCCAAAGAATGCACGACACCTGTCAACTGTGTAAGATTACCTGGCCAATCATAATTCCGTAAGCAATTAAGCGCCGCAGTACTGAACTGCAAGACTGATGAAGCCTCCCCCGATTCAACAAAACGCGATAAAATTTGACTGGCCAAATCAGGAATGTCCTCCCGGTGCGCTCTCAATGCCGGAATACCTATACTTAAGCTGCTCAGCGCTTCGTATAATTTGGGATGATAAACACCTTGCGCCGTTAACTCTGCCAGGGGCTGAGATGTCGCACAAATCAACCGTACGTTATATTTATCCAGCTTGCTCAACAATAACAGCAAACCTTTTTGCGCTAATTTGCTGATTTCACCCACATCCTTGAGAAATAACAGACCGTCACGCGCAAGCTCGAGTAAATCCAGTGGCGATTCAGCCAGCGACGTCAATGTCTCTGGTTCCACCCATGGTGTATTTTGGCGATGCATAAAACGCGCACATATCTCCGCACCGGCACCCGGCTCTCCCATCAGCAGCAAAGGCGTTTTCAGATTTGCGACTTGCTCTAATCTTTTCCTGAGATCTGCGATCAGAGCACCTTTACCCAAACTGGCGAGAGAAAGTGTTGATTGCTGTTTATTTTGCCCCCCTCGCAAGGCCTTACTGACAGTACTTAGCAGCTTTTGCAGCGGTATTGGTTTCTCCAAATAGCCAAATGCACCAATACGTGTCGCTTCGACTGCTGTATCGATAGTGCCATGCCCAGACATCATGATCACCGGCATTGTCAGCATTCCGTTACTCGCCCAATCTTTCAGCAGTGTAATACCATCGGTATCAGGCATCCAGATATCCAGCAACACCAGATCCGGGCGCGTTTGACTTCGCCAGATCCGCGCTTGTTCAGCATTTTCTGCCAGCGCCACACGATAGCCTTCATCACGCAAAATTTCAGAAAGCAATTCGCGTATGCCAATTTCGTCATCAACAACAAGTATTGTATTGTTTGTTATCATTTAGAATTCTCTCTACTAACGAAATCTAATCAGCTTATCTACAACTGTCAAATTTCATGATCATCTATGGATTCCAAGTTTTTTGATAGACGAGTGCCCGAATATGAAAGATTTTATTCATCTTTTCTGTAATCACTGATTCATTAATTCAACTTAACACCAGTTTGTTATTCCCCGCAGAGATATTCTTCTCTACCGTTGGCAGGATAATTGAAATTTGAGCGCCACGGGGCTTAATATTTTCAATATGGATCAAGCCTTCATGCTCCTCAACAATTTTCTTGACGATGGGTAACCCCAATCCGGTTCCTTTCGATTTGGTTGTGACATAAGGTTCAAAAACCCGCGATCTGATCTCGTCTGAAAAACCGCAGCCATTATCACGCACACTCAGCTGCACCCCCCCATGCACCATCTCGGTTCTTACTTCGATTACAGGCTCTGATGTATCTATCAATGCATCTTGCGCATTCTGCAATAAATTATGCAGCACCTGACGCAACTGTGCAGCATCACCTCTGACTACCGGCAAATCGTCTGCCAATGTCGGCTTGATTTGTATGTGTTTACTATTATCAGTTGTCATACTTGCTGTTTCGTAAAGTGACAATACTTCGCGCACCAATCGATTAAAATCCAGTTGACGCAATTCCAATTCAGGAACACGCGCATATTGATTGAATTCATTAACCATCCTTTTTAGCGCTTCGACCTGATTGACAATCGTCTCTGTCGAACGACGCAGAATTCTTGCATCTTCCTCGTCCAGTTTATTGATCAACTTATGTTGCACCCGTTCAGCAGAGAGTTGAATCGGCGTCAACGGGTTTTTAATTTCATGCGCGAGCCGGCGCGCAACTTCACCCCAGGCAACTGCACGCTGCACTTGCAATAAATTAGTAATATCGTCAAAGACCACCACCCCGCCGCCACCCGATATCTTGGGCAAACGTGTTCCCCGTAACAGCAAGACTTGATTATTACCATCTCCTGAACGCGTTAATTGGCGCTGCCAAACACCAGTTTCTCCTGAGTTAAAACCTTCCCTGATCTCAGTAACCAAAGTATTCAGTTGCGGTTCATTACTCACACAGCCTTCGATGATTGAACCATCCAGGCTGATCATAGGGATCTGCAGTATTTGCTCGGCACTACGGTTTGCCTTGGATAAAACCAATTGATCGTCAAACACCAATACACCGGATGAAAGATTTGCCAGAATACTTTCCAGATGCGCACGCGCGCTCTCCACTTCCTGCTGGTTATGCTGTGCTGTCGCTTGCGCTTCCTCCAGTTGTTGCGTCATCAAATTAAAAGATTCCGTCAACACACCCAGTTCATCGCTACTCTGGACCAAATGACGGCGGCTGTAATCGCCTTGCGCAATAGCGCGCGTACCTTCCGCCAGCATACCAAGCGGGGCGCTCAATTTCTCGCTGAGCAATGAAGCGGCTGCCAATGCTGAAAACAATGACAAAAGCAATGCCAGTGTCAATGTAACACTATACAGCCGGGTTAATCCCTGACGGGACAAAGAGAGCTCCTGATAATCCTGATATCCTGCCTGCACTCGTTCGGCATCTTTTGCCAATTGCACAGGAACCGGCTGCAAAAGCTGAAGCACCCGGATATCTTCTTTCAGACTCAATACATTGACAGGCGCAACTACGCGCAAATACAAACCCTTATCTGCAACGGATTCAACCGCGCTGTAGGCTTTTTGAATTCTTATGTGCCGCATCACGATCGCATTGGGCATTTCAGGAAATAATGCCAAATTACTTTCACTGGAAAATGCAATAACTTTACCATCCTGGTTAAACAGAGTTGCTTCTTCAATTTGCGATTGCAACAATAATTCATTGAGCACTAGTAACGGTTGGCTGGAAGGCTCAGACAACATCAACGCAGTGGCTTGTGCTTTCTTTCGCAATTCTCCCAGCAAGTTTTCAAGCATGGTTTGCCCTAGACTCAAGCCACCCTCCAACGCACGGTCCACTTTAACATCAAACCAGGATTCAATACTCTTCTCAAGAAATTGCACAGATACGGCATAAACCAAAACACCAGGAAGAATCGCCATCAGTGAGAAAACCAGCATTAAGCGTAATGCCAGTCTGGATCCGAACACACCCGACTTAAGCCGGCGCCGGAATCGCCACAGCAAAAATCCCACGATAACCATGAGAAATAATACGAAAGCAATGTTGATACCCAGCAATAACCGGTACTTTCGTTCAAAAAACTCAGTATTGGCACCCGCTGTAGCCAGTAAAAAAAGCATCACCGCTCCCACTCCGGCACCAATAATGAGCACATACTTCATTATTGGCCTTTCATCTGGAACGGCTGCTCTGGTGTTGGTAACTTCATACGCCATTCCAGTTTGTCTGAGCTCAGATCCCATTTGCTGGAACCCAATGCTTCAACCTGGAATGGTTTAGGCATACGTGTCAAATCAAGCCAGATACGCAGTGACGCGATATAATCAACATCATGTTTTAAATCAGATTTGACAGTCAAGGGATAATCACGCAATTGACCCAGAGCCTGCAATGCTTCCGTTAACGTATTAAAACTTTGCGAGAATGAGGGGTGGTTCAAATGATATTGGCGCGTCAATGCGTAATATCTTAACCCAACTCTTAATTTACCACGCGCAACTTCGTCGTTAAGCCAATACCAACGCGAATCTACCAAACTGAATTTGGTTACAAAGTACAAAACAATACTTTTTTCAAGCGCTTGTTCCAAAGTGGCATTGAGAGCAATATCAGAATCAATACTGATTTCATATCCTTGCCCAACTGCTGCCATACTGACAGACTTTATCTGAATACCCTCTGCTTGCGCAACCACGACCGGCAACAACGTAATCAACAGCAAAAAAATCAGATTGGCAAGAGATGACTGTACACGCCACATATTTTGGCTAGTTTTTTTGCAACAGTGTATAAAAGAAACCATCATGTTGAGTATCTGGTAACAATTGTCCATCTACCATTGCTGCCCCAGAAAGTGGTAGTGGACATGCATCAGGATGATGTTTAAGAAATTTCTCTATCTGCATCGTATTTTCTTCGGCAAAGATCGAGCAAGTTACATAAAGTAACTTACCATCCCTGCTTAAAATTTTCCACAATGCATTCAGAATTGCCTGTTGACTTGCTGCGAATTTGACCAGATCACTTTCACGCCGCAACCATTTAATATCTGGGTGCCGGCATACTACACCAGATGCAGAACAAGGTACATCAGCCAATATACGATCATACGACTGACCGTCCCACCATTCATCGGGATGCGAGGCATCTCCGCACAACAGACGTTCTGCTGTCACATTCAAGCGCGCAAGATTCTGCTGAACTTGAGCAAGCCTTGCTGAATCATTGTCCAGTACCGTCAGCGAAATATCGGCCAATTCCAGCAAATGCGTGCTTTTCCCTCCGGGTGCCGCACAAGCATCCAATACACGCATGCCGTCATGCACATCCAGAAACGTCGCAGCAAACTGAGCTCCTGCGTCTTGCACGGTTACCAGACCTTCTGCAAAACCAGGCAAGCTTTCCACCATAACCGGCTGACTCAGTTGCAGTGCGCCAGAATCTAGCAATTCTGTATGCATCGTTTTCTCTGCCAACAGCTTACGGTAAGTTTCCACGCTGATCTTACGTTGATTGACCCGCAAAGTCATCGGAGGACGTTTGTTGTCTGCCTCCAATATGGCTTGAAAGTTTTGCGGGTATTGCCAGCGCAATTTATCAATCCACCATTGCGGATGCGAATAACGTCCGACCTCATTTTCAGCAGCTTTCCTCAATAAGCTATCACGCTGCCGGATAAAACTGCGCAATACCGCATTCACCAGTCCCTGCATACCTTTACCATGCACAAAAGATCGCGAGGCCGAAACAGCCTGATCAACCACTGTGTGCGGCAATGCTTTACTGTATTGCAGTTGATATAAGCTGACTAAGAGTAGATGATGCAGGCTCTTGTCACGTAGTGATTTTTTCAGCAGCAAACCAAGAGTTGCTTCCAATTGCCCATAAAATCGCAATACACCATAACTCAAATCCTGAATGGCACCTCTTTGCTGTCGCGATAACGCGGGGTCTGCGCGCCAAACTTCCTGCAATACTCCCGTCAAACTTGCTCCGGCCAGCACCTTACTGATTACAGAAGCCGCAACAAGCTGGGTTTTAATCATGCTTTGAAGTGGAATGTTTCACTGCAGAAAAATTTTCACCTGGCTGTAAATTATTCCCCGCCAGAAAATCTGCACTACTCAATTTCTTGCCGCCGGGTTTTTGCACTATTTCAACTTGTAACATATTAGAACCACAGGCCACAGTAATGCCTTCACGATCTACTGAGATAATTTCCCCTGGTTTACCTGCTGCTCTCCCTGCAACTACTTTTGCTTGCCAAATCTTCAATGCAAGATCCCGAAAATAAGTATAAGCACCTGGATTTGGATTAAACGTCCGTACAACACGGTCAATTTGCTCGGCACTTTGTTGCCAATCAATTTCTGCTTCAGTTTTCTTTATTTTGGCGGCATAGCAAGCCAGTGTCTCATCCTGCACTATGGGAACAAGTCTTCCCTGCTGCAGCAGCACCAGAGCCTCAACGATACTCTGTGCACCGAGCAGACCCAACTTGTCATGCAATGATTGCGTAGTATCATCCGGTGCGATCGCTATGCTACGCTTTAATAAAATGGCACCTGTATCCAACCCTGCATCCATTTGCATGATGGTAATACCGGTTTCATGATCACCCGCCAGAATAGCCCGTTGAATCGGCGCAGCCCCGCGCCAACGCGGCAATAACGAAGCGTGAATATTCATACAGCCCAAGCGAGGAATTTTTAACACAGTTTCAGGTAAAATCAAGCCGTAAGCCGCCACAATCATCACATCTGCGGACAATGCCAGCAATTGCGTTTGTATTTCGGCAGATTTAAGCGTTAATGGCTGTAACAGCGCAAGATCCTGTTGTTGGGCAAGCAACTTAACCGCACTGGCGGCCGTTTTCATTCCTCTGCCAGCAGGACGGTCCGGCTGCGTCAACACCAGGACAATCTCATGATCTGCCTTGAGTAATGCATCCAGTGCAGTCGCAGCAAAAATGGGAGTTCCAGCGAAAATGATTCTCATCCTAGGCGCATCGTTCTTTCATTTGTTTGGATTCCAGGAATTCAATGCCATTGACAGAAGAAAACCATTAATCCGGGGAATTTCGGGGAACAAACTACATCACATTTTCATAAAAGCACAATTTTTACATGGCACTTCGCTGTTTTTTCTTTAATCTCGCCAGGGTGCGTGCCTGCTTAAGCCGTGACCAGTACTCAACAAACACTTTTCCGGCCAAGTGATCCATTTCATGTTGAATACACACCGCCAGCAATCCATCGGCATTCAGAACAAAAGATTCCCCTTCCGTATTCAAGGCTCTTACCGCAATAGATTCGGCACGCTGTACTTTTCCATAGATACCTGGAACTGACAAGCAACCTTCCTCATAATCAGATAGGCCATTACTGGCTATAATTTCAGGATTGATCAAAACAAGCAATTGATCATGCGTTTCAGAAGTATCGATAACAATCACACGTTCATGCACATCCACTTGCGTCGCTGCCAGCCCTATCCCAGGTGCAGCATACATCGTTTCAGCCAAATCTTTTATCAGCAAGCGGATTTTGTCCGTGACTTGCGCTACCGGAGCCGCTACAGTATGCAGCCTCTCATCCGGGTATTGTAATATTTTTAGAATAGCCATGAAAAATTTGTTTAGTTTAATAAACTCAATATCGCAATTAGACCGTATCATTAGATAATCATTCTCTAAGCTTTTATAACTACAATTACCTATCATTGGGATCGTTCATGCGAAAGCCTATTATAGCTATGATTTTATTCCTGAGCCTGCTTTCTGTTACGCAAGTCAAAGCTGAGAACATTATACTGCGAGGCGACACACCCGATCACCATGTGGTTGTACCCGGCGATACTCTGTGGGGAATTGCCTCCCGGTTTCTTAAAGACCCATGGCGCTGGCCTGAAATCTGGGGACTCAACCGCGAACAAGTGAAGAATCCGCACAAAATCTACCCTGGTGATATTGTAATTTTGGAAAAGACACCTTATGGCAGTCGATTGCGGCTTGCAGAAGATGACGGCGGTATAAAAACAGTCAAACTATCGCCTAAAATACGTACAGAACAATCGAGTACTGCAGCGATCCCCAGCATACCGGCATCAACCATCGAGCCTTTTCTAAGTCAGCCGTTAGTCATTGAAAAAGATGGCCTTGCCGATGCACCGTATATACTGGGCTCCAGTGAAGGCCGGGTTGTTTTAAGTACAGATAATACGGTTTATGTCAGTGGATTACCTAAAGACAAAGGCACAACATGGCAAATCTTCCGCCCTGGCAAGGCGCTGAAAGATCCTGACCAAGAAGGCCTGATCCTCGGCTATGAGGCAACCTACCTGGGAGATGCCAGGGCGAATGTTTTTGCTGATGTCAGCACGGTAACCATCACGCGCGCTACGGAAGAAATTCTCAAAGGCGACCGTCTGGTTCCCGCCCCTGAAACCCTATTTAATAACTACGCACCCCATGCACCGGAATTTTCGATTAACGGGCGAATCATTTCTGTCTACGGCGGCGTCACTGAAATTGGCAGAGGCGACATCGTCACGCTGAATAAAGGCGAACTGGATGGCGTGGAAATGGGGCATGTGCTTGCTATCTATCGAAAAAGCCAGGCTAAGTCCCTTAAAGGAGAGATGGTACAATTACCGGATGAAAGAACCGGATTGGTATTTGTATTTCGTGTTTTTGATAAAATATCCTATGCACTTGTCGTACAAAGCACACACTCCATAAAAATCCTGGATGCCGTTAAAACACCCTAAAATTAATGCTGCACATTCATGAAACACGCACCGGATATTGAATCTTGGTTGAATCTTAATCTCATTGACGGCCTAGGCGGCGAATCCATCCGCAGGCTTTTAATTGCTTTTGGCAGTCCTTCGGCAATACTTTCAACACCTATCACCGCTCTCGAACGCATTGTAAAAAACTCAATTGCCAAACGCATTAAGCAAGGCGCTGATCGCAATAAAATTTCTGGTGCGCTTAAATGGCTGGAAGATCCCGCCAATGCCGTCATTACTCTGGCTGATTCGGATTACCCAACGCAACTGCTGAACATTGCCGATCCGCCTCCCTTACTTTATTTCAAAGGGCAGCGGGAACTATTGCGGAAACCCGCACTGGCAGTCGTTGGCAGCCGCAATGCCACACCGCAAGGCTTATCCAATGCAGAGGCCTTCTCCGAAGCAGCCAGCAATGCCGGATTCTGCATCATCAGTGGTATGGCATTAGGTATCGATACAGCGGCTCATCAAGGAGGTTTGCGCGGCGCAGCTGCCAGTATCGCTGTTATCGGCACTGGTTTGGATATTGTTTATCCAGCCAAGAATCATCTTTTAGCGCATAAACTGGCGAAAGAAGGCGCGCTAATTTCCGAGTTTCCTCTCGGCACACCC
This sequence comes from Nitrosomonas sp. Is79A3, assembly GCF_000219585.1. NCBI lineage: Bacteria > Pseudomonadati > Pseudomonadota > Betaproteobacteria > Nitrosomonadales > Nitrosomonadaceae > Nitrosomonas > Nitrosomonas sp. Is79A3. Next base: position 479,413 of record NC_015731.1, on the reverse strand, counting down.
GCCATCGGAACGAATTTCCCGCGCAGGAATCGTATTATTAGTGGCATGAGTCAAGGTTGTCTGGTAGTAGAGGCTGCATTACAAAGCGGATCGCTGATCACGGCACGCCAGGCATTAGAACAAGGGCGAGAAGTGATGGCGATCCCCGGCTCTATTCATTCACCACTCTCAAAAGGCTGCCATGCACTGATTAAGCAAGGTGCGAAACTGGTAGAAAACACACAAGATATTTTAGATGAATTAAATTATTTTCCATTAATCAGCAATGAAAATCTCGACAAAAGAAAAGAATTTGCTACCGGACAATCAACTGAAAATACCGTATTACTCAAACACCTAGGCTATGATGCCGTAGATATTAATACGCTATGCGCCCGTAGTGGCTTGACGGCTGAAGTTGTATCAGCCATGCTATTAACGCTTGAGCTTGACGGCCAGGTCAGCAGTTTGCCGGGGGGATGTTATCAGAGAATTCAATAACATCGGTTAAGATCAACCAGAAATGCCGGTCTGCACACATACTTGCAACTTATTAAACTCAATTATGTTCGATATACTCGTTTATTTATTTGAAAATTATTTTGACTCAGGAAGTTATCCTGACTCTGCTACTCTGACTCGCAAACTCTCTATGGCCGGATTCGCAGATGAAGATATTAACGAGACACTGAACTGGCTCTCAGAGCTCGCACGCCACGATATCGGCAATTACCCTGCAAGCTTTGCAGAAAACGATTCTTTCCGCTGTTTTACAGAGTATGAAATGGAAAAGATTGATACCGAGGGCCGGGGATTCATTTTCTTTCTGGAGCAGGCTGGCATCATTAACCCGTTACAAAGGGAACTGTTGATTGACCGTGTGTTGACAATGGATGAAGATTCCTCCAGCCTTGAAAAAATCAAACTGATTGTTTTAACAGAGTTGTGGATCCAGAATCAGCTTACTGACGATGCCATACTTGAGAAATTGTTGATTGTCAGCGATTCTCATTACCGGCATTAAGACCAATCACAATCTTTATTTAGTCATAACGGACGAGCGCTTGGCGTGCGTATGTCCAATACACTCATCATATATGCTTGCAACCCCAATTCAAAATAAACACTCAGCCATAACAAACATGCCTAATTTCACATCAGCGATCAGTGGCTTTTCCCGGGAAATTCATGAGTAAATCTCTGATTATTGCTGAGAAACCTTCTGTTGCAGCAGATATCGCAAGGGTATTGGGTAACTTTACCAAACACACTGATTACTTCGAAAACGACCAGTATGTCGTATCTTCGGCAGTAGGTCATTTGCTCGAATTGGCCATTCCGGAAGAATATGAAGTAAAACGCGGCAAATGGAGTTTTGCAAATCTGCCGGTTATTCCGCCGCATTTTGATTTGAATCCAATTGAGAAAACCTCCTCACGTTTAAAATTACTCAGCAAACTTATCAAGCGTAAAGATATAGATACTCTTATCAATGCATGTGATGCAGGACGTGAAGGTGAGCTCATTTTTTATTATATCCTGCGCCATGTCGGCACCAATAAACCGGTCAAACGCCTTTGGTTGCAATCCATGACTCCCGATGCAATCCGGGAAGGGTTTACTAAATTACTGGATAACTCAGAAGTACAATCTCTGGCTGAAGCCGCAGTCAGCCGCTCAGAGTCAGATTGGCTGGTCGGAATTAATGGTACGCGCGCCATGACTGCCTTTAATTCCCAGGAAGGGGGTTTTCATAAAACCACTGTTGGACGGGTACAGACACCTACATTAGCAATTCTTGTCGAGCGTGAAGAAAAAATCAAAAAATTCCGTCCTCAGGATTATTGGGAAATTCATGCTACGTTTGCAGCCAGCAATGGCAACTATAATGGTAAGTGGTTTGATGAAAAATTCAGCAAGGATAAGGTCAATCAAGAATTAAAGCCTGAAAGGCTCTGGGAACAGAAGAAAGCCGAGGTCATTCGTGACAAATGCCAGGGAAAGCCCGGTCAAGTCAATGAAGAAAGCAAACCAAGCAAAGAAATCTGTCCATTGCTTTATGATCTGACCAGCTTACAGCGAGAGGCCAATAGCCGCTTTGGCTTTTCTGCCAAAACAACACTCGGGCTGGCTCAGGCATTATATGAAAAACATAAAGTATTGACTTACCCGCGAACGGATTCACGTGCACTTCCGGAAGACTATATCGCCACCGTTAAAGATACTGTACAAAGCCTGGGAAATACGGATTATGGAAAATTTGCCCAACAGATCCTGGCTTCAAACTGGGTAATTCCAAACAAACGTATTTTCAACAATGCTAAGATTTCAGATCACTTTGCCATTATTCCCACTTCATTAAATCCGGCCAAATTAAACGAAGCCGAAGCAAAAATATATGATCTGGTTACCAAACGTTTTTTGGCTATTTTCTTTCCCGCCGCCGAATTTCTGATTACCACCCGCATTACCCGGGTTGAAAACGAACCTTTTAGAACCGAAGGGAAAGTCATGGTTAATCCGGGTTGGCAGGCGGTATATGGCAAGTCAGCCAAATTGGATGATCTGGAAGATGATACAACACTCGCCGCAATCACCCCAGGTGAATCGGTTATCACAGAAGAAATTAACGTGATCGCTAATCAAACTCGTCCGCCCGCAAGATTTAATGAAGCGACATTACTTTCTGCCATGGAAGGCGCAGGGAAACTCGTTGAAGATGAAGAGTTGCGTGCAGCCATGAGTGCAAAAGGTTTGGGCACGCCAGCAACACGCGCAGCCATCATCGAGGGTCTGGTGTTTGAAAATTATCTACAACGTGTAGGACGCGAGCTTCACCCGACTGCCAAAGCTTTTTCGTTAATCACATTATTACGTGGCCTTAAGATTCCAGAACTTATTTCACCCGAATTAACAGGTAACTGGGAATTTCAGTTACGTCAGATTGAGCAAGGTCACCTAAAACGCACCGCGTTCATGGAAAAAATCGCCGCAATGACAAGCCATATTGTGGAGCAAGCCAAAACTCACCGCGGGGAAACCATTGCGGGAGATTTCTCCTTACTTAAATCCCCCTGCCCCAAATGTGGTGGTATCGTGCATGAAACCTATAAAAAATTCCAGTGCCAAAAATGTGACTTTGCACTCTGGAAAATTCTGGCCGGACGTCAATTTGAGATTGATGAAATGGAAACTTTGATTACCCAGCGCGAAGTAGGGCCACTTCAAGGTTTCCGGAGCAAAATGGGGCAGTCGTTTAATGCCATCATCAAGCTTACTGACACTTATGAAATGAAATTTGATTTCGGCAATAACGACGAGAATCATGAAGAAGTCGACTTCAGCAATCAAGTCGCCTTGGGAAAATGCCCAAAATGCAATCATGCAGTTTATGAACATGGCCTGCAGTATGTATGTGAGAAATCCGTCGGAGCAACTCGCACATGCAATTTTAAAACAGGAAAAATTATCCTTACACGCCCGATAGAGCGCGAACAGATTACCAAATTACTTGAAACCGGAAAAACAGACCTGCTCACAAAATTCATTTCCAAAAAAGGCAGACCTTTTTCAGCTTACTTGGTCAGAAATGCTGACGGAAAAATAGGATTTGAGTTTGAGCAGAAAGCTCCCAAGAAAACAACTGAAACAAAAACAAAACAGTCTAAAGGCAAAACAGCGAGCAAAGCCGCTTCGTAGCAAAATAACCAAGTGTTTTTCTTTTGCCGGGAAACTTACAAGCGTGCTCCACAGGAAAGACATTCGGGCATCGTTTGATCACTCCGAATGTCCATTTTTACCAATAAGTTCAGAGATCACGAAGCATAAAAGTTGAGAACGTACTTAATTACCCCTCCGGACCCCATAATAATCATGATGAGCCCTCCCACAATGGCAGTGCCCTCTAAAATGATAGAAGTGAATGCCCGTGCTGTGTTTTCAAATTCTTCTTCACCTAAAACATTTCTGCGTTTTTCTCTGCGATTTTTTACCCATAACTGCAACCAGATAGCCACAGGAATAGTCAGTAAAGAAAACATTAAAGCAATTTCTGCATCTTCCATTAAATCAACCTCTTATTTTTTAAAAATAGTACGAAAATCTTACTGCACCAATTTACTCCAGCATTAGATAGCAAATAGCTCTTAAAAGTGCTTTAAGCTCATAATGTATTCTTGCGCTAGCAAATTTACTGCAATAGATTACCCTAAACAAGATAGTTAAATAAAGATTTTTCCAAATTTAGCGGATTAACTCAAGAAACTCCAGCCGGATCCAACACTCCCAGAGATCAATAAAATTACGCTCTGAGTGTTTTTATGGGATATCATCTCACAATTTTTACTACTGCATACATCATGGAATGGCTTGATCTCCCGTTTGCTAAAAATGCTCAGGGCATTGTACAACTACCTGGATCAAAAAGTATCTCCAATCGAATTCTCCTGCTAGCTGCATTGGCCGAAGGTACCACACAGATTCATGATTTATTGGCTTCTGATGATACCGCACGTATGCTGGATGCACTTACCAAACTGGGTGTTTCAGTCACACAGACAGGTAAAAACGCTTACTGCATCACCGGAGAAAGAGGAACCTTTCCCGTTACAAATGCTGATTTATTTCTCGGCAATGCCGGCACTGCATTCCGGCCTTTAGTTGCCGTGTTGTCTTTAATGCAAGGGCATTACCGGTTATCCGGCGTGTCGCGCATGCATGAGCGGCCCATTGCAGATCTGGTCGATGCATTACGCCAATTTGGCTCAAATATCACTTACTTGGGCAATCCCGGTTTTCCACCCCTGGAAATCAAACCGGCCGATTCACGTATAAAAAGTGACACCATTTCTGTTTCCGTAAAAGGCGATGTTTCCAGTCAATTTCTAACTGGATTGCTGATGGCGCTGCCACTCAGCGGAAAAGATTCCTTCATCAATGTATCCGGTACTTTAATCTCGCAACCCTATATCGAATTAACGCTTGCACAAATGCAGTGCTTTGGTGTGCGCGTCGAACACATCAATTGGCAGAAATTTATGATACCGGCACGCCAGGATTATTATAGCCCAGGCCATATCAGCATTGAAGGTGATGCCTCCTCAGCCTCCTATTTTCTGGCAGCTGGGGCTATTGGGCATGGCCCGGTACGTGTCCAGGGAGTCGGTCGAGACAGTGCGCAAGGTGATATTCGTTTTGCTGCTGCATTGGAAATGATGGGGGCACACATCTCCATGGGGGAAAACTGGATTGAAGCAAGCAGCGCAGAAGCCAATCGCTCCGGAAAATTTCTGCATGGCATCGATCTGGATTGCAACCATATTCCGGATGCCGCCATGACGCTTGCAGTCACCGCATTATTCGCAGAAGGCACTACCACGCTCCGCAATATTGCCAGCTGGCGCTTGAAAGAAACCGATCGCCTTGCGGCCATGTCAAATGAATTGCGCAAATTAGGCGCAACTGTTGAAGAGGCCGTGGATTATTTGCGCATCACTCCTCCTGTCCATGGTTTGACTCCACATGCAGCAATTGATACTTATGATGACCACCGCATGGCCATGTGCTTTGCACTGGCGTCTTTAGGAGTACCGGTGCGCATCAATGACCCCGATTGTGTCGCAAAAACATTCCCCGATTATTTTGAAATTTTTTCACAAATCGCCCATCCTGAATAACCGGATAACAAGACTGTTTAATGGATACTTATAAAATTCCAGTTATCGCCATAGATGGCCCATCAGCATCCGGCAAAGGCACCATTGCCCAATTGGTCGCTAAAAAGCTCGGCTTCCATTACCTCGACAGTGGCGCGCTGTATCGTCTGGTTGCTTTGAAAACAATGCAGTCGCACACTAACATTCACAATACTGATCAACTCGCCGAAATCGCCAGAAACCTGAATGTAGTGTTTAAGAATGAAGATATTTATTTAGATGGCACAATTGTCACTGACGCTATCCGGGCAGAGCAATGCGGCCTCTTGGCTTCACAAATAGCTGCCCATCCACAGGTTCGTGAAGCGCTAACCGATCGCCAGCGTGCATTCTGTCAGCCACCCGGATTGGTTACGGATGGCCGTGACATGGGGTCCGTTATCTTTCCCGATGCCATTCTCAAAATATTTTTAACTGCTAGCGCGGAAGTTCGCGCACAAAGAAGATATAAGCAGTTGAAAGAGAAAGGAATAAATGCTAATATCTCAGACTTATTGCAGGATATCAAGAAACGTGATGAACGCGATAGCAATCGCAGCATAGCGCCCTTGCAACAGGGTGCTGATGCACAACTGCTTGATACGACTTCACTTACCATATCCCAGGCACAAGATGCCGTTCTCTCCTGGTATAATATAATCTCTGCAAAAAACCCGCGTTTGGATAAGTAATAACAGCATTCTTTATCTTCTGTCTTTAAAGAAGATAAAATAAGTTTATTATTCAAACATTTTATTAATTAACCCAGTCCGTTGGATATTCATCCAGCCGGAATGATCAATCAGGTATTTTTTATAATGACTACAGCTGCCACTGCAACCCAGAAATCCCCCGAAAGTTTTGCCGCACTTTTTGAAGAAAGTCTTACACGCCAGGAAATGCGGACCGGTGAAGTAATCACCGCCGAAGTTGTCCGTGTTGACTACAATATCGTTGTTGTCAACGCTGGCCTTAAATCCGAAAGTTACATTCCTATCGAAGAATTTAAAAATGATCGCGGTGAAATTGAAGTTAAGCCGGGTGATTTTATCAGTGTCGCCATTGAATCTCTGGAAGACGGCTATGGAGAAACACACCTTTCACGTGATAAAGCTAAACGCCTGACCGCTTGGCATGATCTTGAAGAAGCGATGGAAAGCGGCAAGATTGTGACCGGAATGGTTAATGGTAAAGTAAAAGGCGGCTTGACTGCTATGATCAATGGCATTCGTGCGTTTCTGCCTGGCTCGCTAGTGGATATCCGCCCCGTCAAGGACACTACACCTTATGAAAATAAGGAAATGGAATTCAAAGTCATCAAACTTGATCGCAAGCGTAATAATGTAGTGGTATCACGCCGCGCGGTTCTGGAAGCGACACAAGGTGCAGATCGTGAAACCTTATTGTCCAACCTGCAGGAAGGTTCGGTTGTTCAAGGTGTAGTCAAAAATATTACTGATTATGGCGCATTCGTTGATCTGGGCGGAATTGACGGGCTGCTGCATATTACCGACTTGGCATGGCGTCGCGTTAAGCACCCATCCGAGGTGGTCAATATCGGCGATGAGGTTACCGCCAAAGTACTCAAGTTTGATCAGGAAAAGAATCGTGTTTCATTAGGCATGAAACAACTCAGTGAAGATCCATGGGTAGGACTGTCACGGCGTTATCCAGCACGCACCCGTCTATTTGGCAAAGTAACCAATTTAACCGATTACGGTGCTTTTATCGAAATCGAACAGGGCATTGAAGGGTTAGTGCATGTATCTGAAATGGATTGGACCAACAAAAACGTTTATCCATCCAAGATTGTTCAATTGGGCGATGAAGTTGAAGTAATGATTCTTGAGATTGATGAAGAACGCCGCCGCATCTCATTGGGTATGAAACAATGCCAAACCAATCCGTGGGAAGAATTTTCCGCAAATCATGAGAAAGGCGATAAGGTTCGTGGACAAATTAAATCCATTACAGATTTTGGTGTGTTCATCGGTTTACCCGGCAATATTGACGGTCTTGTGCATTTATCTGATTTATCTTGGAATCACCCTGGTGAAGAAGCCGTGCTTAATTATAAAAAAGGTGATGAGATAGAAGCGATTATTCTCTCCATCGACGTTGAACGTGAACGTATTTCACTAGGTATCAAGCAAATGGAAGGTGATCCTTTCACCAGCTTTGTCGCAGAACACGATAAAAACAGCATTATTGAAGGCACTGTGAAGTCTATTGACGCCAAAGGTGCTGTAATCGCGCTGACTAACGAAGTAGAAGGCTACTTGCGCGCATCCGAAGTCTCACGCGACCGCGTCGAAGACATACGCACTCACTTGAAAGAAGGCGATAAGGTCGAGACTATGATTATCAATGTGGATCGCAAAAATCGCACCATTAATCTTTCGATTAAGGCAAAAGATAAATCAGATGAATCCAGTGCCATGCAAAAAATTAAAACACCTGTTAATGCTGGAACAACCAGCTTGGGTGCTTTACTAAAAGCTAAAATGGATAGTAAGAACACAGAGCAATAAGGAAAATTCATGACAAAATCTGAATTAATTACCCGACTAGCGGCACGTTTTCCGCAATTAGTCACCAAAGATGCCGAGCTCTCAGTCAAGACGATTATCGATGCAATGGCAAAAAGCCTGTCTCAAGGTCAGCGTATAGAAATACGCGGCTTTGGTAGTTTTGATTTAAATTATAGACCTCCGCGTATTGGCCGCAACCCGAAATCAGGCGAAAAAGTCAAAGTACCTGAAAAATATGTTCCACATTTTAAAGCAGGAAAAGAAATGCGTGAGCGTGTTGATTATAAGGATATAAAAAACAAGTAGCCGAATCAAAGGAAGAGCACTTCTAAAAATTAGAAGTGCTCTCACCTAATGCAGCATGATCAAAAAATAATGTATTTAAGTTACAAAATTTATAATTCTAATATACATAGTCATATCGAATTCTTAATTGACCATTTCTGTTTTAGTAATTTGTTATTCAATTAGCTTATGTAAAGCTTATAATTAATCATTTATCAACATATATGGGCTAAACTCATCATGATGAACATAATCGCTTGGTTTTTGCGCATTGTAGTCTTTGTAATTCTTGCTGTATTCGCTTCCAAAAATGCACAACCAATTGAATTGTTTTATTATCTGGACAAATCGATCGAGCTTCCTTTAAGTGTTGCGCTGCTGATATTCTTCGCACTGGGCAGTCTTATCGCCCTAATCTTTGTGCGATGCCGTTGTAACACCCATAAATAAAGTACCTCCCATGCATAACCCGCGCATCATAGTGGCACTTGACTTTTCCAGTGCTGAAGATGCGTTGAGATTAGCTGAAAAACTAGAGCCCCGCTTTTGCCGCCTAAAAGTGGGCAAAGAACTTTTCACAGCAGCCGGACCGAATCTGGTAGAAAAACTGATGCTGAAAGGCTTCGACATATTTCTGGATCTCAAATTTCACGATATCCCCAATACGGTTGCCAATGCCTGTAAAGTTGCGGCTAATTTAGGCGTCTGGATGATTAATGTCCATGCGCTGGGCGGGCGAAAAATGTTATTAGCGGCTCGTGAAGCCATTGCACAAGGATCAACCAAACTAATCGCGGTCACTTTACTCACCAGCATGGATGAAAACGACCTCGCCGATATCGGATTACAAGGCAATCCCGAGCAAATTGTAGTGCGCCTGGCGCGATTAACCAAAGACTGTGCTTTAGATGGCGTGGTTTGTTCTGCATTGGAAGCAGCAAATCTACGGCACCAAATTGGAGAAGACTTCTGCTTGGTCACGCCCGGTATTCGCCCACTCAATGATCGAGCGGATGATCAAAAAAGAATTACAACACCACGGCAGGCTATTCAGAAAGGTTCAAATTATTTGGTTATCGGCAGGCCAATCACTCAGGCAAACGATCCACTTCTCATGTGTCAGCAATTAAATTCGGAAATATCTGAATTAATTTTATGAACGTTGCTCACCTCTGCCATCCTAGGATGGTTATGATCAATTAGTTCTAAAAAATTTTCAAACAACCTGTAAAGCTTTTAGAATCGGCAATTGTTTTTCCAAAAATACTATTGCTTGTTCGGTTAATTCCTTAATATTTTCTTCTTCAGTTTCCAACACTTTACCTTCGTTAATGATTCTTTGTCCTTGCCCTCCCAGAATTTGCCACACAAACTGCGCAAAATCACCAGGCTGTTTCAAACCATTGCTTAACCCCAGCAGAAATAATTGTTGAAAACGCCCGACAAATAATCCTCCACCAGTAACGGGACTGGCAAGATATGTGATGTCCCCATTACTGTTAGCTTTTCGCATAATAAAGTTGTTTAGCTTATCTGTACGTTTTTTAGCCTTAACAATAATATCTTCTTCTTGTGCCAACGAAATTTGGCCCGAGCCAATTAGTAGCATTGCAGCTTGAATAATCTCGGATAGTGCTATCCCCTTATCCTTTACTGCCTGCTCAATCTGACCAAGTGATTTAATCTTATGATCTGCCAAATAATCCAAAATCGGCCCATAAACTGAGTCACTTAATGTGGCTGTACCTAAACTGCCTGTTACTTTGAGAACTATTTCTGTGCGGTGCACTGTTAAAATTACTCGAAGTGTGCGTGACTCATTATCTTTATCTAAAGCAGATAGCTTACAAGCCCCTTTAACCCAGTAATCACGGCGAAATTGCTGATTTACTATAAAATCGCGCACACTCTCTCGGAACATCGCATCGGGAATAGTGTTAAGCAAAGCTTGCTGTTCGCTCGACAAATTCAAAACATCAAGGTGATCGAGCTGATTTGCCGAACAAGCATAGCTAAGTTTCGCTGGAGCAAGCCAATTCCCCATCGTTGCAAAATGTATAGGATGCCAATCGCGATTAAAATATTCATGTGCTAAATAATGCCGGTTCTGCTCTTTCAATTTATCAATGCGTTCTGCAATTTGCGGACTGTTTTTTAAGAATTTTGGATCAATCTTCAATAGTTTTTCTGAAAATTCAAGTGCACCATTTATTCGATTGATAATTCCATACCCTTCCGATCCAAGAATTTTTGCATGTTCGGTTAATAAATGTCGCATTGGTGCAAAAGATGACCAACCGGGCAATGTGTTATAGCTAATATACAAAATCCCACCCACTTTCAATTTACGGCGGATAAAATTAACTATAATTGCGCGGTTCTCATCACTAATCCAACTCCAGATACCGTGTATACCGATAAAATCAAAATCGGGCAAATCCGTACGGCTTGCAAAACTTTCAAAACTATCGTCAAACAACTTTGTTCCTGAGCTTGAGGCATTAGCCATTTCCTGAGCGAATACAACCTGTGATGGATTAAAATCCGTTCCATGCCAATCAATTGCAGAAGCTGCTGCATGCACATTGATACTTATACCTTGGCCAAAACCCAATTCACATGCAGTGCCTATCTCAGGAAATTTCAGGCCGGAATATAGAAATATCTGCTTTATCCTTAATGGATTAAGTTCAGAATAGTATCCGTATGTATAGCCAATATCCGCTACATAACCATCAGTCCAGTTGTTCATAAGTGTTTTAGGAAGCTTTTGTTGTTTCTGTCAAATTTAATTTGAAACCATCACGTAATTTGCGCATAGTGAATTCTTTTTTTAAGTTTTGCCTTGATGAATGCCTTGCTGATTCTCACGTTTTACTCAATAAAACTTTTAAGAACTCAAATTCTTTCAGCAATAAAAAAGGGCCAAATCATAAATGATTTGGCCCTTTTTCTTAAAAGCTATTATTTAATAATAACTCTTTATGGATTACTTCTTTTAAACCACTGTAAAGACCAGCGTATCGGCAGCAGCGTTATAAATCAACGTATCATCGGTACCTGTACCGGTAATCGTCAACTGATAATCATCAGCAGCAGCGTAAGCTCCATCGCCATTTACGTCAATTTGAAGGGTCATGGTACCACCAACTTCTGCTGCAGCAATATTCGTAGTAGCACTAATTGTTGTACCATGAACATTGATGTTAGCACCAGTAGCCGACAACAGCGTACTACCGCTCTTCAACAGTGCTTCCAAAGCAGACGAGAAGTTGATGGTTACGGTATCGCCTGCCGCTACACCAGTTAAAGCCAGTGTTGAAGAATCTCCTGCTTTAATATCACCCGCATTCAATGCAGTTGCAGTGTAAATCAAGGTATGCGCATCAGTACCACCACCATCGACTGTCACAGTATCAGAACCACCGCCTAAGTATAAGGTTGAAGTTACGGTCGCAGCGTTATCGATATCGATGGTGTCGTTTTTACCAGTACCTTTAGCCAGCAGCGATGTGATAGCCGATGCATCGGTGTCGATAGTTACTGCCGCATCATTGGTCAAGCCGGATGCATCAACTTCAGTTGGATTAGTACCCGCTGCAGTCGCAAAACTTAATGCTTCGTCGCCGGTAATAACTACTTTCTCAGCATCACTTGCGGTCAGAATAACTGAGTTCTCTTCCGCACCACCCACTGTTTTGGTAGAAGAACCGTCACCAATGGATTTTAAGTTGATAACGTCAGCATTAGCAAACACCAGAGAAGTCACATCAATACCCGTACCACTCTTAGTGACACTGTTATCCAAGCTGATGGTTGCTGTATCACTGGTACCGCCTGATACAAAATCAGCGGCTGTTAAGGTAATAGTTGTTGGTGCTGCACCGTTTATGGTGATATTACCTGTTGTTGCTGCGTTCAGATTTGAGATCGTAGCTGCACCACCTGTTGCACTAACTACCAAACCAGAAAGTGTATTTTTCGCACCGATTATAGACAAATTATAAGCAGTTGCATCTACACCGGCAGCTTCAAAAGTTTCAAACTCAGTGATGCCAATTACTTCAGCAGCGGTATCAATAGTATCTGCATCAGAAACACTCAGCGTATCGGTACCTGTACCGCCTTTCAGCACATCCAAAGCAGTTACGGTTGCACCCATCACAATCTTGTCATTTCCTGAACCACCAGTAAAAGTCAGATCAGACGTAGCAACAGCGGCTGGACCAATCGTTACATTCCCAGTTGCAGTGTGTGCATCAATTGTTTTTACTGTTGTCAACACTTCTTGAATCGTAACATTCTTATCACCTGCCACATTGATGGTCGCAAGCTTAGCACCAGCATTTGTCAATGTAACATAACTATCATTTCCAGAAGCCGTTACACTCAATGTTGTCAATGCTGTTCCTGTCAAGTCAACGGTAGCATTTCCGGCTGTTTTGTCACCGGCTTTATTCAGTGTCAATCCCAGGCTCGTCGGTGTATTACCAGAAATAGTTGCAGTTGTAGTTGCCACCTGATTGGTCAGCTTGACTGCCTGATCAGAACCAATAGTCACGGTGTTTGTACCAAACCCATCCACCTCAACTGACTTCACATCAGATTTGGAAGATAGATCAATCGCGCCACCCGGAGCATTGTAATAGACCTGTTCAATACCCGAAATATTGGGAACAGTATTTGTGCCATATACTTTCAGAGTATCAGTGCCTGTTCCACCAACCAAGGTATCACCCGCTGAAGCGGAAACATTATCACCAATAAAGATATCATCACCGGAAGTACCGGTAAATGCATCCGTAGTATTAGTAAGCGTAAATGTTTTACCACCCGCCGTTCCACTATCTTTCAATATAGCTTCCACATCTGCATCGGTATATGGTGCTGTTCCCGTGACATTACTCAAAACCTTTTGCAGAGTATCTAAATCGCTGGCAGAAGCTGCTTTCGAATACGCATCAGATACCAATACTTTATTATCCAGTAATGTTGCGGCCTCAGTAAACTCTGTTGCTGGAGTGCCCGACAGATAAGTTACTGCTTGAACAACGATATTACCAAATCCAACACCGTCATTAATTAGTTGTGTAAAGTATGCTTCAGCTTGAGAGCCCGCACTTGCTGGATCGCTATCAGCCGCCAAACCAAAGTTATGTGCCAAAACGGCAGCTTGATCTTCTACTGTAACCTTACCGCCCATAATGCCGTTAGTGAACAATGTGTTAGCAGCTAATGCATCGGCCAATTGACTGGTGGTCATTCCACCGGAAACCAAATTTGCCAGCTCAGTTAGATTGCTACCGCCCGGTGCTGCATTGAATAAACCTGCAACAATCTTCAGAATTTCAGTTTTCTGTGTACTCGTTATAGCCATGGGAGCTCCCTTGATAAAAAATTAAAAATAGTTACGAAAGTAAATTACTTGCAAGTTTTTCACTTTTCACTTTGTCTCTATGTAACTTCTGCGCGGTTAATAATCCACTTACCAGAAGATACCACAAAAGCCAAGTTAAAGTGCATTCTGCCCAAAACAAAACCGCTTTGCAAGTATGCGACTGAAGTTTACATTGAGCATGTTGCTTATTTACAACATTGTAACAGCATTTGTTCACGCCAAGACTTCAAAATGAAGGGTAAGAATGTGTTTTTTCACTCCCTCATAATTAAGCCAACAATAATGAGAATGATTCTTATTTGATTATATCAACAGACAGATAAGATACAAGACTTATTAGTTAAGGAACCTCTGAATAACTGTCATTTCGAGCAGAGCGAGAAACCTATACTGTTGATTGCCAAAGATTCCTCACTACGTTCGGAATGACAAAGGTGAGTTATTCAGAGATTCCTTAACTAATTAATTTAGTGCAATGCGATTAGCTATGCGCACGCCATAATTAGCTTACAGGAACCTATCTGCTTTTCCATTGTTATTTTTCGTTTAAAATCTGCGATAATGTTACATTCAATGCACAATATTCATATTCAATTTCTTGCATCTGTTCACCACTACCTTTTTAGATAACTTCCTAAGCCTTCGGCAACACTACCCGCTTATCTTGCAAATGATCAAGCGGGAAGTGATTGGCCGCTACAGAGGCTCGTTTCTGGGATTATTATGGACATTTGTCAATCCCATTTTGATGCTGGCCATTTATACATTTGTTTTCGGCGTAGTATTTAAAATACGCTTAGATCCGCAGAACACTGATATATATGATGATAAATTTGCCTTTGCATTATTATTATTTACCGGATTGATTTTATTTAATTTATTCTCCGAATGCCTTTCCCGTGCGCCAGGGTTGGTACTCGCCAATGTCAATTATGTTAAGAAAGTTATTTTCCCGCTGGAAATCTTACCGTTGGTTTCTTTAGGTTCCGCACTATTTCATGCCGGAATTAGTTTTTTGGTGTTAGTTATTTTCATACTGGTTATTGATCACCCCATTCATTGGACTCTGATTTGTTTGCCTATTATCATACTGCCACTGCTATTACTCGTCTTGGGATTGTCCTGGATGCTTGCTTCAATCGGGGTTTATGTGCGTGACATTGGACAATTTATTGGCCTGATATTGACCATGTTACTGTTTATGAGTCCAATTTTTTATCCTGCTTCTGCATTGCCGGAATCTGTTCGTGATTATCTATTTCTCAACCCGCTTACTTTTGTCATAGAACAAGCACGGGCAGTAACCTTATATGGCCAACTCCCGGATTGGAGTGGCTTAGTTATTTATTATATGCTTGCCTGTATTATTGCTTGGGTCGGTTTGATGTGGTTTATGAAAACACGCAAGGGATTTGCTGATGTTCTCTAATCCAGCCAATTCTAAAACAGCCATTAGCGCCTTAAAGCTATCCAAATGCTATCAGTTGTATCAGCACCCCAAGGATCGTTTAAAGCAATTCTTGTGGCCGCACAAATGGTGGGGGTCACGTCAATTTTATCGTGAGTTATGGGCGCTGCACGATATTGATTTGACTGTGATGCCAGGAGAAGTTATTGGTATCGTAGGTCAAAACGGCTCCGGAAAGTCGACACTGCTGCAATTGGTTTGCGGCATTTTAACGCCCACTCAGGGTGAAGTACGGGTAAATGGCCGGGTTGCTGCTCTGCTGGAACTGGGCGCCGGGTTTAATCCCGAGTTTACCGGCCGTGAAAACGTTCTAATGAGCGCGGCGATCATGGGATTCAGTCAATCCGAGATTGCCGATCGTATAGAAGATATTATTGATTTCTCAGGCGTTCGTGATTTCATTGATCAACCGGTCAAAACTTATTCCAGTGGCATGTATGTGCGCCTGGCATTTTCTGTTGCGATTAATGTCGATCCGGATATTCTAGTCATTGATGAAGCCTTATCAGTTGGCGATGGCGCTTTCGCTCGCAAATCATTTGACCGCATCATGCACATGCGCGATGCGGGAAAAACAATTCTATTCTGCTCACATTCGCTGTTTCAGGTTGAATCTTTATGCAGCCGCGCCGTCTGGATTAATCAGGGAAAAATTATTTTAGATGGCGAATCGGCGCAAGTGGTATCCGCTTACCAGGCATTTCTGGATCAAAGCATGACAAACTCAACACCTGAAAAACCCGATATCCATACTGACGCCTCTGCATTTACCAGGAATCACACATCGGGTAGCGCTCATCTGGATAAAGTCAAGTTACTGGCAAATGAGATCATCACGCAGCATGCTATCATCACAAGCGGTCAATCCGGCATCAAGTTATGGATCACCTTTGCTTCCGACCCTTCATTGCCTTGCCCCAATGTGGGAATAACATTACAAGCAAAAGATGGCCGCACAGTCACCAGTGCAGCAACATGGGAAGACCAGTTTAGTGTGCAACGCAATTCCGAAGGATATGGACAGATTTGTCTCAGACTGGATCAAGTACCGTTACTAAAGGGTGAGTATCAGATTAATGTATATCTGCTCTGTGAGCGCGGCATACATCTCTATGATGCAGCAGAAAGTGTGGCAACCTTACAGGTAAAACAAACAAGCCGTTTGCAGGGATATTTTTCAATTCCTCATCAGTGGGAAAATAACCATATTAGCACGCATAATGACCAAGACAGTTAATCACAACTCAGCGCAAGGTTCTCGATACTATCGGCAAACCGGTTATGCCGCTTCGATTGCCACATCTTCACCTTCTCCTTTCAAAGATCTTACTTTCCCGCTGAACGTCTATGCGCATGCCTTGCTGTTAGAGGAAGGCAAAGCCACCTATCTACATTATGGGTTGTTCCAAGATAACCAAACCAGCCTGCAGACGGCACAGCAATTTTCTACGGATCTGTTGATGGCCAGGCTACCGCCGCCTCCTTGCCGCATTCTGGAAGTGGGTGTTGGTCTGGGCACCACTCTTTCCCTATTAAATCAGCGCGGTTATGATATCCATGGCATCACTCCCGACGCACAACAAATCGCTTATATTCAAAAAAACTTGAATTCAGGGGCTTCCGTAAGCTGCCATTCGCTGCAAGATTTTAAAGCCCATCCAGAAAGCTTTGATGTCGTGCTATTACAAGAATCCGCACAATATATCGAGCCGTTGGTCATTTTTAATAAAGCACTCGATCTGCTCCCCTTATCCGGTGATTTAGTCATTATTGATGAATTCGCACTGAAATATGATGAAGCAGGAATTGGGGGTCTTCATCTGCTTGAAGATATGGTAGCACTTGCAGAACGGTTCGGATTTGAGCTGGTTGAGCGCATGGATCTATCCACTCAGGCAGCACCCACACTGGATTATCTATTGCGCTTTACTGCAACTCATCGACAAAGTCTGATCAAAGACCTTGCCTTGACCGATGAACAGCTCGCTCAACTGGATGAATCGAACCGGACCTATCACAAAAAATATGCCAGCGGACATTATGGCTATGCCTTGTTACATTTCAGAAAAAAAACGGTGCCCAAGTGGCGCCTGCAGATTCTAGAAAAAAGCCAGACTCCGGAAATGTTCGGCTTGTTTAAGAAAACATTCCATCACGACATGACGCCGGCCACATGGCAATGGAAATACGACTCAAATTCAGGACGTGAAATTGGTATTTGGCGGGACAATCAATTAATCGCTCATTATGGTGGCGTTGGCCGGAAAATCCTGTTTTTTGGTCAACCTCAAACCGCTGTGCAGATAGGGGATGTGATGGTGGATACGAATGAACGCGGCACGCTCACCCGAAAAGGGCCTTTTTTCCTAATGGCAGCAACTTTTCTGGAACGCTACATCGGCTATAATAAACCCTATCTGGTGGGTTTTGGTTTCCCCAACGAACGCGCCATGAAAGTTGCAGAACGGCTTGGGTTATACGCTGAGGTCGGTCGCATGATTGAATTTTCATGGAACACCCGGTCACGATTCCCGCTTTGGGGAACACGTCTGTACCTGATTGGCAGAGAACAAACAGACTTTGTAATAACCGCCGTTAACGAATGCTGGCATCGCATGGCCGCCGATCTGCAAACCGCAATCATCGGCATTCGCGACTGGAATTATCTGCAATATCGTTACCTCGATCATCCCAGTCAGCAATATCAAATCATGCTAGTGAAAAATCGTTTCAATCGACGTGCGCGGGGTATTTTGGTACTGCGCTTTGATCCGGAAGGTTGTGAAATCGTTGATCTCATCGCACCGTTAGCTGAAATTCCATTGTTGATTACGCATGCGAGACGACTGGCTGGCATATACGGCGCTACACGGGTGTTTTGTCATATTACCGGAAACTTCACTTCATATTTCGCAACCTCTGGTGGAAAACAACAACCGCTAGATATCCGCATACCCGCTAATGCCTGGAGTCATGGAACGCCCCCAGAAACTCTGAAGAATCACTGGTGGTTAATGAGTGGTGATAAGGATTTTCGGTAAATTGTTACTACACAAGTTTGTTCGCCCCCTTATTTTGGCAGGATTGCACAAAATATTCAGGTTAGAAAATCGGCTTTTGATTCACAGATATCATGGCATACAAAACCACACCCGTAATCAAGGTGCAAATAGCGGAGATTCTATGGACGGTCCCCTCTCCACGGGGAACAGGGGTAGATGGTAAAGAATGAGGTAGTCCCCTCGCGGACCTGACGGCATCTACGTGCTAAGGTGGAGATAATAGAATCTTTCAACAAACGGAGGGAGGGGCTGTAATGAATTTTACGTCCCATGGTTTGGATATTGCAAAGCGAGTTTTTCAGCTCTTCTGGGTGACACACGGAATCGGCGTGACTCATAACCACAAGTTTTGCAAGCATGAGTTTCTGAAATTCTTTGCATAACGTGGAGCCGGACTGATTGCAATTGAGGCATGCGGTAGCGCGAAATGACCTACAATACTGGTAAAAGAAGATGCGGATAGATAGTGTGAATATAGCGCAGTGGAATCGACAATGAAAGCACCCGGAGCAGCACGGGCACATTGGGAATACCGTGATCGATCAGGTGAGTAGCCGTCTGTCCCACGCGCCGCCCACCGCACGAAGGGCAAAATAACCGCCGTTTGCAGGAAACAGCGGCTAACTTTTCATGGGTGCCGTCAGCACAACGCAGGCGCAGAAAGCCATGGGGCGGGTATGGCGGGGTGGTACTACGCGCCAAGCGCGACGCATTGTGAGGGTCTACCAAAAATGTGGCATAAACGACAACACATTTAGCATTTACAAGGCCCACGTGGCTTCATACAGCGAGATTTCGCGGCGGTTGAATAAGTGACAGCGACTGTGGTCCGGGTTTGATGAGTGCCGCTGTGCCCAAGATTTACTGGCTCAGCGGCATGGGGAACTACCGCCGGTCATGGCAGCCTTTTCGGCGCACGTCATGTGCTCGGAACTAGGCCGAGGCCGACAAATAGCTGGCCAACGTCAACTCATGATTACGTGAACTACCCCAGGCATCGAAGTTCTTGACCTGCGCCAACAACGGATGCGGGTGGCCCTGCTTCTCGGTGACCAGTCCGATCAGCGGCCAAGCAATTTGCAGTGGCGATGCGCGAAAATCTAGGCGCTGTTGCAGCGCGCAATAGTGCTCGGAAAAAGCTTCTACACCCTGGCCAACCTCCTGCGCTATCCGGAGCAAATCGCTGGTGTTGCCGCGCCCGGCATCCAGCACGGGCTCAACGCCGTTCTGCCCGACCTGCAGACCAATCACCGAATGATGCGGAGCGGAAAAAAACAGTTCCACAGTGACACGGTTTGCATAAATGCTGGAAATGGTCGCGACTGATGTTGTGGCGGCACTCACCATGGCCGCCATCCGTTGCTTCTGCTCGCGCTGGATGCGCTCCAGCGTGTCGGCCAGACAGAAGTAGTATCCAAAAACCTGCAGGTCCATGAGTGGGCGCACAGCCAGTTCGAATGCTTCCTGCGTTGTGCCGCTCCAGCCCACATCGACCAGTGCTACCCGATTTCCCGCAGTGATCCCCACCTGCTTGAGGTAGCGATACAGGGCGTGGCGATTACGCTGACACACCTTGAGGATTTCCCAGCGATAGGCATACAAGAAACTGGCCATCTTTTCATGCAAGGCCGGGGTCACGCGAACCTTGTCGCCGAGTCCCAGGTCCGCCATAATTTTGGGAGCTGGCGGTTGTACGCCAATTCTCTCCAACAGCTCGCAAGGTGCCAGGCCATCAGCACCGGACAAGAGGAAAGGCAGGAACTGACTGAAGTTTTCAGCCTTAATGGCCGCCAGAGTATACGCAGTGCGTGAACCGAGGAAATAGCAAAAATCGGGCAATCCGCTGTCCGCCTGCGCCCGGGCGACACGCTCGAGCGCGTAACCATCGCGGGAGAGAAACAACACGTGGTCGATGCCGTCCAGCCGGGCACGTTCCCGGATCCACTGCAGGAAGCCCACGGTGGCCGGGCCTCCGTAGATAAAACCAAGTTCCGTATAGGAGTCGGGCGTGATCTCTCGGGTACTGGTACGCAACAGGCCGTGTCCAATCGAGGTGGAAAGCGAGGCGGTTTTCTTTACGTCTCGATCCCAGCTGGCCCGATAGTGAAAAACCATCAACCCCTTCTCGCGTGGCCGCATCACATCCGCCAGTTGGTTGTCCCCGATATGGAGAATATTCCCTGTCGGCAGGCCCAGCCTGGCAGCCACGATGCTGAACAATTCCCCGCTGTCACGCTTGGTCGCATTGCAATCCGCCGAGATGAACAGCGGCACATGTGCAAGGCCATGCGGCTGGAGCGCTTCGATAAAGAATTCTGTTGAGAAGTACATGTCCGAGGTGATCACCACAGGCTTGCCCGCGGCAAGCAAGGCATGAAACACTGCGAACATCTCGGGGTTCGGCTCAACTAACGCCAGTTCAAGAGCGTATTCAGCGCGCATCAATTCGTCGCTGGGCAAACCCGTTTCAGCCAGGCAGGTGTAGATATCCTCCAACCGGATTTCCTTGCGCCCTGCTGCGTGCATGCGGCGGAAAGCCTCTGCTTGCGCCGCCAGGCGCCGCTCACGAAAGTCCGGAATGGCAAACCGGATTGCCAGAATGTCGAATGCATCCTCCGGGTTTGCCAGGGGACGGGTAAACAGCGTGTCGAAAAAGTCGAACGAGATTGCCGCAGCGACCTCAATCAGTCGCTGAAGCTCGTCGTGGCCGGAGAAAAAATGCCCCGCCTTGGCCGCCGACTGGAGTTCATGGCCATTTGTCATCTCGTTCATCAAGCAGGTACCTCAAAATTGATTCCATTGGGGCGCAGGTTTGGGTTGTGGAAGGGATCGTGCTGGAAATAGCCGGGGTTGCGCTCATAAAGTTGGACAAGATCGCGCCGCAGGCGGGCGGCCTTTTTGGGATCAGTATTGTCGAGGCCGCGCGATGCCGACTCGTGATGCGTCAGGCGAACCGCCTGGCAAACCACATTGTAAAAACCAGCATCGTGCAGGCGCATGCACAAATCGATATCGTTATAGGCAATCGGCAGGGTCTCGCAGAATCCTCCTATGGCATCGAATTTATCCCGGGATACCATCAGGCAGGCGCCCGTCACCGCCAGCCAGTTGTATTCCAGGAGGTTGCGCATGCAGTAGCCGGGAGCGTCGCAGTCCTGCATCAGAAAGGCGTGCCCCGGTCCACCTTCGAGGTTCAGGACACCTGCATGCTGAACCTGTTTTCTTCCCGGATACAGAAGTTTCGCGCCCACCGCGCCGACATGTGCCAACTGGGCAAAACCGCCTAGGCGCTCCAGCCAGTCCCGCTGCAGCACTTCGGTGTCGTCATTGAGAAACAGCAGCAGCTCGCCAGTAGAGGTACGTGCGCCAATGTTGTTCAATTCGGAGAAGTTGAATGGGGCATCGTGCCGAATTACTTTGACGCCATCCTTCCCGTTGATCTGCTGCAGGTAGGCTACAGAAGCCGGGTCAACAGACCCGTTGTCCAAGATGACCAGCTCAAAATGGCGATAGCCCGTCGTTTGCAGGATCGAGTCGATGCAGCGGCGCAGAATTTTTACATTGTCGCGCGTGGGTATGATGATCGAGATCAGCGGGTTGCCTTGCAATTGGTAGGCCACGCGGAAATAGCCACTGATCTGTTCGATTGGCTCAACTGTCGCGACAAGACCACGGCGGGCCAGTGCGTCTTCCCGAACTCGTTTGGATGCATCCAGTATGTAGGATTTTGCTGAGATGTCAGACGCAATCGAGCCCGGAATGATGCGCCAGTGGTAAAGCACCTTAGGGACATGACTGATGCGATCGGTCTGCTCGGACACGCGCAGAACAAAATCCCAGTCCTGGCAGCCATCGTACTGCGAGCGCAATCCGCCCACCGTATCAAGCAAACTGCGTCGTATGCAGGATACGTGGCAGGTAAACATCGTGCTCATCATCGTGTCGGGGGACCAGTCCGGTTTGAAGTGAGGTTCACTATAATCGCCAAATTCGGTGATTTTGTCTTCATCGCTATAGACGAAGTCTGGCTGCTCTCGCTCGATGCACAGCGCGAGTTCATACAAACAGTCCACGGTAAGTTCGTCATCATGATCCATGAACACGATGAAATCGCCACTAGCAGCCTCAATCGCTACATTGGTCGCCCCCGCAATACCCTGATTCTTTTCCAGAAACAGCACCTTGATTTGCGGGTGATCTATCCGTGCCAAGGCTTTGCGGATTTCCTCGGCTGGACTGGCATCGTCAGCAAGTACCAATTGCCAATGCGGGTACCACTGAGCCTGGACGGAAGCGAGTAATGCATCGAGGAGTTCGATTGGCGTGTTGTAAACCGGTACCACGATTGAAAAAGAGGGCAGGGATTGCAGCCGCGCAAGTCGGCTGTTGAGATTCGCCGGGCGTTGCGGCTCAATGTAGGTGTAACCCCCGGGCCTCGACGCCAGGGCATAGTGTCCCTGCCGATCACGTACGATGGCTGCTGGTTCGAGTTGGAAGCCCAGCTTGGTCGGCGACAGTACCGGCGGCGATGCGCTTGTCACCTGTGTTGCCAGGTAATATTGTTGACGAATGCGCACCTTCACACCCTTCACCCCCTCCTGGCGCAAAACCCTCAGCAGCCTTTTTGAAAGTTCCGGCAACGACTCGCGTTGAAGTAACCTCTGGGCCCCATTTTTTACATCCTGAGCTTTGCGCCACAGGCGACCGACATAACGCAACGGGCGGGTTACTCGCCAGCTGGATGAATTCTGCAGTTCGGCGATGGTCTGTGCCTGAGCCTGAACAATTCCGTTTCGCTCGGAAATCTCATGCTCAAGGTGCATGAGCCGCTGATTGCTCTCTGCCACGCAGTGATTAAGACTGGCGAGCCGCCCGTCGCGCTCGGCTACGGCACGGTGAAGATTGGAAATCTGGCCATCTTTTATCGGGCTCTGCTGCACAGCCTGCATTATTTTGATCACTTGATCGTCAGACAGCGCATCGTGCCATTTCCTGAGGATGACCAGCTTGGCAGTTTCTGTGATCGAACCGTTCAAATGCACCCCCGATCCGGCCTGTTGATTGATTCGATAAGTCGCACTTACCCCATCAACAAACAAAAAGTCCGAGAATCGGGACAGCTGTATCCAAAAGTCCCAATCCTCGTAGATTTCAAAGGATTCGTCGATACGACAGCCAAGCTCAAGCAATGTCCTGGAAAACAGGATTGCATGAATCGGAATGAAATTCACCGCCAGCAGCCTGATCGAATCAAATGGAAATGAAAAGGTGTTGGGGAGTGGATTATCCCGTTCATCAATACTTCTGACGCCCGTGTAAACCACCTTGAGCTCGGGGTGTTGCCTAAGCGCGGCCACCAGTTTCTGAATATGATCGGCATCGAACCAATCATCGTCATCCAGGAAGATCAAATATTCGCCTTGTGCGGCATCCAGCCCCATGTTTGCCGCTCGGCTGCGCGGCAAGCGTTCGCCGGTATCGACTACCCTGACAGGAAAGCGCCCGCACCATGGCTCTACTGGTTGGTGTCCGGAGCCCTTCGCATTCACTAGCACCACTTCGATATTTGAATAGGTTTGTAAGGCCAGAGAATCGAGTGCGTCTGTCAAGGTTGGTCGATCCATGCTGCGGATGATCACGCTCACCAGCGGTATGTCGCAGCCACTGGTGGCGAAGCCAAAGCTGCGTCGGTGGGCCATCGGCCCGTCGAGCAAAATGGACAAGCGCTTGCCAAGATCAGTGGCCGTCAGCACCATAAAGGCTTCGGCGCTTTTTACCTGCGCTCCCAGGTGCATTGCTCGAAAACTGTTGATTCCAGAAATACGGGCGTCGTAGGGTTGTTCCTGCAGTTGCGAAGGAAAACAACGCATCGCCTGACGCTTTTTCTCTTCTGTCGCTCCGATGTCGTGAATCAGGTTGGGATAGGGTAATGGGTCGGTCACCTCGTAGAACGCTGCCTGTCTCTGGCCGCCTACACGACGAACGGCTTCGGCGCCGGCAAAGGCAATGGCCTGATGATCGGGATGCCAGTCAGTGGGCGATGGGAGAAATACCAGGTCGGCATCGGTATCGCGAATTGTTTCAATCAGTCGTCCGATCAACACCTCGCCATAGCTGACGCCACGATCCGGCAGACCCCAGAATATCGGCGTGTTGAATCCCAGCAGCCTGGCGGCAGCGCGGGATTCCTCGGCGCGCAATTCGATCAGTTTCCTATCGGCATTGTCGCCGCCTAAAGCACCGTTGGTCACGATAATGGTCGTGATCCTGCTCCCGCCGCTTTGCAGTAGTGATAGGGTCGCGCCACAGCCGAACACTTCGTCGTCGGGGTGTGGCGCGATAACGAGAACATTTTGGGCTGGTGGAAATGTGGTCGTTATTAACGACAATAGCTCTTCTTCGTTTGCAATGGCCATATTGATTCTGATTTGATAAAATCATCTATTCTAATTATCTCTTAATCCTCGCTGGCTTGCTGAGAGACGCGCTCTGGCGACATTACGATCATAGTTGGTGATGAGTGGACGGAGATGGCAAACACAATGCCAGTTTGCCATAATCTGGGCTATGCCAAGATCGGCCGCCATCAGAGACAAATCACTGTGGCTCGGGGCAATAATCCAATCGGCTACGCAAGCAGCGAATAATTCCCAACTCCACAACAAATTCAACACGTTATCAGTGACACTGATTCCAGAGGCGTCTAGGAAAAACAAACACTCTTTTTCATAGGAGATGAAAGTACTGGAAATCGAATCGAGTGTCAAACACACATTGACAAATGATCAGAAATTCACAATATCCGTTAATGACTGTTGCTGGGAGTTGTTCATTTATTGGCGAGAGGGAAGTGAATTGGAGAAAAAGTTTATGTACGACATACCCGCAAATCCAAATAGTAACAAAGCGGTGGGAATTTCTTATACAATCAGGCGCTTTGCAAGACGTTTCAAATCGTTTCTTTTTTCGCTGTTCAAATCAAGGATGTCATGTTTTTTGTCCCTGCTTTATCTTGACTAGTTCCCTAATACCGCTTCAATTGTGTGGTGATGTGTCCATCCACCTTTGCGATCGAGAAAAATTGAAGCCATTGTTTGATTACCACCTCCATTACGTCCTGCTGCCACATCAAGTGCTGGGCATTGGCAACGGGGATCACTATGCTCTACTTGCCATTTAGTTGCCAAGAGTGGGCGCTTCGTTTTCTTGACGTAGCGCACTCGGCGAGACAAGAAGAAAGGATCAGTACGCCCTTGAGTAGATCGAACCGAAAGCTTAACTTCGAGTTCGATTCTGAGCAGCACCTCACTATCTCTCGCTGCAATACGATTGTTGTTCCGGGCGAAAAATGGGTATGGCAATTGAATTAATATGAACACCGCTGACAATAGCAGTTTCCTGATCATCAACTTGCTTGTACGAGTGCAGTTTTTTTATTCGTCCGAAAAAATTTGCTTTCGAAATGGCATTATGGGTAAGCAATATCGACATACTCAGCAAAATTATTGCTTGACATCCCCGATGACAACATAGAATTTTTGAGTAAGCTCCCAATAATTTCAATTTTATTCTATAGGTCAATTGATTGAAAAAATTGCATACCGACATTGTACCGATTGTCGTCACTTTTAATCCCGATGAATCCACATTGATTGACAATCTCACTTCGTTGCTTTCACAAGTCCAATACGTTGTTATTGTGGATAATGATTCGACGTGCGATGTCACGGAAATCATTCAACGTCTTGATGAGGAATGCTTCAATAGAATCAATCTGATCAAACTGCCACATAATAGTGGTTTGGGAAAAGCCTTTAATACTGGCATAGCAGAAGCGCGTGACTTGAACGCTGTTTTTGTGCTACTCATGGATCAAGACAGCATCCCGGAATCAAATATGCTGAGCAAATTACATAACGCATACCAAAATCTTGAAAAACAGGGTATCTTGGTTGGCGCTGTTGCGCCGCGTTACCGCGATAGCACATCTTCACAACTATCACAATTTGTGCGCATTTCCCGATTTAGGTTAGCGCGAATATTCAATGATAAAAACACCAACTATCTACGCGCAGATTTTCTGATTTCCTCTGGTTCACTCATTGCGATGCACGCATTGGAACAAGTGGGCGAAATGGATGTTGGACTTTTTATTGATCACATTGATACAGAATGGTGTTTTCGGACACAGTCTAAAGGCTTTGCTTTATACGGAGTATGTGACGCTTTCATGCAACATTCCTTAGGTGACAAGCACATTCGCATCTGGTGGGGGCGCTGGCGAAATATCTCTTTTCATCAGCCTTTCCGCTATTATTATATGTTTAGAAATAGCGCATTGCTGTGGCAACGTCCTTATATGCCTGAAGCGTGGAAACGGGCCGACAAGCTGCGTATTCTATGCATGCTATTTTTTTTCACGTTATTTTCACCCAATCGAATAGCCAATTTGCATATGATGCTAAAAGGTCTGAAGGATGGATTTAACCGGCGGACAGGAAAACTATAAAGAGTTACCAATGGATACAGAAACACACAATCTGCAATCAGTATCAATACTGATTGTAAATCACAATGCCGGTCAACTATTAACCCAGTGCGTTCACGCCGCGCTTGAACAAGCACAGGAAGTCATTATTGTCGACAATGCTTCGGAAGATCTAAGCATGGAACGATTAAGATATTGTTTCTCTGATGAAAATCGCTTAAATTTAATTACAACCGGTAAAAACCTGGGTTTTGCCGCTGGTTGCAATATCGGCCTTTCTGCATCAACTCAACCCTATATACTTTTCCTGAATCCCGACTGTATTTTGAGCGCCGGTTCATTACAACGCGTGGTTCAGGTAATGGAATCAAATCCACATATCGGCATGGTCGGTGGATATCTGATTAACCCGGATGGTTCCGAGCAAGGTGGTGGGCGGCGCGCTATCCCTTCACCCTGGCGGGCGTTTGTGCGTGCCTTTGGGCTATATCATCTGGCGAAATACTGGCCACAGTTGTTTTTTGATTTTCATCTGGATAAACAACCATTGCCACAAGCTCCCGTTGAAGTTGAAGCCATATCAGGCGCACTGATGCTGGTGCGGCGTGAAGCCATCGATGATGTCGGTTCCTGGGATGAAAATTATTTTTTACATTGTGAAGATCTGGATTGGTGCATGCGATTTAAGCAAAAAAACTGGAAAATTTTTTTTGTACCGGATGCTCCGGTTACCCATTTTCAGGGAACCTGCAGCCGTGCCAGGCCATTTTTTGTTGCTTGGCATAAGCATAAAGGTATGCGGCGTTTTTACCGGAAATTTTTTCAACATCAGTATCCACGCGCGCTGATGGGGCTAGTCACCTTCGCCGTATGGCTCCGCTTCGGTATCACTGTAATATTCTATTCGCTACAAAATTGTTATAAGTCGCTGAAACAAAAACATGAGTGAGCGACATGTCGGATTGCTCGGCGCAACCAGTCTAATTGGTGAATGCTTACTGAAACAATTGATACAAAACAATTGGCAGATCACTGCCTTTTCTCGCCGCCCGATTACACAAAGCCACCCGCAAATCACCTGGCAACAGCTGGATACAACAAATCAAAGAGCCGGCACAGAAAAAAATAATATCCCTATTTGGATATGTGCCGCTCCCATTTGGGTATTGCCTGAGCACTTTGATCTCTTATCAATTTATGGCGCACGACGGATTGTCGTATTATCTTCCACCAGCCGTTTCACCAAAGAGACGTCATCCGCCCCCAGCGAACGAAAAATTGCACAGCAATTGATAAAAGGTGAGGAACTTGTGCAAACATGGGCAACCACACATGGGGTAAAATGGATCATTTTGCGCCCGACACTGATTTATGGACACGGACACGATAAGAATGTTGCTGAGATAGCACGATTTATCCGCCGCTTTGGATTCTTTCCACTGCTGGGATCAGCCAAGGGATTACGGCAGCCTGTTCACGTTGAAGATGTCGCTTCAGCATGTTATGCGGCGCTAGACACTTTAAATCTGACCAGTCGTTCCTATAATCTAACCGGCGCGGAAACTTTACCTTATCGCGAAATGGTCAAACGCGTATTTGAGGCACTAAATCATCCGCCACGCATGTTGGCGATACCGCTCTGGCTTTTTCAGATAGCGGCACGGGGGCTTAGCTGGCTGCCACGTTACCGCAGCTGGACATCTGCAATGGCGGAAAGAATGAGTCAGGATCTGACATTTGACTGCTCGGATGCAAAACGGGATCTAAACTATTGTCCAAGATCGTTTGAATTGACGGCCGAAGATTTACCTGGTTAAAACCAACAATGTGC
Organism: Nitrosomonas sp. Is79A3; assembly: GCF_000219585.1. Taxonomy (NCBI): domain Bacteria; kingdom Pseudomonadati; phylum Pseudomonadota; class Betaproteobacteria; order Nitrosomonadales; family Nitrosomonadaceae; genus Nitrosomonas; species Nitrosomonas sp. Is79A3. The sequence goes on along the minus strand of NC_015731.1, from coordinate 450,678 downwards.
AATCATAATTAGTTCAGCATATTGCAATTATTAAATGAGTTACACAATATCATGGTGTTGATAAATGAAATTAAAATTTAAAGCGCCTCAGAATGAAATCGCTCAGGTACTGCTCAGCTTTAAGAAAACCTTTAGAAACATAGGTGTCTTTAGCGCTGTTATCAATATGCTGATGCTCATGCCAGCCATTTACATGCTGCAGCTCTATGACAGCGTATTAACCAGCCGCAACGAAATGACTCTGTTAATGCTGACACTGATCATGCTGGGTGCTTATGCTTTTATGGGTGCACTGGAATATGTGCGGAGTTTTGTATTGATTCGCGTCGGTGCTCAGCTCGACATGAAATTGAATAAACGCGTCTATACTGCGGCTTTTGAAGAAAACTTAAAACAAGGCAATAACAATGCCGGGCAAGCTTTAAAAGATCTGACCAATTTGCGGCAATTTTTAACCGGCAACGCATTGTTCGCCTTTTTTGATGCACCCTGGTTTCCAATTTATATATTCGTTATATTCATGTTTCATCCTGCTCTGGGTGTTTTCGCCTTATGCGGTACAACTCTATTATTCATTTTGGCCTATATTAATGAAAAAATATCGCACAAACCTTTAGCCGAGGCGAATTCAATGGCTGTCGCTTCGACCAACGTGGCATCCAATAATTTGCGTAATGCCGAAGTGATTGAGGCCATGGGTATGCTGCCCAATATTCAATCACGCTGGTATAAACTGCATAGCCGATTTCTTAACTTACAAGCTGAGGCAAGTGAAAAAGCCGGTATTGTCACCGCGCTGTCAAAATCTTTTACAGTCGCATTGCAATCACTCATGTTGGGATTAGGTGCTTTACTGGTTTTAGATAACAGCATTACCCCCGGAATGATGATTGCTGGCTCAATACTATTTGGTAGAGCCGTTGCGCCGGTCCAGTTATTAATCAGTGTGTGGAAACAAATTGGCGGCACGCGGAGTGCTTATGAGCGCTTAACTAAATTGCTCGAACAAAATCCGGCGCGCGAAGCAGGCATGGCGTTACCTAAACCGAAAGGCGTTATTGCAGTTGAGAATATTACAGCGGCTCCGCCCGGTGGCAAAGTTGCTGTTATCAAAGGGTTAACTTTTTCCCTAGCTGCCGGTGAGGTTCTCGGCATTATTGGTCCGAGCGGATCGGGAAAATCCACTTTGGCACGCCTGCTAGTTGGTGTATGGCCTGCTGCTGCAGGGAAAGTAAGGTTGGATGGCGCGGATGTTTATCTCTGGAACAAGGATGAATTGGGTCCGCATATCGGTTACTTACCTCAGGATATTGAATTATTCGCCGGAACTGTTTCCGAGAATATCGCGCGTTTTGGCGAAGTGCACGCGGATAAGGTTATTCTGGCAGCCAAACGAGCGGGAGTTCATGAATTGATTCTGAATATGCCCTCCGGCTACGACACACCACTGGGTGATGGCGGCACCGGTCTTTCTGGCGGGCAGAAACAACGTCTCGGCTTAGCGCGCGCCATGTATGATGATCCATCATTGATTGTTCTCGACGAACCCAATTCAAACCTCGACGATGTGGGAGAACAAGCGCTTCTGGCAGCCATCATTGATTTGCGTAAACGTGGAAAAACCATTGTCTTGATTACTCACCGTACCAGCATTATCAGTGCAACCAACAAGCTGCTATTATTACACGATGGCATGGCAAAAATGTTTGGCCCGACTAACCAAGTCATCGAAGCATTGACCCAACAACAGCAGCAAACACAACAAGCGCTTTTGGCACAACAACAAGCCAAAAAGCAAGCTACTCAAAACCAAACGACTCAAACTACCAATGTAGTTGACTCCAAAACTGAATAAATTATGGCACACCGTTCAATTGCACATTGAGAAAGCATCGATCATCAAGCAGGGATAATAATGAAGGTTGCAGCAGAAGAAAAAAAGACAATTATTGAGACTGTTCCGGTGGATCTATCCAATCAAGTTGAGACTGATGAAACCCACTATACCAAACTTGGCTGGTGGATTGTTCTGGCAGGCTTTGGCGGATTTATTTTGTGGGCGTCTTTCGCACCGTTGGACAAAGGCGTGCCGATTTCAGGCACAGTTACTGTTGCTAGTAATCTTCAGGCGGTACAACATCAAACCGGTGGCACTATAGATCGCATCCTGGTAAAGGAAGGAGATCATGTTAAGGTAGGCCAGGTAGTAGTACGTATGAATGATGTTCAGATAAAAGCCCAAGCCGAAATAACCCGCAGCCAACTTTATACTGCGCGCGCAGTGGAAGCACGTTTATTGGCTGAGCGTGATAGCAAAAATGAAATTGCATTTCTTGCGGAATTACTATCACTACAAAGTGATCCACGTGTCGCCAATAACCTCATTATACAAAATCAATTATTCACATCGCGCAGACTGGCCTTGCAACACGAAATAGCTGCCCTTGATGAAGGCACTGCCGGCCTAAAAGTACAACTGCGCGGGCTTGAAGCAACGAAAATCAGTAAAAACCAGCAATTGAAGTTCTTGGAAGAACAACTTGTAAATCTTCGGGAACTGGCAAAAGATGGTTTTGTACCCCGTAACCGGGTTCTGGATCTTGAGCGTACCTATACGCAACTGGCGGGTGAAATTTCCTCCGATATCGGCAATATCGGCCGCACGCAACGCCAGATAACAGAATTGGAACAGCGCCGCATACACCGGCAACAGGAATACCAGAAAGAAGTACGTCAGCAATTATCCGATATACAGCGCGAAGCTGATAGTCTTAGCAGCCGTCTGAGCGGGCAGGATTTTGAATTGGCCAATGTTGAAGTTAGAGCGCCTGTTGATGGCTTCGTAGTAGGCATGAATGTGTTTACTGAAGGGGGTGTTATCGGGCCAGGATTTAAGTTAATGGATATCGTTCCAAGTGATGATGTGCTGGTCATTACCGGGCAGGTGCCTGTTCATTTAATTGACAAAGTCCATGTTGACCTTCCTGTGGATTTGATTTTTTCCGCTCTTAATCAAAAGAAAACACCCAATATCCCGGGCATCGTAACCCAGGTATCAGCGGATCGTCTAACGGATGAACGAACCGGCCTTCCCTATTACAATATGAAAGCTAAGGTGACTTCCGAAGGTATGAAACAATTGTCAGATCAGCTGATTAGAGCAGGCATGCCGGTAGAGGTATTTATTAAAACAGGTGAGCGGTCATTAATGAGCTATTTATTCAAACCAATACTTGATCGTGTTCATTCATCCCTAAGTGAAGAGTAGTCGCGATGATATCCACCTGCAAAAAGGTTTCGGTTTTAGTTTTTATCGTTCTATTCAATCAGGCTTGCCTAGCACATGCATTTAGCCTACTGGATGCTTATGAGGCAGCATTAGAAAATGACCCAACCTACCGTTCGGCGTTCCATGAAAATGAAGCGGGACAGCAAGCAGAGGCCATTGGTCTTGCAGGTTTACTACCTAATTTATCAATTACCCATGTACAGAGTAAAACTACTGGAACACAGGCATTTTCTAGTGGTGTCGGCGGTACCCAACCACTCAATTTTGATAGTCAAGTAAGTACCCTATCATTGCGTCAACCCTTGATTAATCTGGAAGCTGTTGCCAGTTACCGCCAGGGAAAAGCGAAAGCTGATTCCAGTCGTGCAAAATTTACCGGTCTCAGCCAACAGCTTGTTGTACGAGTAGTAGAAGCCTATGTTAAAACTTTGCTGGCGCAGGACCACGTAAAGCTGGCTGAAGCACAACGCGACTCCTTCGAAGAACTCAAACACGTCAATGAGCGTATGTTACAAAAAGGTGAAGGAACTACTACGGATGTCCTCGAAACACAGTCGAAGTTCGCTTTAGCGCAGGCGAAAACAATTGAAGCCCATGATGAACTGGAAGGAGCACAACTTCAACTTGAAGCAATCGTAGGTCAGAAAATAACCAAACTAGATAGCTTGTCTGAAAAATTCAGTTCTCATGCCATCCAGTTGCAAGACTATGATAGCTGGTATGCCTTAGCGCTTGAGCGCAATGCTGAGCTGGTGACACAACGTCATGCAGTAACTTCCGGAAAAGAGGAAATCAGAAAGAGCTACGCAGGCCATGCTCCTCGTGTAGACCTCGTTGCCAGCTTAACTCATAATAAATCCGGATCATTTGTTACTGCAAATCGAGAATTTGATCTAGCAGCGGCAGGCGTTGAAATTAATATTCCTTTATACGCGGGTGGCCGCGTTAATGCTATTACCGCACAGGCAAAGGCTAGCCATGCACAAGCTGAGGCTGATCAAGATGCCATAACTCAAAAAGTGCTTGTTGAACTACGCAAACAATATAATCTTTTACTCAGCGGTGTCAAAAGAATTGAATCGCTGGAGCTATCTGTCAAATCAGCAGAATTGCTTGTGGAAGCAACACGAAAAAGCATTCTGGGTGGTATACGCATTAATTTAAATCTTTTAGATGCGCAGCAACAATTACATACCGCACGGCGAGATCTTGCGGAAGCTAGATATAATTATCTGCTCGCATATCTTCGCTTACAGTTAGCTGCTGGTACACTGACTCTAGATGATTTAAGAAATATAGCCGGTTATTTTACAGCTCATAACTGATTCTGCAATCAACCTGTGTTGATCAAATGCCATTCTTTCCTTAGTGTTTCCTGACGAGTAACCACTGCTACAAAACGATACTGGGAAATCTCAAGTTGGAGTATGCCGCTCTATTGATTGAAAACAATATTTTTTCATCAGGACCAGCGTAAATATTTTTCTCCGCGCAAAGCTCCGGAAAATTTCTTGCAACATTATTATTTATTGTTTAACCAATGTAATGCTTCCACTGCCTGTCTTTGTATCATTTGTACCATAAATCTCATTCGGAATTCCAACTACTCCTGATAGCACATTACCATCAAATAATAGGCGATATTCTCTATTAGCATTCCACCCAGAATTGGCAGAAGAGCCAGCACTATTAAACTCCAGCGCTCGCATCCGTTTAATTCTAATCAGTTGGCGATTCTCTGTATCACTTGATATATTTGCAAGGATTTCTGGATCAATTCTGTCTTCATCAATAAACTCATCATTAATTTTAAATTGAGTAACTATATCGCCAGTCACTCTTGCGGTAAGGTAGCTATCTCCCGTACCTTTATGTGTAATCTCGCCACCTACATAACCGTATTGCACAACTACAAGTTGTAGCGTTGTTTGTAGAATACTATCAGAAGCTTCGTATGTCCCTTTCCAAGTGGTATTTCTTAATTCCTGTTCTAATTGCTCATTAATATTCTTTTCAACTTGCGCATCAGCAATAGTCAATGTTAAGTCACTGCGTAAATTTAAATTTACTTTATAGGTATTGCCGTTTGCATCAATACCACCGATAGTTAGGCTGTTCTTTCCTGATGTTTCAGGAGCTACAAAAGATTTAGAGAAATCAGCATCTATTGCTAGTACAGTCATATTCCAAAGTAGAAAACATAAAAGCATTATTTTTTTAAACATTGATCACCCACTTAAAGAATAAAATAACCCACGGCAAGAATATTGAATCGGCCAGGAGCCTGCCGAACTTGAACGATCGTAGCAAACCATCTGAGAAATCGTAAAACTATGAACCACTGTTCGCGCTGGTGCAGTAGATCAGTCTTTAGTCCAACAGACTCATAGTGTATGTTTGTTAGCTGAAAATAAAGAATCCCGCCGCAAACAGCGGGTATTAAGTACGCCTCTCAATCTGCTGATTTTTAATCAGCCCTCGCACCAAGAGGCGGGGTATTGGATTCGCAAAGATTAAATAAATCAAAATCCGTTGAGAATGATTCCCTGACAAATTAGCAAATGTGTTTCTTTAAAAAAAACCGCTGAGATTCTATCCGGCGATTGCTTATTTTGCTCTCCCTGTCTAATCAACATCAATACACAGCTGCTAATCCCAGCAAATGTAATTCATAACCGATTAATACACCGTAGCCAATTAAAACCATATACTGAAGGTGTCTTACACGCATTCTTCCAACCAGTTGAACGTTATGGTGCATAACAAGCAATATAAGCGCCATTGATGTGAGGGCCAACTTGAAGACAACGAATTTTTCTACACTGTCTTCTATAAGTATTTTCATAAACCAATTAAGTTCTTCGCCGCCATTGGCCAATATATTCAGCGTGAAAAAAGCATCGGCAGCACTTAAGAATAGAATGGCAATAGTGCATAGCATCAAATGCCCTGCATAACAATCTACATATACTGGCTCCCCTCGAGCCGTTGCCCTACGTTCACCGACTCTCTTGCCAGTTTTTATTCCCAAATGAAAAGGACAGAAAAACGGCATACCTTGACGGCGATCCTGACTTCGATTGTTAGAAATTGCAACCGCATTAACCATACAAACCCCGCATGCATTAATTATTAAGATTATAAAAACAGATATTTATTTACCACATTTAAATAGCTTTATAGGTTAATAACACCAGATCTTCCTTCACACACAACTATTTCCCCTCTAAGTACCATACCGCGATAAAAATGTAAAGCCGCCTTCTGATAATTCCAGTCACATAAAGAACCACTTCACTAGTGCAATATACAATTATTAATAAACAAGCGAGTAAAATGTATTATTCTTTCCATTTATAAAGTATAGATGCTTGCAATCAATAGCTTGGGAATTATATTAAACTTACTACTCATCTAATTTCATAAGAACATAATAGCTGATTGATAAAAAGGATATTGACATCAGACCCCATAACAAGTTGTAATACACGGTTCCATTGACAAAATAAATTTAGAGAGAAAAAATGAAACGTACTTATCAGCCTTCAGTTACTAGAAGAAAGCGTACACATGGGTTTCTTGTACGTATGAAAACACGCGCTGGCGCTGCGGTTATCCGCGCTCGTCGCGCAAAAGGCCGTGCACGACTGAGTGTTTAATTTTATTGGATAAAATTTTTTATTTTTAGATTTGTTGAAATTCACTCCCTGCCGAGAAATTGCAGGTTGCATAAAGCAACAGAATTTGCTGCAATAATTAATTTAAAATATCAGGTTAGTGGTGATTTAATCCAGATTTATATGAAACCGAATCGACTTGGTTATGCGCGGCTTGGACTAATCGTTTCGAAGAAAATTGAACGGCACGCAGTTAAACGCAATCGGATTAAACGTATACTGCGAGAGACATTTCGTAGAAACCGGCTCAACGATCAAACAAATGAAATAGACTGGGTAATACGATTAAGACGTTCTGTTGCCAAGAATGAATCGATAAAACTGGCCACTGAAACGCGATTATTAATGCTCCAGCTACAGCAATGTCACGGTTAATTATTGCCTTTATAAAATTCTATCAGTACTGTATCAGTCCTCTATTGGCGCCTTCATGTCGTTTTAGTCCAACCTGCTCACAATATGCCTGTGAGGCATACGCAAAATATGGGCTATTCCGTGGAACACGATTAAGTATCTGGCGCATATTGCGATGCAATCCTTGGAGTAAAGGCGGTTACGAGCCAGTTCCTTGATAAAGTTTTAATTTCCGCCATCGCGGCATAGTTAATTTACTACTTTATACCTACAAAATTATCGACAAGGTAGCTCTGGCATAAAATGAAAATACAGCGAAGCACTCAATTGCACGATCAACTGACACACAAAGCGCACAAGCAGTTTTGTCAAAAAAAACCAACCTGATCAGATAAATAATGGAAACAAAAAAACTTGTACTTATTATCATTTTCTCCACCTCGTTACTTTTTCTGTGGGATGCGTGGCAAAAAGAATTATACCCGCCTACTTCACAAGTAATGTCCGGAACGGCCTCAGACGTCTCAAATCAGCGCCATGACCCGCTACCGGTACCGGGTGATGAGCTTACATCGGCAGCAGGTGAATCCGGCATTCCTTCAGGAATAGAAAGCAGCCACCCATCCGTCACCCCCAATCTATTTACAATAGGGGAAAAGATTCATATCAAAACGGATATGGTCGTCGCTGAAATCGATACAGCCGGCGGCGATATACGGCAACTTGGTTTAATTAAACATCCATCTAGAGAAGATAAAAATAAACCCTACGAACTATTATTGGATAAAACTGCGCGATTCCATGTCGCACAATCAGGGTTGATCGGTGACGGATTACCTAATCACAAAACCAAATATACGGTAGATTCGGGTAATTATGACTATGAATTAGAATCTGGTCAGGATAAGGTAGTAGTACGCCTCCTGGCACCTGAAACGGATGGCATACAAGTAGCCAAGATTTTCACCTTCCATCGCGGCAGCTATGTAATTGATGTTAAATTTGAAGTCTCTAACAATAGCGAAACCGCAATTATTCCATTCTCATATTTTCAGATGTTGCGGGATGCAAACGATCCCACGGGTGCGAGTACAATGGTTCATTCCTATACCGGACCAGCGATGTACACAGAGGCGGAAAAATTCCTAAAAATAAAATTTTCTGACCTGGATAAAAATAAAGCAGAATACCCTACCAATGCAGACAATGGCTGGATAGCCATGCTGGAGCACTATTTCTTAACTGCTTGGTTACCCACGCAAAATACACCCCGCGAGTACTATGCAAAACACTTAGCGCCTAACCAATATACTGCTGGTGTTATTGCACCCATCGGTACAATTGAACCAGGTCAAGTTAAAAACATAACAATGCCATTTTATGCAGGCCCGCAAGAACAAAATAAACTTGCTGAGCTGGCACCGGGGCTCGAGCTCACAGTTGACTATGGCTGGTTAACGGTACTTGCTGTCCCGCTATTCTGGTTGCTTTCTTTTTATCATTCATGGACAGACAATTGGGGTGCAGCAATTATTCTCCTGACGCTGACTGTCAAATTGATATTCTTCCCGCTATCTGCAGCCGGCTATCGCTCCATGGCTAAACTGCGGGTAGTTACTCCTAAATTGCAACGGATACGTGAACAATACGCCAGTGATCGCCAGCGTATGCATCAAGCGATGATGGAGTTTTACAAAGAAGAAAAAATTAATCCGATGGGCGGCTGTTTACCCATTTTAGTCCAGATTCCCGTATTTATTGCTTTGTTTTGGACATTAATGGCTGCTGTTGAACTGCGCTATGCGCCGTTTGCATTATGGATCACTGATATGTCTGTACCCGATCCGTATTATGTACTCCCGGTAATTATGGGCGTATCAATGTGGATCCAATCTAAACTCAGCCCTACACCTGCAGATCCAATGCAGGCAAAAGTAATGCAGATTATGCCTATTGCATTTAGCATTTTCTTTTTCTTTTTTCCGTCTGGACTTGTACTTTATTCACTCTGTAACAACATCCTTTCAATCACCCAACAATGGCAAATAACGCGGATGTACGAAAACAAAGCTGAAGAAGAAGCTAATAAGGACAAAAATAAGAAAAAAAGAAAGGACAAACCAGAAACTGCTACAGAAGAACCTCAACTGCTTTCCTCCTCTGCTACTGATGACGAAAAAACAGTCAAGGAAGAAGTAATATCTGCAGCAAACACTGAGCAGCACGAAAAACCGCAAGCACTTGCCGCAGCAACAGCAGTAGTACCCGCTAAAAATAAAGCACCGGCAAAAACAAAAAGCGCACCTGCTGGTAAGAGAACAAAGAAGAAATAGATTATCATTTACCGGTTATTTAGCATCATGAATAACCGGTAAATGATAGCAGCCACCATGGAGATTATTCATAGTAAGCACTGATATCATTGCAGCAATTGCAACACCTCCTGGCAAAGGCGGGATTGGCGTAATACGTATTTCAGGCAGGAATCTGAAACACTTGGCAGAAACGCTACTAGGCAACCTCCCGGAACCGCGCTACGCGAGCCTCAGAAAATTTCTGGATACCGATGGTCAAATCATTGACCAAGGCATCGCGCTCTATTTTCCCGCACCTAACTCATACACTGGCGAAGACATACTTGAATTGCAAGGACATGGCGGCCCAGCAGTCATGAATCTGTTGCTTAATCAATGCCTTTCTGCGGGTGCTCGCTTAGCCCAACCGGGTGAATTTACACTACGCGCTTATCTCAATAATAAAATTGACCTAATTCAGGCTGAGAGTGTGGCTGCCATCATCGAAGCCAGCACCTATGAAGCCGCACGTTGCGCGATCAACTCTTTGCAAGGCCAGTTCTCTGCCAGGATCGAAGAACTGGTAAGTTTATTGATCACGCTACGCATGCTCATAGAAGCAATTCTTGATTTTCCCGAAGATGAGATTGATAACTTGCAAGTATTGCAAATTAAAGAAAGACTGAATGATGTTCATGCCCAACTTGAGCAAATATTCGCCGCAGCACGGCAAGGAAACTTATTGCAGGAGGGTATTAAAATCGTTCTCGTAGGCGCACCCAATGTCGGCAAATCCAGTTTATTGAACCAACTGGTTGAAGATGATGCCGCCATCGTTACAGATATTCCCGGAACCACTCGTGACACTATCCAAAGAACTATCGCCATTGCCGGCGTACCCATTCATATTATTGACACAGCGGGTCTGAGAGAAACCAGTGATGTTGTCGAACAAAAAGGTATTGAACGCACGCATGCTGCAATTAAAAATGCCAACATGGTGCTTCAATTGGTGGATAGCAACCAGCATCAGCCTGATATGAAAGATCAAATACAGAAATGTATCCCTTTTGACAAACCCCTGATCACAGTATTCAACAAAATTGATCTCCTGAATGAGCAGCCAAGAATTGAAGGTGAAAAAACTGATATCAGCATTCATCTTTCGGCTAAAACCGGCGCAGGCATCGAATTGCTACGCCAGAAAATACTGGACATCGTCGGCTGGCAATTCAATCAGGCCGGTGAAGGAGTTTTTATGGCCAGGCAACGCCATCTGGAAGCACTGAAACAGGCTAAAGCACATCTGGATAATGCTCAAACATTCACTGAAAATGAGTCGCAGTTAGAGTTGCTCGCCGAAGAACTCAGACTTGCACAATACGCCTTATCGGCAATAACAGGACAATTTACTGCTGATGATCTACTTGGAGAAATTTTTTCTCATTTCTGCATTGGCAAATGAACTATCTGTTTTTTTAACTACAAAACAGCAGCTGGTATTAAAGAAAATGATCCAGCAATTTACGGCTATGGCGATCAAGCGCCAAACGATCACGAATCAAAAAATGAATGCCATAGCTATCCGCAATCATTAACGATGATGCTGTTAATCGGCGAATATCTTCTTCACCATTGAGTATAAAAGTAGACTCACCACGATCCGTTTCAACTTGCCAGGTATTCGGTGTAATAAAACTTGAAACCTTAAGAACACGTTTTATCTCGGGCATAAATTCACGATTCGCAAGCTCCGATTCAATGAGTTCACGATAATCTTCCGGCAAATCAGCCAGTCGCTCTATCCACAATAACTCATGACCATGCGAATCAATCAGAGCAATACCCAGATCTGGATCAGTAATCGGAAATGAACGTACGGGCACTACACCTTCCTGCATCAAGCCGGATCGATCGGCAAAAACCAATCGCCCGTATGCGTTCCGGCTTAATTGATATTTATCTGCATCACTCATATACGCTCCCCCGCAGCGCTATGCTCCGCAACAGAAGTAATGGCCCGGTCTTCAGTATCGACATTACGCGCCTGAGCCAGATACAAGCGATAATAATAGCCTTCGCGTGCCATCAATTCGGCGTGATCTCCAATTTCGACGATCCTCCCCCGATCAAGAACAATCAATCGATTAGCCTCGCGCAAAGTTGACAAGCGATGCGCGATGGCAATCGTTGTACGGCCACGCACCAGATTGTCCAATGCCTTTTGAATGTCTTTTTCAGTTGTTGTGTCGACCGAAGAAGTCGCTTCATCCAGAATCAGAATACGCGGATCAATCAATAGGGCGCGAGCAATCGAAATACGCTGACGTTCCCCGCCTGACAGTGCTTGACCGCGCTCGCCCACCAGCGAATCATAACCAAGAGGCAGGCGCAGAATAAATTCATGGGCATGCGCCGCGCGAGCGGCTGAAACAATTTCCGGGCGTGTGGCATCCGGTTTACCATAGGCAATATTTTCCGCAATGGTGCCGTAAAACAGGAATGGTTCCTGAAGTACCAGCCCGATATGTTTGCGATACTCAGCAATCGGTAACGTGCGTATATCATGCCCATCGATCAGAATCATCCCTTCGGTAACATCGTAGAAACGGCAGATCAGATTTACCAAGGTGCTTTTCCCGGAACCGCTGTGTCCAACCAAACCGATCATTTCTCCGGGTTTGATAACCAGATTGATTTCACGCGTGATGCTGCGCGTTCCGTAACGGAAACCGACATTACGCAACTCAATCTGTCCTTGAATTACCGGCAAATGCACCGGATTTGATGATTCTGGAACGCTGGAAACATGATCCAGAATATCAAAAATCCGCTTGGTGCCCGCGGCGGCTTTTTGCGTGACGGAAACAATACGGCTCATCGTATCGAGTCGTATATAAAAGCGGCCTATATAAGCAAGAAAGGCCGTAAGCACCCCAACCGTAATTTCATCCTTCGATATCTGCCAAATACCAAATACCCACACGACTAGCAATCCGACTTCTGTCAGTAACGTAACGGTCGGTGTAAATAACGACCAGATTCTGTTTACACGGTCATTGATCTGCAAATTCCGCTGGTTTGCGGCATGGAAGCGCGCCGCTTCTCTCTTTTCCTGTGCAAATGCCTTCACCACCCGGATGCCCGGGATAGTATCCGCAAGCACATTATTCACTTCAGCCCAGATACGATCAACCTTCTCAAAACCAATTCGCAACCGGTCACGAACCAGATGAATCAACCACGCGATGATCGGCAGCGGCACAAGCGTCACGAGGGCCAGCCACGGGTTGATTGAAATCAGAATCACGGCGGTCATAACAATCATGATGACGTCGGTGGCAAAATCCAGCAAATGCAATGAAATAAAAAGATTAATACGATCAGTTTCAGCGCCGATGCGTGCCATTAAATCACCGGTACGTTTGCCACCGAAATATTCCTGGGAAAGACTGAGAAGGTGTTCATAGGTTGTAGTACGCAGATCGGCACCAATACGCTCCGAAACCAGCGCCAGCATATACGTTCGCGCCCAGCCCAGCATCCAGGCAAGCACTGCCGCGCCTAACAAGCCAGATAAATACAACTTTACTAAATCCGTATTGATCGGTTGACCGTTCTGATACGGTATCAGCACATTATCCATGAGCGGCATGGTCAAATACGGCGGTACCAACGTTGCAGCGGTACTGCACAAGGTCAACAGAAATCCGATGAGCAAGCGTCCCTTGTAAGGCTTGGCGAAGCGCCACAAACGCAATAATGTCCAAGTAGAAGGCGGAGTATGACTTTGTTTGTCACAAACCGGACACTCTTCTTGTTCAGGGGATAAAAAGGCAGCGCAATTCGGACATTGAATTTGTGCATGATCCGATACCGGCAGCTTACCGGTAAGATAATAATCGAGCTGTTGCGTAAAGCATTCGATCAGTCGACTCACTGCTATATCGTTACCTAATCGGTAACGCCAATAGGCTAGCCGGGCTTGTGTATCAAACAATTCAAGACAACCGACACCGGCGTAATCTCGTTGCGTCAGTACTAAGCCCTGCTGATAACGCCATTCTTGCCAAATCTCATCGCTTACCATTTTGGTCAGTAAGCGTTTATTGGTCACTACTACTATACTGTCAGCAAAATGGAGTTGGGTATTGAGATCGACTTCAAGCCAAGCAATTACATTTTCTTCGGCGATTAATTGCGATGAAAGTGCTTCGACCCAGATTGATGGAAGATTATTCAATGATAGATTCAGGATTTGCTGCATTCGCTAAGCTGCAAGTAAGGATAAGATAAGAATCTCTCTAGAAAATGAGTAAAGAAATGCAATCAATTGCTAGCTGGATTGATCACTGGATTTGCTATTAGCTGACAGAAGCAGCTTCCCTAATGACATGTTTCATCATTCCCGCTTAATCAAATATGCGCGTATTTTATACTAGCTGATAACTGCTAGCGCCTAGGTTTAAGAACTTTTTCTAAACCCTCCCGGAATTACTCGTTTTCATGCCAGCACTAAATTGTAATTTAATCTCACTGCTGTAGTTCTAATTCTTTCCACAAAGATATACTGGCTTCTGATAAGGCGTCAAAGAAAAAATTAAAAACCAATAAGAATAATTAATTGGAATCCAACCATTCGTGAAGTTCATTATCAATATGAGTATCTGTCGGTATATCATCAACCAGCTCAGACTCATTATCAATACGCACATCCATTGGCAAGTCATCAACCAATTCACGTTCAGGCTCACTCGCATTTTCTGCATCTGCCGATAAGTCATCAACCAGTTGAAGTACGTTGTCAATATAAGCATCTATCGACAACTCATCATCCGATTCATGTTCATTATCAATATGAGCATCTATCGATACGTCATCAACCAGTACCGTATTATCTATGACTGACTTACTTTTTTCCAGGAACTGCCAATAGGTTGCCGACACCAAAGCAAAAGCAAACAGCACTAACAGTAACAATAAAAGCTTCCCAGTATTAAAATGCTCGTCATGTCCACCATAAACGGTAGTACCATCACCTGAATTAATGATCTTGAATTCGGGCTGACAATTTTCTAAAGCCGCTCTACGGGCAGATTGCAACCGATACAAAGTACTCTGTTTAATAGTCTCATCAGCACCAAAGTCCAAAAATCTGGCAATTTCTTTTCCCAGCTCTTGCTCATTCATAATTTCACTCCTTTCTCCCTGAGAATTGTTGCTAATGTATGAACTGCCCGTGAGCAATGGGTTTTTACACTCCCTTCCGAACATTTCATAATTACAGCTGTCTCCGCTAAACTCATTTCTTCCCAATAACGCAGTATGAAGGCTTCTCGTTGACGTGCTGGAAGAATTTCCATCGCATTTTCTATTAAACCAATCAACTGTACTCTCTCAAGCTGCGTGTCGGGCTCCTCAGCAAAATTGGATTCCGGTTTTATCTGCAAAGTTTCGAGAATATCGAAGTCTTCCTGGTTCTTGCTCTGATCATTGGGTGTAAATGCTGAAAACAGCGTAGTCCATAATGAGCGAATCTTTTGCCGTCGATAGTAATCGCGAATGGTATTCTGCAAGATACGTTGAAATAAAAGCGGTAACTCTTCGATCGGTTTCGAAGCATATTTTAGCGCGAGCTTCATCATAGAATCTTGCACAATATCCAATGCCACATGTTCGTCATGAACCGCAAACATTGCTTGTTTGTATGCGCGCCTCTCGGTTTCAGCCAGAAAATCTGAAAGTTCTTGTCGAGTAGCCAGAATTACCAACCTTTAAATAAAAGTAAATTGAAAAATTAAAGCTAGCTTGTGCGAAATTTTTTTAAAATACAGAAAAATATCATAATGAAAGCTGAAACAATATTAAATTTCTGCAAGAATAGACGTTGGATTTCATTTATCCTGGTGGGGGTTTAAATCAAATTATTCAATATCAAGGCCTGCGCGCAATGATTTTATAACTATTCTACTTATTTTTCGCTAGAACAAAGCGCTTATTATCTAACAACAAAACAAAGATCCACTTTTATGCAACAACGCATCGTCAATTGCCCTCAATGTGGTAAGCGTGTAGTCTGGGAACCGGACAGCCGCTTTCGCCCATTTTGTTCTGAACGGTGCAAAACAAACGATTTATCGCAATGGGCTCAAGAATCTTATCGAATTCCTGAGCCAGAGAAAGATCTGGAAGATAACAAAACAAATGAGTCTAGCTAATGGATGAGTCGATTTATGAGAAGAATCGCCAATTACAGCGCAAGCTGGATCATCTAATCAAACAGGCTAGGGCCAATGAAAAAAAGCAGGAATTATATGAAGCTTTTGGTTTCGAAATTATTGGAGCCAGTACGCCAAAACAATTGCGCGATTTACTGCTATCCCAGACCATAGCACGCTTTCAACTTCTGGATGTTGTGTTATGTCTCGTCGATCATCATAGAGATACCGAACGCCTGTTTTTTGATCACGATGAAGAAGCGCGTCTGAATTTTGAGAACAAATTACTGATTCTTGATACCTTAAAAGATGCGGAAATCATCCAATCATTGGTCAGTCACCCAATATTGGGCACTGAAGTATTAAAAAAATATCCTTGGATGACAGTCAATTTAAAAAATAAAGCTCAAATTCGAAGCGCTGCGTTCTTACCGCTTCTGCGTAGCGATCGAATCATCGGCGCATTATTGTTGCTAAGCCACGATATTAACCGCTACCAACAAGGTGTTGGAACGCTTTTTCTGCAGAAGCTATCAGCTATGACTGCCGTTGCAGTAGAAAATTGCCTCAACCAGCAAAGAATCAAGGAAGTCAGTTATCAGGATGTTCTGACACAAGCTTATAACCGCCGCTATTTCGACCTGCGTTTCAAAGATGAGATTGCCAGATGCATCCGCTGGGATGATGATCTCATTTGCATGTTTCTTGACGTTGATCACTTCAAAAATGTAAATGACACCTACGGGCATCAAACAGGTGACTTGGTGTTACGGCATATGGTCAGCTTAATAAAAGAACAGGTCAGGTCCTGTGATATTGTGGCTCGCTATGGCGGGGAAGAATTCGTCGTCGCTCTGCCTACGACAACACTGCAAGCTGCTCATGAAATCGCGGAACGTCTACGCCAAGCGATTTGCTCCACCACACTGAATTTTAATGATAAACAATTCAGAGTATCGATTTCTATCGGTATGGCCAGTTTGAGAAGCTTATTAACCGCGCAGCCACCTGATGCCGAATTTATCGGCACAACTTTGCTGGACAGAGCGGACAAAGCACTATACGCCGCTAAAAAAGGCGGCAGGAATCAGGTAGCGGTTTATACCAATCCGGAAACGTATGAATTCACTGAATAATCCATAAATAATTTTTCCGCTGCATCATTTCAATCAATTATACGATACCTCGCATCATGGCTATACCGTGCGCACCCATTTCCTGCGCTATCGGCAAATCTTCCGGATGTAGTCCGCCCAACGCATAAACCGGCAATGAATAATCACGAATCAGCGCGGCAAATCTTCTCCAACCCAATGGAGTCAGCCCCGGATGACTTTGTGTAGATTGAACCGGTCCCAACACGACAAAATCAAGCCCCAACTGCTCTGCTGCAAAAAGTTCTTCAGCATTGTGGCAGGATGCGCCACATAATCCGTATTCCGAATCAGGGCGGCACGGCAATGCCATCAGTTGCGATGACGTAAAATGCACACCGTCGGCACCCATCTCACGAGCCAGTTCCGCATCGCCATTTATCAACACTTTCGCTTGATAAGACTGCGCAAGCGCGAGTACCTGCAAGGAAAATTCCCGCAGCACATCTTTAGCCATTTGTTTCTCACGAATCTGCAGCAAGTGCAAGCCATTCTGCAATGCTTGTTCAATCTGCTTCAATGTCGCTTCAATCCCGATCTCAGTAGCTTGGGTAATAGCATAAACCGGCGGCAACAAAAGCGCTTGCAAAATGGGGCCATTGGCGGGCAGGATGGGAGACACTTCAACTTGATGCGGCTGTTGCCAGGATAATCCTTGTTTTTCCCTGGGCGAAGGCTTGCCTTCCCATTCCACCACGCGAAAAAAATGCAAGCGCACCGTTGCATGGGAATAGGTAAAAATCCTGGTTAACCAAGGATGGGCTTGACGAATATGGATTCCCAGCTCTTCCCACAACTCGCGCTCGAGCGCATGCAACAACGATTCGTTTTTCTCTACCTTGCCGCCAGGAAATTCCCAATAACCGGAATAGACTTTTCCTCCGGGCCGGCGCGCCAGCAAAAACTGACCATCTGGCCGTAAAATCACAGCTGCGACGACTTCAACGATTGGGACTGATTCAGCAAGTGGTGCGGATAAACGGTGCATGAACTATTTTAATTGCCACTGCCTGATTTTTGTCTACCCGCCAGATCCCGCGCAAACTGCCAAGCTACCCGCCCGCTGCGTGAACCGCGTTCCAGAGCCCATTGCAAAGCTTCTGTACGCGCCAATGCGGTCATTTCCTGGATGCCAAAATAAGCCAGCCAGTAACGCACGATTTGCAAATAGTGCTCCTGATCGAAAGGATAAAACGACACCCACAAACCAAAACGTTCCGATAAGGAGATTTTTTCCTCAATCGCCTCGCTCGGATGCACTTCCTCGCCGATGTGCCGCGTATCAAGATTATCGCGCATGAACTCTGGCACCATATGACGCCGGTTCGATGTGGCATAGATCACAACATTATCGGAAACCGTGGCGATCGACCCATCCAGTACAACCTTAAGCGCTTTATACCCCGGCTCGTCGCTTTCAAATGACAAATCATCACAAAACAAAATAAAACGTTCCGGGCGCTGATAAATCATTTCCACAATATCATGCAGATCGACAAGATGATGTTTTTCTACTTCGATTAGCCGCAATCCATCACCAGCATATTTATTCAACAATGCCTTGATTAATGAAGATTTCCCTGTGCCGCGCGCGCCGGTCAGTAACACATTATTGGCAGAAAATCCCTGCACAAACTGCTGTGTATTCTGATCAATACGCTGTTTCTGATCGTCAATACCGCATAATGCATCGAGTGTAATCCGGTGTGGCTGTATCACCGGCTGAATATACTTGGCATTGCCCTGCCTGCGCCAGCGAAAAGCGATCGCCGTTTGCCAGTCAGGTTCCGGTTGTGTAATCGGCAAAAACTTTTCCAAGTGATCGAGCAGTTTGTCTGCCCGCTCATAGAGTTTCTCGAAATCATTCATGGGATATTGGCTTAGCTGCGGTAGCTCGCATTAATCTTAACGTAATCATAAGAAAAATCGCAGGTCCACACCGTAGTCGATGCGACACCACGATTCAGCACGACACGGATGGTGATTTCTAATTGATTCATCACGCGTTGTCCATCTGCTTCTTGATAATTGGCTGCGCGCCCGCCTTTCTCCGCCACCAGGACATCGTCGAGATAAAGCTGAATGGTATCCACATTCAAATCGCCGACACCGGCATAACCGATTGCAGCAAGAATCCTACCCAGGTTAGGATCGGAGGCGAAAAACGCGGTTTTGACCAGCGGCGAGTGCGCAATCGCATACGCCACTTTGGCGCATTCCTCCGTATCCTTGCCCGCTTCGATTTGCACGGTAATGAACTTGGTTGCGCCTTCGCCGTCGCGTACGATCATTTTTGCCAGGTCGGCAGCAACTGCGGTTACGGCTTGCTGCAATTGGCTAAATTCGCTGCTGTCTTGCCGGGTAATTTCCGCATTTCCGGCTTTCCCGGTTGCCACGACAATGAACGCGTCGTTGGTCGACGTATCGCCGTCTACCGTGATGCGGTTAAACGAGTGATCCGCTGCGTACCTGACCAGCTCCTGTAACGAGGCCTGACTGATGGCCGCATTGGTCGCCACATACCCCAGCATCGTTGCCATATTCGGGCGGATCATGCCGGAACCTTTGGCGATGCCAGTCACCGTCACGGTTTTACCACCGATCTGTACCTGCTTTGAGGCCGCCTTCGGCACGATATCCGTCGTCATAATCGCGTGCGCGGCGTTGAACCAGTTATCCACCTTGCAGTTGGCCACCGCAGCGGGCAATCCTTGAACAATCTTATCGACCGGCAGCGGCTCCATGATCACGCCAGTCGAGAACGGCAACACCTGCTGCGTGGCGCAACCCAATAACCGGCCCGCTTCGGCGCAAGTTGCCAGCGCATGCTGAATTCCCGCTTCACCGGTGCCGGCGTTGGCGTTGCCGGTATTGACCACCAGCGCGCGAATGGGCGACTGCGCCAAATGCTGCTTCGCCACAATCACCGGGGCAGCACAAAAACGGTTCTGCGTAAACACACCGGCAACTTTGCTGCCTTCATCCAGCAGCATTACCAGCAAATCCTTGCGATTCGCCTTTTTGATACCGGCTTCAGCAATACCAAGAGCTACACCTGCAACGGGCAATAAATTTTCGGGAAGTAAAGGGGGAATATTAACGGGCATAGTAAATAATCAGATCATTTTAAAAATGACGCTATGCTACCGTATCTCAAGCAGGATTTCCCAGAAATTACGCTTGGGGATGACGTCAGCGAGCCTGTTTTTGATACAAGAAAATCATGTGAGGCTCGCTGTGATTCATGATGCTCTGGTCAACTCATGCACGGAAAGCTCCTCTCGTTGGAGAAGCGTGATGATATGCGGATTGGTTACTCGTAAGACTTGTGTTGAAGATGGTATACCTAAGATTTGCGCTGATTGGGTTTACCTCGGTGTAGATCTTCTTGGCGAATCCAGCGCCAAACCGGATCTACTTCAGGCACCTTCGACATCAATCTATTTCCATAATTTACATGGCATAACAAGGAATCGTGCTAATCGAGTATGCAAGAAAAAGGATAAAAGCTTAAGAAATAAAAGAAAACTCGCGACTACCTGATTCACCAACAAAAAACCCCGGGTAACCGGGGTTTTTTGTTATTGATACTCTAATTTATTCAGGCACAATATTTGAAGCTTGTTTACCTTTAGGTCCTGTTGTTACATCAAAGGTAACGCGCTGAGCTTCGCGCAATGATTTAAAACCATTGCTATTGATTGCAGAGAAGTGTGCAAATAAATCTTCTCCACCGTTGTCTGGAGTAATAAAACCAAAACCTTTAGCGTCATTAAACCATTTTACAATACCTGTTGCCATGTTATTTCCTTAATAATTAAAAATTTACGTCTATGGTAATCCATAGTAGCCATCGAATATCAAGGAAAAATGGTCAACCAAAAGCATCACAATTTAATAACTTGAATCCAAAAGACATAGATAAGATACACGTTTCCTGAAAAAGTTCAAGTATTTGTTGCTAATACATAGCAACAAATACTGTTTACAAACACTTACCAATTCAATCAGTGGCTCTCCGCGCGAGATCCAGATCCCCGCAATATCCGGAATTACCTTAAGGCTGATCCCGCCTATGGGAAAGGTATCGCGGATGCTTTGCATATTTCATTGCAGAATATTTCTGTGTAAAGGAAGCTCTGATTAAGTCCTTCAACAGGCTCAGGACGAACGGCAATCAACTTAATCAGAGCTTCCTAAACATGGCACAATTCATAATTCATTTGAACAGACACCGCCTTTTAACGTTGTAACTGCGGCAATTCCAGAAGCCTTAAAGCGGTGTGATGTTGACATTCCATTCAAGAAAAGACTTGAACACCCGATTACCAATCAAATACCATTCATCAACTGAAAACAGTCTATGCGCATAGGAATACTTGAAGACGAAGCAACTCAAATAGCCATCTATGAGCTTCTGTTCTCGCCAACTCAATACCAATGCGAATTCTTTGGAACAATTTCTGCTTTTATCGATGCGCTCAGGGATAAAAGATTTGATTTACTCGTTATCGATTGGATGCTGCCTGACGGAACTGCCGGAGAAGTGCTCGAATGGATTCGAAAAAACTTCGATTGGCATATCCCAGTAATATGCGTCACCTCACGCAACAGCGAATCCGATGTTGTCAATGTTCTGCATATGGGTGCGGATGATTATTTTGTAAAATCCTCGCGGTATTTCGAGTTACTTGCCAGAATAGAATCATTAGCGCGCCGCAGCCGGGAAAAACCATCCAGCATACTTCATTTCGGACCTTACAAGATCGATCCAGAGAATCAGGAAATAATCGTTGACGGCAAAAATGCCGGTCTTACCCAGAAAGAATTTGCGCTCGCTTGCTATCTGTTTCAGAACACCGACAAACTGCTGTCGAGAATTCATCTGTTGGAAAAAATATGGGGATTAGCGGCTGAAATTGATACGCGCACAGTCGATACGCATATCAGCCGTATTCGTAACAAACTCCATTTTTCTTCACAGAGCGATTGGGATATCCTGACTATTTATGGATATGACTATCGGCTTCAGCACGCCAAGGTTGCCGAAACTATTAAATAATCCAATCTGCAATTCTCAAATCAGCCTCGGTTATTTCTTAGTCCAACTGTATCCTCACATCACGTGAATGCTATCAAACCGCTTTAAATATCTAATCAATCCCCGCATGCTTTAACAATACATCCCGAGTTTTCGCTGGTTCAAACACCACATCAAAACACCAATGACCAAAACCGCCTTGTTCATTGACGGCTTTAATCCAAGTTTCCATCGCAGCGCGTTTCGCCCGGTTTTGTTCGCTATCGACACCTTTCACTTCAAGAACCAGCGTTTTACCGTTATTCAGGCGAATTAAATAATCCGGAACAAAATTACGCGAAGAGCCACGCCACAGATAGCGCATTATGAAATCCAGGTGATCATTCTTCGCCCATGAAACCACCTGCGGCACTTTCTCACAGAGATCCGCCACGACTTTTTCCCATGCGCTGTCGTAAACCACATGGCTAATCTGTGACTTCTCAGTGACGAGACAAGGCCGCGTGGTCAACCAAGAGCGCATCCGCGCTGTGGAGCTGATGGGATTCAATTCATCAAATATCGCCTCAAGTTTCTCGGTATTTTGCGCGATGACAAACCGGCTTACATGCGCGACCACCGTATCCATATTCAGTGCAAACAATATCTGCTTGCGTATCGGATCTTGATGCCAAAGGCTGGGAATATCCAGTTTGTCACTGTCGAGAAACGCTTCCATGATACGAATCAGTTGCACCGCGAGAAATTGCTTATCGCCGCCGAAGCTATCTGCACTTTGTAAATACAGCTTTCTGGCAGCACGGAAAATAAGATTTTGCAGCCTAAAATCATCCACGGCTTTTTCCAGATCAATTTCTGATGCCATCGATAGATTCGCAAACCCGGTGAGCGATGGCGCCACTTCCGCATTGAGCGGCGTATTCATCGGATCGAGTGTCTATGGCTGAACATTCTCCCAATCCATAACCAATCCCTGCTTCAGCACGGCATCAATGCGTTGAATATTGGGCCATCGAATTTCAAGGTGATTACGGCCTGGTTCGACCTGTATGCGCACACTCGGTTTAGGCGGTGGCGGTGCTTCTCCTTCTTCCCCCACATCCTGAAAGATCGACAGCGGCACGCCAAAAATATTGACATATTCCGGCAAAAACAATCCCTGCTCATCCATATCATGCGCCACACCCCGCAAACCCCGCCCGATCACTTGTTCACACAACAACTGACTGGTGAATGCACGCAGCCCCATAATATGCGTCACATTCGCGGCATCCCATCCCTCGGACAGCATGGCGACCGAAATCACATTGTGCAGCTTCTGACCGGGTTGGCCGCGCTTGCCGACCGTGTCCACCAAAGCGCGCAGTTGTTCCTGCTGCTTGAATGAAATGAAATCATCTATCTTGTTTGAGGAAAAATAGGGATTTTATAAAAACCCCTATAGTCCATATCATTCCATGTAAAACTATTGATCCGGCCATTAAATAGTTTTAAGCGGCATATTTTACGTACGGATCTTGGAAGTAAGAAGCAACGCGCTCTGGATTATTCTGCAGCATCAACATATGATCATCGACAGCGGCATGTAATTTCTCCTTGGTACGCACCGGAACTTTCGAACCGATAGCCTGCTTCAAATCTGAGTTTAATCTTTCTTCTGGATTTAATTCCGGACTGTAGCTGGGTAAATAAAAGCATTCGATCTTTTCCTTATTTTCTTCCAGCCAAGCCTTCACTGGTTTGCTGTGGTGCACTCTCAAATTATCCAGGATCAAGAACACTTTCTTCCCTGCATCCTTGATCAGTAGTTCGAGAAATTCAATGAGTCTATCTGAATTGAAATTTCCATCAATAATCTGCCAGCGTGCACAGCCTTTGTTGGTTACAGTGGCAATCATTGACAACCGTTGCCGCGTGCCAGGAGCGTAGGTCACGGGTGTTTTTCCCTTGGGTGCAAAGCCACGTCCTCGCACATCCGTATTGACTAATCCTGTCTCATCACCCCAGTGAATCTCCCCGCCTTCAGTTTGAGCGCGCTTGGCAATATCCGGATATTGCTCATTGAGCCATTGCTTTACCGCCTCCAGGCGTTGTTCATAAGCACGTCGGATCGGCTTCTGCGGGGTAAATCCCCAACGCTTGAGGTAGTGTCCCACCGTGCGTATCGGCATGGATATGCCACATTCCTGCTCAATTAACTGTCTTATCGCCCCACGATTCCACAACGCAAAATCCATCTTCAGTTGCTCAGGACGCTTATCACAAATAAGCCGTTGCAATCTCAACTCCTGCTCTTCGCTTAGGCTGCGTTTGTCACCCGTACGTCGGCCGCGTCTACCAGGCTTTAGTCCAGCTGCACCACCTTCTTCATAAAGTCGAATAATCTTCTTCACAGCCGTGTCGCTCAGCTCCGTAACCTGCGCTATTTGCCCAGGTTTGCCGCCTCGCTTGTGAAGACGAATCACTTGCCGGCGACGTTCATGCAGCGCTTCATCTTTTAAGGTTCTTGCATCTATTTTTTCCATCCTCCTACGACATGCAAAATCAACAAAAATCAAACTATTTATTGGCCGGATCTATAAACTTAGTTACAGACTTTATTTACGATTTCCGTAACAGTTTTCAACTAGCATCATCTTCTAACTCATTAATACCTAGTGTACGTAATAGCATCTTGTGAACCTGAATTTGATTGACTCTCTTGATTTCACTTTTTGAAAGTACTGTTTTACCATGATCAGACCACATATATGGCTCGGTTGCACTTACTTTTACACCAACGGCACCAATTCTATATAAGCAATTCAATATTTCAGAAACCACTTCTGACTCATTCGTTTTACCACCGGAATTACAATAATCAATTACTGCTTTGCCACACGGATCATCATGATTATCTATCAACTTGTCAGCTATATTGTTTAACCGCTCAGCTAAAGTTGAGCGTTTAAAAATAAATGGTATCCCACGCAATATTTCAATAGTTTCCTTTAGACACGGATATACTTGACTCCACTCCTCATATAAAGACTTTATCCTTTTTTCTGAATAAACCCCCTCTGCGCGAGTCAATGCCTCCCAAGATACACGAGGACTGTTTAGAGCTGATATAAAGCATTCATTAAGAAATTGCATAACATCTCTTGGACGCAGCAGAGTTCTTTCGATTACATAATCTAACGCTACTTGTTTTCCCCCTTTTCGTGGAGAAGGAAAAATATCATCAAACTTCACACCTTCTTTTGTGTATTGCCTTTTAAATACCTCATTTATTCTTCTTTCAATCATTTGTTCTAACGTGTCTTTTGACCATAATAATGGCAGCATATAAGACTCATACTTTTTCTGCTGAAAACCCGCATCCCTTGTGGAATCAAATACAATATCAAGTAAATCTCTTCGTAAAGCCACTATGATTTTGATATTGCTTATTTTTCTAAATGTCTTTATCTCCTCAATAAGTGCTCGGATAAATCTATATCGTGTCTCAGTGTTAGCCCATTCTTCATCTAGCTTATCAATAAGCAAATAATATTTCTTTTGCTGATCAGTAAATACAGACTCTTCAAGAAAATCCAAGATGCTTGCTAATTTCTTAATTTGTATTGAATTCACTACTTTGTTTGCTTTATGTACTATCGCTGTTTTCTTTTCCGTTG
The DNA here is from genome assembly GCF_000219585.1 of Nitrosomonas sp. Is79A3. Lineage (NCBI taxonomy): Bacteria > Pseudomonadati > Pseudomonadota > Betaproteobacteria > Nitrosomonadales > Nitrosomonadaceae > Nitrosomonas > Nitrosomonas sp. Is79A3. The sequence goes on along the minus strand of NC_015731.1, from coordinate 424,992 downwards.
ATAGTTTTCTTGCACCTTCAAGTGAAATATCTACACCCAGTAATTCCGTATCAAAACCCGCTTTCAATTCCTGACCAAGTTTCTCAGTCACTTCACGTAATTGTTGATCAGTATCTAACCAAAACTTAGTACCCCACTCCCGAAAATATGACAGTGCTTCCTTTTTAACCGGATCGCGTTCTACCATACTTGCAAGTTTTGCAAGTATACCGCTTCCATCGGTCTCCGACTTTAGGTCATAACGTAGTTTCAGCAATTCAACTGTAAGAATATGTCGCCATAGCAATCTATAAAATAGGTCAAGTTTCACTCCTATTGATTCAAAAAACTGAATAATATCTGAATGCTCAAGAAACCTAATTGATCAGAAGTGTCCGGAGATTTAATTAAATAGATTCAGTTGGTTATTATTTTTCGACATGGTTATTTGCACCTCGGCATTTTTAACCAATTGATCGATAGGTGTTTTCTCGAAAAGAGTCAGGCTTAAAATCTGTAGAATTGTGTAAAGCGAAGCTTCGGTATTGAGCCGCTTTTTCACGATGGCAACCAAGACATAAACCGATATGGCAATCCATATCTGCGTTTTGACTGCGTTCTCAGTAGTTCCGTAGAAACGCTTGATACGAAGATGTTGCTTGATCCACTTGAAGAATAGTTCGACCTGCCAGCGACAACGATAAAGCTGAGCGATGGTCAGCGCAGGTAAGTCGAAGTTGTTGGCTAGAAATACCAGATGCTTGTCGTGTTCTGCATCGTAGAACTTGATACGCCGCAGGTGCTGAGGATAATCCTTGCTAGCCTTGGGAGCCCTTAGGGCAATGGTTTGTTCACAGCGTAGTCCGGTGGATTTGTCCACGGAGCGAGAGTAGACGCGGCGAAAAAGCAGATTGGATTTAGCGCGTGTTACAAAAAATGCTTGTGCTTGGTGCATGGTGTACCAGCGAGAAAAATCGGTGAAGCCCCGATCCATGATGTAAAAGCTGCCAGCTTCGGGTGTCAGGATGTCGAACACATTGACCTCGTGCATCTTGCCATCGCTGATATGAATGAAGGTTGGAATATTGCCGCGCAGGTCAAGCAGCGTATGCATCTTAACGGTAGCCTTGGTGGAGCGGAAGCGTGCCCACGGAAAGACGCTCAAGCACAAGTCAATGGTCGTGGTATCGAGTGCGTAGACCGTTTGTTCCAGCTCGACAGCAAAGCTGTCGCTGGCGTAAAGCTTTCTGGCTGTCTGGATCAGGCTCATCGCGAAATCCATATAGATGCGGCAGTCGCGCTGCTCGTTGGCATCAGCCAACGTACTCTTGGCGATGTTGCCTCGTATGCCCAAATGGTAGAGCTTGGCTTGGTGGGCGCGCAGACAGGTTTCGATGTCGCGCAGACTCTCGCGGTAAGTCAGTTGTGCGAAAGCCATGCACAGAAACTGGTCGAGATGCGAGAACTTGAGTGTTGGATATCGACCTGAATATCTGGCTACGCACTGATGAAACGTGCGCAAAGGCAGGTGCTCCATTAATTGGGCAAACACCAATTTCCCTGCGTGCATATGCAATCTCCTGACAAAAGTCAGAAGTTTGGCGCAAGTTGAAATCGATTACAGAAAAATATGTCATTTAGTAATGGTCGTTCAACGAGTTATCATGCGACAATTCTCGAATCTCCGGACACTACTGCTAATTGATATATCATTTGGGTCCAGCATTTTTGATTTATCAACAAGCCCCTGAATCTGTAGTAGCAATGCGCTTTTTCCAGAACCGGTACGACCAACAATAATACTTTCAGGCTTATCCACTTCTACCAATAAATCAAGATCGCCATTATTAACAAAACATGCAGAGAGAAGCTCTTTATCAGTTTCTGCCTCAAGATCACCAATACGTAATCCTCGTTTAATAATTATTGGATTTATTAAATTATTCATGATCATTTCCCTTCTTTTAATGCAGATAACAATTTTATCCGCTTGTTCTCCTCGCTTATAATCCGGAGAAAATCAGATAAAGCATCCCGTAGCCAGCTGCTTGCTAAAATTAGCTACTCTCTTGAATCAACTGATTTTCGACCAACTGTCGCTCCACGAAGGCTGGAATTGAATTCCATAGAGATCAATACATCCCGCCAATCCATCACACTATTCCTGCAACAGATGATTCACCTCAGCCAGATCAAAATATTCCGGGTCAAAGTCACCGTCGATATCCTCTGCTATCCATTCCAGCATGCTTTCGTGTTCCGGATGTTCAGGATCCGAAATCGCATCCAGGAACATCGCATACCCTCCTATTCCGCCAATATCCTCAGGCGGACAAGCCCCGTTGCCTTTGAGACACACCGGCAAAGCAACGCCTGTTTCAAACGGCAGGATTTTTTCCAGAATGACTTCATGCTCCCAGCCATCACCAAAATCATAAGTATAGTTCAGCTTATCCTTTTCCTTCTTTAATGCCTGATCAAGCCGGTATTTGGCTTCATCCAGAATATCCGAAGGAAAATCCGCATCCGGCACGCCATAACGATCGCTTCCCTTAGAGAACTCGTGCATATGGGAATCGGTCCATCCCATCACGATTTGCAAAATATCATGCACATCTTCCAGGCTGACTGTGCTCGCTACTAAAAACCTGCGCCATATTGGTGGACGAAAACCTTTTAGGGTAATTTTAAGTTGATAGATTGACCGTAAAGATTTTGCTGCCGCGCGTGTTCCCATTTCCATTACTCCCGAACAAAATTAATGATTGTGCCGACATCATAAAAAACACCGCACTTGCAGCGCTGCATGCTTGCCCACAGCACTGCTTAAGAAACCACTCATTCGGATTGTTACTTAGCCACTGCGAAACAACAAGTTTTTTATTATTGGTTCAATGTTTCAGAAAAACGCACATTGTTGCGGCTGTTGCCGCACACTGCTTTCAGTTCATACCTCTGTTAGAATCCGGTATCCGGAGTTGCACCTGAGTGAATCCTGGTCATAGCAATCTCCGTTTCTCGTATTGATTGATAAATTCAACAATCATTTCTTTTCTGACAACAACCCTATTTCCTATGAATGCTCCTTGCCCGCTTGATAATGTTCGCATCGTTCTCAGCCATACCAGCCACCCCGGCAATATCGGTGCGGCTGCGCGGGCGATGAAAACGATGGGATTGAGCGTGCTGTATCTGATCAATCCCCGGCTTTTCCCGGATCGGGAGGCGGATGCCCGTGCTGTAAGCGCGCGCGATATTCTGGATAAAATTAAGGTTTGCACCGAATTGGATGAGGCTTTGGAAAATACCGTGATGGTTGCAGCAATGACGGCGCGGCCACGCGACCTTTCGCATGATGTGTTCGATGCTCGCCAGGGTGCACGGGAATTATTGCGTTATGCGCGGCAACAGCCGGTCGCATTGCTGTTTGGCGCAGAAACCTCCGGCCTGACCACCGCGGAAGTGAATAAGTGTCAGATCATTATTCATATTCCTGCCAACCCGGAATTCAGTTCACTGAACTTAGCGAGCGCTGTGCAAGTGATGGCTTACGAACTGCGCATGGCGCTGATAGAAAACGAAGAACCTGCATCCCCGATTGGATCACCAGTTAGTTTTAATGATCTGGAGTTATTTTATGCGCATCTTGAGCAGGCGATGATCGCCTGCGATTTTCTTGATCCGCAAAAACCCAAACTGTTGATGCAGCGCATCCGCCGTTTGTTTGCACGGGCGCGACTGGAAAAAGAGGAAGTGCAGATTCTACGCGGTATTCTGACGGCTTTGGGGAAGCGCTGGTAGCATTCCAAAGCTCTCTTGCACCTATAGAAATCCTGAATAACTGACATTGGTCATTCCGAGCGCAATGAGGAATCTTTGAGGATGTCTCGCGGTGCTTGAAATGACAGTCAGTCAAAGATTTTTCTAGTTTTCCTTAATCAAAGTCCCCACACCTTGATCGGTCAATATTTCCAGCAGCAGTGCATGCTCTACCCGTCCATCAATGATATGACAGGATTTGACACCCTTCTTGACGGCATCCAGAGCGGAACCGATTTTGGGTAGCATACCGCCAGAAATGGTGCCATCGGCAAATAATTCATCCACTTTCTGCGCGGTCAATCCGGTCAGTAAATTGCCCTCTTTATCCAGCACACCGGGGATGTTGGATAATAAAATCAGTTTTTCCGCCTTGAGAATTTCAGCCAGCTTCCCGGCGACCAGATCCGCATTGATATTATACGATTCACCTTCGGAACCTACACCGATGGGTGCAATGACCGGAATAAAATCCTGCGTATCGAGCAGCGCAATCAAAGACGGGTCAATCGATTCGATTTCGCCAACCTGACCGATATTGATCCATTTTCCTGCTGTCTCGCGATCTGCCATGAGCATCTTCTTAGCGCGGATAAACGCGCCATCCTTGCCCGTCAGACCGACGGCTTTGCCACCGTGGCGATTGATTAGACTCACGATGTCTTTGTTGACTGATCCGCCTAATACCATTTCAACCAAATCCATGGTTTCCGCATCGGTGACGCGCATGCCTTGGATAAATTCGCCTTGCTTACCTACACGCTTGAGCATGTCATCGATCTGCGGGCCGCCGCCATGAACCACCACCGGATTCATACCCACCAGTTTTAGCAGCACCACATCGCGCGCAAATCCATGTTTGAGATTTTCTTTCACCATGGCATTCCCGCCATATTTAATCACGATGGTTTTGCCATGAAAACGTTGAATATAAGGCAACGCTTCGGACAGAATTTTGGCTTTGTCTTTTGCTACAGCGTAGGAAGTCGACATGATTCTCTCAATCACTTATCAAATAATTTGTAATAAAAATGTACCCGCAGTTGGTTCCGACAGCATTTCATTCACGCGCGATCTGCAAAAATTTCTCATCACGAATCAATTCATGCAGGCTTAATTCTCGCCATAGCCGCCCTTCTGTATCCTTATAATTTGCGATAATACCCTTGGGCAGTTTCTTTTTGGCCGATTTAACCGGGGTAAAGTCAGATATATTTCTGATGCCTAGCATACTATTGACTATGAAACCGCCGAACATCTTATTCCCTGGGGAAGCGAGTAATATTCTTGATTTCAGGTTGAATTGCGTTGGACTTCCGCCCAAATAAACGCCCAAATCTGTAATTCCATAGAGATTCCCGCGCACATTGGCCAAACCAAGAAACCAGGGCTGCGTTAACGGAACGTGCGCTAATTTGGGTATTTGTACGACTTCACTGACTTCAGTCATTGGGATCAAATAGCGATCTTCTCCCACTGCCACACCCAGCACGGTGGAAGAAGTATCACCTTTACCCGCGCTTTGTATTTGCTCGGTTAATGTATGTTGGTATTCTTCTATGCTCATATTGCCTGTTAAGCCACTTTGTAATGCTGTGTTTTAGGCTATAGATTATTCGTGATTCGGTTATTTTACTGTATTATCGGGCATGAAATTTTGAATTCTGTGGAGTAAATTAAATGAAATATATCAATCAAACTTGGCTGACACTTTTTTTATTCCTCCCTTTGTTACTTGGTTGTGTACCGATGTTTGCAGTTGGAACAGCAGCAGGTACTGGGGCTTACATCTCCGAGGATCGCAGAACCAGCGGCATGTTCATTGAAGATGAAGGAATTGAATTAAAAGGTGCACGGCGTATTTATCAACAATTTGGTGATATGGTACACATCAATATCACCAGTTATAATCGCATGGTTTTGTTAACGGGAGAAGCACCGACAGAAACCATCAAAGCGGATATTGAGAAACTGATTATGGGTGTTGATAATGTGCGTAAAATCTTCAATGAAATCGCTGTTGCCGGAAATACTTCTCTAGCTTCCCGCAGCAATGACACATTGATTACTTCCAAGGTCAAGACACGTTTCTTAACCGAACGTAAATTTCAAATCAATCATGTCAAGATTGTAACGGAGAATGAAGTAGTGTATCTGCTCGGTGTGGTTACCCGACAAGAAGCCGATAACGCTGCACAAATTGCCAGCTCTACTTCTGGTGTGAAGAAAGTCGTAAAAGTATTCGAATATCTGAATTAAATTCATGTTACCAGCTAATTTGATAGCTGATTTGCAGGGGGCATTTCCTCCCGATCGCTTTTATACCGATCCGGTAGATTGCTATTCTTATGCTTATGATAACAGTCGCAAAATATTTCCGCCTGATGCCGTCTTATTTCCGCTAACCGGCGAGGAAGTACAACACATCGTGGCGTTATGTAATCAATATCAGGTTCCATTGACTCCTCGCGGGCGCGGCACCGGCACGGCGGGTGGTAGCTTGCCAGAATTTGGCGGCATTGCTTTATCGATGGAGCGCATGCTCAATATCATTTCTGTTGATCCTGCGAATCGAGTTATTGTGGTGGAACCTGGCGTGCTGAATCAATTTGTGCAAGATGCCGCCAAGCCATATGGTTTTTTCTGGCCACCCGACCCTTCCAGCGCCATGTTCTCTACCATAGGTGGAAATATTGCCACCAGTGCAGGTGGCCCTCATGCGGTTAAGTATGGCACGACACGTGAACATGTTTTGGGTTTAAAAGCCGTGACCGGTGCGGGAGACTTTATTACTACCGGCTGTTACACCACTAAAGGTGTAGTCGGCTATGACCTTACTCGTCTTTTGATTGGTTCAGAAGGAACTCTCGCTGTGATTACCGAGGCAACACTTAAACTGACTGCTTTACCCAGTGCCATCGCTGGCATTACAGCGCACTTTAACGATCTTTCAAGTTGCGCAGAAGCTATCGTTAATATTATGTCGCTACCTCAACTGCCAAGCGCTCTTGAATTTCTGGATTCCGGCTCGCTAAACTTGATACGTGGCCGCTATCCTGACATGCTGCCGGTGAACACTATCGCCATGCTGATGATTGAAGTCGATGGTTCCAAGAATGACATTCTTGATGCAGTATCCGGAATTCTTGCGGCATGCAGAACTGGTGGATTGATTCATGCCAACCAGGTGGACGATACCGCAGCATTGTGGAAAGCCCGTAAGGCTTTATCCCCTTTATTACGTGAAATCGCACCCAAGAAAATTAATGAAGATGTTGTAGTACCGGTTAATACCCTGCCCCAATTTCTACACGGGTTGACACAACTAAGTACGCAATATCACTTGCACAACGTAAATTTTGGTCACGCCGGGAACGGCAATATTCATGTCAATTTGTTGATAAACCCTGATGATCCGGAAGAAGTTACACGAGCAGAACGTTGTTTGGATGAAATATTTGACTTGGTTATCCAGCTTCGAGGTACATTATCAGGAGAACATGGTGTTGGTAGTGAAAAACGTGCTTTTGTAACGAAGGAGATAGACCATACAACTCTTGATTTAATGAAAAGCATCAAACATCTGTTCGATCCTAACAATATCCTTAATCCTGGAAAATTATTTCCTAAAACTTAGCCAATCTAATAACTGTATATAATTAGCGCTTGAAATATGTGGCAATCACATATTTCAAGCGCAATATTTTCAATACTTAAACTTAATTTCTAAAAAAAGAAGTAGTGATCTACTAGTAGTGCTACGAATAGCAGCGCTAAATAAAGTATCGAATAGCGGAATGCTTCTCGTGCCAATTGGTCACTATAGTTTCTGTAAATCTCTACTGCGTAGTACATAAAAATTCCATTTAACACAATTGAACTTGCCAAATAAATCAGTCCACTCATTTGAGTTATATAAGGCAGAGTAGTCACAATACACAGAATGATTGTATACAACAACACATGCAATTTTGTGAATTGATCGCCATGTGTCACAGGAAGCATAGGCATACCAATTGATGCATATTCGTTTTTTCTGTACAGCGCAAGCGCCCAAAAATGGGGAGGTGTCCAGGCAAAGATAATCAAAAATAATAGCAACGCATCCGCCGTAACGTCACCCGTAACTGCTGCCCAGCCCAACACAGGCGGCATAGCGCCTGAGGCGCCGCCAATTACGATATTCTGCGGCGTTAACGGTTTCAGAATCACGGTATAAATAATGGCATAGCCTACAAAAGTGCCCAGTGTCAGCCACATAGTCAGCGCATTAATCCAGTAATACAGAATGAAAAGACCCAAACCGCCAACAATCAACAGAAAGAACAGAGTTTCTGGAACACTCACTTTACCTTGCGGGAGGGGCCTTCCTTTCGTTCGCGCCATCACGGCATCCATCTTTTGTTCTACCAGGCAATTTAATGCGGCAGCAGCTCCTGCTACCAGCGCAATACCTATCGTACCGAATATTAGAATATCTAAAGGTACTGCCCCAGGTACTGCGAGAAACATACCGATAACCGCGGTAAAAACAATCAACGAGACAACACGCGGCTTCGTTAAGCGATAAAACTGATTAATACGCGTTGCTGTTTCATGCCAAGTCATACTAGTAGACATGTCTTTGATCTCCTTTATCCATTTTCATTGAATATTTTTATTTTTGATTCAAGCGAATCCTGTCTGCTGGAATACAACAAAATCTTAATGTTCTAATTGCGAAACATGTAGCAATCTCTTTATGTCATGACCCATTTTTGTCCCATCTACGTTTTCTGGAAAACGCATCATTAAGTTACCCATTGGATCAATCAAATAGATGTGTTTTGTTTGAATTTCTTTGGTTTCAATAAAACCAAGAATCTCGCTATCCTGTGCTTTAGCAAAGAATGTACCTTCGTATTCTTTAACTAATTCTGCATCCGGAATGACATCATCATTAATTAGCCAAAGCCGCTCAATACGATGTTTTTGTTTTCCCTGCACTAATCGTACTTGCCGCATAAAATATAGTTTTTGCTGACAAGCTTCGTCGCAATGCCCGGAATCTATTGTCACTAATACCCATTTTCCATGCAAATCCTTCATGCGAAGGATTGTATTATCAACCTGGTTCGTTGCTTTTCCTGTCACCTTAACGATCGGTATTAAATCACCATAGTGTTTACTTTCTGGTTTATAGTCTAGAAAATATAAGGCATAAGAGATCACAACCGGTGCACACATTAGTGCCAGAAGTAATAATAATTTACGCCTATTAGACTTTTGTACTTGTTCGTTTAACATTCAATACTAAGAAAATAATTATTGCTGTAGTTGCTAATAAAAACCATTGAACTGCATAACCTAAATTTTTGGCAGCACCTGAGTCTGGCCTATCCCAATCACGTATCAGCCCATCCTCTACATTATTCTTTTGTAATACCATCATGGGTTGAATTTCTTGTCCTATTACCTCCTGATAGCGCAGCAGATTAAAGTCATTCCAAACCTTGCCTGCTGTTACCATTTCGGACAACTTGAATGTTCTCAATTCTGGTGCTACTACTAACCCAGTTACTTTAACGACACCATTAATCTCATTGACATGCGGCAATACTGATCTATCATACCCTGTCGCGACCCAACCTCTGTTGATTGCAACAAGTAATGTACTATTCAAAACTCTTAAAGGAGTAATTACGTGATAGCCCGCGTGTCCCTGGTGGGTTTTATTATCTAGAAATATTGTATGTTCCGAAATAAACTCACCTTGCACTTCAACATCTCGATACTGAAAATCTTCAAGCCTGACTAAAGTATTTGGCAATGCCACTGGGGGTTGCTTTGCGTATTGTTCAAGAAGCTCATGCCGTGCTTCTTTTTCGTCTGCACGAGATAACTGCCACTTACCCAATTCGATGAAAAGCAGTACCGATACTGCGGTAATTAAAACCATCCAGAACTTTGGTTCAAAGCGGTATCCCAATACAATCATTTTCTGTCTGTATAAATTTTGATACACGATTGACTGTTATTTTCAGGAAATGTTCGTCCTATATTTTTAGTCAGATTTAGAAGAAATACCAGGCCGGTTTTTTATCTTTTGAATGCATAAATAAAAAATTCCAGACTCTTACACGTTACTAGAGATGTTTCTTCTAGTTAAATTTTAACTAACAGTGTGTAAAAGCTGGAATCCTCACTACCGCCTGTTTCTTTACATCAGGTAAACGAAAATAAACAGTCCTAACCATACTACGTCAACAAAGTGCCAGTACCAAGCCACGCCTTCAAAACCAAAGTGATGCTCAGGTGTAAAGTGCCCGGCTAAGCTACGAAAGTAGATAACAGTCAGCATAATTGCACCTACAGTTACATGGAATCCATGAAAACCTGTCAACATGAAAAAGGTTGAACCGTAAGCGCCTGTTGTTAGCTTAAGATTTAAGTCGCTGTATGCATGCATATATTCATATGCTTGGCAGCCAATGAATAAAGCACCTAAGAATATGGTTGCAAGCAACCAATTTTTAAGACCGTCACGTCTATTCTCTCTCAGTGCATGGTGTGCCAAGGTGACTGTTACCCCAGACAATAAAAGCAACAGTGTATTGAATGCTGGTAAGCCCCACGCGCCCATTGGAGTAAATTGTTCATGTATGCCAGGTCCTGCAGTCGGCCATGCACCACTATACGTAGACCAGAAGCTATTTCCTAACACGGAACTTTCTGCTTCTAGCCAGGGGATAGAGAGGTTACGCATGTAAAACAGTGCACCAAAAAATGCGCAGAAAAACATTACTTCAGTCAAAATAAACCAGCTCATTCCCCAACGGAATGAACGATCAACTTGCTGATTAAATTTTCCACTCTCACTTTCCCTTGCAACAGTTCCAAACCAACCAAATAACATATAGATCAGTATGGAAAAACCTACTGCTAATAGACCATATCCAAGTTCCATCTTGTTCATGGTCAGGGCTGCTCCTGATCCTAAAAATAACAGCGCGGTCGATCCTATTATTGGATATGCCGATGGAGCTGGGACATAATAGTGTCCGGATTCTTGACTCATTCTTATCTCCTCCTACTTATGATTTATTTAATTTCTAACTAACAACCAATTGAACTAATAACAGCACAGCAATTACAAAAAGTAATCCACCAACGATCCCACCTATGACAACATGAACTGGCTTTAATGTTGCAGCATCATTCTCAAGATCACTCTTTCTACGGATTCCCATAAATGCAGCCGCGACAGCTTTAGCTATCTGCCAAACACTCACACTGTTTTGTTTCTCAGTAATCTTATTCAATTGTACTGCCTCATTTTTAAGCCACAATTCATCTACCGGGTAATTCAAAGAAGGTATATGAAATAGTCACCGTATTTATCTCTGGTGGCAACCCTGGTTCAATTACGAATTGCACTGGCATTTGTCTAGTTTCGTATGGCTTAAGCACTTGTTTCGTAAAACAGAAACATTCAAATTTCTTCAAATGTTTATCTAGAAAACGCGGACTGTAACTGGGTATTGCTTGCCCGTTTATTTCACGATCTGAGTCATTTGTAATTTCATACATCACACTGATCGCTTCACCAGGATGAATACGAGCGCTGGTTTGCAGAGGTTTAAATTGCCAAGGCAGTCCTCTTGTATTGGCATCAAATTCAACTGTAATCCAGCGCTCTTCGTCTACCCAGTTCTCTTTAACCAGCACGTCCGGTTTTAGCAGATTATTAATTCCAGTTACTTCACAGAACTTCTCATAAAATGGCACAAGAGCATATCCAAAAACAAACATAATCAATGTGAAAACAAGTAACTTTTTCAACATTACTACATTAGCTTTCGATAAGTTAGTTACCATATTGTTTGTAAATAACCGTTAAATAAAGTGCTACCACCGTAAACAACAGAAACAACCCCGTTCTAAGCTTTTTACGCTTTAATTCTGTTTCTTGTGACATACGCTTTTCTCGACTGTCTTTTACTTAACAACCGGCGGTGTTTCAAAACTATGGTATGGAGCCGGTGATGGCAAATGCGTCCATTCCAGTGTTGTCGCACCGTCCCATGGCGACTGCGGCGCTTTTTCTCCATTACGTATACAATCAATCACGAGGTAGAGGAAAAGAAGCTGCGTCAGTCCAAATCCAAATGCGCCAAGGCTAGAAATCATATTGAAATCTGCAAATTGCAAGTTGTAATCAGGAATTCTACGCGGCATGCCAGCTAATCCCAAGAAATGCTGGACAAAGAATGTCGCGTTAAAGAAAAACATCGATAACCAGAAATGCCATTTACCAAGCGTTTCACTGTACATATGGCCGGTCCATTTTGGAATCCAATAATATACGCCAGCAAATAAAGCAAATAAAGCGCCTGACACGAGAACATAATGGAAGTGGGCAATTACATAGTATGTATCCTGTACTTGTATATCAATAGGTACAATTGCACAAATCACACCGCTAAAACCACCAATCACAAATAGAAATATGAATCCTATTGCGAATAACATTGGTGTTTCGAAAGTCATCGAACCACGCCACATTGTTGCGGTCCAGTTAAATACTTTCACTCCCGTCGGAACTGCGATCAGCATCGTTGCATACATAAAAAACAATTGTCCAACTGTTGGCATCCCTGCTGTGAACATGTGATGCGCCCAGACTATGCAAGATAAAATCGCAATGGATGCGGTTGCATAAACCATTGATGAGTAACCAAATAATGGTTTTCTTGAAAATGTTGGAATGATTTCAGAAACAATACCAAAAGCTGGCAAAATCATGATATATACTTCTGGGTGCCCAAAGAACCAGAAAATATGCTGAAATAGAACTGGATCCCCACCACCGGCCGCATTAAAGAAACTTGTGCCAAAATGACGATCTGTCAGTAGCATAGTTACGACACCAGCCAGAACCGGCATCACCAGAACCAGCAAGTAAGCAGTAATCAGCCATGTCCATACAAACATTGGCATCTTCATCATTGTCATACCTGGTGCGCGCATATTTAAAATGGTCGTGATGATATTAATTGAGCCCATAATTGAGGAAGCACCTAAAATATGAACTGAAAAAATCATTAGATCCACGCCCAGACCACCTTGTGTGGAAAGTGGCGGGTAAAATGTCCAACCACCTGCTGCTGCACCACCTGGTACAAAAAATGAGCCAACCAGCAATGTTGCTGCTACTGGCAACAACCAAAAACTCCAGTTGTTCATCCTTGCAAAAGCCATATCTGGCGCACCAATCATCATTGGTACTTGCCAGTTTGCAAAACCCACAAAAGCCGGCATGATGGCACCGAACACCATTATCAGCCCGTGTAACGTAGTAAACTGATTAAATAGTTCTGGCTGTAAAATTTGTATGCCGGGCTGATATAGCTCTGCACGAATTCCCATCGCCAAAAAACCACCCACCATAAACATAGTAAAACTAAACCAAAGATACATCGTACCAATATCTTTATGATTGGTCGTTTTAACCCAGCGCATTATCCCACTGGGATGATGATCATCATGTTCGTGACCATGTACGTCACCGTGTACTGCTGCCATAGTTATCTCCTTTTACTTATTTTCTATATGCATTGATGTCTTAACTGCAGAAGCACTTAACTGTGCAGCTACCCATTTAGAATAATCATCTGCATTCATCACTTCTACTACAATAGGCATAAACCCATGATCCTTACCACACAATTCGGCACACTGCCCACGATAAATTCCCGGCGCATCTGCGGTGAACCATGTGTCACGAATAAAACCTGGAATAGCATCTTGTTTAATGCCCAATGCTGGCACCCACCATGCATGAAGCACATCATTTGCTGTGATAATCACCCGTACTTTTTTACCCACCGGCACAACGACACGATTATCTACTTCTAGCAAATAATTTTCGCCCTTAGGTGCTTTATTTTCATACTGAGCTCTTGGTGTCGACAATTTGCTATAAAAACTAATCCCCTCTCCCTCACCTTGGAGATAGTCATAACCCCACATCCATTGATAGCCCGTGGCTTTGATGGTCATATCAGGACTTGAAGTATCTTTCATCGCAATAACTGTCTTAGTCGCAGGCAACGCCATAACCACAAGAATAATACAAGGTATTACAGTCCAGATAACCTCTACTGTAGTACTGTGATGAAAGTTTGCTGCTTTGTATCCCAGAGATTTACGGTGTTTGAGTATAGAGTAAAACATGACGCCAAACACACCAATAAAAATAACCAAACATATCCACATAATCCAAATATGCATATCATATGTTTCTCTCGCGATGATACTTTGCGGCTCTGGAAAATTATATTTAGACCCTACTGCCATACTTGAGTACAAAGCGAGAGTGAATACCCCCGCTAGGGCTGCTACTAATTTACTTCTCATATTTCCCCCCACATGATTACTAATTTTACAGATTTCAGGTACGACTACGAACGCTACAAACCTGAACGCTTATCCTGTTCAGCCAGCTAACGGAAGTCATACGCCAAAATCCTGTTTTGTTAATACCACACCATGATTGACGATAATTACATTTCCTTGGCCGAATTTCCTTATTATCCGCAACTTAGATTTTCTTAGTAATAGATTCTTCTACATGCTAATTAATCGAATGGAAATTCTAGCATGCCACCGCTGCCCTAACAAGGAAAAATCATGATTTTTATAGCAATATTCCCCTGCTTTTAAAATGGTATTCTTCTTTAGCGCGCCTAAAGAGCATTGCTGAAAGGCAATATTTTCTTTCTAAATTCTTCCGAGTACACAGATATTCTCATCGGAATTGCCTATAAAATATCAACTTCAAGCTGAATCTATCACTGGAATTTTACCGGCGCACTCATTCATAATTTGCAAATACACTCAAGACTTGTTTCTACAAAACGACTTTTTACAATTCCTTAAACCCATTGAATATCAGACTTAATTAATTGAAATTTTATTTGTTTTTGAGCTTGCTCATAAACATTTTTTTCTTGAACTTGTACAAGTGCTGCAAATTTTCATCATACCAATTTCACTAAAAGCATAATAAATAAAACAACAACAACGATGGGTATAACAAACCCCATCCAATCTGCCGATGTGCCCTTTGAGCTATTCTTCACCATATCCCGTGTTACTGGGATCAGAATAATAATGAACGTTACCAACGCCAAAGCAGAAACAATTTCCATCCAGTCCATATTGCCCTCTTCCTGAATGCTTTTTTCTATAAATCTATTTTGTCCAAAAAAAACCCCGGATTTACCGGGGTGTTTTATTCATTCAAATCGTCAGGAATAAGTACTAATCGTCATTGCCCATGATACCCAATATTTGTAGTAAGCTAATGAAGATATTGAAGATTGTCATGTACAAACCAATTGTCGCCAGCACATAATTAGTTTCGCCACCGTGAATGATACGACTTGTGTCATACAAGATAAAGCCGCTCATAATCATGATAACTACAGCTGATATCATTAGTGACATGGCCGGTATTTGCAGGAATATATTTGCCAGTGCTGCCAATAGCACCAAAAGAAAACCTACCATCAAGAAGCCGCCCAGAAAACTGAAATCTTTTCGAGTAGCCAACGCATATGCTGACAATCCCATAAATATGACCCCTGTGCCCCCTAGCGACAATGTAATGATATTTCCACCATTAGGCAGTGAAGCATACATACTCAGTATTGGCCCCAATCCAAATCCCAGCATACCCGTAATCAGAAAAACAATCCCAATACCGGCTGTGGAATTAGCAAAACGAGGCAGAACAAACATGGCAATCACCATACCGCCAATTACAGAGATCATGTAAGTCATAGGCGGCATATTCATAAACATTGATAGTGCAGCAGTAAGACCGCTGAACAATAATGTCAATGATAAAAGCATATATGTGTTGCGTAATACTTTATTCGTCGTAATAGCTGACGACGATCTTTGAGCAACTGTTGAGTAATTTTGATTCATTATTAAATGCCTCCACTATAAAATTAATACAAGACTATTCTAACGACAAATAAGACTATAATATCCCAAATATAGTTCAAGGCATAATAGCACGAATTATACCGGTCTATTAATTACCCTATTCCTGTGTAGCTTTTGCTAATGTAAAGTTATAAACAAGAAAAAATCCGCCTCGTTCTAACAGGGTGATATTCATATTAACAGGACCTGCATCAAAGTTTGCAATGCCTGAGTAATTGATGCGCTTCTCACCCACAATTGAGAATGCACTGGCAGTATGCGAAAAATTAAGCTCCTGAATAGACCGGAACCGGCCGAATCCGCGATACAAATTCATCAGTTTATCCAGTTGTTCGTCACTCACCGCTTGCTTTGCCTCTGGTGCCAGATGAGTCAGAAGCACTTGCTTTTCCCAGCCAGAGATTTCAGTCAATATCCTGGCAACAGCAGGTTCTGCACTCTTACTGTAATAATCTTTTTCTCGATTGGTATAAAAATACAACATAATAACCAATGTAAGTAATATGGCTACGATGATGCGTAATGTTTGAATTTGCATAAGTCGTGAACTATAAAAGACTGATTATAAGTTATTCTCTTCCCACAATTCGCCGCTTAGCCCGTTTCTCGGCAAAGTAATACCAAAATGTTGATAAGTCGCTGTCGTTGCCACACGACCTCTCGGTGTACGTTTCAGAAATCCTTGTTGAATCAAATAAGGTTCTAGCACATCCTCAATTGTGTCACGCTCTTCACTAATTGCCGCAGCGAGATTATCAACACCAACAGGCCCCCCACTAAATTTTTCTATTACTGCCAACAACAACTTTCGATCCATGACATCCAAACCGATTGCATCCACATCCAACATGCTTAAGGCCGCGTCTGCTACTGCATGAGTTACATGTCCATCGGCTTTAACTTCGGCAAAATCACGCACACGACGCAGCAGTCGATTAACAATCCGTGGAGTTCCGCGCGAACGGCGCGCAATCTCAAATGCACCATCGGGTGATATTTCTACTTTTAATAACCTAGCTGATCGTATGACAATTTTGCTTAATTCTTGCGGCGTGTAAAATTCCAAACGCGAAACAATGCCAAAACGATCACGCAACGGATTAGTAAGCATACCGGCGCGGGTCGTAGCCCCGACCAGAGTAAATGCGGGCAAATCCAGTTTTACAGAACGTGCAGCTGGCCCTTCACCAATCATAATATCCAGCTGGTAATCTTCCAGCGCAGGATACAGAATCTCTTCGACCACCGGGGATAGTCGATGAATTTCATCAATAAATAAAACATCGTTAGGTTCCAAGTTTGTCAGCAAAGCTGCCAAATCTCCCGGCCGTTCTAAAACTGGACCGGATGTTTGGCGCAAATTAACGCCCATTTCTCTGGCAATAATATGTGCAAGCGTAGTTTTACCTAGACCCGGTGGACCAAATAACAAAACATGATCAAGCGCTTCATTACGATTTCTTGCCGCCTCTATGAATATCTGCAGTTGCCCGCGAATCTTTTCCTGACCGACGTATTCTTCCAGTTGTTTTGGGCGTAGCGCACGCTCCAGAATTTCTTCCTGGGATGATTCAGGCGCTGCGGCAACAAGTCGATCTGTTTCAATCATTCACAATAGCTCAAGTAGTATTCTCGCTACTTTTCCTTAGATAATAGTTGCAACGCCTGCCGTATTCCATCGGAAACGTTTGCATTTGATGCGATTTGCTTAATGGCCCAATCGGCTTCCCGATCATTATAACCTAATGATAACAAGGCATTGAGTATGTCACTACCATTATTAGGAGTAGCTGAGCTTTGGTCTAAATTGATACCCTCAGTATCCAGCTTATCCCGCAACTCCAGCAACAAGCGCTCAGCTGTCTTTTTCCCGATACCGGGCACTCGAATGAGTCGTGTACTATCTTGGTCTCCCACAGCTCGGTACAGATCAGGCACACTCAAACCTGATAAAAGTGCCAACGCAGTTCTTGCGCCTACCCCTGAAATCTTTATCAGCTGGCGAAAAGTCTGACGCTCCGATTCCGTTGCGAAACCAAACAAGAGATGCACATCTTCACGTATCACAAGATGCGTATACAATGTCGTCTGCATACCGGTCATTGGAAGATCATAAAAAGTACTCATCGGCACATCTATTTCATAACCAACCCCCTGTACATCCAACAACACCTGCGGAGGATGTTTTTCGAGCAAGATACCTGTTAATCGCCCGATCATACTAAGCGCCCACGTTTCATGCGATAGCCTGCTGTTGCAATCTTTCCCAACCCCATTCCACCATGGGCATGACATATCGCACAAGCCAATGCATCTGCCGCATCAGCGCTTGGGCTACCGGTCAGATTAAGTAATCGCACGACCATTTCCTGCACTTGATCTTTTTTTGCATGACCATTACCCACCACTGCTTGTTTTATTTGCAACGCAGTATATTCAGCCACGACCAGATCATTCATCACAGCTGCGCAGATAGCCGCGCCACGTGCCTGACCTAGTAATAATGTTGATCGAGGATTGATATTGACGAAAACTTGCTCTATGGCAACATGTTCGGGTTGGTATTGCGTAATGACCTCATTTAAATTATTTAGAATCAATTTGAGGCGGGAAGGTAACTCACCTTCAAATGTTTTGACATTGCCGCTGCTGACATAGGTTAAATTACTCCCATATTTATCGATCACGCCAAAACCGGTAATACGTAAACCAGGATCTATGCCAAGTATACGGATTTCATCACCTGCCAATATGGCTTTTATTCATCAAGGATTGCTGTGGTGTATACATTCTGCACATCATCAAGATTTTCCAAGGCGTCCAGTAATTTCTGCATTTTTACAGCATCATCACCGCTTAGTACAGCTTCATTACTTGGCTTCATGGTCACTTCCGCCAGCTCAGCCTTAAACCCTGCTTTCTCCAATGCTTCCTTAACGTTTATAAATTCATAGGGATCAGTAATCACTTCGATACTACCATCCTCATTGCTGATCACATCTTCAGCTCCGCCCTCCAAGGCAACTTCAATGAGCTTATCCTCATTAGTTCCTGGTGCAAAAACTAATTGACCGCAGTGTTTGAATAAGAAACTGACAGAACCGTCCGTACCTAGATTACCGCCATACTTTGTAAAAGCATGGCGTACATCCGCTACAGTGCGAACACGGTTATCTGTCATACAATCGACCATCACAGCAGCACCCGCTATGCCATAGCCCTCATAACGAATTTCTTCATAATCAGCACCATCCAGGGTGCCACTGCCACGCTTAATCGCACGCTCCACGTTGTCCTTCGGCATATTCTGATCGTATGCCTTATCCACCGCCAAGCGTAAGCGCGGATTACTATCCGGATCTCCGCCACCCATACGAGCAGCCACAGTTACTTCCTTAATAAGCCGTGTAAATACCTTACCGCGTTTCGCATCCTGTGCGGCTTTTTTATGTTTGATATTAGCCCATTTGCTATGACCTGCCATTTATCTGTGTCCTTTACGAAAGTAGATTTATGTTACCACTCCATAGCTTATGGATAAAGTAATGAACTCTAGTCACATAAAACAGTTATTCATTTTGTATAACATACAAACAATTTTAAATACATTTAATTATCTTATTGCACTTATTCCACCGTCACTGCTTTTGCTAGATTCCTTGGCTTATCAACATCTGTACCTTTTTCCAAGGCAACATGATAAGCCAATAGCTGAAGCGGTATTGTATGAAGAATTGGACTGAGTAGACCCGCATGCTCTGCTAGTCGGATCACATGCAGATTCTCGCTTTGCGCTATCTGGGAATCTGCATCCGCGAACACATAGAGTTCGCCACCTCGAGCATGCACTTCTTGCAGGTTCGATTTTAGTTTCCCTAACAGCTGATCATTGGGAGCAATTGCAACAACTGGCATTTCGCTATCCACTAAAGCTAATGGACCATGTTTTAATTCTCCAGCTGCATAGGCTTCGGCATGTATATAAGAAATCTCCTTGAGCTTAAGTGCACCTTCCATGGCTACAGGATAATGAACGCCACGTCCAAGAAATAATGCATGGCGCTTTTGTGCAAAGCTTTTAGCCCAAATCTTCACTTGCGGCTCGACTTGTAGGGCATGCTGCAAGGCTACCGGCAAATGACGTAGCGCCATAATCATCCGTTGTTCATCTTCATTAGATAACTTATGTCGCATCTTCGCCAGTGTCACCGTTAGCAGTAAAAGTGATGCTAACTGCGTAGTAAACGCTTTGGTCGAAGCCACACCAATTTCTGGACCTGCCCGGGTGAGGAAACGCAGATCAGTTTGCCGTATCAGAGCACTTTCCGGCACGTTGCAAATAGCAAGACTGTATTGATGACCTAATTTCTTCGCATAGCTCATTGCCGCCAGAGTATCTGCGGTTTCTCCCGATTGGGAAATGCCGACAACTAAAGTAGTTGGATCTGCTATGGGATCGCGATAACGATATTCGCTCGCTATTTCAACGTTACATGGCAAACCGGCAACAGTTTCCAGCCAGTAACGAGCAACCAAGCCTGCATGAAAGCTGGTTCCGCAGGCCAGTATCAGAATACTGCTAGTTTTATTAAATATATTCTCAGCTTCACTACCAAATAAATTGGGTGAAATAGACTGAGCACTGAATACCATTTCCAACGTATTTGCCACAGCACTCGGCTGTTCAAATATTTCCTTCTGCATGAAATGAGCATACGGTCCCATTTCTATTGCTTCACTCGCCAGGCTACTTTCGTGAACTGTACGTTCGACTTCTTGTGCTAAACTGCCATTAAGACAATTGACAATGCGATAACCGTTGCTTGTCAGTTCAGCGACATCGCCTTCTTCCAGGTAAATCATATTTTTGGTTGCTTTTAATAATGCGGATGCATCAGAAGCCGCATAATTCCCGCCCTCACCCAAACCCAGCAATAATGGCGCTCCGTTACGTGCAACAACAAGCTTTTCAGGCCGGGCTTCTTCCATCACAGCAATTGCGTAAGCGCCTTGTAATTCAGCAATAGACTCGCAAACAGCTTTTAATAAATCAAAGGTCCGTTTAAGATTAAATGCGATGAGATGTGCAATAACTTCGGTATCGGTATCCGATATAAATTCAAATCCTTCCGCCTGTAAGCGCTTGCGCATTATTTCATGGTTTTCAATTATTCCATTATGCACGATAGCAATTCTAGTATCTGTGCCTACAGTCCCGGAGAAATGGGGATGCGCATTACGTTCTGACGGAGCTCCATGCGTCGCCCAGCGTGTATGTGCAATGCCCGCGAGTCCTTGTGTTTTCTGCTTAATCGCAAGTTTCTGTAATTCAGTTACGCGGTCTGTAGTGCGTAATCTTTGCAGTCCATTACACGTTACCACCAGTCCGGCAGAGTCATATCCTCGGTACTCTAAACGTAGCAATCCTTCCAGCAACATTGGAACGATATTAACATTGGCTACTGCACCAACAATTCCACACATTGTGTATTCTCCTTGCAACTAAACCTGATATATCAGAATCTACTGAAACAAAATTCCATTTTATACTTTTGGCTTCTGCGGACGCTTCCATCCAGCAATGCTCACTTGTTTTGATCTGGATAAAGTAAGCTGGCCTTCCGGCGTTTCCCTAGTGATAGTCGATCCAGCCCCAATTGTTGAACCTTTAGAAATTGTGACTGGTGCAATTAGCTGCGTATCTGATCCGATAAATACATCATCCTCTATGATGGTTTGATGTTTGTTTGCACCATCATAATTACAAGTAATTGTTCCGGCGCCGATATTGACATTCTTCCCTACAATAGAATCACCAATATAGCTTAAATGATTTGCTTTACTTCCTGAAGCGATCTGACTATTTTTCACTTCGACAAAATTACCAATATGCACCTTGTTTGATAGTTTGGTTCCGGGTCGAATCCGTGCATATGGTCCAATCTTGCAATTCTCACCTATCTCTGTATTTTCAATTAGGCTATACGGCAGTATCGTGGTGTCTGCTGCAACTTTTACATTCTTTAATATGCAGTGCGCACCGATTTGAACAAAATCATCAAGCTTGACGTTCCCTTCAAAAATACAGTCAATATCAATTTCAACATCAGATCCGCAGATAAGTTCTCCCCGTATATCAATTCGCGACGGATCCATCAAACTGACTCCCTGGTGCAAGAGCTTGTCAGCGCAATCCCTTTGATAAATTCGTTCAAGCGCTGCAAGTTGCGACTTGTTATTAATGCCCATTACTTCCCATAGATTTGCGGCTTGTGATGATGCAACCTGAATATCTTGTTTAACCAACAAAGCAATTATATCGGTCAGATAATATTCATTTTGCATATTTTTATTTTTAATTTTTGGCAGCCAGTCATGTAAATACTCATTGGGTATCAGCATTATTCCAGTATTAATTTCATGGATCTCCTGTTGCTCAGCAGAGGTGTCTTTTTGCTCAATAATAGCCTTAATTGCTCCTGTTTCAGTATCACGCACAATTCTGCCATAGCCTAAAGGATTTTCGATCACAGCAGTTAACAGCACACAGTGTTTTTCTTCTGCTTTAGCTATTAATTTTTGTAAAGTATGAATCCTGATTAATGGAACATCACCATATAGCACCAGTGTCAAGCCATCTCTTTCAAGATGCGGCAGTGTTTGCATTAATGCATGCCCTGTACCCAATTGCTGCTCCTGGAGAACCCAAGTTAAATCATTCCCTTTGATTGATTGTTTAACCTTTTCAACCCCATGGCCGATGACAATGCAGATTTTCTCTGGTGATAACAGTCTGGCAGTTTTAGTCACATGCATTAGCAAAGAACGGCCTGCCAAGGTATGCAATACTTTCGGAAGAGAGGAGCGCATACGTTTTCCCTCACCTGCTGCCAGTATCACAACATTTAGCTTTGTCACAATATTAAACTTCCTTAATTTTCATGTGTTATCAATCGAGCGCATCAGTACTGATGAGTATTTCAACTTTTCATTTGTATTGAATAAATTTTGTAGTTGTCCCGAGTGGATTTATATTGCTAAATACTTTAGCATTTATGCGGCAACCTTGAGAAACTTGTTTGAAAGTATTTAGCAAACCGCAGATACAAAAAAGGCGACATATGTCGCCTTTTTTGCTTTTATTGCCTTAACTAGTGTCCGCGCTTTCTTAGCTTATCAATTGCAGCCAATTGCGCCATGGCTTCAATTAATTCGGCCTGTGCTTTTGTATAATCCATTTCAGATTCTTTATTCTTCATGGCCTCTTCCGCTGCTCGTTTTGCTTCTATAGCTTTGGCTTCATCAAGATCATGACTGCGCACTGCAGTATCTGCTAGTATGGTAACACTATCGGGCTGAACTTCTAGCATGCCTCCAGAAACATATATAAGTTCTTCTTCTTTTAACTGTGCTTTGATACGCACCATGCCAGACTTGATTCTTGTCAACATCGGAGTATGGCGCGGATAAATACCTACTTCACCCATTTGTGCTGGTGCAACTAAAAACTCTACTGGGCCAGAATAAATAGATTCTTCAGCACTAACGATATCAAGATGAAAAATGGTGCCCATTGATAATTTCTCTCAATTTATTGAAGGGTCTTAGCTTTCTCAACGGCTTCTTCGATGCTGCCTACCATATAAAACGCCTGCTCTGGTAGTTCATCATATTCGCCTTCAACAATACCTTTGAAACCTTTGATTGTATCTTTGAGCGATACATATTTTCCCGGAGATCCGGTAAAGACTTCAGCTACGTTAAATGGTTGTGATAAGAAGCGTTGAATCTTTCTTGCACGACTGACAGCCAGTTTATCTTCAGGTGACAATTCATCCATACCTAAAATGGCAATGATGTCTCTCAACTCTTTATAGCGCTGCAATGTTTGTTGAACAGCGCGCGCAGTATTATAGTGCTCTTCACCTACAACTTGTGGATCAAGTTGACGTGAAGTTGAATCAAGCGGATCCACAGCCGGATAAATACCTAGCGAAGCAATATCTCGAGACAATACCACAGTTGCATCCAAGTGACCAAAAGTTGTAGCTGGAGATGGATCAGTTAAGTCATCAGCTGGCACATAAACAGCTTGTATTGAGGTGATCGAACCAGTTTTAGTCGATGTAATACGCTCTTGCAAACGTCCCATTTCTTCAGCCAGTGTCGGTTGATAACCCACAGCTGATGGCATACGTCCCAACAGCGCTGATACTTCAGTCCCTGCCAATGTATACCGATAAATATTGTCGACAAAGAATAGAACATCACGGCCTTCATCGCGGAATGATTCTGCCATTGTCAAGCCCGTCAGTGCTACGCGCAAACGATTTCCAGGAGGTTCATTCATTTGCCCATAAACTAAAGCTACCTTATCAAGAACTTTGGATTCTTTCATTTCGTGATAAAAGTCGTTACCCTCACGAGTACGCTCACCCACACCTGCAAAAACAGAATATCCACTGTGCTCAATCGCAATATTACGGATCAACTCCATCATATTAACGGTTTTACCGACACCAGCACCACCAAACAATCCGACTTTTCCTCCTTTTGCAAACGGGCAAATCAAATCAATCACTTTAATGCCAGTTTCGAGTAATTCGGTAGATGCTGACAATTCATCAAATGCAGGTGCTTCCCGGTGGATAGACATATTTTGTTCTGCACCAATTTCACCCATTTCATCTATAGGGCGGCCTAGAACATCCATAATACGTCCCAATGTTTTGGTTCCTACTGGTACAGTAATCTGTTTGCCAGTATTTTTAACCATCATTCCGCGGCGCAACCCATCAGAAGATCCCAGTGCAATTGTGCGCACTACTCCATCTCCCAGCTGTTGCTGCACCTCCAGCGTAAGCTCAGAACCTTCCATTATTAACGCATCATATACTTTTGGAATGGACTCACGTGAAAATTCCACATCAATCACCGCACCAATACACTGAACAATTTTTCCTTGACTCATCGTTGTTCCCTAACTAAATACTAAAAATGTTTTAAACAGCCGCCGCGCCACCGACAATTTCCGACAATTCCTTGGTAATCGCTGCTTGTCGAGATTTGTTGTAAATCAATGTTAACTCATCAATGACACTTCCTGCGTTATCAGATGCAGCCTTCATCGCCACCATCCTTGCGGACTGTTCTGATGCCATATTCTCAGTGACGGCCTGATATATCAACGCTTCGACATAACGTACCATAATATCGTCTATAACAGGCTTTGCTTCTGGCTCATAGATATAATCCCATGTAGCCTTCGGTTTATCGCTAGCTTGTTCTTCTTTCTGCATACGTTCATCTGTCAATGGAAGCAACTGCTCCATTACAGGCTCTTGCTTCATTGTATTGATAAAGCGATTATAAAAGACATACACTCGATCAAATCGGTCCTGTGTATATCCATCCAATACCACTTTAACTGCGCCTATGAGTTTTCCCATATCAGGTGTATCGCCAAGCCCTGTAACTTGCGACGTGACATTTGCACCGATCCGACTCATGAAACCCAGACCTTTATTGCCAATGCAACAAACCTCAATTTGTTCGCCATCTGCCTGCCAAGCCTTCATTTGATTAATAGCTTTACGCAAAACATTGGTGTTCAAACCTCCACAAAGCCCTTTATCTGAAGTCACGATAATAATGCCAATGCGTTTAACAGTGTCTCGTTCAATCAGAAAAGGATGCCGATACTCTGTATTTGCCCGACTCATATGTGCTGCGACATTACGTATTTTTTCACCATAAGGCCGTGCTTTTTTCATACGATCTTGCGCTTTACGCATTTTAGAAGCCGCCACCATTTCCATGGCACGCGTTATCTTTTGCGTATTCTTTACGCTCTTTATCTTATTTCGTACTTCTCTGCTGCCAGCCATAATTTAATATGTTCCGTTTAGCTTGAATTCTTTGATTGCAGAAATCAATTCCTTTTCAGTCTCCGCATCTAACTCTTTAGTTTTTTCAATCTTGTCGAGAATTGCTCCATGCTGATTACGTATATAACTCTTCAGCGCAGATTCAAATGCCAATGCCCGCTTCACTTCAACATCATCAAAATAACCATTATTAATAGCAAACAAAGTAAGCGCCATCTCAGACACACTAAGTGTTGCATACTGCGATTGTTTCATCAATTCAGTTGCCATTTTTCCACGTTCAAGCTGCTTACGTGTCGCTTCATCCAAATCAGATGCAAACTGGGCAAATGCAGCCAATTCACGATATTGCGCCAATGCCAGGCGTATACCACCACCTAATTTCTTAATAACCTTAGTTTGTGCTGCGCCGCCAACGCGTGAAACTGACACACCTGCGTTAATTGCTGGACGAATACCAGCATTAAACAAGTCTGTTTCCAAAAATATCTGTCCATCTGTAATCGAAATCACATTGGTTGGCACGAAAGCTGTCACATCGCCGGCTTGTGTTTCAATGATTGGCAGGGCAGTCAGTGATCCAGTCTTACCTTTTACTGCGCCTGCAGTAGCCTTTTCGACGTATGCCACGCTGACTCTTGCTGCTCTTTCCAGCAAACGAGAATGAAGATAAAACACATCGCCCGGATAAGCTTCGCGACCTGGCGGACGTCTTAATAACAAAGAGATTTGTCTATATGCCCATGCTTGCTTAGTTAAGTCATCATAAACAATCAACGCATCTTGACCTTTATCCCGAAAATACTCACCCATAGTACATCCAGAATAAGGTGCAATAAATTGCATTGCTGCAGATTCTGATGCGGTTGCTGCCACCACAATGGTATATTCCATTGCGCCATGTTCTTCCAGTTTACGTACCACGTTTGCAATCGAAGAAGCCTTTTGTCCGATCGCAACATAAATACAGAACATGTTTTGACCTTTCTGATTAATGATCGCATCTATGGCTACTGCAGTTTTCCCTGTTTGTCGATCGCCGATGATCAATTCACGCTGCCCACGCCCAACCGGAACCATCGAGTCTACTGATTTTAAACCTGTTTGCACTGGTTGATCTACTGACTGGCGCCAAATCACACCCGGTGCTATTTTTTCTATAGGCTCAGACCTTACTGCTGTAATTGGCCCTTTTCCATCTATAGGCTGCCCCAAAGCATTTACAACTCTGCCCAACAAGCCTTCACCAACGGGCACTTCTAGAATACGTCCAGTACATTTAACCGTATCGCCTTCACAGATGTGCTCATATGCACCCATAATAACAGCGCCCACTGAGTCTCGTTCAAGATTCAGTGCCAAGCCAAAGGTATTACCGGGAAATTCCAACATTTCACCTTGCATTACATCTGACAAACCGTGAATACGTACAATGCCGTCCGTTACAGAAACAATAGTTCCTTGCGTACGGACTTCTGCTGTATCTACAAGTCCTTCAATCCTTTTTTTAATCAGCTCACTGATTTCGGATGGATTTAACTGCATTTCATTTAACTCCTAGCTTTTAAGGGCAACGGCCATGGCTTCAAGTTTACCGCGAACTGAGGCATCAAGAATCTCATCACCAATTTCAACTTTAATTCCACCTATTAATTCCGGATCAACACTTACTTGTGCCTCTATCTTGCGCTTAAATTTTTGTTCAAGATCATCAATCAGTTTCTTCAGTTGCTTACTTTCCATTGCAAACGCACTCACAATTCTTGCTTCCAGCACACCTTCGTGCTGCGCTTTTAATTGTTCAAATAATTGACTAATCTGAGATAGCACAGTTACCCGCTTATTTTCTGTCAGCAACATCATCAGATTACGAGCCTCTGTATTGAATTTATTCCGCCCAATCTCCAAAAATAATTCACCGAGCTGCTTTGCAGAAATCACAGGATTACCTATGAGTAGCTTCATCTGTGCATCCTCAGCAATCGCTGCTGCAAGCTGTAACATTTTTGACCATTGAGCCAAACTATCATTAGCAATCGCCAACTTATACACCGCTTCTGCATAAGGCCTTGCAACTGTAATCGCTTCAGCCATTATTTCAAGTCTTCCTCAATAGAAGCAAGCATATCG
Organism: Nitrosomonas sp. Is79A3; assembly: GCF_000219585.1. NCBI lineage: Bacteria > Pseudomonadati > Pseudomonadota > Betaproteobacteria > Nitrosomonadales > Nitrosomonadaceae > Nitrosomonas > Nitrosomonas sp. Is79A3. The sequence goes on along the minus strand of NC_015731.1, from coordinate 397,180 downwards.
GCATGTGCTTTCGCATCCACTTCACGACGCAGTATTTTTTCAGCGCCAGCAACAGCTAATTCAGCAACATGTTGACGCAACATTTCTTTTGCACTGAACACTTCATGTTCTATATCCGCCTTTGCGCCAGCAATTATGCGATCGCCCTCTTCTTTCGCTGTTCTTTTAGATTCCTCAACAATTTCTGTAGCCCGCTTTTCGGCTTGCAAAATTATTTCCGAAGCACGCTGCTTAGCTTCTTTCAATACATCAGAAGAGCGTTGACTTGCCAACTCTAATTCATGACGACCGCGTTCACCTGCCGCCAATCCATCAGCTATAGTTTTTTGACGCTCCTCAATTGCACGCAATAACGGCGGCCACACAAATTTAACAGTGAACCAAATAAATATTGAAAAGGCTATCGCCTGAGAAATTAAAGTAAAGTTAATATTCATGACAAGCCTGTAATATCTGATCTATCCAGCAATAACATTATTATTTAATAACTGCCAGCAACGGATTACCAAATGCAAACAACATTGCCAAACCAACAGCAATAATAAAGGAAGCATCAGTTAAGCCGAGCAAAAGAAATACCTTACCTTGTAAAGTAGGTATCATTTCTGGCTGACGCGCCGCACCTTCAAGAAAACGGCTACACATTACACCCACACCGATACAGGCACCTGCTGCGCCAAGTCCGATCATCAAACCAATACCTATTCCGGTATATGCCTGAATCATTGCCAAATACTGCAAATTCTCCATTTTAGATTCCTTTTGATAAGATTAAAAATATGCCACAAAAAATAAAGCTTCTAAAATTAATGTGATTCATGCGCCATTGATATATAAACCACAGTTAGCATCATGAAAATAAAAGCTTGTAAGGTAACAATCAAAATATGAAAAATCGCCCAACCCGCTCCTAGAATTGCACCAAAAATTGCACCAGAAACTCCTGTTGCCGCCCACATGCCCAACAGCAAGAAAATTATTTCTCCCGCATAGATATTCCCAAATAGACGCAACGAGTGAGACAGGGGTTTAGACACATACTCTATGAAATTAAACAACAGATTCAGTATCCAAAGCAGCGGATTTTTCCCAAACGGTGTACAAAATAGCTCGTGCATCCATCCCCCCCACCCCTTGATCTTCACATTAAAGTAAAGCATCAAGAACCAGATTGAGAGAGCCAATGCAAATGTTGTATTCACATCAGTCGTCGGCACTGTCCGCCAATTATGCAAACCGAACGCATGCTCATAGACCCAGGCCATAATGTCTATTGGCAGAATATCCATAGCGTTCATCATCAAAACCCACACAAATATCGTTAATGCTGTGGGCGCGACAAATATATGCCGGTTACCATGAAATGTATTTTTAACTTCATTGTCAATGAACTCAACCGCAAGCTCGACAAATGCTTGACGTTTAGATGGCACACCAGGCGTTGCTTTACGCACAACTAACCAAATAAATCCAAAACTAATAACCCCAAGAATTAAAGATGTAACCAGGGTATCAACATGCAAAACCCAAAATGAGCCTTCGCCGACTTGTGTTGTTAAATTAGTTAAATGATGATCAATGTATGATGTTGGAGTAAGTTCTGTATCTGATGCCATGCGCTGCCTGCTCTACCATTAAATTTATCTTATTTTGTATCGTCTGATACCAATAACGCCATGCTATAGACCAAAACAATCAGGATAAATGTTCCAATAAATGCGAATGCATTTACATCCTCATAATTTTTAAACACCATCCATAACAAGCTTACAGTCAATATTATTTTTATTGCTTCAGCCCTTAATGCGGTTCTGACAGTCCCTTCAGCAGTATATCCTTTGTGCCTGGATACTATCATCGCGTATGCTGCCGAGGATATTACACTCACCGCCCCGCCAAGCATCGCTGATACAGCACCATGAAAACCCAGGACAAACCAAATTACAACCGCCACTATCAAGGTGATTAGCAATTGCAAACGCAGAACAATATTGAGCGGTCTATTTTTTATCCAAGACATGCTTTTCACCCACCCTTGGAACAGACAGCGTTGCTTACACTTAAAAAAGGCGTAATTGTAGCTGAATCACTCCACACAGTCAATGTAAAATTCTGATTCACCAATCTATGAACAGGCTGCAAAAGAAACCTATCTGCGGTGTTAAGCAAGCTCTATAGCCTTTCTAATATTGCAGCAATCCCCTGGCCGCCACCGATGCACATGGTCACCAATGCATATCTCCCGCCGCATCGGTGCAATTCATAAATAGCCTTAATCGTCAAGATACTGCCAGTTGCACCGATGGGATGACCCAATGCGACAGCACCACCATTCGGATTGGTTTTTTCTGGATCAAATTGCAGTTCTTTTGCTACAGCACAAGCTTGCACAGCAAAGGCCTCGTTGGATTCAATGACATCAATATCTGCTATTTTAAGATTTGCACGCCGCAAAGCTTTCTGAACAGCCGGCACCGGCCCGATGCCCATAAATTTTGGATCAACACCGGCATGACCATAAGAAACCAGTCGCGCCAACGGTTTCAAGTCGCATCTCTGCGCTGCTTTACTTTCCATGAGCACCACTGCGGCGGCACTATCATTAATACCGGAGGCATTGCCTGCCGTTACCGTGCCATCTTCTTGAAAAACAGGACGAAGCTTTGACAGAGTCTCCATACTTGTGTTTTCACGGGGATGCTCGTCCGTATCAAAACGGATTTTTTCTTTATGTGTCGTTATTTCAATAGGCAATATTTGCTCTTTAAAATAACCATTCCTTATCGCATGTAGGGCACGCCGATGACTTTCTGCCGCAAATGTATCTTGTACTTCACGGCTGATTTGCCATTTAGCGGCAATATTCTCGGCAGTAATGCCCATATGCACGTTATCGAATGGATCGGTCAATGCCCCGATCATCATATCTACGGTACCACCATCATTCATGCGTTGCCCCCACCGCAAGGCAGGTAACAAATATCCTCCTCGACTCATGGATTCAGCGCCACCGGCAACTGCCACATCGGTGTCATTTAGCAGAATATTTTGACTTGCCGAGATGATGGCTTGTAGACCGCTCCCACACAGCCGGTTCACTGTCAGCGCTGAAGTGTGTTGCGCTAAGCCGCCATTAATACAAGCAACGCGCGCTAAATACATATCGCGAGATTCTCCGTGTATTACATTGCCAAAAACCAGGTGCCCAACAGCATCTGGATCAATTCCGGCGCGTAATACTGCTTCCTGCACGACCTTTGACGCCAAATCTGCAGGAGCAGCATTTTTAAGTGCGCCGCCGTAATCACCGATGGCCGTGCGCACGCCACTCAGAATGACAACATCCCTCATGTATTTTCCTTTTTATTGCGACAAATAGAGCCATCTCACATAAGAACAGCAGAGTTCCTGTAAATTATGGCCTTAACAGTAACTCTTCCAGCGCGACCTTTACACAACCAAGCTCGTGCTGCAAACTCGCCAACAACTTCGTGGCCTCATCCATTTGATCATTCTCTCCATATGCTTCCAACTGGCGGCAAATATCGGCAAGTGTTTCCGCGCCGACATTCGCTGCACTCGATTTGAAAGCGTGCGCTACCTTAACTAAGGCGTGCCGATCTACAGTTCTTATAGCATTTTCAATTTGAGTCAAGGATTCTGGCGCAGACGACAGATAGATTGCGACCAGTCTTTTTAAAAACCCGGCCCCGCCCTCTGGATCCAATTGGCGTAATACTGTGAGCTTGTCTAGATTGAGAACAGGATTATTTATTTTGATATTTTCTTTATCAGAATGCGTGCTGGTTTAGAATTTGATATTCTTCGACACAGTTTGCCCGACCAGCATTGGTCAAAGTGGATTCAGCATATTGATTTGTAAAAAGCTAATCTCAAACTATACCTACGTTGACATGAATCCATCTAGCATTACGAGCCCAAAAAGCTCTCCCCCGATCTGCTGGTTACCGTTTGCCGCATTAGCACAACAAAAACACAATGCGTATTATTGAGAAGACAATCCGGGACGGCAACATCATCTTCTCAATTTGCTGGAGATTTATTATTTCTTCACAAAATCAACCAATTTCTGATAAGTAAACAAATAATCCTGTGCTTGGAGCGGTGTATGGCATTGTACGCAATTCAGATCATTACTTTTCGCAGTGCCGTCCGGATTGTAAACGGCGAATCCCCAGTCACCGGTACGATTTTCCTTTGGAAATGCGGCATCCCAGTTATTTCTCTTCTCCATCACAGCAACTGCTGCCAGCGAATCAATCTCAAAGATACCGTCACTGCCTGCAATAGGCTTGCCATCCGCATCTTTCTTTGGCGTATATATTTCCATAATCATGACAGCACCGGAAGCGCTCATTTTTCCTTGTGTATAGCTGGAAATCGCAACTTCGTTGGCATACAACTTGGCAACCTGTGTCTGATTCGCACGATTCATGGTTGCATATTTTGTAAAGGTTTTTTCATAACCTTCTGGAAATTTAACATGTTCAGGATCTCCACCTGCATTGGCGCAAAGCGGAGCTATGACAAGTATTGCGGCAGCTGCTTTCAAGGTAAACTTCATATTCTTCTCCTTCTTAGAATGATGTTTCTGGGTTTGGACTACTATCATACCGCATTCGACGAATATTGATGACCGGGTTGATATTTTCAGTCTATTATTTTGCAAGATCAAGGACCAGCATGAAAGACAAATAAATGACCAGCAACGCAAGTGCCAAATTGATCGTAAAACGCACAGGATTTTGCAAAACCGCGTCTACGAAGGTTTTATTCTTTCCTTCCCGTTTTAAGCGGGCATACTCTTCCCGCATTCTGACCGTTCGTTCATTTTGATATGCATTCAGTAATGCTTTCGCCTTCTCAAATTGATCGTCATTGCTGAGCCATATTGCCGGCATCGATACACCCCAGTTACCCGGTGATGTTTCATAAAAATCAATCGCATTGTTGGTTAACAATTCGCGCACCTCATTCGTTTCATCATCGGATACGCCATTAAGGCGGAATAAAATTTTTGCCATAAACGGTCTTTTCTTATGTTATTTTCTACTATCGAAAGGTTTGTATCGCTAATTGATGCTATCTTTGCATCGAATCTGTTGTCAAGTTATGAACAATAGCCGGTACATAAATTACACATTCACAGGTTAATCTGAGCACATGAAAAAAACCATACTTATTACAGGATGTTCAAGCGGGATCGGCTACTGTGTGGCCAAAGCATTGCACGAACGCGGCTATCGTGTGTTTGCCACAGCCAGAAAACGGGCAAGCGTTGAAATGCTGCTGGCTGAAGGTTTGGAAAGCTTCCGTCTGGATTTAACCGATTCAAACTCGATTCACTTTGCTTTTGAAGAAGTCATGCGCCGTACAAATGGTGAACTGTATGCCTTATTTAATAATGGCGCATACGGCTTGCCGGGTGCCGTGGAAGACTTGAATCGCGATGCCCTGCGTGCACAATTCGAAACCAATGTCTTTGGCTGGCAGGAACTCACCAATCTTGCGATACCAGTCATGCGACGTCAAGGTTACGGAAGAATTATCCAAAACAGTTCGGTACTAGGTTTTGTTTCTCTGCCTTTCCGGGGTGCCTACAATGCTTCCAAATATGCCATTGAGGGACTCAGTGATACGCTACGGCTAGAGCTACGAGGCACTAACATTTACGTCAGTCTGATTGAGCCGGGACCGATCGTCAGTCAGTTTCGCATGAATGCTGTCAAGGCGCTGGAAAAATATATCGACATTGAAAACAGCTTTCACCGTAGAAAATACCAAGGTGTGTTAGCGCGCCTGAACAAGCCTGGACCGGCCGTTCCCTTCACACTACCGCCCGAAGCTGTACTCAAGCGGGTAATCCACGCATTGGAAGCTGCCAAACCACAGCCACGCTATTATGTGACATTCCCCACTTATCTGTTTGGCATTCTCAAGCGCATTTTAAGCGCACGTACATTGGATGTGCTGCTGGCCAAATCCGGGAATAACAACTGACAGGTTCTGGTTACGGAACCAAGGTCTTGGCTGCTGAAGTTACACACGCTTGCAGGATTTTCCAAGCGATATTACCCATGAATGAATCCCCTTTCAGGGACGCGTTGACCGTTGTGTCATCAATTTTTTGTAGCAACAGGGCAAATGCATAAACAGATTTGTCATTTTCACTGCGTTGCGCGGCTGATAAGATTTCCGGGGCCGGATTGCCATAGATGAGAATCGCATCGGGATTCGATGGCGCGTAAGTCGAATAAGCGTTATGCAGATACCTTGTATCGTACGCATGAATCTCCGATGCTTGCATGTCTGGATATTGCCGGTTTCTGATTTGCAGAGCACGCATAAATGACCTGCCATCGGATTGCAGTTTATTAGCCACACAACTCGCAAGAAAGGAATGCTCACCCACAAACTTTTCTTCAAAAAGCTGAGCTTTTTCTTTTGAGCCGGATAAATTTGCACATGCCGCCATGAAGAATACGGCTAACAACACAATCAATATCTTCATAACAAACACTCCTGAAAGAAATCAGAGCAACCCCGCAGGAGCAATCTGATCTTTACAAAATGCTATCCATTGAAATAAACATAGGGCTTCATGGGAACTGACGATTCTTTAAATTCCTTGTTTTCTTCTCTATTCTGATTTTTATCCCACCACATACTTCTTGCGGCCAGTCGCTTTTCTTGCATATGCGGATTCTTTTCCAGAAATTCACGCATAAATTTTGTGTGCTCAGATTCATAACTATAATCCATACTTCCACTCCCTATGCTTTAATGCCGAAAACCGAACTTTAGCACAGACCTGATTTTCTATACAGCTCAGGTTTTTCAATTCATCCTGTAATCAATCTGATTGAGTGCAGCAATGTTAGAATAACAGCGAATCATTTTATAACCGCCCAGAATAGATCCAACTTGAATAGTTTTCTTCAACAAGCTTCTCGCAAATTTATTACCGGATTGGAAAACACCAAGCCATTCCGGCATTTTCTCCGATGCTAGTTCTAGGCATTGAAACTTCTTGCGATGAAACCGGAATCGCGCTCTTCGACACAAAACGCGGTCTACTGAGCCATACGCTCTATTCCCAAATAGAAATGCACAGTGAATATGGCGGTGTGGTGCCTGAGCTTGCATCGCGCGATCATATCCGGCGTGTACTGCCCCTAGTCAAACAAACGTTGCTTGCAGCCAAGTGTGAATTGCACGAGATCAATGCTATCGCCTATACCCAAGGGCCTGGTCTGGCTGGCGCGCTTTTAGTCGGCGCCAGTATTGGTGCTGCACTGAGTTTTGCACTAAAAATTCCTGCCCTGGGCATCCACCATCTGGAAGGACATCTGTTATCGCCGCTATTATCCACACCGGCACCGAGCTTTCCGTTTATCGCGCTGCTGGTATCGGGAGGTCATACGCAATTAATGCAAGTTGACGCAGTCGGACACTATAAATTGTTGGGTGAAACGGTTGATGATGCAGCGGGTGAAGCTTTTGACAAAACTGCAAAATTACTCGGATTGGGTTATCCGGGCGGAGCTGCCTTATCAAAACTGGCCCGGCAAGGCCAGGCAGGCCGATTCAAGCTTCCGCGGCCGATGCTCAATAGCGGAGATCTTAATTTCAGTTTTAGCGGGTTAAAAACTGCGGTGCTCACCCTGATCAACAAACAGGAAATCACGCAACAAACCAGTTCAGACATTGCTTTGGCTTTTCAAGAAGCGATTGTGGAAGTATTAACAGAAAAATCACTGACCGCTTTATCCCGAACCGGTCTTTCGCAATTGGTTGTCGCCGGAGGTGTGGGCGCCAACGATCAATTACGTCAGAATCTCAGCAGTAAAGCATCTGCAAAAGGAGCGGCCGTCTTTTATCCTGAACTTGAATTTTGCACCGACAATGGTGCCATGATTGCTTTTGCTGGCGCAATGCGATTGCAAGCTTCGCCTGATAAAACCTGGCAACCGGCACGCAGTTTTACCGTCAATGCGCGCTGGAATCTGGAAATGCTTGATGAGCCAGATGACTGATCAGGAACTGGGAGATTTTTTCTCGCCAATGCGCCCTTCCTTGCCCGCGATCAAATTAATAATATTCGATTGATGGCGCCATATCAGCACAAACGACATGAGCAATACTGCCAGCGTACTTGCTTCAAATCCCAGCATGCTCACGGCATAAATCGGCGCAAGCCCGGCCGCAATCAAAGCAGACAAGGATGATATGCGCCAGATCATTGCAGCCAGCAACCAAGTCGCGATCGCCATCAAACCGACCCATAGATTTAGGCCCAGCAGCACGCCCACCGCCGTCGCCACGCCTTTACCGCCTTGAAAACGCAAAAACACCGGGAAAACATGGCCAAGAAATACTGCCAATGCGGCTACAGCAACCCCTTCATTCCCAAGATCCCAGAACGGGGCATAATGTTGCGCCAAAGCCACCGCAAGCCAGCCTTTCCCGGCATCACCCAATAACGTCAAAACCGCCGCAGCTTTCTTGCCGCTGCGCAAAACATTGGTGGCTCCGGGATTCTTGGAACCGTAGGTACGCGGATCGGGTAATTTGAAAATCCAACTGGACACCACGGCAAAGGAAACCGACCCCAGCAAATAAGCCAGCAAAGCAAAAAGCAATAACGTCATCAGATTAGCACCACCCGGACAAAATAGAATAGAATCCTGTATCGTTCACACCAGCAACTCCCGACCTTCCTCAGGACAACCCATACATTTTAGCGCTTAATCACCGATGGATATTATTTTTCTACACGACTTTAAAGCAAAAACCTTGATCGGAATTTATCCCTGGGAGCGCAAAGTTCCGCAAACTATCCAGTTAGACCTGGAAATCGCACTCCCCACCAGCCTCGCATGCCAGACAGACAATATCGAAGATGCCTTGGATTATGCGTTGATCATCGGAAGAATTAACGAGATTTTGGCAAATAAGCAATTTTCTTTACTGGAAGCCCTGGCCGAGCATATCGCACAAACCATTCTGATAGAATTTCACTCACCCTGGATTAAAGTCAGCGTTGCAAAACTTGGAATTATACGGGGGGTAAAGAAGCTTGGAGTTTGCATTGAAAGAAGCTCAGTAAAAACGCAATACTCCAATTTATAGATTCGGCCATCAAATGGTTTTAACTATTGATGTGCGGCACATGATGTGCTGTCAGATCAAGTCAGAACTACTACAACTTAGATTATCCTGCCGCAACAGCCGATGATAAAAATCCAGGCGCTTACGATGAATTTTTCCTGCTTGTACGGCCAGCATCACGGCGCAGCCAGGTTCACGGGTATGGCGGCAATTACTGAACTTACATTGTCCGATATAAGAGTGAAACTCGATGAAACCCCACGCCAGATTCTCATCTTTAATATGATTTAAGCCATATTCCTGGATTCCGGGAGAATCGATGATATCGCTGTTTGCATCCACATGGTAAAGCTGTGAATGGGTGGTTGTGTGGCAGCCGGAATCTAGTGCTACCGAGATTTCCGCGGTGGCGCGCTTGGCTTGCGGGATCAGCTCATTGAGCAAAGTTGATTTGCCCATGCCTGATTGACCGGCCAGAACGCTAAGATGGCCTTGCAAATAAGGGCGGAGCGCCGAAATATCTTTGAGAGCGCTTAGCTGTAGCACGGGATAGCCGAGTTCTCTGTACAACGAAAGGATGTCCATTGCCGCTCGAGTGGGTTCTGCGAGATCGGCTTTATTCAGTACAATCAATACTTCGATATTTTCACTTTCAACGGCTACTAAGCAGCGATTGATTAATTCCTCACTAAAGCTGGGAACTGCTGCAACGACTATGATAATTTGCGTTACGTTGGCAGCGATGATTTTTTCCTTGAAGCTGTCACTGCGGTATAACAGCGATTTACGCGGCTTTATCGCTTCGATGACACCTTGTCCGGAGGTGGTAAGCTGTAATTCAACCCGATCGCCGCAAGCCACGCCGCCTTTCTTGCCACGCATGACACACGATACGATTTCACCTTTTTCCGTTTCAACGGAGAAGTGCCTGCCATATGCGGCAACAATCTGTCCGATTAAGTACCCAACGCTATTCTTTGCGTTTTTCCGGTGGATACTCAAATTGTAAACAGCTTGTCGATTTTGGCTGCACAGATAAAATCATTTTCAGATAAACCGCCAATCGCATGCGTTGTATAGGTGACTATGCATTGATTATAGCCGATCATCATATCCGGATGATGATCTTCCCGGTGGGAAACCCACGCGACCGCATTCACAAAAGCCATCGTTTGATAGTAATTCTTGAATGCATAGGTTTTGCTGATTTGTTTATCCAGTAATTGCCACCCGTCAATTTGCTGTAAAAAGGAGGAAATCTCAGCAGCAGATAGCGGCGGTACGCCGCCTTCGCATGGTTTGCATTGCTTGGAAGTTAAATCACATACGGTATTATTCATGATTGTCCCTGACTTTGCAGATGCGCTACACGGATCGATGCCGGTGGATGCGAGTCATAAAAGGCGGAATGCAAAGGATCCGGTGTGAGTGTCGCAGCATTGTCCTGATATAGCTTAACCAGCGCATGAATCAGATCATTCGCCGATGAATTTTGTGCAGCATAGGCATCCGCTTCAAACTCATGTTTGCGTGAATAAATGCTCGATATTGGTTGCAGCAAGAAGGTGAATACCGGCATCACTAGGAAAAACAGCAGCAAAGCCATGGCGGTTGACGGCACGTTAGCAACCTGCACACCCAACCCCTCATAAAACCAGCTCTGCTCCATCAAATACCCCAGTAGCCAGAGAAAAGCCAGACTCATCGCAAATGAAATCACGATACGCTTAATCACATGGCGATGTTTAAAATGCCCCAATTCATGCGCCAGTACCGCTTCAATTTCACCCGGATTGAGACGCGCCAGCAGGGTATCGAAAAACACGATGCGTTTGGTTTTGCCAAATCCAGTGAAATACGCATTGCCATGATTACTCCGGCGCGAGCCATCCATGACAAAAAGGCCGCTGGCTTTGAAACCGCATTTGCTCATCAGTTGCTCGATTCGCGTCTTAAGCGTGGTATCTTCCAATGGAGTAAATTTATTGAACAGCGGCGCAATCCAGGTGGGGAAAATTGCCAGGATGAATAAATTGAAAGCAATCCAACCAAACCAGGCATATAACCACCAACTTTCCCCCATTTTTTCCATCAGCCACAGCACACAAAATAACAAAGGCGCACCCAGCAATAATCCTAACGCAGTTTGCTTGATCAGATCGGTAAAAAACATGGCCGGAGTCATTTTATTGAAACCGTATTGCTCTTCGATTACAAAAGTACGGTAGTAGCTCAACGGAAGTTCAGCAGCACTCATCATACAGAAGGTACTGATAATCAGTGCCATACCATGCGGCAGAGGATCGCTCAGCCAGCCTGCCCAGAAATTACTTAAGGCGTTCAGCCCCCCACCCAACGTGAAAACAAGCAACAGCACGACATGCAGCAGTATGCTCGGATATCCTGTACGTGTTTTGGCACAGGTGTAATCCGCAGCCTTCTGGTGATCACTTAAACTGACCTGACTGGCGAATTCTTCCGGCACTTTATCCTGATGCGCGCGCACATAGCGAGTATGCCTCGCGGCCAGCCAGATTTGAGTTGCTGTTGTAAGTACTAATGCGATAAGAAAAACCAATGTAAATGTTTGCATAATAATTAGTTTTAAACTCTAAAGTTTAGATTCATTCATCAGAAAATGATTGCTGCAGCAGTGAATCGTCATTTCCTTATTTGTTATAAAAGTGACGGGCTAGTGCCAATATGACACAATTAAACACATTGCATTCAAAAAATATAGAAATAATTATGGCACAAGACAACAATAACCTCATCTGGGTCGACATGGAAATGACCGGGCTCAGCCCAGATACTGATCGCATCATCGAAGTGGCTTTGGTTGTCACCGACTCGCAATTAAATGTAATTGCTGAAGGTCCTGTTTTGGCAGTACATCAATCGGATGAAATACTGGACGGCATGGACAAATGGAATCGATCCACACATTCCAAATCGGGTTTAATTGACAAGGTGAAAGCTTCTCGATTCAACGAAGTTGAAGTGGAGGCGCAAATGATCGAATTTTTAAAATTGCATGTGCCTTCCGGTGTATCTCCCATGTGTGGCAATTCAATCTGCCAGGATCGGCGCTTCATGGTACGTACCATGCCACAGTTGGAAGCGTATTTCCATTATCGCAATCTCGATGTCAGCACCTTCAAAGAACTGGTCAAACGCTGGAAACCGGAAATAGCATCCGGCTTAACCAAAGAAAGTAAGCACGAGGCACTGGCGGATATTTACGACTCCATCAACGAACTTAAGTATTACCGCCAACATTTTATTGTTGCTTGAAACCGCATCATTATTTACGCTTTCTTACAGTATTACGTTAGTATTGAAGCAGCTTTTCGAATTTTCTCGGGATGTTCATTTCTAAAAAATGGAAAGAAAATTTTATCTTTCACTCATTACTTACTAGGAGAAACAAGATGCTCCACAAAAGAAATTTGATTGCTATCGCTGCTGGAACTGTTTTTTTATTTACGTTCGGTGCAACAACGGCTTCCGCTGCTGCCACTAAAGATAGCGGCCACCAACACCAAGGCGGACAAGCATCAGGCCATGGCGACATGAAATCCGGTGATCACCATGAACATCAATGTCAACACATGATGTCCTCAGTTGATCTCAATAAAGATGGCAAGATCAGTAAGGAAGAGTTCATAAAACACCATGAAGCCAAGTTTGAAAAAAAGGACACCAATAAAGATGGTTTTTTGGATGAAACAGAGATGCACGGCATGATGAATCATATGCACAAACATGACCAGCAAAAAGCTGGTGACCATGACCATGGCGATGCAAAAAAATAAGTGCTGCGTGACAAGCTAAAAAAACCGCATTTTTGATCTGACAGTAGCTTAATTTATTAAAGTAACTGTCAGATCATTCAATGAATTCGATCAACTCAATGTCTTAGTCCAGCCGGTGCCTTAGCTGGCAATTTTTTTTCCAAGGGTTGCGGGTCTAACACGGCTACTGTCAAACTATCATCATTGAAATATTTTTTGGTTACATCACGAATTTGTTCGGCAGTGACCGCTTTCAACTTTTCCAGTATGGTATCAATGTCACGAAAAGATAATCCCATACTTTCCAGTCTTCCAAGCTGCATGGCTTGCGAATAAATGGAATCACGTTGATACACATGGCTAGCGACAACCTGTGCTTTAACCCGGGCAAGCTCTTCTTCCGTGACACCTTCTTTAATAATTTTCTCAATCTCGCCGCGCAACGCCTGTTCCAGTTCTACCACCGTTTTACCGGCACGCGGCACCGCACTGAGAAAAAAAATGCCCGGACCGCGGGCCATCGCGCCATAACCAGCGCTTGCGGAATTAGCAACTTGATTCTCGCGTACCAATGACTTGTTCAGTCTGGCTGAAGCATTACCATCCAGTACGCCCTCCAGTATTTCCAGCGCGTAAGGCTCCCAGTCTGCTGTTACATTTCTAATTGTCGGTGCGTGATATCCCATAATAAGATAAGGCAATTCTGCCGGCGCTTTCACGGTTATTCTTTTAGTGCCCACCTGGGGCGGCTCAGTTTGTGGTTTGCGAGCATCTATCGGTAATAAAGGGCGCTTTTGAATAAGACCGTAGTTTTTTTGTGCCAGTTTGAACACTTCCTCCGCATCAACATCACCGACCACAACCAGTATTGCATTATTTGGCGCATACCAGCGGTCATACCACTCTTGCGCATCTTCTACGCGCATATTTTCCAGATCATTCATCCAGCCAATAATGGGGTTTTTGTATGGGTGCGACTGGTAAGCCATGGCCATCATTTTTTCATACAGCAGCGCACGCGCTTGATCATCCGTGCGCAGCCGCCTTTCTTCCATGACCACTTTGATTTCTTTTGCAAACTCTTCCTCGGTCAGAATCAGGTTACGCATACGGTCCGACTCCAATTCCATTGCCATGGGCAAACTGCGTTTGTGTAATTGCTGATAATAACCGGTGTAATCGTAACTGGTAAAAGCATTTTCTCGCCCGCCCGCAGCGGCGATTTTCTTTGAAAATTCACCATTAGGCACTTTTTCTGTGCCTTTAAACATCATATGTTCCAACACATGGGCAACACCGGTCACGCCATTTAATTCGTCAATGCTTCCCGTTTTGTACCAGATCTGTGAGACCACGACCGGGGAGCGATGATCCTGTTTTACAATCAGTTTCAAGCCATTGTCGAGTATATACTCATGCGGATTGGCAAATGTGGGCAGTGAGATTAACAAACTCGATAATAGTAACAATCGGGAAAATGAAAAATAGCGGAATAAATTAGTACGGTGATCAGGTTTCATTTTTACTAACCTAAATGTGAGTAAACAGAATAAAATTAAGCTTTGAGAATTGCAATGCATATTAGAGCCTACCAGAATGTTTAGTTTTTTTAAATCCAAAAAGAATCCTGAGGACCCCTCTGAAACAGTGGTTATGCCTGACACTGAGTCTGAATCCAAACCTGATGAATCAGTGAGCTTAGCAAGCAAGCTCAAACAAGGCCTTTCGCGCACCCGGCAGAATTTGGGTAAACAACTATCAAATCTATTCGGTGGCGGCAAGATAGATGAGGCGCTTTATGAAGAACTGGAAACTATTTTGTTAACCTCCGACATTGGGGTTAACGCAACCCATCAATTACTTGAAGATCTGCGCAAACAAGTGAGGCGCGACGCATTAACGGATTCCATGCAATTAAAACAAGCACTTAAGGAATCCCTCATCGCTATGCTGGAACCGCTTGTTCAACCATTTGACACCACGATACAAAAACCTTTTGTCATTATGATAACAGGTGTCAATGGCGTGGGAAAAACAACTTCGATTGGTAAACTAGCCAAATATTTTCAATCACAAGGCAAATCGGTATTGCTGGCCGCCGGTGATACTTTCCGCGCAGCGGCACGCGAACAACTGATTGTATGGGGCGAACGGAACAATATCACCGTGATCGCACCGGATAGTGATCCAGCTAAAAAAAGTGACCCGGCAGCAGTGATTTTTGATGCGGTCAATTCGGCCAAAGCACGGGGTATCGATATTGTGCTGGCAGACACCGCCGGACGTTTGACCACGCAATTGCATTTAATGGAAGAGATTAGAAAAGTAAAACGTGTGATAGCCAAAGCGATGCCAGATGCACCACACGAAGTATTGCTGGTTCTGGATGCCAATACCGGGCAGAATGCAGTTACACAGGTTAAAGCCTTTGATGAAGCACTGAATGTAACCGGTTTAGTTCTGACCAAACTGGATGGTACCGCCAAAGGCGGGGTGGTAGCAGCCATTGCCGGGCAATATCCACAGAATCCCCCGGCATTGCGTTTTGTTGGTGTTGGTGAAGGATTGGATGATTTAAGACCATTTGACGCCAGAGAGTTTGTCGAAGCGATGTTTGATTGATGGTTATCAGTATATGGCGGTAACATGATCATCTTCAAGAATGTCTCTAAACGTTATCCGGATGGTTATGTTGCACTAAATAACATTGATCTTACGGTTGAATCCGGTGAAATGGTGTTTCTCACCGGTCACTCAGGTGCGGGTAAAAGCACGTTATTAAAGTTGATAGCTGCGATAGAGCGACCGACTTCCGGCACGATTACGATTAGCGGGCAAAACATCGCGCAGCTCAAACCGGGCGCTATCCCGTATTTGCGCCGCAAAATCGGTTTTATTTTTCAAGATCACAAGCTCTTGTTCGATCGCAATGTTTTTGACAATGTATTATTGCCACTGCAAATCAGTAACTTCGATAACAAAACAGTGGCTGGCCGTGTACGCGCTGCGCTTGATAAAGTCGGTTTATTAAAAAAAGAAAAAGCTATGCCCATTGCATTATCAGGCGGAGAAAGACAGCGATTATGTATTGCGCGTGCAGTGGTTCATCGTCCGAGTATTCTCATCGCGGATGAACCAACCGGTAATCTGGATATTGAGTATGCCCAGGATATTATGTCAATGTTCACATCATTCAATCAGGTGGGTGTCACGGTGCTGATTGCAACTCATGACGCATCCTTATTGAGAGACACGGAACATCGTATTTTGTCATTGAAACAAGGAAAATTGGCAGTATGATACGTGCATGGTTGATGCAACACGGATTTGTATTCTTGCTCACACTCAAACGACTGATTGCTACGCCTGTTACCAGTTTGCTCAGTGTTGTCGTGATGGGCATTGCTCTGAGTTTGCCAGCGGGTATTTACGTACTTATGGAAAATCTGAGTTCCATTTCCGGACAATCGGCGAGTTCTGCGCAAATGAGTTTGTTTCTTAAACTGCATGTGAAGAATGAAGATATTGAAAGAGTCAAGCAGCGGCTAGAAGAAAATTCACAAATCGTAAGCCTCCAGTTCATTCCGAAAGATATCGCACTGCAGCAGTTGCAACAAAGTAACGGACTTACTGATATCACCAGTAGCCTGGTGCACAATCCACTTCCGGATGCCTTCATTGTGCACACCCCGGAGAACACATCTGAAGTTTTGGAACAACTGCGCGTAACAATACAACGCTGGCCGGAAATAGAACATGTGCAATTTGACTCTGCTTGGATCGAACGCTTAAATGCATTGCTTAAGCTGGGGCGATTCGTTGTGTTAATGCTAACAACTCTACTGAGCGTCGCAATAATCGCTATCATGTTCAACACTATCCGCTTACAAATCCTAACTAAGCGGGATGAAATCGAGATATCCAAATTAATAGGCGCAACCGACAGCTTCATCCGGCGCCCTTTTCTTTATTTCGGGGCCATTCAGGGGTTGGTGAGCGGTGCTACCGCATGGCTTATCATGACATTGGCTATCCAAGCGATGAATGAAGAGCTCATTCCACTTGCGCAACTTTATGACTTTGATCTACAACTCCAGCAACTTTCTCCATCCGATAGCATCAGCTTGTTATTGTTTTCAGCCTGGTTGGGATGGCTTGGCGCGCGCCTATCCGTTGCAAGCCATCTCTGGCAAATAGAGCCTAGATAAGTGAAGACTTGGTAACGAAACTTTTTAAAAGTTTGGCACTCTTAGCAGCAGAGTGCTAAAATAAATTCGAAAGATAAAGTTAAGCACAAACCATAATCAGGAGATTATTATAATGACGAATGCTTTAACGCTCCCTTCATTGGGAGGAAGTCTTGAAAGTTATATTCAGTCTGCCAATTCTTTTCCTATTCTTTCCCAAGAGGAAGAGAGCAGCTTGGCGCGACGCCTGTGGAATCATGGTGATATTGAAGCTGCGCAAAATCTAATACTATCGCATCTGCGTTTTGTAGTCGCAATAGCGCGCGGTTACAAAGGTTATGGTCTTCCACAAGCTGATTTGATCCAGGAAGGCAATATCGGTCTAATGAAGGCAGTCAAACGTTTTGACCCTGAACGTGGTGTACGCTTGGTATCTTTTGCGGTGCATTGGATTAAAGCTGAAATTCATGAATTTATTATGCGTAACTGGCGCTTGGTTAAAATAGCTACTACCAAGCAGCAACGTAAATTGTTCTTTAACTTGCGCAGCATGAAACAAGGTTTGGATACGATGAACCCGCAGGAAGTGGAAGCGATGGCCACTCAGCTCGGTGTTAAATCTGAAGAAGTGGTTGAAATGGAAAAGCGATTCAACGGTTCGGATATTTCGTTGGAGCCGATGTCTGATGATGAAGATGATACATTCAGTCCGATCAGCTATCTGACAGACGGTGCAGAGCCTTCGCAAATTCTAGAAAAAGAACAGATAATCAGCTTGCGTGAAAAAGGCTTACAGCAATCGCTGGCTTGCTTAGATGATCGCAGCCGTCACATTATCGAAGCCCGCTGGTTAAGGGAAAAAGATACGGCTACTTTGCATGATCTGGCTGATGAGTTGGGCGTATCAGCGGAACGCATCCGTCAGATTGAAGTGAAAGCACTACAGAAAATGCGCGGTGTTATGGCAGTGGGTGCTTAAAAATAGAATTTGTATCAGTTATACACCCGTTTGATCTAAAATGATCAAACGGGTGTATATTTCCAGCAACCGGAGAGGTACCGAAGCGGTCACAACGGCGCTGACTCGAAATCAGTTGGTCAGGGTAACTTGGCACATGGGTTCGAATCCCATCCTCTCCGCCAATAAATCATCCAAAGAAATACAAAGAAGTATAAATAAGTCGATAAATCAATATATTTACTTAAATGTTTGTCCAAAGCTGTCTCATGAAATATACTACCACCCAACTTTTCTGGTAAGACGGATGGCAAGACGAGATGGCGAAAGAAGTCAAAAAGCTAAAAGCTGTACAAATTAATTCACTCCCACCTGGCACACACTCAGACGGCAATAATCTACTTTTACGGGTAAGAGATTCTGGCTCTCGTAGCTGGGTATTCCGATATAAGCAGAATGGCCGGGCAATCGAGCTTGGATTAGGCTCAACAAATGATAGAACGCTTGCTGAGGCACGAGAGATAGCTAGTAACATGCGGCGTGCAATCGCACGAGGACAATCCCCAAAAGTAGTATTACGGATAGAAAAGCCTAGCAAGACTTTTTCTGATTATGCTCTCGAATGCATAGAGCATAAAAAGGCTGGCTGGCGAAATAGTAAACATGCAAGCCAATGGACAAACACGCTAAAGCAATATGCATTTCCATTCATAGGCGATAAATCCATAACAGATATTGGCGTGGATGATGTCAAAGCTGTACTCAATCCGATTTGGAAAGATAAGACGGAAACTGCTTCAAGGGTAAGGCAGCGAATAGAAGTTGTGCTGGATTACGCTTTTCTTCATGAGGATATTGATAAAAGTAACCCTGCTCGATGGAAAGGTTGTTTAGATCACGTATTTGCAGCACCCAAGAAAGTATCCCCTGTTGTCCATTTCAATGCGATTCCGTATATGCAGCTGCTAGAAGTTATGCAGGCACTACGTGCTAAAGACTGCATGAGTGCATATTGCGTTAGGTGGATAGCCCTGACGGCTTGCAGAAGTTCAGAAGCCCGTGGAATGACTTGGGATGAAATTAACATGACTACAAAGACATGGACAATACCACCCAATCGAATGAAATCGGGTCGAGAGCATCGTGTACCGTTAACTAATGAGTGCTTGGAAATACTTACCAAATTAGAAAAATATAAATCCGGGAATGATGGCATGGTGTTTGGTCAAAAGCTCAGTGATGTAGCAGTTAGTAAAACACTAAAAATCGTATCCTATCCCAAAGCTACTGTGCATGGCCTACGAAGTTCATTTCGTGATTGGTGTGGTGACAAAACCAATTTTCCACGGGACGTATGTGAAGCTGCGCTAGCTCACTCGGTTCAGAATCAGACCGAGGCTGCTTACCGGAGAAGTGATTTATTCGAAAAGCGACGTGAGTTAATGGTGAAGTGGGGAGACTATATTGATAACCGCTCCAATTTTAAGATCGACCAAGAGTTCTTCGAAAACAATAAGCGGCGTGCGCTGAACCTGTGATTCGTAATCAGTAGGTCCGCAGTTCGATTCCGCGCAACAGCATCATAAAAACAAATACTTATATCGGTTAATAATTTACTGCACCGGAACGGGGTTACACTGCAGAGAAACAACAGGCAATAAAGAGGGACAAATAGTGCGTAACAATTATTATTTTTAAAATAAAATAAGGTCTGGTTAATACGCTATTTCATTTTAAAATATATTGATATTCTTTTGATTTAAAAGAATTTCCTGCGTTTATTATGTCCTTGAGTGCCTTTTTCTCATCTATCAAGATTGAAATTAGATCTTTTTAACGTAATTCCGTTGCGTTGTTTCGCATAATTTTAGGTCTTCACTGGTAACTGTTACCAACGTTTGCCGATTATCTCCACGGTTATAAATAAGCACTTCAAAATTATCTTAAAAATTGGCTTCTTTATAAGTATTGGAGCCACTTCTATTTCTGACAAAATCATATTTCTTCGACTATTACTATAGGACAAATGTACTACAAAGAAAGTTTATATTGTAATATATGCAAAATATTTTAAGAGTACATAAGAAAGCAAGAAGTTATATAATAAAAGGGGTATACAAATGAAAAGTTCTTTAAGATCGACAGCAGTCGCTGCTGTTCTCTGTATTAGTTTGGGAGCAGGGGTTGCTAACGCAGGGGTATTCGATGGTCAGACGGTAAATGTCCAATACTTTTTTCCAGATCTAAGCAGTCCTTATGCTGGCTTAGCTAATGGGAATTATTTCGTTGACTCTAGCGTGGAAGTACATAATGTCGTCGATGTTTTTGGAACATTAGATTTCAGTGGAGATGGGTTTGTAGTTAGTTTCTTTTCGAATTTTACTTTACTTCCTGCTAGTTTCAATGGATTTGTTGTAAGTGATGCACTCTCTACGATGGCACCATTTACATCGTTTAGCATACTCTCAAATACCAGTTCTACAGGGACTACTCCTTTCTTAAGCTTTGATGCAGATCACCTCTATGTAAACTGGGAAGGCCAAGGTTTCAAAGCTGGTGAATTGGTTTTTACGACATCAGCGGTTCCTGAGCCAGAAACATTCGCCATGTTATTGGCAGGTTTGGGCTTATTAGGTTTCATGGCACGTCGCAAAAAAGAATCAATCGTGTAATTTAGATTTAGATTAATCCAGAAAGGGAGTTTAGGCTCCCGTTTTTGTTTCTTGGATACGAAAAGCATCGTTATTTCTGAATCAAAAACTAGCAAAATTTCCAAGTAATACTCAAGATTTACGATTCAATACGTAAATTCACGATCCACCACTGCGAGTACAATTTTACCAATGCTTAGAGTCTTTGAATAACAGTTTTATCCAAAGTTCTTCCGGTGAATCTGGCAGCTTGTCACCCCGTTGATTTGAGATAGCGTATAGAGCGGCGTCTCGGCTGTCTTGCCATTGAATACCTCCTGCTTTGTGGTGAATGATTGAAGGATCGGGAAAAGGATTAACAGTATTGGCCTCCTTGTTTGAGTGGATTAGAGAAAGTGGAGATTTAACCAATTTAACTGCCAGAAAATAAAAGAGATTTTCCGCAAGGAACGGCGAAAATGTCTAAACGTATGAAAGGGCTCGGATTGGGAGGCTATCGGGGATTTATTTGTCGATACGATTCATGAAGTTGCTATCGATAGTCGGGCCGCTTTGGATGTGCGGTTGCGGGGAAATGAGAATGCTCTGGATCAGTAAGACCGAGTGCGAGTAGAGTGTGATACTTTGAATTTTGGTTTTAAGCGGAATTTTCCAATATGCTTTATTTGCATATTTTTATCGACGGTAGTGTTAATAACCAATTAAAGATTGGATACGGTGCTTACCTTGCGGTGTCTGAGCTAGATACAGCTATAGAATCGCTAAAAGATACGGTGAGGGTGAGGCGTTTTGAACAAACCAGCTCGACTAAATTGGAATTGCAAACATTGCTGTGGGCATTGAGTGAAACGATTGCTTTAGACAGTGGTAGCGACATGGTTTTGACGGTTTATACAGATTCACAGAACATTATTGGTCTGCCGGGAAGGCGTACCCGTCTTGAAGCAAGTGATTATTTCTCTAGTAAAAACAAACAACTTCATAATTATGAGCTGTACCAAGAATTCTATCGATTGAACTCCAGTTTAACTTGCGAGTTTGTTAAGGTGATAGGACATCAGCCATCTAGTAGAAAGAATGAGATTGGTAAACTATTTGATTTGGTCGATGAAGCATCCAGGCGTTCGCTACGAAGAGATTTTCAGCACATGGAATGAAATAAAATAAAGTATTGAATGGTAAACTGTTAGCCGATCTGCCGATCATTTCGTAACACAAATCAATTCATCCCAGTTCGTGGTGTAATTAGGGCTCTTGTTACCCTGCTTCATCTTCCAGGGCTGTTTAAAACCTTCGGATGCTAATTTCAAAGTGCCTCGACCCATACGAGCATTGATTTGATCCATGACACTCATCAACTTGCTGGATTGATTATCTGCTGCTGATACCGAACCGAAGAGATCCAGTTGCCGGTATTGCCTCGGTACCAGTTCAGACAGCATCACGCCCGCTTTCTGATACAGATAACCGCTGCGATAAATTTTGCGTAATCCCCATAGCGCAACTTTGGTCAGCAATCTCGTATCGTCCGTTTGTCTTGGCAACGCAATCGTCATGCCGTTGGCGTAATAAGGTTCTTTCTCATTGAATGGACTGGTGCGAATATTGACATGCACCGATCCAGCATAGGATTGTTGTCTTCGTAATTTTTCTGCGGCACGGCTAATGTAGAGCGACACCGATTCTTCCAGACTAGCCAGATCGGATACAGGAATGCCGAACGAGCGGGAACTGACAATCTGTTTTTTCGGTGGATTGATTTCTTCCAGTTCGATACAGGCAGTGCCATTGATTTCGCGAATGGTTTTCTCCATCACAACCGAGAAACGGGCGCGCAGTTGCGATGGCGACGCTGTTTTGAGATCCAGCACGGTTTTAATGCCTATTTCATGCAGTTTGGGTGCAAGCCGTCTGCCAATGCCCCATATTTCACCGACTTCAATTTTGCTGAACCATTCATCTTGCTGCTGTGGTGACATGGCGTTCAGATCGCACACACCATTGAACTCAGGATTCTTTTTGGCAATGTGGTTAGCAAGCTTGGCAAGTGTCTTGGTTGATCCTATCCCGACACAAACCGGCAATCCCGTCCATTGCTTGATCCGCTGACGGATATGCTGACCATAGAGAATCTGGTTTTGTTTTCTGAATCCAGTCAGATCAAGAAAGCATTCATCAATGGAATAAATTTCCTGGTTTGGACTGAACATTGACAGTATGCTCATGACGCGATTGCTCATGTCGGCATACAGCACATAATTGGATGAATAGGCAATGATTCCGTGTTTCTGGGCCAAGTCTTTTAGCTGAAACCATGGCTGCCCCATTTTGACCCCCAGCGTTTTGACTTCGTTGCTTCTGGCAACCGCGCAACCGTCATTGTTGGATAGCACCACAACAGGTTTGTCTTCAAGTTTGGGATTGAATACCCGTTCGCAACTGACATAGAAGTTGTTCACGTCAATTAATGCGATGGAGCGGTTATGCTTATCCATGCAATGTGATCACTTCCACATCTTTGCGGTTCAGGAATTTCAGCAGATAGCGGTAAGTATCACGGTCAAAATGAGGATGAGTCGCTATTTCATCAAACTCCTGATGATCTCTAACTGTGCCAAGATGACACCATTGGTCAAAGACATGCACTTCTGTCATGTCATTATCCGGATTATGCTCTCTAATCCCGATGCGACCATCAAATGGCCACGCTAAAAGCTTGTAACCACTTAAAGCTATCAAAAGGCGTAAGCGATGAGATTCCGCAGATTCTTTGTCCGCGCATAATCCTTTACAGTGCTTTAATTGATGCGCAAAACACACGCCAGGGCCTTTTTCCAGCCCTAATGCCTTATCACATAACTCATGTTCATCGGCAAGCTTATTTAGAATCTCCAGTGCTTGTCGTTTGGTTTTGAAAGTGCCATAAACATTATTTAAGGTAGTCCAGTCGATATCACTTTCATAAATCAAGGTAACCAATGGCCGGGCCGCAGGATCATCAGAAATCTGCCATGCGCATAATTGTCTCTCACGTCTGAGCTGCCGATTGTGGATAGGCTGATATTCTTTAATCAAGCGCGATTCTAATAGCAAGGCTCCAAGCTCTCCACTGGTGACCCGGTACTCGATTCGCTTGATTTCTTGGGCAATGCGCATTTCCTTGGCTGAGCTATGATCACCCTGAAAGTGACTGAGCACACGCGTTCTCAAAGTAACACTTTTACCGACATACAGCAGTGCACTTTCACCATGGAATAAATAAACACCAAAGGTGTCCGGTATGGCATTGATTTCAAGTTGATCGAGATTAGCCGGAATGGCTTGCTGTTTCAGTAATGCCAGAGCAACTTCCTGAACAGAATATTCCCCTAATTCATTGAAGGCCGCAGCAATAAACGCTGCCATCATTTCTGTATCACCCATGGCCCGGTGGCGGTTCTCACAAACCAGTTTGAATCTTTCTATAATGGCATCTAAGCCATGTCCTTTATGTTGCGGGTATAGCTTTCTTGAAAGTTTGACCGTGCACAAGAGTTTTTTCTGGAATGTAATGCCAATGCGCTTGAATTCGTTTTTGAGGAAACCATAATCGAAACGTACATTGTGAGCACACAAAACGGCATCATCGACCCAATCTAGCAGGATGTTGCGAATTTCAAAGAAAGTCGGCGCATTTTTTACCATGCTTTGGGTTATGCCGGTCAATCGCTGAATGAATGGTGAGATACTGACTTCTGGATTGATGAGCGTAGTCCAACGGCCGACTTCAATACCGTTCTCATAACGGATTAAGCCTATCTCAGTGATACGATCTTGAGTTGGGGTAGCACCCGTTGTTTCCAGATCCAGCAATACATAACACGGCAACAACGTACTCATTTGAAACGGCGGAATGATCCTATCACGACACCAAAAATCTCAAATTGCGTATTGGGCCGAATGTAAATGGGTTTGTAAGCACCTGATGAATTGGCTGGCATAAGCCTGGGCATTTTGTTCGCCCCGTAATCAAAGATTTTAATGGTGAATTCACGATCCACCACTGCAAGCACAATGTCACCGATGCCTGGTGTCTTTGATCTATCTACCACAACTTTATCGCCCGGCAGTAAACCGACATCTATCATCGAATCTCCCTTGATCGTAACAAAGAACGTCGATGCAGCATGATCAATCAGAAATTCACTGACATCGAGGCTTTTCTCGACATGATCATCTGCCGGACTGGGGAAACCTGCCGCCACTTTGGTGGAAAAAAGTGGTAACAAGGTCGGTTGATCGCTAATGGAAGGAATAAGAAACTCATCCACGTTAGTTGCTTCACTAGCGGAGTCTGTTCTTTTACGCTGGTATGCGTCCAGAAAGTTTTTGATGGTGGCTCCCTGACTTTGGGGTATACGCATTGTAACCGTCGGTTCGCCATATTTACCCTGACCAAGAGGCCTGCCTGCATTTTCTCTTTTTCCGCCACGATTTGGCATTTTCCGAATGGCTCCATGTTTGATATATGAAACGGCATTCAAACATACCAGCCGTAGCGATGTCAAATCTACAATAACAATAACAATGAAAGTGAAATTCCGATAATAGAAAGTTAACTGCTAGATTTCGTCGGAAGTTGATGGTTTTGGATCTGATACTTTGATCAAACGAGGCCAGCGATCATGAATCCAATGATATTCAGATGGTGTCTCTTCTGTAATCACATACACTCTCTGTTCCAGTTTCTTTCAGCTAGTAACGCCTGAATAGCCATCTCCGACGCTAGAATTATTCAGTGGGATTGTTTATCGTGGTCTTTTTCCATGAAGCTTTCAGCAGGGATTAATACAGGTCTGGGATGCCAAGATTTCCATTTTCCAGACTTGATGGAGTCGATACGTGCCCAGCCGCCATTGGGGAATTTGCCTGAGCCTTCTATCTTACGTTTGCCCCAGATGACCCAAGTTACGCCACCATGCCGAAGCAATACTGGGAGTCTGGCATCTGGTTGAGGAAAGTAGATTTTATGATCCTGGTATTGTATGCCGCCGCACATAGATAGAGTATAGCTGACATGCAATTACTCATTCATTTGATTGCATGTAATAAGTTCTATGGAGAGCAACATACCTAAATAGTCAGCCCTGAAATATCCACAAGCACTTGATACTATGCTTGAATGATCTGATTCTTAATGCCCATAACGACCGGAAATGTTAAAATATCCAAGTGTTTTCTGGTCGAAATGGTGATTAAAAATGCTAAGACGTAGCGGTACGATTCATCAACCGAATTTGTTTGGAACAGATTTGTTGATGCAACTTGATCCCAATGATCCGTTGCTGAAGCTTGCATCAGCGATACCCTGGCAAGAATTTGAGGAATCATTTTCCATCCATTACGCGGCGGCGGCAGGTGCGCCGAGTAAGCCGATCCGGCTGATGGTTGGGTTATTGATACTGAAGCAGTTAGAGAATCTGAGTGACGAATCGATAGTATTGCAGTGGAAGCGCAATCCTTATTACCAGGCTTTTTGCGGCATGAAAGAATTCCAGCAGAAGCTGCCTTGCCATAGCACGGAGCTGGTACATTTTCGCAAGCGCATAGGTGCGCAGGGTGTAGAGCGGATTTTCCGGATGAGCGTTGGTTTGCATGGGGAATCAGCGCTGGAAGATGTGGTTCATGTTGACACGACTGTGCATGAGAAGAACATCACGTACCCGACAGATAGCAAACTAGCGATCAAGATTATCAATCGCCTCAACAAGATTGGCCCCGCCCACGGCATTTCACAGCGGCGTACTTTCGTCAAAGAAGTGAAGTCACTGCGCCTGGATATTCGGTACTACCGGCACGTGAAGAAAAGAGCTAAGGCCAAACGCGCATTAAAGCGGCTCAGAACCATTGCAGGTGTATTGATACGGGAACTCAGGAGGGAATTACCGCAGCACTGTCTGTTTGAATGCTATCAACGGGACTTTCTATTGTATGAGCGCGTATTACGGCAACAGCAAAACGATAAGAACAAGATCTACTCATTGCACGAACCGCAAGTGTACTGTGTCGCCAAGGGGAAAGACCACAAACAATATGAGTACGGCAGCAAGGCATCGGTCGCCAGTACCGCAAAAGGTAATCTGATCGTCGGCGTAATCAGTCACGAACAGAATCTGCATGACAGCAATACGTTACCAGAGATCTTGCGTCATGTTGAGATTTCGCGTGGGAAAGCAGCCAAGCAAGCCGTATGCGATCGCGGCTACCGCGGCAAACGTGAAGTCAATGGAACCCAGATCATTTTGCCCGGAAAAGGACTCAAGAAAGATACCCGATACCAGAAAGACAAGAAGCGAAAACAGTGCAGGAGGCGTGCCGCGATTGAACCCATTATCGGCCACCTGAAATCGGATTATCGAATGGCGAGGAACTATCTGAAAGGCGCTATTGGCGATCGCATCAACCTGCTGATGGCTGCTGCCGCCTGGAATCTGAAACAATGGCTGCTGGCCATTTTTTGGCTCTTTTTCCCATGGCGGAAACTGCAAATTTATCGGATTCCTTGATGGAAATTTAAATTACCAGGGCATGCATTTTAGTAGGCGCCAGTTTTCTCGGGTAGCTTTTCCAGAACAACTGTCGTTTGATACTTTTTCAGGGTCGACTAAATAGCTCATTCTTTGAGCTTGATGTTGATTTGACCATCTGTTACTTGAATCTCCTCTACACCTTCCGAAAAGGATTTCCAGAATCCTGGGTCAACACCGAATTCACTGACTAGATCAATATTTTTTAATCCACCCAGCCAAGCATTGGGGATAGGAATGCCCATAATGCTGACACCTTTGAGAACAATGACTGGTCTATTATTCTGATAAGCCATTCCGATACCGGCATTAAAACGGAGTGTTTTGCCGCCAAGAACCGGAAAATCTTCGTCAAGCGGGATGAGTAGTTTTGCACTAACGAGGTTACTTGCAAGATCAATAGCTAATTTTTGGGCAAGATCAGTATTCTTAGCGAGTAATGCATTCAATTCGCGTTCTGTGAAGGTAATTGCACGAGGTGCATTTTTTCCGAGTAGGGTTCTGGTTTTAGGAATCCGTTCTCATCGATTTCATCACTATCGTTTTTATGCATGGACTGTGAAGAAAATATTGGCTCATAACCAATTGCGCTAAGCTTGGCCTTGAGTGTTTTGTCTTCCTTTTGATCCAGAACAACGGGTGTAAATGCTGTAGTAAAAATGTAGGTTTTGAGTACCCAGTATGTTCCCGCCATGGTAATTACAATGGTGGAGATAACGATCAGGAGTATATGGGTCCAATGCATATGAGAAGCTCTTATGTAAGTACTTTCAGTAGGATTCATTCTTGTGAGTATATCGTATCTCCCTTAATGGTTACGTTGCTCTTCATACAACAGTGATGCGTTGTTAATTGGCGAGCAATAGTTACCACTTTTGGCGAATTAATTTTCCAGTTTATAAATAAATTCTTTCTAAGAAACAATGCACGAAATGAAATGTCCCCCCTTTTAATTGGACGGATTTATCTAGGTAACGTATAAATTTGTTTTGTAAAAAATGTCTTGTCAGTCCCATCGTTGATCATTTGACTTTTTCGGGCCATGTGCATAAGTTCGATACCAGCCAGGATACTCAACGTGAGCGATATAAATATATTCATACAGAAGTGTCCGGAGATTTAATTGAATAGATTCAGTTGGTTATTATTTTTCGACATGGTTATTTGCACCTCGGTATTTTTAACCAATTGATCGATAGGTGTTTTCTCGAAAAGAGTCAGGCTTAAAATCTGTAGAATTGTGTAAAGCGAAGCTTCGGTATTGAGCCGCTTTTTCACGATGGCAACCAAGACATAAACCGATATGGCAATCCATATCTGCGTTTTGACTGCGTTCTCAGTAGTTCCGTAGAAACGCTTGATACGAAGATGTTGCTTGATCCACTTGAAGAATAGTTCGACCTGCCAGCGACAACGATAAAGCTGAGCGATGGTCAGCGCAGGTAAGTCGAAGTTGTTGGCTAGAAATACCAGATGCTTGTCGTGTTCTGCATCGTAGAACTTGATACGCCGCAGGTGCTGAGGATAATCCTTGCTAGCCTTGGGAGCCCTTAGGGCAATGGTTTGGTCACAGCGCAGTCCGGTGGATTTGTCCACGGAGCGAGAGTAGACGCGGCGAAAAAGCAGATTGGATTTAGCGCGTGTTACAAAAAATGCTTGTGCTTGGTGCATGGTGTACCAGCGAGAAAAATCGGTGAAGCCCCGATCCATGATGT
Organism: Nitrosomonas sp. Is79A3; assembly: GCF_000219585.1. Classification (NCBI taxonomy): domain Bacteria; kingdom Pseudomonadati; phylum Pseudomonadota; class Betaproteobacteria; order Nitrosomonadales; family Nitrosomonadaceae; genus Nitrosomonas; species Nitrosomonas sp. Is79A3. The sequence continues at coordinate 368,177 of NC_015731.1, read as the reverse complement.
AAAAGCTGCCAGCTTCGGGTGTCAGGATGTCGAACACATTGACCTCGTGCATCTTGCCATCGCTGATATGAATGAAGGTTGGAATATTGCCGCGCAGGTCAAGCAGCGTATGCATCTTAACGGCAGCCTTGGTGGAGCGGAAACGTGCCCACGGAAAGACGCTCAAGCACAAGTCAATGGTCGTGGTATCGAGTGCGTAGACCGTTTGTTCCAGCTCGACAGCAAAGCTGTCGCTGGCGTAAAGCTTTCTGGCTGTCTGGATCAGGCTCATCGCGAAATCCATATAGATGCGGCAGTCGCGCTGCTCGTTGGCATCAGCCAACGTACTCTTGGCGATGTTGCCTCGTATGCCCAAATGGTAGAGCTTGGCTTGGTGGGCGCGCAGACAGGTTTCGATGTCGCGCAGACTCTCGCGGTAAGTCAGTTGTGCGAAAGCCATGCACAGAAACTGGTCGAGATGCGAGAACTTGAGTGTTGGATATCGACCTGAATATCTGGCTACGCACTGATGAAACGTGCGCAAAGGCAGGTGCTCCATTAATTGGGCAAACACCAATTTCCCTGCGTGCATATGCAATCTCCTGACAAAAGTCAGAAGTTTGGCGCAAGTTGAAATCGATTACAGAAAAATATGTCATTTAGTAATGGTCGTTCAACGAGTTATCATGCGACAATTCTCGAATCTCCGGACACTACTGATATTCATATAACATTAAAAGAATAATGAATCATCAGGCAGTAATCTTAGAGGGCCCCTACCAGTATTCATTCTATGTGTTCCGGCATATACTTTTGAAGGTATAAGGCGGAATTTCCGGCATGAAATTTTTCAGTTGCAGGGGAAAAGTACGCGAACTGCTCCCCAAAAAATCCTCAACACCGCAACATTGAATGCTGGCATGGGTTTTCGCGTTGCGGCACCGTTGCGGTTGCGTTTGCAATTCGCCACGCCGTGCTGAGGCAGATTGTGGAGGGCACCGCTGCGGTAATGTTACGTTTTATCAGCAACGCGAGTGCTTTGCCGTAAATTTACGAAGATATCCCGGCAAGTACTATTTCTCATCATTGCATTCATAGGTAGAATCCTCAACTTAACTTGAAATAATTATTGAGAGGATCTGACCTTGAAAATTAATATCCATCGCTCTGACACGCGCGGGATCTCAAATCATGGCTGGCTGAATAGCCATCATACCTATAGCTTTTCATCGTATCAGAACCCGGAACGTATGGGCTTTGGCGCGTTACGAATTATCAACGATGATGTTGTGCAGCCTGAGATGGGATTTGGAATGCACGCGCACGAGAACATGGAAATCATATCGATTCCGTTAACTGGCTCGCTTCAGCACAAAGATAGCATGGGGAATCAGCATGTCATTGAAGCAGGTGAAGTGCAAATCATGTCGGCGGGCACAGGCATCACTCACTCGGAATACAATCATTCCACAACTCATGCTGTGAGTTTTCTGCAAATATGGGTTTTGCCCAAGAAACTGAATATAGAACCCCGGTATGAGCAGAAAAGATTCGATGTGACACAAAGAAAAAACAAATTCCAGATCATTGTGTCACCCAATGGTATGCAAGGCTCATTATCCATCAATCAGGATGCCTATTTCTCGATGATTGAATTCACCGAAGACCTTTCGAAGGATTATGAATTGTATCGGGAGGGTAATGGAGTTTACTTATTTGTCATTACCGGATCCGTCAATGTTAACGGTACTTGCTTAACTGAGCGAGACGGCGCGGAAGTCACCGAGATATCAAACTTGCAGTTGAAAGGACAGAAGGGAGCACAATTACTATGCGTGGAGATTCCATTATAGCAAAATACTGATTTGAGCTTCCTTCGAAAAATAGTCTACCAAGGGTGGCGTACAATTAACGTTACATTTGTAAGGAAGATGATGATGATGAAGATACCGAAGCAGGAATACAGGACCGACTTGAAGGAACAAGCGATCAAGCAAGTGAAGATGGGGAAGGCGATTATTTTGGTATCGATGGAGCTAGCTGGGGCTGGTAGAACAAACGCTGAGCAACTGGGTATAAAACAGCATGGAAAAATGATCAGGGAAAAGGAAACCAGCGTCGAAAACTGTCCACCCCGTTATGTGTCATGATCCAGCATTCTGCCGGAGAAACCTGGAGTGTTATTTATGGATTTTATTGCCGAAATCAGAAGGCGTTGACGGACATCTCAATCGCCAATGAGGTTTCTAAATGACTGGCTAATCCTCAACAGAAGAAAAAGCTGATAGCATAAAACTGTTCGCCTGTTGGAAGACGAAAAACAGAGGGAACCTCAATATGCTGCTGCTCTAAATTGTGCTTGATACCGTGCAATAGTATTACGCCCAATATTCTCTCTAGGTTGAACTTCATGCAGTTTTGGAAAGCTTTTAATAATATCTTTATCCGGCATAACTATATATCCATCTATTCCACATATCCCATCATCCCATTAACGTCTCTTGACTTGATATAGCGAGCAGGGTTATTAATGTTATTCCCGATTTCATCGAAATGCTTTTCACCGCACTTAATCTTTGCTCCTTCAATATGACGGAGATCGTCCCACCACGTACTGCCTTTTGTTTCGACTACTAAGTAAAGCTTTTCCTCGCCCTCATCCTCGACCACTACAGCCCAATCTGGGTTGTAAGTGCCAAGCGGAGTGGGTACTTTGAACCATGAAGGCAGCTTGGCGTAAACCTTGACCTTTTCGTTCTTCTCTAGGTCTTCAGCAAAGGATTTTTCGACGCCAACTGAGTCATAGACAACGTGAGTGTAAACGGATTTTTGCGTTTCTAACGTGTTTTCGAGATAACACTTGAGCTCTTCCTGCCGAAACAATTCTTGTGTATAGAAATGATCGTCACCGATTTTAGTATAGCGAATGCCATCGGCCAAGGCCAAACGTTTGGTGCGATTAATCGCTTCAGATGCGTAATCGATGAATTGCTGCGGATTACGTTTGAAGTCTTCCAGGCGCTTACTATCACATAAAATTTGGACAATGCTTTTACGTGTGAGCTGTGTTTTGTCCTGAAGATCAGTAATGATGTCCGGTAGCTCAATGTCATTTTCGTGAATTGTAGTGAACCCGGATGCTGAAGTTTGTTCAGCGATCACGCCGCCTTTGCCTATTGCAATGTCAGCCTTGCGGAATTGCGCTCTGGTTTTCGTGATGGGGGGACAATTTCTAATAGCCTCGGCGCAATCTTTGATGAGTTTGAGATAATCAAACTCGACACGATAGGTAGTTTTGTACTTAATCCTGTCCCACAGCGTCTTGAATTCGTCAGAGGCAAGAACAGCTTCGCGAGTATGAATAACCTGGCGATTATCGGCGTTCTTAATATCCAGCCTGCCCGCCACCTTGCGAAGCAATGCCTGAACATTGATTTCGATCAGGTCGGCCTGTTTTTCGCCATGCTTTGAAATCAAAGCCTGTTTTATCTCTGGCGCAAGGGCAAATCTGCCATCTTTGAGAGCATTTTTAAGTAAGTCTTGAACTTTACCTTTTGCATCTACATAATTCGAAGCGTTGAGAAAAGCCCAAATTTTTTTCGATGTTTCATACCCTAAAGCGGCAGGCTGTCCCATTGAATCTGTTAGTGGAATATTCGCAAATTGTTGATCTTCCACAATTCCGAATCTAATACCTATTCCTGTTTCCGGGTCTTCCATTTCCTTTTGAAGGTTCTCTGCAAATTTCTCATAACTTTCAGTTGCAATAACTGTCAGCGTATTGATGTCATTGCCACGCAGGCGCTGGCCATGCTGATTAACGCACAAGCGCAATCCACGACCCAGGGTTTGTCTGCGTTCACGTTCGCTTCCCATATCTCGCAGTGTGCATATCTGGAATATGTTGGGGTTGTCCCAGCCTTCCTTTAGGGCGGAATGCGAGAAAATGAACTTCAACTTGGTATCAAAGCTGAGCAGCTTCTCTTTTTCCTTCATGATAAGGTTGTAAGCACGCTCGGCATCATCACGACCGGACTGGTTGCTTTCCGCAGTCTCGACGGAGCGGCCTTTTTTGTCGATGGAGAAATAGCCATTATGGACTTCGGCAGCATCGGCTTCCAGGTCAATCTCTTTAAAGAGGCTTTGATAGTCGGCAGACTTGGCCAGCTTGCGATACTCTTCCTCAAACATCAGGGCGTACTTGCCCTTTAGCGGATTTCCGTCCTCATCATACTGGCGATAGTGCTCAACACTATCAATGAAGAAGAGGCTCAGGACTTTGATAGGCTGATTGTTGGCGGCAAAAAGCAGTTCTTTATCGAAGTGCTCTTTAATCGTGCGCCGGATCATCAGGCGCTTTATCTGGTCAGGATCAACGCCGCCGATAGCTTCACCGGGGCGCAGCACTTGATCAAAGCCGTCGCCTTTTACCTCGATGGATTCATTGTCTTTTCCGCAGGTAATTGTGCCGATCTGCATGTTTTCGTAGATCGAACGATTGGTAATCTGCTCCAGGTCATCGCCGTCATCGACGGTCAGAATTTCACGTTTGATATTCTTTCCACGCTGAACATCAAGCTCAACCTTCGCGGTAATCGAGCCTTTCGTGTTGTGTGTGGATTCAAGGCGGATATAGGGCTTGTTGTTGCCACTATCAATTTGCAAGGAAGCAACTTCAATCTGCTTGACCAAGCCGCGCTCATAGGCATCCACGGCATCCAGCCGGAATGTCATGTGGTGCTTATCGACGTGAGTGGCAGAGTAGCGCAGAGTGCAAAGCGGGTTCATCGCGCTAAGTGCTTCCTTACCTTTTCCCGTCAAGCCACCGTCCACGCTTTGCGGCTCGTCGACAATTACAATTGGGTGCGTTTGCTGTATGAGTTCAATAGGTGCGCCAGTTTTGCTTTCGGCAACATCAACGGATTCATGATATTTGTATAAATTATTCACCTCCTTTTTGTTTATCGCACCCACCGTCATAATCATAATCTGGACATTAGAACTGGTTGCAAAATTACGAACTTTCTCTGGCTTGGATGAATCATAAAGGAAGTATTCATATCCCTTTGCTTTTGGATAAAGCCCTTCAAAATGCTCTTGCGTTATTTGCAGGGTTTTATAAGTCCCTTCTTTAATGGCAACGGAAGGCACAACGATTACAAATTTCGTAAAACCATAGTTTTTGTTGAGCTCAAAAATGGTTCGCAGATAAACGTATGTTTTACCCGTGCCTGTTTCCATCTCTACCGTAAAATCACCGCTGGCGAGTTTTTCGGTGGGTTTCAGACCGTTCTTGAGCTGTACCTGACGAAGATTCTCTTCAAGCTCTTCATCTACTAGCATTAATCTATTACCAATACCAAGCTCGCTCTCCGCCAAGCCCAACGAATGCTGCGAGCCCGATTCCGGGCGGAATGTCACAGTGAATTCGGAGCGCGATATTTCTTGGCCTTTAAACAGGCTGACTACGGAATCAATAGCGGCCTGCTGATAATCCAGATTGTCTTCAAAATGCAGCTTCATTGAATATTCAAAGCCTCCAGTTTTCTTTCAAAACACCAAGCAACTCTGTTTGACGATTTTCCAATGAAGCTGGAGTCCACTCGGGGCTGTTCAATACCTGAGTAGTCAAAATGTAAGAAGACACGCCTTTAGTTCCAGAAAAGTAAGCTGTCTTCTTTTTCGAAAAATCATAATTCTGCGCCTTAGCATTGCGTCGCATAGTTAATGGAACAAGGTTGGCGAGCTTGTGAACCCATTTTTGTCTTTCAGCAACATCAGGCCATATCTGAGCCCACTCGCTTGCAGGATCAACAGTCTGAGGTAGAACATGCTCTATGGTGAGGATGGTTGGGTCATAGGATGCCGCACCATCGGAGAGAAATGCGTCCAAACGCAATAGGAGGTAATTGCGTCTTCTTGGTGTCATTTCATAAATATTGTCGTTTAGCGCAGTTATCATCTTTTGCTTTTCATCGTCTGTTAGCTCAATAGCGGTGACCGGTGACTCAAAAGAATGACTTGTTTTTAGCGCGGCGATAGCCTTGTTGTAGCGCTCAATCCGCTCATTGATATTAAGAGCGCAAACATGCATGAACGCAGCCAAGCGCTCTAGCCTTTGAAAGAACCAAGCAACGTATTGTGGATCATTTTTTTTGTCGGACAAAAATCGAATTGCAGAGGGAATCCAATCTGAGTTGTCAATTCTGTTAAGCCATCTGAGGTATGAATTAATTTCCTCCGCATGGGAGACAGCTTCGTAACTACTTTGCTTGACGATTGCCAAGGCTGTGGCATATGGCTCTAAAACTTCGCCAATGAGTTTTTCAGGCTGCGGAACTATAGAAATCACATGGGAGCGGAACTCATCCAACAAAGAGCGCTTGGCCTTTTCCTTAGCGTAGATCATGCGAACGTAGCTAAAAAGATCGTTGAAGCCGCCACGCCCAAGCTCGACCTCCATATCCTCCCAGCGCTCGTTATACTCGTCCCGCTCTTTATCGGTTTTGAGCTTGCCGATAATGTCTGCTTTGATAATGTCGGTGGGTTGCAAATCCAAGCCTCGACTGTTCATCACGGAAAACACACGAAACGCAGATTGCTGGCTGGGTGTCGACACAGCAACCAGAAAGCATCGCTGAAGCAGAAAAGCAACGAATTGTTTGATGTTATCCGGTGAATCACCGAGAGAAGTTTTTACTCGATCTTTAAATAGATTACTATTTCGCTTGATATTCAGTCTAGACTCGTTATCCAAGCCTTTGTCATCGAGCACAAAGAGTTCATCAAACCTCAGTTCCTGAACATATTTCAGAAAGAATGCCTTGTCGCGTTCGCGAAGAGTAAGCCTTGGTTTAGGCTCCAGCCCTTCAAACTCATTACCAGGTTCAAGAATATACTTACAAAGCGTATCCCGCTGTTTTCCCTGCATCGTGGAAGCTAGCACTGAAAGCAGAATAGTTAAAGTAGTCAAGCGTTGCTGACCGTCAATCACTTCGGCATAGGGAACGCCTTCTTGCTTGATTAAGACAATGCTGCCAAGGAAATAACCTTCTTCAGGTTCTGATTTGTAAAAATCGAAAAGATCATCAAACAGCTCTGAAGCCTCATCTACTGTCCATGCATAGGGGCGCTGATAAGATGGGATTACATACTCAAAATCTGAGCTGAATATCTTGGCAAGCGGGTATTCTGCGCCACTGATTTTTTTGCTCATGCCAATTCTCCTTTATAAGCTACGCACATGATTTATACCATTCTGTTCCAGAATGGCGGCCATGTTGGTTTTGGAAACGTCATCGCGGAAAGCGCTATCGCGGAAAAACACATGCGTCTCGCTGACTGGTGCAAGCTCTTTGTGCCAGTCGATAATCGCCTGTGCAACATCCTCCACCTGCTCGCGGGAAATGGATTCGTCTAAACAAGCGAATAGCGCTCCGTAGCCAATGCTGTAAATATTTTTGCTTGCTGCTTTGCGACTTTCAATGGGGGCAGAAAGATCAACGCCTCGCTTAATTAAGAGCTCGTATAAAATGTCTAGCTCAGATCGGCCGCCAACAAGATTTTCGTGATGTGCAAGCAAAGAGCTTTCAATATCTGATGCCCTCGGATTCCATGCCTTGATATTTGATCGGTTTAACTTGAACACCTTAAATCCGGAATCAATTCCATTCAAATGGCCTTCAGTATTGCACTTGCCCCTAACCAACCTAATTCTTTCTTTTGCAATTTCGCAGATGTTAAGCGGTAGGTTTTTTGATCTTAGGTAGTCAATGGAATTCGATATAATTTTCTTTGACAAGCCCGCTGCCGATTTCTCCATCGATACAAGATCTTCAGGAAGCTGAACGAGAATACATCTAACTGAAGATTTCTTTTGGATATTTAGAAGGGTAGTTGCGTGTAGAGTTGATCCAGACCCGGCAAAAAAATCCAAAACTAAATCGTTATCTCCTATAGAGAAGGCCTTCATTAATTCAGCTAAGAGCTCTTCATCCTTGGGGTTTGTGAATATGTTCTCGCCGAATAGTGCCCTTAGTCTTTTGGATGCAGCTCTGCCGTCCTTAAATCGCATGCTTGTAAGGCTTTTCATTTCTGTATTTTTCAAATAGGTTTTCAAGCATGGAACGGTGGTTTCATCACTTCCAAAATGGACGCCATTGTCAGAAATGAGTTGTTTCATTTTTTCTGGCGGACAAAACCATCCTCTCGATGGTGGCTTCACATTTTTCTTTGTTATAGGATGTTGTACGTCGTAGACATATTGACCTACGTTGGGGCCAGATATGTTGTCAGGAAAATAGATCCCCTTTTCATCCATCCAGCTGTAGTGCTTGCTGTCTCGAATTGGATTTGAATCAGGAAATTGATTGAACCATTCTAAAGCATCTTTATGTATGGCCTCCCAATCGTTTCCTCTATTTTTCTTAAACCCCTCAAATGCCTTGTAAATTTCATCCAGCCCTTCTTTTCTTTCTAACCAATAGCCTTTGTTTGAACTTTTATTTTTCACGAAAACCACAAAGTACTCGTGCTGAATTGAAATATAATCCTGGTCGTTTTTGCTGCTATTTTTCCAGATTATTTCGCCACAAAAATTCTCCTCGCCAAAAATATTTTCCATGGTTTTGACAAGATTTGCATGCTCGCTCTCGTCTATAGATACAACAATGACTCCATCGTCAGAGAGAAGCGACCTGGCTAGAATCAGGCGGGGACAAATCATGTTCAGCCAGTTGGTATGCTTCCTTCCTGCTTTTTCTCTACCACTTTCACTAACATTCCAATCGCCTAGGTCGCTCTTTTGGCCTGTATATTTCAAGTAGGTGTCTAGACCTTCTGAAAATTTATCTGGATATATGAAGTCTTTGTCCTTGTTATATGGGGGGTCGATATAGATCATCTTTATCTTATTCGCATAACTCTTCTGGAGCAGCTTCAGCACTTCAAGGTTATCGCCTTCAATAAAAATGTTCTTGGTAGTATCCCAATCCACGCTTTCCTCAGGGCATGGCAGCAGCGTTCCTGTTGATGGCGTGAGCGCGATCTGGCGTGCCTTTTTCTTTCCGTGCCAGTTCAAGCCATATTTTTCTTCGTCTTCATCCAGCACACCCGCATCGCCCAAAAGCTGGCGCAGGGTTTCGAAGTTGACACCACCTTCGGTGAAGACTTCAGGAAATAGCCTCTTCATTCGATCAACATTTTCGTCAATGACGTCGGTGATCTGGCCGTCTTCTGGGGTGACTTGCTTCATTGTGCTCTCGCTATTTGAATCACTCATTCTTCAATGCCTTCTATTTTCCGTTACAGGCCGGCCTTTATCTGGCCAATCTCATCGTTAATCTTTTTTACTTGGGTATTCAGCTCAACCTGCTTGCCCATTTGCTTTTCTTTTTTCAGCTTGTTGGAAAGCTCAGACTTTTTAAGCTCAAGCTTTTCCAGTGCGCGCAGCTTTTCAAGCCTGCTTTTTCCCCCGCCGTGCGCTGGGATTTCCTCAAGACTGAACGCTCCACTATGACTTGCACAGTTCATGGCTATAACACGTTCGGTTACAGATTTATAGAAATCAAAGAAATTCTTGAAGGATAGATTGTTGATAGTCAGGCTTTGCAGGAATGCATGGTCGGTATCCGATGGGGTGTTCAGTTTGATCCAATGGGTTATCAGGCTGCCCTCGATTACCCATTTTTCTTGGTCGGCTTGGTTAATGCGCTTATCCGCCACGCTGAGCGCAAGATGCGGTTGGCTATCCATGTCGCAGGTAAACAGCAAAATCAGCGGATATGGGATAGCGCGGTTAACAAAGTGAGCAATGCGCTTTACGCGGCTAGAATTGGATAGTTCGAAGTGCAGCACGGCCACTTCGGGGTAATCACGCTCATTGTCGCTATAGGGTGCGATATTGATCGTGGCGGGCTTTAGGGTATAGAGCCAGCGAATTTTATTGATGTCGTCCTTCAGGCAGGCTTTGTCCGTTGCATCTAGCAGGCTCTTCTTACCATCAGATGCATCCAGAAACAGCTTTTTATAAACGGGCTTGTTCAATGCGCAGCTTGGCGGAATAGCAAGATTTTGCAGAAAGTCTTCGAAAACGTTGTTATTCATTACCGCCTTCCGCCTGATTGTCGGTTAGAATCAGGTACGACACCACGGCGAAGTCTTCTATGCCTTGGCTACTGGTGGCGGTAAGCACTGTGCCGCCTTTGGCAAAGAGGCTTTCCACGCCTTTTTCTTCACTTTTACCTGCAATGCTGTCCACTGCAACGGCCAGCAAATGCTGGTGATGCTCCATGTCTCGGCCCTGCTTGGTGCGATTATTCACTTGCTCGGCGGCGGCTTGATCTACTTCGGTATGCGTGAAGGCCTGGCGTTTGAGCAGGTCGAGCACTTTTTTGCTTTGGGTAAAATTCAGTTCAATAACGGCATTGTCAGATACATAAACTAGGAAGTAAGGCGCGAGTGGATAGTTATCATCCACCTGCACGGCTTCTTTGCCTTTCCTGATATTTTTGAGGCAAAAGATCACGCCGGGCTCAATACCATCTTCGGCCAGATCGTCGTCGAGCGGCACAGCGGAATACAAGCCTAATGGGGCTTTTTCCAGCTTGGCCATATTCGCTTTGTGATTCTGGTTCATGTAACCGGACAAGTCCATGCGGAAGTCATTCAGGGTTAAATCCGTTATGGATACACCGCCCGCCATGTCTTCCAGATCAACAACGGCTTCCTTGAGTTGCTGGAGCTGCTTACGCCGATATTCGAGGTCGTTCATCTCTTTGGCGTTTTCGTCGATGACGTTTTCTTCGCCTGTGGCAGAGATATCAAGCAACACCATGCGGCCTGAGACTCTGGCTTCAAGTTTGATGTACTCGTCCAGCTCCATGTTCGGCCAGAAATTAATGAGCTGGATTTGCGCATTCCTGGAGCCGAGGCGATCAATACGTCCAAAGCGCTGAATGATCCTGACTGGATTCCAGTGAATGTCGTAGTTGATGAGCGTGTCGCAGTCCTGGAGGTTCTGGCCTTCGCTGATGCAGTCTGTGGCAATCAGCAGATCAAGCTCTGTGGTTGCATCTGGGTCTAGCTTGTTACGTTCTTTGGATATGGGCGAAAACGCCGTGAGAATATTGTTTAGCTCTGTGCCCAAGCCTGTGAGCGTGGTTTTATTGGTGCCGCCGCCTGTCACCAACGCGCTATGAATGCCAAGCCCTGATTTTGCCCATTGCGCGAGGTGGCCGTAGAGGTATTGCGCGGTATCGGCAAAAGCCGTGAACACAATAACTTTCTTGTTGTTGGGGTTGAGCTGAATTTTTACCTTCGTTTCGATTGCCTGCTTTAGCAGCTCCAGCTTGGCATCACGTTCAACCGTTACGTTTTTGGCTGTCTCTGCAATACTGGACAGAAATAGCTTGTCGGCTTCAAGTTCCTGCTTGAAGCGGATTATGTCCATGTCCTGCAACAATACCTTGGTTTTGTTACCGATCAAGTAGGGTTCCAGCTCCGTAGATTCCAGTTCGAAGTCGTGAATGTCTTCGATGTTCAGCGCTTCAATGTCACCAGACTCGTGCTCTTCAATTTTGGTAAGCAGGTACTCCACTTGTCTGGCCAGCTTATCGACCGTCAGGCTGAATGAATGGATGGAGCTTTCCATGCGCTTGAGCAGGTTCACCCGCATCAGGTGGATAAGGCTTTCCTCACGGTCGATCTGCTTGAATACGCCCTTACCGCCACCTACGGCTTTGTCGTAGCGTCTTGCATATTCTCTCTTCTTATCGTTCCTGACAAATTTCAGCGGGGAATAGCCTGCCAAGGAGAGCCTGCGGATGGTTTTATTGACTTCTTTCAGCGGCGGGAACTCACCCGACAAGTCAAAATCGGCATAGATGTTTTTGGGCGGCAGCCTAGTAGGAAACTCACCTATGTCTGCCGTGCCATAGTATTTTTCGATATGTTTACGGGAACGTGCAATTGTCACGACATCGAGTAGCTTGAAGTAGTCAAAGCTCATGCTGTCGAGCAAAGTTGTTGTGGTGCGCTTTTCAACAGGCTCTTTCACCCATTGGTTAAACTGCTTTTGTGCCAGCCTGAGTGTGGATTCAATGCTCTTGATACCGACATCATTGAAGGCATCGTCCCGGCCTTCAGTAATGAAGGCTACTTGATTCTTCAGGTCGTTCATTCGGCTGTTAACCGGAGTAGCTGAGAGCATGAGCACCTTGGTTTTAACGCCAGAGCGGATAATGTCATTCAGCAGGCGCTCGTAGCGGGTTTTGCCCTCGGCCTTGTTGGGATTGTTCCTGAAGTTATGAGACTCGTCGATAACGATGAGGTCGTAATTACTCCAGTTCAAAGTTTCGAGATTGATTGAGCCTGAATAGCCCTTAGGGCGGCTCAAGTCGGTGTGATTAAGGACGTCGTAATTGAAGCGGTCACTGGCAAGCAAGTTGCGCTTGTCATTGATGGTGAACATCGTCCAGTTATCACGGAGCTTTTTAGGGCACAAAATCAGTACCCGGTCATTGCGCAGCTCGTAATACTTTATTACCGCCAGGGCTTCAAATGTTTTACCCAGGCCCACGCTATCGGCAATGATACAACCATTGTGTTTTTCGAGCTTGTCGATTGCTCCCAGCACGCCGTCTTTCTGAAACTTGTAGAGCTTATTCCAGACGATGGTATCTTTGAATCCCGTTTTGCTACGGATAATGTTCTCTTCGTCGATGTCTTCCAGAAAATCTTTGAAAATGTTGTATAGGGTCAGGAAGTAGATGAAGTTCGCTGGTTGGTCGGCAGCGATGAAGTCGAGCCTGTCAATCAGCTCGTTCTCAATGTTCTTGGAGCTAGCCTCATCCCTCCATATACCGTCAAACCACGCCAGCAATTGCTGCGTGGTTTGGGTGTCTGATATTCCCGTGTTCATTTGCAGGTTATCCGAGCGAACATCTCCCAAGCCAATAGGAGAGAAAGTTGCACTGCCATGCACAGCAAAGCTGTCTTCGCCCGATTGCAAGTGAATGAGGTTCTGCGCGACCTGCGGCGTTTGACTGGCTCTAACCTCGACCTTGCTCTGAAGCCATTTGGCACATTCGGCGGCAATGCGTTTTTGATCGAGTTGATTAAGCAACCTGATTTCCTGCTCCGTACCAATCAGGGATTGCAGGTTTTGGTCTTGCCAGTTGGTCAGATATAAGCGCGTTTGCTGGGTCTTGGACAATTCCTTCTTCAGAGAAGCAAAACCATAAAGGGTAAAGAGACTGGACAGGACGGCCAGATTTGAGCCCTCAAATGAACGCTCCTTCAGCTCTTTGCCGACATAGCCACTGTTTTTGTTATCTAATAACACAATTGCCTTCTTTCTAACCTATCTAATTATCCACTATCTATTGCTTTACATTAGAGATACTTGCATTTCTAATGCCGTGATTTTAAATCTTGACGTTCGTCCTAATCTTTCTATGAAAAACCAAATAGTAAGATTTCTGTTGAAGATATTATTTTTAGGTAATTCATACTTTTATCTATTCCAAGTAATTCATGGAAGAATATGAGAAAACTCAGTAATCAACAACCACAAAGTTATTGGGTGTAAATCATTTTTCGACCATAAAGATAGGAATTGATACAAGTAAATCCCCTCCTAAAATCTTTCAGTCACACATACTTCTTGTGAAACGTCCAAGGAAGTAAAGCTTAAGCAGCTTGATCGCAATCACTAGCTTCAATTCCGCTATTACACATAGTTTCTCTGTTTCGTTCCCCAGCATTTCCGCTAGTTTCACGATTCTTCTCCCTATTTTTTCTAAATAACTTCTATCAGGGTTGGTCACGTACGTATCCGGCTCAGATAGGGGTTTATACCGTCCATTTATCAAACGCTAGGCTGGTTTTACAAGTAGTTATTCACGCTGAGCATCGCTGACGCTCATTTCTTTATTATTTTTTAAGGAGTTTTCTATGGCTATTCAATGCCCCAAATGCAGCTCCACCCTGATCATAGCCCGTAATATGGGCAAGAAAGTCTGCTGTGGCATCGGTATCGTCGCTGGCGGCGCTCAAGGCGCTTCGAATGCACTCAAAGGTGCCAAAATCGGCGCGGAAGCCGGTGCCTTCTTTGGTCAAACCGGTACTTTCCTGGGTCGATTCGCCGGTGCGATGGTGGGTGCCATGATCGGCGGCACCTCCGGTGGCATCGCCGGTGCCAAGGTCGGCGAAATGATTGATGACCGGGTGCTGGATAACTACGAGTGCATGCAATGCGAGCATGTCTTCAGGATAGATTGACGCTGAATCTTTCGGTACACCTCTTTTATTTTCTTTTATTCTCTTTTTCTCTCTTTTTCACATCCACGCATGCATCGGTCTGTCGCTCACTTATACGCGATGGCCTATTCACGTGCATTTTTACACTTACACATAAGGAAAAACACTATGTCACATCTCGTTCAAAACATGGCCTATACAGGCGCAACACCTTGGCACCAACTGGGCAATCAATTACCCGCCAAACAACCGATTGAAGTCTGGGCAGAGAAAGCCGGGATGGATTGGAGCATCTGTGAAGCGCCAGTGCGCTACATGACGGAGCAAATCGGCTCACTCGGTTCATTGAGGTCGTTTGACGAACAAAAGGTGCTGTATCGCAGCGATACCAAAGCACCATTATCCGTGGTCAGTGAACGCTATCAAGTCGTTCAACCTATGACAATTCTGGAGTTTTATCGTGATCTCACGGAAGTATCCGGTTTCGAACTTGAAACAGCGGGAGTTCTCAAAGAAGGCAAGAAATTCTGGGCCTTGGCACGAACTGGCAAAGAAGCGAAGCTCAAAGGCGATGATGTTGTCAATGGCTACATCTTGCTTGCCACATCCTGCGATGGCACACTGGCCACTACCGCAACACCGACCACGATCCGCGTGGTGTGCAACAACACATTATCCATCGCGTTAAATGGCGCCAGCAGCGCCATCAAAGTGCCGCATAGCACCAGCTTCGATGCGCAAGCCGTCAAAAAACAGCTGGGCATCGCTGTATCACAGTGGGACAGCTTCATGTACCGCATGAAAACCTTGTCTGAACGCAAAGTCAAAAGCCATGAATCGCTGAATTACTTCCTCAAAGTCCTATGCCAAACCGGCAATCATGACGATCAAACCTCTGGTCTCAAAAATGAACGCGCATTAAAAACCGTGCAATCGCTGTATGAGGGTCACGGCAGAGGTGCGCAATTGTCAGCTGCTAACGGCACGGCTTGGGGATTGCTATGCTCAGTCACCGAGTTTGTAGATCATGAAAAAAGAGCTAGAAGCCAAGGGCACAGACTCGATAGCGCATGGTTCGGCCAAGGTGCGAGTCTCAAACAACGTGCTCTTGATTATGCTCTGCAACTGGTTGACTGAACGCCCTATCTGTTAATTCATCTGGCATTACTCTCTCTTACAACCCATCCAATATTGCATTGGCTGGGTTTTTTTCATTTTGAAACGAAAAACTACCGAACAGGAAAAACCATGAGCAATTCTCTTAACACTGAAAAGCGAACGAGGCTTCAGCCTGCTTTGAAACTCGTCAGAACCAATGATCTCAACCGGGATCAATGGCTAACAGTTCGAAAAAGCGGTATCGGCAGTTCCGATGCTGCTGCGGCTGTTGGTCTTAATCCTTATAAATCCCAGCTTGAATTGTGGCTTGAAAAAACTGGCCGCGATGACAATCTGCCGAAAACAGATCCCAACGACGAATCTAGCCCGATGTACTGGGGAATTCTATTGGAGCCTTTTGTTGCAGCCCATTACACCAAGCGTACCGGCAACAAGGTCAGACGCATCAATGCCGTATTGCAGCATCCCATTGAGCCATGGATGCTGGCCAATATAGACCGGGAAGTGATCGGCGCAGCGGATGTGCAAATACTGGAATGCAAAACTACCGGAATAAATGGAGTACGGCTCTGGAAAGAAGGTGTGCCGGAATATGTTCAGCTCCAGGTCATGCACCAACTGGCGGTCACTGGCAAACAAGCTGCTGATGTTGCGGTGCTGATTTGCGGCCAAGAGCTGCAAGTACACCGCATTGATCGGGATGAGACGATGATCGAACGTTTGATAGAGCTGGAACGGCAATTCTGGCGTTTTGTAGAACTTGATCAAGCACCGCCTGCCGATGGTTCGGATTCTGCTGATGTGGCATTGCGTTGCCTGTATCCGCAAGATAACGGAAAAACGCTCGATTTAAGCCGTGATTCGGAAATGTCGCAGGCATTCTCGGATTTGCTGGCAGTTCGGCAATTACTCGCCAGTCAAAGCCAACTCGAATCCCAATTAAAGCAACGCATCCAACAACGCTTGGGAGACATGACAAAAGCGCTATTTGAAACCGGCGAAGTGACCTGGAAACGCAGCAAAGACAAAACAGATCTGGATATTGAGCAACTACTCAAAGATCATCCCGATTTGCGACAACGCTATTGCCTTACCAAGCCTGGTTCAAGGCGTTTTCTGGTAAATGCATCGACATGACTGGCATTTTCTAAACAGAACTACTTACTCCTCATTAACAAAAATAACACTCCAAAGGAACTACTATGCTCAAAGGACTTGCATTAACACCCCCGGTGATTGGCCGGATCACCATCGGGAAGATCGTAGAAAAGAATGGTAAACGGCTTCCTGAAAAGGATGATGAATTTACGATTACCAGCCAAATACAAAACAAGGATGGCTGGATCAATCACCCTTTGAATGAAACCTTGCGTAAAGAGCATGGCAACAAGTTACGCAACATACCAGTCAGATTGCTATTTAACGATCCGGATCTCAATTTGCGCGCCAATTACACTTTATTCGATCGGCAAACCGGCAGACCCGTTTGTGTTGGCAATGGTGAAACATGCCGACGGGCAACCAAGACTGGCATCCAATCTTTCAACTGTCCAGCTCCTGAGTCTTGTGAATTAGCCAAGGGCGGCAACTGCAAACCTTATGGCCGATTGAACGTTCGTATCGACGATGAGGATGAATTGGGAAGTTTTGTGTTTCGCACCACTGGATTTAACAGCATCAGAACACTTTCAACCAGATTGCGGTATTTTGCTGCGGCATCGGGTGGTTTACTTTCCACGTTACCATTGGAGCTTCGCCTGCGCGGTAAATCGACTACTCAATCGCATCGAGCACCGATTTATTACGTTGATTTAACTATCAGGACGGGCATGACGATAGCTGAATCCATTGCCAAAGCCAGGGCGTTAGCTGATGATCGAAAAACAGCAGGTTTTGTTCAATCCGCCTTGGATGAAGCTGCTAGATTGGGGTTTGATAATGGGGCCTTCGAGGATTCTGAGGAGGAGGGTAGTGCTGTGGTTGAAGAGTTTTTTTCTGATGACACTCCCGCAGATGATCAGGGTAAATTGGAAAACAAGAGCGATTTGATAACCAAATTAGATAAAAAAGTGGAGCAACTCAAGTTATCTGGGGAATCTGTGCAGTGTTAAAACAAACGAAGAGCACTACTTATTAATAGAGCAACATCGGATGAATAGCATCCGATGTTGGAATTGCATCAACGGCAGCATGAAACTAACCAGATCCGAATACCGTTCTTATATTCACCGCATAATGGAAAAATGTACTAATTTGATCGGAATTTGCAAAAAGAAAGAGATGTACATAGTTGGCTCACTTTTGTCTGAATGGATGTACATAGTTTTCCCATAAATATTGTTTATTAAGTAATTTTTCTGCTTCAGAAAATAATCGATTTAAATTAATTCAAAAGGAAAATAAGATCTAATTTGATAATTTTCTGTGGAGAAAGAAATTAATTTTTATTTAGTTGCAGGTTAAAAGGATAATGCGGAGAAAAAATGCGAGCAGTTTATGCTTGAATTTTTTTTACAATTTTCTGCTTACAAATCTATAAAGGAGGACTTGACGAAGGACTAATTTTTATCATAAGATTGACACTGTTTATTTCAGTGAATTTTCTTATGATATAAGTGTTAAATCTGTTTTACCTCATTTCTTCTTAACGATCGTCTAATAAAATTTAACGATTGTTTCATACCGAAGCGCCGTGATAATAAAAATCGTGAGCGTATTCAATATAAAAATGCCAATCATGTGTTTATGATTTGGCATAAGTGACCAAAGTGTTTTGCTAAAGTCGCTTTCTATACTCAGCATGGTAACTCTGCTACTCACTGCAGAAATTTACAATGCCCCATACCTGTAGTTCAGTATTTTAAAACCAAACTTTAATTTAAATTTTGGCATTTGAGCTTATTGTATCGCATCGATCATTCGCTCACGGCCTTGTGATGTGGAGACGTACTATGACTGAAAATAATCCAAATAATACCTTTATCCGGTTACCTGAACTCACCCGGCTTACAGGATTGAGCAGAAGCTCCGTCTACCTAAAGATAAATCCAAAATCGAAGTATTTTGATGAGCTTTTTCCTAAACCCGTTCCACTTTCTTCGGAAACTCGCGGTGCAGTAGCTTGGTTACTTGCAGAAACAAACCAATGGATCGAATCACGTATTCAGGCGCGAGCAGAGAAAGAAGTGACCGTTAAATCTATCTGCCAGAGAAAAAGCTGAAGGGGATAACTTTGTACATATCCATCAATTCTGATTTTGCCTTGTTCTTAAGGAAAATTGATAACTAAAAACACTGGAGTGCTTGGAGATTTTTGAGGCAAAAGATTATGCATTATATATTATTATATTAGAGAGATTATTATAAATATAATATAAGAATAAAGATAATGATAGATATATTAAAGTTATATAGATAATAAAATATAGATAGATATATAGATATATAGATAGATAGATAGATGAGTTTCTATTTCATATTATTTTTATAACTTATTTGGTAATAGATTGGTTGCAGAGATGCAAGATAAACTCAAACTAATAAACTAAGCTTGGTATAGAGAGTATTGCAAATCCAGATTATCTATTCATCAATATGGAAAGATAGGAAATCAACAAGTTTTTATATCGATTCTTAAATGCCAGGAAATACTCCAAGCGCTATCGTAATTCCAATTGAATGGAGATAGCTATGAAAATATCTAAGAGATTAAGTCCTGAGGAGTTAGATATTGTAAGTAAAGGTTTTATCGAATTACTTGCTCGTACTTCTGAGGAAAGCGGTATACCACAGCCTAATCAGGCTAATTTTGAGTATGCAGCGGGAGCGCGATCATGGGAAACTCATTTGGACATATTAGCGGAAAAAGGGAGTTGTCACGAAATAATCAAGAAACCTATTTTAACAAAAAGTAAGGACTCAGAGGAACTCACAAAAGCCAACATTCGATATTGTAAATTTAGTAACTCATGGAAAGGGTTTTTTGTGAGATTCCTTCCGAAATTTGTCTTCCAAATCAGCGAGCTTCCAAGAGAATGCTCCTATAGCATACAAGTTGATATTTTTAGAGCGGTTTGCAGAGACCGTAATTTCTGGTTTAGCGATCCCTTTTTCAGAGATTTTTGCGAGAATCATTATCGTTGTTATGAGTTATACGACGAGTCGGTATGTGAACAAATTCGAGTGTTCATAAATGATTTTGTTAAAGATTTATACTTGAGGCTACGAGAACCTAAAACAAGAAGAAAAATTCTCGAGGCAAGGAAAGCGGCAGAACGTAATTCAAAAGAATATTGCAAATATGCTGTGAGTCTTTTTACTGCAAGAACTCCAGTTATTGTCGTAAGGATCGATCTATCTTATCTAGAAGGCATTCAGGTGAGCATTAAAGATGCAATTAAAGACCTTGAGCATTTTCATAGGAATATGCGTCACAAACCGAAGCTATTTAAGGGGTTACTTGGGTACATCGAGAAAATAGAGTATGGGCTGAGTAAAGGCTTGCACATCCATGTATTACTGTTCTTTACATCGGAGCGGCAATCCAATGCTGATGTTTATTTGGCACAATCAATCGGGGAATATTGGGTCAATGAGATCACAGGCGGAAAAGGTCATTATTGGAATGGCAATGCCCAAAAAAAGGAGTACGAAGCTTTAGGGATTTTAGGTATAGGTGAAATTCACGCCCACGATGAAGCGGCGATCTATTGGCTGTGCTACATAATAAATTATTTTTGCAAAGTGGAGCAATTTATTAGACCTATTGCAGATCCAAAGACAAAGCTGCTTCGGAGAGGTGTAATGCCTAAAATGATTGGTCCTAAGCGAGGAAGACCAAGAAATATAGAGCAAAATCCTATGTTATCCAGTGTTATCGAGAAAACCCAGGCAGTTTCAAAAGGATATAACCCGCATCAATCGGCATCTTCGATATTGCAAAAAATTAATCTCGCAATTTGATTTTCTTCCAGAACCTAATGCTATCGATTTTAAAGGTCGTTTCGTAATGGATTATTAATGATAGGAATTCCCCGGTTCTGCCGGGGAGTTACCGAAGATTTAACCCTTGATAAAAAAGAAACAATGATTATTAATTTATGGTGTCTGATAAGAGAATGTTTTTAGCTTGAGCACTTGAAACTGTTAATCCGCTTCAGGTCCTAGCCCTAGTCGGGGAGCCAATTAAAAATAATTAATTTAATATGTGTAACCTAATCAAGGACACGATTAGCCGGTAATTTAAAGTATTCAGCCGTATTACTAGCGTTTCTTGCAATAGCGATGTTGATTAGCATTTGAGATTTACCAGCGAATAGCGTCAGATTTTTTCAGGATAAACTTATAATTGATTATAAATATTAATTACTTAATTACTTAATTACTTAATTACTTAATTATTTTATTCCTAGTAACAATAGTAAGTGGTAAATTTCTAATGCTGATTGACATCGATATGCGAGCTCAGCACCGTCTTCGTCCTGGAAATATAACTTTTCGTCCATCTACAAACGTCCGCTTTTTTTTAAACGTCGATTAACAATCCAATGGTAGAGTGACGACAATAATGGCCGAATCACTGGCAGACCAATTAACCAAGCCAACGGTTTTAGTAGGGATACCCGAGACATCAGCAGAATATAGGCATCTAGTTCCGAAACTATCCGCTGCTGCTCATCGCGAACATGCAGCTCAGACAAGGCCTTGTGAGGATCAATACCGATATCGCGCAGATGGGCGTTCTGCCCGGTGATATCGAACCAGCATACATCTTCCCCTCCTTTTCCCGCCAATTTCTCATAGTTTTCTCGATCCTTGATACAACTGGAGCATGAGCCATCATAATAGACGGTGATTTTTTTCTTTTCTTCGCTCATCATTAATCCCTTCGATCAGGTACAAAAACAGCCGTCAATGACTGTGTAGAAATTGGAATCGCACCTACACAGCCTGAACCAACAATCAATAGCGTTATTGCACTACTATTTGGATGAAACCTTATACACACCTGCTGCAGAAACACCGAATGCTAAGTGGGCAATCACCGTAATCCAATCCCGCGTTTCGACAAACCATGGGAAAATGATGACAAAACCGTACATGTTAATAGTGAATATCCCTAAACCATATAAACCACCCACAATCAGCATGCAGTTCCATTTCCACTATTAAACCGCGTGCGTTGATAACGCGACAATGAAGCAGTTATTTCTAATTTACAATTTATCCGCGTGATGACTGAGATAATCTGCGACCCCTTCAGGACTTGCCTTCATACCAGGTTCTCCAGTTTTCCAACCGGCCGGGCAAAGTTCACCACGTTCTTCAAAGAATTGCAGCGCATCGACCATTCGTAACATCTCGTCGACATCGCGCCCAAGTGGCAGATCATTGACTACTTGGTGGCGTACGACACCTTTTTTGTCGATCAAGAAAGAACCACGCAACGCAACATGATTCGCATGGCTGACTCCATACGCGTGCATCACTTCACCGCCCAGATCTGATACCAGCGTGATATCGATCGGGCCGATACCACCTTGAGTTATCGGTGTATTACGCCAAGCGTGATGGGTAAAATGAGAATCTACGGATACGCCGATGACTTCGACATTACGCTGCTGGAAATCTTTCGCCCTGTGGGAGTGTGCGATGATTTCCGATGGACAGACAAACGTAAAATCAAGCGGATAGAAAAACAATACCGCATATTTGTCACGAATATGGACATGAAAATTGAAATTTTCATCAAAACTACCATTAGGCAAAACAGCAGGTTTAGTAAAATCGGGAGCAAGATGCGTGACGAGTGTAGACATTATTTCTCCATTCTGGTTATGTTAAGGAATCTTTGAGTATTGAGTAAATCTAATTACATAATTACAAGCATGAAGACAAGAAAGTAACCTTTCTTTTTGCTTTTTTAGAATGATGTTCAACATGACTGTGTAACGATACAAGCAAAGAATTTGACAAGGTTTTTGCATGAAAGATCTGAAGTAATAGAAATGACAAATAATCAAATTGCAGCTTACAATGCGGTGTTAAAAAATGAATCTCCGCTAGAAGTAGTGCGGTGGGGCATTGAACGGGCAAACGGTCATGCCATAGTGTCAACGAATTTCCGTCCTTTTGAAGCAGTTGTTCTGCATCACTGCGTTCAGGTGCAACCGGATATTCCCGTGCTTTGGGTAGATCACGGTTACAATCGGGCAGCCACTTACCGGTATGCCGAGAAGCTCCGCGATATGCTCCATCTCAATCTCAAAATCTATGTACCCAAGCTAACGGCAGCCTATCGTGATGCAATTTATGGCCCCATTCCAGACATTGACGATGAGACTGAGCTGAAGAAATTCAGCGCGATGATGAAATTAGAGCCCTTTCAACGTGGTATGGAGGAACTTGCACCCACAGTATGGTTCACTGCATTACGCAAAGTACAAAATCCGCAACGCGCCAGACTGGATATCATTTCCGAGGATTTGACTTATAACACAATCAAAATCAGCCCTGTCTTTTACTGGACGGATGCCGACATGGAAAATTATCTGGAACAACATAACCTGCCTAATGAGTGGGATTACTTCGATCCCGCAAAAGCGGACGAGAAGCGCGAATGCGGGATTCATGTTAAATGAGTAAGCTTGTGCTATCAAATTCAGTTTTGAGCATGGGCTTAATTTATTACATTAAAGTGCATACTTAACGAACAGATTCTCTCGCTGCATAACCATTAAGTGGTCTGTTATAACTAACTTTAGTAAAATGAATTAGCCACTATTGCGTAATCCAGCAGCAATTCCATTAATGCTTAGATAAATTCCATGTTTAATCCAATCATCTTGTTGCCCGCTTCGATATCGCTTCATTAGTTCAAGTTGCAGATGGTTAAGGGGATCAAGATAAGCAAGGCGGTAATGAATCATCCTCGCCAGAACAGGACTATTCTCAAGCAAAGTGGTTTGTCCTGTAATGGCAAGTATTGCATTAAACGCGGCTTGCCATTCTTTTTCAATTTGTGGAAAAATTTGTTGACGCAGTTTCTCGTCATTAACTAAGTCTGCATAGCGTGAGGCGATAGCAATGTCACTTTTCGCCATAACCATATCCATATTTGAGAGTAGCGTATGGAAAAATGGCCATTCACGATACATCTCTTGTAGTAATACTAATCCAGTGTTGGGGTGCAACATATTCCAAGTCTCAATTGCACAGCCAAATCCATACCAAGCTGGCAGCATCAGTCGACATTGCGACCAACTAAATACCCACGGTATCGCACGCAAGTCTTCTATTCGTCGCGAGTTGGTACGGGAAGCGGGTCGACTACCAATGTTGAGCTCACTAATTTCAGAAATAACCGTAGATTGCCAAAAATAATCCTCGAAGCCAGGAGTTTCATATACAAGCTTTCGATATGCTGTGTAAGCAATCTCAGAGAGTTCTTCCATTGCAGCCGGCCTCCTTATTGCTGTCAGAATAACCAAGCATTACTTCCTGCGTGTGTTGTCGCGAGGCTAATAATTCTCGATACATTGGTTGGCTGAAAAGATTGTTCATTATCTCACTGCTACGGAGCAAATCATTGATGGTTTCAAATAAAGACGGAATCTCATGTATTCCATCTCCAACGTTATGTTTCGATAATAATTCTTCAAATAATCCATTATTAATTCATCAACAACTGCTGGCTTTGTAGACGGACGGTGTGTGTTTGCCATAATGTCAGGATAGTACGCCGCAGGGCTTCTTCTCAACCAGTAATACAATTCATTGATAAATAATAAGTTTATTTCAGGTATAACTACTTATATAGTCTTCTGCTGGGAATCCATATCATGCAATCGTCATATTTTAGAACAGTATGGCTTATGTACCGCACCTGATAGGTATTCAGAACCGGTACTCGAACTAGACAATTTAATTTTTTATTGGAGAAAAATATGATTACAGACATTCAAGCAGAAAGGCCACGGCAAGTATTGAAAAAAAAACGCCCCCAATGGATAGATATTCTAATCGCCATGGTATTGGGAATCGGTATCGGTTACATAGTTTTCTTAAATTATTCTACTGAAGAAGCAACGGAGATTTCAGAATATATTTCTTTGGTTTCTGATGTTTTTCTTCGTCTTATCAAGATGATAATTGGCCCATTAGTATTCTCCACTTTAGTCGTCGGTATTGCACACATGGGTGATGCGAAATCAGTCGGTCAAGTTTTTTTTAAGGCTTTCGGCTGGTTTGCAATTGCTTCGGTAGTGTCATTGTTACTTGGCTTGTTTATGGCAAATCTTTTACAACCAGGGCATAACCTTGGAATACCTCTGCCAAGTACCGATGCGGTAGCCAGTGTACAAACCTCATCATTTACGTTGAAAAATTTTGTAACTCATCTCGTGCCAAAATCATTTGTTGAGGCGATGGCGAATAATGAGATTTTACAAATAGTTGTCTTCTCTATGTTTTTCGGGGTAGCGTTGGCAACTTTAGGAGATATCGGGAAAACCTTAACTAAAGCAATTGACGAATTAAGTCATGTAATGCTAAAAATTACAGGCTATGTCATGAAGCTGGCACCGGCTGCTGTGTTTGCAGCGATGGCCGCCACTGTTGCTACTAATGGATTGGGAATATTGACGAAATTCGCTATATTCATGGTCGGATTTTATGGCTCTCTACTAATCCTGTTGTGCTTACTCGTACTGGCTGGTTTCATTTTCTTGGGGCCACGCATAATAAAATTACTGAAACTGATCAGAGAAGCCTTTCTGTTATCTTTCGCGACAGCAAGCTCAGAAGCCGCTTATCCGAAGATTCTCAGCGCGCTGGACCGCTTCGGTGTTAAGAGAAAGATTTCCAGTTTTGTGATGCCGATAGGCTATTCATTTAACCTTGATGGAAGTATGGTTTATTGCACCTTTGCTACGCTTTTTATTGCACAAGCGTATGAAATCCAAATCCCAATCGCCACACAGTTAACAATGATGGGAATCCTTATGCTAACAAGCAAGGGCATGGCAGGTGTTCCAAGGGCTTCGCTCGTGGTTATAGCTGCAACTCTTGGTCACTTCAATATTCCCGAAGCAGGTCTCTTGCTTATAGTCGCGATCGACGCGTTTTTAGATTCTGGGCGCTCGGCCACTAATGCAGTAGGGAATTCTATAGCTACCGCCGTCGTTGCCAAATGGGAAGGTGAGCTGTTGTCAGAGGCCGATGCTGCGGCCAATGAGAAAGTGCTTGATGCTGAATTGGCACTAAAACTTGATCCCAATCATAAGGACTGATTCAGAGTTTCTATAGTAGCAAAAGGCAGATTAAAGTATCAATCATAACCGATGTTCTGCACAAACTTTATTGTTTCCTAAGGGTTGAATCCCTTTGTTTTCTTCTCAAAGGGGATTCAATTTCCAATAAAAAGCGGAAGGAGAAATAAAAAAGAATAATATTATCTCTGTTTCTACAGAATTTCTAGAAAATGCTTACAGGCAGTGCCATATAAGGAGGGGGAACTGATACCCATAACATGCCTATCAGCAGCACTCCTAACGATGCCACAGTGTTAATAACAGATGAAAAAGGGGCGAGATTTTTGAAAGAAGAACGGCAACGAAATAAATACGTAGAAGTACCTACTGATTAGATATTGCAATACAGAGACAATGACCTTCTGGAACGGGAATAACATAAATCCTATCAAGAAAGAGGCTTCTATTATGAAAGAAAAAAGAAACTCAAAACTAATCTTCGCCGTTTTATCTTTTGCTGCAATAATTTTCATCATAATTTTGATGGCGGTACATCAAACAAAACAATTACGGCAGCAACAAGACGAAGTGATTAAGACTGCTTATCTTGCAAGTAAGCAAAATGAACTCATAAACTATATGAGACTAGCAGAGATCTCAATTGAGCATCTTTATTCAGCCGAATTAGATCCAATAGAAGCTCGAGAAGAAGCTATGAGGATTCTTGCAAAACTAAATTTTGATGGGGGCATGGACGGATATTTCTTTGCTTATACCGGGGATGGTATCAATGAAGCTGTCAATTTACTTCAACCGAATCAGCCTGAAAGAGTAGGAAAAAATGAAATAGACCGTACCGATGCAAGCGGAAAACATCATATTAAGGAATTAATTGATGTTGCTAAAAAAAATGGAAGGGGTTTTGTCAATTACACTGCCATAAAACCTTCCAATGAAGTAATTACTCCTAAACTTGCCTATGTAGTAGCAATACCTGAATTTCAATCCACAGTAATTGGCACGGGGTTGTATCTTGACAATGTCGATAATGTATTAGATAAGATTCACAAACAGTTATCTCAGCATATTTTTGAGTCCGTGTCATTGCTGATCATTACCGCCCTTCTCGGTTTAATAATAATCGGTTGGCAACAAAAACGTGTTGGTGAAGCCCTGGCACGATTTTCCTTTACAGTAAATTTGCATAATAAAATTTGTCATCGGCTCTCTCGCATTATTCGATCCCTAAAGGAAAATAAAACGCCAGATGTCTCTGCTACCAAAGATATATTGTCAGAGTTATATGAAACACTGCGGGAAGTGAGAATTTTAATGGGCAGAAAAAGGGATATAAACGCACTGTTTGATAGAGTGCGGGAGATTGCAGCAAGTTTCACAAATCGATTATTTATTGATTTGAAATGCGAAGGCAACGAAACAGATTTATTGGATAGTACGATTGACGCTCTGTGTAATATTGTTGAAGAAGCGCTCAATAATATCGAGAGATTCGCAGCAGCGGAAAAGGTCACGATATATCTTCTAGGTGAACCAACTAGCATCAAGTTGATTATCCAAGATAATGGCACGGGGTTTGACTTAACTAATATACAGCCACCGGAAGATAGTGGTCTCTATTTCATGAAAACGATCATATCCGACATTGGTGGAAAACTTACGATTGCCTCGTTACCGAACGAAGGAACAGTCATCACAGTTATTGCACCAAGAAAATAAATTACTAGGAAACATAAAAAATGAACACAAATCTAATATTCAAAAATATCTTGATTGTTGATGATCAAATGGGAGAGCGGCAAGAATTTAAAGAGAAATTGTTAAAACTTAATCCAAGTTTTCATATCACTGAAGCTGCTAACGATAGAGAAGCAGTAAACTGTTTAAAAACTCTAGCTAATAGTGAGGAAGGAATTGAATTGATTTTCATGGATTATTTATTACCCGGAAGTAATTCAGATGGAATTGGATTGGCGAGAAAAATTAGAACAAGGTATCCAAAAATAATGCTTTATTTCAGGACTGCTTATTACTTTACTGGAAATATTGAAATGATGAAAGAAGTCGCCGATGGTATTTTTTACAAGGATCTGACTGCTCTCGAAATCATGAATAGAGTCGGAAAAAATTTAAATGATGATATCAATCACAAAAAATTGACCGATCGGGAAGAAGAAATCATGAGATTACTAGCTGATGGAAATACGAATCAGACCATTGCAGATATTTTCTGGACTAATAATCAAATCGAGGATTATTTTAAGAAAAATTATGACTACCTATCTAAAAAAACCAACAATACATTGGAGTTATCCAATAATTTTAATTTTTGGCCAGATGACTTGGAGATACAATATTACTTAAGATTGGCAATTAAAAGAAAATCAGAACTTCTAGAAGAATTTAGTAATGAAGTTGGGCTTACAGTCAATGAAAAGGCTGTTGTATTCAGAAAAGCAGTTAGGTCACTGGGCTATAAATATAAGCAGAAATATCAAACTGTGCAATCAGAGTATTCTTTAGTCGACGAATTGCCGTCCCGAAGTGATGCGATTAAATTTTTATTTAATGAAGTGGATCTATGGGTTAAAGAACAGATTGAAAAAGAGTCGTACAATAAAAAAAATATTCTTAAAGAGGATCATCTAATTAAAAGATTTTATGAAGAAAACTATGGTGACAAAATAGTAATAGAATTCTATGAAAATATTCAAAAAATTGAAACCAGTCTGGACAAGCAAACTATTGAAAAAAATGCAGACAAATTTCTTAATAAAGTTAGGGATTCTGGATACTTATATCCAGAATCCCTAACGAAGCTCACCGAGAAATTAAGTGATTACATCAAATGTAATAGTTCTGAACTCGACAAACAACTCAAGGATAAAAAAATTGATAATAAAGTTATCAAAAAATTGAGAACAGAACTAGACAAAATCATAGTCTGGAAAGCTTCGCTTAGAACTGTAGAAAGGCACTGTTGTAATATCATAAAAGTTCTTGGCCTTGCCGGTAGAACAGAATTGGTCAATTATGCGACTGAAAATTACAAACCTATTAGAAAGTTCGTTAATCTACCTGACATTCTTCCAGTAATTCCTGATCATGTTTCTTTGGAGCAAGCGTTTGACAAATATATCAAATATGAAAGAGCAAATGAAAGGATCCCAGTCAAATTGAAGGTCAGAAATATTGACAAATATGAAGAATGCGATACTGAAGAATTTAACGAAAAGCTTACTGATTTGACTAAGTCAATGTTATTGCATATTGGATGTAAAATCCTGTCATATATTGAAAGACAAGGTGCTCATCAGACCGATAAAATTGATATATGTATCCAATTTGATACTTCCACAAGTGAGATTACACTGCTAATTACCGCCACAAAAAAAATTCCTATAAACTGTAGTTATCCCGATGCTACTGAGCTGGATCAGCTAATGAAAAAAATTGGTGGTGGTTTTCATTTAACACTTTTGCCTGAAGTAGTTACTTTTAAAGCTTTTGCACCTTTACATCCTACTAAAATATATTGTTAGAATAGCATACTCAGAACGCTATTAAATAACGTGTATCCCATCCTTTCTCATTGCTTCAATTGGATATTCAACTTTTACCAGCATTCTGATCGCTATACTTTGTATGGCACATCCGAAAATTGCATCAGGTCACATTGTTAGGGTGTTCAAAAGCATAACAGCGGCATAACAGCGCGGGAATTGGTTAAGTGGAAGCCGGATTTGAACGAGGTCTGTGGGGTGGCGAGTTTTAGACGGATGGCTATTATGTTGCAACTGTAGAGGAAAGAGTGGATTGGGGTGTGGTTGAGCGGTATGTAAAGAATCAAGATAAACCAAAAGAAGAACTGCGTCAACTTGAGCTTTTCTAATACCCGGTCTTGTCACGTGGTTGTTTATTCATTTTATGAAACTTCGGACTCCAAGAAAATCAGCAAATCTTAGTCATACCTACGCAACTGATCGTTGATTTGCCCACCCGGCACACCAAAATTGGTCAGCTTATTAAGTTTGAAAACGATTTTTAGTGAGTATGCGCTCAACAATGCTGGATTGTTGAGCGTAAAACAATGATAGCTCGCAATTCCAAGCTGTCGATCAATCGGCACACAGGCACGATTACGGTTCTGTGGCATTAACTAGTCTTTTATTATTCGCTGAATGCACATACACTCGTGTAGATATTTCAGAATCCTGCCGCGCTAGCTACTGAGTAGTAACTGTCAACTGATCCGACGAGTTCTATGGGACCATCACTGAAAGCAACATATATATTGCCATCTTTTTCGCCTACAGCGAATCCATCAGAGTACATTCTGGCGTAATATCCAGAAATATTATGGGACGGTTGGTGTTCAGAAAAATAGCTAGGAAGACGGTTTTCTGCCCAATTAAATACACTATCATCCTTAGATTCAAAAGGATTGACGGGTACAATACTTATAGAATTATCGGAGTATGCTTGAAAAATATTATTATAATCAGTTGATTTTGCATCAAGTACGTAGCCGTTATCACTAGATAAGTTATTTCCTGTGTACTCCGTTACTGCAAGAGTTACATAGTATGCTCCAGCAGGAGGATGGTTTAAATAACTTACAGTGTTATTTATATTGCTGAAAAATTGGTTTGGGCCAAGAGTGCCATTAGTTGGTCCAGTTAATTGGTCAACCGCTATTTCATAACCAATATTTGCAGCATAATCATTCCAAGGAGAAGTCGTTAGCCATAATTCAAGCTTTATAGTTCCTGTTGAATCAAAATACGAATTATTCTGTATATTACTTACACTAAGATTGACAGTATTAGCAGATGGCGTCACTGAATAGCTCCAGGAACCAAAAGATATATTGCTCATGATCTATCTCCTAAATTTAATGATTAATTTTTTCAAAACAGCCAAAGCATCATTACAAGCTAGTCTGTTACATAACGCGGACTGGACAAACCATTCGTACTCATACTCTTTAATAGTAAGTTTATGGCAATTTATCAGCGCTTTATCCTTGTGCACGACAAAATTCGAAACCCATTGAAGCTTAAACGTTATAAATGACGTGTAATAGTTTTCAATGTGCCATTCCAGATTTGACCACTACCTCTGATTCTTTCATTGTATATTCAGAAACAACATGTTCCTTATTGAACATAATCACCAACTCTTTCTTGGCTACGTCAGCACCGCTGCTAACTAAGCGAACAAATGGAATAAAACTAATGGCATGGGGGGTTGAGCGCGCGTAATTGTACCTCCATATTTCATTCCCAGAATCAGTAAAGCTGGTGCTTGTGGCAATTCCGAAACGTGCAGTAACTTCTAATTTTGTTGTTTTTCCTTTTACAATAAATTGTGAAATCGAGCCTTCGGTCTGGTTTTCCATTTGTTTATTGCCCACAGTTGTGCAGGCTGTAAGTATGGCAACCATAAATAATGACACTGCATGACTTATCTTCATTTCTATTCCTCTTCTAAATTAATAAGTTTCAGGTTAAAAGAACCCTTCCGACTAGTGGACACTTTGATCTCCATCTAATATTAAAGTGCACCGACATAAATACATAAACTCAGACGGTGCGCCAATTTTTTCAGTCAATTCCAGATTCCACGATTGAAATTTTGTTGTCTGTTTGTGGAATCAAATAAATACTTGATGAGCACGAAAACAACCAAGGTTGTTGTTGTGGTTCAATAAAGCTGGATAATCCCAATCCACCGGCATTGCTGGTGGTAATTAGAATAACTTTGTGCATGGACTGTACTTTCCCAGGTCAGTCTTATAGCTGCGGCTACGATAAATAGGTTTTTCATTAAGTGGTTCCTTCGTAATTAGTTCATAGAGTTACAATCATGGGCTTATACAAGATTCATGTACAAGCTGAATGCATTGTAAGCAATCATGCTGGCAACTCTAATGCGTAGTTCTACTTATTGCCTATCGCTTATCATTCAAAGAGAGGGGGAATAATGCAATCACTATGACGTGGTCTAATAGATCCGGACACTCCAGTTAAGAGAAAATAATCTTAATGGGAGGAAGAAATGGAAACGAGGAAACAATATACAAAGGAATTCAAACTGGATGCAGTCAGTCTGGTACTGGATCAGGGGTTTACGATAGCGGAAGCGGCTAGAAGCTTAGAAATTAGGGCTAACATACTTGGGCGATGGATCAAA
Source organism: Nitrosomonas sp. Is79A3 (assembly GCF_000219585.1). Classification (NCBI taxonomy): domain Bacteria; kingdom Pseudomonadati; phylum Pseudomonadota; class Betaproteobacteria; order Nitrosomonadales; family Nitrosomonadaceae; genus Nitrosomonas; species Nitrosomonas sp. Is79A3. The sequence goes on along the minus strand of NC_015731.1, from coordinate 336,357 downwards.
GAAAGCCAGGCGGATAATAATGGTCAGGCATTCCGAGGTAATGGGAAACTGACGCCGGATCAGGAAGAAATTCGACGGCTTAAGATAGAAAACAAACAATTAAAGCTTGAGCGACAAATATTAAAGGAGGTGGCGGTCTTCTTTGCGAAAGAAACGAAGTGAAGTATTCGTTTATCACCCAAAAGAAGAAGACCATCCTTCTTACTCCGCCATTGACAACTCAAAAAAAAAAATTTGTGCGATTTTGCAAAGATCTCGAAGGATATGGCCATCATAGGGATTACCGAGGAAAATTTTTGCACCAACCATCAGGTGTACTAGCTCAGATCAGATCGTACAGTTACCGAATTGATTGGATGCCTGTCAGATTAGATTTGGTTCAGATTTTTGCTGTTCCAAATCGTTTTCCCACTGAACAAAGTCTCCATAGGAGTTTTTCCATTGCAGATTTTGCCCTGATGAGTTCTTTCATTATTATAATAATCGATCCAGCTGTCTAGGTCCTTTTGCAGTGACTCCAAATCGTGATACAGCTTCTTGCGGAAAGTCACTTGATAGAATTCCTGTAAGATGGTTTTGTGGAATCGCTCACAGATACCGTTGGTCTGGGGTGACATGGCTTTTGTTTTGGTATGGTCGATATCATTGATGCCAGGTATAGCTGGTAATCATGCTGTTCAACCCGCCCGCAATACTCCGTACCCCTGTCCGTTAATATCCGCAACATGGGTAAACCCTGTGTCGCATAGAATGGCAGTACCTTGTCATTTAGGATATCGGCTGCAGTAATCGGTGTTTTGGCCGTATAGAGCTTGCAATGCACTACCTTGGAGTAAGTATCAATAAAAGTTTGCTGATAAATACGACCAACACCTTTTAGATTTCCCACATAGAAGGTATCCTGTGCGCCCAAATAACCAGGATGCATCGTTTCTATTTCACCGCTGGCAATATCATCCTGTTTCTTTTTCTCCAATGCTGCGATTTGTGCGTCATTCAAAATGATGCCTTCACTGGCGATCTTGGTTTCCAGTGCAGCAAGGCGATCTTTGAAGTTTGCTAGCTGGTGGCGTAACCAGATTGAGCGCACGCCACTACCTGATACATAAATACCGCTTTTGCGTAATTCGTTGCTGGTTCGATGCTGGCCATGTGCTGGATACTCTACTGCATAGGCCACCACCGCCTGTTCAGTGGCTTCATCCACCCGATTCTTAAAATTAGGAACACGACGATCCTGATTGATCAATGCTTCCAGACCGTTTGTCTCAACTAATTCCTGGTAGCGATAAAATGTATCTCTCGAAACTCCCATTATCTTGCAGGCTTTTGAGACATTCTGGAGTTCTTCGGCAAGATTGAGCAATCCTGCTTTATGTTTAATGATTGGATTGTTAGTATGCAACATGAGCGTTACCTCCATTTATGTTTGATTTTAAATTTCAACACCCACTGTCAATGGCGGAGTAAAAGGGTACCAAATAGCGCGCGAAGAGTGTACCAGTTAGGTTAATAAAAAGAGGGCTTTAACCTCTGGTTTTGCGCCTCTGATTTTTTATTTCTTGGGTTTCAGTAAAGGCGCAGTGTTTTCCCTAAAATCTTTTATATTGGTCTGGCATCCTCCTTTTCTATAGGCTTGGCTGGTACTGTCTGCTTTTGCCGTTTCTTGCTTTCAGCCAGGCGATACGATTCCCCATTCATTTCCAGAATATGCACATGATGGGTTAAGCGATCCAGCAACGCACCGGTCAATCGTTCTGATCCCAGCACACTCGTCCATTCATCAAACGGCAGATTTGATGTGACTAGAGTGGATCCATGTTCATATCGTCGGCTGAATACCTCGAACAAGAGCTCTGAACCCACTGCAGTAAATGGCACATAACCGAGCTCGTCTATAATCAGCAACTTGACGTTAGCCAACTGCTTTTGCAAGGTACGCAGTCGCTTCTCATCACGGGCTTCCATTAACTCATGCACCAGGGCTGCAGCTGTCGTAAATGTTACACTTATGCCTTTCTGGCAAGCACCCAACCCTAAGGCCAAAGCCACATGAGTCTTGCCAACACCTGAAGGCCCCAGCGCAATAATGTTCTCGCGCTTGTCGATCCATTCGCAGCGCATCAACTCTAGTACCAACGATTTGTTCAATTCAGGAATTGCAGCAAAGTCGAACGTATCCAGGCTTTTAGTCACTGGGAACTTTGCCTGACGTATGCGCCGTTCGGTATTGCGTCGTTCACGATCGATACATTCCAGTTCGCATAGCCGCAATAAGTAACGTGCATAATCGATACCTTCACGTGCGCATTCGAGTCCCACTTTCTCATATTCTCGTGCAAAGGTCGGCAATTTTAGGGTCTTGAAGTGATTGACCAGCAAAACCTGTGGCGCAACCGTGGTAGGTATAGACGTGTCAGTCATAACGCACCTCCATAGGCTGCTGATTTGCCTGAGGTCTTTGCAGCAAGCTTAAGTACGCTCGTGGTTCGGTGGATTTTACACTGGCATTCGGTAGATACGGATAAAGCGCCAAGTCTAGCTTGGCAGGTCGTTGTTCGATCGCACATAGGATCAAATGTTTAATAGCATCAAAACCCACTACACCCAAACCCATCGCTTGTTTGATCGCCTGTTCAACCTGCGCTTGACTGAAATTCTCCAGCAACCGCAAAACCTGGATATATTCCTTGCGACCGCGCCGTTCCATGCGGACTTCCAGCAGTCGACGCAGGCGATCGAATGCTTCGGGCAGTACCCAATCGTGCAAGGGCGCTGCTTGATCAAGCGCACGCGGTTTCTGTTCCAGCAACGCCAGGTAGTGTAATGGGTTGTATATGAATTCTTCCTGACCGTAGCTGCGCACATGGCGTGCAATCGTATCAGCACCCAGGCAAATATCGACGTGATCTACATAGCCTTTGACCAATACTTCCCGGTGGCCGTATTGGGTAGGTACTGAGTAGTCGTTGGTCCGATAACGCACGAGCGATAGTGAAGATACACGCGTGGAAATCTTGTGGCAGGCATCAAAAGCAACCGCAGGTAAAGCCATCAGCGCAGCGGCATCGCGTTTCATACGCTCAGCGATGGTTTCTGTTTGACCCCGTAGTTTCGCTTGGCTTCGTTTGATGCATCCATCCAGCAGTTTGGCATTTAAAGCATCAAAGTCAGTGGCAATGGGTAGCGGCACCATGAAGTGCCGGCGACTATAACCGACCATGCCTTCAACATTGCCCTTGTCGTTACCTTTAGCCGGTCGCCCAAACTTGTCTTCAAACAGGTAGTGACTCTGCAACTCACTAAATGCCTTGGTACGTTGGCGCTTACCATCACCCAATATCTTCGCTACTGCAATCTTGGTGTTGTCATACAAGATCGATTGCGGCACTCCACCAAGAAACGCAAATGCAGCGACGTGCCCATCCAGAAAGGATTCAGTATCTTCAGTCGGGTAAGCTTTGACAAAACAACCATCTGAATGCGGCAAATCAAGGCAGAAATAATGGAATCTAATTAGGGAAGCTCTGATTAAGTTATTTATTCCAGTTTTGTCGACAAAGCTATCGGTAAAGTAGCTAATATAGGCATTATTGTGCGATTAATAACTGTAATTTTTAGCAGATTGCATACTATTCTGTCCCCTGATGCTGATTTTCAGGGATATTGGACGGAATTATCCCGTGGTTGGCATCCACACCTTACGGACATGGTAAAGATTAGCCAAGGCAAACAACAGATAAAGCTGTTGTGCATTCTTGAACAATCCTCGGTAACGGACTTTGGTATAACCAAATTGTCTTTTGACAATACGAAACGGATGTTCAACCTTTGCGCGTAGTGAAGCTAGCATACGATTGAGCACGGCATGTTCTGCTGGCAATTCCTCACCGCGCTTGCGTTTGAATGGCATACCCCAGACCGGCTCTTCCGGCTGTCGTTGCGCTTCCAGATTGCGATCATTACGAGTATAAGCCCGATCACCCAATACAATTGCCTCTTCGCCATGTACCAGCGCATCAATCATGTTGCCATCGGCCACTTTGGCCGTGGTAATTTCCAGGCTATGCACCAGGCCGGAATCGGCATCTACGCCTATGTGTGCTTTTAATCCAAAGTAATAGTTGTTGCCTTTCTTAGTCGAACTCATCTCGCCATCACGTTTGCGTTGCCGGTTCTTGGTCGATGGCGCAGCCGCTATCAGCGTGGCGTCAACTATCGTGCCCTGACGCAGCAATAATCCCTGTTGCGCTAACCGCCCAGTTGTTTCAGCAAACAGGCTTTGTGCCAAGTGATGCTTCTCCAGCAGGTGGCGAAACTTGAGGATCGTCGTCTCATCAGGCATAACATCTTCTCCCGCATCTAGTCCTGCAAATTCACGTAGCATCGGCACATCATGTAACGCTTCTTCCATTGCCGGATCTGAATAACCAAACCATTGCTGCATCATATGAATCCGCAGCATCGCTTCCAACGCAAATGGCTTGCGTCCCAAACCTGCTACCGGATAGTGCGGCGCGATCCGATTCGTCCAGTCTACCCATGGAACCACTTGCTCCATTTCTTCGAGAAACTTTTGCCGGCGAGTTACTTTTGGTTTCTTGATAAATAATGGAATCGACAATACTAATTGTTTCATCAATGCATTCCCTTGCAGTGGTTACAATCTACCGCGTATTTTACAAGTTTTTGGGACTTAATCAGAGTTTCCTTAGCTTGCCGCCAATATAGCCATCAGCTTCTCCAAAATCTACCTGGGCATGACCAGGTAGATGTACCAACGGCATAAACATTTCTTTCTGCCGAATCGCAGCCTTGTAGACATAGTTACGTACGATGGTATAACCACCGGTAAAACCATTTTCATCGCGTAACCGCTCCAATATCCGCACTGCAGTATGGCGTTGTTTGGCATGAACTTGCTTATCAGCTTCCAGAATGGCATCAATAATGCCAGTGAAAGGGGCAAGCTTGGGAGATACGGGTTCGCTCTTGCGCCGGTAACCCGGCGGTGCTGCGTATTGGCACATCTTCTTCACAGTCTTGCGGTGAATACCAAAATAACGCGCAACTTCGCGTTCGCTTCGGCCTTCTACCATAACCGCTCGTCGAATCTTTACATATAGTTCCACTGTATACATCCTCATCGCCTTTCACTTGATGCTAATTGCATCAGCTTACAGGCTTCAGACTGGTATACATGGACGCCCACGTTATGCCAAGCTTTCAGTCGATGATTTTGAGAAGGTAAAGATTGCAGCCATACATCCGGACTTTATGTGAAGCTCATTGCCTCTGTCCCTGATGGAATACGCTGATTGGGGCTCTATCACTTTTACGCACTTGGTGTGCTTGTACCAGAACGAGCTTTCCCAACCACGGTCTGACCTATCTTGCCATCATGTCATGATTGCCTGTGCAATCGGTGAAAGTTTTTCTCCTTAAATTCCTTTTTGTTGCAACATTACCGATACGTTTCTATTCAGCCGCCTCGATCAGGCTCCGGTAGCAGGCGCTGCCGAAGTGTGTTTGGGGTGGAATGTAGTGCCTTTAGCGAGTAGCGCCCAGATGATTCGTGCGTTCTTGTTCGCCAGAGCAACGGCGGCAACGTTCTTATTGCGCCGTGCCATTAGCTTGCGCACCCAGCTCTCCGGTTCAGTCTTGTTCTCAGCAAAACGAATGACCGCTCGTGCTCCGTGGATCATTAAAGTGCGCAAGTAAGTGTCGCCACGTTTACTGATACCAAGCAATATCTGCTTACCACCACTGGATCGTTGCTTTGGGACCAATCCAAACCATGCCGCGAGTTGCCTGCCGTTCTTGAATTCCGCGGCACCTCCCACGGTTGCCACAATGGCACTTGCTGTGATCGGGCCCACACCGGGAATGGCTTCCAGTTTCTGGCTGGCTTCGTTCTGTTTATGCCACAGCTTGATCTGAAGCTCCAACTCTTCCACCTGGCGATTCAATTCCTTGAGGTGGTCGTTCAGTCTTTCCAACAGCTTGCGCAGGGTACCTGGTAAACCATTCTCGGCATCTTCCAGTATATCCGACATACGTTTGTTGATGGATCGGATCCCCTGAGGCATCACGATACCAAACTCAGAGAGCAAACCACGCATCTGATTTGCCTGCGCGGTTCTGGCTTTAACAAAACCCTGTCTGGCGCGATGTATCGAGAGGATTGCTTGTTGTTCAACGTTCTTGATCGGTACAAAGCGCATATTCGGTCGGTTAACTGCTTCGCAAATCGCTTCTGCATCCGCCATATCATTCTTATTGGTCTTCACATAGGGCTTTACGAACTGGGGCGACATGAGTTTGACGGTATGCCCAAATTCGCCCAACTTTCTCGCCCAGTGGTGCGAGCTACCGCATGCCTCCATACCAATCAGGCAAGGCTCAAGATTGGCAAAGAACCTCGCCATTTCGCTGCGGCGCAGTTGCTTACGCAACACGGCCTTACCATGTACATCCACACCGTGAATCTGAAATACTTCTTTTGCCAAATCAATGCCTATCGTTGTAATCTTCATGTCGGACGCTCCTCTCTTGTTTAGTGGGCTTTACTGCACCACTACTTTGGCACTTCGATGCCGTTTAGGGTAGTGGGCGTCCATTCCATTACTTTTATTCCGAGATTCCCGCGAAATTCAGTGCGCCTCAGTGGTACATTTTTACACCGCTATTTACAACCCACATCAAACTCGGTAATGCTCTCGATTTCAAGCGCTTTGTACGATTAGATCTGAACTAATACACATCAGGCTGTTTTTGTGCGTGACCACAATGCTGGTCTTGACACCGAATTCATATGGTTTACGCGCCTTGCCCTTGCCGATGCATTCGACTTCCGGGGCATGCAGTGCGTAGAGTTTGTGTTTGTTTTTCGGTTGCCGCTGGTGAATCCGTTGTGCTCGCCCCAGCAGCGTGTTCAGATATTGTAGCAATGCGGAACACTCCAGTTCCGCCGTTGCCAGTTTTCTCTTGATCTCTCGCAGCACGATACCAAGGATCGTGCGTTGGTGTTTAAAGCTTTTGCGCATGTGACGAAATTGCTTGGCATGGGCATAACCACCGGCTTTGCGGCGCACTTCCTTGCCTTCCTTGGCATAACTCTGTTTCAAGGGAATGCCGCTTCGCTTGGAAGCCTGTACGATTTTACTACGCGCAATTTCCAGGAAGCGACTATCCACTGGATGCGCGAACGCTTTTTCTTGGACTGTAAGCATATGAAGCAAATGTGATGCTTTCTTATGTCTACAACTCTAATGTTCAAATTTTAGAGCAAGCTATCCGAATAGCCTTTAAGAAACCAGGAATGCGAAAATTAAGTGATGTACTTTTGTGAGGTATTCAGGGTTTGTAAGTAAGTGAGTTATTTTCCAACCTAAACAATCTCTCAAGAAAATCCAGCATATGTGTCAGTCCTTCTCATTGCTTCAATTGGATCTTCATCTTTTACTAGCATTCTGATCGCATCAATGTTCGGAAGTACGGCTATTGTCCTTGAATATATCGCTGCTCTGATTACAATCTCGTTTCTTCTTATATCATCAGCAAGATCACAACCATATACCGTAATTGGTGGCAAATCATTTCCGGATTCCTTTACTTGTTCTCTTAAGAAATGATCAATTTCATATGTAGATGTTATTACATCTGGTGTCACAAATATTCGGGGGGTGTCCATAAGTATTTTTCTAATATTTTTTTTAGTCACTTTCTCCTTTAGTACCAGATGTAATGACATACTATAATAGTCTAGACTTGGAACTTGGTAAAGATCAGATAATCTTATGTTTTTATAAGGAAACAGAGATCCCAGCTCCTCATTCATCTGTAAAAATAGTTCGTCAGCTAAATATGTTGAATGAATTCTTTGGTTTGTCGGTATGTCCACTAATAATTTTCCCGTATATTGCATTATCACGTTTATTTTTGCACTCTCTATCATTTCATCTAATGCATAAAATATGGGTGATAATGCTGAGATTATGCAGTTCCCTTGACGAAAAAACTTTTCTCTCTTATCTTTAATAAGATAAGGTGGCGTAATTAGTGATCCATCTGGGAATGCTCCTGACTGAAAGACTACATATTTGCCAAAAGCTGCATATCTATCTCGCCATGCCTTTCCATTTCCAGATGGCGTTGTATCTATAACTATATCGCAAACATCGGACAGATTAAGTTGCTCGATATGTTCAAATTTCACTCTTGATTGCGATTTGTTAAGTGACTTTACAACGTCTTTCCCAGCATCAAGATATATGTGTTCAGGTAATCTATTGGTAGATGCAAAACCATTTAATATTTTATCTAGATGTACACCATTCCTGACTATCCCGGCGGTAAGCGTCATATCTTTCTGTTTATCTAGACAAATTGCCAGCCTGTTTCCTAGCATTCCTGACATTCCACGTATACATATACGTATTGGTTCTCCAGTATGCATTTTCCCATTTCTCCCTATTTAATTTGATTTCCAGATTTAACCGCGATCAGAATTTTTATTCTTCTGCCGTGACAATTGTCAGATGACGATTAATGGAATGGACATACATGGCAATAAAGCAAGATAATCCCAATCCACCGGCATTGCCGGTGGTGGTTAGGATAGACTATTAACAATTACCCACTTTATGAGCGCATGCCACATCAAGAATTCCGGTTTTTGAACTATTAGTAAACTGATTATCTAGAATACTAGAGCCCGAATAACGTAAGGTAGTATCAACGGGACCATAAGATGTCAAACCCACGATAGCAAGCCAGTAACCAGGTGATACGGATTGACCATTGGCAAGAGTTCCGAAGTTTTCAACCCATGGGCCTCCGCTGGCACCATTGGTCATTTCGGATCCATATTCCACAGTGTTATAGAGTGTAGTTTTATATGACTGAGAATCGACTCTATGCATCCAATCACCACTATCAAAAGCACTAGGATAGCCAAGCATGGTGACATGGTTAGGACTTAAAGCAAATGTTCTGTATCCATAATAACCCGTAATACTTCCAATTTTCTGACCAATGGAATTATCCTGAATTTCTATTACGGCGTAATCTCCTGAATTAGGAACTTTCCCACCGCCATTTGCCCAATTGTTAGTAGTAGTCGCCCAACTCCAGCTCCACTGCCCATAGGGAGCGCTTCCATTATGGTAAGCAGGAATAAATATAAAATTTGTGTTCCATTGTTTTTTTACAGCATCATAAACGCAGTGACCTGCCGTAAGAATAATACGAGGCTTAATAACAGAGGCAGAGCATGTATAGTGATTTCCGGATACATCACTAAAATATAATCTACCTGTTGCTGTAAACGGCCAGAAAGGAGTAGCCGGGGTAGCCCTTGAGCCGGTGAAAGAGGCGCCGACCGTTCCAGAAGCGTAAGGAGTAACATCCTGTACGTTATAGGACTGTATTTCATTCTCACTGTCCTGATTAATTTCGTTTTTAATCGGTTCAAATAGCTTGGTTTTATTACGTTTAACTTTGATAGTAGGAGCTTGGCCTGGCTCACTAATTCGTTCCCCATAATCATAAGAATCAAGAATCTCAGAACTTGAGTTAGATTCCGTTGCTCTTGGTAGATCGATTTGTTTAGCATTTCTTAAACGCTCCGCAGTCCAATATTCAGATGTATGCTGTCCCTGCATTGCTGAATTTGGGGTAGGGGCCATAACTGCAATCGGTTGTCCTTGCGCTTGATTCGATGCGGCCCATGAATAACTTTGTGCATTGACTGTACTTCCCCAGGTCAGACTTATAGCTACGGCTATGATAAGGTGGTTTTTCATTAAGTGGTTCCTCCGTAATTTGTTCATAGAGTTACAATCATTGGCTTATTAAAGATACATGTATAAGCTGGATGCATTGTAAGCAATCATGCTAGCAACTCTAATGCGTAGTCCTACTTATTGCCTATCGCTTATCATTCAAAGAAAGGGGAATAATGCAATCACGATGTCATATTTAAATACATCGTTTTATTCATATTTTCAGGCTTAACGGGGAAATGACATGTAGATTATGTCGAGACCAATACAGACTAGTTTTGGGTGTTGCAGCGGTGAGCTATCGCCTCTTCGGTTAATTCAGCTCGCGAACTAAGTTTTAGCTTAGCCATTATGTTTGCATAGTGTCGTTCTACTTTTCTAAGCTTATTATCAATCACATATTTAGTTACATCCTTACTATCACAGTGCTTTGCATTTTCATATTGTTCCTCGATCCAGTAATCCAGTTCAGCAGAAATCTGCGCCATACCATCACCTATTGAGGATGGTTGTATACTTTGAAGGTCTTGTACTTCGAGTCTGACAGGGCATTCTTTTTTGAATTGATAGCCTGAGGATCTAATTTCTTTTTTGAATAGATCAGCTTCCTTTCTTGTGTTTCTTATATCCTCATTCAGTGCTTTTATTTGATTTATCTTCCTTCTATTTTCTAGATAGAAATCTATAATCTGATCGTCTATCCAGAGAATCCAGGCAATTTCCCTATTTGTTTTCCCTTCAGCTAAGAATTTCATTATTTCCTCTTCCTGGTCTGTCAATTCTCCAAAGTCAATCCGAGTTTTAGGCGTAGGAGTTCCGTCGCTCATAACACTAGTTATTGCAGATAGAACTTCTTCCTTATATGCTTCTTTGAGTAAATAACCATTTGCACCAGCTTCTATTGATTTTTTCACGTCTATTGAACTATCGCGTATGCTCCAAAATAAAATTTTGGTTTGCTCGCCATATTGTTTTCGAATTATTTTTGTAAGATCGACTCCATCGAGATCATCTCTTTCTAATTCGTAATCCATGATAATCAAATCAAAGTCTTGTTTTTGCAAATGATCAAGTGCTTGCTGGGAGTTCTCAGCTTCCGCAGTGATTTGCAAATCATGGTTATCTCTTAAATGTGCATGAAAAATTATGTGATTTCTTGGATTATCATCGACCAGAAGAATATTCACAGGAGATTTCGCACCCATTGTATACATTTCCATAATTTATTTTTTCTGGGCATTGTTGCTGTGATAGTTGTTCCCTTGTCTGGTGCAGTAACGATGCCGAATGTACCACCCAGTATTTCCATGCGTTCTCGCATGTTCTTAATTCCACTGCCTAGTTCGAATGAATCCAGGTCAAATCCTATCCCATCATCTTGGACAGTCAACCTGATATTATCTGCTTCCACCCGAAGGTGGAGATACACTTGACTTGCAGCCGCATGCTCGCCAATATTGTTCAGCGCATCCTCTGTTAACGAGCACAGTTCTTCATTGGCAACTTTAGGCAAATCATCTGTTTTGCCTTCCAGTGTAAAAAGAACAGGTGTGCGATAGCTTCTTTCGAAACTCTTTTTAATCTCGCGTAGCTCATCTTCCAATAAGCCCATAAGCTCATACCTTTTCCTTATCTTTCGCACTAAATCAAGTGCTCCTTTCGTTTCTACTGATATGGATTTAAGCAGATTCCGAGTCGGAAGATCATATATTCTCGCTCTTTGATACATTACGTCACGCAATAAATTCATAATGAGAACCAATTTTGGACCAACAGATCTATGCAATTCATCGTCTATTTCTTTGCTCGCACTTGCTTGGCCTAACCGTTTATGTGCTACCGCTATAACTATAAGGCCGATTAATGCAATAATGCTAATCCAACGCATGGTTTCAAAGATAAGATGAGATATTTGCCTATCAATCGTGCCTAGCACACGATCAACATCATTCATATAAATTCCTGTGCCAATCACCCATCCCCAGTTTGGCAGTACCGTGACATAAGAGCGTTTACGCTCTATTTTGCCGTTAGAAGGTTTTGGCCACATATAATCGACATATCCTCCCCCTTCGAGTGCTCGACTGATTAACATTTGAATTATTGGGTCTCCGTTAGCATCTTTTAGTTTCCAGAGATTCTCTCCAATCAATTCAGGTTGACGAGGGTGCATCAACAGTGTCCCATCAAGATTATACAAAAAGAAATAACCATCTGATCCGAAACTCAAATTCTTCAGAGTGCGTTTGGCTTGACTTCTTTTGCCAGTTTTATAGAAACTTTCAATGGATTGCACAGCTAAATCAGCATACCCTTTTAATTCAGTATCCTTACTTTCCTTATATGCTTGTTCCACTAAAGCGTGTTGCGATATTTTCAATTGTATTATCTGAAAATACATCGTTAGTGCAATTGCACCTATTACAGAAAACAAAAGCCCTAAAGAAAAAAAGAATATCTTTCGTCGTGAATTCAAAATAGCCTCTTAGGCGGTGAGTTGATCTTGTATGATTGTGCCGAGCAAATACTGGAGGAGCCGGGTGGGGTAACCTTCTCTCGTTTGAGTATTGATTTCCTTGGTTTCAAATATCCGGTGATTCGTCGTTTTCCCCTGAATTTAAGAAAGTTTGATAAGCGCTGAAGCTATCTAACAATTGCTGAGCTATTCTTGCCTGTTCAACCCCGGGGGATCCAAAGAAAATCTGCGATGCTCTAATCAATTCTGAATGATTAAGGTTCAATTTTTTTCCTAGATTTAGCAAATCTCTGTTTATTTTATCATTTCTTATTACTGGATCGATCTCAGTCTCAGTTATTTCTTTAATTTCACCATCATAGTCATCAGCATCTTTATACTGTTTCGCTTCTTCTTCAAACGATACATTGTTATTGCTCTCTTTATTCTTAATTTGTTTCTCGATCCAGGAATCCAAATCTTTTAGCTTCAAATCTCTTACGTCCGCTCTTTCTAGTCTTTCTATGTAACTTTCATTTTTATATTTATAGCCTTTTGATCTGATATCTTTTAAGTGACCCTCTGCTTCTTCCAAATCATCTTTTGAAGCGTCATTAGGGTCTTTTTTAAGAAAATCCTCTATATAGAAATTAATGATTTGATCATTAATCCAAACTTGCATTTCGTAATAGATATTTTGTTTTTCTTTATAACTATTCTTAGATTCAATCCATTCAGCTAAGGCTTTAAACTCATGTTTATCTGGGCAAGTTTTTACCCACCCACTCAGGGTAACTGGATCAGTTGATTCGTTGTTGCAATTCTTCTCGTACTTCTTATATTTAAGATACTCCTGCAGATTTTTTTCTGCGCATTCTTTTGCTTCTTTCCTGGGCCTTGAAAATTGTTTTGTATAAAACTCGGTCAGTAGCGATTTGATGTATGTCTTTTCCTGCTCATCCTCATACCGTTTTTGAATCCATTGATTCAGCTCAGCGAATGTCTTTGACATGCCATCATTTGTTAATGAGATTAGTACTTCTGGTGAGTATCGTACTGCTAAGTTTTTAGTACACTCTCTTTTGAAGAGATAGCCTGAATATCTAATATCTTTTCTAAAAGATTCTGCCGCTTTTTTTGCATAGCTTGTCTCTTCTCTCGATACTTTCTTTAGGTCTATATTTAATCGTTTTTCGATATAAAAACTTTCAATTTGCTCATTGACCCAGAAAATCACATTTATTTCTTTACTTGATTTTGCTTCTCCTACCAGTTTAAATACTTCCCCTTCCCGTATTGTTAGCTTATCCATAATAGAATCAGGAACTTCGAGTTGAGTCGATGGGAGGCCCATAATTTTTCTGATCTCGGCTATAATTATTTCAGGCTCAGTCTCTTTGGCAAAATAGCCATTTGCACCTGCCTCTAATGCCCTTTTCTTGGTTAGTGGGTAATTATATATACTCCAAAAAACAATCTTTATTTCAGGATACTGTTTGCGAATTGATCTTGTTAGATCGGGGCCGTCGACGAAATAGCTAAAATCGATTAAAACATAATCCATGATGATCAAATCAAAGTCTTGTTTCTGTAAATGATCAAGTGCTTCCTGAGAACTCTTGGCTTCCGCAATAACTTGAAGATCAGGGCTATTTTTCAATATGTCATTACGCATCATTTTTCTTGACGGAGGCTCATCGTCAATCAGCAGAATTTTTACGGGTGTTACAGATGATTTCGTATCCATTGTGTGCATCTCAAAAATTTATTTTTTCGGGGCATTGCTGCTGTGATAGTCGTTTCCTAATCTGGCACAGTAATGCTGTTGAATGTGCCACCCATTATTTTCGTGCGTTCTCGCATGTTCTGTTTCGTATTAATCCATGTCAAATCCTATCATGGGCAATTAACTTGATATAGTTTTGAAGCCCCACCTCTTTGCTGGCTAGATAAGCTGAATCAACAGCTTTTCTTCAATCTGCCTGTTGTAGATTCATCCAGATAATGACAGACGACATTGCCAGAACATGTGGCTTCGCGACAAAAGTTATCCTTCCATTTATTAACTTAATGATATTAATGATAATTATTGCTATATGACTAGATCAGCACAAGGTCTAGTCATATAGCGCCACCCAATGTGTTCACATTGTACCGGGTACAGCATCCAATCCTAAGACGCGTAGCTCTACGCAAAAAAACGCTGGGAAAATTTAGGCATACTCAAATGCAGTTTGATAATGAAAATTACGTTAATAATTAATTTCTGAATTAGCGCCTAATCTGAGGAGGGATGAAATGAATGATCATGAAAAGTTAAATACAAATGCAGCAATTCTATTAGACCCGTATTTGCTCAAACCTAAGATGGTTTCGTTCTATGAAACAGGCTTATGTAAGTTCATGGATTTTTATCTCATATTCATTGTCTTCGCGCTTCCTTATGCATACCTTGAAAAAAGTCTGGCAGCTTTTTTAATATGTATCTTACTTACCGCTCTGTTTTTCTGGTGTAACAAGGTGAGGATTAAACAAAACAAGCAAATTGATTTCATTGAGCAGTATAAGTTTCCTCCGACAGTCAAGGAATGTGTCAGTAAACATTATCCTTGGTTATCTGAGGATCAATTGTCACTGGTCATGCAAGGGCTTCGGCAATACTTTCAATTATGCAGAATCACTCCTAATTTTATTTCAATGCCATCACAAGTGATAGATGTAGCCTGGCATGAATTCATCGTATATACAAAATCATACGCTACATTCTGCCAATACGGAGCCGGTCATTTCGTTCACCACACACCCAAACAGGAAATGATAGACGTATCCGTACTTGAAGAAGGCATGAAAGAAGCATGGTATCTGGCTTGTGAATGGGAAGGAATAGACCAAAAATCACCTTCCAGACTACCCTTCATTTTTGCTCTAGATGCGGCATTAACTATCCCAGATGGATTTTATCACCAGTTAAAAAATGACTACGCAAAAAACATTATTACAGGAGGAGGTTGTGGTGGAAATGGCTGTGGCGGATGTGGAGGTTGTTAATAAACACAATTGAGAAACCTAAAATGGAGCTACTGATGTAGCTGCACCTTATAGAAAATAGCTTAAGTAATTTAATCCGAACAGGATCCAAATTCTTCGGATCAATAAGAACAGTGCCTTACCGCAGGGTTGCGTTTACCTGAAACGCGTTTGAAAAAGGAATGAAAATGGAAACCACTAAGACCGCAAGAACCATCATATGGCTGGCTATGGTTGCTGTATTGAGCGCTTGCACAACTGCGGGACATATAAGCATAGCGAAACAGACCAAATCCTCGGTTTCTAAACAGATTACCGAGGGGAAAACGACAAAAGCTCAGATTATCTCTGAATTCGGAAATACTGGAAGTATCAACTTCACTGATTCTGGCGATGAGGTATGGACTTATAAATTTAGTCGAGTAGTCCCTTATTTTACAAATTTTATTCCACCTTTTGGTTGGTTCTTTAGAGGCGCCAATGTAACCACTAAAGAAATTGTGGTGATATTTAATCAGGATGGGGTTGTTTTGAAATATGCGATGGATGAAACGAAAAATAGAGTCAAATATGATTTTAAATTCCCGAATGACATGCCAAAAGAGGGCGATTATTGATGAAATTTCAAACGACAGCAATGAATGGAACGAAAAATAGAGTCAAATATGGCTCCGTGAAATGATCATCATTCAACAAATTCTTACACAGTTAAATTTTGTTTATTCAATTTAACCTAATGGAGCAAATGGTATGTCATCAAAATTCTTATTAATAGTCACTTCATCTTGCATCATTGCCGGAATCGAGAGTGCTTCACCTGAAGTAATCAGAACATCGCAGCCTACCGAGCGAGCTAGGAATGATCGTGAGAAAAAGCATTTTATCTTAGGAGAAAATAATGACTAGCTTCCTCTCCAAGCTCGGCTGGCTGATGCTCTCTCTCTCTGGCGCTTGTGCTTTTGGTGTCATTGCATTGCAGCAGGGTGATTCAATCGGTGCAATCTGGATCGTCATTGCGGCGGTCTGCGTTTATATTATCGCTTATCGTTTTTACAGTCTGTTCATTGCAAATAGAGTATTAAAATTAGACGCCACTCGCATGACACCTGCCTACAAACTCAATGATGGCATGGATTATGTGCC
The DNA here is from genome assembly GCF_000219585.1 of Nitrosomonas sp. Is79A3. Classification (NCBI taxonomy): domain Bacteria; kingdom Pseudomonadati; phylum Pseudomonadota; class Betaproteobacteria; order Nitrosomonadales; family Nitrosomonadaceae; genus Nitrosomonas; species Nitrosomonas sp. Is79A3. The sequence continues at coordinate 319,947 of NC_015731.1, read as the reverse complement.
TACCAATAAGTATGTTTTGTTCGGTCACCACTTTGCCGCAATTGCCGGAGCAGGCCCCCTGGTTGGGCCAATCCTGGCTGCTCAGATGGGTTACATGCCTGGTATGTTGTGGCTGCTAGCTGGTGTTGTGTTTGCCGGGGCAGTCCAGGATTTCATCGTACTATTCATATCCATCCGACGTGATGGCCGCTCATTAGGTGATTTGATCAAGTCCGAACTCGGGCAATTGCCTGGCATGATCGCGATGTTTGGCGCGTTCTTTATTATGCTGATCTTGCTAGCGGTATTGGCATTAATTGTCGTTAAAGCCTTGGCCGAGTCACCCTGGGGAACTTTTACGGTTGCCGCTACGATACCTATTGCTTTATTCATGGGGATTTATTCGCGCTATTTGCGTCCTGGTTCCATTGGTGAAGTATCACTCATTGGCTTTGTTCTACTCATGCTGTCGATAATCGGCGGGCAGTATGTACAAGAGATTCCCGCGCTAGCGGCTATTTTCACCCTGACAGGCGAACAATTGACTTGGCTGCTCATTGCTTATGGTTTTATTGCTTCCGTCTTGCCGGTTTGGTTATTACTGGCACCCCGAGATTATTTATCCACTTTCTTAAAGATCGGTACTATTGTTGGGTTAGCTATCGGTGTGATCTTCATTTCGCCTGAACTTAAAATGCCGACTTTCACACAATTCGTGGATGGTTCCGGTCCAGTTTGGTCGGGTAGTCTGTTCCCTTTTCTGTTTATTACCATCGCTTGTGGTGCGATATCCGGTTTTCATTCGCTGATCGCTTCTGGTACCACACCGAAAATGATTCAAAATGAAACCGATGCGCGTTTCATCGGTTATGGTGCGATGTTGATGGAATCATTTGTCGCGATTATGGCGCTGGTAGCCGCGTCAACGCTTGAGCCAGGTATCTATTTTGCTATGAATAGTCCTGCGGCAATCATCGGCACAACGGCTGAATCGGCTGCACAAACTATCTCGCAATGGGGTTTTTATGTCACGCCTGAGATGATTACCCAGACTGCGCAGAATGTAGGAGAACATAGCATCATTTCCAGAACAGGAGGCGCCCCAACCTTGGCAGTTGGCATGGCACAAATTCTATCGGAATTTACCGGTGGTACCGCAATGATGGCTTTTTGGTACCATTTTGCGATTCTGTTTGAAGCACTGTTCATTTTGACAGCCGTAGATGCCGGAACCCGCGCCGGGCGTTTTATGTTGCAGGATTTGCTAGGTTCTTTTATCCCTGGGATGAAACACACAGATTCGTTGGTTGCTAACCTGGTTGCAACAGGTCTTTGTGTCGCTGGGTGGGGATATTTTCTCTACCAAGGGGTGGTTGACCCATTAGGTGGTATAAATACGCTTTGGCCGTTATTTGGTATTTCCAACCAGATGTTGGCGGGTATTGCGCTGATTTTGTGTACCTGTGTACTGTTTAAAATGAAGCTTGGTCGCTTTGCCTGGGTGACCATTATTCCACTAACGTTAGTTCTCGTCTGCACGCTTACCGCCGCGTGGCAAAAGATTTTTGATGCTAATCCGCGTATCGGATTCCTGGCACACGCGAACCAATATAAAGATTCAGTCGTGGAAGGCATTGTTCTGGCACCAGCTAAATCACTTGAGCAAATGCAGCAGGTTATTTTTAATGACTATATGAATGCATCGCTAGCTGGCCTGTTCATGGCAGTACTCATCAGCATGCTATTTTTTGGTATTAGAACAGTACTGCAAGTACGTACCATAAACCACCCGACTGATAGAGAAGGACCCTTTTAGTATTGCCAGCCCATGCCACATCAGAAAAATGAACAATGGAGAATAGCTATGTATTACAAAATTACACAAACCATACGCCATATTTCAAAAACCATGCGATTGATGGTTGGTATGCCTGACTATGGCACGTATGTGGAACACATGAAAAATACGCATCCGGATCGTCCCGTCATGTCTTATTCGCAGTTTTTTCGGGAGCGTCAGGAATCGCGTTACAGCGGTAATGGAAAAATCAGTCGGTGCTGTTAGGAAATAATGAAGAAATTGTATTCTGTGAACTCATAGCTTTTGTTATGAGTTGAACATATCTCGGCGATGGAAAATTCCCATTGCCATTAATCTAGCGTACTTCACACGGCATCTATCGCGAAGTATGCCATTGCATTTTTAGGATTTTACTACTCCACTTTAAGCCGTACGTTCTCAGCACGTAACTTGATAGATTAGATGCACGGGCTATTACACCCAATGTCAAAATATAGTCAGTTAAAAAAACAAAAACTGAGAGACAATAAGCAATTGAGTTTACGCATATATATTTTAGAATAAATCAAAAGGAGATTAATGATGCAGAAATGACTAGTATTATTGGTTCTTACTACATTGGGTTGTGCAGCGCCTAATGTAAATACAGATCCCAACGTTGTGGCTAATAAAGACTATTATTTGACTGCGCTAAAATTCGCAAAACAGGGAGACGCTTCAGCTCAATACAATTTAGCGATGATGTATCAACTCGGTAAGAGTGTTCCTCAGGACTCTGCACAAGCTAGATCATGGTATCGTAAAGCAGCTGAGCAAGGACATACCAGTGCACAATTTACTTTAGGAAACATATATTACCTAGGCAATGGTGAATCACCCCGGGTTCTCTGGAGGCTGTTTGGTTTAAGTAACTTTGGCAGAATCCAAGTTGGCTAACTGCCGGTAGTATTGTGCCTCAGCTTCCGCCGGCGGTATATAGCCGATGGGTCCAAGCAAACGCTGGTGATTGAACCAGAACACCCAGTTCAACGTCGCCAATTCAACGGATTCCCTGTTTTTCCATGGCCCCTGCTTGTGAATCAATTCAGCTTTGTAAAGCCCGTTGATCGTTTCGGCTAGTGCGTTATCGTAGCTATCTCCTTTACTGCCAACCGACGGTTCTATTCCAGCCTCGGCAAGCCGCTCCGTATAACGGATAGAGACATACTGGGAACCCCGGTCGCTGTGGTGAATCAAGGCACCCAGCTCCGGTTGCCGGGCGTATAAAGCCTGCTCCAGCGCATCCAGTACGAAGTCCGTGTGCATGCTGGAACTGACCCGCCAACCCACGATGCACCGGGCAAACACGTCGATGACGAACGCGACATATAGCCAGCCCTGCCAGGTGGAAACATAGGTGAAATCCGACACCCATAACTGGTTTGGGCGATCCGCCTTGAATTGCCGGTTTACGCGATCCAGCGGGCACGGCAGCGCCTTGTCCGGAACCGTGGTTCGCACAACCTTGCCGCGCCGCACACCTTCCAGCCCCAACCGTTTCATGAGCCGTTCAACAGTGCAGCGAGCTACCTGCATTCCTTCGCGCTTAAGTTGCCGCCATACCTTGTCGGCACCATACACCTGCAGGTTAGCCTGCCACACACGCTGAATTTCTGGCATCAAAACCTCATCGCGTTGGGCACGAGTGCAACGCAATGCCGGATTGCGCCGCTCGGCCGCGTGACGCCGATACCCTGACGGGGCGACCTGCAATACCTTGCAGATCGGCTCGACCCCGTGGGTGTCACGATACCGGTCGATGAACGACCTCAGGATTTGAGTTTGCGGTCGAGCTCCGCCTGGGCGAAAAAAGCACTGGCCAGTTTCAGAATTTCATTGGCGCGACGTAATTCCTTGACCTCACGCTCCAGTGCTTTGATGCGTTCGCGCTCTTCACTGGTGATGCCATCTCGTAGGCCTGTGTCGATCTCGTGCTTCTTTACCCAATCATGCAATGTCGGCGGCGCGCAGCCGATCTTGGGCGCAATCGATTCTATCGTCGCCCACAGCGAAGGGTACTCACTGCGATGCTCTTGCACCAGGCGGACTGCTCGTTCTTTTACTTCGGGGGAATATTTGTTTGTTTTGTTCATCGCTCCATTCTCTCAAGATTTGGAGCCTCCTCAAAACCCGGGGCGATTCAATGGTGTCTCCAAGGACTACGCACAAGCAGCTTCGTGGTATCGTAAAGCAGCTGAGCAAGGACATACCGGTGCACAATTTAATTTAGGAAACGCATACTATAAAGGTGAAGGCGTATCCAAGGACTACGCACAAGCAGTTTCGTGGTATCGCAAAGCAGCTGAGCAAGGACTTGCCGTTGCTCAGTATAGTTTAGGAAATGAGTACTATCGGGGTAAAGCTGTCCCCAAAGACTATGTTCAAGCAGCTTCGTGGTTTCGTAAAGCAGCTGAGCAAGGATATGACAGAGCTCAATATGATTTAGGAATGTTGTATGTCAGCGGTGAGGGTGTTCCTCAGGACGATGCAAAAGCAGCTTCGTGGTTTCGTGAAGCAGCTGAGCAAGGACATGCCGGTGCTCAATATGATTTAGGGTTGTTTTATGAAAGCGGTAAGGGTGTTCCTTATGACTTAGTACAAGCTAAATCATGGTATCGCAAAGCAGCTGATCAAGGGCATGTAAAAGCTAAGGGAATTTTAGAAATATTAGGAAGATTGGAGAAGTTATCCCGAGAGACAAAGGGAAAGTTCTAAGAAGAAGCATGAGATGCATTAATCAATTAATCTCTGCGGGTTTAATTCCCCGTCTATTTGAACGAAACTTGTTAAAAGTCAGCTGCTTTATTTTTAAAAACTCAGAATTGGTTCTGATGATAATTCAAAACTCAAAATATAAATTTCAAATACAACTAATAGGGAAAGAAGATGAAAACTAGAGTACTTAAAATGATTGCTGTATCTTTGCTTGTCGCAATATCAGCGGGCTGTGCGACTTCAGTAAAAACAACAGGAAATTATGAAGGTCTAACAAACACCGACAAGAGTAGAGCGGCAATATATGTTTATCGCGAGAGCGCAATGGCTGGTATGATAAATCAATATGATGTATTAATTGACGAAAAATTAGTCGGCTCCCTACCTAATGGGTCTTTCTTTGTAGTAAATACTGATGCCGGTAATAAAATGATAAGAGCAAATACCGGGATGGGCGAGGGCAGCAAGATTGCGGTTAAAAGCGGAGATATTTACTGCATGAAACTTGATCTAAATTTCAATGTTTTAATGAAAAGTGCAAATATTAATCCCGTTAGCAAAGAGCAATGCGAAAAAGAAATACGGTCTCTTCGAGAAGTACAGCTATAATAATTTCTATTCTTTAAAGAATAGTAAAGATATTTAATGCATAAGCAACTTTATAAAAATATTACTCTTATGCAATTATTTCTCTTTCTATTGAGAATAAACAACCCGTGGCAAGACCACGGGGAATTGCAAGTTCATTCAAATAAGTAAGGCATCCCTGTTCCATTTATCATCCTGATTAGAAAGATTCTTTAGCTTGCCGAAGCCAACGTTCTGGGCGAGGCCCGATAGTGGCTGCGGCGACGAACAGACGCAGAGGAAGCACTTCAAGATGGAAGCGTCGGTTGAAACGGTAAACAAATGCACCGAGGTAACGGGTTCCATATTTGGCGAAATCGAATGCATGATAAGCGCCGCCCAGGCTGGTTTTGAGGTTGCCAAAAACCGTATTGATCCAGTTGAATTCTGGCAAATCCCTAGGATTGCGATCGTCCGCGATGATTGCCCGGTGCTGGCTGCCAGCATCAGTAACCCCGACAAAACAACCCAATCCATCGGAAGTGACTATACAACCTGGCGCGAGGTCAGCGGTAGCCCAGTCAAAAACCGCTTTGCGCGTAAAACCAGGGACCAGTACCATTTATATACAAGGGACGGCCTTCGGCGCCGAGCGAAATGGCCGCCACAAAAGGCACCTTGTTCTCGGAACCCCGGCCTGCATTGCCGCCAGCCAATCTCCGCCAAGGTAAGCGTCATCCGCCTGGACATTACCACTCAGCGTATACTTGGCATCCCGTTCGACCATCGCCTGCATCAACTTCTGCTGAATCAGCCAAGCCGTGGGCTAGTTCACGCCCAGCTGCCGCTTAAGGTCGAGTGCCGACAAGCCGGGCTTGGCTTGGCTGATCAGATAAATTGCTAAGAACCAAATGCTTAGCGCCAAGTGGGTGCTTTGGAACAAGGTGCCTGCGATCAGATATGTCTGCAACCGGCAGCACTTGCATTGGAAGGTCTTATGTTTTCCTACCTTGAGCATATAATAATCCGTGGTGTTGAAGCCTGGGCAGCAGAATCCTTGCGGCCAACGGGACACTTCCAGCGCATCCGCGCATTGCTCATCTGTGCCAAACTGCGTAAGGAATGCAGGTAAGGACAAGCCTGCTTGGAATTGGGTACGGTTCATGGCCATGGCAATTTGTCTTTGATGGGTTTGTTTGGGTCAGTATGCGCCATATAATAGAAAAAATCGGGTTTGGCTGAACAATCTTCTAATCAAGTTTATCATTGGAATCAGTTTCCAGAAATATTTATAACAAATGGTAAATTCTGAGCGCTGATTAACATATCACAACCAATAATAAAATAAATGGCATTGCTGAAGCTGACGAAATGTATTTTCTAGAATCTTTTAAGGGACAACATTATTTGCCGAGAGTCGCACGCAAACTAGGCGGCAAAGCTGCCATTCTTTGCACAGATGGAATGTCCGCCTACAAACAGATCACCAGGAATGCAAAAATTGTTCATCGCCCAGTCAACATTGCCGCAGGTCAATGAGTTATCAACGATGCTTACCACATTCAGAATGCTAATGTTTATGGTAGCCGCTTCAGACAATGGATGGGGAAATTCCATTATATAGCAACACGTTATCTTGCGAGTTAACTGGGGTGGCTTAGAATGATTGATCATCTCGGTCAGAACGTTACACCAACCTTTTGTTTCCTAATGTCACTTGGAAAAACAAGACAATTTAAACAGTTAATTACTACATGGCCATTATTAACTTAACCGGCGCACCTTTGGCGCACTACTGGTGTTTTCCTCACTCTCTTCATTGATACTAATTTTAGCACTAACACAATTATCTGCAGAAAAATTCATTGTTGCATATGATTCTTTTTTTCTTAGTAGAAGAGGTGCTAAATGTTGGATAGACACACAATCATGATTCCTTGCCAGGAATGTAAACGTACGGGGGTTGAATACTTGGTAGAAGCCGATGTTCAAGATGACGTGTTAGAGGAATACAAAGTGGAACGTGCTGATGAACTTGAACTATCTGACGGAGAACTAAATTTACTTCTTGCAGAGGAACGTATCTCTCCAGAACATACATGCAGTCATTGTGGTAGCGACAGCAACAGGGAAGGTGAAGAGGACGACTAAAGTTAAAATTCCGAGAAATACAACCTTTAGTTCACATTCTTTCACCATGCATTTTACAGCCAAATATGCACATGCCAGATGAACCGAAAATTTAGCTGAGACTGGAACTGTCGAAGAAGAAAAATCTGGAACTAATGGCTTGGGTAACAAAAAACCATCCAGAAATGAACCAAGAATGGATACCTGGTTAGTAAAATTGCTCGGCATCGCCGTCGATCAAACCGCAGAAGACGATGGCTGGCAGTATCTAGGGCAACCACCGCAGACAAATATCTTACCTTGGTGAGTTCGCTCGTTGTTGTAATACGTCATCCAGATCGACTTGTAACTCTTCAATGGACCTGTAAATCTTGCACCGGAATGCCATCTAGTAGAACTCCTGCAGGATGGTTTTGTGGAAAAGTTCGCAAATACCGTTAGTCTGTGAGGGTGTAAGAAATTTTGTGTAAGTGGTCATTTTGCAGGAAACTGCTACTTTCAGAAATGGATAAGAAATGACGACAACAAGAACTTTACCCAACGATTTAATTGACCAACTGTTATCAGGCTATAAAAAGCCAGAAGACCTAATTGGAGAGAATGGCTTACTTAAGCAACTCACCAAGGCGCTGATTGAACGTGCGTTACAAGCGGAAATGACTGAGCACTTGGGTCATGACAAACATGCTACTGTCAGCAACCTCACTGGCAATGCCCGCAACGGCAAAAGCAGCAAGACCCTTAAGGGTGAATTTGGTGAGTTGCCGATTGAAATCCCTCGTGATCGCGAGGGCGGCTTTGAACCACAACTGATCTCTAAGCACCAAACACGCTGGACTGGCTTTGATGGCAAGATCATATCACTGTACTCGCGTGGTATGACGGTACGCGAAATCCAGAGTCACCTGATCGAGATGTATGGTGCGGAGGTTTCGCCTACACTGATCTCATCCGTTACCGATGCAGTGATGGAAGATGTGAAGCAATGGCAGTCCCGCCCGCTGGATGCAGTCTATCCCGTCATTTATCTGGATTGCATCCACGTCAAAGTCCGTGATGCCGGTGCGGTGCGTACCAAAGCCGTATACCTTGCCATTGGCATAAACATGCAAGGCGAAAAAGAAGTGCTGGGTTTATGGGTCTCACAGACTGAAGGTGCTAAATTCTGGCTGGGCGTTGTCACTGAACTTAAGAACCGTGGCATACAAGACATCTTCATCGCCTGTGTGGATGGCTTAAAAGGCTTTCCTGAAGCCATTGAGGCGGTCTAACCGCAAGCCACGGTACAGCTTTGCATTGTGCATATGGTGCGTAATAGTTTAAATTACGTGGGCTGGAATAAACGCGGTCTGGTTGCAACTGATTTGAAGCGCGTTTACAGCGCATCAACAGCAGACGAGGCAGAGCAATATCTCACTGAATTTGAAGTGAAATGGGATGATGCTTATCCGCCAATTGCTAAATCCTGGCGTAACAATTGGATGCGTATTATTCCGTTCTTCGATTACCCCCCTGAAATACGCAAAATCATTTACACCACCAATGCCATTGAGTCGGTGAACATGAGTTTACGTAAAGTTAGTAAAAATAGGAGCTCATTTCCAAATGATGAAGCTGTTACTAAATTGTTCTATTTGGCACTGATCAATATCAGCAAGAAATGGACGATGCCACTGCGCGATTGGAAACCTGCGTTAAACAGGTTTACTATTCAGTTTGAGGAAAGGATGCCTCAGCAGTAATTACCGCCACTTACACAAAATTTAGGATACCCTCTAGTCTGTGGATGATTGGCCTTGGTTCTGGAATGCTCAATATCGTTTAGTGCCAAGTAAAGCTGGTAATCGTGATTCTCCGGCTTGCCACAGTGCTTCATTAAAATCAGTCTGATCCGATGATAACTTTTCCTCGATTAAATGATTCCCAGGGCTATGTCACAATTAACGGTGACATAGTTCTTTCCGAATGTTAATTAATTAATTGATTGGCTGCATCTTCTCACGCAGATGAGCAGGTACTTGCTCGATGGACATGACCGTAAGGCCCCCGTCAATTGACTTGTTATTATGAGAAGTATTCTTTGCTGAAGCATTTAACGTTACGCTGATTTCCTGTTTATCCAACTTCCACATGGCTCCAGTTGCAGGATCAATAATTAGGTATCCAAGCAATCCTCCAAACACTAGATTCCCACCGACATACCAACCATTCACCTCTGTATCTACGATGACAGTTTGCTCTACATGGCCTTCTTTTTTGATATTTACAAAATATTTCTTACCGCTAAAAAAGCTTTTCTTTTTCTCCAAAGGCAACGAAGTAGGGGTTTTCCCTTCAAATACTTTGACTCCTGCTTCATCAGTAATTACAACATTTGCTTGATCAGGGGCACTTCTAACATTTAAAGTTTCAGCGGCACTTTGACCCATAATGGTGGCGCAACCAGTAAGAATCCCTAGAGATGACGTTGTAACAATCATCAAGGCAATATTTTTTGCTTTCATTTTTTCTCCATCTACTGTGTTATTGAGAATTGGATTTCTTTGAGAAGAAAACAAGGAAAACCAATTATTAATAGCAATAACTTTTTGAAGAAAATGTATTTAAGACATATTCTCCGGTTTATTGCCGTGGATGAAATTTACCACTATATGAAAATTCATTAAGTACGTAAAAATACGTGGGTATTAATAGTATTGAGTTGGAGGGTTATTTGAAGCCGATCAGGGAAGTCGAGTAGGACAATCGAGACTAGATCGTGAGCGGCTCAAGCAACTGGAACGAGAATATCTAGAAACAAGTATGCAACGAGATATCGCGCAATGCATAGGCATATTTTATGCAAGCGGAGCTCGGTAATTACGTGAAATGATGGTAGTATTTGTCGATCGAAACAGAGCAGAACACGGGGTCGAGTCAATACGCAAGGAAATTCGGATTGCTTTGTCGAGCTACTACGAACACGAAAACTGAGCACGAGATCCCGATCGATTATCTGTTTGCATTGCTAAATGCATCTAACCACAAGAATGTGGCCGATATAAATAGCTGCCTATTTTAGAAAATTTGCTACGTATTTCTAGATTCGAATCCGTACTTAAGCTATTTCTTCTATTCGATGGGCCATAGGTTAAGGAATTTTTAAAGGAAAGACGGAAGGAAAGACGGATTTGATTTATTTATGATATAATTATTATTAATCAAAAACTTCAATATTATTATCGTCAGACATCCTCTCCGCCAAAGATCCATTATCCACGCGGATTTGCAGTATATAAAGTTGAAATTACCATCAATTATCCCATCAAAAAGATTTTGATTTAATCATCTGATTTTGGCGATAGTTACAAGTAATCGCTCGATCCAAGCCTGATATCAGTAATATCATTTAGGTGTGCCACATTTAATTTGCAACCATTTATATTTACAAATTCCAGATATCCAGTGTCAATAACAATTTCATTTAATTTCAATTGACATCCTTGTTATGGCAATAATTGCCATTTTGTGTTATTAATTACACATTATGCGGCAAGATAAGGAGGATTTACCTATGCAAAGTATGAATATTTCTCTGCCTGATCCCTTGAAACAATTCGTGGATGGGCAGATCGCCCAGGGTCGTTACAGTAGTGCCAGCGAATATGTGCGCGAATTGATCCGCGCTGATGAGAAACGCAAAGCGGAAGAACAGCTTGAAGCTAAGTTGCTGGAAGGATTGAGTGGCCCAGAAAGCGAACTAACATCGGCGGATTGGAGTGATATTCGCAAAGAAGCCTTAGCCAAGCTGGAAGCACGAAAGAAACAACGCTGATGCCTAAAATCTATCAACGCGCAGCAGCCAGGCGCGATCTGGTAGAGCATTTCGTTTATCTTGCGGAAAATGCGAACCTAGAGACAGCTGAACGCTTTCTGGCACAGACAGAAGCCAGCTTCAATGTTCTGGCTGAACAACCCCTGATCGGTGCACCATTAACGCTACGCGATCCAACATTAGCGGGTATGCGCAAGTGGCGAGTTAAAGACTTCGACAATCACCTGATCTTCTATCTACCACATCATGAAGGTATATCGATCGTGCGTGTATTGCATGCGGCACGTAACTGGTGGAGTTTGTTGGGGATCGAACCTTAGTCGAGTAGTGGTGCGATACATAAAACCGCTGTCGACCATGCATCAAGAATTAGAAGGGCTCTAGACTAGCAGAAACAATTTTTTAGTTTAGTAAGATGTTAAGAAACAGCAAATTAGGTGATTATTACATTAGAAAAATAATTCAATGCTTTTGCATTGATATACCTGCCAGCAAAACAGCTCTGTTATTATAGAGTCGGCCATTAAATAGTTCGATTTGTCATAGCGGCGAAAGCCGGAATACGGAGATTCTAATCAATCTTTTTAATGGCCGGATCAATAGGTAAAAATCGTAACACGATTAATCGTTGGTATAGCATTTTCAGGCAAGTAATATATCGCCATCAGACTGCCCTTAAAGACAAGTTGGTAGGTAGAGTGGAAGTTGATGAAAGCTATTTTGGTGCGAAACGGCATCGTGGTTATCATGGCAAACTCAAACGCGGTCGCGGCACATTAAAACAACCTGAATCGCCCCGGGTTTTGATGAGGCTCCAAATCTTGAGAGAATGGAGCGATGAACAAAACAAACAAATATTCCCCCGAAGTAAAAGAACGAGCAGTCCGCCTGGTGCAAGAGCATCGCAGTGAGTACCCTTCGCTGTGGGCGACGATAGAATCGATTGCGCCCAAGATCGGCTGCGCGCCGCCGACATTGCATGATTGGGTAAAGAAGCACGAGATCGACACAGGCCTACGAGATGGCATCACCAGTGAAGAGCGCGAACGCATCAAAGCACTGGAGCGTGAGGTCAAGGAATTACGTCGCGCCAATGAAATTCTGAAACTGGCCAGTGCTTTTTTCGCCCAGGCGGAGCTCGACCGCAAACTCAAATCCTGAGGTCGTTCCTCGACCGATATCGCGACATGTCGAACGTCATGGTGTAGCACTTGCCTTTATGGGGGCGCAGTAGCCGCGTTACTGCCGCCGTCACACCCGATGCATGTTTGTCGGGCACTTGCGCTGCCAGAATGTAGCGCGACTTCCTCTCGGCCAATGTGACCAATGCGCCTCGGTGGCTCTTGCCGATCACGGTGTCGCCTTCCCAATCGCCTATGCGGCTCTTCTGTTCCACGATCGCCGGACGTTCGTCAATGCCGACCCGGTTCTTGATTGTACCTCGGCGCTCTTGACCACTCGCATATCGTTTCCTGCGCGGCTTCTGGCAGCGTAAGTGCCGCCACAGGTCCCCACCACGGCGCTTATCTGCATAAATGTGCAAGTAGATCGCATTCATGACTGATAGGCAGTCCGCCTTCCAGAGCAAGCCGCTGAGACGCTTGTTCCGGACTCATGTCCTGTCGAATCAATCGCTCAACTTCCGTCCACTTCAGCAATGAGTGACACTGTGCATTGGTGCAATCCTTTCGACGCTCGTCCCGTAATTCCTGAGCCTGCTTGGAATGCCAGCCACGTCGACCCTTGTTCCGTCTGAATTCCCGAGAAATCGTCGATTTGTGTACGCCACTTCATCCGCAATTTGTGATTGGTTCAAACCTGCCTTCTTCAAGCCAGAAATCTGGTATCGTTGCTCACTGGTAAGCTGCTTGTAGTGCTTCATCTGCGCTCCTTTTACTTGGTCGTTTAAGTAGCTCCGATACTACCGCAGCTTGCCTATAAACTTCCTTACAAAAGTTGCACTTCAAAGTTGAATCCGCCATTGATTTTCCTAGCGGCTGGCTTCTATTCCGGTATGCTCTATAGCCACAACTTGAATATGCTGACTTCATTTTAAATACCTCCTGAAAAATAATTGATTTGAGGAAATGTGTCCTAGCGTACGGACTAATGAGCAATTTTCATTAATCATGACATCTGCAAAAGATTGATGAAATTTCACAAAACATTTTTAATGCATGAAATGATTAGATTAGTTAACCCTACTCACAAGGTTTAGGCTACACATCAGGAAATGTAAAATTTTATTTTCAGGAGAATTACATGAATAATGAAAAAAATATAACTTTATTAAATGGATTAATTGAGACTTCACGCGATGGTGTGGAAGGTTTTAAAAAATGCGCAGAGGATGCTCATGACCCACAATTAAAAATATACTTTCAAGATCGTGCAAAAAGTTGCGAAGAAGCGGTTCGGACATTAAGTGTGGAGGTCAGGCAATATGGAGGCGAACCGGATAAGAGCGGTACTACAAAAGGAGCTCTACATCGAGTTTGGATTGATTTCAAAACTGCCCTTACCAATAAGGATAATTTAGCTGTCTTAGAAGAATGCGAAAGGGCAGAAGATGTTGCTCTTGCCGCGTACGAAGATGCACTAAAGGAAGAACTGCCTGAAACACTTCGTTCACTTATTACTCAGCAATTAGAAGGAGTAAAAAGGAATCATGATCGTGTTCGGCAGCTCAGAGATGAAGCAGAGAATAGCCCTACTAAAGCGTAAATTTTTCAATGAGCAATTTGTTCAATTCCCGCCAGCAAATTAGCTATGAGAAGAGGCAAATTGCCCTTATATACATCACAAGTTGATCATGACGCTTCGCAATTTAGAACAAGGTAACAAGCTATATTGAGCTTCCCCCGAAAAATAGTCTCCCAAGGGTGACGTACAATTAACGTTACTATTGAGAGGAAGACGATGAAGAAGATACCGAAGCAGGAATACACGACCGAGTTCAAGGAGCAAGCGGTCAAGCAAGTGAAGATGGGAAAGTCGATTGTTCTGGTAGCGAAGGAACTGGGACTGGTAGAACAAACACTGCGCAACTGGGTAAAGTTGGCGGAGGCAGGCAAACTTAACGGTAAGGGTACCAAGGTTGTCACACCGGAACAAATGGATCTATCCCGGTTACGTGCTGAGAACGTAAGGCTGAAACGGGAGTGTGAGATCCTAAAAAAAGCAACGGCGTACTTTGCGAGAGATGTTGTGTGAAGTACGCCTGGATTGATAAGCAACGGGAGTTTTCTCTCGCCGAGATGTGTACGATATTAGATGTCAGCGTGAGCGGATACCGGTCGTGGAAGCGTGGTAGCAAACCGGATCGCAAACGCCTCACCGACACTCAAATGCTGACGCTGATCCAATCTATTCATGCCGAACTCAAGGGGATCTACGGTAGTCCGAGAATGGTCAGAGAATTGCGTGACCGTGGGTTTCCAGCTTCCAAGAAGCGGGTTGAACGTCTAATGCGAGAGAACGGCATTCGTGCAAGGCACAAGCGGCGCTACAAGATAACGACGGACTCCAGGCACAATCTGCCGATTGCACCGAATCTGCTGGATCGGAATTTCAGTCCAGCCGCGCCTAATCAGGTCTGGACATCCGATATCACTTACCTATGGACAGATGAGGGCTGGCTATATCTGGCTATCGTGCTTGATCTGTTTAACCGTGAGGTGGTTGGCTGGTCGCTGAAACCGCGCATGACTGCAGACATCGTTACAGATGCACTAACGATGGCATGGTTTCGCAAGAAACCTGCAGCAGGATTGATGCACCACTCAGATCGGGGTAGCCAATATGCCAGCAAAGAATTTCAGAGAAGGCTCAAGAAATACGGCATGATCTGCTCAATGAACCGTAAAGGTAATTGTTGGGATAATGCCCCAACCGAAAGTTGGTTCAATAGCTTCAAGAACGAGCGAGTACATGGACTGCGTTATGAAACACGCGCAGAGATGGCTGCCATGAGCTTCGAGTACATCGAGGTACTTTACAACCGGAAACGGCAGCACTCAACGTTAGGCTATAAATCGCCAATGAGGTTTCTAAATGACTGGCTAATCCTCAACAGAAGAAAAAGCTGATAGCATAAAACTGTTCGCCTGTTGGAAGACGAAAAACAGAGGGAACCTCAGTTTCCGTACTGTTTCATTATGGGATGATTACGGATTTGATCATAAGACTGGTTTGGGTTTTCTTCCCATAACCTTCTGGCCAGTTCAAGACAACCAGTTATCTTCCTGCGTCTTTCGGTCAATACGTCGTACCAACCTTTGTTTTCATCATCGATATCCGCAGCTTCGGCAGATTGCAGCTTTGTTGTCGCCTAGCAAGGTGGAGGATCAAGCCGAACTACATCAATACACCAATTGATAACTTCGTTTCGTTTTACATAAAGACTATCCAGGTAAGCTTTGTTAAATTTGTTGTTGATGAAACATTGAATGAATCTTAAATAATGGAAAGAATCAAAAACTGATGAGATAAATGAATCGTCGATAAAGATTCGCCATCCCTTCCATCTGGCCGAAATCTCCCGGCTAGACATTGCATGCATCAAGCGATGAATAGCGGTTCTAAGCTCAGGTGAAATTGCGTTGGGATCTGTTTTGTCCGGGTCGGCGCCTATCCAGTCATGCGCCAATCGCCAGACGGTCTTAAAATCAGGACTGTTTTCAACAAGCATGGAAATTTATTCATGGTGATTAGTCAATATCTTGAATTGACGGATAATAATTTCCACACTTGAGGAAATTGTTTGTTGTTAGCCGGGCTGATGCGCTGTTCAAGACAGGCTGCTACACCGTTTGATGGTAATAGGGTGGTTATGCAGCGATTTCCTTCAATACGTCAGGGCGGCGCTCGGCAATCGCAATCAATGTTTTTGCTGCACCACTAGGCTGGCGGCGGCCTTGTTCCCAATCTTGCAGGGTGCGCACCGAGACACCTAGAAGTTTTGCAAAATCAATTTGTGACAAACCGGACTTAATGCGCGCAGAGACAGCAGGAGAAACTTCAACTTGATGAATTCTTCCAGCACGCCCAGCTTTCATTTGGCGCACAGATTCCAGTAATTCTGCACCAAGATCACGTTGGGCATCGCGTTTCTTTAATTCTTTCTCAGTCATCGGCATATTATTTCTTCCTTAATTGCTTTCAAGATATGAGCTGGAATATTCTCGTGTTCATTTTTTGCATAGATCAATAGTAACCAGATGGTTCCATCTTCAAGTGTGTTGTAATAGATTACACGTAACCACCTCTTTTACCGCGACCTTTTTGATTCCAGCGCACTTTTCGACAGCCACCCGAACCGCGCACAATATCGCCCGCATCATAATGCTCTGCAATCCATACGGCAAATGCCGCACGTTCTTCTTCCGTCCAATAGTCGCTGACATAGCGGCTAAAAACTTCTGATTCTGCAATGGTGTACATTGAGCTTATATTACGGCAATGCCGTATCTTGTCAAGCTATTTGATAGCACCTCTTTTAGACAGCTTAATAGCTTTTATTGGCGGCTTCACGCCTGCACATTTGAGGATGTAGTCTGTGATTTTCTGCATGGGATCTCTCAATCGCTCAACATCGGCAATGATGTATCCTGCGGTAATATCGTTGTTCATTTTGTGGTTGACTAAACGTTTCACCGCATAGGCTGAAATATCTAGACTTTCAGCAATGGTCATGAAGGTGCGGCGTAAGTCGTGAATGGTAAAAGATATGCCGGATTCTTTAATGACTTTGGCCATTTGCTTGCGTTGTTCAATAATATGCCCTACTCCACCTGCTCGCTGAAAAACATATTCATTCACTGCATTAGCTTTTCTTTGCTCCAATAAATCGTAGAGAAAATTCGATAGTGGCAAAGTATGATCTAAGTGATTCTTGGTATCGGTCACTTTTAGGGTTTTAGCTTGTAAATCGACATTATCCCAAGCCATGCTGGCGGCCTCCTCCCTTCTCAATCCAGTAAAAAGCACCAGCAGCAAATAATCACGGATGGTTTCACGGTTCTGGCTGATTGCATCATTCTTTAAGTTCATGACTGATTGAAACCAGGGTTCAAGTTCAAGGGGCTTGATAACCGTTTGACGACGTTCCACCCGATACCAGGCGCGCGTTTGTGAAAGACGCTTGACGGGATTATCAGGAATCAGTGTTTGACCTTTGCTATCTTCATATTGCCCGGCAGCAAAATTAAACAATGCACGTAAAAAGCGCATGGTCAGGTTGGCTTGTGCCTGACTGGTTTCGCCCAGTTCAGTGTGTCGCTTTGCAATCATGTCCTTGGTAATTTCAGCAATGGCTTTGTTGTTCCAGGTGGCCAGATAAGTGCCCATGATGCGTTTGTAATCGTAGATGGTGCGAGGTTTGAGTGCTTTGCGGGCTATCAGAAAATCTTGGAATACATGTTGCAATGTCATGCCACGAGTTTTCTGTTCACGGGCTTCATCATTGGGGTTGATCCCTTTGGACATCATGAGCAGAATTTCTTTGGCTTGGTTCCGGGCTTGTTCAGCCGTATAAATGCCATGTTTACCAATGGTCACCCGAACACTTTTTCCGTTAACTTTGCTTTCTGCAATATAAACTTTGCTGGTAGCGCCAACACGTAAACCAAAACCTTTTATTTCGCTGTCACGATAAAAAGTCTGCCCATTCTCAGGATATGAAATGGAATCTACAATTGTTTTGGTAAGCTTTTGGGTCATCTCATATCTCCAGTCTACTAATAGAGGGTTCGGAGTCTACTATTCGAATTAGTAGACCTATAGTAGACCATAAAAATAGAACTGCGTCAAAGTTAAAGCGGGAGTTTCAAACAGAGGATAGTAATTTAACTATTTGTTAATATGAATATTAATTGAATATTAAAACAATTTAAAGCTTATTCAAGGAAGGTAAAAATGCCTCAAAAAGAACATATATTAGAACTGTTAATCCGCGGGTCCAAGGTTCGAGCCTTGGTCGGGGAGCCATTTAGGTACAAATCTGGGCACTCTATCAAGGGAACCAATTTTTGATTCATCTATCGCGTGAGCAAACGCAGAATAACTGCCAGTTATCTAAGCTTGATGGCCGTTAATACGAATTCACTTACCAGCAATTTCAAATATTCCTTTCCGAAGCCGCTAGACCTGCCTAATAGCTTGAAACGTTCATGGGAGCCATTTCAATTCTTCGTTATCCAAAAAACAAAACGGGAGCCTAAGCTCCCGTACCGGATCGAATCTACGCCTTATTTAAAC
The DNA here is from genome assembly GCF_000219585.1 of Nitrosomonas sp. Is79A3. Lineage (NCBI taxonomy): Bacteria > Pseudomonadati > Pseudomonadota > Betaproteobacteria > Nitrosomonadales > Nitrosomonadaceae > Nitrosomonas > Nitrosomonas sp. Is79A3. The sequence goes on along the minus strand of NC_015731.1, from coordinate 301,645 downwards.
TGCTGATTCTTTTCTGCGACGTGCCATGAAACCCAGTAAACCTAAACCAACCAGCAACATGGCGTAGGTTTCTGGTTCTGGAACGGCCGAAACAGAGACGTTATCGAGCAAAGCACCTACATTGTCGCCGCCAGCGTTCTGGAAGATCAATGAGTAAATACCGGTGGTACTGGGGGAAAAAAGAAGAGTATGGTTTGAAAAACCATCGCCACTATTTACTGTCAGATTGTCAACCGCGCTGCCAAAATTGACATTCACATTTTCAACGCTACCACGCTGACTCCCAGCCAAGTCAAAAGCAAGTATATATTGCAGCCCTCCCGTTAGGGAAAGATCTTTATGGAATTCCCCTGCTTGACTTGAAGAACCATCAAGATCCACATAACGTCCATTCCCTGGAAGAAAATCATAGAAAGCAGGATTGCCGATCAAATCAACAGTGCCACCGCTGACCACCCATCCGCCATTAAATGTTGTTTGATTTGTAGCTAGCGTATCGGCATCAAAGTTATCTGAGAAAACGGGCGCTGCCATTGCAGAAACAGAGAACACGGAAACAACCGTCGCTGCCATAATTGCTAATTTAATCTTCATGCTAAAACCTCCAATTTAACTAATCTTTCATAAACCACTTTTAAATACTTCTTATTTTTCATTATTTTACTTTAAAGATCATTATGACTGCAAATAGACTTCTTTAATATAGGATGCTTATCCTATTGATGCACTGATTTTGTCCTGCAGTGTATCAGACTGATCAGAATATCTAGATTCCGGTCTTAGCGGTATGACAAAACACAATGAGGTTCCCTCTGTTTTTCGTCTTCCAACAGGCGAACAGTTTTATGCTATCAGCTTTTTCTTCTGTTGAGGATTAGCCAGTCATTTAGAAACCTCATTGGCGATTTATAGCCTAACGTTGAGTGCTGCCGTTTCCGGTTGTAAAGTACCTCGATGTACTCGAAGCTCATGGCAGCCATCTCTGCGCGTGTTTCATAACGCAGTCCATGTACTCGCTCGTTCTTGAAGCTATTGAACCAACTTTCGGTTGGGGCATTATCCCAACAATTACCTTTACGGCTCATTGAGCAGATCATGCCGTATTTCTTGAGCCTTCTCTGAAATTCTTTGCTGGCATATTGGCTACCCCGATCTGAGTGGTGCATCAATCCTGCTGCAGGTTTCTTGCGAAACCATGCCATCGTTGCATCTGTAACGATGTCTGCAGTCATGCGCGGTTTCAGCGACCAGCCAACCACCTCACGGTTAAACAGATCAAGCACGATAGCCAGATATAGCCAGCCCTCATCTGTCCATAGGTAAGTGAAGTCGAACGTCCAGACCTGATTAGGCGCGACTGGGTTGAAATTCCGATCCAGCAGATTCGGTGCAATCGGCAGATTGTGCCTGGAGTCCGTCGTTATCTTGTAGCGCCGCTTGTGCCTTGCACGAATGCCGTTCTCTCGCATTAGACGTTCAACCCGCTTCTTGGAAGCTGGAAACCCACGGTCACGCAATTCTCTGACCATTCTCGGACTACCGTAGATCCCCTTGAGTTCGGCATGAATAGATTGGATCAGCGTCAGCATTTGAACGTCGGTGATGCGTTTGCGATCCGGTTTGCCACCACGCTTCCACGACCGGTATCCGCTCACGCTGACATCTAATATCGTACACATCTCGGCGAGAGAAAACTCCCGTTGCTTATCAATCCAGGCGTACTTCACACAACATCTCTCGCGAAGTACGCCGTTGCTTTTTTTAGGATCTCACACTCCCGTTTCAGCCTTACGTTCTCAGCACGTAACCGGGATAGATCCATTTGTTCCGGTGTGACAACCTTGGTACCCTTACCGTTAAGTTTGCCTGCCTCCGCCAACTTTACCCAGTTGCGCAGTGTTTGTTCTACCAGTCCCAGTTCCTTCGCTACCAGAACAATCGACTTTCCCATCTTCACTTGCTTGACCGCTTGCTCCTTGAACTCGGTCGTGTATTCCTGCTTCGGTATCTTCTTCATCGTCTTCCTCTCAATAGTAACGTTAATTGTACGTCACCCTTGGAAGACTATTTTTCGGGGGAAGCTCACAATATTTGATAACTGATACTATAAGCTGTTTAATTTTAAGTAACCTGATTCTTCTAATATGGTGGCTTTTATTTCTTGTTGCATCGCTTAATCTTGAAGTGCAATGAAGTGCAATCGCAACAATAGCTGAATTACCAGGGAACCAATGAAGATCAGATAACTCTAATTAAATATAAATCGACTCTCCTTTAGCTTGATTTAACCGCATCAATCAGTGCTTATAGAAAATTTGCATAGTCGGATGGTTGAATAGAATCCTTTGCCAGCGCTCTTCAGATGCTGGCTTTTTATTGTTTGTTGTTTCTCTGTATACCTCCAAACTCAGGAAAAAATGGAATTACATTTTAAAATGTGAGTAACTTATACTTCACAAGTATAAATATCCTTAGGAATGAATAGTTTCAAACGATGGTATGAACCCTATCCTCTGATAATATAAATGTTTTAAACCATTTAATACTCAACTGGAGGGTTTATATCGTGGCACTAGTTAATTGCAAGGGATGCGGCCATAAGCCACGACGAACCGGCCTATTGACTTTGTTTGTTACAATCTTTGTTGCTATACCTCTCTTTGTTGGAAACTACATAAAATCATCAAATCAGACGATCACACCTGCAACACCAGAGACCCTAGAACAAACCTCAACCAAGGAAAAAAAAGACTAACAGGTCCTTGAAAAACGTATTCGAGGCAGCCGACACAAGTCAAAAACTGGCAAAAGAATGCAGTTTATACATGATATGATAAACGAGCATTTTGAGCCTATTCTTAACCCCGCAACGGCAATGCAGATAATTTTCAACGGACAGCTAATATAGGAATCAATTTTTATCTACCTTTGTATAGCGATAAGGTACCTCATTCAGAGCTTCTCTTAGCCGATCTTGGTATAAGTTCAATTGTTTCCTATAGTTCCGACTGTTATCACCGACGCAACTTTCTCTTTTATAACAATCTTCTTGGTGTTATAATTTAAAGCTTTTGTTGCGCCCTGTTGCTGGGTGTGGGGCAAATTAGAATTCAATTGTATTATTTTATATAACTAACCAAAGGGTTTTGCTTATTTATGACGACGATCAAGCTTAAGGAAAATGAGCCATTTGAAGTTGCTATGCGACGCTTTAAACGTTCCATTGAGAAAACAGGAATACTGACAGAATTACGCGCTCGTGAGTTTTATGAGAAACCAACTGCGGAACGTAAGCGGAAACTGGCAGCGGCTGTAAAACGTAACTACAAGCGTTTGCGAAGTCAATTGTTGCCTCCTAAGCTTTATTAAGTCACAGTAAATAGAAGCAATATAAATTTGAATGCAGCTTAATGCTATTTTCGAGTATTCTCGGAATGATCAACTAACAACCCCTTGTGTCAATGCACTATGAGTCTGAAGCAGAGAATTACTGAGGACATGAAAGCGGCTATGCGCTCGGGTGATACCAAGCAGCGCGATACTATTCGCTTATTACAAGCCGCTATCAAACAGCGTGAAGTTGATGAGCGCATCGTGCTTGATGACGCTGCAGTGATTGCGGTTATTGAAAAAATGCTCAAGCAACGGAAAGATTCTATCGCGCAGTATGAAGCTGCGCAGCGGTTGGATCTGGCCAATATTGAAAAAGATGAAGTCTCTTTATTAAGTGCATATATGCCGCAAGCGCTTGATGATTCTGAAATAGACGCGTTGATTACCGAAGCGATTTCAGAAACAGGAGCAAAAGGCATGCAGGATATGGGCAAAGTTATGGCCATTTTAAAACCGAAACTTGCTGGGCGCGCGGATATGGCTAAAGTGTCAGCGCTGATTAAAGGAAAAATATCAGCCTGAGATTACCCAACTACTTTGGGATTGTTTTTTTAAACGAAGCCATAGTTGATGTAATTTATTTATACTTGAAGCTGGGTGTTATTGATTGCTTTCGGTAAATGATTCCTCAGCCTTTTATATATGACTTGCTCAATCGTGTAGATATTGTTGATGCGATTGATCGTCATGTTCCACTCAAAAAAGCAGGTGCAAACTTTGTTGCTTGCTGCCCTTTTCACAGTGAAAAAACTCCTTCATTTACTGTCAGCCAGACTAAACAGTTTTATCATTGCTTTGGTTGTGGGGCTCACGGGAATGCGATTAGTTTTTTGATTGAATATAGCGGATTGAGCTTTGTTGAGGCCGTGCATGATCTCGCTGCTTATGTTGGAATGCAGGTGCCTGAGCAGCAGACGGATGCGCCTTCCAAACAAACCGCTCCGGATGATTTATCACAATATCCAGCAAACGGCCTGGGCAGCAGTGATCCGGAAATATCGCCGCAGGATCTGTTAAGTGCGCTGCAAGTCGCCACCCGCTTCTATCGGGAGCAGCTCAAGATTTCAGAAAAAGCCATTGCCTATCTCAAAAAACGCGGCTTATCGGGAAAGACAGCGGCAAGATTTGCCATTGGTTATGCACCTGCTGGCTGGCAAAATCTCGAAACCGTTTTTTCTGATTATAAATCCGAGAGAACCCGGAAAATATTGCTGCTAGCCGGATTGGTAGTAATCAACGACGAAGCCAAGCAATATGATCGATTCAGGGATCGTATTATGTTTCCGATTCTGAATCAAAAAGGTCAAATAATTGGCTTTGGCGGCCGCGTATTAGCGCAGGAAGAACCGAAATATCTAAATTCTCCGGAAACGGCTTTATTTGAGAAGGGACGGGAGTTATACAACTTTTTTTCTGCACGGCGCGCCATTCGTGAAGCGAATTGTGTGATTGTTGTAGAAGGGTATATGGATGTCATCGCACTCTCACAGTACGGAATCGATTATGCAGTGGCTGCATTAGGTACAGCTACCACCAGCTTCCATATACAAAAACTTTTACGTCAGACGGATAATATTATTTTTTGTTTTGATGGCGATAAAGCAGGCAGAAAAGCAGCCTGGCGTGCGCTTGAGAATAGTTTGGCACTACTTTCAGATGGAAAGTATCTGAGTTTTCTTTTTTTGCCCGAAGGAGCCGACCCAGACAGTTATGTGAATCAGTATGGAAAAGAATCCTTTGAACAGCAGCTTAAACAAGCAATACCCTTGTCGGAATTTTTATTTAGAGAATTATGTTCGGGGGCAAACCTTCAAACCAGCGAAGGCCGTGCCAAGTTAGTCAGTGATGCGAAACCGCTATTGCAGCAAGTAGCAGCGCCAGCACTATCTGTGATGCTGGTAAGACGCTTGGGAGAATTGAGCGGGATTAATCAAGGCGAATTAGAGGGATTGTTGCAAATAAAACGCGCACCCAGAACTCATTCGGTAAAGAATACTTCAAGAAAACAACCAATTACTCCTTATCGACGATTAGTTAGGATGCTATTATATAGCCCGAGCCATATCGCTAAACTAGATAGATATTTACTTGTCCAATCTAGTGAAAATAATGAAGAAGTTGCTGCGTTAAATGCTCTTGTTGATTTTCTTGATACGCACCCACATTTGATTGTAAGTAAATCCGCGCATTCAATACTGACTTATTTACAAAATAGCCCATATAGAGCATTACTGGAAGATATTGAAAGTGAGACGTTGGAATGGGACAGTGCAATTGATTTAGAAGAAGAGTTTTTCGAAGTGTTAGAAAAATTACAGCAAGCTCAACGTAAGAAACGTATGACTGAATTACATAGCAAATCTTTGGATAGATTAACCGACGAAGAGAAGCGAGAGCTCCAACGATTGGCTATGAAATGAAATCAGCTAAAGGTGTCAGTAATATCGAATTTTGATATAATCGAACACTTTCAGCTTTTAATTTATCCAATATTATTGGGAATCCAATATGCCAAAGACAAAAGCGGTCGAGTCAAAAGAAAAAGATAATGAAGTTACAAATAAATTAACAATTAAAAAAGTAAAAAATACCAATAAAGACATGGTAGAAAAAGAAGGGCCTAATAAATTAGTAGCTAAAACTGAAAAAAAGGCAAACGAAAAAACAACCAGAGAAGATACTGCTGATACAAAAGTATCCGTTAAAGCAGCTTATGCTGCTGCCGAGATTTCTCAAGCACTCATTGGAGAAAATGATATGGAATCCAGTGATGGCAAGAAAACCAGAGGTAGAACGCCAAAAAAGAATAAAGCAACATCCGGAATAGATCAAGCAATTGATGTAGGAGCGGTTTCTGTTATCGAGAGTGGTAATTCACTGCCACAAGATATCGAAGCACGTCGCATGCGCCTGAAAATGCTTATCGGATTGGGCAAAGAGCGCGGGTACCTGACCTATGCCGAAATCAATGATCATTTGCCTGATGATATGCTGGATGCGGAGCAGATAGAAGGCATCATCAGCATGATCAATGATATGGGTATATCTGTGCATGATGAAGCACCGGATGCCGAAACATTGCTGATGTCGGATGCAGCAACAACTGTCGCTGATGAGGATGTGGCGGAAGAAGCTGAAGCGGCGCTCTCTACTGTGGATTCTGAGTTTGGACGTACAACCGATCCTGTCCGCATGTATATGCGGGAAATGGGCTCAGTTGGTTTGCTAACGCGCGAAAGCGAAATTGAAATTGCAAAACGTATTGAAGGTGGTCTGCGCCATATGATTCAGGCAATTTCTGCCTGTCCTCCGATCATTGCAAGAATTGTAGATCTGGCTACTGAAGTTGAAAAAGATATTATACGTATTGATGAAGTTGTTGATGGACTGCTGGATGCAAACGCTCAGGATATTATTAATGAAGAGTTTTCTGAAGAATCATTAGAGCAAGAATTAGCTGCCAGTGATCTCGGCGATGAAGATGAAGATGAAGATGGAGACAGCGCAGCTATTGCCAGCGCAGATTTATTGAAATTAAAAGCTGATGCACTGGAACGTTTCTCAGTTATTCGTGAAATATATTCCGAGATGCAAAACCTCCTTGAAAAGAATGGGCCATATCATCAGGAATATGTTGAGTTACAGGATAAAATTTCATCCGAATTGATGGCTATCCGCTTCTCAGCAAAAATGGTGGAGAAGCTTTGTGATACTCAGCGCGAATTAGTCGGCGATGTACGTAACTATGAGCGCAAAATAATGGATTTATGCGTTTCCAAAGCAAAAATGCCAAGAAACCATTTCATTAAGACTTTCCCCGGAAATGAAACAAACCTTGAGTGGGTAAAGCAAGAAATAGAAGCTGGAAAACCCTATAGTCAAGCACTCGAGCACTATAGACCTTCAATTCTGGAAGAACAGCAGAATCTATTGGCGCTCAAAAATAAGATTGGTATCCCAATCAAGGATTTGAAAGAAATCAATCGTAAAATGTCGACTGGTGAAGCAAAAGCGCGCCGAGCCAAGCGCGAGATGACCGAAGCAAATTTACGTTTAGTGATCTCTATTGCCAAGAAATATACCAATCGAGGATTGCAATTTCTTGATTTGATTCAAGAGGGAAATATTGGCTTAATGAAAGCGGTCGATAAATTCGAATACCGGCGCGGCTATAAGTTTTCAACTTACGCAACCTGGTGGATTCGTCAAGCGATTACCCGATCTATTGCCGATCAGGCACGCACTATCCGGATACCGGTGCATATGATCGAAACAATCAATAAAATGAATCGCATCTCACGCCAGATTCTGCAGGAAACCGGACAAGAACCGGAACCGGCTATTCTGGCGCAGAAAATGGAAATGCCCGAAGAAAAGATTCGCAAAATTCTTAAAATCTCCAAAGAGCCAATTTCTATGGAAACGCCGATTGGGGATGATGAAGATTCGCATCTTGGCGACTTCATCGAGGATGCGGCAACGATGGCACCAGCCGATGCAGCAGTTTATGCTAGCTTACGTGGCGTAACAAAGGATATACTTGACTCTTTGACGCCGCGCGAAGCCAAAGTACTACGTATGCGTTTCGGCATTGAGATGAATACTGATCATACTTTGGAAGAAGTAGGAAAACAGTTCGATGTCACACGTGAGCGCATTCGTCAGATTGAAGCCAAAGCATTACGCAAGTTACGCCATCCAGCGCGTTCTGAGCGTTTACGCAGTTTCCTGGATACTGGTAATAACTAAAACAATAATTAGGGGTCTGTAGCTCAGTTGGTTAGAGCAGGGGACTCATAATCCCTTGGTCGCTGGTTCGAGTCCAGCCAGACCCACCAACAAATCAAGCACTTAGTGGCTTAAAACCTTAAGTGCTTTTTCTTATGTGTTTTTCGTGTAAGGCTGATGTAAGGAAATCCGATTAATACTAAGCAACCGCATAGGCATCCAACCTCCACATCAGGTTTGCTACAAGCAATTAAATAAATCACTTAGTGACTAGAAATTCTAAGTGCTTTTTCTTTCCTAAATAATGTCACCGATATGTCACTGCGATAAATCAACAGTCTGACATGCTTCTGGCCGGGCTGGGGTTTGTTGGAGCTATGAGGGCGTGGTAGTAACACAACAAAGGTGTAAACTATATCGGTTTATGTACGTTAATACACACATCATACTATTCAAAGTAGTATAAGATGTGGTGTCACTTATTGACGTAGTTGTCAATATAATTGATAATTTATAAGTTGTTGATGTTAAGAAAGATGTAAATAGTTAAATACGTAATCGAATCTATATGTAGGGAGCAAAAATGGATGCAACAAATGAATTGACATTAGATGCCGTTCAAAAAAAACTTACTGAAAAAGGTGTTAAAGACGTCAAGTTTTTTCTTACTAATGCGGTTGGGTCAACCCCAAAAAGTGTCTTAGAGAAAGAAGTAACATATCTTCTAAGCACTTATTTAGATGGATACAAAACGAAGTTAGGACTGTTAGGTGATACTCCGGACAGGCTTAATCCACAATAACAGTTTATTTCATAGCCTCAGCTATGAATTCCCTTTATGCTAATTAGTGCTGAGTTTCTAAAAAACACAATAGATACGGTAAAGCATGTAAATGAACTTTATAATTTATACGCCATAGATTCAAGAACGAATGTAAAGTCTACTGATTATCTAAGATTGGTTTGTAGTGGGAATCTTGAAAAGAATATTGAATTTTATTGTCATCCCAATCCCGCAAGTGATGATAGCGGTATAAAAGGATTTTATTTTTCCAGAGCCGATGGATCTTATGAAATAGCACTGCTTTCCGGTTTAAATTTCTGTTGGCAAAGGCTTGTATTATGCAAAGAAATATTCCATGTTATTTTAGATGAGGACAGAACAAGACATGAATCTGTTAATCAATTATTGGATGATTTGTCGGCGCAACTTATACTAGAAAATGGGGTCCGCAAACAGTCGGATATTCCGTTTCAAACAGAATTTATGGCAGAAATTGCAGCAATGGAATTCTTGTTCCCATACAAAGAAAGATTATTTAAAGTAAATAATGGCGCTCCAGATTTTGCACAAATAGCAGAACAGTATAAAGTTCCCAAAAGGTATGTGGAGATGTATCTGTCAGACTCTTACATGATCCCTTTAAAGGATTTCTGTTTAAACTAATATCACAGTAATGAGATTATAAACCCGCTTCGGCGGGTTTAGTTTGTGTGCTACTTCAAGTTATTTAGTGGTATATGTTCGGCCGCTATAAATATCTTCAACCATAAAAACAGCAAGCGAATGATTCATGCTCTTAGCTTTTTTCTCAGCATCATTTAAAGTTTTATGTGTGGATAAGAATTGTCCTTTCGCTCCTAGCCCGCAATGCTCGCGAAGCTTTAAGATATAACCATTGGGAAGAGTTTGTGAATTTAACATTTTGAATCCTTATTATGAAAATGATAGTAATTGATTAGAAAGTTGGGGGCTGCGTTTTGTGTTGTGTCCTGAGAATCTCCTGTCAAAAATTAAAAATAATCGTCTGTAGTTGATTATGTGGCGTTGTCTTCGCTCAATATCCGATTCAATGACGCGATCAATGAGGGGTAAATTTCGTCTCCTGGTTTCGCCATTAAACTTGCTGGAGCTGTGTAACGTCCCTCCGATTTAAGAAGATCATCAGCCGTTTCCATGTAAATCAAAAACAGTATGCTTTGAGCTCCAATCAATTGCTCTGGGGTAACTTTTACGCCTTGCTCTCTTAGCGCTGTAGCTAACCAGCCAATCTGAGAAAACCACAAGTTAGGGACAATTTTCCTTAAAGCCTTTGTAACGCCAGAGATTTCTTCGGCGCAGTAAACTTCATCTGATGCAATTGCACTTTTGTTAATCTGAGCTGATTGATATGGTTTCCCGCTATTGCCGCCGATCCTTGTGGATTTCATGCGAAACGGCTGTAAATTGCTTTTACGCCATGCAATCGCCAAATCCAGATCACGCGGCATGCCCTGCTTAATTAATCGGTTGGTCATTTGTACCGATATTCCCAAACCGCTCGCTAGATCAATCGTTTTCATTAAAATGTCGCCTTATAAGTAATTGTTAGAAACTTGAAACCAGAAACCAAAAACCAAGTTTAAAAAATCAGTAGCTAAAAAATTCACGAGGTGTTAATTACCCTCGCGCTCATACCCCCAGCAAGTACCTTAATACGAATGATTATCATTAGCATTAATATATCGTTTCATACTCCCCTCTCGCATGTTTCAAAAAGTATTCCATCGCATCAGGATCGTTCCGGCATTTGTTCAGCACGATGTCATGATCCTCTTCTGGTTCGCCAATCCTGAAAAGCCATGCCCGAATGGCTTCAATTTGCAATTGAATGACTGCCTGTTGTTGTGCTGTTGTTGCATTGGTTTTTGGCGTTTGTTGCATAGTCGTTGCGTAGGGCGTTGCAGCAAACCCCGCATCATTACTGGCGTTTCCATCATTTGTTGCATGATTTGTTGTGCCTAGTGTTGCGTGTTTCGGTGAATTTGTTGCGTTGTTGCATTCTCTAGGGCGTGCAACAGTGCAACACTTTTCTTCTGTGGAAACGACCGCTTGTTTTAGCAGGTTTCGTAAGCTCAAAATGCCGCTCCTTTTCGATTAATCATTCCCGCTTCTTGCGCCCTGCGGTAATGACGGTTCACTGTCGAACGATTAACTTCAAGCTCGCGCGCAATATCTGACTGACTCAAACCTTCATTAGCAAGATCGATAACGCGCTGATACGTGCTTCCTTCCAAGGTTGCCCAGCTCCACGAAGCGCAGCCGTCCGAATCTTCGTTCAAAATGACTTCCAGTCCTTCTGCGGCGTCTCCGTGCAAGTTCCGCGCTTTTGTGAACTCCATTTCAAATCGTGCGCCTTGCTTTGGGTCGTAATCGATCGGTCGGGATAGCTTGATTACACAATCAAGCAAATCTTCTTTTTTGCTTGTGCCCCGCTGCTGCCCGCCCTTGGCTGCATGGTGAACAATAAGCACAGCGATTCCTTGACGGCGCAGCGATAAAATCCAGCTCGCAAGCGGTAGCCAACTTTCTGCATCGTTTTCCGAACGTGAACCTCGCGCCCATGCGGACAGGTTATCTAGTACGATAAGTGCTGTATCTGTCTCAACCATCGAGTTAATAACGGATTGACCTTCTGCCGTTGCTAAATCCGGCATCGCGTCGTCCATGCTCATCAGATCGGGTGTAAACACGCGAAAATAACCGGGCTGCGGCTCTTTTTGTGGAAGGTGCGTTAAAAGCCGCTGCTGCATAACGGTACCGGGTAATTCGCCATCAAGATAAAGAACCTTTCGTGGTTGATCGGCTCCCCATGCTAAAAACTTTCCTCCCGTCGCCACTGCGTAACTGATCGCCAAAGCGAAGTGGGTTTTCCCAATGCCACGCGCCGCAAACAACATACAAAGGTCTTGAGAGTTTAGCCAGGGCGAAAGTAATGGTTGTCTTGGTTTAAATTTCATGTTTGCGAGCGTGTGTAGATCAACGGCTTTTAAAGCAGATGGCGTTCGTTTTGAATACGCATCTGTTATCGCGGCTTCCGCTTTTTCTCGTAGACTCATTTCGAGCTCTCCAAGTATGAAAGGCTGTCGTTAATTCGCAAAACTACTTCGGAAATAAATTGACTGTCGTCAGCGGATAAAGCATCAATCTGTCTCAGATAGCTGCTGATGATTAATAAGCGGGTCAAATCTGCGTGTATAGCTCGCAATAGCTGCCACGCTGAAAACCCGCTGCGTGCAGTTTTCTCATAGCGCGGATTATCGCTTGGCGGGAAAAGATCGGCAGGATTCAAGCCGATTGCGCCTGTGATTTCGTGGATATTGCAACCAGCGAAACAGTGAAGCAAAATTTGATTCTCCCGGCCTAAGCTAACCGCAAGGCTGCGGCCTTTTTTATCATCGTGGCTCGGACAGAACGCCAGAATGCCGCCGTTATCCCGTTTAACAACGCCTTTTAATCTGCTGATAATTTCAGTTAAATTGTCGTTAAAATGATTCGATTTTGTGCTAAGATTTAAGTGCATTCTTAATTGCTCCAAAGAAAATTTGGATGTTTAAAACCCCGGCGGTTTTGCATGGACACCGGGGTTTTTCTTCTTAAACTTCTAGGTCGCTCTCTTTTGTGAACTTCTCGGTGGCTATCCGCACTTCGTCTTCACTGATCCCTGGCAAGATTTGCGTCAAATTTTGTTCAACAAACCGGTGTACGCTGAACGTGTGATGATATTGACCGTTCGCTGCGAATGCGGCCATAGATGCTAAAAGCAAATCCCGAAACTGTTTGTTTTCCCTGATTTTTTGGAGACTCTCGTTGCTGATTTCGACACAGTAGTCCCGGCGGGCAATCCGTAGGTTTCCGGCCGCTGCTGCAATTTTGGGAGCAAGCTCATTTCTTGCAGCGTTGATTAATTCAACGCGTCGATTAGTGGTTGCAAGTTTCGCTTCCAATGTGTCGCAAAGCTTCTGGGCTGCGGTTACTTCTGCCTCGCTTGCCTGATCCATGATATGACGCTTCTCAATCGCGTCACGGTTCGCGGTAGCACCGTCAAGCTCTTGGCGCTGCGAAATTTGCTCGCGCTCAGCAGATACAAGTTTTGTGGAAAATGCGTCATCTTTTTGCTGAAGATTTACAAGGTCGTTTTTTGCGGTGGTCAGATTATTCATCATTACACGCCTCCGCTCAATAATTTAGCAATCGGCGCTACCGGCCATAGAAGCCGGTTGCCAATTTTGACTGGCTTGATTCCGTAACATTCACCGGTTAAACAATAGCCTTTTCTTAATGTTTGCGGCTTTTTGCCTGTTGCGTGTGCGAACTCATCCGTTAAGATGTGGTCGCGTCCGGCGGCGATCTTGGCAAGCTGATCTGGTATTGAATTATTTTGCATCATCATTTCTCCAATTGAAGAAATTCGCCTTGGCGGGATTGCCGTAGCGGCGAATTGATGCAAATTTACAGGCTTAGACTGAAAGGAAAAACGAATATAAAAATGTTTAATTGCGGGAAATTAAGGAGCGATGGTAGCTTAGCTAACTAGTTCTTTAAAACAATCATCCAGTGATGTTGGTGGGGATATTCTGATTTTTCTTCTTTCACCAGAAGGAAACAGACTTAAATAAGAATCTAAGTGTTTTTGTTTTTTTTCATCGCTCCACAAAACCATACTTTGTGCAGCATTTCTTTTGGCTTCTTTATAAATTTTGGAATATGTTGAGTTTCTTTTTTCCCAAATATTTTTCTTAATGGTATCCAATGTTATTGCATCACATGCCTCTGAGTCGCCGTTCTTTCGGCCTGAGTTATTAGGTTTTAGCCATCGATATTTTTTGGGGTTTGCTCTATATTGTTTGCACAGCCATAAATAAGCCGCTTCAGCCGCGTGTGTCCCATTTAATCCAAGCGCAATTAGCTTTTCCATAATATTGAATATGATTAAGGCGCGGCTTTCAGTCCATGTATTTGTTAGAACCGAAGTATGCCCGCTACATCCCGGCTTAAGCCCAAAAATATCATCAAGCCCCTTTCCTTTTCTGCCGTCATGCTTCCCCCATTCTACAAACCCTTTCTCAATAGCGTCTAGTATCACTTCGGGTATTGGCAAGCCATTAGCGCGGGCCCAGCAAAACACCTGCATTGCATAAGGAAAAAAACCTGTTTCGGTAAATTTATCGGTGTATATTTCGATATTATTCAAAACTTCAAAACGATCCATACGCACCCCTTTCAGCTTCCTTTGCTTGATCCAGTCACGCAACGCATCATCGATGCACGGATAGCTTCAAACCTGCTGCATTGATTACAGCAAGAAGGGTTTTTATAGTTGGGTTTCCTTTGGTGGATAATGCCCGATAAAGGCTTTCTCTCGGGATTCCTGCGCGTTCTGCTACGGTAGCCATGCCTTGCGCTTCCGCGATATGACGCAACGCCGCCAATAAAGCTTCGCGTCCTCCAGGTTGATTTGCTTCATCAAGTGCAGCGGTAAGGTATTCATCAGCAAAAGCCGGATCATTTTGCAGCAATTCCACTACAACTTCATCATGTGGGCGGGATGATTTAATCATGCTTTATTTTTCCTCTTCCAGTTATTCCAATATTCAAGAGCGGTTTCAATGTCAGCTTGCTGTCTCCGCTTATCGCCACCTGCTAGGATTAAAATCAGTTTTTCTCCGGCTTTGGCGTAATACACCCGATAGCCTGCGCCATGATCTATTCGCAATTCCCAGATACCTTCGGCAATCGGTTTGCAATCCCCAAAGTTTCCGGCTGCTAGTCGTTGTATTCGCACCAAGATACGCGCTCTGGCTTGTCGATCTGACAAGTTTTCCAGCCACTTCTTAAAAGGATCATAGCCATCATCAGAAATGTAATCGGAAACTTTGAACATTCTGTGAATTATAAGTTACATCCTGACAAATACAAGTACTATTACTTCACTCTATGAAGCGCGGTTATTGTTGGCGAGAAATCGATCCCGGCTTGCTCTAATATCCATAACTCAATCTTGACATGCCACATCCGCAACAGATCAAGCGGGCGGCGTATGTAGTGCTTCTCCCTTACCCCTTGCGGCTTGTGTCCTTGAATCTGCGCGGCTATCCCGGCAGGCGTCTCTATCCATTCGCACAGGCTCGCAAATGATCGCCGTAACCCGTGTAATGTCACATCCAAGCCAGCAATAGCGCACGCCTTATCATGAGCAATACGCGGCTCGACTAAGTGCCCGCTTGCTGAAGTCAGGCTACTGAATACCCATTCATTACGGCGTGGTAAGGCAATCATCAGGTGTGCTGTATACGGGGTTAATGGAATCACCCGTAATCCTTCGATCTTGTCTCTGATGGTCAAAGTGCTCCATTGAAAATCTACATCTTCCCATCGAACAGAAATTAACTCATTAGGACGTGCGCCAGTTAGTAGCAAGGCTTGCAGATATGCAGATATAACAGGATTTTGAATTTGTTTGACTGCACTAAACCATGCGGGCAGCTGTTCACGCTGCAATGCGTCATTTTTGGCAATAGGTTTGCCTAAATGCTTCTTAATTTCTTTATTCTGCGCGGCGTTATTCGTAACAATTCCACCGTAGACAGGATGCGCTATACACCAATTCAGAAATGTGCTTAATAGTGTTCTGGCATTACGGGCGCGAGCCGGTCTTTTCATCCCCTCTACTTTCGCCCATGCTGTTATACGCTCAGTGGTCAAATCAATAAGCCGAATCTCCGCCAGCGATGCAAGTGTACCCGGCTCAGTTAGTTTTTTACTTCGTGTTCTTTGCTCCCCTCCTGATTGCATAGAGCGTATATGGTCATGCAAGTGAAGCGCTCCCCATGTAGATTTCATAGCTGAAACATATTCAGCCCATGCCATGCCTACTGTCACAGTTTCGCGCGCTTCCTGCGCTTTCTTGGCAATGGTGGCGGCTTCCTTCGCGGCGGCTTGATCGGCTTTTACTTGGCGCGGATCTATGCCTTGATTGACCATTACCTTAAGCCGTGCTGCTTCGTCCTGTGCTTTAGCAAGCGTCCACGATCGAACATTGCCAATAGTAAGGCGTAGGGTTTTGCCATGCAATTCGGTTTGGAATATGTAAGACTTTGCGCCGCTGGCTGTGACTCGCAGTCCTAAGCCGGGTGTTTTTCCATCCCAAAAGATAGATTGCTTTGCGCCCGGTTTGCACTTGAACGATGCGACACGCTCAGAAGTGAAGTTATCCCATTTCATTTTTGACTATTTCCCGTGTAAGGCTGGTGTAAGGAAATAATATCAAAATAGTGGAATGTAGATCAACACCAATAATAAGTGATATTATTTAAGTTACTTGTTTTGAAAGAAATCATATGATTTTATGAATAGCAATCAACACTAAGAAATGTATATTTTCGGGGACTCATAATCCCTTGGTCGATGGTTCGAGTCCAGCCAGACCCACCAACAAATCAAGCACTTAGAGATAAAATTTCTAAGTGCTTTTTCTTTTTAATAAATCATCTCCGCTCGCCCTGCGAAAAGACCATGGGTAATTGCAAGTTAAAGAATATGACCAGTTACATCAGTGCATGGTTTTTGGTTTTATTTGACCGTAATGCGGGACATGGCTTGCGGCAATGGTTTTGTATTATTTCTTTTTTCGGGATGAATCGACTCCGTTCTGCGCTTCGAAGAGCTACATGAAGTGAAGCTTAATCAATAAAATTGAAAATGATACTGATTGGATGATTTCCATACGCCCCTGCTGGCCGATATCCCTATTGCCTTGCCATTCATAGATGGCACCATTGCCACTCTCAGTGCCACGATAATTCCTCTGAATTTCCGGATCTATTTTTTCCCAAGGCGACCATGCTTCCCATTGATGAAAATCGTTAATATGAGGAAATATTTTATCTGGCGATGCACTGATACTGATTGAACGCTCAATGCGGAAAGTATCCGGCTGCATTGCAGCGTAGGTAAGAATTATTACGATGAGAGTGATACTGATAAAAGCGATTTTTTTGTACATAATTCCTACAGTGAATTTATCAAATGAACCTTATCTCGCATTCCATTTCCGCTTAATCTCAATTAGTCTTTCGTCTGAATTCAGGCTCTCATCCGCCTCGCATATGCGCTGAATATATTTTTCTATATCCCATGGCCAATCTTTAACATTATCTGGTAGAACTTTATGCAAGAGAGTCAGGGTTTCGGAAGGATATAAATCTACAATTTTTTCTTTGGATTCCTTAAGGTGCGGGAGCATAAGATGGTTGCGACCAATAGGAGTCAATAAAAGTTGGATAACTTCAACTCTTTCTTGAAAACACTCAGCATTTGAAAAGGCAAGGGCAAATAACTTTGCAGAAACAGTTGGAGTCCTAACTGATATTTGACGCGGCCAAAGATCTCTAAGGAACGGTAGCAACATTCCTGACCATTTATAATCTGAATCGTTTTCTTTAGTAGACCATTCTTTGATTATTTCCAAAATATGGCAACGAAAACTATCATCTGTATGCACTAGAACATCTCGTATTTCATTATCCGATACCAAGCGCTCTTGAGTTTCCTTATTTTTAGTTCCCCATCCTGCAAGAATTATTGCTGCAAGTACTCGGCTGTATTCTTGCTTCGCTAAACTTTTTTCCTTCGCAATCGCGAGAAAATTTGGCTTCATTCGTATATACAGTTTCTGATCGGGCGTTTTTGTACGCCAAAAGAATCCATCCCAGAAAGCATCACAATTATCTGTATCATTGCTATTGAGTACTGAAAGCAAATTTATCTCACTCCAGCTTGGATCGATATGATTAAACCAATCAATATGGTAGCAAAAAATTGCAATGGCATGGCAGCGCATATCGCCATCCAATGACAGCAGTTTCTCCACGTATGCTAACCATTGAGGGGGAAAACCAGCATCTGCTTTCTTCGGATCGTTAAGAAGGGCTTGGGCTACTTTACCTACAGGGGCATTGAGTGCCGTCAATCTCCAACCTGGATTTTTACTACTTCGAACAATTGAGGTATTACCGGCATTCGGCTGTGATCGAAAAATATCAATAAATTTAGATATCACTTTATAGAACGACTTAGGATACCTTAGTGCCAGTTGTTCACTTGTTTTTAAAAGCCAATCTGATGCAGAGTAGATAAAATCAGCAACATTTTTATCTTCATAGCGGGAGATGCGTTCCGCAATAAGTGTTGAAAGCTTCGGTTTGTCTTTTCCCCGTGTTTCAGAATTTAGAAATGTCTTCCATGCCCATTTGGGGTATTCATTGCGCGAGCTGCGTGACTGAGTGCTCGGAAAGCGAGAGTTGGTCGTTGCTTGGATAATCCAGAAAATGGATTTTTCTCCACTAAAAAATCATCAGTCCTCTCGTTTAATTCAAGGGTTTTGGAAAGTATAGAGTCTAGCGGTTCGTATAGAAGCAATGAATGTTCAGTATCCGTTCTGACATAACCAACGCTGCCTCCTACTAACGATTCAGCTGCTTTCATTGCGCACTCTGGTTTCCAGTTGGTTGCAATCTGACGTAGTTCGTTAGATTCGATTTCTAAATTAAAAGAAAAATCACAGTTATTGTTTTTTAGCCATGTAATACGATTTAAAGTTTGCTGAGCTCTTCTTTCTTCAAACTCATTGTCATCTTCTTCGATATCGTATTTTGTTGGGCCTTTGAGTAATCGCTTTTCGATTTCTTTGTGTGTATCAGGCTGCAATTCATGCCAACGCTTGGCCAGAACCAATAAGAAATCTCTTTGGTGATAGATATCCCAGAAAGCCGTATCATTCAAACCCATGACAATCTGGCCAACTATTTGCGGTGAAGTTAACCCACTTTTCCCACAAGCCCAGATCCTTAGTCTACTGAAAATTGTGTCATCAGTAGTCGGCCAAGCAACAAATTCCTGATGTGCTGTATCAGAGTCAATTTCTATCAATCTTTCGAAAAGGTGTGCAAAAAAGATAACAGTTCCAGAAAGCCCGTGCGTACGTTCGTAGTTATCTTCGTTTGGTTTCTCATAGGGAATAATAGGATTGACAATACTTAATCCAATGCTACCGAGCTCAGTCTCCAGTTGAAGCGCATATTCAAGATTTTTGCGTAATTCGCACACTATCGGCGAAAGCCATTCATTTGGAATATTTGCATCATTGGGTATCTCTGGATAGTGAATTTCCAAATTAAGTAGCTCATTTATTTCTGCATTTTTATTTTCTAGAGGAGGTATAGGATTATTCCAAAAAGATTGCTTGATACTCAGATAAGCTCTATGGATTGCTGCAAATTTTCTGACAATACTATTATCCCATCCCTCTTTGTTAATTATATCTACTAGGTCATACCAATCTTGTTGATAGTCATAAATCTTGTGCTCCCAGGATTCAAACAAGTATCGCCATGATTTACGAATTGCGAGTGAAGTATCATTCTTAGAATCGTTTATTTGATATTTTATTTTCTGTTGAATATCAGGGTGTAAACCAGCTCTGTTTGCTGCCCACCATATTGAAGCGGATTGATTGGCGACCTTGCTGATCCATGCGCCAATCTGATACATGCGTGGTGGGAGAACGGCGGCATTAATTGCCCAGTGTCCATGAATAGCTGCAAGATTATTTTCGCTAAGATTCTGATGATCTAATCTGTTTGCAATAAATGCATCCCATGCATCTGCAGGTACCTCACGTTTAGCAGAATAATCGTCTGGATCATATTTGTTTGGTGTGATATCTAAATCCAATCCGTACAGATCGAATGGATCGACAAATTGTCTTTGTGAACCCAATCGGCCGATATACCCAGGTTTGGCGTACCGGCGATATGGATCAAAAACACAAAGCCATTCGGCTGGAGGGGATGGATCGCTTTCAGAAAATCTTCGCGCTCCTTCAAGGGTTGAAATAATATGCCCGACTTGGCCCCTTTCATAAGGTTGCAAGCTTTCCGGTCTACTTCTGGCGAGATTCATGATTGATTGATGCCATTTTTCTGGATCTTTAGCTCTTACTGACCATGCTTCCAAGGTGTTCCATAATGCGCAATGACTATTATTTGCATCTGAGTAAGTGATAGCTTCAACACCTTTATGACGCCATCTTGCAGCGGCTGCATCTGTTACTCCCGACTGAAAAGCGTATACGCCACTCAGTTGGCTTGCTTTCTTATTCAGGGCTTCCAGAAGATATTGTATGGGCGGGTCATCTGCAGAATAGCCAATGAAGACGACGATATATCCATCAAGAATGTTCTTGAAAAATGTGGTCGCCCATCCTTCCGATAGATACGCGCGGCCAAAATCGGAGCTGGAAAGAATGAAGCCGTCGCCATCTGAATCGCTATAGTCTTTGTTTGTGCAGCCGTGCAAATAAATGACTCCATCCATTTCATTGGGGCGTAATGGATCAGGCAAACCAGGCGGATGCCAAACTTTAAGATTTCTATTGCAGTCTTCGAACAAGCGGTCAAAATTTGTGGTAACAAGGCGAACTTTGTTATCTGCTGTAGTGGCCAAGTCAAGCAAGATATGATGTGCTGATAAGTCTATACCAAAGACCGGTTTTAATACTTCAGCAACAGCGGATTCAATATCACTAATTTCAAAGTCACGCTCAAGCAATCCAAAGACACGGTCTACCGAAATTAAACCGGCAATACCAGTGCGATCTTGTATTCTTTCTGCTTCAATGAGTATTTTATTTACGGGATCGTCTACAGGAACACCAAGTTTCTGTATGACTTTTTTAGCAAGGTTGAAAAAATTTGGTAGCCTTGCCCGTGCCATTGAAACACCAGCACCGCAAAAGAAGACTACCCGTCCTTCATCGCGAGCGATGAGTAATTCATCAGGTATGGAGGGGCCGCTTTCAATGAAGCGCATGTGAATTCAAAGTTTGAGGTTCTAGAATCTATTGAATTCTTCTGCGATAAAACCGTTAAACATTATCGTTCATAGGTTATTTCAGTTTAGGTAATAACAGTGTAGGGTTAACAGGCGCTACTATCTATTAGTTCAGTTTCTCTCTAACCCAATCCATAACGCTTGCAAGCGCGGCAGGGAGTTGGTCCGGTTGTGTACCCCCTGCTTGGGCCATATCCGCCCGCCCACCGCCTTTGCCACCGACTTGTTGTGCAACAAAATTCACCAGCTCACCCGCTTTGATCTGACTGGTCAGGTCAGCACTCACACCGGCAATCAGCGTTATTTTCCCGTCTTCAACGGTACTCAGTACGATGGCACAGGTTTTCAGTTTATCTTTAAGCTGATCCAGCGTTTCGCGCAAGGTTTTAGCATCGGCATTTTCCAGATTGGCGGCCAAAACTTTGATGCCTTTTATATCCTGTGCTTGCACAGCCAGATCATCGCCTTGTGAGCTCGCAAGTTTGGTTTTTAACCGCATCAGTTCTTTTTCGGTTTGCCGCACATTGTCGATGATTTGGGCGATTTTTTGTGTGACTTCCTGAGGGTTGGTTTTTAAGCTTTGCGCGATTTCCAGCAATTGTGCTTCGCGTTGCTGCACATATTCAACGGCTGCTTTTCCGGTGACTGCTTCAACACGCCGGATGCCTGCGGCCACGCCCGATTCCGTTACAATTTTAAAGAAACCGATTTGTCCGATTTGCGATACGTGCGTCCCGCCACATAATTCCGTAGAAAATTCACCCATACCAATGACGCGCACGACATCCGAATATTTCTCGCCAAACAGCGCCATGGCGCCACGTTTGATCGCATCATCGTATTTCATGGTTTCAGATGCAACGACCCAGTTGTGTCGGATCTGTTCGTTGACCAGGCGCTCTGTTTCGCGTAACTCATCCACTGTCAGCGGCGCATTGTGGGAAAAATCAAAACGCGCGCGATTGGCATCCACTAATGAGCCTTTCTGCGTTACATGATTTCCCAGCACCTTGCGTAGCGCAGCATGCAATAGATGCGTAGCTGAATGATTGTTGGCAGTGCTGGTGCGGGTTAACGGATTAACCTTTGCCAGCACAGTATCTTTGATCACCAACCGCCCGCTGCGTAATAAGCCCTTGTGGCCAAACACACCCGCTTGTATTTTCTGGGTATCCGCTACAGCAAAGGTACCATTGGCTGCCAGCAACTCGCCACTATCGCCGACTTGTCCGCCGGATTCTGCGTAAAAGGGTGTCTGATCCAGAACAACTAAAGCCTCGTCACCAGCTTCGATAAAATCTACCGCGCTGCCCTGTTTATAAATGGCCAGAACTTGTCCTTCATGCTGCAGGGACTCATAGCCATAGAAAGTGGTTTGACTGCCATTGTATTCAATACCACCCTCTTGCATGGTGAACTTGTTAGCTGCACGCGCCTGTTCACGCTGACGCGCCATAGCCTGCTCAAATCCAGCATGATCGATGGTAATGCCGCGTTCACGGCCTATGTCGGCAGTCAGATCCAGCGGAAAACCAAAAGTATCGTAGAGCCGGAATGCTGTTTCGCCATCGAGTACTTTTATTTTACGGCTCAATGCTTCTTCCAAAACTTGCATGCCGTGTTCCAATGTTTCAGCAAAACGTTCTTCTTCTTGTTGTAATACGGCTGCGACACGTGCCTTTGCTGCAACTAATTCTGGATAGGCTTGGCCCATGACTTTACTTAAATCTTCTACCAGCTGATAAAAGAAAGGCTGTTTCTGTCCCAATTGATAGCCGTGGCGAATGGCTCGGCGGATGATGCGCCTTAATACATACCCGCGACCTTCACTGCCTGGAATGACGCCATCAGCAATCAGGAATGAACAGGCGCGGATGTGATCGGCAATGACTTTTAATGAGTTATCGGCAAGATCTTCCGTGTTGGTTGCACGCGCAGCGGCTTTAATCAGGCTTTGGAATAAATCAATCTCATAGTTACTGTGAACCTGCTGCATGACTGCAGAAATCCGCTCCAGTCCCATGCCGGTATCCACTGACGGCTTGGGCAGCGGGTGGAGTGTGTCCGCGCTGTCACGGTTATACTGCATAAACACCAGATTCCAGATTTCAATGTAACGATCACCATCGGCATCGGCAGAACCAGGCGGCCCGCCTTTCACCTCTGGGCCATGATCATAAAAAATCTCGGAGCAAGGACCACAGGGACCGGTATCGCCCATTTGCCAGAAATTATCCATGGTAGCAATACGTACGACTCGGGACGGATCGACACCGATTTCATTCAACCAAATATCTGCAGCTTCATCATCTTCTGCATATACGGTTACCCATAGTTTTTCGCGTGGAATTTTGAGTGAAACGGTGAGAAATTCCCAGGCAAATTGAATGGCATTGCGCTTAAAATAGTCGCCAAAACTAAAATTGCCCAGCATTTCAAAGAATGTATGATGCCGTGCGGTATAGCCAACATTTTCCAGGTCGTTATGTTTGCCGCCCGCTCGGACACAGCGTTGCGAACTGACTGCACGGGCATAAGGCCGTTTATCCTGACCTAGGAACACATCCTTGAATTGCACCATGCCCGCGTTGGTAAACAAAAGTGTCGGATCATTACCCGGCACTAAGGGACTGGATGCGACGATGGTGTGGCCGTGAGATTCAAAAAATTCAAGAAATTGTTGTCGTATTTCGCTACTTTTCATATTTTTTGCTGTTGCTCGTATCGTTCCAATTCGGTAACCGTCAAACCCATAGCTTCGCCGTTGATGATCGCCAGAATTTTGACTCTAACCCGGATAGTGATTTCCTCGTTCATCTTGGGCAAATCGAATTCTGTCAGAACTGGAATTTCCCCGCTTTTATCTTCCAGCACATAGGATTTTAGATTGACCAGCGGCAGGCGCGTGGGGTTTTTTGCAATGCCTCTCAATTTGACTTCCTTTCCGTCAAAATTCACTGGCGATGTATTGATATCGTTAATGGATACTATTTCATTCGCACTGGCATGATTACCTATCAATACGATTGCCAGTATGAGCGTCATCTGCACAAGCAGCTTTTTCATGAATTCTCCTCTTCAGCTTGCGATAAAACTTGTTGTATTATTTCCATTGAGAAGCCTCTACTCATCATGAAACGCATTTGCTTACCCCGCTCTTCTCTTGTATTGGGTAATTGGTCAAATTTCTTTTGCCAGATTTTAAACGCTGTATCCAATTCAGTTTCCTTAAGAACTGGCAAAATATTGTCAATCAACTGTTCGTCAATGCCTTTTTCTTTCAACTCGTAAACGATACGTTGACTGCCAAACCGCGATCTGCGCGTGCGTATAACTTGTTCAACCACTCGTTCAGCCGATAACAAACCGTTTCGTTCTAGCTTATCCAATACGTTGGATATAGCTTCCGGTGTGGAAAATCGCGCGTAAGCAGAAAGTTTTTGTTCGAGCTCTGAACGAGAGTGTTCTCTTTGTGCCAGATAACGTAACGCACGCAATTCTAGAGGAGACCGGGTATCCACACAGTTTATTTTTCTTTATCTGCTTTTTCTTTATCTGCTTTTTCTTTCTCGACTTTCTCTTTTACAGGTCTGGCCTGATCCACAATGCCTACAATCGAACGGATCTTTTGTTCAATTTCATGGGCTATTTCTTTATGTTCCTTCAGGTATTCACGCACATTGTCCTTGCCTTGGCCGATTTTCTCACCTTTGTAGGCATACCAAGCGCCCGATTTGTCGATGAGCTTATGCAATACACCCAATTCGATAATTTCACTATCACGGGAAATACCTTCGCCATACAAAATATCGAAATCAGCTTGTTTGAACGGTGGAGCTACTTTATTTTTAACCACTTTAACGCGCGTTTCATTGCCAATTACCTCTTCACCTTTTTTGATCGACCCGGTGCGGCGAATATCAAGGCGGACGGAAGCATAAAATTTTAATGCGTTGCCACCCGTCGTTGTTTCTGGGTTGCCGAACATAACGCCGATTTTCATGCGAATTTGGTTAATGAAAATAACCATGGTATTGCTGCGTTTGATATTTGCGGTCAGTTTGCGCAAAGCTTGTGACATTAATCGTGCTTGCAATCCCATTTGAGGATCACCCATGTCGCCTTCTATTTCTGCACGTGGCGTGAGTGCTGCGACTGAATCCACCACGACAATATCAACTGAGCCGGAACGCACCAGCATGTCGGCTATTTCTAACGCTTGCTCACCGTTATCGGGTTGAGAGATCAACAATTCTTTGACATTAACACCAATTTTCTGCGCATATTGCGGGTCCAATGCGTGCTCTGCATCAATAAATGCTGCGGTACCACCCATTTTTTGCATCTCTGCAATGACTTGCAATGTCAGCGTAGTTTTACCCGAGGATTCAGGCCCATAAATTTCAATAACCCGGCCACGTGGCAACCCTCCCACACCGAGTGCAATATCAAGTCCCAACGAACCGGTAGAAACAACCTGTATATCATAGGCGACATCGTTTGCGCCCAGTCGCATGATTGAGCCTTTACCAAACTGTTTCTCAATTTGGGCTAGTGCAGCATCAAGCGCTTTACTTCTGTTTTCGTCCATGATTTTTCCTGTTAAGAGTCAATCAAATTATCGCATAACCTGCACTGGTTCAACGTAACTTGTTACAAAGTTGTTTAGCTCCGCAAAAATTACCGCAGTAAAAAACTCGAGTATCTGGCCAGCCTACGATATAATCGCATGATGTCTTTGAAGTGGCAGATATAAATACGTCTCTGCATTCAATAAATTTTAATTGGTAACAAAGGGAGAATAGCTATCCGAGTCATTTTATTAGGTGGCCCTGGTGCAGGGAAAGGCACTCAGGCCAATTATATTAAGGAACATTTTGGTGTTCCACAAATTTCTACAGGCGACATGTTGCGTAGCGCTGTTAAAGCAGGCACTGAATTGGGTGTCATGGCAAAAAAAATAATGGATTCAGGCGGATTGGTTTCTGATGATATTATCATTAATTTAGTCAAAGAGCGTATTGCGCAACCCGATTGTGTAAATGGTTTTTTGTTTGACGGGTTTCCACGCACAATCCCTCAAGCCGATGCCATGAAAGCGGCTGGTGTCCCGGTCGATTTTGTGGTTGAGATTGATGTTGCAGATGCTGAGATTGTTAAGCGTATGTCGGGCCGCAGAGTCCATCCAGCTTCAGGCCGCACTTATCATGTGGATTTTAATCCACCTACAGCACCCGGTCGGGATGATGTCACAGGAGAGCCGCTCATACAACGCGATGACGATAAGGAAGAAACAGTCAGGAAACGGTTAGAAGTCTATCATCAGCAGACTGAACCCTTAATTGACTATTACTCAAAGTGGTCGGCAAATGGCGAGAAAGGTTCGCCGCACTATATCAAAATAGCTGGAATAGGTACGGTTGAAGAAATACGTGATCTAATTTTTGCAGCATTAAAGTAAAAAATAAAATATAACCAACCTCATTCTTTGGTTCAAATAACAGAAATGGAAACTCAGGAGAGCGATAAGTCGCGCCTGAGTTTTTGTGCGTACAGATGAGTAGAATCCAAATAGTTTACTTACGATTTGATCAATCAGGAGAAAAAATATGGCAATTAAAAATGCATTTTATGCCCAATCCGGCGGCGTAACGGCTGTAATCAACGCTTCGGCCGCGGGTGTTCTAGAAACAGCGCGCCAGCACTCTGATAAAATTGGCAATGTCTATGCAGGTCGCAATGGGATTATCGGTGCGTTGACCGAAGATTTGATTGATACCAATGCTGATTCAGCAGCAGCGATTGCTGCGCTACGTCATACCCCGTCAGGTGCATTTGGATCGTGCCGCTACAAATTAAAGAGCTTGGAGCAAAATCGACGCGAATACGAACGTCTGATCGAAGTATTCAAAGCGCATAATATTGGTTATTTCTTTTATAATGGCGGCGGTGATTCTGCGGATACCTGCCTTAAGGTTTCACAATTATCCGATACGCTCGGCTATCCCCTTCAGGCGATTCACGTTCCCAAAACGGTTGACAACGATTTGCCAATCACAGATTGTTGCCCTGGTTTTGGCTCTGTCGCCAAATATATCGCGGTATCCACACGCGAAGCGAGCTTTGATGTAGCCAGCATGTCTAAAACATCAACTAAAGTTTTTGTTCTGGAAGTGATGGGCCGCCACGCAGGATGGATTGCCGCAGCGGGCGGATTGGCTTCGAGTCCAGATTGTGAAATTCCAATAATCATTTTGTTTCCAGAAATTACATTCAACAAAGAAAAGTTTCTTGCCAAAGTGGATCGCTATGTCAAGGAATATGGCTATTGCTCAGTCGTCGTATCTGAAGGTGTTAAGGGGGAAGATGGTAATTTTCTTTCCGACCAGGGACTGCGTGATGCCTTTGGGCATGCACAACTAGGCGGCGTTGCACCGGTGGTAGCCAATATCATCAAAGATGGTTTGGGATTGAAATATCATTGGGGTGTTGCTGATTATCTACAGCGTGCTGCACGGCACATTGCTTCCAAGACCGATGTGGAACAAGCTTATGCAATGGGTAAAGCGGCAGTGGAATATGCTATTGCAGGACATAACTCAGTCATGCCAACGATAGTTCGTCAATCCAATGCACCTTATAGCTGGACGGTGGGCATGGCTAAGCTTGCTAATGTAGCCAATGTCGAGAAAATGATGCCGGCTGATTATATCAGTGAAGACGGATTTGGCATTAGTCAGGCTTGCCGCAAATACTTATCGCCACTGATTGAGGGTGAAGATTATCCACCTTATAAAAATGGATTGCCAGATTATGTGCGGTTAAAAAATGTAGCGGTTGAGAAGAAATTGGGCGAGTTCAAAATTTAAGGAATAATTTGGATTGGGAGCGACGGGTGTTGTAATGGAGTCAAACAATAGCGCACAAGTCGTATAACAATCTAAATTTCATTAATATTTGATACATTCTGGGGGCAAGAACATATAAAATACGTCCTCATTGTATTTAGGTTTTGAATAAGTGAAGTGTTTAATAATGTGGGATTAATTAGGCCAATATTCCACATACGATTTTGATGGTCTGACTTTAATTGGAGTTCTTTATGGCTAACGGTTTTATTATCGCAATAGGTAGCGCGATTATAGCCCTGATATTCAGTGGTATCTGGATTAGGGGTATTTATGTTCAATCAACTGGTAATCAGCGTATGCAAGAAATTGCTGCTGCTATACAAGAAGGAGCATCTGCATATCTTAAGCGCCAATACATGACTATTGGTGCCGTGGGTGCGGTTTTATTTGTTGCCCTTGCAATAGCGATCAGTTGGGATACAGCCATTGGTTTTGCTTTGGGTGCTGTGCTCTCTGGTGCTGCCGGTTTTCTTGGTATGAATGTTTCAGTTCAATCGAACGTACGTACAGCGCAAGCTGCAACTGTCGGTTTGAATGAGGCGCTTGCCATTGCCTTCCGTGGCGGCGCTGTCACTGGAATGCTGGTAGTCGGTTTAGGCTTACTGGGTGTTGCAGGTTACTGTGCCACATTATTTGATGGTGCGGATCCCAGTCAACCGATTAGCGATGTGATTAAACCTTTAATCGGTTTTGCATTTGGCGGATCACTGATCTCTATTTTTGCTCGTTTGGGTGGCGGTATTTTCACTAAAGGCGCTGACGTAGGTGCTGATCTGGTCGGAAAGGTAGAAGCCGGTATTCCGGAAGATGATCCACGGAATCCAGCGGTTATTGCCGATAATGTGGGCGATAATGTCGGTGATTGCGCAGGTATGGCTGCTGATTTGTTTGAAACCTATGCGGTAACAATCATCGCCACCATGATTTTAGGTGCCCTACTGTTTTCAGCGAATACAATTGATGCTGTGATTTATCCATTAATGTTAGGCGCCGTTTCCATTATCGCGTCAATTATTGGTTGTTACTACGTCAAGATGCGCGAAGGTGGCAAGATCATGAATGCGCTCTATCGTGGCTTGGCAGTAGCGGGAGGCATCGCTTTATTTGCTTATCTCCCTGTAACTGTTTGGTTCATGGGCGATATGTCTCTTGATATTGATGGCACTGAAGTAGCTGGTGGCATGCTGGTTATGCGTATATTCCTGGCTGCAACGATCGGGCTGGTGCTTACGGGACTCATGGTTGTCATTACTGAGTACTACACTTCAACGGATTATCCACCGGTACAGCATGTTGCTGAAGCATCAACTACCGGACATGCGACTAATATTATTGCTGGTTTGGGTGTTTCAATGCGCTCAACCGCTGCACCTGTATTAGCTGTTTGTATCAGTATATTGCTAGCCTATTCTCTAGCAGGCTTATACGGTATTGCTATCGCTGCAACAGCGATGTTATCCATGACGGGTATTATTGTAGCGCTTGATGCATACGGTCCAATTACTGATAATGCTGGCGGTATTGCCGAAATGTCAGAAATGCCAGATTCAGTTCGCGCTATTACTGATCCACTGGATGCAGTTGGCAATACAACCAAAGCAGTTACCAAAGGTTATGCAATTGGTTCTGCTGGTTTAGCCGCTTTGGTATTATTTGCTGATTATACGCATGCACTAGAACATGCTGGACATACAGTAACCTTCGATTTATCCAATCACATGGTGATTATTGGTTTGTTTATCGGCGGCATGATTCCTTATTTATTTGGTGCCATGTCGATGGAAGCTGTCGGACGCGCCGCAAGTTCAGTGGTTATTGAAGTGCGTCGTCAGTTCAAAGAAATTCCTGGCATTATGGAAGGTACAGCCAAGCCGGATTATTCGCGTGCAGTGGATATGCTAACCCAAGCAGCAATTAAGGAAATGATGATTCCTTCATTATTGCCTGTACTGATTCCACTCTTAGTGGGTGTGATTCTGGGACCGCAAGCTTTAGGTGGCGTACTGATGGGTTCTATCGTAACCGGTTTATTTGTGGCAATTTCCATGACAACAGGTGGCGGTGCTTGGGATAACGCGAAGAAATATATCGAAGATGGACACTTTGGCGGCAAAGGTAGTGACGCCCACAAAGCATCAGTAACGGGTGATACAGTCGGTGATCCTTATAAAGACACTGCAGGTCCAGCAATTAACCCGCTGATTAAAATTATTAACATCGTGGCACTATTGATTATTCCACTGTTATAAATATACTTTTCAAGTTTCAGGTAATCTTAAAAGTTAAAAGCACACCAGTTTTTCTGGTGTGCTTTTTTTATTTGATAGAACTTACTTAAATTCTTTGGAATCTGGAAGCTAGCTTAAGCATATTCTTTCATCTGAGGATTCGAGAAACCAGTTCATACCATACTAACGGCCTCAAAGAGAATTTTTACTTGCAGAATGTAACGGGGATACCTCCAATCATAATTGTTTTACAAATAGTGGCCGTTGCCTTAGCAACCTTGGCAGATGGAGCAACTGATTTAGTAGTATGATCCTCCACATGTTCAATCATGCTGATTGTTATTGTTTGAATTCCTGTAGCTGTAGTAGTAATAGGATGAGCAGGATCCCGTTTACTATCAGTGACGCCTTCCCCTTTCAGTTGATGAATTTTGCCATCTGCATCAATGCAAAGCATTACCATGACGTCACTGATACCGGCTTCTTTCAGAGCATCTGATGCTGCGGATGGAATACTTTTTAGTTTAGACATTTCAAGGTTCCTTTTAAAAATTTAAAGTAAGACGTACAAAGAAAGTACGAGTCGGAATGAAACGGGAAGAAGTTATCATTTCATTTACCTGAAAATTGTAGCTGCGGTAAAAGAAGTTTTCATCGCTGAGATTTCTGCCTTCGAGGCTAAGGATACCTCTTCGATTTTGCAGTCGATAACCAAGAGCTGCATCAAACAACACAAAACCATCGTTCCCTTCTTTAAGTGAAGAGCCCGCTAAACGTTTTAGGTCTTGCTGCACAAAAGTTGTGCTGAATCTGCTGAAAATACCATCCGGGTGGAAATAATTAATCGTGAGCGGCGCGCTTAACGTATGAATCTGATATGGTTTCTCACTACCCCCTATTTCAATTGCGGCGCGTGAGAATTGCTCAAGCTGAAATTCCCCATTAACTGCCCAGCGTGCATGTGGTAACCAGTAAAGATAAGAGCGATACAGTCTTTCCTGTTGCTGCTCATTTGCCAATATTCTCATATCACTATTTACGAAAGAAACTTTCAAGTCCCGATCAGAAGCTTCAATACCACCATAAATATTTTTGCTAAAACTGGAATCTAATCCAACACCCATTCTCCGTGATCGTGTTCCATTCGGATCATCGAACATTTGATTAAACCCGGCCACTTGCGTTGGTTCCAGTGTTTGATTAGCAATCAAGGCAGATTTAACGGTCTCAAACCAAGCAAGCCGCAAACGAAGCGCATCGGTGATATTCCACTGCAATCCAAATTTTGGATTAAATGCATCAAATCTATAATCGATACCATCTTTAAAAGCATCGTAGCTTAAACCGAAGGTAGTATTAATCTTTCCATAATAATTCATATTCGAGTAGACATAAGCATTCTCTCGTTCGCGCTTAAAGGGTATTACTGAAGAACATACCTCTCCATTACATCGCTGTTTAGCATCAATTTGATAAGTTCCTCCGCCAGTTATTAAATTGATATACTTATCTTTGAATAAATATTGTCCTTCTATCTGATAGCCTTGATCTTTTTGGTTTACATTAAATGCGGGAAAAGTGGTATCAAGAAGAGGATAAAACTGAGCTGGCATCGCTTGACCTTCGCGACGATCTATATAAATACTTGAAACCAGGAAATCCTGCTTGGGAGACAATGAATAGCGTGCGCCCACGCGTGCAGAGTCCTGCTCCAGGCTTCTCCGGTCTTGTGTATGAATTTTCATATCAAAATCAAGTAATAAGTCCCCCTGCTCCGTGTTGCGCCGACGGATTTCTGCTTGCATATTCAATTTCGGAGTTACTGCAAACTGTACAAAAGCATTATAGATATTGTGCTTTTGGTCATTATTCGGGCGAAAACCATCAGATTGGAAATGATATTGACCGACACTGACCGAAGCACGGTCATAGACTGCCGAGAGCGTCGCTTCATTACCAAATGTACTGTTACTGCCGGCAATACCGGAAGCAACCAATTGGGGTCTGTTACGCTCCATCAGTGGCGCAAACTCATTAAAACCAGTCCTTGCCGGACCGGTGCCGGTAATAATGTTGAGATCTGCTACCGCCAGATGGGGCTGCACAGGATTGACATTGACTGGCTGTAATAGCTGGGCCTGTAACAACTCACTGACACGCGCCACTTCATGCCGAGGAATATTTGCATAGGCATCCGAAAGAAAACGATGCGCTGAATGATTGGCTGGATCAATGCTCAGTGACTTTGCCGTTTCCACCAAAGCGCGTTTTTCAAAACCCAGGTTATCGTAAATCCTTGCCAGACTCGAGCCGCGCGCTGCCTCATCTTGATCCAGCAAAAATTTTGACCGGTATACTGCACGATTGTTATTGAGTTCTATGGACTTTTGTAAATCTTTTAACGCTTCGATGGGCCTGTTTTGTGTTTGTTTTTGAATGGCATCATAAAACCAGGGAGTTGGATCATTGGGATCTTTCTCTTTTGCTAGATCAAATTGTGTACCAGCAAGCGGATAACGTTTTTCCTCAAAATAGGCTTTGCCAAGATAACTGCGAATCAATGAGCTGGCTGGATCCAAACTGACTGCAATTTCCAACTCAATACGACCGGCTTCAAGTTTGCCTTCACGAATTAACGTTAAACCCATACCCAGTCTAGGCATAGGATCGGCCTGGTCTAGCGTAATAGCTTCAGAAAACATGATTTTTGCTTGTTGCGTATGAATTTGCAGTAAGTGAGCAAAACCTAATACCGTCTTTGTCCTCGCCAAGTCAGGATTCAGAGCGACTGCCTGATGTGCGGCTTCCAGTGCGCGATCCAGGTCACCTACGGACATTTGCAACTTGGCTAATCTTGCCCATACCAGCGCATTTCTCGGATCTATCGCGACGGCTTCCTGAACGCTTGCCAATGCTTCTTCAATCTTAAAATGTGCCTGCTGTACGTAGGAAAGCGCAAGTTTGGCTGAAGGAGAGCTTGTATCCAGAGTGATTGCACGTGTGGCAAGCTCAAGTGCATGTTCTTTGTCATTCTGGACGATTGCGATCATTGCTAATAAGGCATACGCATTACTATTTTCCTGTTGTATTGTGAGCGCTTCTGCGATACTTGTTTTGGCTTCACTGGCTTGACCAACTGCGAGCAAAAGCCCGGCCCGGTATAATAGAAGATTAACAGAGTAATCATGTGCTGAAATGGCATCGAGCAGGGATAAAGCCTCAAAAACATTTCCTTGCCGGTAGAATTCAATCGATTGCTTTAATTCCGGCTGCACTGTTTGCGTTGTTAGTCCATCAAGCTGATAATTGATAATGATTGGATAGTACAAAGCCCACTGGACGGAATCAGTCGGATTAATGCTGCCTACTTTCTGTGGCGCGGCGTTGCGGATGGTAATAGCTGCTTCATGATCGGAAAGAGTAAGATTGCCTTGCTCATTACTGGCGGTCACTCGTCCCTCATAAATGACCAGTTTTGTGCTGTTCTCATCCACGCCTACAAAAAACTCAGTGCCATCAACGCCTGCATTAACAAATGGCGTTCTAACCTTGAATGGCTTGGGAGTGCGTGTAATGATGTGAATCGCGCCGGAAAATAAATCCAGAAGCGAAGCCGCTTCGTTGTCTTCCGATTTTGGGAAAGTAATGCTTGTTTTTTGATCCAATCTCAGCACACTTGCGTTGCTTAACAAGAGTGCTGCCCGGCTATGTGAGCGCGCACGCACGGTATCCCCCGGACAAATGGCAGTATGCATCGCCGTTTGTTGCCAGGTTGTCTCATGGGCACGGCGCAATTCAATAATTCCTTGCGCTGAAATGACTTTTGCCGCCGCTGACTGACAGAATTCTGTTGCATAGGTTTTATCAATACAACCCCAAAAGATGAGTAAGAATAATACAATCAGTGGCATCGCTGAAGTATTCTGGTCGCTTAGGTTGTTGTGCTCAATTCTCTGGCAAATTCTCATTTTCTTATTGTTCTTCCAGATTCTGGAGTGCGTTCTGATGCGCGATTCTCAGTCTGAGGGAAATCGTATTTAGAATTTTGATTCAGACAGAGTTTTTATTATACGAGAGAAATAACCTTGGAGCTAGCTTGGATATCTATTGATTGATATAAATCAAAATGATATGGGATTTAGAAAATTAATTTCCACCTCTTTCTCAGATTAGGGTGCAAGAGTGCATTGAATAAAATATTGCAAAACGCTATTTATATTAATCCTGGTTATTTATTTTCAATGCGTATGGTTGGATCCCAAGAATCTGATGGTGGAAACAATTTATTTTGCTGACAAATTTTTAAAAAATAATGCGCCGGACCGTCCTCTGGAATTATGTTGAGAATTTCCGAGAAACCATTGCAGGCCTCGATCCATTGTTGGTTTTTGTAAGCGTGTAATGCACGGGCAAACACATTACATAGCCACAATTGCTGCTGACTCGCTGACTGCTTGCGAGCAACCAGTTCAGACAAGCTGACAGGTGAAGATTTTCCAACCAATAAAAAATCTCCTAGCGGGCGTATCAAGAATTCATTTAATCCAATTACAACTTCACTGGATACCA
Source organism: Nitrosomonas sp. Is79A3 (assembly GCF_000219585.1). NCBI lineage: Bacteria > Pseudomonadati > Pseudomonadota > Betaproteobacteria > Nitrosomonadales > Nitrosomonadaceae > Nitrosomonas > Nitrosomonas sp. Is79A3. The sequence continues at coordinate 267,104 of NC_015731.1, read as the reverse complement.
GCAAACGGGTGCCCAGGTATTTATTTACCCCTTGAATGCGGTTGGTTGTATTCACAATGTCACCGACTGCACGGTATTCATAATGTTGGAGTGCGCCGATATTGCCTAATAACATTTCACCAAAATGCAATCCCATGCGCGTGGGTAATTCTGGCTGGTTACCGGTGCGGTTGAATCGCTCAACGGCTTCAGCAATATCCAGACATGCTTGACAAGCCTCTTTCCTCAGGTCAGCAGTTGCAGAAGTCTTAGCCCAGATCGCCAGCATCGCATCACCGACGACATCTGAAACCGTGCCATTATGTTGCCTGACCGGTTCAAACAAGACGGCATAATATTCATTCATTAACTGCCCCAGTTGCCTTGGTTCAAGCTTTTCCGCAAGCGCTGTATATTTTTCAGCATCTGTGGCCAGACAAGCACCATAAACCAGTTGATTATTGAATGCCATAACGCCTGCATTTTTGGCGATATCATTGACAACACGTTCAGGCAAGAAGTACCCAAATGCTTCTTTTAGCTGCTGGCGTTCATGTTTTGCCTCGTAGTATTTAAGTATTACTGCGCCAAATAGAGCCACTGGCAACTGCAGGAAAAGTGGATTAACTAATGGTAACCAGATACTGGTTTCTTTGAAGTAATAGTATGTGCTCCCTGTATAGAAGAAAAGCAGAATGATGCTGGCAATGGCTGCTGTTTGATTAGGTAAGATCATGAAAATGATACCTAATCCGAGACCCAATAGAAATAAAACGCCTGCACTCCCTGTTAGCGGAAAAGATCTAATAGGCTTGTTCTCCAGCAAATTGGCAAATGCTGTGGCGGCAATTTCGACTCCACTGATGTAAAGTCCATCAGAATTGGAAAATACGGTGTGATAATCATCCCGTACAATATCCTGTTCAGGTTGAGTCGCTGCAGAGAAACCAACAAATACGATCTTATCCTTAAAATCTGGCCATTCTTCGGATTGTTTCTCCGTAATAGCATTTTCATTGCGTTGTAGCACTTGATGATAAGGTATTGTTTTAACGCTCCGTGGCGGGCCATAGAAATTCAGGTATCGCGTATCGCTTCCCGAATAGAGATTCAGCAGCGCTTGGATAATGTGTTTTTTTGTGGAATCCAGGCTCACATCACGGTTTAATTCTGTTTGCAGATTTTGAACTATCTGGGGTTGCTTAATAAATAGACTGCGCAGTGTGAAAATTAAATCCTCAATATCTAATGCCTCTTCACCGGTAGGCAAGTCTGCGGTATAAGCTGGATTTACAGTATGGAGTAGCCGGATAAAGTCATCATAAACCGGTAACGCATAGGTCTGTAAAACAACGGCTGGGATCGTTGGGATATCTCCTGCATCGGCCTTGAAAATCCAGTAATCATTGACTCTTTCTGTTTTAGGCAAAGGAAAGGGTGCGCGCGCCTTGATGGCATCAGCAATGATCGGCAGAAGCTGAATAGGCCCTTCTTTGATAATACGGTTATTACGCTGCCCGGTTGCATCTGTGTGTAGTGCGGTATCTTCATAAACCAATCGTTCAACCAGCACAACATTGCCCGCTGTACGCATACTTGAAGCCAGTCTCACATCATGCGCTGCTTCCATGCCCGGCGTGTCAAAAATTAGATCGAAAACAATGATGCGGGCCCCGGATTGGGTTAATTGCTCGATCAGCTGCGCGTGTAAGTCACGCGGCCACAAACGCGGGGTCATTGGTAAACCAAGCTGGGCTGCAGATGGCTGATCGATGGCAACAACCATCACATTGTCAGGTGCTGTCATGGCACCGCGTAAATGGAAAAGCCAATACAAGCCAAACTTCTCTTCCAGCCATAAGCCCGCAGGTGACAGGTGAACGATGACACCCAGTAAACCGATAAAAACGCCAAGAAGAAGGTGTTTAAGCCAACGGGTCATAGTTCCTTACTTACAGACATGCTTTTAATGAAGTCATCTGAAATGATTGTTATAGCAGATTAGCATTAAAAGACTATTTTGCAATAACCTCCGTTCTTTTTACTTGAAATGCTGTTAGAAAGACCCTCTAATTCCCGCAACAATAGCTCGCCCTGGCAAAGGTGCTGCATCTTTCAGAAACGAGGTATGTACACGCATATCGCTATCCAGCAAATTTCTGCCCTGAAGGAAAAGCGTATAGTGAACGGATTTAGCAAGTTTCATGTGATAGCCCATTTCGGCGTTCATCAGCGTATAACCGGAAGTTTCAGTTTCCAATACGGCTACGCGATCCTGGCGGGTCACACGTGTCAGATTGAAATTGGCTTGCCACGCATTTTTTCTGTAATCCAGATCAAAGCCGAAGCGTTGCGGAGTCAAGCGTGGGATATTGCCGTTATCCTTTAGCCTGCCATAAACGATATCGGTAAATAACCGCAAATTAAGCGTATCGGGTAATAGTGCAATGATAGCTTCGGCTTCCAGACCATAAAATTTTGCGCGCGTTTGTGAAAAATCCTGAACCAGAAAAGCACCATGCTTATCCAACAATCCTTCATCGTTAACCCTGTCCGCGAAACCGTCGCCATTGCTATCGCGGCTTTGCTGAAAAATATAATCATTGACGTAGTTATAGAATAAATTTACTTTCCCGGTAATCGTTCCTGTGGTTTTTTGCAGTGCAATGTCAAAGTTATTCGAAGTTTCTTTTCTCAAGGCTTGATCCCCTTGCTCAAAAGTATTGGTGGCTACATGCTTACCATTGGCATACAGTGCGACAGTATTCGGGGCACGTTGTCCGCGCGTGGCGGTCAAGTCGATCTGATAACCATCCATAAATTTCCAGGCACTTCCTGCGGATACGCTATACAAATTAAAGTCACGCGTTTGCAGCTGCGTGGCTTGCGGGTTATGGGCGGTATGTTCAAAACGCCCGCCCGCTTCAAACCGCCATTGCTGCCATTCACGCTTCTCAAGCATAAATAATCCGGCCGATTGCGAGAGGCTGGATGGCACGAAAGCTTCTTCGCCTTTGGCGGAAAAATTGCGATTCTGTAACTGAATGCCCATGACACCTTGCCACTGAGCGATCGGGGAATGGATTAGTTCGGCTCGGCTATCCAATTCGTTATTCTTAAAACGGCTGCCAGCATCACCGCTCTGTTCAAGCTCCTTGTGCTGGTAATCATTATAATTAAAGCGCATTTTGAGTTGCTGGAATCCTTTTAATGGATTATCCAGATCACCAGCCAAACCATAGCGGGTCTGACTCATGTCAATTTTTGCACCTTCCGGGCCGGGAATACCGTAAAAATTCTCCAGCCTTGAAACCGACATGCCCACAAAGCCGCGGTCACCCATATAGGAACTGCCCACCGATAAATTACTCGAATTGATCGCACTATTTCTGACAAAACCAATTTCACTGTTTGGATCATTGGGATTCGCACGGCCAGGAATATGAACATCATTGGTTTTTCTTTTGGCGCCTTCAATATTCCAGGACATTCTGCCCAAGCTGCCTGACGCATTGAGAGCGCCGTTGCGTTCTTCCAAGGCAGAATTGAAGCGTCCTTCAAAGTTTGCTTGCGGTGTCTTAAACAGGCGATCAGGTATGCGATCGTTGACGACATTCACCACGCCGCCGGACACACCGCTTCCGTACAACAATGTGGATGGTCCGCGTAGTATTTCGATGCGTGATGCATTTAAGGTTTCTGTTGCCACGGCATGATCCGGGCTAATGATCGACAGATCACCCGTACCAACGCCATTTTCTAGGACCTGTACACGAGGTCCGTCCTGCCCTCGAATAATTGGGCGGCCAGCCCCTGGTCCAAAGCTGCTGGAAGTCACTCCCAGTTCATGCGATAGCGTATCACCCAGATTGGTTTCCCGTTTCCGGCGCAGACGATCGCCTTGCAATATGATATCCGCCTTGATCCCAGACGATTCAGCCGAGCCTGAAGTTGGCGCAGTAATTTGTACACTCGGTAATTCGACATTCTTACTGACACCTTGTGCAGACGTACTGGATATCTTCAACAGGAAAAATACCAGGATAACCACTGTTGATTTAGATGCCAGCCATTTTGCATTAATTAATTTATGATCAGAATAATCCATACAGCTTTCCTAATTAAATAGGTATTTGGTGTGCAACTGAGTTGCATCAATGAAACTGATCAATCACATGCAATCAATAGATTGCTTAGCGACTGATTCAGATCAGGATTAGCCGTTTAAGAATCAGATGAAATGAAATGGAGGGGCACGTGAATGATAGGAAAGGATTCTGTTGTCAGAGTGATGCCTAACTGTCAGTAATGACAAGCGGTGACGTGCTATCGGACCAGCAAGGGAAAACCCGGAAGCAGCTAAAAAGATATTTAATGCAGTAAGGGCAAGACAATCCAAGCAGATTTCATCAAGGTCACCGCCATCATCAGTCTCGGCTCCAGTGACATCGAGCACATCGGCTTGTGCAAAATGTGTGAAAGCGTGCGCCATTGAAAAGACCGGCACAGACAATAATGCTAACGTCAAAATCAGAAATAAGCTTTTGCGTATCATTAGAAATTCAAACTGGTTTCCTAACCATAGAAGACCACTCGACCTTTTTTACTTTGTAAAGTGAATTTTTTAACTACAATCGGCACAAAGACCTTTTACCGTTAGCTCAATCTCCTGAAATCGATAGCCGATCGGTAAAGGCCAGCTTCGCTCAATCGGCAAAACATCCAGACAGATCATCTGCGAACAACAGGTACATTTGAAATGCGCATGTTGATGTGAATGCAACTCCCGGTTGGCATGATAACGCCAAACCCGGTCATCACTGGTTACTTTATGGATCAGATTTTTCCCGGTTAGCCACTCGAGCGCGCGATATAAAGTTACCCGATCCAGTCTCAATGTTCCCAGCAAACGCTGTTCAATTTCCCGGTGCGTAATCGCTTGTTGTTCTGCCAGCAAAACAGCCAGAATCCCAATTCTGCCTCCCGTTGCTCGTCCACCGCTATGCCGAATCAACTCTTCAGCGGTTCTATGAAACTTATTAAACATAAACATACTTAAATAAATGCAACAATGTTGCAACTATTGTATTGGAATGAACCGCGCGGCGCAACAAGCAATTTGTGTATTTCCGCTCATTTTTTGAATATTTTATGCCGCGTATTGCCACTTTGCTTCTGCCTTAATGGTCGCTCTTTTGATACCGAATGTCTAAACTTGAGCTAGCGCCTAATCACCAATGGATATTATTTCTCTACACGACTTTAAAGCCAAAACCTTAATCGGTATCTACCCGTGGAAGCGCATCGTTTTCCGCAAACGATTTCAACCTAAATTCCTCAGTTGAAGGCTCTTAAATCGCTCAAGAACCCTATTGATTAAGGTTCTTTGAAAGATACATGGCATCACCAATCAGGTGAGATTTTAGTGAAATAATCAAAATCTGCTGAAAGTGTTTTCATGCCTTGCTCTCAGCTTGTTTTCTGTAACTGAGGAGCAGTTAACATTTTTAGCCGGGAACCATTGATAGTATTAGATTACAGCCATTTTTATCCTAAATTACAACTAAGGAAATTAGGATTAACAAAATTATTGCGACCAGACCGAAAAATTCACAGATCCTCGGTTTCCCTCTACCCTCTTTGGCCATTGGAGTGACCTAACAGAGGAATTTAGGTTCAGTAACGATCAAGCCCAATCTGAATCTTTACACAACCACTAGACTACAAGAAGTAGTAAGAATAATCCTCAGAAGAAATAGCAGTTTGATACGCCTAAATGACTTCAGATCATTTGTAATAATTTATGGAGTAATCAGATAATATGTTGTATCGATTGTACCTGCCGCAGCAAATCCAGCACGCCGGATACGACAGGAGTCACAAACTCCACAAGCCCGTCCCAACTCATCAGCCTGATAACAAGAAACGGTTAAACTGTAATCAACACCCAGAGCGATTCCTTCCTGGATAATTTCTTTCTTGGATAAATACATAAGCGGTGCATGAATGGTCAGTTTTTTGCCTTCAATGCCTGCTTTGGTTGCCTGATTCGCCATATTCTCAAATGCCTGAATATATTCTGGGCGGCAGTCCGGGTAGCCGGAATAATCAACGGCGTTCACACCGACGAAGATATCCTGACTATTCAATGTCTCAGCCCATGCCAACGCCAACGACAGCATGATGGTATTTCTGGCGGGCACATAAGTGATGGGGATATTTGTACTCTCTCCTGAAGTTGGAATTTCAATTGAGCGATCTGTGAGTGCTGATCCACCAAAAATTGTCAGATCAAGTTTGATAATTTGATGGGTATGAGCACCTAAAGATTGTGCGACTTTCTTTGCTGCTTCTAATTCTGATCGATGCCGCTGGCCATAATCGACACTTAAAGCATAACATTCAAATTGTCTGTCTCGAGCTATCGCCAGCGTAGTCGCGGAATCCAATCCGCCGGATAGCAATACCACTGCTTTTTTCATAGACTAATCGGCATGTTTCATCTTCCCGGCCCTTCGCCCCAAAGCAATTTATGCATCTGAATCTGCATCCTTACCGGCAGGCTGTCGCGCAGTATCCAGGATGCCAGTGTCGCGGGATCCAAGCTACCATAAACGGGTGAAAGCAGGATTGGGCATGTTTGCTGCAACTGCCTATTATGAATGATTTCGCAAGCCCATTGATAGTCTGCTTCATCGCACAGTACAAACTTGATTTCGTCGTGTTGTTTCAGGTGAGCAAGATTCGACCAGTTATTTTTAGCCACTTCACCCGAACCCGGGGTTTTGATATCCATAACCTTGCACACACGCACATCCACTTTGGATAAATCCAATGCGCCGCTGGTCTCCAGTGACACGGAATACTGCGCATCGCATAATGCAGTTAACAAATCCAAACAAGCTTTCTGCGCTAAAGGCTCACCCCCTGTCACTGTCACATAATTCGTTTGATAGTGAGCCACTTGATTCAGGATTTTTGCTATCGATAGATTCGCTCCGCCGCTAAAAGCATAAGCGGTATCACAGTAACCGCAACGTAAAGGACAACCTGTCAAACGCACAAAAACCGTCGGCAAACCAACTCGGCTGGTTTCACCTTGTAAAGAATAGAAAATTTCACTGATACGCAAGGTTGCAGTCTCTAACGCTTGCATAATTGATGATCGCCTGGAGGAAGAAAAAGAAACAGATTATATTACTTTGAAGGTAATGCAGAAAACAACAATTGACTGGCTATTTGTTCAAGCGAGGAATTTATTTGATATTAACCAAGCGTTGCTTGGCTTTTTTTGCTGCTTCACTATTCGGATATTTTGCCAGAATATTTTCCAGGGTTTTCTTGCTTGCTTTGCTATCGCCCATTTCATGTTGGCTGCTGGCAATATTCAGGAAGGCATCCGGTACTTTACTGCTATCCGGATATGTGCTTATCAATTTTCTCTGAGCGTCAATTGCCAGTTGATAATCCCGCAGTGCATAACGGGCATTGCCAATCCAGTAAGCAGCCCCAGGCGCCAAACTGGACTGCGGATAATTCTCCAGGAAGCTTTCAAATTGTGCGATAGCGTTTGCATATTCACCGTTCTTAAATAGGTCATACGCTTCTTTATAGGCACTATTCTCTGCCGGGCCTGCAGGTGCCAATTCATTTGCTGATACCCTACCCGAATCAAGCGCACCGGAAGAAGCAGTTCCATCAGAAGATGAAGTTTCCGGTATTACTGCGCCAGCTGCTGGTGGCGCTGCTGTTTGTTCTTTGACTGAAGGCGTTGCCGTGGGAGTACTATCCGATATACTTGCTGGCGCTGCAGGGGCGGAAGAACCCTGTTTACCTGGCTGTTCAATCTGGCGCAGCCGATTGTCCAAATCAATATAGAAATCCCGCTGCCGCTTCTGTAACAAGGCATTATCGTTACTCAGCATTTCTATTTGTCCGTTCAGTTTTCCCAACTCAAGTCCAAGCGTTTCAACTTGGGCATAAAGCTCAAGCAACGCCTGGCTGTTCAGTGCTTGCTCCATCTTAGCAATACGCGCTTCCATTTCACTGACTTGCTTTCGTAATGCGGCAATCTGTTCGCGTGCTTCATCATCGCCAAACAAAGCTGCATGACTTACATTGCAGCCCAGCAGTAACAACAGTAAGAAAGCGCGTATCAGCATGTTTATTCACCCCGGTAAAGAATATCAGTGCGGCGATTCTGACTCCATGCCGATTCACCATGCCCCAATGCACGCGGTTTTTCTTCACCCAAACTGACAGATTCAATTTGTTCATCGCGCGCACCTGCTAAGGTCATCATATTTCTGACGCTATCGGCACGACGCTGCCCTAAAGCGAGATTGTATTCACGACTGCCGCGATCATCGGTATTTCCTTGCAGGATTACGCTGGCACTTGCATTGTCGCGCAAGAATCTGGCATGCGACAATACCAGCTCTCTGTATTCACTTTTAACGGTGTAGCTATCATAATCGTAATAAACACTTCGTTTGGACAAAATACTATTAGGATCCTGCAATTGACTGAAATAGCTGGGTCTAGCGGAGCCTGATCCCATCAAATCACTGCCCCCTGAACCGGCACCCGCGCCTGCTGTGAGATCATCAACCTCAGGTTGCGTGGTTTGACTTGCGCAAGCTGATAACAGCACAATCAATGAAACTCCTAATAATTTCCTCATTTATAACTCCTTTTCGTTAAAAATATGCATTACTTCCATACTGGCAAAGGGCCCCATGCCGGCTCTCTAATATCACCTGTTTGTACTGATAGATGCTGTCTTGTCTGCCCATCCCTGGAAACTGCGGATAATATACCATGCCCATCAATCTCAGTTGCATATAAGATCATCTTACCGTTAGGCGCAAAACTAGGTGATTCATCAAATTTTGAGTTTGTCAGTATCTGTACCTGACGTGAGCCAACTTCCTGAACCGCTACGTTAAACTGATTATTGTTCCGGTGGATAAAAGTGAAACTTTTGCCATCCTGACTATAATCCGGACTGACATTGTAGCTACCTTCAAAAGTAAGCCGTTCTGCATTACTGGTTTCAGTATCGGTTACGGGCATCCGATATATTTGCGGACTGCCGCCCCGATCGGAAGTAAATAAAATATATCGGCCATCAGGTGAAAAGTTCGGCTCAGTATCGATCCCAGAACTTCTGCTTAATCTTTGCAAACCACTTCCATCTGCATTAATCAGAAATATTTGCGACCCGCCTTGTCCGGTTAATACAACAGCCAGCTTCTTTCCATCAGGAGACCACGCTGGTGCGCTGTTACTCCCTTTGAAACTGGCAACCGCTCGACGCTCACGTGTCGCTAATTTTTGTACGTAAACAATTGGCTTTTTATTCTCAAATGAAACATACGCCAATTGACTGCCATCGGGTGACCAGGCGGGAGAAATAATGGGCTCTGTATATTCAATGATGGATTGTGCATTATAGCCATCCGCATCAGCGACCTGAAGCGCATATTTATTGCCGCGTTTCAGCACGTAAGCAATACGGGTACTGAATACCCCAACATCGCCCGTCAATGCTTCATAGATAACATCCGCAATCCGATGCGCCGCCATACGCAATTGTGCCGTTGGAACCGTGATTGCCAATCCGGTCAATTGCGATTTTTTAGCGACATCCATTAAACGGAATTGAATTTCCACCTGATCACCGGATATGGCTACCACACGACCAATTACCAGTGCATTCGCGCCACGATTGGCCCAGTCCGCATATACGACTTCCATAGGTGCGTGTGGCGACAATCCAGCAGGATCAACCAGTTTAAACAAACCAGTCCGTTGCAAATCAGCACTAATCACTGGCGTAATACTTTGCTGAAGTTTATTTTCATCAGCAAAAGGAACAATAGCAATGGGAATGCGTGACGCCCCGCCACCAAAAATCTCGATATTCAGTTGAGCGTACACAGGCGCACTGATCAGACATAAAAGCAGAACCAATGCACTAAAAATAGGTTTAGACCGATGTGATGACATAAGTATTAAATTTTCACAAAGCAAGAAATTCCCATTGATTATAACAATCATTCGCGATAATGCACTGTAATATTCAAATTACGAAATTCATTAAATAATGCAGGATCAGGCGGCAGCGGTAATGGCTTTGACAAAAAGATTGCACGTTCAACCGCATTATCAAAAGCCGCATGTCCACTACTCTTGCTTAACCTGACATCGAGGATGTCACCGCCTGGCAGCAGCGTAACGTTAAACTCAGCGACCGGATTACCCGGCAAATCCGGTGGCATCACGATTCTGCTCTTTATCTTGGCAAGAATCAGGGCTTTATATTTGGAAATTTCATTCGTTACCTGATTCCTTGCTGCAGCCTGCTGCGTAGCGCGTTGCGCTTCGGCTTCCCGCTGCGCTTTTGCTTCTTGTTCACGTTGCCGTTGAGCCGCCAGATCTTTTTCTTTCTGTTTCTGCAATTCTTTCTGCTTTTCCAGTTCTTTTTGCTTTTCTAGTTCCTTTTGTTTCTCCAATTCCTTCTGCTTGTCTAATTCTTTCTTCTTTTCAAGCTCTTTCTGTTTATCTAATTCTTTCTTTTTCTCAAGTTCTTTTTGTTTTTCCAGTTCTTTTAATCTTTCCTGCTCTTTAATTTTTTCTTGCTCTTTTTTCTTTTGTTCTTCCAGATCCGGCTTAGTCTCTTTAATCGGCTCAGGCTTCTGCTTCAACGCGATATCGGGTTTTTTTACAGGCGGTTCCACAACTGCTTTCTGTGGCGCGGGTTTGGCCGGCTCAGGCTTAACCGGCTCCGGTTTCGCTGGTTCCGGCTTGGGCGGTTCTGGTTTAGGTGGCTCCGGTTCCGGCTCCGGTTTAGGCTTGATAGGCTCTGGAACTGGTTTAGGTTGTTTTGGTGGCGGTTGAGTTTTTACTGGCTCCTGAATAGGTTTAGGTAGCTCAGTCCAAATATCCACAACCATACCTTCCGGCGGAAGATCTTTCCAGCTCAAACCAAAAATCATTATCGCCACGAAAACAAGATGCACCAGAACTGCCAGCACACCCGCCAATAATGATCTAGGCTCTGAATGGGGAGAATTGCGTAAGACGCTCGCACTCATTACATATCGTTCATTTTTGTTGGGCCAGCAAACCCACTTTCTGTACTTGATTCTGCTGCAGAATATCCATTACTTTAATGACTTCTTCGTAACGCACATTTTTGTCCGCTGCAATCACTACCGGTTGCTCAGCATTTTGCGCTTGCTTTTGTTTAATGGCTTCAATCAATTGGTTTCTGTCTACTTTCTGTTCTACAGCTGATTTAGCGCGATCACGCAAGGTAAGACTGCCATCGGCCTTGATGATCACTTCCAGTGGCGCCACCGGTGTCGCTAATGATTTGCCAATTTGCGGTAGCTCTATCTGCCCATGGTTGATCATCGGCGCTGTTATCATAAAAATGATTAACAGTACCAGCATTACGTCAATGTATGGCACTACATTGATCTCATTCATTAATCGATGTTTGGCACGACGCGCCATAAAATCCTCTCAGTCCTTTCTATTCGGCTGCTCGCCGTTGCAACACATTGGATAATTCTTCCATAAAGCTCTCAAACCGCGTTGCCAGTTGATCGGTTCTGCTGGCATAACGGTTATAAGCAACTACCGCCGGAATTGCTGCAAACAGCCCCATCGCCGTTGCTATTAAGGCTTCCGCAATTCCCGGTGCAACATGTGCAATAGTTGCTTGTGTAACGCTGGATAAGCTGCGGAAAGAGTTCATAATCCCCCAAACAGTACCTAGCAAGCCAATATAGGGACTGACTGATCCAACTGTAGCCAGGAATGATAAGTGCGACTCCAAATAATCCATTTCCCGTTGATAAGTAGCACGCATGGCTCTGCGGGTGCTTTCCATCACCGCATCAAGATCAGATCCGGCAGGATGCTTGTTAAATTCACCAAATCCAGCAGCAAATATTCGTTCCAAACTGCCTGATTCATAACGTGAACTTATGATGCGCTGATGCAATGCATTCAAATCGACACCACGCCAGAAAATATCCTCAAATTCATCAGTTTTCTTTATTTCATAGCGGATGACGAATAATTTACGAAAAATAAACCACCATGATGAAAGTGAAATCAATACCAAAATCAGCATCACCAGTTGCACCAGCAAACTGGCGCTACTGATCAGATGCAGAAATGACATATCTTGTGTTACTGTTGTACTCATGCGAACTTCCCAATTTTTTCACGTAATGGCCCAGGAATACTTACTGGCTTGAGTTTTTCTGCGCCGACACACACCACATGAATCGTGGCACTCACTAGCTTGACATGGTTGCATAAGATTCCTTGAGACAACGTGATACGACTCCTGCCTATCTCTGCAACTGCTACTGTCACGTTCAACAAATCATCCAGTACCGCGGGCTTAAAATACTCAATTTCAAGCGAACGCACCATGAACAAAATTTTATGAATTTCAATCAATGAATTGACATTAAATTCCAACTCCCTGAGCCATTCATAGCGTGCCCGCTCCATAAAATTCAGGTATGTTGAATGATATACCACGCCACCCGCATCAGTATCCTGATAATAGACACGAATAGGGAGTGAAAAGCTATTGTTTAACATTCCGCGCTCGATACCTAAATTGTACTGATACTTTGCGTATCTATTAAGAAGCTAGCAGAATCTGAATTCTGTGCATTATTAACCTGCTCCAGTGTCATATTAACCTACAAGACAACAGGCAGTTTGGTGTAAATCCTGGATATTTTATTCTAATAACGTTGTAATAACGAACTCTGTCAATTCTCTTCTATCCTGTGTAAACGATATAAATTATAAATTATAAACGTTACCTGATTGAACTTTATTGCAAAAAACTCCTTGCCACTTACCTGAAATTGAAAATACCTTCAATTATCATGCAAATTTCTCTAAGCAGGAAAAATCCCGGTCGACAAATAACGATCGCCCCGGTCACAAACAATAAACACAATCACCGCATTCTCAACTTGAGCGGATATCCTTAATGCTGCTGCCAAAGCGCCACCTGAGGAGATGCCTGCAAAAATTCCTTCTTCACGAGCCAACCGTCGCGTCAGGTCTTCAGCTTCATTTTGAGAAACATACAGCAATTCATCAACCCGTTGCGTATCATAGATTTTCGGCAAATAAGCCGGAGACCATTTACGAATACCCGGAATCTGCGCTCCCTCCTCCGGCTGCACGCCAATAACCTTAATTGCTGGCTGCTGTTCTTTAAAGAATCTCGAGCAACCCATAATCGTACCGGTAGTTCCCATACTACTGACAAAATGGGTAATCTTTCCTTGGGTATCCCGCCAGATTTCCGGCGCTGTGCCTTCATAATGCGCCAATGGGTTATCCGGATTAGCAAATTGATCGAGAATAATCCCCTGCCCTTCGGCGCGCATTTTCTCTGCCAGATCTCGCGCTTGCTCCATGCCACCGGCTTTGGGGGTCAGAATAATTTTTGCGCCGTATGCGCTCATGGATTGCCGTCTCTCTATAGTCAAATTCTCCGGCATGATCAATACAATACGATAACCCATAACGGCAGCAGCCATTGCCAGAGCTATTCCGGTATTGCCGCTGGTTGCTTCAATCAGCGTATCGCCCGGTTTGATTTCGCCGCGCTTTTGCGCATGAAAAATCATCGACAATGCCGGCCGGTCTTTTACCGAACCGGCCGGATTGTTACCCTCGAGCTTGGCAAGAATAACATTACTGGTTGTTCCAGGCAGATGCTTAAGTTTTACTAAAGGGGTATTACCAACAAAATTCTCAATCGTTTTATACATGAGCGTAAATCTTATAATAGATCGATTTAGATTATCACACATGAGACCTGCAAAGAAACACTGCAATCATTCAAATAAAAACCCCCTCTGAATTTTCTTCAGAAGGGGTTTTTAATCTACAACAAAAACATTACTCCGGTTTGGCTGGAGCCTCTGCGCTTTTCTCACTCTCTACGGTAACCGCATCACGCAGTTGTTTGACGGTTCCCGGACCAATACCGCTCACCTTCGCTAAATCATCTATCGAAGCAAAAGCACCGGTTTTCTCGCGATGCTCAATGATCGCTTTTGCTTTAGCAGGACCAATTCCTTGCAGAGCTTCCAGCTCAGCTTGCGAAGCGGTATTGATATTAACAGCTGCGAGAGCTGCACCCGTAAACAGAAATAATAAAGTCATCATTAAAAAAAGTTGCTTCATAATATCTCCTTTATCAAAAACAAATACTGATGCGCACAATCAATAAGCGCCACAATTTTTGTTGATTAAAAAATACCCGCATACATAACTCAAAACAGCTCTATGCACACAAGTTAAAGTGATAACGGATACAGAAGGAATTAATTTAGTTCCACATTATATTTCTTTCTTTCATATACTTATAAATAAAATAGCGAAAAACCAGATAAGAATTCGAGTTAATCAAGCATTCCGAAAACGCGACTGTTTAACTATCAGAATCGTAATCAGCGGCAATACAAAGCCAATAATTGTGACGGTAATCAACAGATGCCCTAACTCGCTATAGTCTGCCGGAATAGTCACTTGACCTGTGACAACATCCTTCACCTCACGTTTAACTTCATAAAATTGATTGAGATACTTGGTTCCCAGTTGCGAAGCTGACAAAGCCAGATTGGTGAACGATGCCATCACCGCAAAAAAAGTAGCTTTAAGCTTTTCCGGCGCAGAGTTAGCAATCCAGGCCAACATCGGGATCATAGCAATCTGGCCCAGCGGTGATTCCAGAGCGGTATCAATCAGCACAATGAAACGCGCATCGACTACACCCCCCGTTACTGAAGCAGTCCACTCATGCAGACCAAAATACATGCCAATAATCGGCGCCGAAAGGAAGGTACCGACGATGGTAAGAAAGCCGATGATGTAAGCAATCGAGCGTTCGGCCATGAAGCGGCGGAAAATAAACATGCCGAATAGCGTCAGTACGGCACCAACCAAAGACAATACGGCAAGGAACTGCTGGTCAAAGCCCAATGTATCAATCATCCACCAAGTGGAACCGGCACCCGGCCCGGGAATCGCTCGGAATACGAATATCAAAACTGCTGTGCCGACCAGCACGTTACGCGCATCCGGCTCAAGCTCTCCAGTCAATCGCCACATTAGAAATACAATAATGGCCATGGAGATAACAAATACGATTTCTTCTCCACCGGATATACGGCTCAAACCAACGCCCAATGACAATACAGTAAAAACTAATCCACCTCCCAAAATCCACCAGTTAATTGGTGGCGGTTCCGAATGAAGACCCAGTAATACACTCGCTTCCTGCCGACTATGACCTTGCGCAAGAAAACGTTTCATATCACGCCGCTGCAACCAGGATGCGAAAACCACGCCAAAAATAGAAACCAATGGAATAATCAACGCCAATTGATAAACAAATAAGTAGACAGCTGCTTTTTCAGCTTCTGGCAGCACACCCGCATCGCGCAGTAAGAAAACATTAGCGATGGATACCAGCACCCCCCCGCCGATGATGGCAACACGCCCCAAGGTTTGCATGGTGACATGCATCAATTTCCGCTTATCCGGGTCCAGCTTCTGACCATTGTCATCGACACGCGGCACGGCTTCAACGGTCATGGCATCAGCGACCACATCCTGTAAAACATAACCAATCGGTGCCAGTAAAGCCGATATCACAAACCAAGTTTCAACCGAAGCCATGGCTGCCATTGCCTCAGTATGCCCTAGCAATCCAATCATGATCAGTAAGCTCAGCATGATCAAGCTGGCTCCTAAATACACCAGCAAACCCTTCCAGCGCCACACCAGATCGACCAAATGACCTAAAGGCATCTTAAGCGCCCACGGTAACATCATCCAGAATCCAAGCATGGCTAGAAATTCGGCGGAAAGACCAAGCTTTTCCTTCACGTAGAATGTGCCAACAATACCTGTCAGACCGGAAATACCTGCGGCAACATAAACCATCAGCGGCGGCAGATAAGACAGCCGCATCTCACGCCCCAATGCGAGAATATTTGCGCTAAACCACTGGGCAATTACGGATAAAAATCCGGTAGCTGGTAATAGATTCTTCATAAATTTTATTTTGCTTCGGATTTGAATTTTTTAAATGCGATTATTGTTGTTTAGGCCGCACACCCACTTTGACTTGAATTGTTTTTTCCTGCTTGTTACGAATCACGGTGACCGTCACCGTATCATTAGGCGACAATGCCGCGACCCGATTAAGCATTTCTGATGAATTTTTCACCGGCTTACCTTCGACAGCTATTATGATATCGCCTGGTTTGATACCCGCTTTGTCTGCCGGACCATCGTTGAGCACACTGGCTACCAATGATCCCATGAGATTATCCAGGCCAAATGATTCTGCCAGATCCTGCGTCATATCCTGCATGCTGACACCCAACCAGCCTCGAATCACGCTGCCGGACTGGATAATTTGTTCCATGATCTGTTTAGCAACATGAATAGGGATTGCGAAACCAATGCCGAGCGAGCCGCCGCTACTGGAATAAATCGCCGTATTAATACCGATCAAATTGCCCGATGTATCCGTCAGCGCCCCCCCGGAGTTGCCCGGATTAATCGCCGCATCGATTTGAATAAAATCTTCAAAGGTATTAATCCCAACCCGGCTCCGGCTCATTGCGCTGACTATGCCCATGGTAACACTTTGCCCGACGCCGAAAGGATTTCCTACTGCAAGCACAACATCGCCCACTTTGACCTGTTGTGACTGGCCAAAAGTGATAGCAGGTAATTCTTTCAGTTTTATCTTTAGCACTGCCAGATCCGTTTCAGGATCCGAACCAATAACACTCGCCTTGGCCTTTCTACCGTCAATTAAAGCAACCTCGACTTCATCCGCTGCTTCCACCACATGATGATTGGTCAATATATAGCCATTAGGACTGACAATCACGCCAGAACCCAAGCTAGATGTACGCCGCGTTCTGGATTCAAATTGTTCTCCAAAGAATCTGCGAAACATGGGATCATTCAGTAGCGGGTGAGCGGGTTCTTCTTTGATTTCTTTACGGGTAAAAATATTGACAACGGACGGCATGGCTATCTCAGCCGCCTTGGAATAACTGTCTGGTCTTTCCGTTTCAACGATAGGCGCAGCCTCTTTGACTGTCACGATTTCTCCCCGGGGTTTCCAGGGTAGCAATTCAGGCCGTAGCGTGGAGACCACAAAAAAAATAGCCAGTAATACTGTTGCCGTTTGTGCAAAAATCAACCAGAGTCTGTACATCAAAGCGTATTACTCCAAAATTAAAATAACTGCGGTACTATTGAGTAGTAGTATATGCGCGAAGGAGAAAATCAATGCATCGAGATGAATTGGAAAATCATCTGAATCAATTACTGGATATACCCCGCTTTCATGATTATTGCCCAAATGGCCTGCAAGTGGAAGGGCGTAGCGACATTCTTACCCTGATCAGCGGTGTAACGGCTTCGCTAGATCTTCTGCAAGCGGCTGCTGCAGCCAAGGCAGATGCCATTCTCGTTCATCATGGCTATTTCTGGCGCGGAGAAGATGCACGCATAACCGGCATGAAAAACCGCCGCATTGCGTTGCTTATGCACCAACAAATCAATTTATTCGCCTATCATCTGCCGTTAGACGCGCATCCGCAGTTTGGCAACAATGCACTATTGGGAAAGAAACTGGGATTTATCGAAACAGGTCATTTTGGCGATCAAGATATCGCAGCACAGGGAGAATTAGCCCAACCTACGACCCTGGGTGCATTGGGAGAAAAAATAACACGGACTTTGTTACGCAAACCAATGATGATCGGTGATCCCAATAAAACTATCCGATGCATCGCATGGTGCACTGGTGCGGCGCAAGGCTATTTTGAAGCAGCGATCCAGCAAGGTGCCGATGCCTACATCACCGGTGAAATCTCAGAGCACAATGTGCATGCCGCACGTGAATCGGGTGTTGCATTTATCGCTGCGGGACACCATGCAACGGAACGTTATGGTGTGCAAGCATTGGGTGACCACCTTGCACAAAAATTTGGTATCCAGCACCAGTTTATTGATATAGAGAATCCCGTGTGACGAGACATAATCTGGTAATATTTAAAGCAGAATATATAAAAACGCGCTGAATGACCGCTGCTATCAGTCTTTGTTTTCATCATCTTTCTTTTTTTTACCTGAAAACATGGTCCACCAGATAATAAAAGCTAATAAAACCAATACCACAGCTGCTTCGACTGCAAGTAACCACATAATTTAAGTTTGCTATCAAGTTAAAAACCAAGCTGACACTTTAACCAAAATTTAATGAAAAACCAATTAAGTTTTATTGTAGCTGCCTCGTTTTTATTACTCATTGCCTGTACTACCGGGACAATCAGCCCTACTCTGCCACCCAGTCAGCCGGCTGAAACCGTCACGCCACCGCCCCCCGAGAAACCGTTGACAAAATCCATCCATAAACGCGCTCAATGGTCTGCACTAACTGGCTGGGCGGATGATGACCTGTTACCTGCATGGCAGGCTTTTTTGAAAAGTTGTACAGTTTTAAGCAAGCAGCCAGTCTGGAAAGAAAATTGCAAAATGGCTGCTTCACTGCAAAAACCTAATAACAAAACGCTGAGAAATTTTTTTGAAAGCTATTTCACCCCCTATCAGATTATCAGCACCGATAACAGTGAAGAAGGGCTAGTTACGGGCTACTACGAACCGCTGCTCAAAGGCAGCCGGATACCTTCCAAACGGTATCGCTACCCGATTTATGCTACACCCAGCGAACTTCTGACCGTTGATTTAGGCGCAGCCTATCCGGAGCTAAAAGACCTGCGTCTGCGTGGCCGGCTGGATGGGCGCAAAGTTGTCCCCTATTATAGCCGGGCAGAAATCATGAGTAATCCGAAAATATTGAACGGCTATGAGATATTGTGGGTGGAAGACGAAGTGGAATTATTTTTTCTGCATATCCAGGGATCAGGGCGTATCGTTTTCGATAATGGAGAAATGGTAAAAATTGGCTTTGCCGATCAAAACGGTCACCCGTATAACTCAATTGGCAAATACTTGGTACAGCGCGGTGAATTACCGCTGGAAAAAGCATCCATGCAAGGCATCAAACAATGGGGACAACAAAACCCTAGTAAATTGCCTGAGTTGTTGCAGCAAAACGCACGTTACGTATTTTTTCGTGAGTTGCCCGCCGATTTATCCGGCCCAATCGGCGCTTTGGGTGTGCCGTTGACAGCCGGCAGAAGTATCGCCATCGACCCGCTTTCAATTCCACAAGGCGCGCCGGTATTTCTTGCAACCACCTGGCCAAACACCAGCAAGCCATTGAACCGGCTTATGGTAGCGCAGGATGTCGGCAGCGCCATCAAAGGCGGAATACGCGCGGATTTCTTCTGGGGATTTGGCCATGAAGCAGGAAATCAGGCCGGAAAAATGAAGCAATCGGGAAGAATGTGGGTATTGATGCCCCGCGGCTATACGGTGCCCGCATTAACGAAGCAATAAACCTAAATTCCTCTGTTAGGTCACTCCAATGGCCAAAGAGGGTGGAAGGAAACCGAGGGGCTGTGAATTTTTCGGTCTGGTCGCAATAATTTTGTTAATGATATAGCGTACAAGTACGCCCCAATGATCCGCTTTGGTCAACTGAGGCGCATTTGCCAGAACATGATCAAGACCTTTTCGTATATTGGAGATCATCGACTTGATATGATCTCCGGCTGCGTGAGTCAGAGTGAGCAGCAATCGGGATTGACCGGCATGCTGGGTCAGGCGGGCAATGCCGCTGAGCAACATGGGACGGCTAGTGATTGCCTCCAGGCGTGTCTTCGGGTGTGCCAGTCTGACATACCAACTCCACCAATTGTAGATGAGCGCGACTGCTCGCGCTGAGAGGTTGCAACGTTCCAGGTCTTGCGTGGTATAGCCACCCCAGCCCCATTGGTTTTTCAGCTCATCGAAGCCGTTCTCGCAGTCGGCCCGATCCCGGTATAACTGGCCAATGGCGTCGAGGGAGTAGTTTGTATTGGTCACCAATATAGCGTATTCCCAGAGTTTAACCTTGTCTGAATGGTCAATGAAGTGGAGCATCGGCTGCTGGTTCTCATTGCTCGTCTCGGCTGCCGCCATGCTGTCTTTGATTCGCCGCCGCAGTACCACTACACGCCGCGCACCACTCCAACCCGTCAGCCGAAGCTTGCCTTCCACCGCGTCAAAGCCTTGCCCCGCGTTCTGCCAGTCGCCTTGCTGCCATTGCCGCTCGATCAGGCGCTTAACTCCGGCAGTTTGCCGTAGCTTGAAGAGGTAGTGCTGTTCAATTCGCTCCATCTCGACCATTACCCCCTGATTGCCAAAGGCACTGTCACCGCGCACCAGGGCGGGGCGTTCCTCGGCAGCGAGTCGCTCAATTAGCCGGCACAGGCGCGGTAGGCTATGTTTCGCCGCACTGGCTTTACCGCTTTGTACCTCGACATCGAGCACCAGTCGAATGTTGCCGATCCAGTAGGTGTGCAAAGTATGGCTCGGCCGTCCCGGCTTGGTTGGGTTGTAGCCAATCTCGGCACCTGCCTGGTGACCATACAACAGTTTGACGCTGGTGTCGGCATCGAGTATCCAGGGCATGCGTAAAGATTCTTGGGTGCTCTCGCCCAGGGCTTTATCCATCCATGCTGTGCTCTTCGCCAGTTGGACTGCGTGGGCAGCGCGTTCTGCTTCGCTACCATACTTGCATGGGGTCGGTGCCAAGTGCGCCAGTGCGCGACGCAAACTCTCGTCACTGATGATCTTGTTCATGCCGAGTATCCGGGGAGCAACTTCATCGCCGCGCAGCCCGGCAACATGTGCATAGCGCCGCTGTCCATCCAAGATCGATAATAGCCAGGTGCCAAGCACATCAACTACCTTGGGTGCGTTGGGACTGGTGTAATCCATTGGACATCCATCCACCCAGCGGGTGAATAACCCAGAAACTTCCAAAAACTCGGCAAAGAATGGTAATTGCCCCAGTGCTGTGGCGCTTCCGCCTTCGTCCCAGCGAACGTGAAACCGGCCACCAGGAGTGGCTACGCTTTGTTCAGCCGTCGTTTGTTCCGTCTCCTGCAAAGTAGTATTGATCGCCTCGACCAGTGTCTTCTTCTCAAATTTAATTTCACCCATTGGGTGAGCCTCCTATTCTGTCGAAAACCCTTACCAGAAATACATTCGTGGCAATTTTACTGGAATCAACTGAGGAAAATAGGATAAAAAAGCTTACTGAATTACTCCAGCAAGCTTTTTTTATTGCCTAACTGGAAATTTTATTTGCTCTTACTTGCGTTCTCCAGTTTTTCCTCAATCACTGTTGCCGGAATCATACCGCCCACAACTGAGCCATCAGCAAAAATCAGTGTTGGCGTACCGCTCACTTTATTCTCATGACCAGACTTCACCAGTGCGTCCAGAGGCGTTTCGCAATCTTTACTCGATGGCGCAACATTCTTCAGCATAAAATCATCCCAAGCTTTAATTTGATTATCTGAACACCAGATCTTTTTGGATAATTCCATAGATCCTTTGAGCACCGGATAGAGCAAGGTATAGATCGTCACATTCGTCACATTGAGCAACTCTTTTTCCAATTGCTTGCAGTATGGGCAGTTAGGATCGGTAAAAATCGCCACCCGCCGCTTGCCATCGCCTTTCACGACCTTTATAGCCGATTGCAACGGCAAAGAATCTAGCGGAACTCGTCGAGCAGCCTTGATCTCCTGGATCCGTTCATTGGTCATGCTCGTCCGGGTCTTGGTGTCGATCACATGACCAAAGAAGAAATAATCGGCCTTATCATCGGTATAAAATACCTCATCACCGACAACCACTTCATACAATCCCAGATAAGGCGTTTTCTTCACGCTCTCAATTTTACTATCCGCAAAATGAGGTTGAATGGCCTTTCTTAAAGCTGCTTCATCAGCCCAAACAGCTCCAGAAAAGAAACCAAATACCAAGATTGAAATGAAAAGCTTCAAGCGCATAGTCATGATGACTCCAGTTTTAAAAATGAAATTTAATTCAAAGCATGCTGCATCAGTTGATTCTTGATCAGCGGCAAACGATTGGTTATCTCAAGCCCAAGATTCCGTAACCGGGCCAGTGTAGGATTGGAATTGTTGAATAGTTTCTGCAAGTTATCGGTCACTAACTCTAAAGCCAATATGTCTTCCTTGCGCGCCAGCTCGTAACGCCGCAACAACATAAAATCACCACAATCTGTTTGCAATCCCCGCGCACTGAGTACCGCTGCAAGTTCCCGCGTATCCCGCAAACCCAGGTTAACACCCTGCCCGGCCAGCGGATGAATGCCATGCGCTGCATCACCGATCAGCACCAGCCGTGGCTTAACTAATTTTCCCACATGCACAAAATTTAACGGAAAACCCACTGGCGGTGTAATCAGTTGCAATGCCCCCAACGTATGCGAAGCTGCCTGTTCCACACGGCGGCAGAGCTCTTCCGCCGGTAAATTGCGCAGGATCTCCGCCTGCGCTTCACTGGTAGACCAAACCATGGATACTCGCTTATCCGGTAACGGCAACAGCGCCAACACACCATCCCGCCTGAACCATTGATGCGCAATATGACGGTGCGGCAGTTCCGCGCTAAAATTTGCCACCACACCAATCTGGTTATAGGCATGTTGTTTTACATCAATTTCTGCTTGCTTGCGTACCCAGGAATTTACGCCATCCGCACCCACCACCAAGGCGGCTTGAAGCTGACTGCCGTCCGCCAATTGCACATCGACATGCGACTCCTGCCAGACAAGTGCAGTACATTTTGCTGGACAAAGTATTTGTATATTCTCGTTCGAGGATTTAAGCACTTCCCAGACAGCCGTTTGCAACTGGCGATTTTCCGCGATGAATGCCAGCTCCGGTATGCCAATCTCATACGCGCTAAAATTAATGCGCGCACTATTGTCATCGCCAAATACCGCCATCTCATACACCGGCGCAACACGCTCTGCTTCCATGCGCTGCCATACGCCCAGCTTTTGCAGGAAAGCGGCGCTGCCTGGGCTAATCGCATAGACACGGCTATCCCAACTCTCATCGCGCGGCAATGGCATGGACTCATGCGGCTCTATCAGCGCTATTTTCAAGCCGCTATCCTTCAGCGCAGCCACCAGGCTTGCTCCAACGAGCCCTCCGCCGATCACTATCATATCGAATTTCATACAGCGGATTATACAACCGCTTTGCAACGGACGGTTAACACAAACTGCACACCCGCTGAACACAAGACTTTATTTATTAATTCGACGAATCCGGCACCCGTGCAACTTAGTCAACAAACTTTAATCATAAACTCTGAATTAAAGCGTGAATGAACTGGCCCCAATCCCATGAAAACACGCATAAACCCTTGTCAAGTCACATTTTTGAACTTGACAAACCATCCCCTCAAAGGCAGAATGCCGCCTCTTGCGTCTATACTATACATATGGCGAATTAGCTCAGTGGTTAGAGCAGCGGAATCATAATCCGTTGGTCCCCAGTTCGAATCTGGGATTCGCTACCAATACAAACAAGGGGTTGGCTTAAATAACCAATCCCTTGTTCTTTGTCCGTACCAACGGATAGCCTTAGCTGGTTATCCCAACCAAGTTTCACCAAAAGATAAAACGCTTGGAGATTAAATTACCAAGTGTAAGTACATTTTTATTTCCACATTCATGCAGGAGCTGTGCGGTGAAAACTAATGTACTTTTACAGGCTTATTTCCTAATGACTTTCGCGTGTGACTTTTGTCACAGAATACTGCGTATCTCAGTGATACAGTGATACATTCCGCAGCCGTACAAATCAATGCATACCTCTATTCTATTTGACCAAGAAAAGAGATTGGCAAACATGCCTACTCAAATCAAATGGAAGAAGCTTTTTTGAACTACTACACGCAAACAAAAATGTTGATGCTTAAGAAAATTGCAATCTCATGCACTATACTCGCTACGTTAACCAGCACTAATGCCGTCATGGCCGATACGGTTTTCACAACTGGCTTTCCATTGCGCGCGGATCTTCCATCCGGTGATTTGCTAAGCTTACTTTCTTTGAATCTTAATTTAACCATTACTGACACACCTAGCACCATCGATCTGCAAACCGGCATTTATAATGCAGATTTATCACTCATACCGGATCAGAACAGCTCGCTCATTGTCAATCAGGATACTACAACGAGCGCTGGCCTCACACATTCGACAGCCTTCAGTTTCGATGCCTTGATTACCAGTGCTTCGGACCGCCTGAATCAGCGTCCTGGTGAAGTGACAAGGTTTGACAACGTGAATTACACCTCTACGGAAAATATGGATACCCCCAAAGCTGGCGCCAAAAATTTCAGCGTGCAGACACATGTAGCGACTTCACCAGAACCTGAAACCTACGGTATGATTCTGGTCGGACTGGGACTATTGGGTTTTTCCGTTCGTAGCAGAAAAAAACCTCCAAATAACCCATGATCCAAATTTCGCAGGCCGCTGAAAAACGTATGTGCCTTGATTTCCGCAGTCTGATTTTTTCTGGATAATCCTTATAACTTGCTGAGAGTAGATTTTTCAGGTGCTCTTGTTCGATCGAATTATCGGCAGTTATAATCCGCAGGTCCGGGTTCAAGTCCCTGATTCGCCACCCCCCGCCTGATTGCAAGTTATGGCTTGGCGTTTTTTTGATTACCTTCAAAAAACCGCCCTATCTGCCAATATAAAGACTAAAATGGAAAAATTAGCTGAAACAAAGGAACAAGGCCACAATTTGATTATCACTGGATTATTTTCTCGATGAATAAAAAATTCCCTATTACATTAATAGCAGCAATCCTACTGCTAAATGGATGCGGATCAGTCAGAGAAAATAGAATCAGACAAGATGTATTATCTGACACCAGCATGCCGGAAGAAATGCGCAGGGCAATCGATCTTAAGCAATTAGTCGTTGGTATGACACAAGAACAAGTGATAGCTTCCTGGGGACTACCTTGTAAATGGTGTTATGGAACGCGCAAAAGCCCAAGTGGAGACACATGGGAATACCATCTTCCTGGCGCTGATTTTTTAGTTGTTGGCTCTGATTTTTTAGGCATTGGAACCGGAACGTATCTGTACTTTGACAGCAGCAAGAAACTTAAGCACTGGTCCCAAAAACAGAACTGATATTCCGTGCCAGAAAACCGCCCGAGAACCCTTTCCCTGAGTTACTTTATTAGTGCAATCCATTAAATTGAGTTTAAGGAGCCTTCGAATAGCTGTCATTTCGAGCATAGCGAGAAATCTATACAGTTGATTCCCAAAGATTCCTTTAATCCGACAGCGCCGCTGCAATTTCTCTGAAGCTGTTCAGCCCGGCTTCCAAGTTCTCGATGATTTCACCCGCCAGCACATCCGGCTCGGGCAGATTGTCTAAATCGGCCAGGCTTTTATCTTTTAGCCAGAAAATATCCAGACTGGTTTTGTCGCGTGCGGCAATTTGATCAAAACTGAATTTGCGCCAGCGGCCTTCCGGGTTGCTCTGTTCGCTCCAACTCTCCTTGCGCTCGTGGCGGTTGAGCGGGTTATAACAAGCGATGAATTCCTGCAAATCCTCAAAGCGTAACGGTTTCTTTTTTAACGTGTGATGAATATTGGTGCGGTAATCGTAATACCAGACTTCTTTCGTCCACGGTTCTTTGCTGGCTTCGCGGTTATCGAAGAACAACACGTTTGCTTTCACGCCATTGGCGTAGAAAATGCCGGTAGGCAATCGCAAGATCGTGTGCAAATCGGTGGTTTCCAGCAGTTTCTTGCGCACCGTTTCCCCCGCTCCGCCTTCAAACAGCACATTATCCGGCACCACCACCGCAGCCCGCCCGGTGGTTTTCAGCATGGTGCGGATATGCTGCACGAAGTTGAGTTGTTTGTTGGAAGTCGTCGCCCAGAAATCCTGCCGGTTATAGGTCAGATCGTCTTTTTCCTGTTCTCCTTCATCGTTGGTGAAACTCATCGCGCTCTTCTTGCCGAACGGCGGATTCGCCAGCACGTAATCAAAGCGGCGGCCGGAATCCGCCACCAGCGCATCATTGGGCGAAATCATGCTGTCGCCGTCGATCTCGCCAATGTTATGCAAGAACATATTCATCAAAGCGAGACGGCGCGTGCTCGCGACAATTTCATTACCGAAAAACGTTTCGTGTTTCAGAAATGCTTTTTGTGTTTTATCCATCGGATGCTCGGCGACCAGAAAATCATACGCCGCCAGAAAGAACCCGCTTGTGCCGCATGCCGGATCGGCAATGGTCTTGCCGGGTTCCGGGCGCACGCATTGCACCATTGCCCGGATCAATGCGCGTGGCGTGAAGTATTGCCCTGCGCCGGACTTGGTATCTTCCGCGTTGCGTTCCAACAGCCCCTCGTAGATATCGCCCTTCACATCCGCACCCATCGTCACCCACTGGGTTTCGTTCACCATATCGATCAGGCGGTACAACTTGGCCGGATCCTGGATTTTGTTCTGCGCCTTGGTAAAAATCGTCCCCAGCATTCCCGGCTTTTTGCCCAGCTCCATCAGCAGCGTCACATAATGCACTTCCAGTTCCGCGCCACGCTTGAGTTTAAGGCTTTGCCAGTTGTACTCGGCAGGAATATCCACGGTGCGGTTATACGGCGGCTGGCTGTATTCATCCGCCATTTTCAGGAAAATCAAATACGTGAGTTGCTCCAGATAATCGCCATAGCCCACCCCGTCATCGCGCAACGTGGTGCAGAAACTCCAGACTTTGGAAACGATGGATGCGGTTGTGTTCATAGATATTCTCTAACAATAGATACTTCATCCCGGTTATGGATCGACAAATTTAGCCGTGGAGGTTTCATGAAGAACTCTGGAAGTATAGGGGTGGAGCTCTGGAGATATAAGGATCGAGCTGTGGAGGTATCGCAAAAATTAAAGCCCATAAATTTATACGTTCTGGCGCATAAACTGACTCGCAATATAAGCAACAACTCTATTAACACTTTGTTCTATTAGTCGATTATTCATTGAAGAGATACTTAAGAAATTTATACGCCTAGATCAGCATCTAGCGCCAAAACTAAGTAGCGTACTTCTACACCGCTTGCTCAATTTGCGGGCGATTGCACTTGAGCCACCCAACCCTTACTGGCCAATACTTGCATTGCAAGCTCAATTTGGCGCAGAGTGAATTGCCGTTTACGCTCACTCCAGGCATAGGTATGTTTTACCACATCATTTATAGAGCTAACGGTTTCATTTTTCATAATCCAATGAACCGTGGACAACAATTCCAAACCAAAAGGCGACTCGAAGCCCTCGACCAGCGCTGATACTTTGTCGAAACGCTCACGAGTATCGGGGTGTTGCTGAAGAAATGCGGCAGCATCCTCCACGGCTCCAGGCACCAATTGCAGTGTTTTATCCGGCGCATCGCCACCATCCGCATAGCCCGACACAAGATGCCCCTCAATAGCATTAAGTACATGACGCAGATTTTCGGCATAGGGACCGTAAGATGCTTTCTGATATTTCAATTTAAGCGGCTCACCCGCTGCTTGCATGAAATACATCAGTTTGTGAACTTCCAGCAAAGTAACGTAAGGGTCCAGCAAGCCGCCGAGGTAACGTCTCATCAGCTCGACCAATGCAGCTCTGCCGGCAGTCATTTTAGGCACTTCCCGGTTATATACCATCTTTTCAGCCGCTGGCGCACTTTGGGGGCCGTAGATCATCACACGCAAATCTGTTAGTGGTTGCAATACAGCCTCAATACGTGGTTTAACATCAGTCCAATCGAGACCACCCAACCCACTACCCAAAGGTGGAATAGCGATGGACTTAATGTTATACCGTTGTATGGTTTCAACCAGTGCCCTGAGTCCTGCGTCAATATCTTCCATACGGCTTGCACCGCGCCAATGGCGCTTGGTAGGAAAATTGATGATATATCGCGGATTCGCCAACTGTCCGGTTTCAAACACAAACATCTTGCCGGGTTGAACTTCTTTCTTTTTACACGCCGCTGCATAAGCCAGGAAATTCTGCGGAAAAGCCTTCTTGAATTGCAGCGCGATTCCGCGCCCCATCACACCGACACAATTCACAGTGTTGATAATAGCCTCGGCATTCTCGCGCAAAATATCACCTTGTTTATATTCAATCATCTTGGATTGTCCCTCTTAGTAATACCAATCGGTCTTGATGTTGACCTGTGGCCGATGGCCGACAGTGGGCAATGCATTGACTACCTGTTGATAAACACCTCGTGTTTGGACGCCAATACATTCAACCAGATGCCAGGGAAAATTGTTTTCGAGCAAAAATTCGGCCTGTTTTCCCTCCTTGCAGGATTGCCAATCTCTGGCCTGAACTGCTTGCCAGTTTATATCATGTAAGTGACTCAAATCGCAACGATCTTCAAAGTAACGCGCCCCCGCATTGGAAAGCGTAAAAGCCCAACGTTTCTGATTCTGCTCTGCCCATGCCACACAGTCGTGAAGATCAGCCTGTAAATGAAGAATCGGCTCTTGCCCGCCGCGATAATCCAATTCCGGATGGTTTCCCTGATAAATCAGATACAACATGACCGAACGCGGGCAAAAATAAAATGGAACGCAGTCGCCCACGTGCAAATCCGGATAACTGGTGAGTGTTAACTCTGTGAGCCGCCGCTCTTTGATACGACTCATGCCAATAGCGGTTCCCGCCGGTACCCGCACAAGCACCTGAGCATCGCACCACAGACAACCATCCGCGACGATTGACGGCAAACGGTCAAGATGCACGATATGGTAAATTTTGGGGTGTGTGGGCATTGCCATTTCACAATCTCCGTAGTTACAGAATCAGCAACAGCGTCACGGGGTGGATCTTCCAAGCCTTTGTAACGATGAACACGGTTGCGTTCATAGGCGGCCTTTTTTGTTGTTTTGTTGCACCGCTTTTTCCGTTCGGATACGCGCCAGCAATTCCGAAGCAGGTTCGTCATTCGGGTCTTGCGGCACCAGTTGACCGGAGAAGGCTTTTTTCAGGATGGATTGGCGCAGGGCTTCGGCTTGTTGTAAGGAGGTAGTGATGGTTTGGTCGAGTTGATCAACTTCGGATAGTTTGGACTCTAATTCTTGAACCAATACGTTCTGTTCCTCAACGCAAAAAAACGGTAAGCAAATTGTTTTAAAGCGCTCCACGCTAATTTTTTTCTGTGCCACTCCCTTTGTTATGAGCCCAAGCTGTCGCTTCACAAAGTTTGAGTTAATACAGTACTTGTATAGCTTTCTACTGGCGAACTCATCCCACAACCGGAATTTCAAACAATCAGCTGTAAGAACAGCATTAGGTGAACCCTCTGGATAAATTTCACAGTCACCAGGAGGATCGCCCATTTTTGTAATGAGTAAATCTAGTGCTTTAACAGAGTGAGGCAATAACTCCCTATACTTTGCTTCATCAATATATTTGAGATCTTTAATGAAGTTTGATCTCGTAATGTTTTTTACGAAGATTAGAGGTATTCCACTTTCTCGGTAATCGCTGACTTTTAGATTGCTTCCAAATGGGCCAATACCTATTGAATATGGTTCCTGAATACAAATTTCTTCTGGCCGTGCCCACCCCCACCCCTCCGGCAGTTCAGGCAATTCGGCCAGTTCTTCTGCGGTGAGTGGCGGCAGGGATTTCGGGGGTTTGGGTTTTGAAATCCCCCCATTCCCCCCTTTTTCTAAGGGGGGAATGGGCGCGGTGCTGGTTGGCTTCCCCCTTTGTAAAAGAGGGATAGAGGGGGATTTCTCCCACTCGGCGAGTTGTTGCTTGAAGCGTTGCGCGCGCTCTTGCTGGATGCGTTTCAGCAAGGCTTCGGCGGTTTCGAGGGGTTTGTCATTCCCGCCCCCTACTTCGTCATTCCCTGTCACCCTCGCGAAGGCGGGGGGCAGGCGGGAATCCATATCGTTCAAAGGCTGGCCCCCCACCTTCGCGGGGGTGACGTTCCGCTCCGCGCGCCACTGCGCGGTGAGTTTGCCTTCGAACGCATGTTTCAGCAGCGCTTGGCGATACACTTTGAGCTGTGATTGGGCGGTTTTCAGGTTTTCGACACCCTTGTCCAGCTCGGAAAACAGTTCTTCAATTTTAGCGACGATGCGGTGTTGTTCTTTCGGAGGAGCCAGATTAACAGGTATCCGCCGCATCGCGGATTGAGTAAGTTTTAGTCGCGTTGTGCCATTGGCATAACCACGATAATCAGTTTGATTGAGTGCATAAAGTAGGTAACGATTTGAGCAAACTCCCTCTTTTCCTTTCAACACATGGGCATGATTATTGACCCAACACTTTCCTGATACCAAATAGGCTTTATCTTTCAACCAATCAAAGAATGGTGCTCCATCTTCACCTAGAAGAACGTATTCACCATTTTGGCGATAATCATCAATCCAACCAACTTGGCCCGTAGCGCCATAGTATGGATATGGGCCATGACGTTTTGCACGCTCTACTGAATTCACTGGCTCACGAAGATTATCGTGAATATCAGCAACATCCTCCAAAGTGAGGAAAATCCAACCGATAGGTAGCTCAATATCTTTCCCCATCACCCGACCAGCACCTCATTCAACTCATCCAACAACGGCTCCATCCTTGCCCCAAACAACTGATGCATTCTGCCCAATCCGCCTTGCGCATCGAACGGCGACATTTCCAGATCATCGCGTTCAATGTGAAAGGAGTTTGCCACATGATCTCGGATCATGTGCAGCCAGTTCATTTGTTCTTCGTTGAATTTCTCACCGCTGCCGGCGTGGCGTTGCATGATCCAGCTTTGGAAGTTGCGGCGCACGGTGTCGTCGAAGGGGGTTAGGGTTTTGTCCCAACCGCATACACGACGAATCAGTGCGACCAGTGTGGTGAGCTCATTGACTGGATTTCCGCCTACCCCCCGCCTTCGCGAGGGTGACAGGGAATGACGGGATTCCAGTTGTTGATACGCTTGCCACACGCGCAGTGGCGCGAGTTTGGGTTTGTCGGTTTTGAGTTTATCCAGCACTTGGCGGATCAGCGCGTAGCTGAGTTCACGCCTGCGATACGGCTGGCTGAAAAAGATGGTCAGTGCGGCAATGCTGTCTTGATTCGCTTTCAGGTAACCGGCAAATTCATCGGTTAAAGCTTGCGCATTATTGGCGGCGTCTTTGTTCCATTCGGCGCGCAACACGCTGTCGATGTTGTCGTGGTCGATGGTTTGTTCCTTGTCGCGGCGGATGGATTCGATGAGTTCGACCAGTTCGCCGTTCAATACTTTCGCGGCTTCAGTTACTAATTGCTGTTGCGCCTGCTGGCGTTTGTCGTCGCCGGGGTCTGAGCCGATGGGGAGCCTAGCCAGTTCCAGCGCACGGGCTTCGATGTTGTCGGCGTCGATTGCGCTGAATAATTTGCCGGCAAATTGGGTGAGTTCCATACCGCCAGAGAGTTCGCGGATGCGGCGCTGGTCATCGGTATCGAGTTGTTTGTTGAGCCGCGCCAGTCGACCGGCGAGCGAGCTGACAGTGTCTTCATCGGTTGCGCCCATCATCACGCTCATCGCCAAATCCTTGAGCGGCACGCTGGGCTTGGTGATCAGCGGCTGGCTGGCGGTCTTAAGCGATTGGGTGACGCCGATGGCATCGACGATCACATAGTGCGTCTTGGCGCTGACGGCGGAGGGCGTGACTTTTTTCAGGTCGTCTTTATCCAGCGTGCGCGTGCCACGGCCTTTCATTTGCTCGAAGTAGTTGCGGCTTTTCACGTCGCGCATGAACAGCAGGCATTCCAGCGGCTTGACGTCGGTGCCGGTGGCGATCATATCCACCGTGACGGCGATGCGCGGGTAATATTCATTGCGGAATTGCTGCAACACGGATTTGGGGTCTTCCTCGGTTTTGTAGGTGAGCTTCTTGCAAAAGGCGTTGCCCTCACCGAATTCCTCGCGCACGGTCTGGATAATGTCGTCAGCGTGGCTGTCGGTTTTGGCGAAGATCAGCGTCTTGGGCACCTCGCGGCGGCCGGGAAAAATCTCCGGCAGCTTGTCGCGGAAAGTACGAATGACGGTGCGGATCTGATCAAGATTGACAATGTTGCGATCCAATTGCGTGGCGGAATAGGCTTCGTCTTCGTCCTGCATTTCCCAGCGCTTTTTGCGCGTGAGCTTTTCACGTTTTTCCACCTGTTGCTTGGCTGCGATCTGCGCGCCTTGCTGGGTGATCTGTGTTTCGATCACGTAGACTTCATTGCCAACGTTGACGCCATCGGCCACGGCCTTTTCATGGCTGTAATCGCTGACTACGTTTTTCTTGAAGAAGCCGTAGGTGCGATTGTCCGGCGTGGCGGTTAAGCCGATCAGGCTGGCATCAAAATAGTCGATGACCTGTTGCCACAGGTTGTAGATGGAGCGGTGGCATTCGTCGATAAAGATGAAATCGAAGAATTCCGGCGGGACTTTTTCATTATACACCACGGGAATCGGCGTTTTGGGTAGCGCCAATTCTGCGGGGTTGATTTCTTCGGCGGCATCTTCGAGCGGCGTATCTTTCAGGATGGAATACAAGCGCTGGATGGTGCTGATGCAAACCACGCTGTTGCCGGGAATATATGACGATTTCAAGCGCTGCATAGCGTAGATTTCGGTAAATTTGCGGTTGTCGTCGAGCGGCACGTAGGACATCATTTCCTGTTCAGCCTGCTCGCCAAGATTTTTAGTATCGACCAGAAACAGAATGCGCTTGGCATCCGCATATTTGAGCAGGCGGTAAATAGAGGTGATCGCGGTATAAGTTTTGCCCGCGCCGGTTGCCATTTGAATCAGGGCGCGTGGACGATCCGCCTTAAACGAGGCTTCCAGATTGATGATGGCGATTTCCTGGCAATCGCGCAGGCGCAATTCCCTGGCGAGCAAATGATCGGGATTGAGCAGCGGAATATGGTGCAAACGTTCGCGCAGACTTATACCTTGCGCCATCCATTCCTTCAGCGTTTCCGGGCGATGGAAGCAGAACACTTCACGCGAGCGGGGCTTGGGGTCACGGCCGTCGGTGAAACGGGTGATGATGCCGGTGCTTTGGTAGAGAAAAGGTAACGGTTTTTTGTTATTGATCCATTTGAGCGTGGCCGCCGCGTAGTCTTCAGTTTGTGCTTCATGGGCAGTGAGCCGCTGACCTTCTTCTTCCCGCTTGGCTTCGATTACGCCGATTGCTTTTTTATCCACGAACAGCACGTAATCCGCCGGACCGGCATCGGTTTGGTATTCACGCACCGCCTGGCCTATCCCAACATTCAGATCGATTTTCTTGGCTGATTGAACAACCCAGCCCGCTTGCCTAAGCAATGCATCAATGTTGTCACGGGCTTTTTGTTCCGGATTCTGGTTTTCAGTCATATTCACAACACAAACTTGCTCTACCTATTCATTCAACACATGATAGCGCACAGCGTTTAAAAAGCCACGAAGTACCATGCTGTCAAATCTTGTACTGCGAAAACCTTAAGGAAACTCTGATTAAGTCCTTCGACAGGCTCAGGACGAACGGTAATATATTGATTACGTTCGTGGTGAGCTTGTCAAACCATGAATGTAATCAACTTAATCAGAGCTTCCTTAACAGGCCGTTAAATTCGTTGATACGGAATTTCGCTTTAGCGTATCATAAGACCTTCAGAAATATCAGGTATCGATCAAGATTCAAGCCCCTGTTTCGTACCGTTTATCCGATTGCCGTTCAGTAAAATTATGAAAAAAACACAGGTAATGCAATTGTTGCTGATCATTGTATTGATCACGCTATCCCATCCTGTTTTTAGTCAACTGCAAAGAAATTTCCCGCCCGATAGCAAACTGGGTAAACTTACCGCAGTTACTTTTCCGCAGTTCACCATCAATGATCAGCAAATGATCATGGGGGCGGGCGGGCAGATCCGCGGTATCGATAATATGATTATTCTGCCGTCAACGGCGAATTATGTCGGTTTGATTCGCTACCAGTTGGATATCATGGGCTATCTGCACCGGATTTGGATTTTGACGCCGGACGAAGTAAAAGCGGCGGAACATGAAGGGCAGCAGATACCCGCACCGAAAAAACGTTTTTTCTTTTTTTAACATAGCACTAGACAATTTGTGAGTAACAAGCTTTATATTAAAACCTTTGGTTGCCAGATGAACGAGTATGACTCGGACAAAATGGCCGATATCCTGCACGCCGCCTATGGCATGGAATCCACCGATGATCCGGCAGAAGCCGATATCATTCTGTTCAATACCTGTTCAGTGCGCGAAAAAGCACAAGAAAAAGTATTTCATGATTTGGGCCGTGTCCGGCATCTGAAAGAAAACAATCCCAATTTATTGATTGGCGTAGGTGGCTGCGTGGCCAGCCAGGAAGGCAAAGCGATTGTCAGCCGCGCGCCGTATGTGGATGTTGTTTTTGGTCCGCAGACGCTGCACCGGTTGCCGCAACTCATCGAAACCCGTAAGGCAACCGGCCGTTCACAGGTTGACATTTCGTTTCCTGAAATTGAAAAATTCGATCACCTGCCACTCGCTCGTACTGAAGGCGCCACAGCTTTTGTTTCAATTATGGAAGGCTGCAGCAAATATTGCAGTTTTTGCGTGGTGCCGTACACGCGCGGCGAGGAAGTTTCGCGCCCGCTGGATGACGTGTTGACAGAAATTGCCATTCTGGCGGATCAGGGCATCAAGGAAATCACGCTGCTGGGGCAGAATGTTAACGCTTATCTGGGTGTGATGAATGACGGCGAGATCGCTGACTTTGCCTTACTGCTTGAATACCTTCACGAAATACCGGGAATTGAGCGCATTCGTTATTCTACTTCACATCCGAAAGAATTCACCGCCCGTTTGATTCAGGCTTATAACCATTTACCCAAACTGGTCAACCACTTGCATCTGCCCGTGCAATCCGGTTCCGACCGGGTGCTGGCGGCGATGAAACGGGGATATAGCGTATTGGAATACAAATCGATCATCCGCAAAGTACGCGCGATACGCCCGGATATTTCAGTAACTTCTGATTTCATTATTGGTTTTCCCGGAGAAACTGAGGCAGATTTTGCAGCAACCCTCAAATTGGTTAAAGATATGAATTTTGATGATTCCTATAGCTTTATTTACAGCCCGCGTCCGGGCACACCAGCTGCTGATTTGCCCGATGACACGCCGCAGGAAGTCAAACTGGAAAGATTGCATCGATTGCAGGCGCAAATTAATCAGCAATGCGGAAAAATCAGCCAGCAAATGATCGGTTCGGTACAACGGGTACTGCTGGAAGGCGTATCCAAAAAGAATGCGGATGAATTTTTTGGACGCACGGACAATAACCGTGTCGTCAATTTATCGAGCAATCCCGAGCAGGTCGGCTGTTTTGTGAATGTACGCATCACCGAAGCACGATCGCATACGTTGCGCGGTGAAATAGTGCATGAATAAGAGATACCCGCAGAAGGGTTTTACTTGCAAAGTATCCCGCCCGCTGAGAGAATTGCAATATCGTAACAGCATCACTTGACATTGAAACCTACACCCCTCGAAATTTCTTTCACGCCAGCCGATAATCAGCGACTCGCGAATCTTTGCGGCGCATTGGATGAAAACCTCAAACAGGTTGAAACCGCATTGGATGTAGCCATTTCACGTCGCGGCGAACATTTCAGTTTATCGGGAAAATCCGGCCAGACACAACTGGCGGCACAAGTGTTACGCAATTTCTATAATCAATCGCAACAGCATCTGAGTCTGGAGCAGATTCAACTCGGCCTGATCGAAGCATTGAATCCACAGAACATACCAGGCCAAACCGATGATTCGGACAAGGCCGCAACCCTCAAGCAGCCCGCACTGCTGACACGCCGCAGCAATTTATATGGCCGGACCCCGCGCCAGGCGCAATACCTGCAACAAATTCAGGAACACGACATCACTTTTGCCATCGGCCCGGCCGGTACCGGCAAAACCTATCTCGCTGTGGCCAGCGCAGTGGATGCGCTGGAACGCGGTTTGGTCTCGCGCCTGATTTTGGTCCGTCCTGCCGTTGAGGCGGGCGAGCGTTTAGGGTTTCTACCCGGCGATATGACCCAGAAAGTTGACCCTTATTTACGCCCGCTGTATGACGCATTGTATGATTTAATGGGATTTGAAAAAACCTGCAAGCAATTTGAGCGCAATACGATTGAAATCGCACCGCTGGCTTTTATGCGCGGACGCACGCTGAATCAGTCATTTATTATTCTGGATGAGGCACAAAATACCACACCGGAACAAATGAAAATGTTTTTGACGCGTATTGGCCTGGGTTCCAAAGCAGTGATTACCGGCGATGTGACACAAGTAGATCTGCCCAAACATCAGAAAAGCGGACTGGTGGAAGTCCAGCAGGTGCTCAAAGATATCCGCGGCATTGCTTTCGCTCATTTTAAATCCGAAGATGTGGTAAGACATCCTCTCGTGCAACGCATTGTCCACGCCTATGAAAAACACGATAAACGCAAGCAGGAATCCTGACAAACAGTACGCATGGAGAAATCATTCAAGCTGACGGTGCAGTATGCGACGGACAGCAAAGACGTACCCGCAAGGCCGTTGTTCCGCCGCTGGGTTAAAGCCGCGCTGATGCAGGAAGCTGAGATTGTTTTACGCATTGTGGATGAAGCGGAGGGGTGTGAGCTGAACCATCAATTTCGCAATAAAGAGTATGCGACCAACGTGTTAACTTTTGTTTATGACGATATGCAACCGTTAACGGGCGATATCGTACTTTGTGCGCCGGTCGTCAGCAAAGAAGCGCAGCAACAGCATAAAAACCTGACTGCACATTACGCGCATCTGACTGTTCATGGTATTTTGCATTTGCAAGGGTATGATCATATTGAAGAGGCCGAAGCAGTTGTGATGGAACAAATGGAAACACAGATACTAGCCCGGCTTGGCTATGATGATCCGTATACAGAGCATGGCAACGCAATTTCACCGCAATAATCCTATTAAAAATCTTTGCTTGGATAGTCAGCAAAGAAAATCTTTAATCCCTTTTTCTTTTACATCAACAGGAATTACTCGACATCATGGACGAACCTCCTCCTAAAAGCGGCTGGTTGGAGCGGTTAGGCGCTTTGCTGATCCGCAAACCGGAAGACCGCGAACAACTCATTACCGTTTTGCATTCTGCCTTTGAACGGAATTTACTGGACTCGGATGCTCTCAGCATGATCGAAGGCGTCATGCAGGTCTCAGAAATGCAGGCGCGCGACATTATGGTACCGCGCTCGCAAATGGATATCGTCGATATCAGTGATACACCCGAGAAGTTTATTCCGTTTGTGATCGAAGCCGCGCATTCCCGTTTTCCGGTCACCGAAGGCAGTGAAGACAACATCATCGGCATTCTGCTGGCAAAGGATCTGCTGCGTTATTACGCCAGTGAAGAAGAATTTGCTATGCGCGACATGTTGCGGCCAGCTGTATTCATTCCGGAATCCAAACGGCTGAATGTTCTGCTCAAGGATTTCCGCAGCAATCGTAACCATATGGCCATTGTCGTCAATGAATATGGCGGTGTAGCCGGTCTGGTCACCATCGAAGATGTGCTCGAACAGATTGTCGGGGAAATTGAAGACGAATACGATTTTGACGAGGAAGAAGACAACATCGTCATGGAAGCGGACGGACTTTATCGTGTCAAGGCGATTACCGAGATTGAGAATTTCAATGAAGTGCTCGGTGCAGGCTTCAGCAACGATGACTATGACACGATCGGCGGTTTGGTCCTCAGCAAATTTGGCCGTTTGCCGGTCCGGCACGAATCGGTTGTTATCGGTAACTTCAAATTTACCGTGCAACGCGCCGATAGCCGCCGGTTACACATCCTCAAGGTGGAAAAACTCGCAGCAGCGCCGGAAACCAGTGCAGAATAAAACTTTCGCGCACTATCCGGAAGCGCCTGCGCATTACCCTGCCCATGTCTAAAATCACCACCCGTACGTATGATTCGCATACTTTCGAAGCTCTCAGCGGCAGCGGATTATCGCCGGTACTTGCGCGTATTTATGCCGCGCGCGGCATTGAAAATTCCAGCCAGCTTGAAACAGAACTGGCACACCTGGTTCCGTTCGGGCAACTGAAAAATATCACGGCGACGGCAGCGCTGCTGGCCGATGCCATTGCAGCAAAAAAACGCCTGCTGATCGTAGCGGATTATGATTCCGATGGCGCAACGGCATGCGCGGTCGGAATCCGGATTTTGCGCAAATTTGGCGCGATTGTTGATTACCTGGTGCCGAACCGTTTTGAATTCGGTTACGGACTGACCCCGGAAATTGTGCATTTGGCGCATACCGTCAAGCAACCGGATATCCTGATTACCGTCGATAACGGCATTGCCAGCGTCGAAGGCGTGTCTGAAGCCAACCGGCTGGGCATGCAAGTAGTGATTACCGATCACCATTTGCCTGGGGATGAATTGCCCGCGGCCATGGCCATAGTCAATCCCAATCAGCCCGGCTGCCCTTTTCCGAGCAAAAGTATCGCCGGTGTGGGCGTTATTTTCTACCTGATGCTGGCTCTGCGCGCTGAATTACGCCAGCGCGGCGCTTTCACCGCATTGGGACAGGAGCCCAATCTCGCCGGATTTCTTGATCTGGTGGCACTGGGAACGGTCGCCGATGTGGTCAAACTGGATAGTAACAATCGCATTTTGGTACAGCAAGGCCTGCAACGCATCCGCAAAGGACGCGGTTGCGCAGGTATCAACGCACTGTTGCAGGTGTCGCGGCGGGAGTATCAGCAAATCTCCACGTATGAACTGGGCTTCATGCTGGGCCCGCGATTGAACGCAGCCGGGCGGCTGGACGATATGTCGCTGGGTATTGAGTGCTTGATTACCGATGATGCAGCGTATGCGTCACAAATTGCCAAACAATTGGACGAGCTTAACCGGCAGCGCCGCGAAATCGAGTCCACCATGCAGGAAAGCGCGTTACTCAAGCTGGAAGACACGCTCAAAACCCGGCAACCGGAAATACAAGCCGCCTACAGTATCTGCCTGTTCGATGCCGATTGGCATCAAGGTGTCATCGGCATACTCGCTTCGCGCATCAAAGATAAACATCATCGCCCGGTCATCATTTTCGCACCCGGCAATGACGGTGAAATCAAAGGCTCCGGCCGGTCGATCAACGGCTTTCACCTGCGCGATGCATTGGATCTGGTTGCCAAGCGGCATCCTGAGCTGATCCTCAAATTCGGCGGTCACGCAGCCGCAGCGGGATTGACGATCCATGCCCATCATTTTGAGAAATTCTGCGATGTTTTTGAGCAAGTTGCACAAACCCTGCTGACACCGGCCGATTTAACGCGCGTGATCGAAACCGATGGCGATTTGGAGACTTCTGACATTAATTTGGAACTGGTTGAATACCTCGACCGGCAAGTGTGGGGACAAGGTTTTCCGCAACCGTCATTCAATGCGCGGTTTTATGTTGAAAGTCAGCGCATCGTAGGTGAAAAACATTTAAAACTGAAATTAAGAAAACTGGATTCCAGTAGCCAAGGTCAAGCGGCGCGGAAATCAGAGGATTCTTACGACGGCATTTTGTTTTTCCATAACGACCCGCTGCCCGATCTCATCGATGCGGTTTATCGTCTACAGATCAATGAATATAATGGCAAAACAACTTTACAATTGCTGCTGGAGCATTGGTTTCACACAGAGAGTGAGGTGAACGACGATGCACACTGAATTCACGCTGAATGGCGAATTGGCTGCTTTGCCGCATTTTGTAACCAGTCTGGCGATTGGTCTATTAATCGGGCTGGAGCGCGAACGCAATCCAAGCTCGCGGGCAGGATTAAGAACATTCGCATTGGTCGCGTTATTCGGCACGCTGGCCGCCATGCTGTCGGAAAAAGCCACGCCCTGGCTGCTGCTGGGCGGCCTGCTGATCATCGGTTCGATGATGATCGCTGCTTATTTTCGTCTCAAAGACGACAGTGCAGATCCAGGCACGACCACCATAGTCGCTATTCTGGTGTGCTATGGTCTGGGTGCATCGGTTTGGTATGGCAACGACACACTGGCCGTTATGCTGGCCATCATCACCACGGTATTGCTGTATTTCAAAGCAGAACTGCACGGCATTACGCAAAAACTGAGCCGGCGGGATTTAATTTCCATACTGCAGTTTGCCGTGCTGACTTTTATCATTTTGCCGATACTGCCGGACAAGAACTACGGGCCTTATGAAGCGATCAACCCATACCAGATCTGGTTAATGGTGGTTTTGATATCCGGCGTCAGTCTGGCTGGTTATGTCGCACTACAACTGATCGGTCCACGCCACAGTGCGGTGCTGGGCTTATTCGGCGGACTGGTTTCCAGCACCGCCACAACATTGATATACGCCCGCCGCAGCACTGAAAACCCAAATTTTATTCCGCTCGCTGTCGTAGTTATCCTGCTTGCCAATTTGACGGTACTGATCCGCTTGGCTATCGTCAGTGCGGTGGCTTCTCCCGCCATATTGCCGCAGTTATTGCCCATTTTAGGCAGTGGTTTTCTGTTCGGATTAGGTGTTACAGCTTATTGGTGGTATCAGTTAGAACAGCAAAATGAGTTACCTGTGCCAGAAACCAAAAATCCAACCGAAATGCGCACGGCAGCGGCTTTCGGGTTGATCTATGGCATCGTGCTGTTTTTTGCCGCATGGCTATCCGACATCGCTGGCAGCAGCGGACTGTATGCCGTCGCGTTAGTCTCCGGCCTCACGGATGTCGACGCCATTACCCTGTCGAGCCTGCGCTTATATGAATTGGGTAAACTGGAAGCCACTCAAGCTATCACGGCTATTTCGCTCGCAATACTCTCTAACATCGGATTTAAACTTGGTCTCATATTCTTCATCGGCAACGGGTTACTGGCAAGAAAATGCATCTCGGGTATGCTCGCAACGGCTGCAGGCATTGGATTGGCGCTGCTATTCTTTTTCTAAAAGAGCTCGCTGGTTACCCTGACCAACTCAACTATGCGTGTCATGTACGAATGGAGAATTTCATTATGGCGCTGAAAACGCAGCAATCAGAAACTATTATCACCAAATACAACGTAAACCAGGTATCGAATGGAGTTTTTTATCGGCCGTAATGAGCGGCGCTTGATGCGCAATGGCGGTCGCGGCAATCAATCTATCACCCGGATCATCATGCGGAATAATACCGCTTTCAGCTAACGCAGCGATAGCCGGTGTGATCGAAAGAATCTGCAACTCCAGTGACATAACAATATCATCCATATACGAAGCGGATGTGTGTTGCGCAGGCAGTACCAATCTGTTTTTACGGAACAGCAAAGCAATTTCCCAGAAACTAATGGCGGCACAGGCCAACTTACCGTCCGTCAGGCCATGCTCCACAGCTTGTTGAGCAGTTATCGTCAAACGCTCGCGGCAATCTGCCCAGAATAACAAAATATGGGTATCACAGATTATCAGCATCGCCTTTCCATTTTTCATCCAGAGGAGCAAGGATGTCACCAACAATGACCGTGCCACGCAGTGCATCCAGACGATTAAGCGCTGCCTCACGTTCGCTTTTTGTGTGGTCAGGAATGATATGGGCAATGGTTTTGCCGTGCAAGGTTATTGCAATTGCTTCACCTGCTTGCACTTGTTTAAGATATTCGGGTAAATGCTGGCGTAATTCGGTCACATTCACTGATGTCATGGGGGAGCCTATAATGTACATAATGTATGTACATTATAGGCATTTGCTTGCGTAAAGCAATGCATTTGAAGTGCGAGGATAAAGCTTATTGCTTAGCTGGCCCAATTTTTGTCGGTGATCTCTTGGGCGAAATTCATTGGATCGAGATCATTTGATTGAACCTGGCTAACAGGAGAAATCACTCTGTTTCTCAATCTGACAGCTTCCCATTCAGCAATTCCAGCACGCCACCCGTCTCCGTATGGCGAATACGTGTAATCCCGCCATTGCTGATTTTGATTCGATACAGGCCGGACGGAGAAGCATGGACTGTTTTTGCAATAATGGCACGCATCACACCGGCGTGCGCGACGATTAGAACATGGCTTCCGCGATAGTGCTCGATGGTTTCTTCATAAGCAGAGCCAACGCGCTGGATAAAATCGTCGAGCGGCTCTGCGGCATGCGGCCGATGGTTGACTGGGTCTTTCAGAAAAGCATGATATTCATCGGCTCGGTCAATTTTCACTTCATCATGGCTCAACCCTTCCCATGCGCCAAACCCGACTTCCTTAAAACGCGATTCAACAGCGACATTGATTCCACGACGCTCCCCCAATTCATGGGCAAACCTCTGGCAGCGTTGTAGCGGCGAGGTGATGATTTGATGCCATTCGGCATATTCGCCAACGGCGTTCCACATTTGCGACCACCCCTTTTCGGTAAGCGGATCATCAATGTTGTGGCCGCGATAACGGCGCCCGCCTGCTGGCTCGCCGTGGCGGATTAAATCAATAACAGTTTCTGTCATACCATTTCAGCCGGGTAATTTTGATGCGGTAAGTTTATCGGATAGCGTAGATTTCTCGCTATCCTCTGATATGGCAATTATTCACGGGGTCCTAACAAAACTTGTGTGATTATTGGTATTTTAGTAATTTCCCAATTTAATATCTGAGCCGCTGGTTTTCTTAACGACGCCCAGCGCGATATCGACATATTCAGCGAATTCCAGCGCATCTTCTTCGTCAATCGGTGTCGCCAGCACAAAATCCGCATGCCTGCGTGCTTCTGCTTTCCTGCCTTCGTCATACAATACCTCGGCATAAAAAGCGCGCGTAATGATATCTCGTGGAAACAATTCGTGCGCGCGCTTCAGGTGCACAAGCGCTTTCTGGTTACTGCCAAAACTGATGGGGAATCCCGGAAGTTTGTGATACATACGGCCCAGCGCTCTATGCGCGCCGGCATTTTCGTATTTTTCATCCAGAGTGACCACTTTCAATAGCATTTTTTCCATCGGCCGAAGCATTCTGAATGCATTCACTATGCCGCTATCTTCAGCCATTTTTCCCATCGCCGCAGCTTTCCAGAAGAGGCCTCTCACATCATTTGCGTTCAAAGCAAGCGCCTGGTCGGCAATGGCAATGCACCGTTCAAACAATTGAACACGGCGATTTTTATCCATCTCGAGTTGCGCAATCATAAACTTCAGGCGGGAAAGCTCGGCGATGGCGGTTGATTCCTGCGAATTCCGCGTCAGATCGCGAAACCAATCGATTGTTTCCACAAGCAGCGGCGTATCGATGGCGTATCGCCAGACAGCCAGTTCAATTTTCTGTTTATTTTCTTCAGTCAATAAAGTCGGAGAAATACTTTGCGCAAAAACCGGTGCGGTCAAGCAAGCAACCGCAATCACCATGATTGTAAAGAAGGCAATCCTTCTCTCCAATTTTTGCATTCCCGACTTTATAAGAGCGCT
The DNA here is from genome assembly GCF_000219585.1 of Nitrosomonas sp. Is79A3. Lineage (NCBI taxonomy): Bacteria > Pseudomonadati > Pseudomonadota > Betaproteobacteria > Nitrosomonadales > Nitrosomonadaceae > Nitrosomonas > Nitrosomonas sp. Is79A3. Next base: position 223,561 of record NC_015731.1, on the reverse strand, counting down.
CATGTTCAATCCGTTAAATACGCTGTTTCTTGATCAAGGGTGTAATATTCTACGATAAATATCAGTCTTTTTAGGACAAGTCTGTTAAGGATAGTCTTATTTGATTCAGATTCAAACCATGAATAAAGCGAAAATTTACGCTTTAATAAGAAATCTGCCGACGGCAAACTCTCATGCGAAACAGAAGATGACTTAAAACTGGCCTATAATATGCGGTTTTTATTCAAGATCAGTCTTTTCATGGCATTGCAATACTGTGATACCGCATAAAATGCAACAGCACACCCTACCCACACCCGGCGCCTTGTTACGCTACGCTGATTTTGATGGCTCGAGCGACGCGCTATTTCTCGCGCAACTCGCCCAGCAGGCGAAACCTGTCACGATCATCACTGCCAATGCACTGGATGCGCAAAGATTATTGGAAGAAATTCCCTACTTTGCACCGGAATTAAGAGCGCATCTGTTACCGGACTGGGAAACACTGCCTTACGATACTTTTTCACCACACCATGATCTGGTTTCGGAACGGCTCGCGACACTCTATCAAGTAATGAATGGCGCCTGTGATGTGCTGATTGCGCCATTGACTACGGCGCTGTATCGCATGCTACCGCGTGAATATCTCGCCGCGCATACTTTTTTCCTGAAACAAGGTGAGGTGCTGGATCTGGCCGGATTACGCAGTCAACTGACTTTTGCGGGTTACTCGCACGTCACACAGGTTTTTTCACCTGGTGAATACAGTGTGCGCGGCGGCTTGATTGATTTATTCCCGATGGGCAGCCCGCTGCCGTATCGCATCGATTTACTGGATAACGAAATCGACACCATCCGCACGTTCGATGTCGATACCCAGCGCAGCATTTATCCGGTCAAAGAGATCCGCCTGTTACCTGCGCGAGAATTTCCATTGGATGAAACCGGGCGTACCTGCTTCCGTGGTAATTTCCGCGAGAAATTCGAGGGCGATCCATCCAAAAAACAAATCTATAAAGATATCAGCAAAGGTCTGACACCCGCTGGTATCGAATATTATTTGCCGCTGTTTTTTGAGCAGACGGCAACCTTATTTGATTACTTGCCGGAAAATACGCTGCTTTGCCTGCACCAGGATGTCCGTCCGATCATCGACGAATTCTGGCGCGATACCCAATCGCGCTATCAATTGTTGCGCGGTGATAGCGACCGTCCGCTATTGCCGCCGCAGGAATTATTTTTATCCAGCGACAGCTTCTTCGGCAAATTAAAGCCGTATGCGCGCATTGAGATTCTATCCAATGGACAAGATCTCAAGCTGGCGGCTAAAAAATCTACTGCTCCGCTGCCCTCTGTTCAAGTCAACCGCCACGCGGAAAATCCGCTGGAAAAACTGGCTGAATTCGTCACCCGTTTCACGCAATCCGGCGGACGCATCTTGCTGCTGGCGGAAAGTATGGGGCGGCGCGAACTCATTGCGGAATACCTGAATCAGTACGGTTTGCACCCGGACAGCTGTCAGGATTACGCGCAATTTCTAAGCAGTTCTCAGCCCTTCATGCTCAGTGTTGCACCGCTGCACACCGGTTTTATCCTGGAATCAGCGCGACTCGCGTTTATCACCGAAAGTGAGATGTATTCGACCCATGTCTATGGGCGGCGTGAACGTGAGGCGCGCAAGACTACCTCGACCGATAATATTCTGCGCGACCTGTCGGAAATCAAACCGGGTGATCCGGTGGTGCATGAGCAGCACGGCATTGGCCGCTATCTCGGTTTGGTGAGCATGGATGTGGGGGAGGGGGAGCCCGGTGAGTTAAGCGAATTCTTATCATTGGAATACGCAGGCGGCGACAAGCTCTACGTGCCGGTTTCACAACTGTATCTGATCGGGCGTTACAGCGGCGCTGCCCCGGAATCGGCACCGCTGCACAAGCTGGGCAGCGGTCAATGGGATAAAGCCAAACGCAAAGCCATGCAGCAAGTGCGCGACACCGCGGCGGAGCTGCTGAATCTGTATGCCCAGCGCGCAGCGCGTGAAGGCCATACTTTTACGCTTAGGCCGCATGATTACGATGCATTTGCCGAGGGATTCGGTTTTGAGGAAACCGCTGATCAAGCGGCGGCGATCAAAGCGGTCATTGCAGATTTAACCTCAGGGAAACCGATGGATCGCCTCATTTGCGGCGATGTCGGATTCGGCAAGACTGAAGTGGCACTGCGTGCCGCTTTTGTCGCCGTTGCCGACGGTAAACAGGTTGCTGTCCTGGTTCCGACCACGCTATTGGCTGAACAGCATTTCCAAAATTTCTCCGACCGCTTTAGCCTGATTGCCGACCAATGGCCGGTCAAAATTGCTGAACTGTCGCGCTTCCGATCCGCCAAAGAACAAACCCTGGCGCTAGCGGGCCTGGCCAAAGGCGAAATTGACATTATTATCGGCACGCACAAACTGATTCAGAAAGACGTTCACTTCAAGAATCTGGGCTTGGTCATTATTGACGAAGAGCATCGTTTCGGTGTGCGGCAGAAAGAAGAATTAAAAAAACTACGCGCGGAAGTCGATGTGCTGACACTCACCGCCACACCGATTCCACGCACATTGGCGATGTCGCTGGAAGGGCTGCGCGATTTCTCCATCATTGCCACCGCGCCACAGCGCCGCCTTGCCATTCGTACTTTTGTCAGCAGTTTCTCGATGGGTATCATCCGTGAAGCTTGTCTGCGCGAACTCAAACGCGGCGGGCAAATCTATTTTCTGCACAATGAAGTCAACACGATTCAGTTGATGTACGAAAAACTCTCCGGTCTATTACCCGAGGCGCGCATCAATATTGCCCACGGGCAAATGCGGGAACGCGATTTGGAACATGTCATGCGGGATTTTTATCAGCAGCGCTTCAATATCCTGTTATGCACCACTATCATTGAAACCGGCATCGACATTCCCAGCGCCAATACCATCCTTATCAATAATGCACACAAATTTGGCCTGGCACAATTGCATCAATTGCGCGGGCGGGTGGGCCGCTCGCATCATCAGGCTTACGCGTATCTGCTGACACCGCCTGAAGAAGCGCTGGGATCGCAAGCCAAAAAACGCCTGGAAGCAATTCAGGCGATGGAAGAACTCGGTTCCGGGTTTTATCTCGCCATGCATGATCTAGAAATTCGCGGCGCCGGTGCGGTACTGAGCGAATCACAAAGCGGAGAAATGCAGGAAATTGGCTTTAGTCTGTACAGCTCCATGCTGGATTCTGCCATCCAATCCTTAAAACAAGGCAAAGAGCCCGATATGCAGCACCCATTGGGCGTTGCCACAGAAATCAATCTGCACGTTCCGACTTTATTGCCGGAAGATTATTGCCATGACATTCACGAACGCTTAGTGCTGTACAAACGCATGGCCAACTGCAGCGACGACGAACAGCTCGACGACATGCAACGGGAATTGGTCGATCGCTTTGGCTTGCTACCCAACCCAACCCGCGCACTGCTCGACTGCCACCGCTTACGCATCGCCGCCAAACCGCTCGGCATCACACGCATTGACGCCAGCGCCGACAGCGTCCAAGTGCAATTCATCCCGAATCCGCCGATCGACCCGCTAAAAATCATCCAACTGATCCAAAGCAGCCGGGAATATTCGCTATCCGGTCCGGATCGATTGAAAATTTTGGTGAAAATTGAGGATGTGAATAAGCGAGTAATGCGGATGAAGGAATTGATTCAGAAGTTGAACACTAATAACTGAAGTATCTCTTTTTCTACTACTCTATGAGAACTGAAATGCGTCAAATATCTTTTAGACATCCGGCATTTCCATCCGCCGCGCACCAGAACTCGACAACTTATGTTTGACTCGATAGTTTATAAAAACTCAATCGGCCCCGGCCCGCTCATTGATATTGGCACCCTTGCTGAAAGCCTACTTTTCTACGAACGAGTTGCGGTGATTGGAAATACTGGGACGATAAAAGATCTCCTTGCACGCATTCCCCCATTTATCGTACTGTCATTGATGCGCGAAGGACGTCTGGAAATCCATTACCTGGCAGATCAGACTGGCGTATCAACTACGGAGATGAGTAATGGACGATCGATTCATAGTCTAGTGAGATTCTCTTCTCCAGATCACACAATCGAGCAAATCGGCCCTCAAACGTTTAAAGATGCTGCAGGAGGAACAACCCAGGCTAAGCTTGGCGCTAAGCAGTTTACGAACTTACTGCGTTCACTAGACCACTCAAAATTCGATCAAGCCTCGGTACTTCAAGCTATAACGGACAACCTTGCAACAGAAGCATCGGTGCAAGCACTTGTTCGAAAGATTTCACCAAGCTTCAATTACACAAATAAGAATTACTTTAGGATAGAACGAGAAGAGGATGGTTTCTATGTTGATACGAATATCGATTTCACGCGACTGAACGCGCTGTATCACCAAACCGTCCCGCCTCAACACTCATCTCTTACAGAAGCATATTTCTTAGCACTTATTCAAGGCGCATACGAAGCAACATACTTTGCAGGCGAACTAAATTCCGAAGTTGCAGTCCACCCAATGGAGCAAGTCGTTCAAGCGGGAGCAGTTGATGCCGTCGTTCGGCGTCACAAGCGCAGTGAGTCGCAGATCGGAAATTTTGTAGAGCTTACTCTGGCTGATGGCAGAAAAATCAGAGAAGCGGTTAATTCAGGCGTCGTAACCTTTGCTGCTGTTGTGAAGCTCTTGAAATCCGCCGACAAGTTCCGCCATTGGTTAAAACAGCAACCTGTAGATGCAAATCTACTGCGATCATATTACCAAGAGACTATCAAAGACTCCTGGGCTGATAGATTACCGACTAAGAGCGTGCGATGGAGCATTTTTACGGGACTTGGTCTTGCTGCTGACTCTCTTGGAGCAGGAGGATTGGGAACCGCAACAGGTGTAGCGATCAGCGCGGTGGATTCCTTTCTCTTGGATAAGTTATTCCGAGGCTGGAAGCCGCATCAATTTGTCGAAAGTGATCTTGTTTCGCTATTCGACCCAAACAATACCAGAATTGCCCGCCGATAATTACTGACAAGAAGCATCATTGAGTCAAAGCATCATTGGGGTAGATCTATAACCAAGAATAATTGTTCTTGTGGCATTAGGAGTTGCGGCAAATAAGAAATGCTCGCACACTTCAAGAAATATTTCGTGCAGCCCACTGAATTCAAACAATAGCCTTGATTATTTATGCATAATTATCTATTCTTGTCTGCGTCGTAGAAGGAGGCATCATGAGAACTACTTTGGACTTACCTGAGAGTTTGTTGAGCGAAGCGATGCGTGTAACGCACACCGAAACCAAAACAGCCGTTATCGTGTTGACACTAGAGGAGTTGATCCGGAAATCAAAAATCTCGGATCTTAAGAAATTCAAAGGGAAAATCGAATTGGGTATTGATCTTGATGAAACACGGGCACGACGGTAATGTTGGTACTGGTCGACACATCTGTTTGGATCGATTATTTTCGAGCCGGTAATAAGTCAGCCGAATTGGATGATCTCATCGAAGATGAGCATTATCGTGATCAACGAGCTAATTTTGGCTGAATTGATTCCCTTCTTAAAGCTGAAGCGCCTTTACTGAGAGCGGGGATAAGTCATTATTTATGCATTTTGAGTGGGATCCGAAAAAAGCCGCGCTTAATCATCGTAAGCATGGTGTTACTTTTGAAGAAGCAACCAGTACGTTACGTGATTCATTTTCAGCTACTACCCGTGATCCTGATCATTCGGAAGACGAAGAACGATATATAACATTTGGCGTTTCTTCCCAAGGACGTTTGCTCACGGTATCGCATACGGAAAGAGGAAATGCAATTAGAATCATATCGGCACGATTGGCCACAAATGCTGAGAGGCAAATTTATGAAGAAGATTGAACCTGAAATGGCAGACGAACTGAGACCGGAATATAAGCGGTCTGATTTCGGTAAGATTGTACGCGGCAAGTATGCAAATCGTATCAAGGCGGAAACCAATGTGGTACTTCTTGAACCTGATATTGCAGAGGCTTTCCCTAATGATGAGGCGGTCAACAAAGCACTGCGGCATTTGCTGGAAGAGGCAAAAACTCTAGCCAGCTTAACGCAGCAACCCAGCAAATCCAGTTAACGCTCTGGTACCGTACTATTCAATAGTACAATTACCCTGCCCATCGTTGTGGTCGCGTTTTGTGTTTTGCATTTATTTCTGAAAGAAATGGATGCAGATTCCTAAAAATTGCTTATTTCCTTTTTCAAATTACTATACATAACCATTCGCCTCAAAGGATGTCTCTGGCGAATCATTGGTTAATTCCGTCGCGATGACTCAGGATTTATCATGCATCCTTGAAAGCGCAATAGCGTAAATTTCATTTCGGTCACGTTTGCCAACAGCGATCACGGTTACCGTGATGGTTTCGTCTTCAACGGAATAAACGAGGCGATAGCCAAGTTGGCGCAATTTGATCTTGTAGATATTCTTGGCACCAGATAGTGCAGCAGATGGAATGTGGGGATTTTCTAAGCGTTCTTTGAGTTTCTTTTTGAATTGCGTTTTAACGGTGTGACCTAATTTTTTCCATTCTTTGAGTGCAGATTCCTTGAATTCCAGCTTATAGGTCATCAAGCGATACCTTGGTGGCAGGCTCGTTCATTCGCTCTTTGACGATTCTCAGAAGTTCTACATCGTCAAGCAGCTCCATCATTGCTTCATAAGCAGCAGCGGGCACGCAGTAAAAGGCTGGTTCGTTGTGGTTCAATACGGCAATAGGCATGCCACTGCCGCTGGCAACAACCTTCATTGGATTAGCCTTCAATTCAGAGATGCTGGCAGATACTTCAGTCAGTATTCGATAGGTCATGTTCATATTCTCCAAAGTGGCTAAAAGAACCGAATTATAGGTCTCTACAAAGGTCACGTAAAGATCATGACAGATCGATCAAACAATAAATTTGTGCATTCGAAGCAAGATTGCATTTCCAAGTTGAGTCCACTTTTCAAAACAAAAGACTAATCAGGTAATTCGTTTTCAACCAGATTAGTCCAATAGGATGCGCCAAGCGGTAATATCTCATCGTTAAAATCGTAGTTCGGATTATGTAACAGACAGCTACCCTCCGAACTGCCATTACCGATCCAGATATAACAGCCTGGCTTTTGTTGCAGCATAAAAGCAAAATCCTCGGCGCCCATGCTGGGGGTTGGTGCGGTGTTGACGCAATGCTCACCGGCGACAGCGGTAGCAGCGCGGATCGCGCTGGCGGTCTCACTCGGGCTGTTGACTGTAACCGGATAGCCGGGGTTTTCAGGATTAAAGCGAATGCCGGCATGAATCCCAAAACCGTGTGCGACGCTCCGGGCAAGATGGCTGATGCTTTGTTCCAGTTGTTCTCTCACTGAATTCTTAAAGCTGCGGAAGGTGCCGCGCACCACAGCGGAATCTGGCAACGCATTCCAGGTATTGCCTCCATGAATCTGGGTGACGCTGATCACCGCGGCATCGGCGGGATCAATCTGGCGGCTGACGATGGTTTGTATTTGGGTGATCAAATGCGCCGCAGCGACCAGAACATCGTTGCCCAAATGCGGCATCGCGGCATGCGTTGCTTGACCGCTCAAATTGATTTCAAAGCAATCAAACGAGGCCATCATGGGTCCGGCTTTCACCGCAAAATGACCGGCTGGAATATCCGGAAAATTATGCATGCCGAAAACCCGTTGCGCCGGAAATTGTTCGAACAAGCCTTCGCTGATCATTTGATGCGCTCCGGCGCGGCATTCTTCCGCTGGCTGAAAAACAAAATAAACAGTCCCATCAAAACGGCCGTGGCGGGCCAAGTAATGGGCGGCACCGAGCAGCATGGCGCAGTGCCCGTCGTGGCCGCAGGCATGCATTTTCCCGCTGTTACAGGATGCGTATTCGAAGCGGTTTTGCTCCTGGATAAATAGCGCATCCATATCGGCGCGCAGGGCTATGCTGTTGGTATTGTTGCCGCGGCGCAAAACTCCGACAATGCCGGTTTTGGCCAAACCCTGATGCACTTCGATACCGGCTTGTTGCAGTTGCTCGGCTATCAACTGCGCCGTTGCGGTTTCTTCAAATGCGGTTTCCGGATATTGGTGTAGCTGTCTGCGCCAGCGGCGCATGTCGGCATGTAACGTTAGAATTTCTGGAACAATGTTCATAGTCGATTAAGCGCTGTGTATACCGGACCATCCTATCATGGGATCATGCACAACTTGACAGTCCGTTGAAAAACGTTTTCGAGGCAGCCGATGCAAGGCAAAAACAGGCGAAAAAGCGCAGCTTATGCTTAATAAATGAGTATTTTGAGCCTTTTTTAACACCGCAGCGGCAACGCAGATAGTTTTTCAACGGCCTGTTACAACCTGATCCGATCTCAGCGCCAGCTCAGCACCACATAGCGCGACACGTCGTTTTCCCGTATCAATAGCAACACTTTATTATTGGCACTGCTTTTCACAGCTCGATTAAACTCGGCAGCCGTATTAACCGCTTTGCGGTTAACTTCCAAAATTACACTGCCGCGGTTAATGCCTGCCATGGCGGCAATGGAGCCCGGAGCTATTTCAGTGACAATCACGCCTTCACCGGGTTTAACTTCAAATTGATGCGCCAGATCGGCAGTGATCGTTTGCACTGTTATGCCCAGTTTCTCGCTGGATTGTGATTTTGATGATTCTTGCTCTGCCAGCTTATTGTCAGTCAGTTTTTCAATTTTGACCGAGACGGTGCGTTGCTTACCGTCGCGAATGATATCAAATTCAACTTTACTACCCGGTTGCGCCAATGCGACTTGGTTGCGAAACTCACCAATTTCGCTCACCAGCCGTCCCTGGTAGCTCACGATCACATCTCCGGCCTTGAGTCCGGCTTTTTCAGCGGGAGAATTCTTAGTCACTTGGGCGATCAGAATGCCTTTGTCATTCTTCAAATCGAAAGATTTTGCCAGATCGGCTGTCAGCGGTTGGATCATGATGCCTAAATAGCCGCGCACTACTTCGCCCTTTTCGATCAGTTGATTGGCGATACGCTCTACCAGATTGATCGGGATCGCAAATCCGATGCCCATATAACCGCCGCTGCGGCTAAAAATAGCGGTATTCATGCCGATCACTTCGCCATCCAGATTGACCAATGGTCCGCCGGAATTTCCCGGATTAATTGCGGCATCGGTTTGGATAAAATCTTCATAGTCGTTAATACCGAGCGAAGTTCTGCCTTTGGCGCTGACCACACCCACTGTTAGTGTATGGCTCAATCCGAAAGGATTGCCAATGGCCACGACCCATTCGCCAACTTCCAACTGGGAATAATCGCCTATTTGCACAGCGGGCAATCCGCTGGCTTCGATTTCGATCACAGCGATATCTGATTTGGGGTCGGTACCTTTTATTTTTGCTTCAAACTCACGGCCATCGAGAAACTTGACGCTAATTTTGTCGTTTCCTTCGACCACATGATTGTTGGTCAGAATATAGGTCTTATTGCCAAGTAATTTATTATTGGTAGCAAAAACAAATCCTGAACCTTGTCCAACTACGGAACGTTGCTTACCAGGCCGCTTGCCTGGCGCATTGAAACGGGGCATATCCGGAAAGCGGTCGCCAAAAAATCGCTTCAATAGATCATCGCCGAACGGCCCTAGTTCTCCATCGTTAAACGGAAAACCAAACGGTGATATTTGCGCCGCTTCGGTTTCCCGCTCAACCTGGATCAACACCACCGACGGCGAAACCTTACGCGCCACTTCAGCAAATGCTTTACTGGTTTGCCGCAGACTTTCTATACCGTTTGCCTGTGCCATAAGTTCGAATGGCATAAGCAAGAATAATATTAGCGACACAAAGTAATAACGATATCCAAGCATGATTTGCTCCAGTGATTTAAAAAACAATCGTAGTTATTGTTATGCTATGACATGTATAGTTTGGGGCTTTGGGAGAAAATTACAAATAACCGTTAACAGGCCGCTGAAAAACTATCTGCGTTGCCGCTGCGGTGTTAAAAACAGACTCAAGATGCTAATTTATTAAGCATAAACTGCGCTTTTCACCTGTTTTTGCCTTGCATCGGCTGCCTCGAAAACGTTTTTCAACGGCCTGTTAAAGAACCAGAGCTCACCATTATTCGATGCGTAAATCTGATAACATTTTCTATATTTCAGGACAGAAGTGTCCGGAGATTTAATTGAATAGATTCAGTTGGTTATTATTTTTCGACATGGTTATTTGCACCTCGGTATTTTTAACCAATTGATAGATAGGCGTTTTATCGAAAAGAGTCAGGCTTAAAATCTGTAGAATTGTGTAAAGCGAAGCTTCGGTATTGAGCCGCTTTTTCACGATGGCAACCAAGACATAAACCGATATGGCAATCCATATCTGCGTTTTGACTGCGTTCTCAGTAGTTCCGTAGAAACGCTTGATACGAAGATGTTGCTTGATCCACTTGAAGAATAGTTCGACCTGCCAGCGACAACGATAAAGCTGAGCGATGGTCAGCGCAGGTAAGTCGAAGTTGTTGGCTAGAAATACCAGATGCTTGTCGTGTTCTGCATCGTAGAACTTGATACGCCGCAGGTGCTGAGGATAATCCTTGCTAGCCTTGGGAGCCCTTAGGGCAATGGTTTGGTCACAGCGCAGTCCGGTGGATTTGTCCACGGAGCGAGAGTAGACGCGGCGAAAAAGCAGATTGGATTTAGCGCGTGTTACAAAAAATGCTTGTGCTTGGTGCATGGTGTACCAGCGAGAAAAATCGGTGAAGCCCCGATCCATGATGTAAAAGCTGCCAGCTTCGGGTGTCAGGATGTCGAACACATTGACCTCGTGCATCTTGCCATCGCTGATATGAATGAAGGTTGGAATATTGCCGCGCAGGTCAAGCAGCGTATGCATCTTAACGGCAGCCTTGGTGGAGCGGAAGCGTGCCCACGGAAAGACGCTCAAGCACAAGTCAATGGTCGTGGTATCGAGTGCGTAGACCGTTTGTTCCAGCTCGACAGCAAAGCTGTCGCTGGCGTAAAGCTTTCTGGCTGTCTGGATCAGGCTCATCGCGAAATCCATATAGATGCGGCAGTCGCGCTGCTCGTTGGCATCAGCCAACGTACTCTTGGCGATGTTGCCTCGTATGCCCAAATGGTAGAGCTTGGCTTGGTGGGCGCGCAGACAGGTTTCGATGTCGCGCAGACTCTCGCGGTAAGTCAGTTGTGCGAAAGCCATGCACAGAAACTGGTCGAGATGCGAGAACTTGAGTGTTGGATATCGACCTGAATATCTGGCTACGCACTGATGAAACGTGCGCAAAGGCAGGTGCTCCATTAATTGGGCAAACACCAATTTCCCTGCGTGCATATGCAGTCTCCTGACAAAAGTCAGAAGTTTGGCGCAAGTTGAAATCGATTACAGAAAAATATGTCATTTAGTAATGGTCGTTCAACGAGTTATCATGCGACAATTCTCGAATCTCCGGACACTACTGATTTCAGGATGAATGATGATTATTGTTATTTCGCCAGCAAAAACACTGGATTTTGAAACGCCAGCTATCACGCAGGAACATACGCAGCCGGGTTTTCTTGATGACTCAGCCGAACTGATCGACCAGCTCAGAAAACTGGAACCGGATCAAGTCGGCAAGTTGATGTCGATCAGCCCTAAGCTCGCTGTTCTGAATTCAAACCGCTATTTCGCCTGGAAGCGCCCATTTGACATGAGAAATGCCAAACAGGCAGTGCTCGCTTTCAAAGGAGATGTTTACACAGGCTTGAATACGGATACACTGACCGCTGCTGATTTGGCTTTTGCGCAGGATCATTTACGCATTCTGTCCGGATTGTATGGCGTGTTGCGCCCGCTGGATCTGATGCAGGCTTACCGGCTGGAAATGGGTACTCAGTTTAAGAATTCACGTGGCAATAATCTATACGAATTCTGGGGCGATAAAATCACCCAAGCACTCAATCAGGATTTGCAAAAACAAAAAACTGATATTCTGATCAACCTGGCTTCCATTGAATATTTCCAATCCGTGCGGAAAGACAAATTAAACGCGCGCATTATCACTCCGGTTTTCAAAGACGAAAAAAATGGTGTGTACAAAATCATCAGTTTCTTCGCCAAGAAAGCCCGAGGCTTGATGAGCCGCTATATCATTCAGAACAAGCTCACGAACTCAGAGGATATCAAACACTTTGATTTTGCAGGTTACCAGTTTAGTGAAGATGCCAGCAGCCGGGATGAGTGGATTTTCACCCGCGCGGAATCCCAATCGGCGTAGTTCACAGCGAGCAATATTGTGAAGTTTTTCACAGATAAAACAATGGATACCGATAAACTTATTGAACTGACAAGAAACTATGTGACGTTATCCAACGATCACAATCTCCCATTTATTCAACCCTTGTTCGCTGACGACGCCACCTATCACTCCGCTTATTTCGGCGAATACAAAGGCAGCGCAGTGATTCACGCCATGATGACCAGTTTCTTCACCCGTTTCCCCGATGTGCATTGGGAAGTGGCAGAATATCGGGGCATTGAAGATAACGGTGTGGAATTTGCGTTTGTAATTACCGGCTTGGATGCATCTTCCGGTGAAAGGGTGATACGGCAAGGAATAGAGCGCATTTATTTTACTCCCGATGATTTGATTAAGCATATTGAAGTTCTCAAGCCACACAATTAGCTTGTGCTTGGCAAACGATTACTTTATTTGTTCTGAGTGATCATTCAATCAACCATATTTCTGGGGCGTACATTGGAATTGAAGTGGCGGAACTGTGAGAAAAACTTCGCTGCTTGCATCTGATAGTATCCAGAATGTCAGATTTGTAAATAATAATCCGGCGCATTAGGTTAAAATTTCACATATTAACTTCCGCCCCGCATCATGTTATGCCACATCACAAAATTAAAGCCGTTCGCATTGAAGAAACCCAGCAGGAGACCAACCTTTCTGCCGCACAGAAAAAATTCAATGGATTGATTCAGAAAATTGATACCCAGAAGAAACTATTAGCCACATGGCAGGAAGTGATTCCTCAATACCAGCAGGAAATTGCCAGGAAACTAATCCCGTTACGCGATACGTTCCGCGATCATCAAGCAGATATGGTGGTGATGTTGGATACTTTGTATAGCACTCAGAAGCTTGCCCACAACCAGCGAGACAAAATTGCACACCTGATTACCAGTATATGCGAGGAGCTGATCGGTCAACACGGACGCGAGGATTTAAAGCCGCTTTATGATTGTTACAGCGAGCAGGATTACGATGCCGCAGTTCAAGAAGCCGATGAAATGGCCAGTGAATATTTGAAATCTATGTTCGAGCAGGAATTCGGTGTCGAACTGGACGATGATGGATTTGACTGTTCCAACCCTGAAGAAACGGCGGCCCGCTTGGCTGAAAAAATGCAGGAGCGGCAGAAACAAGCCCAAGAATCCCGTTCCAAGCGGAAAAAATCCCCCAAACAATTGGAGAAGGAGGCGCGTGAGCAGGAAGAGGAAGCCAACGTCAGCAAATCGATCCAAGCAGTTTACCGGCAACTGGTAGCAGTGCTGCATCCGGACCGAGAACTGGATCCAGCGGAGCGCGAACGTAAAACCGAATTAATGCAAAAAGTAACGGTTGCTTATGGAAAAAGAGATTTGCTGCAACTGCTGGAATTACAACTGAATGTCGAGCAAATTGATCAAAGCAAAATTAATAGCATTGCCGACGATCGCTTAAAGCATTACAACAAAATCTTGCAAAACCAATTGGAAGAACTTCAGCAAGAAGTGATGCATATGGAATTGGACATCAGGCGAATGACTGGGCTTGCGCCGTATGCGCACTTGACACCCAAACGGGTGTTTGCTCTGCTGAATGAAGACATACGCACGTTACGGAATCAAATCGACCGCATTCAACATGACTTGATGCTATTTAATGATGTAAAGCAGTTCAAGTCATGGCTCAAAGGCTATCGGATTCCCTCATCTGGGTTTGATCCGTTTTTTTAACGAGCCACTGCGCTCGACTCAATCTTTACTTGCTCCAGTAACATTCAAATTAAGAGCGTGACCAGTGTAAATAGTCGACCCTGAAAAAGTATCAAACGACAGTTGTTCTGGAAAAGCTGCCCGGGGAAACTCTTGCTTACTAAAATGCATGCCCTGGTAGTTTAAATTTCCATCAAGGAATCCGATAAATTTGCAGTTTCCGCCATGGGAAAAAGAGCCAAAAAATGGCCAGCAGCCATTGTTTCAGATTCCAGGCGGCAGCAGCCATCAGCAGGTTGATGCGATCGCCAATAGCGCCTTTCAGATAGTTCCTCGCCATTCGATAATCCGATTTCAGGTGGCCGATAATGGGTTCAATCGCGGCACGCCTCCTGCACTGTTTTCGCTTCTTGTCTTTCTGGTATCGGGTATCTTTCTTGAGTCCTTTTCCGGGCAAAATGATCTGGGTTCCATTGACTTCACGTTTGCCGCGGTAGCCGCGATCGCATACGGCTTGCTTGGCTGCTTTCCCGCGCGAAATCTCAACATGACGCAGGATCTCTGGTAACGTATTGCTGTCATGCAGATTCTGTTCGTGACTGATTACGCCGACGATCAGATTACCTTTTGCGGTACTGGCGATCGATGCTTGGCTAGCGTACTCATATTGTTTGTGGTCTTTCCCCTTGGCGACACAGTACACTTGCGGTTCATGCAATGAGTAGATCTTGTTCTTATCGTTTTGCTGTTGCCGTAATACGCGCTCATACAACAGAAAGTCCCGTTGATAGCATTCAAACAGACAGTACTGCGGTAATTCTCTCCTGAGCTCCCGTATCAAGACACCTGCAATGGTTCTGAGCCGCTTTAATGCGCGTTTGGCCTTAGCTCTTTTCTTCACGTGCCGGTAGTGCCGAATATCCAGGCGCAGTGACTTCACTTCTTTGACGAAAGTGCGCCGCTGTGAAATGCCGTGGACGGGGCCAATCTTGTTGAGGCGATTGATAATCTTGATCGCTAGTTTGCTATCCGTCGGGTACGTGATGTTCTTCTCATGCACAGTCGTGTCAACATGAACCACATCTTCCAGCGCTGATTCCCCATGCAAACCAACACTCATCCGGAAAATCCGCTCTACACCTTGCGCGCCTAGGCGCTTGCGAAAATGCACCAGCTCCGTACTATGGCAAGGCAGCTTTTGCTGGAATTCTTTCATGCCGCAAAAGGCCTGGTAATAAGGATTGCGCTTCCACTGCAATACTATCGATTCGTCACTCAGATTCTCTAACTGCTTCAGTATCAATAACCCAACCATCAGCCGGATCGGCTTACTCGGCGCACCTGCCGCCGTCGTGTAATGGATGGAAAATGATTCCTCAAATTCTTGCCAGGGTATCGCTGATGCAAGCTTCAGCAACAAATCATTGGGATCAAGTTGCATCAACAAATCTGTTCCAAACAAATTCGGTTGATGAATCGTACTGCTATGTCTTAGCATTTTTAATCACCATTTCGACCAGAAAACACTTGGATATTTTAACATTTCCGGTCGTTATGAGCATTAAGAATCAGATCATTCAAGCATAGTATCAAGTGCTTGTGGATATTTCAGGGCTGACTAATTATATCTTCATATAACTATGTAAAAATTCACTTTCTCTCAGTATCATCAAACTTCAATCTTGAAAGCTTATTGCCGTAATAATTTTGTACATTCTTTTCAGAATTCTCTGAATTTTATTTTCGGCAGCCAGAAGCATTGTTTAAATTTACAGATAACGCTATCCTGATAAGCGATATTAATTTTTTGTCAACATAAGGCCATAATGACACAAGACGAACAAAAACGCGCTGCTGCAGCAGCTGCAATCCAGCATATTCCGGTTGGTTGTATTGTTGGCGTGGGCACAGGTTCTACCGCCAATTACTTTATCGATGAGCTGGCTAAAATAAAGAATAAGATTGAAGGCGCTGTCGCAAGTTCGGATGCGACTGCACAACGCCTCAAGAGTTACGGTATCGAAGTGCTCGATCTCAATAATGTCATTGATTTGCCCGTTTATGTGGACGGCGCGGATGAGATTACTGAGCATTTGCACATGATCAAAGGTGGTGGCGGTGCTTTAACGCGGGAAAAAATTGTGGCTGCTGTCGCTCGAAAATTCATCTGCATAACAGACCAAAGCAAACTGGTGAGTGTTCTTGGCAACTTTCCATTACCTGTTGAGGTCATACCCATGGCGCGCAGCTATGTCGCACGTGAAATTGTGCTTCTGGGAGGGCAACCGGCCTTACGCCAGGGATTCATCACTGATAATGGCAATGTGATTCTTGATGTGCATAACTTGCAGATCATGAATCCTGTTGAACTGGAGGCGACACTGAATCAAATCACCGGTGTTGTAACGAACGGTCTTTTTGCCCGGCGCTCTGCAGATACTTTATTACTGGGAACAGATAATGGAGTACGGACAATTACCATCTGATTTATAATGCTAATCTTTAGCGACTCGGAACTTGGCGCATCACATAATTCCATACCAACAAAAGGCATGCCATGGTAACCAAAGAACATATTTCCAAGCAGTTTGATGCTGATCTTGAAGAGGTGCGTACACGTGTTTTGCAAATGGGTGGTTTTGTTGAAGAGCAGATCGAATATGCTATTGAGGCATTGACGAGCGGCAATGAAGAGTTGATTGATCAGGTCATTGCTCGTGACCATCGCGTCAACTCCATGGAAGTGTCGATTGATGAGATTTGCAATCAGATTATTGCGCGCCGGCAGCCGACTGCAGGTGATTTACGCATGATCATGATGGTTATCAAAACCATTACCGATTTGGAGCGTATTGGCGACGAAGCTGCAAAAATTGCACGGATGGCAAAGTTAATCTATTCGACAGATCGTATGCATATACCGCGCTTTATTGAAATCAAGCATGTCGCCAGTATCGCTATGGATATGCTGCATAAGGCGCTCGATTCCTTTGCCCGGTTAGACTTGAATGCGGCCGCGCAAATTGTACGTCAGGACGAATTTGTAGATGAAGAATTTCGGTCTATCTTGCGTCAATTGATTACGTTCATGATGGAAGACCCAAGAAAAATTTCTATTTGCCTGGAGATAGTATTTATCGCCAAAGCAATTGAACGTATTGGCGATCACGCAAAAAATATGTCCGAGTACGTTGTTTACATGGTAAAGGGTAAGGATGTGCGCCATGTGACGGCAGATCAGATTGAACAGGAGATCCGCGAATAAATAAGCTATTTCCTAATGTGTTTATACGTAGTCACTATCGGTTCCAGCATGTTGCAATATCGCCTCCCGCACCTTGTGCCCCAGCATTTGTCAGCGTAAGCGCCCCACAAGTATCACCGGCCATTGTGCCGACTGGGGTTGCACGAAGTGTAAAAATTGAATTTCCTACAGCCAAAAAGTCAATATTGTACTGAGCAGTTCCTGTTCTTGGTGATTGTAAAATAGGCAACACAACGGCTGCGTCATCACCTGTATTGGCGATCCCATCTGCTCCTACACTCGCGTCATATTGGTTATTCTCTGTATAGAATCGTTCTAGAAATTGAGCATTCTCATAAAGTATCGACTTAGCCACAGCACGGTTAGAACTTCTTACGTAATTTTGGTAAGAAGGAAAAGCAACAGATGCGAGAATACCAACAATTGCAACTGTGATTAATAACTCAATAAGTGTAAAACCGTTTAATCTCATAGTATTTTCTCCAGAGTTCATACAACCTTAATCCTATATAACCCTAATTTCATGAATCGTTTTATTTGCGAAATACGATCGCTCCAATTCCTCGGTATGCGCGATTGATGTTTTTCCCGTAAAAATGCTACTGTACCAGTTCATGCCAAGTAATCCGCCCGCGAAGCCCTGCAAGCCCCTTTGTAGCAGTTGTTTGGATTAGCGTACCGTCTGCTCTGGAAGATATTAGAACATCATCCGGCGTTCCTCTAATTCTTGTCACGCCGCCGACAGAAAAACCGATTTCCATACCCGCTGACAAGCCATCATCATACCCAATCGCTCTATTTCTATTAATATCAAACGCAGGAAATGGGAGCATACCGCCTGTCAAGAAATCAACGGTATTCACAAAACCCCGTCCACCAAAATCACACGGCGACGTGGATGGTATGATTGTAGTAAATGTAAATAGACCGTCTTCCAGATTCGGCACACCGGTTATGCGTTCACCGCTGATCGGCAAATTCAGGTACCAGCCTTTTATTGTTGCGGAATAAGTCACCGGATTTTGTGTCGCTATTCGGGTTGTGCCATCCGTGAATACCTGCTGTACCAGATTGCCAGCTGTTACCGTAGCCGTGGTGGCGTTGTCCCATACGGCGTAAATAGTTTGTGCCGCGGTATTGGTAGTATCGCCCGTCTCAAGATATTTTCCAGTGCCAAACAAAATCAGTTGCCCCCCTTTCGGATGAAGACTGACAGCGGGCGAGGCGATAATGGGCTTGCTGGTACCAGAGATAAATAATGGTAAACCGCTTATCGCCACATTCCAGCTCGAAGGTGTTGTAGCGCTTACATCAAATTTCCACAAATTGCCTTTGATGTCACCCGCATAAATGACATCGACTTTGCCATTTCCATTAGAATCAAATGGCATCGGTGTAGAAAGACCATTACCAGGACCGGTATTGGCAACGAGCCTGATGTAGTCTGTACCCAGGGTCCAGCTACCATCTTCCCCTCCCGTTACAAAAAGTATATAAAGCACTGCTTTACCGTTATCACTGTTATAACCATTACCGACAACAACTGCCCATTGACCATTTTCCATCTTCACGATTTGTTTGGCCTGACCATTAAATGGATTTACTGTCGGTTGATTGTAGCTATAGCCCATCTCGACATCATCGGCATCAGAGAATTCCCAAAGGACCAGGCTCGCTGCATTCGCAGCAGAAAAGATGGGTGCCGTCTGAGACGTATCCGACGGATTGGTTACATCAAGCGCATAGAAACCTTTACCGCCCCCATTTAGACTGCCAACCAATACACTTCTCCAGCTTGACGCAGAACTGTTATACGTATCCGCTACCATGGGAGAGCCATCGACAAAATACCGATGACTGGCATTGTAATCTTTGTCTGTCAATCGACTTAAATTTGCATATACTGCGTTGGGAATATAAGTAATCAATTCCTTCCCGGCATCTGCAGCTGCACAACCTGAGGTTACCCCAGGAATACAAGCATTAAAGCCATGTAAAATACCGTCATTTGCACCAACATAGACCATTGGCAACCGATTCTTATAGGCAGCACTGAATGCAGAATAGCCTGCATAATCCACATTAGAGAAACCTGCACTGGGTTTGCCTACATAGAAAGGCCCAGAATTAATAATATCGCCTAACTTACTCGTGGTACGACTACGGAACTTATTCACAGCGGTAGCGCTAGCGCAACTAAATGTTCCGCTTGAACCTTCATTCGCACTACTGCCGCGTAAAAAAGCGACTCTTTCCAGGCCGCAGTTATCGACTGTGCCTGCTGCGTTCTTATTCAGCAGGGTTTTCTGTGCGGCTGTTAAGTTAGCATATTCGAATGCAACACCATCTGTACTACCCTTTGTAATCACAACGCGCGACGTTGAATTAACAGTAGCAGGTGCCAGTGAAACTGAACCGGCTTCCCACTCTGTGGCACCCAAAGTACCGGCGGAGTTAATAGGAATCGATAATAGCTGCCCGCTCCAGTCACCGCTGTTAAATTTTGCCTGATAAATACGTCCGTTTGTCATGAGTGAATTGGAATTGGCAGCTACTGCAGAGGCTGAGCCGGTCCGCGCTATGATATGCGACAATGTATTCGATAAAGCATTTGCAAACATGGTTGGATCAGCGGCGCTAAAAAAAGCGCCGCGACCATTCACGGCAGCATGCCAAAGATCATCTATCTTTGCCGCATCGCTTGCAGTTGGATCAGGCCATGACTCCGATCCCGAAGGCAATGTAGTGCGTGATCCAGTGACCCCTAATCCCACTGTGAAAGTAACCATATGCTGCCAGAAAGCAGGATCTGAAGGGTTAGTTGGTACTTTATTGGATAAATCTGTTCGCAAATCATTTTTCCAATATTGCATTGCTGCATCCGCTAATGTGTCACTATAAGCATCTGAATAAGGAAGAGCCGGAGTATAGGTATAAGATGCCGGAGTTGCTGGCGAAGAATGATTTGTGATACTAGAACCAGATTGGTTATCAGAATTATCTAAACCCGATACAGAACCTTCAGTCCAATAGCCATCCGTCATCAGAATATTATAATTTTGACGGCATGCGTGTTGCGTGCCTCCGGTCGAACCTGGTGTCTCACCCCAAGGACCTTTATCGTCAGTTCTCTTGAAGTATTCCCCTACACTGATCATCGCTTCTCGCAGCGGCGTTCCTGATGCTGGAATATCATGGTCATAAAGATTAGTAAAAAAATTCGCTCTGTCTGTCCCTGTGAATTGCCTCACACCAGTTTTTACTACGCTTGTCGCCACGCCATCCACCGTTGTAGAACCTTTATTGATAGCTGCAAAACCTACACGCATGGTATTACCTTGTGTGGCAAATGCTCTGCCAACACCTGCGCGGGCTAACAATACGCGAGAACGATAATACGTATACCAATTTGCAAAGTTCTGAATCTCTTCACTATAAGTACAGTTAGGCGCAGCAGCACAATCTGAACGATTGGCTCCGCCAACGTAAGAAGATGTGGAAGACTTGATTTCGACCTGTGTATAACTAGTGGCCACATTTATACTGCCGCTGTTATATTTGTAATACACTGCAGGATAAAAAGTTTTTGATGAACTGGAAGAGCGAGTTCCGTCATTTTGCAACCAACGCGCAGTTTGTGTATTGTTAACCGTAAGATTGCGGCAACCTGCCGCGGTATTCAACGGATTGTGGTAAGAACACGTAGCATCAGCATTACTCATCAGCGATCCATCAGAATTACTCCAGGGTTGGTATCTTACGGTAGGATCGTAATAAATTTTGTTGACGTAACTGGAGCGCAATGAAGCAGTATATTTGTTAGCAGGATCAAAATCGACGACATAATTGCTGTAATCATCCGAGCCATAAACACCTGACGCTCGAGGAAACATGTAATACACACTTTGAAGAATCAGATTTTCCGGCATGATCTCGAAGTGCATAGATCCTGAATCATCGAGGGTAAACATCACATTGGGTGAGATATTTCCACCCAAAAAAAGAGGACCATTCGATAATGGGGACAATGCGTAAACTTGACTAGTCCAGAAAATTTGCAAGGAAAAAAACCAAGTCAATAGTATTGAATGTATTAGATTCTTTTTCTTCATTTCAACATCCTCTTAGATTTACCAATAGCCAACACTAGGGCCTGAATATTTCCTGTAATTGAACCACTGTCCCTTGTCTGGCACCCTGCGCACGCACAGTAATGCGGTAGTAATAGCGCTCACCGCTTCCGGGTGGTGTTTTTTTAATGCCTTCAATGATATAAGTTGGCGCAGGCAAACCTGCTGGCAATGCTGGCGCTGTAAAGGCCACACCATCCACTCTAAAAACTGTACCTGCCACATAATTAATAGGGCAGGCTGGCGTACAGTAGGTTATCCAGGCTGGACTAGGTGCTACAGCACCTGCACCGTAGTAACATAATCCCGCGGTGCAAATAGTGTCAAAGTCGACTACCCCATCAATCGGGCTTGGAGTGTTGGTTGTCGGATCGTTATCACGTATATGCTGCTCCGCATAACGTAGCGTCATTTCTGCAGCTTGAAGCGCAAGATTACGATCGCGTAAGTTACCCGACATGCGCTCTTCCATGCTCGCCGTTTTCATCGCCGTAACACCGAACAAAGTTAATACAACGAGAAAAATTAGCCCCGTAACAAACGTCGCACCGCGTTGTTCCTGTGGAAAGTTAAATCTGATGATCATGGCGAGATATTGACTCGATTGCGCAAATTAAATGTAGCGGTAAAAGCACGCCTTAACCGCCGGTCAGCTGGAACAGCGACTGCGGCACCATTACAATTCATGTAACTTCCAGCAGAAACAATATTGGTCTTCTCAGAGCGAACCAGCACACAAACACGAGCGGTAACAACTTGATCCCAACTGGCTGGCAATGCAACGTATTGGTTCGCTGATTGGTCTCCATTTGTATCAATTCCATAAAGAATCTGGAGATCTTCTACATTTTCCACCAACTCTATGCCTGAAGGCGGAGCACCCGGCGCAGCTGGCGCGACAGCAATAGTGCCGTCACATTGTAATCGTGCATTTACTGCATCGATATTAAAGTGGTTCTGAATGATAGTGCCTATTGCTGTTACTGGATTACCTTCACAATCCCTATCATCAATTGCGCCATCATATTGTATGGTGAGTGTATCAGCCACCCCTGCGGCACCGGCTGTGCCATTAATCGCTGTTCCATCAAACTCAACCTTAAAACCCGTGAACGGAATATCCGCATGCCCTGCTTGCTTAATACTTCGTCCAAGTATCTCTAATGCAAAACGGCCGCTTTCTTGAATACGCGCATTGTCCTCTTGCACACGAAAGGCTTGACGGCTGCTCACAAAAGTTGTTCCAATAACCAGTAGCAATACCAAACTGATTGTCAAAGCGATCATTAACTCAACCAAGGTGAAGCCTTGTTGTGTCTTGGATAAAGAATTATTTCTCATGCAGGTATTTGTTTATACTCGATGTGAAGGTCGTTCTCATGGCGAAAACCGCGTCAAGAAGCATCGTGTAGCGGCTGGCGTTCCTACAGGGCATCCAGGATCAAATGCGCCTCCCATTTCTTTTTCGGTCCACATGACTGTGATTAAAAAACCGCCTGCCAAATTTCCAGCTACTGTCCCCAGTCCCCCAGGTAACAATCTAGAATTAGCTGTATTCCATTGCGCATGATCATAAACAGCCATCTGAGCAGCGTCACATCCTGCGGCAACACAATCACTGCTGACGGGAATATTCGTTGCGAGTGCATCATACGATCCGCTACGCACACCGGTTAGATTCGCACGCATCCGATCTGCAATATCCTGCGTTTGTTGCGTCGCGACCGAGCGATAATGCGATGTGGTATTGCTTTTCATACCTGTGGTAACCATGCTCGCCATTCCCAGCAATCCAAATGAAAGTATCAATACAGTAATGAGAACCTCCAACATACTGAAACCAGACTGTTTTCTTGATCCAGCAGAATGAAGACGAGTGTTCATTAACATGCCCCCGTTCCTACCTCAGTACGTAAGCGACCTTGATTGTTGAGAACTAATGCTCGTGAGGCGCTAGCACCCCGACTATCACACAAAGAGAAAGTGGTAGTAAAACCGAGTGAAAAACCGCTTGCTGCAAAAGTTACTCGTATACGACCGGCACCAGATGTCAATGTATTGCCACCCGACAATGCCGAACCGACATGAATAACCTCTTCACCCACATCCACTGCACCATCGCCGTCGGTATCTGCAAAAACTATCCAGCCGTTTGACCAGACAGTTCCACCAGTACAGCCCGTACCATTCGTACTAGGACAAACTGTTGCAGAACTACTTCTTTTAATAGCTTCATTTTTCGCAAGTGTCATAGCCGAAGAGAAGCTATTTACCTGCGTTATCAGCAAACTATCTTGCACAAATACCCGGTAATTAGGCACAGCCATCGTTAACAGAATACTCGCCACACTTAACGTAACCAATAGCTCTATTAATGTAAAACCCATATGGATAGTTCGACTAATCACTTTTTCCTTTCAATTCCGAATAGAATTATTAGAAGTTACGGTAAGAATTTAGGTTTACTTAAGTGTTTTGGGGATTCTTAAAATCAAAGTGCAATATTTCATACTAAATGCCCCCCAAAGCCCCCTAAAAATGGGCTCTCGATTAATCGCTAAGGAATCGGCTGAAAAAGTGCCGTTTAGAATGAAGCATTGCACTAGGTTACAATCACAGCCATAACACCTTATCCAATTTTTTATCGACATAAAAGCAGGCACAACTCATCATGAAACAAGATGTAATCGTCATTGGTGCAGGAATCATAGGGCTTGCAACAGCGGAACGTCTTTTATTGCAAGGCGCGAAAGTTACGATACTCGAGCGCAATAAAGCCGGAAAAGAATCATCCTGGGCAGGTGGCGGTATTTTATCGCCGCTTTGTCCATGGGATTATTCCGATGATGTCACACGCCTTACTAACTATAGCGCCCAGCAATTTCCGGCTTGGATCTCAGCTTTACACAAAGCATCTGGAATTGATCCAGAATATGAATTATCCGGTATGCTGATATTGCCACCCTACGACGTAGAAACCGCACGGCAGTGGTGCTCAAAAAGAGAAGTTAGAATGACGGAGCAACAGGAAATTCTGGGCATCCCATCCTTTGGAAACAACATTGAAATTCATACCAGCAAAACATTTAATCGCACTTTATTCTTGCCTGATATTGCACAAGTACGTAATACAAGATTAATACGCGCATTACTTAGACGAATTGCACAATTAGATGGGAAAATCATAGAAGGCTGTGCCGTGAATGGCCTAAAAATTGCAAACAAGCAAATACAGTCCGTTGCTTCGTCTTGCGGTGAATTCATTGCAGATTGCACTATAATTAGCGCTGGCGCTTGGAGCAAAGAAATATTGGGAATACACGCCCTCAAGCTGGATATCAAACCGATAAGAGGGCAAATGCTATTATTTAAATTTGATACACCACCTGTGCACAACATTCTTGTACAAAATGATTTTTATATCATCCCTCGCCGGGATGGCCATTTACTTGTAGGCAGCACATTGGAAGATGTTGGGTTTGATAAGCAGACAACAGCATTGGCACGGGATCATCTGTTAACGCGTGCGCAGACAATTCTACCGTCACTTCATAAAATGTCCATAAAACAACACTGGGCAGGATTACGCCCGGCTTCACCGGACAACATACCCATTATTGCTCGACACCCGTTGGTCAGAAATTTATTTATCAACAGTGGTCACTTTCGCTATGGCGTCACTATGGCACCGGCCAGCGCTGAGATTCTAGTTAATGAGATAACAAACACTCCACAACCATTTGATACCACTCCCTATCAAACAGGGTGGAATATAAATATGTTTTCAGGCCTTCGGTAATGGAAACACAACAGATTCAACAACACCACTCAACTCTTCTATCATCACGTCTTCACCGATTTGTTCGGCTCCGATTTGTTTGAGCCGTGATATCACTTGCTGCACTAGTATTTCCGGGGCCGAAGCGCCAGCAGTAATACCGATGATTTTCTTTCCAAGAAACCAATCTTCTTGCAATTGTTCGGCTCGGTCTACCATATAGGCTTCCACATTGGCATTTCTCGCCACTTCACATAACCGGTTAGAATTTGAACTATTGGGAGAACCCACTACAATGACCAAATCGCATTGATCCACCATTTTTTTAACGGCATCTTGACGATTCTGCGTGGCATAGCAAATATCGTCCTTCTTGGGGCCGGTAATCATAGGGAATCGCCTTCTCAATGCATCGACAATGCGTGCAGCATCATCAACTGACAAAGTAGTTTGTGTCACATAAGCCAGGTTGGCCTCGTCTCTAACTTTTAAGGCATCAACATCCATTTCGGTTTCTACCAGATACATCCCTTTGTCTTCGCCATCAATCTGCCCCATCGTACCTTCAACTTCCGGATGACCTTGATGACCGATCATAATGATTTCCTTTCCATCCTTGCGCATCTTGGCCACTTCCACATGAACTTTGGTAACCAGCGGACAAGTCGCATCAAATACCTTCAATTTACGATCTGCAGCTTCTCGCCGCACAGCATGCGATACACCATGCGCACTGAAAATCAGAATACTATCTTGTGGTACTTCATCCAGATTTTCTACAAAAACAGCACCTTTTTTCTCCAGATTTTCAACCACAAAACGGTTATGCACAACTTCATGACGCACATAGATCGGCGCACCATGCATTGTGAGCGCACGCTCAACAATTTCTATCGCACGATCCACACCAGCACAAAAACCTCTGGGATTTGAGAGTAATACTTTGATCATTTATTCATCCTCCAACAATGGATATTTTGCCTAGACTGAATCCAGTGATAGCGCATTCCGCATTCAATATCACAAATCTCAGGCATTGAAATTTAACAGCGTTTATATCTCTCGATAGCGTTCTGCCAATGCGACACGTTTCTCATAAGCCTCCCGTGCAATCTGAATATCTTCCAGAAATTGCGGCAGCTCTTTCATTAGCAGTGCTTGTGGACCATCGACCAGTGCTTTGCTAGGCGCGGGATGGAAGTCGACCAATACCATATTAGCGCCTGCTACCACGCCCTGAGCTGTCACATGCATTACATCCAGAATACCATCCGGCGAGCTTGCACGAGTACCCACTGAATGCGAAGGATCAATACAAACCGGCATACGAGTTAACCTTTTGACAACAGGCACATGCGAAAAATCAACAAAATTACGATGCGGGTCACCCATATTTGTTTTCATACCGCGCAACCCAAAAACCACTTTGCGATTTCCCTCCGACGCCAAATACTCTGCAGCATTCAATGATTCATCCAGCGTAATACCAAAACCGCGTTTAATCAGTACTGGAAAATTCTGCTGACGGCCAACAATTTTCAGCAGCTCAAAATTCTGTGTATTCCTTGTTCCAATCTGCAGCATAACACCAGTTGCATTACCCGTCTGATACAGCGCATTACGTATTTCTTCCAGATGAGATTCATGTGTAATCTCCATAGCGATAACTTTTATGCCGTACTTTCCTGCCACATCAAAAACATAAGGAAGACAGGTTTTACCGTGCCCCTGAAATGAATAAGGACTCGTACGTGGCTTATAGGCACCCATTCGCGTACAAACCTGTCCATGGTCACGCAATGCTTTCATCATCATTTCAACATGCTCAATGGTATCAACCGCACACAATCCGGCGAACACATTCAGCGTATCCTGCCCAAAACGAACACCGTTATAATCAAAATGCGTTGGGCGATCATCACCTTTATGCCGTCCTAAAACGCGATATTCCTCAGAAACCCGAACCACGCGGTCAACACAAGGAAGGGAGCTAACATCTTCAATAGATAACACTTTAGTGTTACCAATCAAATAAATCTCTGTCAGTGTTTGTTCAGTACCCACTTCAGTATGAACACGCGTTGATATCCCTGAAAAATTGGCAAGATGCGCCAACAACTGTTTATATTCCGGACTATCCAGCCGGGTATTGGGAACAAGGATAAGAATCATAAAATAATTTCAAAAAGATAATGCTAATTCATTAGCATAAGATAAAATAGCTCACGATTCTAACCGAAAAAACCATTGGTTACCATGATTCTGATAAACGCTTATGCTGATTAAAACTTTCAAAACCAGCAGTCCTTCATCAAAGTAGCATAATCAAACAGCCTTTAGCACGATAGCAAATAGCACAATGTAGTTGTATGTCATCAACTTTCCTCATATACCTTTCATTTCATTCTGTGACAATTTGTCACATAGCATTTCAAGAGAATTTGAGCTAATGTTCTACATTAACTCACAATTAAAAAAGATTTTTTACGATGTCCTCCAATAATGTTTAGTGACCTCAGTCAATCACCTCTCAGTAAAAATTTACAACGTTTATTCGTGCTCCGGAATATTGCCATCATTGCACAATGCCTGACATTTGCAATAGTGTACTGGACCATCGATATTGTAATTCCATGGGCACGAATGATCTCAGTTGTCGCATTACTCGCTCTGTTAAATCTATTGACGTGGGTACGATTACACCGCAAATGGCCGGTAACCCATACTGAGTTCTTTTTACAATTACTGATTGATGTTCTGGCATTGAGCACTCTATTGTATTTCAGTGGCGGCTCAACCAATCCATTTATCTCATTATTTCTATTGCCTTTGACAATCGCCGCAGCTACGTTACCTTGGCGCTATACATGGGTCATGGCTACTATCACGATTGCTTGTTATACGCTGCTATTATTTATTTATGTACCTTTACCCCATGAACATAGTAATCATCTCATCGAATTTGCGTTACATGTATCAGGCATGTGGTTAGCATTTGTATTAAGTACTGTAATCATTGCATGGTTCGTCGTTAGAATGAGCTCCTCGATTCGAGACCGGGATCGGGATCTTGCTAAAGCGCGAGAACAGGCATTACGCAATGAACAAATTATCGCTCTGGGAACACTGGCAGCCGGCGCAGCGCACGAACTTGGCACACCGCTCTCAACTATGGCTGTTGTGACCGGAGAATTACAGCAAGAATATAAAAACGATGTTGAATTCCAGAACAATATTCATATCCTGCGTGATCAGATTGCCCACTGCAAGCAAACTTTGACCCAATTACTGGCCAAAGCGGGCCAAGACAGAACCGAGCACGGCAGCGAACTTCCTGTCGATGAATTTCTTGATCAGGTTCTTGACAAATGGAAGTTGATACGCCCTTCTGTTAAATTTGCTTACCAATGTACAGGCACGCAGCCTGCACCCAGAATTATGGATAATCAACTATTGAGCCAATCCATACTCAATCTACTTAATAACGCTGCAGATGCTTCTACCAAATGCATAGAGATCAAGAGCCATTGGGAAAATCTGATGCTGCACCTTGAAATTATTGATGATGGCGAAGGATTATCTGCAGAAGCCATGCAACGTGCCGGTGAAGCTTTTTTCTCCAGCAAGACCCCTGGACAAGGCTTTGGAATCGGCTTATTTCTGGCGAATGCCAATATTGAACGATTTGGCGGCAGTGTTCGTTTGTTTAATCTTGAAAGCGGCGGCGCCTGCACACAAGTCGTTTTACCGCTGTTAGAATAAATATAATGATTGAACCTTCATTAACCGACAACAGCGAATATCCGAGTTTGTTCATTGTCGATGACGATAAAGTTTTTTGTGATGTATTGGCAAAAGCGATGACAAAGCGTGGCTTCAGCGTAACATGCGCACACTCTATTGAAGATGCCTTAAAACTAGCTGAGGCTTCAACACCTGAATATGCAATAGTTGATCTAAAATTATCCAGTGAATCTGGATTGGTACTGGTTGAAAAATTAAAAACTTTGGACCCAGGTACCCGCATTGTCATGTTAACGGGTTATGCCAGTATCGCCACAGCGGTTGAAGCCATTAAACTCGGTGCCACGCATTACCTTGCAAAACCAGTCGATGCTGATGACATCATGGCTGCTTTTGAACGTACAGTCGGTGAATCGAATATACCTATCAGCGCACATCCATTATCGGTCGGACGACTCGAATGGGAATATATCCAGCGCATCCTTACCGAAAATGATAATAATGTTTCAGTCACAGCAAGAATATTAAATATGCATCGCCGCACATTGCAACGTAAACTTGCCAAAAGACCGCTGCGTGAATAAAGCAGGAAATTTTATAGAAACCTTGCAATTATCCGGATATCTTGCCCCACCATGCGCAAGTCATTTATTTTTAGTGTCTTCTTTTGCCCAAGATTCGTGAATTCAGGCAACTGAACCATGCCCTGTGCATCGTCACCCAGCAAATGTGGTGCAAGAAAAATAATCATCTCATCAATCAATCCGGCTTCTATCAAAGCGCCATTCAGTACAGACCCAGCTTCCACCAATACCTCATTCATTCCGAAATCTGCCAGCGTCATCATCATTCTCTTCAAATCAACTCGACCTTCAGCATTGGGTAAAACAATGACCCGAATACCCAGCTTACTCAGCACAGCATTTTTTTCCGGATTGCCATCATTAGCAGTGAAGATAAATATCCCTTCTTCACCTTGCAGTAATTTAGCATCCAATGGAATGGCTAAATGACTATCCACAATAATTTTCTTGGGTTGACGGCGTGTCTCGATGTGGCGGACTGTTAATTGCGGGTTATCCAATTTTACTGTGCCGATGCCTGTCATGATAGCGCATGAACGCGCCCGCCATCGATGTCCATCCTGTCGAGCAGCCTCACCGGTAATCCATTGACTCACACCATTCTTTAGCGCAGTCTTACCATCCAGGCTTACTGCAGTTTTTAATCTGACCCATGGTTTCTTATCAACCATACGAGCGATAAAACCCACATTCAGCGCACGCGCTTCTGCTTCTAATAAGCCGGTCTGTACTGCAATACCAGACTGTTCCAATAATGCTTTACCACGGCCCGACACAATCGGGTTAGGATCTTCCATGGCTATGATGACATTGGCAATACCTGCAGCGATCAAAGCACTAACACACGGAGGCGTGCGTCCAAAATGACCACAAGGTTCCAATGTGACATAAGCGGTTGCGCCACGTGCTGCTGCTTTAGCATTATTTAATGCATTAATTTCCGCATGCGGCCGCCCAGCCTTTTCATGCCAACCACTTCCAACTATTTGTTCATTACGGACGAGCACACAACCAACACGCGGATTTGGTGCCGTACTGTAAAGTCCCTTCTCAGCTAACCGCAGCGCGTGCGACATGTAAGCATAATCGGCGGGAGAGAACATCTAGGGAATTGTGATAAAGGATTGCATACTGATCTGGTTTGTCTGCACTGCAATAAGTGACCAGAAAATAATCATTAGACTGATTTAGTTTGCCTTTTTCGATTGCAACTATTGATCCGGTTTTTGCGCTTCTTTGATCGCATCACGAAAATCATCCACGTCCTGAAAGCTTTTATAAACAGATGCGAATCGAATATAAGCTACTTTATCGAGCTTATAAAGTTCTTGCATTACGCTCTCACCAATACTACGTGATGAAACTTCGCGCTCCCCCATACTTAAAAACTTTTGCACAATTCGGTCGATAGCGGCATCCACATAACTTGTGGGAACAGGGCGCTTATGGAGTGCACGTTTAAATCCCGTCAGCAGTTTATTTCGGTCAAACTCAGTTCGACTACCATCATGCTTTACAACTTGAGGCAAACGTAATTCAACTGTCTCATATGTCGTAAAACGTTTGTCACAAGCCTGACACCGCCGCCGCCGACGTATTTTCTGACCATCCTCACTCACACGCGAGTCGATCACGCTAGTGTCATCTGCACAGCAAAAAGGACATTTCATACTACACTAAGTCATTAGTAATTAAGCTGAACAAATCATTTTCAATATCTGTCCAACTTGATAACGCTATCCATAAACGGGAAATTTTGCACACAATAGTTTCGCTTCAGTGGCTACTCGTGACAATACTGCCGGATCCTCCGGCGCAGCAAGCACATCCGCTATTAGATTGGCTAATTGCTCAGCTTCCAATTCTTTAAAACCACGCGTGGTTATTGCTGGTGAGCCGACTCGAATACCACTGGTAACAAATGGTTTCTGCGGGTCATTAGGGATGGCGTTCTTATTAACCGTAATGTGCGCCAATTCAAGCGATTCTTCTGCCTTCTTGCCAGTCAAGTTCATCGCACGCAAATCAACCAGAAACATATGACAGTCTGTTTGACCTGACACAATCCGCAAACCGCGATTGATCAGTACCTTCGCCATTACACGAGCATTCTCAATAACCTGTTCTTGATAATCCTTGAATTCTTTACTGGCCGCCTCCTTAAATGCAACCGCTTTGGCGGCAATCACATGCATTAAAGGACCACCTTGTGTTTGTGGAAAAATTGCTGAATTTAGCGCCTTTTCATGCTCAGGCTTGGCCATGATAATACCGCCACGTGGGCCACGTAATGTTTTATGTGTAGTACTCGTAACAAAATCTGCAATGCCAACTGGATTGGGATAAAAGCCAGCAGCTACCAACCCTGCATAATGTGCCATATCCACAAACAGGTAGGCATCCACAGCATCGGCGATCTTGCGAAAACGCTTCCAATCGATAACTCGCGCATAAGACGAAGCGCCGGCAACTATCATTTTTGGTTTGTGTTCATGAGATAATTGCTCAACTTGATCATAATCAAGCAGCTCTGTTTCTGGATGCAAGCCGTAAGAAATCGAATTAAAAATCTTTCCGCTCATACTAACGCTAGAACCATGCGTTAAGTGACCTCCGTGCGCTAACGACATGCCCAGCAATGTATCACCAGGCTTTAGCACTGAAAGATAGACTGCTGCATTGGCTTGAGAACCTGAATGCGGTTGCACATTGACATACTCAGCACCAAAGAGCGCTTTTAACCGATCTATAGCCAGTTGCTCAACTTGATCAGCATACATGCAACCGCCGTAGTAGCGTTTGGCCGGATAACCTTCGGCATATTTATTAGTTAGAACAGAACCCTGAGCCTGCATAACAGCAGGACTCGCATAATTCTCCGATGCAATTAACTCAATATATTCTTCCTGGCGCTGTATCTCGCCTTTAATCGCTTGCCATACTTCTGGGTCGACACTTTCTATAGTTTGTTTCTGCGAAAACATGGTGATACCAATCCTTTGAAATTTTTTAAAACCGTGAAAATGCGTATATTACCATTACCTGCAGAAACGCAGATAGCTGATCACAACAGTAGAATAAAAAAGAAAAGAATTTATTTAATTGCAAACAATCTTCATCAGTGATTTTAGACCAATCTTTAGCCTGACTGAGAAATTATTTTTGACTTTCAATAGCCTTCTAGCAACAAAAAATTTAAATCAATAATCCAGGATTAGCTTCTTTGAAATATTTCTGGGAAAGGTATGTATTTAATGTCACTTTTTTCTTCATCAATACCTAGTATTTATTGCTTACGGCTTCATGCCAAACGGAGTTGTGGTAAGAAAGTGAGAGAGGCCAATCCTTTCAATAGTGAGAAACTGCAAGAACCATTTCGTATGCTCTGGAGCGAACCTTATCGAAAATTCCATATGGCGTTTCTTTTCTACCGAGTAGATCAACAATGATGCACATACGACAAGCCGACATTTTTCTACATTACCGGCGAAACGCTTTGCGCCAATTCGTGCATCGGTGTGCCTTCTGGTCAAAACATCGCTAATCGCCACTAGGAGCCTGTCGGATAGGAAAATCAGCAAGAGAAGTATTGAGAAAGAATTTCAACTGTGTCAGTTTGAAACTTTTTCAGTACATCTGAATATAAAGCCATACATTTGTTCAGCTATTCCCGCTCATACACAGACACAAGGAAAATAAAGGCTATGTAGCAGTTAGTTGTTGAATTTTCCAATTCACTGATGGCAAATGATTTTTTGATAACCATAAAAACATATAACCAATTGATTAAAAATAAATCGTGTTAGTTTGCAGGTCATTTTCAACAACCAATTGTGACATAGCCAAAATAAAGCGATTCAGCGGTCTTTAAGGAAACTCTGATTAAGTCCCAAAAACTTGTAAAATACGCGGTAGATTGTAACCACTGCAAGGGAATGCATTGATGAAACAATTAGTATTGTCGATTCCATTATTTATCAAGAAACCAAAAGTAACTCGCCGGCAAAAGTTTCTCGAAGAAATGGAGCAAGTGGTTCCATGGGTAGACTGGACGAATCGGATCGCGCCGCACTATCCGGTAGCAGGTTTGGGACGCAAGCCATTTGCGTTGGAAGCGATGCTGCGGATTCATATGATGCAGCAATGGTTTGGTTATTCAGATCCGGCAATGGAAGAAGCGTTACATGATGTGCCGATGCTACGTGAATTTGCAGGACTAGATGCGGGAGAAGATGTTATGCCTGATGAGACGACGATCCTCAAGTTTCGCCACCTGCTGGAGAAGCATCACTTGGCACAAAGCCTGTTTGCTGAAACAACTGGGCGGTTAGCGCAACAGGGATTATTGCTGCGTCAGGGCACGATAGTTGACGCCACGCTGATAGCGGCTGCGCCATCGACCAAGAACCGGCAACGCAAACGTGATGGCGAGATGAGTTCGACTAAGAAAGGCAACAACTATTACTTTGGATTAAAAGCACACATAGGCGTAGATGCCGATTCCGGCCTGGTGCATAGCCTGGAAATTACCACGGCCAAAGTGGCCGATGGCAACATGATTGATGCGCTGGTACATGGCGAAGAGGCAATTGTATTGGGTGATCGGGCTTATACTCGTAATGATCGCAATCTGGAAGCGCAACGACAGCCGGAAGAGCCGGTCTGGGGTATGCCATTCAAACGCAAGCGCGGTGAGGAATTGCCAGCAGAACATGCCGTGCTCAATCGTATGCTAGCTTCACTACGCGCAAAGGTTGAACATCCGTTTCGTATTGTCAAAAGACAATTTGGTTATACCAAAGTCCGTTACCGAGGATTGTTCAAGAATGCACAACAGCTTTATCTGTTGTTTGCCTTGGCTAATCTTTACCATGTCCGTAAGGTGTGGATGCCAACCACGGGATAATTCCGTCCAATATCCCTGAAAATCAGCATCAGGGGACAGAATAGTATGCAATCTGCTAAAAATTACAGTTATTAATCGCACAATAATGCCTATATTAGCTACTTTACCGATAGCTTTGTCGACAAAACTGGAATAAATAACTTAATCAGAGCTTCCTTAAAAATAAGTTTTCGTGAACTTTTAACTAAATTACAATATTATGGGAGCATAAATTAAAGTGATAGGTGAGTATTATGCCGAAATATGCCTTTCGCCGGTATTTAAGCGCGCCCGGTTTAATCAAGGAAGTTCGCGCCTGTTTTGAAAGGATAGAAGACAATGGAAACGGCAAAGTATTCCCATTGAGCGATTGTTTGATGTCGGGATTTGCGGTTTTTAGCTTAAAGTATCCTTCATTATTGCAATTTGACCAAGGCAGGGAAGATGATTTGGTTCGGGCTAATTTGAAATCCTTGTATGGCATTGACCGCGCGCCATCGGATACTTATTTACGGGAACGACTGGATAATGTCTCCCCTGAGCTTTTGCGCCGGTCATTTAGGCGCATACTGCACGTGCTTCAGCGTGGCAAAGGGTTGGAGGGATTTGAATACCTGGATGGTTATTATCTTTTATCCATTGATGGAACGGGCTATTTTTCTTCTTCACCAGTGCATTGTGAACAATGCTGCCAGAAACATCACGGTGACGGTCGTGTGACATACTATCACCAGATGCTCAGTGCCGTGCTGGTTCACCCGGATCAAGCCGAGGTATTCCCGTTGGCGCCGGAGCCGATCATGCAACAAGACGGGTATAGCAAAAACGACTGTGAACGCACTGCAGCAGTGCGATTGTTAAACGCACTCAGGCGTGAACATCCGCATATGAAACTCATTGTGATCGAAGATGGTCTGGCTTCCAATGCGCCGCATATTCGTCTGCTTCAAAAACTGAACCTGCACTTTATCCTCGGCGCCAAACAAACCGACCATCAATTTTTGTTTGACTGGGTGAATACCGTCCGGGGAGTAAAAACTGATGAATTTATCGACGGCAATGGTATCAGACACAATTTCCGTTACCTCAATGGCGCTCCTTTAAACGACGCCAACTTTGAACTTGAGGTCAACTTTCTGGAATACCGGGAATATCACCCTTCAGGCGAAACCCAACATTTTTCCTGGGTAACAGACATTACGATCACGCCTGAGAATCTGATGCAACTCATGCGCGCCGGGCGCGCACGCTGGAAAATCGAGAATGAAACTTTTAATACCCTGAAAACACAAGGCTACCACTTCGAACATAACTTCGGCCACGGTTACCGGTATTTATCCACTGTCTTTGCCTGTTTGATGATGCTGGCGTTTTTGGTCGATCAGGTACAGCAGCATTGTTGTCTCTTGCTTCAACGGGCAAAACAAAATGCAAAGCGTAATAAATACTTCTGGGAGAAAGTACGTGGATTATTCCTCCATTACTTCCTTCCGGACTGGGAGACTTTGTATAAATCCATTGCCTTTGGAATAAAACCAACCGTACCAGTCTTTAACCTATTTTCCTCAGTTGATTCCAGTAAAATTGCCACGAATGTATTTCTGGTAAGGGTTTGCGACAGAATAGGAGGCTCACCCAATGGGTGAAATTAAATTTGAAAAAAAGACACTGGTCGAGGCGATCAATACTACTTTGCAGGAGACGGAACAAACGGCGGCTGAACAAAGCGTAGCCACCCCTGGTGGCCGGTTTCACGTTCGCTGGGACGAAGGCGGAAGCACCACAGCACTGGGGCAATTACCGTTCTTTGCCGAGTTTTTGGAAGTTTCTGGGTTATTCACCCGCTGGATGGATGGATGTCCAATGGATTACACCAGTCCCAACGCACCCAAGGTAGTTGATGTGCTTGGCACCTGGCTATTATCGA
The DNA here is from genome assembly GCF_000219585.1 of Nitrosomonas sp. Is79A3. Classification (NCBI taxonomy): domain Bacteria; kingdom Pseudomonadati; phylum Pseudomonadota; class Betaproteobacteria; order Nitrosomonadales; family Nitrosomonadaceae; genus Nitrosomonas; species Nitrosomonas sp. Is79A3. The sequence continues at coordinate 187,239 of NC_015731.1, read as the reverse complement.
TCTTGGATGGACAGCGGCGCTATGCACATGTTGCCGGGCTGCGCGGCGATGAAGTTGCTCCCCGGAATACTCGGCATGAACAAGATCATCAGTGACGAGAGTTTGCGTCGCGCACTGGCGCACTTGGCACCGGCCCCATGCAAGTATGGTAGCGAAGCAGAACGCGCTGCCCACGCAGTCCAACTGGCGAAGAGCACAGCATGGATGGATAAAGCCCTGGGTGAGAGCATCCAAGAATCTTTACGCACGCCCTGGATACTCGATGCCGACACCAGCGTCAAACTGTTGTATGGTCACCAGGCAGGTGCCGAGATTGGCTACAACCCAACCAAGCCGGGACGGCCGAGCCATACTTTGCACACCTACTGGATCGGCAACATTCGACTGGTGCTCGATGTCGAGGTACAAAGCGGTAAAGCCAGTGCGGCGAAACATAGCCTACCGCGCCTGTGCCGGCTAATTGAGCGACTCGCTGCCGAGGAACGCCCCGCCCTGGTGCGCGGTGACAGTGCCTTTGGCAATCAGGGGGTAATGGTCGAGATGGAGCGAATTGAACAGCACTACCTCTTCAAGCTACGGCAAACTGCCGGAGTTAAGCGACTGATCGAGCGGCAATGGCAGCAAGGCGACTGGCAGAACGCGGGGCAAGGCTTTGACGCGGTGGAAAGCAAGCTTCGGCTGACGGGTTGGAGTGGTGCGCGGCGTGTAGTGGTACTGCGGCGGCGAATCAAAGACAGCATGGCGGCAGCCGAGACGAGCAATGAGAACCAGCAGCCGATGCTCCACTTCATTGACCATTCAGACAAGGTTAAACTCTGGGAATACGCTATATTGGTGACCAATACAAACTACTCCCTCGACGCCATTGGCCAGTTATACCGGGATCGGGCCGACTGCGAGAATGGCTTCGATGAGCTGAAAAACCAATGGGGCTGGGGTGGCTATACCACGCAAGACCTGGAACGTTGCAACCTCTCAGCGCGAGCAGTCGCGCTCATCTACAATTGGTGGAGTTGGTATGTCAGACTGGCACACCCGAAGACACGCCTGGAGGCAATCACTAGCTGTCCCATGTTGCTCAGCGGCATTGCCCGCCTGACCCAGCATGCCGGTCAATCCCGATTGCTGCTCACTCTGACTCACGCAGCCGGAGATCATATCAAGTCGATGATCTCCAATATACGAAAAGGTCTTGATCATGTTCTGGCAAATGCGCCTCAGTTGACCATAGCGGATCATTGGGGCGTACTTGTACGCTATATCATTAACAAAATTATTGCGACCAGACCGAAAAATTCACAGCTCCTCGGTTTCCTTCCACCCTCTTTGGCCATTGGAGTGACCTAACAGAGGAATTTAGGTTTAATGATTCGTCTTAATACGCCAACCGGGGTAAAGTATGTTCGAAGGGTGTTTTCCAGGGAAAAGTAGCCAATTTTAAAAACTGACTTGAGTCAGATGGTTTCGCTTTGCCTCAAAACATAGATTTCGCAAAAAATTCATAAATTTTATTTTGCAGCAAATGTTGTTTGAATTAGCGGGAGGTGCTGACATTTGTTAACTCTATTTTTAGTTCAATTTCCATCTGAACAAAGGTTTTTTGGGTTTTTTTCTATCCTGTTGCCATTGCATACATCCGCTTGAAGTTATAAGCCATAGCAACCAGCTTCCACTCGCCCGCTACTGCTCGAATCCCTCGCATCAGGAACTGGCGAAAGCCTAATACCTGTTTGATAATGCCAAACACGGGTTCGACAGTGCATTTGCGTCTACCGTATAGTTCGCGTCCTGACTGTGTTTTAAGTTGGTACGTCATCATAACCAAAGGATCGTCCGTCTGAGGTTTTGGGGCATCCGGTTGCAGCCGCTGTGCTATGGGCAGATGATGGGTATCACGTCCCAGCGCAATGAGTGGAGTGATGCCATGTTCAGCACAGGCCTTAACGTTGTTTTGGCTAAAATAACCATTATCGGCTAGCAAAGTATCGGCTTTGCCGAACTGGTTTTCCAGTTTGCTCAATGCTTCGAGCATCGGTTCGACGCGTTGCTTGTCATTGGTTTCCGTGGTCAGGCCGGTGGCGATAATGAGCATGCTCTCGATATCGACGGCCGCCTGGCTGTTATAGCCTTGTATGAAACCATCCCCACTGGGCATGATACGTGATTGTTCATCGGTAAGATTGATTTGATCTTGCGCGCAGGGGCCAGTTTCCGGCACTTTGGGTTCCCGCCCGCGTGGTTTTTTTCCCGCTTTTTGTTGTGCTTCCCGGCGGGCAATCTTTTCCTCATAGTCTTTCTGCGCTTGTTGATCACGTGCCTGGACGCGCTCAGCTATTTTGGCTTTCGCAGCAGCCAAGGCTTCAAGACGTTGTTCGCGACGTACGATTTCAGCCGGTAAGTCAAAATCATGCTCAGATTCCTGCTCATCGGTTTGCTCTGCTTTGTTCAATAAAAACTGAACCTCTTCTCGTAACTGTGCTTCCAGCTTCTCAATGTGTCCGTGCGATAGCGCTTTGTGCTTTGATGCATTGGCTTTGATCTTGATACCATCCAGCGATATGTTTCCCAATTTAAACAACTTCATCTCTTGGGCTATGGACAACACTTGCACAAACAATTCCTGCAATTCCAGCAAAAAGGTTTTGCGGAAATTTGCGATAGTGTCGTGATCCGGGTGCTGATTGGCCGCAAGAAAACGAAACGCCACCGAGTCATGCGTCGCCCGTTCAATCTTGCGGCTGGAAAATGTACCGGTTGCATAGCCATAAACCAATAATGCCAACATCATGGATGGGTGATAGGCTTCCGAGCCTTTACCAGAATAATGGCTCGTCAATCTCGTCAAGACCAACTGCTCAATGACTTCAATGATGAACCGTGACAAATGATTTTCCGGTAACCATTCATCTATCGACGGGGGGAGTAAGTACAGCTGATGGCGATCGCAGGGCTTGAAATGACTCATGTCGCTTTTCCAAAAATCCGGTTTCAATTGAGCGCTATTTTAACAAATTGACCCTCCAAATGCTTTAAGTCCGACAGACTCCTAGTAGGTTTGAATGGAAGCAATCTGAGCTAAAGATAAAAAACTGTGCTGCAAAAACCACAGCTCCTAGCATAAGCCCTTCTTCTCCCGAGCAATAAAACTTCAGAACAGCATTTCATTTTTATATATATGTGCCGATTCAGCTATCGCTCAGATAATTGCAGCTTCTTCTTCAAAGAGAAGAGTTACTTTCTCATTACTATCAATATCAACAGTTACCTTACCACCATTGACGAGACGTCCGAACAACAATTCGTCAGCCAATGCACTACGAATCGTATCTTGGATAAGCCGTTCCATAGGCCGTGCGCCCATCAGTGGATCAAAACCATGTTTTGCAAGATACTTACGCAATTGTTCTGTAAACGTTGCTTCAACTTTCTTTTCATGAAGTTGTGTTTCAAGTTGAATCAAGAACTTATCGGTTACCCGCAAAATAATTTCCTGATCTAAAGGAGCGAACGATATGATCGCATCTAACCGATTACGGAACTCTGGAGTAAATAATTTTTTGATATCCACTAATTCGTCACCTGCAAATTTTGATTTTGTAAATCCCATTGAAGATTTAGTAAGAGATTCAGCACCTGCATTGGTAGTCATAATAATAATAACATTGCGGAAATCTGCTTTACGCCCGTTGTTGTCTGTCAACGTTCCATAATCCATAACCTGCAATAAAATATTGAAAATATCTGTATGCGCTTTTTCGATTTCATCCAATAGCAGAACCGAGTAGGGATGCTTAATCACTATTTCTGTCAACAACCCGCCTTGGTCATACCCCACATATCCTGGCGGCGCACCAATCAGACGAGATACTGCATGACGCTCCATATATTCGGACATATCGAAGCGATGCAAGTGAATACCAAGCGCATAGGCTAATTGCCTTGCCACCTCGGTTTTCCCAACGCCTGTTGGCCCTGAAAAAAGAAACGAGCCCACGGGTTTCCGCGGATTACCCAAGCCACTTCTTGCCATTTTGATGGCCGCAGTCAGTGCATTAATTGCATTGTCCTGCCCAAAAACAACGGCCTTCATATCACGGCCCAATGTTTTCAATTTATTGCGATCGTTCGTAGAAATATTTTGTGGAGGAATTCGCGCAATCTTGGCGACTACATTCTCAATCTCACTTTTACCGATAACTTTCCGTTTCTTCGATTTTGGCAAAATACGTTGCGCAGCACCAGCTTCATCAAGCACATCAATTGCTTTGTCTGGCAAATGCCTATCATTAATATACCGCTCCGATAGCTCCGCTGCAGAAACTAATGCACTGGCAGTATATTTAACCTTATGGTGCTGCTCATAACGAGACTTCAGGCCACGTAAAATAGCCACTGTTTCATCTACACTGGGTTCGTTAACTTCTATCTGTTGAAAACGCCTTGATAGTGCATGATCTTTTTCAAAGATCCCTCGATACTCACTAAAAGTTGTGGCACCGATACACCGTAATTGTCCAGTACTTAGAACCGGCTTTAGCAAATTAGATGCATCCAGAACTCCACCTGAAGCAGCACCAGCACCAATAAGTGTATGAATTTCATCAATAAATAAAATAGCTTCCGGATTATCAGTTAATTGTTTTAACAATGTTTTCAAGCGTTGTTCAAAATCTCCGCGATATTTTGTGCCTGCCAATAAAGCTCCCATATCAAGCGAATAAATTTGATGCTTCAAAAGCAAATCAGGCACATCTTCTTCAACAATTCGTTTTGCCAAGCCTTCTGCAATTGCAGTTTTCCCTACACCGGCTTCACCAACTAATAAAGGATTATTTTTACGGCGTCGGCATAGAGTTTGTATTACACGCTCGATCTCCTTCTCGCGCCCCACCAGCGGATCGATTTTATTAATTAACGCCAGGTGATTGAGATTTACCGTGTAATTCTCGAGCACGCCTCCGCCAGAATTGAATTCGTGCTCACCATCCCCTTCATTTCCAGTTTTAGCGTCATTCTCGTGCGACACTTTTCGAATATTGTGTGAGATGTAATTCACCACATCCAAACGTGTTACACCTCTCTGATGCAAGAAATAGACGGCATGTGAATCTTTCTCACCAAAAATAGACACTAAAACATTAGCACCGGTAACTTCTTTCTTTCCAGATGACTGCACATGCAATATAGCTCGCTGAATAACACGCTGAAAACCTAATGTAGGTTGCGTATCAACTTCTTCCTTACCATTAATCACCGGTGTATGACGTGTAATATGGTCCACTAACACTGAACGCAAACCTTCAATATCCACTAGACAAGCATTTAATACTTCCGCAGCACTTGCATTATCCAGCATTGCCAGCAGCAAGTGTTCTACTGTAATGAATTCATAACGTTTTTGTCTGGACTCTACAAACGCCATATGTAAGCTGACTTCTAAATCCGGCGCAATCATCTCAGTTTTCCTCCATTATACACCTAAGTGGATGTTGATTTTTTCTAGCGAATTCAGTTACTTGCATTACCTTCGTACTTGCAATATCACTTGAGTATATACCACACACACCAACACCCTCCATATGCACCTCTAACATCGTTCGCGTAGCCTGCTCTTGATTCATGGAAAAAAATATTTTCAACACCTCAATCACAAACTCCATAGGTGTAAAATCATCATTCAATAATAAAATTTTATACATAGAAGGAGGCTTTTGTTCAATTTTCTCCTGTGCAAGCATAACGGCTTCTGAGTTACTCTCCGTCATAACTATTTTCCCTACTCATTCATTCTATATTTATAAAAATATATTGTACAAAATACTACATTATCGACATATTTGACGATTACGACAAGATTTTCAAGTATCTTGAGACAATTACCCAATTCTTAAACACAAATATGTTGTAACGGCTTGACTTTAACCCTGGATTTGCGTAAAACTGCAAATGGCGTTTGGCTTCAAGTTCTCTGCGGTACCGGTTTTATCCGTCAATGGTCTTGAAATTCAAATAGTGTTAGGGTTTCCGGCCCAGTTTTTATATAGGAAGTAGAAATGGCAACAGGTACAGTAAAATGGTTCAACGATTCCAAAGGTTTTGGTTTTATTACTCCCGACGATGGCAGTGAAGATTTATTTGCACACTTCTCTGCAATCAATATGTCTGGATTTAAAACTCTTAAAGAAGGCCAAAAAGTGAGTTTTGATGTCACTCAAGGACCGAAGGGAAAACAAGCCTCTAATATCCAATCCGCTTAACTTTCGTAAAAAATACTGGCTTAGACCTCTTTATTAGCAATAACACAAACAATATAACAGCAAATAAAGTAAGAAAAAAATAATCCCAAAATAGATTACCCCTTTGTTCGTATGGCAAGGGGTTTTTTCTTTATTGCTTCTATTTTTATACTCTTACCCGTTAGGATCAAGCAAACAGCGCTTTTGCTTCCCACAGGCTTTATCACCTCAAACTCACATACTCTCGATCATCGCACCACCGAAAGCCGAACAAGAGACCTGCTTGGCATCAGTCATTTGTCGCGCAAAGTCGTAGGTAACTGTCTTGTTCCGGATAGTTGTTTCCATCGCCCTGATAATCAAATCGGCCGCTTCTACCCAGCCCAGATGCCGCAACATCATTTCCGCTGACAATATGATTGAACCAGGATTTACTTGATCTTTCCCTGCATATTTAGGTGCCGTACCGTGTGTTGCTTCAAAGATAGCGATAGAATCGCTCAGATTTGCCCCTGGCGCAATCCCAATTCCACCTACCTGTGCTGCCAATGCATCAGAAATATAATCGCCATTTAAATTCAGAGTGACTACTACGTCATATTCTTCTGGACGTAACAAGATTTGCTGCAAAAAAGCATCCGCAATCACATCTTTAATAATAATCCCGCCTTTTTCTAAAGGCAATTTCATCCACGGCCCTCCATCCAGCAATTCAGCTCCAAATTCTTTAGCGGCCAAAGCATAGCCCCATTTCTTGAACGCCCCTTCAGTAAACTTCATGATATTGCCTTTATGTACCAAAGTAACCGATGGGCACTTATTATCAATAGCATACTGAATTGCCTTCCGAACAATACGTTCTGTTCCCTCTTTCGAAACAGGTTTGATGCCAATACCAGAAGTCTGAGGAAAACGTATACTAGTCACCCTCATGTCCTTAATCAAAAAATCAATCACTTTCTTGGCAGACTCTGATTCTGCTTCCCATTCTATACCCGCATAAATATCCTCAGAATTTTCTCTAAAAATAACCATGTCCGTTTTCTCCGGATTCTTCACTGGGCTGGGTACACCACTAAAATAACGTACTGGCCGCAAACAGATATATAGATCCAGCAATTGACGAAGCGCCACATTAATCGAGCGTATTCCGCCACCAACCGGTGTTGTCAACGGGCCTTTAATGGAAACCACAAACTCCTTAGCGGCTTGTAAGGTTTCTTCCGGCAACCACACATCCGGCCCATAAATTTGTGTTGATTTCTCGCCCGCATAGATTTCCATCCACGAAATTTTGCGTCGCCCTCCGTAAGCTTTCTTAATCGCTGAATCGACAACTCTTTGCATTACCGGAGTAATATCAATACCAATACCATCACCTTGAATGAAAGGGATTATTGGATTATCAGGTACACTTAACGAATTATCATCATTAACCTGAATTCTTTCTCCATCACTAGGTATTCTTATATGCTGATACATGACATCTCCAAGTATTCGAATACAAATGCAATTAATAAATATATCCAGATCTGCTCAACATTATTGAATGAAAATGTTGTCACTTTCCTTCTTCATTGCAAGATAAATTTCCTCAAACTAAAATAAAATCTACGTTTCGACTATTATACGTGTAAACATGATGCCTTACCACGCGACTAGTAATCCCGTCGATGCTTATTGTCCAACCTAACACCTTAGGTACAATTGCTTAACTAGAAAATACTTGGGTTGTTTAATGTAAATCACCACCTTGGATAAGCAGCGTATTAATCAATTTCTATAATTATTCAACAGCAACCCGGCCCCCACAATGAATCTAACCCTTCTCATTCCAAATCTACTCTGGCCCGATATCTCACAACCAGAAATTTATAATGATCTATCACTACCTTCTTTAGAAGTACTGTTATCAAAAAGTACCGCTACGATAAGCCCTCCACAAGAAATAGAAACATGGCTATGTAAGGAATTTAATGTAGCAAAGCAACAAAATGACTGGCCTATTGCACCGTTAATGTTACACGCCGATGCCCCTGATCTGGCAAAAACAAGTAAAGATTTCTGGATGCGTGCCGATCCTGTCCATCTACGTATCGAACAAAACCATATCATGTTAGCTGATAGCCAAGCTTTCCAAATTTCTATAGAAGAAGCCGAGCAAATAGTGCAGGATCTCAACCACAATCTGGGTAATCATGATTTCTCTTTCTTCCCATTACACCCTGACCGTTGGTATATCCGCACACCAAAAGCGCCGGGGATGTTCACGCACACACTTAGTCATGTTACATGCAAGAACATTAATAATTTTTTACCGACAGGTGCTGAGAGTATCGTATGGCATCAAATTTTTAATGAAATTCAGATGTTGCTTCACGAGCACCCAATTAATCAAGCTCGCGAATCTCGTGGCGAATTGACCATTAATAGTGTTTGGTTCTGGGGAGGAGGAAATATGCCTCAATTATCACGATCTCCTTATACGCATATATGGAGTGAAGATGACTTGCCTCGCGCACTGGCATTAGCCAGTAACACAAACCATGCAAAGTTAACCGCTGATGCACAGGAATGGCTCCAAACCCAAATATCCGGGAATCATCTTGTGATATTGGATGCTCTGCAAGGAAAAGCCAAATATAGAAACGCTTATGGTTGGCGTGAAACGCTCGGGGAGATGGAACAAAATTGGTTCTTACCTTTATATACAGCACTTAAGAACGGAAAAATCAACCAATTGACCATCACAGCGCTTAATGAAACTTCATCTCAGCGTTTTGAGATAACGCGCTCTGATTTATGGAAACTCTGGCGTATAACCAAACCACTTCCCGCTCATATAGAAACATACTAGCAAGAATAAGGAATCATCGTGCAAAAAATCTCGTTTCTTAATAACGCTAAACCTTATCTCGCAATTTGCGTTGCGTTAATACTTGCAATCGTTCTGATAGCTGACACCTATTTTATCAATGAAATACCATCACACTTACTCGCAGCATTATGGTTTTCCTTGGTCTTTGCAATACTAATAACAATAATCCAAGTAGCAGGTTCAGAAAAAAATATCAAAAACTTTTCCGATCACCTCCAAGTTAGCAAGGAAAGACTCGGGAATGAGATTAAGCACCGGTTATGGGCAGAGAAAACAGCATCTGAAAGCAAAATAAAATCACAGTTTGTTGATGAAAACATGCCTGTCATGCTGGCTTATTTTAATAGTGATCTACGATGCCGTTACCATAATCGAATATTTCGCCGATGGTTTGGATTAAAGCCAGATCAGATAGATGGCCGGCTTTTAAAAGAATTCTCAAATAAAGAATTTTTCTCTGATATCCAAAATAGTATCGAAGAAATACTGGCCGGGAAAACCGTGCATAACGAACGTGTTCTTAAGTCGACCAAGGGTTTCCCTTATATTTTCACGGAGCAATATCTTCCTCATCTTGATAGCAAGGGAAAGACTGTCGGTTTCTACACGTTACACACTCCCCGGGCGCAAGAAAAAAACCGTGATTCTTCGAAAAAGAAATTAGAAAGTCCAACTAAACCAGAGCCAGAAAAAGCCAATAAAATACTGACTAAAGACAATACAAACCTGCCACCGAGTACTCAAACATCCAAATCAGAGATTACTGCTGCACGCATTACTCAGGCAATTGAGGGCGGAGAATTTAATCTATACTGCCAGGAAATAGCCCCTATCAAATCTTCCATCACATCAGTTTCACATTATGAGATTCTCATTCGTATGCATGAGGAAGAAAATAACCTAATGCCCCCAGGCTCATTTTTACCTCTTGTTGATCAATTTAAAATGATGCCAAAACTGGATCGGTGGATAATCAATCACATCGCCCAATGGTTAGCAGTTCACCCAAAATCCAACTCGGTATTTTATATTAATGTCGCTAAAGATACGTTAAGTGACCGGGCCTTTCCTGGCTTTATCCAAGATCAATTACAAAAAATAAAAGCGCCTGCTTCCAATCTTTGCTTTGAAGTCGAATTATCAGATGCAGAAGCCAATACAGCCGACACTCTTATTTTTACGCAAGAAATTCGAGGGCTGGGTTGCTTGGTTTCGCTATGCAGCTTCAGCGGTAGCCCTGAATCATTAAATCTACTCGACAAAATGAAAGTTGATTTCCTGAAAATTGATGGGAGTTTAGTTTGCAATATACTTCGGGATGAAGAAGATCTCGATAAAGTAAAAACTATCAACCAATTCGCACACAAGACCGAAATTAAAACAATAGCCGAGTTAGTTGAAACGGATGACATCATAGTAAAGCTACAGGAAATTGGCGTCGATTATGCGCAAGGATTTGGTGTTGCTAAACCCCACCCCTTCAAAGATCTTGAATCATAGACTTATAAACTAAGGGTGGGAACAACAATTAATAATTGCCGCTCTTTGTTTCACCGTTTATAAGATACACACAGACACAGGTGGCATCGTTTTATCGGACAATTTTTCCCATTTCTTATAGAGTCGGCCGTTAAACAGTTAGATATTTCATAACAGAGAAGGCTGGATACGAAGATTCTAATGAATCCTTTTAATAGCCGGATCAATAACGGTCTGTCCAAATTTGCAAGACCATTTCTCACTACTGAAAAGCTCGTGATTGACGCATTGCCCCCTCTACGGCAAGATGCGGCATAAAAGATCATCTACGATCAATTACAAGAAACTGCTGTTATTGCTTCCAGAATATTTTGGAATCATTACTCTCAATCTTTTTACACAGTAATTCTATGACCATTTCTCTAAATCGGCAGTGGGCGCTAATCATTGGTCCATTGATAGCAATCGCTGTTGCTGTCGGCATGAATCAATCTGGCTGGGAAGGCCAAGCCTGCTGGACAGGCGCCGTGGCCATTCTGTGTGTTGTTTGGTGGATATTTGAACCGATCCCCATCCCTGCAACGGCCATCATTCCTTTGGCGGTTTTTCCACTCACTGGCGTTTTGCCACAGGAGAAAATAGCCGCGGCCTATGGCAGTGAGTTGATTTTATTGATGCTCGGTGGATTCATTTTATCGGCAGCGATGGAGCGTTCCGGTGCGCACCGCCGGATTGCGCTCGGCATGGTCAATATCATCGGCGGAACCAGTAGCCGCCGTATCGTATTGGGATTTATGGTCGCGACTGCCGCGTTAAGCATGTGGATATCGAATACCGCAACTACGTTGATGATGCTGCCGATTGCACTGGCCGTCATCACGCAGAGTCCCGATAAAAAATTGGCGTTACCGTTGCTATTGGCAATTGCCTACGGCAGCAGCATCGGCGGCTTAGGCACGCCGATAGGCACACCGCCGAATCTGGTTTTCATGCAGCAGTACGAGAGTTTTACCGGAACCGTGGTCAGTTTCTCGCAATGGATGAGCTGGGGATTGCCGGTCGTACTGCTTTTTTTGCCGCTGGCCGGATTATGGCTCACACGTAATCTGGATTATCACGGCAAACTGGTGATTCCTCCCGCTGGCGACTGGCGTCCGGAAGAGCGCCGCGTGCTGATCATTTTTGGTTTGACCGCATTGGCCTGGGTAACGCGTCTCGAACCATTCGGCGGCTGGAGCTCCTGGTTGGGTCTCAATGGCGCTAACGATGCGATCGTCGCGTTGGTCGCTGTCGTCATCTTATTTCTGGTTCCCAATGGGCGCGGCGGCAAGCTGATCGACTGGGAATCCGCAGAACGGGTGCCCTGGGGAATTCTGATTTTGTTTGCAGCAGGCATCGCGATCGCCCGGGCTTTTGTCGAATCCGGGTTATCCCGCGCGATCGCCGATCAATTGGCTGTTCTCGCCAGCTTGCATCCGCTCGTGATGATCACGGCCATCGCGCTAATCGTCACTTTCCTGACCGAAACCACCAGCAATACCGCAACCACGATATTGCTGATGCCCATCCTGGCGTCCGCTGCGCTCGGCGCAGGCATTGACCCCGCTCTACTGATGGTACCCGCCGCGATGAGTGCGAGCTGCGCCTTCATGCTGCCGGTCGCCACTGCGCCAAATGCGATTGTGTTCGGCAGCGGTCATGTCACCGTCGCTCAGATGGTACAGGAAGGATTGGTGCTGAATTTTATCGGGGTTGTGGTGATTACGCTGGTTTGTTATTTTTTGGTTGCGTAGCTGTCAAAACGCAATTATTTTTATATACCTTCCCTTCCTTCTGAAAGATAAATGAATAACATAATTAATAAACTCGGCTGGCTACTGTTTTCCCTCACCGGCGCTTTTGCTTTCGGTGTCATTGCGTTGCACCATGGCGAATCCATCGGCGCGATTTGGATCGTGATTGCGGCGGTCTGCGTTTATATCATTGCGTATCGCTTTTACAGTCTGTTCATAGCTAATAGGGTATTGAAATTAGACTCTACTCGCATGACGCCGTCGTACAAACTCAATGATGGACTGGATCATGTGCCGACCAATAAATATGTGTTGTTTGGACACCACTTTGCTGCGATTGCCGGTGCAGGTCCGTTGGTTGGCCCAATACTGGCTGCGCAGATGGGGTATCTTCCTGGCATGTTGTGGTTATTAGCTGGAGTGGTATTTGCCGGAGCGGTGCAGGATTTTATTGTGTTGTTCGTGTCAACCCGTCGTGATGCACGCTCGCTTGGCGATTTGATCAAATCGGAGCTGGGGCATATCCCCGGCATGATCGCAATGTTTGGCGCATTTTTTATCATGCTGATCCTGCTTGCGGTGTTATCGCTGATTGTGGTCAAGGCGCTGGCAGAATCACCGTGGGGTACGTTTACCGTCGCGGCGACGATTCCGATTGCGATGTTTATGGGAGTTTATTCGCGTTATATCCGCCCTTGTGCGATTGGGGAAGTCTCGCTGATCGGTTTTGTGCTGTTGATGTTGTCGATAGTGGCAGGGCAGTATGTACAGGAAATCCCGGCTTGGGCGGAAATTTTTACGCTGACCGGTGAGCAGTTGACTTGGCTGCTGATTGGATACGGCTTTATCGCTTCGGTGTTACCGGTTTGGTTGTTGCTGGCGCCTCGCGATTATTTGTCGACCTTTTTGAAGATCGGAACCATCGTCGGGCTGGCGATCGGCGTGATCATCATTTCACCCGAACTGAAAATGCCTGCGCTGACGCAGTTTATTGATGGTTCTGGTCCGGTGTGGTCAGGCAGTCTCTTCCCCTTTCTGTTTATCACCATCGCGTGCGGCGCGATTTCCGGTTTTCATTCGCTGATTGCTTCCGGCACCACACCAAAAATGATTCAGAATGAAACCGATGCGCGTTTCATTGGTTACGGTGCCATGCTGATGGAATCGTTTGTCGCCATTATGGCGCTGGTGGCTGCATCCACGCTGGAACCCGGCACCTACTTTGCGATGAACAGTCCGGCGGCAATCATCGGCACGACGGCAGAATTGGCTGCGCAAACCATTTCGCAATGGGGTTTTTATGTTACGCCGGAGATGATTACCCAGACCGCGCAGAATGTGGGTGAGCATAGTATCATTTCACGGACCGGTGGCGCACCGACGCTGGCTGTCGGCATGGCGCAGATTTTGTCGGAAGTTGTCGGCGGTACTGCGATGATGGCTTTTTGGTACCACTTCGCCATTTTATTTGAAGCACTGTTCATCCTGACGGCAGTTGATGCCGGAACTCGTGCCGGACGTTTCATGTTGCAGGACTTGCTGGGTTCCTTCATTCCTGCAATGAAACGCACCGATTCGTTGATTGCCAGCCTGATCGCCACCGGTATCTGCGTGGCTGGTTGGGGGTATTTTCTCTACCAGGGTGTGGTTGATCCATTAGGCGGCATCAATACGCTGTGGCCGTTGTTTGGTATTTCCAACCAGATGCTGGCGGGTATTGCGCTGATTTTGTGCACCTGCGTGCTATTTAAAATGAAGCTTGATCGTTTTGCCTGGGTGACTATTATCCCTCTGACGTGGGTTTGCGTCTGTACACTTACGGCAGCCTGGCAAAAGATTTTTGACGCTAACCCGCGCATTGGTTTTCTGGCGCATGCCAACAAATACCGGGATGCCGTAGCGGATGGGATAGTGTTAGCACCCGCCAAATCAATCGAGCAAATGCAGCAGGTTATTTTCAATGATTATGTGAACGCATCACTGGCCAGTCTTTTCATGGCAGTGCTCATCAGCATGTTGTTTTTTGGAATTAAAACCGTGCTGCAAGCACGCGTTGTTCGTCACCCGACTACACAAGAAGCACCTTTTGAATTATTACCTGTCCACGCGACAATTGAAAAATAAATACTGGAAAAACAAATCATGGTAAACAAAATGACTCAAGCAATGCGCCAGCTCTCACAAAGCTTGCGGCTAATGGTTGGTGTTCCGGAATACAGCACGTATGTCGATCATATGAAAATTGCACACCCGGATCGTCCGGTTATGTCTTATGAAGAATTTTTTCGTGAGCGGCAGGAAGCGCGGTACGGTAGTAAAGGCAGATTAAATCGGTGCTGCTAGAACCAGAAGAATTCTGACTTTGTTAACCGCTAAAAATACCCCTCGGATAACACCCAGGCTTTCCACCCGGCTAAACAAAGTAACGTAAAAAACGCCGCCACCATGTCATCAAACATAACGCCAAAACCGCCGTCCAGATTGCGATCGTAGTATCGGATAGGCTGCGGTTTAACAATATCAAACAGGCGAAACAAAATAAATGCGGCTAACTGCCACGCCCATCCAACCGGCGTAAAGTATAGAACCAAAAGAAATGCTACGGTTTCATCCCACACCATGCCGCCATGATCCGGATCACCCAAAGCCCTGCCGCTAAGACCGCATGCCCAGATGCCTACAATAAACATGATGTCTATCAATAGTAAAAGATAAATTGGACTGAGATAGTAATTAAGTAGCCAAAATAATGGAAATGCAACCAGTGTTCCCATCGTGCCCGGAGCGATGGGACTTAATCCGACGCCGCCCGAAAAGGCAATGAAATAGGCGGGATGACTGTATATTAGCGCAAAATCCGGTTGAAATTGGGTAGACTGGTCACTCGACAAGTCATAAGCTTTAGGCACTGAAGTGGTCATATCCTTTGGTCTCCAATGTGATTTCGCTCCCCTTGGCATCTTTCACAATCAAACCCTCACCTGAAAATATCTCACCAATGCGAGTAAGAGGAGTAGCCAATTCGGCAGAAAGATTTTCAATTTTCTCGCGATTTATTTTCGGGGCTGTAAAGCATAATTCATAATCATCTCCACCGGCCAATAAACAGCGCATTACCAGGGATTTCTGCAAGTATTTTTTTATTACCGGTGAACATGGGATATCGGTCATATTGATGTAAGCCGCCTTTTCAGAAAAGGTCAGGATATGCCCCAGATCCGCCACTAATCCATCGGATATATCAATAGCGCTATGCGCCAGACCGATCAAGCGTTGTCCTAACTCGACCTTTGCGGCCGGTGTCAGTAACGCAGGCAAACATTCCGCAATTTCATTGGGTTTTAGGGCTATTGTCCGCAATTCATGATTAAGCGCCAAGGCAGCATCGCCTAATCGTCCGGAAATCCAAATATCATCATTCAATTGGGCACCGCTACGGCGCAATGCTTTGCCTACTTCAACTTCCCCTATGATTTGCACACCGATATTCAGTGGTCCGGAAGTTGTGTCTCCACCGATTAATTCCACCTGATGCGAGTCGGCCAGTGCAAAAAAACCCGCACTAAATTCGCTTAACCAGGCTTTATTATGTTGCACCAAATTATCCGGCAACGTCAAAGCCAGTAATGCCCAGCGAGGCTTTGCGCCCATTGCAGCCATATCCGAAAGATTAACCGCTAAGGATTTGTATCCGAGTTTGTAAGGATCAGCATTCGCAAAGAAATGTTTACCGCACACCAGAGTATCCGTTGAGATAGCCAATTCTTTATTGTCAGTAGCTTTAATCAGTGCAGCATCATCGCCAATTCCCAGCACTGCTTGAGTTGCAGTCCGTTTGAAATAGCGACGAATAATATCGAACTCTGAACACACGCTGTATTAATACTAAACTTGATTTCTTGTCAGCCTGGGTGCTGCAATCTCAACAGCACGTAATTGAATGGCCAGTTTATCCAGCACCCCATTCACATATTTGTACCCATCACTGCCACCATAAGTTCTGGCTAGCTCTATCGCTTCATTGATAATTGCGCGATAAGGAATCTCCAGATGATGTATTAACTCAAAAGTGCTCAATAATAAAATCGCAAATTCCACCGGACTTAATTCATTTAAAGGACGGTCCAAGCAGGGTTGGATACATTTTTCCAATCCTTCGACATCCTTTAGCACACCTTGCAGTAAGTTCGTGAAGTGTTTCTCATCTACATGCTTAAATTCTTCGGATTCCCGTAATTGTTGCTCAATAAAATTCGCCGTGCCGCCAGCAACACGCCACTGATAAATGCCCTGCAACACAAATTCGCGTGCAATCCGGCGGCGGCTTTTATGTTTTTCCGTCTTTTGGTTTGTGGTGGGATTTGTGTCGGTCAGCGTGCTACTCATAAATCGATTTCATCAATTTTTATATGCAAATTAGCCATTTCCAATGCAACCTGCGCAGATTCCATTCCTTTCTGGCTCATTCTGGCAATCGCTTGATCATCATTATCCGTAGTCAATATCCCATTGGCGACAGGAATCTCTGTTTCAATTTGCACCATGATTAAGCCCCGCGCGGATTCGTTCGCAACGACTTCAAAATGATAAGTATCTCCCCGGATTACCGCACCCAATGCAATCAGCGCATCAAACTGATCGGACAAAGCCATTCTTTTTAATGCCAGTGGAATTTCCAACGCTCCTGGCACGGTCACGAGCAGTATGTTCGAATCTTGCACACCATTTTTCTTAAGTTCTGCAGTACAGGCGCTGAGTAAACCTTCCCCTATATCGATGTTAAATCGGCTCATGACTACGCCGATACGTAGATCAGTTCCATCCAGATTCGGTTCAAATTCAAGAATATCGTCATAGTACGGCATATCTGACTCCTGTAAGTCTATTGATTGATTGTGATCAATTCTTGATCAATTAAAATTTAAATTTTATAGTTTGGGCGTATCCACGTAACTGGTTACTTCCAAACCGAATCCTGTCACACTGGGCATTTTTCTCGGCGCTGACATCAATCGCATTTTTCCTACGTTAAGATCTTTCAGTATTTGTGCGCCAATACCGTGATCACGAAGATCCGTCTTGATCGAGCCGGGATAACGCGATTCCTTCAATTGAACGCGCTCAATCAATTTAGCTGGGCTTTCTTTGCGATGTAGTAGAACAATAACACCTTGCCCCGCTTCAGCAATCAACTTCATGGCATCATGAATGCTCCAGGAATGCGTATTATCATAAATATCCAGCAGATCTATGACTGACAGCGGTTCATGCACGCGCACCAAGGTTTCAGTTGTTGGGTTTATTTCACCTTTAACTAAAGCCAAGTGTGTTGTATTGGCTATTTCATCACGATAAGCTGTCAGTAGAAATTCGCCATGCAGTGTCTGAATTGCACGCTCAGCAACACGCGTTACCAAGCTTTCAGTCTGACTGCGATATTGAATCAGATCGGCTATCGCGCCAATTTTAAGTTGATGTTTAAGCGCAAACTCCATAAGATCCGGCAATCGCGCCATGCTGCCGTCTTCTTTCAGAATCTCACAAATCACCGAGGCTGCTGTCATACCGGCCATTCTGGCTAAATCACAACCCGCTTCAGTATGACCCGCGCGAACCAAGACACCGCCTTTCTGTGCCATCAATGGAAAAATATGACCCGGCTGTACAATGTCTTGTGGCTTGGCATCCGCTTTAACGGCGACTTGAATGGTGCGTGCACGGTCAGCGGCAGAAATACCCGTGGTTACACCGTTCGCGGCTTCTATGGAAAGCGTAAAATTGGTGCCCAAGGGAGCGCGGTTGGCTGACACCATTAAAGGCAAATCTAATTGATGACACTTTTCCTCGGTCAGAGTTAAACAAATCAGTCCACGACCGTGGGTGGCCATAAAATTGATAGCCTCCGGCGTCACAAAATCGGCAGCCAGAACCAGATCTCCTTCATTCTCGCGATCCTCTTCATCAATAAGAATGACCATTTTACCCAATCTCAGATCATCAATAATATCTTGGATAGCACTGATTCTCATGTCTGTTTAATCCCGGTTAAGCTTAAATATTTAATAATCTTGCCACATATCGAGCCAGCATGTCTGTTTCCAGATTCACACGCATACCCGGCGCAAGTTCTTGTAGCGTGGTCACCGCCAAGGTATGCGGAATGAGGTTAACTGAAAATTCATTACCTACAATCTGATTGACTGTCAGACTCACTCCATTGACAGTAATAGAGCCTTTATGGGTAAGATATCGCGATATTGATTCTGGCGCTTGAATGATCAATACAAAACTCTCCCCGATAGGCTCAAATTTAACCACTGTTCCAGTAGCATCCACATGACCACTGACCAGATGTCCACCCAATCGGTCAGATAAACGCATGGCTTTCTCCAGATTAACGCGCATACCAACCTGATCCAGCCCCTGTATACAGCTGAGCGTTTCCTGCGAAACATCTACTGTGAACAGGCCGCCGGTTAACGTCGTAACCGTAAGGCAAACACCATTCACAGCAATACTGTCACCCGCCATGACATCACTCAGATCCATTTTCCCGGCGGAAATACCTAGCGACAATCCGTTATCGCTGTGCCCCTGGACAGGCTGAATCTGTTTTATTTCACCCACTGCTTGTATGATTCCAGTAAACATCCCAATATGTTCTATAAGTTCAGATAAGGCACGAATGATAGGATATGCACTAGCGAATTGATAGCAATGTGACGTGCAAACTACAAATTTCGTACTTTTGTAAGTATACCTTGTAGTGCTTCAAGTAATGAAAGTTACGTTGTGAGAATCAAGGCGATGCGTTGAAAAAACGATATAGCTATTGGCGCGCCCAACACGATTCGAACGTGCGACCCCCGCCTTCGGAGGGCGGTACTCTATCCAGCTGAGCTATGGGCGCTTTGATGAACAAAATGTTATGCCATTTACCGGCCGACAGGATAACTGCTTTTATAACTCTCGTCCAACTTGGATAGCCCTTGATAGAACTAGATAGAACTATTGTGCAAACTTCACAGTGCCCATAGCTCATCTCTAGAAAATCTAAAAACTACTCGAGATTCTTTGCTTCTGTCTCTGTCGAAACAGGAAAAATTTTAACAGTTTTCACAACCCGGTTTTTTGTTTGAATGATTTCTATCGGATAACCGGCAATATTAAGTCCGGTCCCTGCTTCGGGAATATCTTCAAAATACTCCAATATCAAGCCATTCAAAGTTTTTGGACCGTCCAGTGGAAACTGAAAATTAAGTTTGCGATTTAATTCACGCAATAAGGTGCTTCCCTCGACAATAATACTACCATCTTCCTGCTTCAAAAAAGTGCTAGTTTGAGTCGGCGCTTGTGTTGTAAATTCTCCGATAATCTCTTCTATTATATCTTCCAGCGTAACCAATCCCATCCACTCACCATATTCATCGACCACTAAACCAACTCGCATCTGGTTCTCCTGGAATAACTGCAATTGCGAAAATAATGATGTTCCAGAGGGAATAAAATAAGGCTTGCGCATGACCTTCTCGAGTGTGGCGGCCGTTATTTTTCCTCCCTGCATTTGGTTCAGTACTTTGCGCACATGAACAATACCGACAATGTTATCCATACGTTCGCGGTAAATCGGTAAACGGGTATGATGACAAGTCAACAATTGCGTATGGATAACATCATCATCCGCATTCAAATCAATCGCTTCGATTTGACTACGTGGCACGATCACATCGTCAACCGTAATGGTTTCAAGATCAAACAAGTTCAGTAGCATGCTTTGGTGCTTATGCTGTATGAAATGCCCGCCTTCCAATACCAGTGTTTTAAGTTCTTCCGTACTTATTTTCTGCTCAAGCTCACCCTTCTTGGGTTTCAATCGAAACAGAATCAGCAATCCGCTGACAAACAAATTAACGAACCATACAATGGGATAGCAAATAGCCAGCAATGGCGTTAACACATAACTTGCCGCAAGAGCAATCCGCTCCGGATAAGCTGCTGCGATGACTTTTGGCGTAATTTCACTAAATATCAGAATGGCAAAAGTAACGGCTATCGTTCCAATAAGTAATGCAAAGTCATCATGGGCAAAGAAAGTAGCAATGATGACAGCCACCAATGTTGCAGAAGCCGTGTTAAGTAAGTTATTTCCCAGTAAAATAACACCCAGTAACCGATCCGTATTCTCAAGCAATTTTACCGTCAACCGGGCACCACGATGCCCTTGCTTGGCGAGGTGCCGCAAGCGATAACGATTAATCGCCATCATGCTGGTTTCCGACAAGGAAAAAAAACCAGACAGAATCAACAAAAACATCAATGCAATCAGCATGATGTGCAACGACATGTCTTCCAAATAACACCTTTATTCTGTAATGAAAATCGTTAAAAACGATAAATAGTAAAAAACCCTAAAAACGTGTTGTTGTCTATTTTGGATTCAAACAAATGTTTGTCAACAAGAAAAACTAATTGGACAAACATTTGTTGCTTACATTTATAGTAGTCATTTAATTGCTGGCGATGCTAGTGTAGTGTCTCTCAAATGCTCATACATTTAAACAGCGACCTACGATTGCATCATGGCGTTACGAGCACGCTGAATTTTCCGCAAAATTTCTTCGCCCTTGGCATTCCAGACATAACGTTTGGGATTTTGATTGCGGTCAGCCAAATAGTTAAAGATTCTATCTGACAGTTCCTTAACTGAAGTAAAGCTGCCACTGACGATCTGGTCAGTCAGAGCGCGGAAGAAACGCTCGACCAGGTTAAGCCATGAGGATGAAGTTGGCGTGAAGTGCATGTGGAATCTGGGGTGCTTGGCCAGCCAGGCGTTTACCTCGGAATGTTTGTGGGTTGCGTAATTGTCGGCAATCAGATGGATATCCAAATCTTTCGGTGTTTCCCGTTCGATTTTCTTGAGGAACGCCAGCCATTCCTGATGCCGGTGTTGTTTGGAGATGGTTGTGATCAGTTTCCCCTCCAGATAGTTTAGCGCAGCAAACAAAGTCAAGGTTCCATGACGAATATAATCGTGCGTTGTGGTCTTGATATGCCCGATGCCCAGCGGCAAGCCCGGCTGAGTACGCTCCAGCGACTGACATTGTGATTTCTCGTCGCAACACAGCACCAGCGCTTTTTCCGGTGGATTGAGATACAAGCCGATGACATCCCAGAATTTTTCCTCGAAATGAACATCGTTCGACAGCTTGAAGGTTCGGGTCAGGTGCGGCTTGATGTCGTTTGCAGCCCACAAGCGTTGTACGCTGGCCGTCGAAATACCCGCCGCTTGCGCCATGGTACGGCAACTCCAGCGCACCAGATTAGCGGGCGGGCGCGTTACTGTCTCCAACACTTTCTTGACCGCCGTATCGGGTAACGAAGGCTTGCGGCCACGTCCAGGCGCATCCGTGAGACCAGCCAACCGTTCCTTGGCAAAACGCTGACACCAATAACTCACGGTCACACGTGTCACTCCGGCTTTCGCACCGATTGCTTCCTGCGTATGCCCTTCAGCCCTCAGCAAAATGATTTGTGCGCGCTGCCGATCTCGTACTGACACGGTGCTGGCGCGTAACCGCCTATCCAGCTCTCGTTTCTCTTCCTCATCAAGGACAACCTTTGTCTTTACCATGATTCGCTCCTCAAAACAGTTCGTGCTTCGAGTATAAGCAAAATTAGAATAATGTAAAGTCATTTACAAGACACTATACTAGCGAGGGAGGTATGGCAAGTTCGCAGCAGCATTTCAACTAGTTTGAGCACCAATGGCAGTTAATCAACATTCCCACCCAATTCGGATAACAGAACACAAAGCGGTTTAAGAAACGGGTTTATCAAAAACAAATTGGATAATGTATTTGAAAATTGTTTGGATTCTTGTAAACCTATTAATTTGAGCAGCGTTAATAGCATCTCTTCTTTCTAATTCAAATTTTATGTCCGACTGCTCAAAACTAAATTGCAATAGTGCTAAAGATATTGAGCTTCTTGAAATCAAGCACTTGAATGGTCCAAATATTTGGACGTATTACCCTGCTCTCGAGGCAACGGTTGATATTGGCGAACTTGAAGATTTTCCTTCTGATACGATTCCAGGCTTTTATGAGCGATTGTCTGAATGGCTTCCGTCACTGATCGAACACCGCTGCAGTTATGAAGAACGCGGCGGTTTTTTACGCCGTGTAAAGGAAGGTACGTGGCCATGCCATATTCTTGAACATGTAACATTGGAACTGCAAAATCTGGCTGGAATGCGCGGCGGTTTTGGCAGAGCCCGTGAAACCTCAGTACGCGGTGTATATAAGGTTGCATTAAGTGCCTGGCATGCAGAAATTACACGATCTGCTTTGTATGCTGCGCGTGAATTAGTACTGGCAGCAATGAACTTCCAGCAATCTCACAGCCCATCGTATGATGTTGAAGGTACCATCAGACATCTTCGGGATTTGGTTGATTCACTCTGGCTTGGTCCTTCTACAGCTTGTATTGTAGATGCTGCTGTCGCACGCAATATTCCTGCCACCCGGCTCCTTACCAAGGGAAATCTTGTGCAACTGGGATATGGTGCTCGTTCCCGGCACATCTGGACCGCTGAGACAGATCGTACGCCGGCTATTGCAGAAAGTATTTCTCGTGATAAGGATTTGACAAAAGCATTATTACAATCTTGTGGCGTACCTGTCCCAGAAGGACGCATCGTTGACAGCGCTGAAGCAGCCTGGGAAGTAGCTAATGACATTGGTATGCCGGTAGTCGTAAAGCCTTGCGATGGAAACCATGGGCGCGGCGTTTTTATTGAATTAAGCAGCCGCGAAGAAATTGAATCGGCTTATCACATGGCCTTAAAAGAAGGCACGGAAGTATTAGTTGAACGCTATATTGCAGGTATTGAACATCGCTTGTTAATTGTTGGCGGACGGCTCATAGCTGCTACGCAAGGCGACTCGGTATCAGTAATCGGGGATGGCGCTTCAACTATAGCTGAATTAATCGAATCTCAAATCAATTCTGATCCTCGCCGTGGATCAACGGAAGATCATCCGCTAAATCTAATTCGTCTGGATAATGCAGCTCAAATGGAGATTGCCCACCAAGGCTATCATAGTGATTCAATTGTACCTAGTGGCATCAAAGTTCTGATTCAGCGTAATGGTAACCACGCATTTGATGTAACAGATCAAGTTCACCCAAGTACTGCATCCATCGCGTCACTTGCTGCACGTATCATTGGTCTGGATATTGCCGGTATTGATCTGGTGACCAGCGACATATCACGCCCACTGAGCGCACAAAATGGCGCCATTGTAGAGGTAAATGCCGGTCCAAGTTTGCTGATGCATATTAAACCGGCAGTGGGCAAACCGCGACCCGTTGGAAAAGCCATAGTTGATCATTTATTTCCAAATCAAGATAACGGTCGCATTCCTATTGTGGGAATTACGGGCAGTTATGGCAAGACAGCAGTCGCTTATCTTGTTGCCAGATTACTTATTCTTTCAGGTAAACAAACTGGCTTGGCATGCAGCAATGGTCTTTATCAGGATTACAGGCAAATTGATAAAAACAACAGTGCCAATTGGGCGGCAGCTAACCGTACACTGATGAATCCGACTGTCGAAGCCGCAGTGCTTGAGAATGGCTTTGAAGCCATACTAAACGAAGGATTGGTATACGACAGTTGCCAGATCGGCGTCATCACCAATGTTGATCCAGCCTGTCATTTTGGCCGTTATGGAATCGAAACGCTGAAACAGGTTTTTACTGTACTGCGCACACAAGTTGATGTAGTTACACCAACAGCTGCAGCTATCGATGATGTGGAAGAAGATGTAAAACTACCCATCGGCGCTGCAGTACTCAATGCCAAGGAAGAAATGTTGGTTGAGATATCCGAGTTGTGCCATGGTGAAGTAATTTTCTTCAGCATTAGCCCAGACTTACCAGCAATTACTCAACATCGCATCAACGGAACCGGTCCCAAGCAAGGTAAACGCGCTGTGATAGTGCGCAATAACACAATCATGCTTGTTACCGGTTCTGATGAATTACCACTGGTCAGATTGATGGAAATACCCGCTGCAAGTGGCGAACATAGCACGCATGAAATAGAAAATGTGTTAGCAGCTATCGGAGCTGCATGGGCATTAGGTATTGATCCTGATCTCATACGTATCGGAATTGAAACGTTTGGTTTCAGTCAGGAAAAATATAAGTCAGAGTATCAGAATCTTCCAATTGGATTACAAACTCAAGGAATCAAGCTATGAAAGTTTTGCGTATTCGAGCACTGCGCGGACCAAATTTATGGAGTCAGCACACCTCTATTGAAGCTACTATCGTTTGCAATGGATCCGAAAATAATATTGATGCCATCCCTGGGTTTGAAGCACGATTACGTGAACATTTCCCTGAGATTGCTTTACTTCAACCTGCTGGTCATCATGAAGCTGTCACGATAGCGCACGTACTTGAATTTGCCACACTCGGTTTACAAGTTCAAGCAGGTTGCCCGATAACCTTTAGCCGTACCGTTTTAACTCCAGATGCCGATACCTATCGCGTCATAGTCGGTTACACTGAAGAAAAAATTGGCAAACTTGCTTTTGAGCTGGCGCAAACTTTGTGTATTGCAGCCATTGAAGATACTGCTTTTGATGTAACCGATGCTATACATCGTTTACGTGAGCTCAACGAAAATATACGCTTAGGACCGAGCACGGGTGCTATTGTTCAAGCTGCTGTCGCTCGCGGTATTCCGTTTCGCCGCTTAACAGAAGGCAGTTTGGTGCAATTTGGTTGGGGTAGTAAGCAGCGTCGTATTCAAGCATCTGAAAGCGACATGACCAGTGCTGTTGCGGAAGCAATCGTTCAGGATAAGGAATTGACCAAAACTTTGTTGCATGCAGCAGGTATACCAGTTCCTCTCGGCCGAGAGGTAGAGAACGTTGAAGATGCTTGGATAGCAGCTTGCGAAATAGGTATTCCAGTTGTAATAAAACCAAAAGACAGCAATCAAGGTAAAGGCGTAACAGTTAATCTTGTTAGCGCAGAACAAGTAAAAACAGCTTATATGATCGCCGCTGAAATCAGTGATAATGTCCTGGTAGAACGTTATATTCCCGGACATGATTATCGCATGCTAGTCGTAGGCAACAAGCTGGTCGCTGCTGCGCGCCGTGATCCTCCACAAGTTATTGGTGATGGCGTACATAGCATTTATGAATTGGTGGAGCAAATTAATCGCGATCCAATGCGTGGAGAAGGGCACGTCACTTCACTAACTAAAATTCATCTGGATGAGATTTCTATAGCTCATCTGGCAGCGCAGGGATTAACGGCCGAATCGATTCCGGTCAAAGGAATGCGCGTTGTGTTACGCAACAATGCCAACTTATCAACAGGCGGTACCGCCACTGATGTGACCGATGATGTCCATCCTGAGTTGGCGGCGCGTGTGGTTGCAGCTGCAAAAGTTGTCGGTTTGGATATTTGCGGCGTTGATGTTGTTTGCGACAATGTCATGAATTCATTGGAAGATCAAGGTGGTGGAGTTATCGAAATTAATGCGGCGCCTGGCTTGCGCATGCACTTGCAACCTTCTTTTGGTAAAGCACGCGCCGTTGGTGAAGCAATCATCGATTACATGTTTCCTCATGGACAGGATGCTCGAATTCCGGTGATCGCAGTAACGGGAACCAACGGCAAAACGACAACAACGCGCCTGATTGCCAATATTTTAGAAAAAGATAATAAATGTGTGGGCATTACGTGTACAGATGGTGTATACGTCGATGAACAGTGTATTGATACTGGAGATTGTAGCGGTCCAAAAAGTGCGAGAAACATTCTTTTTCACCCTGATATCGATGCAGCAGTCTTAGAAACTGCGCGTGGCGGATTATTACGCGAAGGCTTGGGATTTGATCGCTGCCACGTTGCTGTTGTAACCAATATTGGTATGGGCGATCATCTTGGCATGGCATATGTCAACACTGCGGAAGAACTGGCCGCAGTTAAACGCATCGTTGTACAGAATGTAACACCCGGTACCGGTTTTGCTGTGCTCAATGCCGCTGACCCACTCGTCGCCAGTATGGCTGATTATTGTCCTGGTTCAGTGATTTTCTTTGCGCGTGATAACCATCATCCTGTGCTTGCAATGCACCATGCACAGCATAAACGTGTGATCTATGTAAAAGATGGGTATATCGTCGCTACAGGAGAAAGTAATGAATACCGGATACCCTTGAACGAAATTCCACTGACAAAGAATGGCAGCATCAACTTTCAAATAGAAAATGTGATGGCTGCTGTTGGGGCCGGTTGGGCACTTGGATTGGATTGGGCGGTTATCTATGCCGGTGTAGCCGGTTTTCTAAGCAATATACAGACCGCGCCAGGCCGCTTTAACCTTTTCAATTACCGCAACGCTACATTGATCGCTGATTACGGACACAATCCTGATGCGATACAGGCACTTGTAAGCGCCATTGACAATATTCCATCAAAGAAGCGCTCAGTAGTTATTAGTGCAGCTGGGGACCGGCGTGATGAAGATATCCGTGAACAGACAAGAATTCTTGGTGATGCATTTGATGAAGTAGTACTTTATCAAGATCAATGTCAGCGCGGTCGCGCAGATGGAGAGGTACTGACATTATTGCGTGAAGGTTTGGGTAATGCCAGACGTACTCAAAAAATAAGTGAAATAATTGGAGAGGCAATTGCAATTGATGCGGCGCTATCCAATTTGCAGGATGGTGAATTATGTCTTATTTTGGTTGATCAAGTTGAGCAGTCACTTGGGCAAATTAATAATCGTATAGCATTAGGTTGATATATTGATTGCTAAGTCATTTTACTGAATGACTTAGCTCTTAAACTAGCAGGCCACTGAAAAAGATATTCGAGATAGCCGATACAAGGCAAAAACAGGCGAAAAAACGCAGTTTATGTCTAATAAATGGACATTTTGAGTCTGTTTTTAACACCGCAGCAGCAACGAAGATATTTTTTTAACTCCCTTCTAGAGATTACAGAAGGTGAGTTCGAATGTGACATCACCTTCGTAAACTTTGTTTCTTTGACCCGATTGCGTGGGAATGAAGCGGATATTCAGAGCATATTTATTAGCGCTGATTTCAGGCACACAAGGCAGTTGGTCACTTAAGTTCAATCTCAGCATATGTGCCGAATATTCCGAACCTGTTTGTTGGAAAATACCTTGATTTGCGACAACTTGCAAAGTTCTGCCACTCTTTCTCAATAAGTGAAGCACAATCCCAAATGCATTGCGTATGGGCTGAAATGGTGTTAGCCATTCGTTAAAATCTTTATGCCGGTGAACGGGATCCAAGTTCAACCAATAATGATAAGATGGTAAATCAAATACACAGCAACCGCCCGGTATCCCAATTCGCTGCTTGATTGCCATTAGCCATTCGTTCTCCCGCAAATGCTCTCCAACCTTGCCGGGAAAATCCAGCATTTCCCGGAAGGTGCTTTTTATGTCATTGAGCACAATATCGAGCGCTACCTCAGAAACATCCGGATTCCTGCGTAACATCTCAAGTATCTGCTTTTGTCGTTCAAGTTCTTGTAATAAATCTGATTTAATATCTGCGCGACTGGTAATTTCAAGCACCTCAAATAATGCGATGAGCGAGGCATGATGCTCAGTAGCGGTATCTTTAATTGAAAAGAAATCAATTTTATTGAATAAATCCTCAAGTCGCAGAAGAGTACGGATACGTTCATTAAGCGGGTGTTCGTAACAAATCACAATAGCTATGCATCCACAAGAAAGATTAGAGGTATTAGAATCTTGCCTTAGATAAGATTATTTCACAAAAAAATTAAATTTCCCAAATAATTTCTTACTCGTTATATCCTAGCATCCCGTTTACTCTCTGCAAGATTAAGATATTTATGGTGCAGCTGAATTACCTGTGCTTTCAGGTAATCAATATCCTGATTATTAATCATAACATCATCAGCTTTCTGTAAGCGCTCTTTTCGCGAAATCTGTGTTGCCATAATCGCCCTTACCTGTTGCTCAGACAAATTACTGCGCGAGATGGTACGCGAAATTTGCTGCTGCTCCTCACAATCGACAATCAGAATACGTTGAATAATATTGTCATAATCATTCGTTTCAAATAACAAGGGAACGACGATTATGATGTAGGAAGACTTGGTTTGTGCAATTTTCTGAATAGTTTCTTTAAGAATGAGGGGGTGTAGAATATTTTCGAGCTTGAACCGTGAATCATTATCCGAAAAAATCAGGTTACGCATTTTTTCCCTATCCAAAGAACCATCTGCTGCAATCATACTATCTTGGAAGGCATTACGAATTGGGTTAATGGCTAAGCCATGAGGCTGGGTTAAGTTTCGAGCAATTACATCGGTGTCCACAACGTCAATACCTAAATCTAAAAAAAACTGACTGGCACTGGATTTTCCACAACCAATCCCTCCGGTCAATCCGACGATAAAAGTCATTGATCAGAATAAACCATAATAAGAATGATTTAGCTTTTCTCCCCAAAATAGAGCAATAAATGCCCCGCCAACCAGATAAGGACCGAATGGAATGGGAATGTTCTTATTGAGTCTAGCTGCTAACATTAACCCAATACCGGCAATCGCACCCACCAGCGATGAAAACAGAATGACCAGCGGAAGCATGCTCCAACCAAGCCACGCGCCAATGGCAGACAGCAATTTAAAATCGCCATAGCCCATACCTTCTTTACCCGTTAGAAGTTTAAAGCACCAGTAAATTGACCACAAGGAAAGATAGCCTGCTACAGCGCCAATAACCGCAGATTGAATATCAGTAAAACCGTTGTTCATATTAACCAGTAAGCCCACCCATAATAGTGGTAACGTTATATCATCCGGCAGCAATTGCGTATTCAAATCAATGACAGCAAGGGTTATGAGTGCCCACACAAAAATCAATACCGCAATGGTTATCACACCATAACCATAGTACCAGGCAACAAAACCGCTCAGAAGGGCTGTTACTGCTTCTACAATAGGATAACGCAGTGAAATCCTTGCATGACACTGAGAGCAACGCCCATGTAGAAAAAGATAGCTAACAATAGGAATATTTTCCCATGCGGTTATTTTATGTTTGCAATGGATACATTCTGAACGCGGGGTAATCAAGTTAAATGTTGGCAATGCTTTGTTCGCTTCACCATGCAGCTCCGCGCATTGCTGCAGCCAATTTCTTTTCATCATTTCAGGCAGACGATATATCACTACGTTTAGAAAACTGCCGATCATTAATCCGATTATTGCGACAAATGAAACAAAGAAAGCAGGCATATCTTGCAGCATGGATAGTAATGGCATGGTTATCATGTAATAGAATTAAATTCCGGGAGTCGCATTTAATTAACAACCATACCCATTTTAAAGATGGGCAAATACATAGCAATAACCATACCACCAATTAGTGTTCCCAATACAACCATGATGATGGGTTCCATCAAGCTTGACAGTGCAGCAACTGCATCATCGACTTCTGCTTCGTAGAAATCAGCAATTTTACTTAACATGGAATCAAGTGAACCGGCCTCTTCACCGATGGCGACCATTTGAATCACCATATTCGGAAATACATTGGTGCCGGCCATAGAAGACGTCAAACTATTGCCTGTACTGACTTC
This sequence comes from Nitrosomonas sp. Is79A3, assembly GCF_000219585.1. Taxonomy (NCBI): domain Bacteria; kingdom Pseudomonadati; phylum Pseudomonadota; class Betaproteobacteria; order Nitrosomonadales; family Nitrosomonadaceae; genus Nitrosomonas; species Nitrosomonas sp. Is79A3. Next base: position 157,169 of record NC_015731.1, on the reverse strand, counting down.
AATTTGTATGTTCTTTGTGGCTTCAAAATAAATATGATTCCCTGCCGCACCCGCCACAGAATCCAATGACTCTACCAGAGGAACACCTGCAGCAAACATAGTTGAAAGCGTACGCGACCAGCGTGCAATCGTGGCTTTACGAATTACTTCTCCGAAGATAGGCAGCTTAAGTGCAAAACGATCCATAACACGTTGCATTGAGATCGAACGCTTCCAAGTATACAAAAAAGCATAAATTCCACCACCCAGAACACCTAAAATGGCCCACCAATAAGCGACGAAGAAATTTGAAATGGTCATTACAAGAAGCGTTGGCGCGGGCAATTCAGCGCCAAATCCTTCGAATAGATCTTTAAAGGCAGGGATTACAAAAATCATGATGACCGCAGTAATAACAAAAGCAACCACGATAATCGAAATAGGGTAAAAAAGTGCTGATTTAATTTTTCCCTTGATGGCTTGAATTTTTTCTTTGTAGGTTGCTAAACGATCTAAAATATGGTCCAGAATACCGGCAGCTTCTCCCGCTCCCACTAGATTACAATATAATGCATCGAAGTAAAGTGGGTATTTGCGAAATGCATCTGTCAAATTACTACCAGTTTCTACATCGGCTTTAATATCCAATAGTAGTTTACTCAAGGCTCGGTTGCTGTGCCCTCTGCCCACTATATCGAAGGCTTGTAGCAGCGGGACACCAGATTTCATCATGGTAGCCAGCTGACGGGTAAATAACGTAATATCCTTATCAGTAATTTTGCCACCAGCCTGAGTTTTCTTTATTTTTGTAACTTTGATACCCTGGCGGCGTAACGTAGAAGTAACAATGACTGTCCCAGCAGCGCGCATTTCACCTTTTATCTGTTTACCAGCTCGGTCCTTTCCTTCCCACGAATAATTAATTTCTTTTATTTTATTTTCTGTGTGCGCTGTCACAGTTGCCATAATTAGCTCCTAAAAAACTGAGAGTATCCATGAAATAAATACTAGAAAAACATTACAAAAACTCACATTCCGCCACTATCATTGACAACAAAGCGCAAAAGATTATTTTGAGCTTGTGCGGCATTAACGGCATAGTTTCGTGTATCACTTAGCGTTATTTCATAGCATATCGCTCAATCTTAGATTTTATTGGCTCTCCGTATGAACAGATTTAATGCCATCATAAACTGTTGGGTACAACAAGCTGACGTGCAACTCTTTTTTCATTCTTAGATTATTAAGCCGCCTGGACTCTTTCATGAAAGATAGCATCGTAGGTGATATCTGTTCTTGAGCTTGATTGCGGGTGATACGAAGGGGTCGCGGCAAACCAAAATGATCCGCAACCAAATCAAAATATTCCCCCATTTTCAGATGCGAGTCATCACAGGTATGATAGATTCTATTTGGCTTTGCATGTTGCAAAGCAGCATAAATTATTCGAGCGAGATCATCCGCATGAATATGATTGGTATAACCGTCTTCAGTATCCAATAATGCCGGATGACCTTCTCGCAAGCGTGTTAGTGGCAATCTGTTTTCTGCATAAATCCCCGGTACGCGTAAAATGGAAACAGGAATATGATTCCGCTTTCCCCAATTACGTATCTGTCTTTCAGCATCGATGCGCCGTATTGCTCGACCGCTCTCCGGGTGAACTGGGTACGTTTCGTTTATTAACTCTCCGTGGCAATCGCCATAAACCCCGCTGGTACTGATATAAATGAGTCGTTGTGGTAAAATTAACGTGCGTTTTTTTGTTCGTCTGGTTAATGCTGACAGCAGATGCGTAGTCCTGCGATCGTATAATCCTTGGCTGGGCGGTGGGGCCAAATGAAGAACTAATTGTGCAATCCCAGCGAGTTTCTCAAGACTTCTCGGTAGGTCAAGATTTCCGTAAATTGGGATAATACCATGCAACCTTAAATGGTCAGCGTTATCCAAATTACGATATAAACCGAGCATTCGATAATGCGTTTGTAATAGTGGCACTGCTCGTAAGGCAATATCACCGCAACCAACAATTAATAGTGTTTTTTTCATATCAGTTATTTATTTTTAATTATAAACTTCTATTTTCCCGCCACTCAATGTCGTATCAAATCATTATTAAACCCAGCGATCATGCTCTAAAAGTAGAGTCAGGAGAAACAATTCTTGAAGCAGCCCTCCGTGAAGGTTTCTCGCTGCCTTATGGCTGTCGCAATGGTTCCTGTGGGATTTGTAAAGGAACAATCATACAAGGAGCAGTAGACTATGGCCACCCTAGTGAAGAAGCCTTAACTGAAGACGAAAAGCAAGCCGGTAAAGCATTATTTTGCTGTGCTTCTCCATTAACGGATCTGGTTATTGAATGTCATGAAATCGGTGCCACTAAGGATATTGAAATTAAAACATTACCGTGCCGTGTACATAATCTTGAGCTTGTCGCTCCTGATGTGATGGTTATTTCTCTAAAACTTCCTACTAATCAGCGTTTGCAGTTTTTAGCAGGCCAATATATCGATATCTTGCTCAAAGATGGAAAACGCCGGAGTTTTTCTTTAGCAAATGCACCACATGATGATGAGTTTTTACAATTACATGCACGTAATTATCCTGGAGGCGCATTTACTGAACATGTTTTTACACACATGAGAGTCAAAGATATTCTTCGCTTCACAGGACCTCTAGGATCATTCTTTCTACGCGATGCTCCCGAGGATACTTCCATTATCTTTCTGGCGAGCGGCACAGGGTTTGCGCCAATCAAAAGTATTCTTGAACATATTTTTCATCAAGAGAACGGTCGATACAAAAAAATGAGAATGACACTCTACTGGGGTGCTCGCAAAAGAGCTGATCTATATTTAGCGGATTTAGCAGATAAGTGGCAACAACAGCACAAGAATTTCACTTTTGTCCCTGTGCTGTCTGAGCCCTTACCAACCGACAACTGGGAAGGGAGGATAGGTTTGGTACATGAAGCTGTCATGCAAGATTATCGCAGTTTGATAAAACATCAGGTATATGCCTGTGGCGCCCCAGCTATGGTAAAAGCTGCATACCACGACTTTACCAATCTTCGCAATTTGCCGAAAGATGCTTTTTTCTCGGATGTATTTACACCCTCAACCAGCAATCCCCAAGTTGTACAGGAATCTTAGCTGCATTAACTAAGTTGTTTAAGTGTCAATTCAAGCCCTTTATTATAATGATTCATAGCTAATTCGTGTTTACCTAATTTCTCATTAAGTTGAGCTAAAGCAAAATGCGCTTTATGCCCCGGTTCAACAGACAAGCTGGCTTCCAAATAATTTTGCGCTTTACCCCAAAGCTCACAGTAGGTGCAAAGTTTACCGAGTGTCAATAACAATTGTGAGTTATTGGGTTGTGATTTAAGCCAAACTTCAGCACACTCGATCTGTCTATTAACATGATAATCTAGACATTCCGCATAGAGTTCAATCAATTCGTCATCCCATGTAATGGGAACATTTTGTTCTATAATCCGATTTGCAATCGTGCAATTTCCTAATGAGATGTAGGCCCGCGCAGCAGCAACAGAAAGCTTGCTATCCATTTTCTCCATCGGTGATATGTGCTGCCAATACTGGTTTAGTAACTGTAAATCAGAAGCTTTGCTTCTAATATTTTCTATTTGTGCGTGATGTTTTAATTCCCTTACTAACGTTTTATTGGCTGACTGACGTTTCGCAAGGATTTCAGTTAACTCAATGACTGCATCCCAATTCCCAGCTTGTTGTTGCGCTTCCAGCTCCAGTTGTAAAACAACAGTCGATTGTAAACCGCCATCCGCGTACAATGATTGCAACGTTTTAAGCGCTTCTTCGTAACGCCGATCATTCAATAGAAATTCAGTTTTAGTGGCAAGGCATAACGATTTTTCATCGGGTGCTTGATGGAGTGCAGTGCGCAGATATTGATCTCGCGCTGTGATTTCATCAAGCTTATTTGCCGAACGAGCTGCAATGACAGCGCAAATTGCTTGGGCCGTCGATGAATCAGCTAACTTTAATGCAATGGCTGTATTTCTTTGGGCTTTAACAAAATCGCCCTCAAAATAAGCTTTCAATCCAGACAATAGCATTTCGTCTGTTTTTTTATGGCGATGCCGTCGACTGAATCCAAATATTCCCAGAATAATCCGGACTACAATGTAGAAAATAAAAAATGCAGCAATTACCCCAATAATAAAGTGATCAAGTGATAGCTCTATTTGGTAGGGTGGCATCTCCAACAGAGCACGGCCCGTCATGTTTTTTGCCGCGAGTGTAACAGCTACAGCAGCAGCAAATAGTGCCAATAGCCAGAGTATTAGTTTCATATTTTCTCCTCATTGCAGTAGAGCGATCATTGTTAATGTGAACCACAAATTACATAGACACCAGCCATGATTAGTTCGAATGGTGTAATAAACGCTTTAGCTTTAGCTTTAGCTTTATTCCGCAGCCCGCGTGCTTTTTCTACTAAACTGTATATTTCCCGGTTACCTTAAAGTACGCTTGCAGGCTTTCCAGCAAACCTTCATCTCCAGCAGACATAGCTTTTACGATTTTTCCCAGCCCCAATTCTTTCGCTGTCCGGGCTATGCGTTCATGAGTTGTAAAAACCGGGGTCGATTTCAGTAATTGTTGGCCAAGCTTGCCTATTATGTCAAATAAATTATGCAATCCTTCGCTGCTCGTGATAATCACGGCGTGTATCTCGCCTTGCGACCAAGCAGCAATTAGTGACGTAGTATCGATATCTGGCTTCCTGCGCTGGTAGCATTCTGCGTATTCGAGAAGTGCGCCACGCTGAATGAGCGTATCTCCCAGTAACTCCCTGCCACCGTTACCACGAAAAATAACAACCCGTTTGCCAGCCATGTTTTGCAATTGCTCCTGCTGCAGTAATGCTTCACTATCAAAATGCTCGACTGGAACGAGTACCTCGTTGATGCCATAATGCTTTAAAGCATCTGCACTGCCTTTACCGACAGCGGCAAATCTCAAATGAGATGGCAATATACGTTGCTTGCCTATTAACTGCATTGCTTTGTTGACAGCATTAGGACTGACAAATATCGCCCAATCGAATTCATCTAAGCGGCCAATTAGATCTAGTAATGGATTTAAATCTTTTACATCAGTTATTTCGAGTACCGGAAGTAGAATTGGATTACCACCGATAGCGCGAATACCTTCTGCCAGAAAAACCGATTGATGTATTGGACGAGTAACTAGAATATTAATACCGTCTAACTGTTTATTTGCAAGCAATGCTATTTCCAACCTTCTGCAGGGACCAGTGTTGCCAAGATTTCATCAGCGCCTTCTGTTATTAGCTTTTTAGCCAATTGTTGCCCGATAGCAATACCAGTTTCTGGTTTGCCATTCAATGCGCCACTGACAATGCGTTTGCCATCGGGTTGCGCAACGAATCCACGTAACTCGAGTATGCCATCGATAATTTCAGCAAATGCTCCCAATGGTACCTGGCAACTACCTCCCAATACGCGACTTAAGGCTCGTTCTGCTTCAACACAAAAGGCCGTTGGCTGGTGATGCAAAGGTTGCATTAGCTCAACCAAATCTATGCGATCAGCCCGGCATTCGATACCCAAAGCACCTTGCCCCACCGCCGGTAAGCTTTGCTCAGGATTCAGCAGTGCTGTGATGCGATCAGATAATCCAAGCCGTTTTAAACCAGCCGCAGCAAGTATGATTGCAGCATACTGCCCCTCATCGAGTTTACGTAACCGGGTTTGCACATTGCCGCGCAATGGCTGTACTTGAAGATAAGGAAAACGAGCACGCAATTGACTTTCTCGCCGCAGGCTTGATGTACCCACGACACTGCCTTCTGGCAGCGTATCCAGATTAACATATTGATTGGAAACAAAAGCATCGCGAGGATCTTCCCGTTCCGTGATGGCAGCAAGCTTGAATCCCTCGGGCACATTCATGGGCATATCTTTCATCGAATGCACCGCGATATCGGCGCGTCCATCTTCTAAAGCTTGCTCCAGTTCCTTGATGAACAAACCCTTCCCGCCTATTTTTGATAATGACTGGTCCAGTATTTGATCGCCGCGCGTTGTCATGCCGAGTATGCTGACTTCAGTTTGCGGGTATAATTCGCCTAAACATTTCTGAATAAACTTAGCTTGCCACATTGCAAGCAGGCTTTCACGTGATGCAATGACGATTTTCTGGGGATATAAAAGTGAATTGGGCATTAATAGTATAAAATGAAAAAATTACAAAAAATTCTTAATAATAATCATTCTAGCATGGTCGGCACGGACTTGGCTTGTCGCAAGTGCGTGCCGGATTCATTTTTAAGTGAGTGTGTGATGCGATGAACGCAGCTGATTCAGAGAATAATGTTGCCAATAATAAATTGGTGGATGATAAAGACTTACCATTGCGCGAAGATATTCGTTTTCTAGGACGGATGTTAGGTGATACGTTACGTGAGCAGGATGGAGATGGCGCTTTCGAATTGGTCGAGAATATACGCCAGACTGCGATTCGTTTTCATCGGGACCAAGATCTGAAGGCGAGGGATGAGCTCGATGCGTTACTTAATCGGTTGAGTGACAAAGATTCTCTGCCTGTTGTTCGTGCATTCAGTTATTTTTCACTACTTTCCAATATTGCTGAGGACGTTCATCACAACCGGCGCCGGCGCGCACATCTTCGCGCCGGATCCCCGCCGCAGGCTGGAAGTGTTACATTGGCACTGGAACGCGTATTGGAAAGCAGGAAGGACATTACAGTCCTAGCCGAGTTTTTTAACAAGGCGATGATATCACCGGTTCTGACAGCCCATCCAACAGAAGTCCAACGAAGAAGTATCCTGGATTGTCAGCTAACCATTGAGCGTTTGCTGAAAGAGCGTGCGCGTACTGAACTCACGCCAAATGAATTGCGCCATAATGAAGAAGGCTTGCGCGCTACCATTCAGATATTGTGGCAGACTCGCATGTTACGTCCCACCCGCTTGTCTGTGTATGATGAAATTGAAAATGGCTTGGCATATTACAGCTACACTTTTTTGACAGAGATCCCCTACATCTATGCCAAAATTGAAGACCTGCTCGAACGCCGATTGGTTAAAGATGTTCCCTACGTTACATCTTTCTTACGCATCGGTAGTTGGATTGGCGGCGACCGTGACGGCAATCCTTTTGTCACACATGATGTCATGTTAAGGGCGGTAGAACGTCAGTCGTCGGTGGCATTGGATTTTTATATTGATGCCGTGCAAAAAATCGGCCGCTCTATGAGTCTGACCGAGCAATTGGTACAAGTCAGCGATGAAGTCAAACAACTGGCCGCTACCGCGCCGGATATTCCTAACCGGTCTGACGAACCGTACCGGCGGATTTTTCTCAGTATAGCCGCACGTTTGGTTGCGACCGCGCATCAACTAGGTCATCAGGTTACGCAATACACGCCGGGAGAGGCTAGAGCACCTTATGCGAGTAGTACTGAATTTTTGCACGACCTTAATGCCATCATCCATTCGCTCAAACAACACAAATCATCTTGGATAGCACGTGGCTCATTACGTAATCTCTGCCGTGCCGTGGATGTATTTGGTTTCCATTTAGCACCGCTGGATATGCGCCAGCATAGCAAGATCCATGAGCAGGTCGTCGGTGAATTATTCGAGCACAGCACAGGGCGGAAAGGATATGCGCAGCTGAGTGAAAAAGATCGCATTGAATGGCTACTTAAAGAAATTAGTCTACCACGTTCGATACTGGCCTCGTACGCTGATTTTTCCGAGCTGGCGCAATCCGAACTGCGCATTTTGCAATGCGCCGCCGAAATTCATCGCCGCTTTGGACGTGTAGCGATGTCGAATTACATCATTTCAATGACCACCGATATCATTAATGTGCTGGAAGTGGCATTCTTGTTACAGCAAGTCGGTTTGTTGCAAGCCGGAGAAAATCCGCAGCTTTTCCTCAATATTATCCCGCTATTTGAAACGATCTCTGATTTGCGCAGTTGTAGCAATATTATGGATCAGTTATTTTCACTGCCCTATTATCGCAAACTGCTTAGTTCACGTGGCAACGTACAGGAAGTTATGCTGGGTTACTCAGACAGCAACAAGGATGGCGGCTTTATCACGTCGAATTGGGAGATTTATAAAGCCGAAATTGAGCTCACCAAAGTTTTTGCCAAACACCAAGTTGAGTTACGCTTATTTCACGGCCGCGGCGGTACAGTAGGCCGAGGGGGCGGACCCAGTTATCAAAGTATCCTGGCACAGCCGCCAGGCAGTGTTAACGGGCAAATACGCGTAACCGAACAAGGCGAGGTTATCAGCAGCAAATATGCTGAACCTGAAATAGGGCGGCGGAATCTTGAAACACTGGTGGCAGCAACCTTGGAAGCTACACTATTGAGCCATGATTCACTGGGTGCAAATGCAGATCGCTATTATCCGGCTATGGAGATGCTGGCATCCGCTTCTTTTGCGGCTTACCGTGACTTGGTGTATGAAACACCCGGGTTTAAGCAATTCTTCCTGGAATCAACGCCTATCCGGGAAATGGCGGGGCTGCACATCGGCAGCCGGCCCCCATCGCGGAAAAATTCGGATGCCATTGAAGATCTGCGCGCTATTCCTTGGGTATTCAGCTGGAGTCTAAGCCGTATGATGCTGCCGGGCTGGTATGGCTTTGGTCATGCAGTGGAAGCTTTTGTAAATCGTGAAGATCAACCTGGGCAAGGATTGCAATTATTACAGGAAATGTATCAAAATTGGCCCTTCATGCAAACATTACTGTCAAATATGGACATGGTGCTGACTAAAACTGATATGGGTATTGCATCCCGCTATGCAGAATTAGTCGAAGATGTTGCATTGCGCGAGCAGATTTTTGGGCGTATCAAAGATGAATGGGCAAGAAGTCAAAAATGGCTGTTTGCCGTGACCGGCCATACCGAGTTATTGCAAGACAATCCAACGCTAGCACGGAGCATTCGCAACAGAACCCCTTATATTGATCCGCTCAACCATTTGCAGGTGGAATTGCTGCGCCGTTACCGGTCGGGGGAAGATAGTGAAGAAGTTAAGCGTTCCATCCACCTTACAATTAATGGTGTAACAGCCGGGTTACGCAATAGTGGTTAATCAGCGTCTTATTACTGAAATGCTTGAGCTGTAGGAGGCTTTAGTGCACATAAAGCGATTCATTTGTATCGTGTTGTTCAGTTTTTATTCCCAATGGGTATTGGCTTCACTGCCGATCCAGCACTGGCAGACATCCTCCGGCGCACGGGTTTATTTTGTCGAAAATCACGATTTACCCATGCTGGATATCAATGTAGAGTTTGCTGCGGGCAGTGCCATGGATACAGCCAGTAAATCAGGCTGTGCCAATCTGGTACAGCATTTACTCAGTCTCGGCGCGAATGGCTTGTCTGAAGACCAAATTGCTACAGCATTGGCTGATGTCGGCGCGCAACTTAAAAATAATTTTGACCGCGATCGTGCTGGATTAGCTTTGCGTACTTTGAGCAGTGAGCGGGAACGCAAGCAGGCCCTTGATGTATTTGCACGCGTTATTCAGTCCCCGGAATTCCCGCAGGAAATATTGTTGCGTGAAAAGGCAAGAATAATTTCGAGCATTAAAGAATCAAGCACCAAACCAGATTACATTGGCGAACGCGAGTTGATGAAAATGCTGTATAGGAGCCATCCTTACGGATTCAATGAGATGGGAGAAATTGAAACACTGAATAAGTTACAGCGGGAAGACTTGCTTACTTTTTATCGCTCCTATTATGTTGCCGGGAACGCAGTGATAGCGATCATTGGGGATGTTACGCGGCTTGAAGCCGCAGCAATTGCGGAACGATTAACTGAAAATTTATCTTCCGGCGGACTGAAAGCCGAAGTTCCTGCAGTACCAATACCCGTCGCAGAAACGAAAAGAATTCCTCACCCGGCAACGCAAAGTCACATTCAATCGGCCTACCCTGGACTGCGCCGCAGTGATCCAGATTATTTTCCCCTTCTAGTCGGAAATCATATACTGGGGGGCGGGGGATTTGTTTCACGTTTAATGGAAGAAGTTCGTCAAAAACGCGGTTTGGCTTATAGTGTTTACAGCTTCTTTGCTCCCTATAAAGAACAAGGGCCTTTTCAGATAGGCTTGCAAACAAAAAAAGAGCAGTCAGAAGAAGCGCTGGCATTAACCCAGAAAGTACTTAAAGAATTTGTTGCAAGTGGTCCAACAGAGGAAGAGTTACTGGCTGCTAAACAAAATATTATTGGCGGTTTCCCGCTTCGAATAGATAGTAATAGCAAAATATTGAGTTTTCTTTCCATGATTGGCTTTTATAATTTGCCACTAACTTATTTAACGGATTATCTGGTAGCAGTTGAAGCAGTAACAACCGAGCAAATCTGGCAAGCATTCCAGAGACGAATTCAGCCTGACGGAATGGTCACTGTTGTCGTGGGAGCAATAGAGTAAAAGCTTGATCCATGGCTTTAGTTAGAGGAAAAGTCCGTATCATTGGCGGTCAGTGGCGCAGCCGCTTGCTGACTTTTCCGGCGAATCCTGATTTAAGACCCACCCCCGATAGAATACGTGAAACAGTGTTTAATTGGCTGGGACAGGATTTAACAGGTCTGAGTTGTCTTGATTTGTTTGCTGGAAGTGGCGCGTTGGGATTTGAAGCTGCGTCTCGTGGCGCATCACAAGTGGTTATGGTCGACGCAGATTCTAGAATTTTTAATGCACTCCGCGAAAATAAGGAAAAATTGCAAGCCACGCAGGTTGAACTGAAAATGATGAATGCGTTGAATTTTATGAATTTTGATGTACGGAGATTTGATGTTATTTTTCTTGACCCGCCTTATCGTCTTGAGCTGTTACCCGAATTGTTGCCGTTACTGCCATCACATCTGGGAAAAGGCGGGCTAGTGTACATGGAGACTAAAGGCGCCTGGATTCCGGATAAACAGTGGGATGTAAAACGTAGCGCAAAGGCTGGCGCTGTATACTATCAGCTACTGGAGTTAGCACTGCATGAATAAAGTAATTTATCCCGGTACGTTTGATCCAATAACCCGTGGGCACGAAGATCTTGTCCGGCGCGCTTCGCGATTGTTTGATCAAGTCATCGTAGCGATAGCCGTAAGCAGCAGTAAAAAGCCATTCTTTACTTTAGAAGAAAGAGTGGAAATGGCTCACGAAGTATTGTCAGACTGCCCGAATGTCAAAATTATGGCATTTTCTGGCTTATTGATGAATTTCTTGCAGCAACAAAACGCGCGAATAATTTTGCGCGGTTTGCGCGCCGCCTCAGATTTTGAATATGAGTTCCAGATGGCGGGGATGAATCGAAGTATGTATCCCGATGTAGAAACTTTATTCATGACGCCATCAGAACAATATATGTTTATTTCAGCAACCATTGTGCGTGAGATTGCATCATTGGGCGGTAATGCGGATGCATTTGTACACCCGCTGGTGGCAAAAAAACTACGCGAAAAAATAACAAAATAGTTTAGAGAATTAAATGGCATTGATCATTACTGACGAATGTATTAACTGTGATGTTTGTGAACCCGAATGCCCTAATGGTGCTATTTCTCAGGGTGAAGAAATTTACAAGATAGATGCCAGCTTATGCACGGAATGTGTTGGGCACTACAATGAGCCGCAATGTATCGAAGTATGTCCCGTTGATTGTATTGTTACCAATCCTGACAGGATTGAAAGCAAGGAACAACTACTAGCTAAATATCAGTCACTTATCTCTGGAAAATAGCCTGCCCGGCGGAATCATCCGCAACCGCACCACTCTTTTTCACGAAATCAGACAGTTTTCTCCGCTTAATCGTCAACGCATCACTGCGCATATTGGTTTAATCTTCGCATGGAGCATTTTGGTTTTGCTTACGAAGCGTTCCGATGGAATCCAGATGGGCAAGAAAACAGCTATTCCATCGTTACAACTAAATGTTTAATCCTTACTATCCAATTAAATTAAGACCAGCGCTAATTGACATTTTCTTAACTGAGACTCAAATGGATCCTCGCACGATAGCCACGAATGTTCGATCAATTTTTTCCTTACCGGATGTTGTGATTCGCATAAACGATTTAATTGATTCAGGGGACGCATCCAATTATGAATTGGATCAGGTGATTTCAAGTGATCCGGCATTAACAGCAAAATTATTGAAGTTTGCGAACAGCACGTATTTTGGTTTTTCCGGCAAAGTGGAAACAGTTCTAAAGGCAATTTCCATAATTGGACATAAGGAACTGCGTAATCTGGTCTTAGCAACATCAGTAACGTCTACATTTAAAGGGATCTCATCCGATCTGGTCGACATGGATACATTTTGGAATCACAGCATCACGTGTGGTGTAACTGCGCGTTTACTCGCATCGAGTGTTGACAGTAGGGAACGTTTCTTTATCGCTGGATTGTTGCATGGTGTTGGGAGATTAATCCTCTTCAGTCAGTATCCGGAAGAATCTGCAAAAGTCTTGGGGTGCATGAATCAAGGTGAGGACGCTGCAATGCTTGCAGAACGCAAGATTTTTGGCTTTACTCACGCACAATTAGGTGCGGAGCTTCTGAAGCAATGGAAATTACCCCCTAATATTTGGAAAATGGTTGAGCACCAATTCGATCCCATGAAGGATGCGGAATATGAGTATGATGCCAACACGCTTTGCGCAGCAATCAATATTGCTAACTATATTCAGCCCTGTACTAATCAGAAAATAAATCACGAAGAGACAATACCTGAACGTGCACTCAAAACATGGAGTTACCTTGGTTTGTCGGTTGAAATTATCGAGTCGGTGATGACTGTGGCTAAATTGCAAGTAGTAGAAGTCTTCAATGCCATACGGTAGGCATCAAGAAATCACAAGAGCATATTATTGATGAATGTCGTTATCTTTGTGAATTGATCAAACCGGCAGCTCATCCTTGTAATAGGATGATTCCAGAAGAATTTCCCTCTTAAGAATCACCAAAAAGTATCTCAATTATTACAGTATCTTTTGATGCGCATGCTAAAACTCAAGTTGGTTTAATTCAAGACGATAAACAAAAGCGTGCAAGATAGATTGAGGATACAGGAGAATATATGAAGGAGGTTTATCTTGGCAGGTTACCGATTCTTGACAGCAAGCAAAATTTAGTCGCTTATGAACTTTTATTCCGTTCCGACCAGCATAACACTGTTACTGTCACAGATAATTCTTCCGCTTCGGCAAATGTCATCATTGATACCTACGGACAAATAGGCATTGAAAATGTAATAGGAAAACGGCGCGGTTTTATTAAAGTCGACACTGAGTTATTAATGCATGATGCCATTTGCATGCTTCCCAAAAAACATGTGGTTCTTGAAATTCTAAGAAGCGTTGAAATTAACGATGAAATCATTCATCGCTGTACGTTTCTGAAACAAAAAGGCTATCAACTAGCGCTTTCCAATGTTGTTCAATTGGATAATCGATATGATCGCATCATGCCTTTAATTAATGTAGTCAAAATCAATATCACTGCATTGAATCAAAACGACCTGATTAATCTTATAAAGAAACTAAAGCGCTGGCCGGTGTTGTTTTTAGCAGAGAAAGTTGAAAGCCAGGAAATGGCCAGGAACTGTATCACCTTGAATTTTCAAATGTTGCAAGGCTTTTATTTCGCGAAGCCGGAAATTATTTCAGGCAAACGGATTGATCCATCCAAGCTAGCCTTACTAAAGCTTTTATTGCTCGTTGTTAAAGACAGTGACGTAAGTGAAATTGAGAACGAACTCAAGTATCAACCCGGTTTAAGCTATAACCTGCTGCGCATGGTCAATTCTGCCGCAAGTGGCTTGCCAAGCACGATTAACTCGATAAAACGAGCCATCATGATACTCGGCCGGAAGCAACTCCAACGCTGGGTGCAAATATTACTCTATGCCGCCAAACAGAAAGACGGCAGTGCATCGGATGCATTAATGCAAACCGCCACGTTACGCGGCAAACTGCTTGAGTTCATTGCCATAGCGGATCGCCCGCATGACAAGAATCACCAAGATCGTGCTTTTATGGTGGGTACTCTATCATTGCTGGATACTTTACTTGGGATAGAAATGTCCGAACTGGTGAGTTCACTCAGCATACAGAAAGATATGAGCGAAGCTTTGCTAAACCGGCGTGGATATTTGGGTCGTCAACTGGAATTGATTGAAGCCCATGAAAAAGGTGAGTTCGAGAAGGTTTCAGCGATGCTGGCAGAATTGGGTTTTCTGAGCATCAGTGAATTCACCAAAATGGAACTGGAAGCAGCAGCCTGGGCCAACCGTATCAGTGACGCAATCAATCAGCCTGCATAAAACTAAGCAATTGGTAAGTATAAAAAATTTCACCTGATAAGTGTACCGTGCAAATCCCGTAAGTTGGCCGGAATCCATTTTCTATGCATTCTCTGACCAGAATTACTCAATTTTCATTTTCTCCTTCCGTTGACTAACGAGCTGGCTCAGGTACTGCTTACCTGAGACTCATGAATTCTTATTCGAATATTTCACCTGACGTTACCTATTGTCACAAGAGGACATCGCAATGAATATAGTTGAGCTGCTTACATTCGTGGTAAAGAACAGCGCTTCAGATTTACATTTATCTGCAGGTATGCCACCGATGATCCGGGTACATGGGGAGATCCGCCGCATCAATTTGCCAGAAATGGGTCATAAAGAAGTACACGCTATGGTGTACGACATTATGAATGATAGTCAGCGCAAATTTTATGAAGAACACCTGGAGTGTGATTTTTCCTTTGCAATTCCCAATCTTGCACGTTTCCGCGTCAATGCATTTAATACGCAGCGTGGTGCCGCAGCAGTTATGCGCACGATTCCATCAAAAGTTTTGAGTCTGGAAGATATCAAAGCGCCCAAAATATTTGCCGAAATTGCTAAGCAACCGCGCGGTGTTGTTTTGGTAACAGGCCCTACCGGCTCAGGAAAATCCACCACATTAGCGGCAATGATCAATGATATTAACGAGAATGAGTACGGTCACATTCTGACTCTTGAAGATCCCATCGAATTTGTGCACGAAAGTAAGAAATGCCTGATTAATCAGCGTGAAGTAGGGCGGGATACCTTAAGCTTTTCCAATGCACTGCGTTCGGCGTTGCGTGAAGACCCTGACATCATTCTGGTAGGCGAACTGCGTGATCTGGAAACCATACGCTTGGCAATGACGGCGGCTGAAACAGGTCATTTAGTATTTGGCACATTGCATACGAGCTCCGCCGCAAAAACCGTGGATCGTATTATTGATGTTTTTCCTGCAGAAGAAAAAGAAATGATGCGCGCAATGCTATCCGAATCATTACGCGCTGTTATTTCTCAAGCGCTGTTAAGAACCAAGGATGGCAAGGGACGCGTTGCAGCACATGAAATAATGATCGGCACACCAGCGATACGTAATTTGATCCGCGAAGCCAAAATCGCGCAGATGTATTCGGCAATTCAAACGGGGCAGAACGTTGGCATGCAAACATTGGATCAGAATTTAACTGATCTGGTGAAACGCAATGTCATTTCCGTGGCAGAAGCGCGCGGCAAGGCCATGAATAAGGATAATTTCAGGATTTGATTGATCAGTGGATTGAAAACGTCAGGAGTAGCTATGGATAGGGAACAAGCAACAAAATTTATGTCTGATTTGCTGCGCTTAATGCTCAGCAAAACGGCATCCGACTTATTTATTACAGCCGGGTTTCCGCCCGCATTCAAAATTGATGGAAAAATGACACCGGTTTCTCAGCAATCATTGTCTGCACAGCATACCGAAGTGTTAGCCAGAGCGATTATGAACGACAAGCAAGCGGCTGAGTTTGAAGCTGCCAAAGAATGTAATTTCGCGATTAGTCCCGCCGGAATCGGGCGTTTCCGGGTTAACACCTTTGTCCAGCAGCAGCGGGTCGGCATGGTGTTGCGTACGATTACAACCAAGATCCCTGAATTTGATGATTTGGGTTTACCGCAGATACTCAAGGAAGTTGTGATGAGCAAGCGGGGTCTGGTGATTTTTGTCGGCGGCACCGGTTCGGGAAAATCCACATCGATGGCCGCTTTAATCGGGCACCGCAATAAAAATAGCTTCGGCCATATTATTACCATTGAAGATCCGGTGGAATATGTGCACGAACACATCCATTGTGTCATTACGCAACGTGAAGTCGGAGTTGATACCGAATCGTGGGAAGCGGCTTTAAAAAATACACTGCGGCAAGCACCCGATGTCATTTTAATCGGCGAGATACGTGATCGTGAAACCATGGAGCATGCCATTGCATTTGCCGAAACCGGCCATCTTTGTTTGGGCACGTTACATGCAAACAGCGCCAATCAGGCACTTGACCGCATTATCAATTTTTTTCCGGAAGAGCGCAGGGCTCAGTTACTCATGGATTTGTCGTTGAATATGAAATCACTGATAGCACAGCGATTGATACCGTCGAAAGATGGAAAAGGACGCGTAGCAGCCATCGAAGTGTTGCTGAACTCACCACTTATCGCGGATCTGATTTTTAAGGGACATGTCCACGAAATTAAGGAGATTATGAAAAAATCCGGTGAAATGGGCATGCAGACCTTTGATGCTGCATTATTTGAGCTTTATGAAGCGGGGAAAATAAGCTATGAAGACGCACTGCGGAACGCTGATTCCGTGAATGAGCTACGCTTGCAAATCAAACTCGAAGGCGCAGAAGCCAAGACGCGGGATTTAAGTTCTGGCATAGAGCACCTGACAATAACATAAGGGCACCATAATAAACTTCAAGCGGCCCACTTCCTGCCATGGCTGGCATATTCCAGTACCAGATAAAACACATTGTCGCATTTCTCGCGGAATAGCACACGATCATAGCTTTCCGGCAAATTGTTATCCAAAACTTGCTCGACCGCAGACCGCACCATTTTCTGGGTTTGCGTATCCTTATACCAATCCTGCACCAATACTTTGGGGTGTTCTTGCAGAAGGCGATGCAGCAGTGACTTTGCGGCAAGCCGGACTTTCTGTGTTTCCTCTTGCGTCATCTTGTCTTTTTTCAGCAAATCGAACAGTTCCAGTTCATCCTCGTTCAAGCCTTCGCGGATGTGGCGCTCATCTTCTTCCCGCAAATCCTCGGTAAACTTCATCAGATCTTCATAGTAGTTTTCGGTTGATGAGCCGCCAGCGTTGTAGGTGTCAATAATCTGCTGCAAGCGCTGAGCAAAATCAGTACGGGTTGCATTCTGTTGCAGCATCAATTCCAATTTATGCTGCAAAAAGGCGCGCAGATCGGCGATCTCGATATGCTTGTAAGCCGCTTGTTTGAATTCCTCGCGCAATTTGTCGAAATTGATTTTGCTCAAATCCCAGGTTTTTCCCTTTTGAATAATCTGATATTCCGCATCGTTTTGTTGTGCTTTAAGCACTTCCGCGCCATCCACCACCACACTCTCATCCAGCAGCTCGGCAATCTTCAAGCTGATCGCGTCGATGTCTTTTTGCTCGATATGCGCTTCGATCACACCGCGCAGATACTGAAACACCGCCACCTCGCGCCCCTTGCCGCGTCCCAAAACCTCCGGCTTGCACGCCTCATACAGCGACGTGATGGTGTTTTCATACACGTTGAAACTCCTGCGCCACTCGTCGTTTGCCAGCAAGGTGTTGGCAAACGACTCAAATCGCCCGACCTGCTTGAATACATTGTCGCTGCCCAGCACCTCGCGCAACGCAACCGCCTTCTCGTGGCAAAACGCAAAGCCTTGTTCAATTGCATCGTCCAGCAAACGGAACAGTTCCGCTTTTTCCTTGACCGGCGATTCGGTCTCGTCGCCGCCTTGCGCGTAGTCTCTCAGCGCCAGCTTCATGTTGCGGAACACATTGTAGTAATCCACGATTTCGCCATTACGCTTCTCCACCGCGTTGATCTTCCACGACGTCACGCGATTGGCGCGGGCGATGGTTTGCATCAGCGTATGGCCTTGCATCGGTTTGTCGAGATATAACGTGGAAAGTGTCGGAGCATCAAAGCCGGTCAGCCACATGGCGCAGACAAACACCAATTGCAGCGGATGCTCCGGGTCTTTGTAGTTGTATTCAATATCGTGCCCGTGTTCATCCAGCTTATCCATGCGTTCGCGATGCGGTTTGATGATCAAGCCCTGCGCGGCAAATTTTTCTTCCTCGCCCGCGTCTCCGCTAATCACCACGGCCATTTCAACAGCACGCATGAATTCAATGCGCTGCTCCAGACGCCGCTTCTCAATTTCGCTGGCGGTTTTGCTGATAATCCCTTTCAAGGCTCTTATCTCTTCCTTCCACAGCCGCTGCACCTTGTCGTACATCTTCACGGCGGTGAATTTATCCACCGATACCACCAATCCTTTACCGAGATAGCCGCGTCGGGGGAAGTGATAAACGATGTCCCTTGCGATTTTTTCCAGCCGGTCGTCGCGTTTGATGACTTCTATTTCCGTGGAGAAACGCTGCTCCAGCTTGGCCTGCTGCGCTTCATCCAGATTCTCATCTTCCAGAATCTGGTAAAACTCCTCGCTCAATCCCTCGTTCTGGATCAATACTTCCGGCACGCGTTTCTGGTAAAACAGCGGCACTGTCGCACCATCGTCCATCGATTGCTGAAAGTTGTATTCCGACACATAACCGCCAAACCACGCATTGGTCTTACGTTCGCGCCCGAGCAGCGGCGTGCCGGTGAATGCCAGATAGTTCGCCCTGGGCAGCCCTTTGCGCATGTTCTCCGCCAGCGACTTGTATTGCGTGCGGTGCGCCTCGTCGACGATCACGATGATGTCGTTGCGATTTGACAGCTCGGGATATTCGCGGCCTTTGTCCCAGCGGAATTTCTGGATCAGCGTGAAAACGATGCGTTTGTTCTGCCCGAGGAATTTGCGCATTTCCTCGCTGTTCTTCGGTTGTGCCGCCTCAGCCTCACTCACCGTGCGGGTATGCAAGAAATTGCGATAAATCTGCCCATCCAGATCATCGCGGTCGGTCACCACGACGAAAGTGAAATTGCCGGTCTGTTTGCGGAAAATTTTGCGCGCATAAAAAATCATCGAAAAACTCTTGCCCGATCCCTGCGTATGCCAGAACACCCCGAGCTTGCCTGCCAATTCCGCACGTTGGAGGAAGACGTCATAAGCGCGATTCACGCCAATAAACTGATGGTTCTGCGCGATGATTTTCTGCGTGTCTTTGTAATAGAGAACGAAATTCTCCACGTAATCCAGTAACTTTTGCTGCGGCAGCAAACCCTCGATGACTCCTTCCAGGCTGGTGCCTTGCGCGCGGATTGCCGCACGGTCAATTTTCTGTTTCTCGTCATCGGCGCGCAGCCAGTTGAAATAATGCTCCCACTGCGCCGTGATGCTGCCGACTCTGGTTTCGACGGCGTTCGACAGCACGCAAAACGCATTGGTCAGGAAAAGCTGCGGAATCTCCGCCTTGTAATTCGTCAGATTGTCGTCGTAAGCGTTGCGCAGCTTCACATTAGAATTTTTCAGCTCGATGAACACCAGCGGAATACCGTTCACATACAGCAACACATCCGGGCGGCGGAAACCGCGCTCGCCCTTAATCCACAACTGCGTCACGGCCAGATAGCGGTTATTTCCCGGCACGTTAAAATCCAGCAAGCGCACGCGTTCCTGCTGAGACTGTCCCTGTGCATTGTCGAACGTCACCGGAATACCGTCGCGCAACAGGCCGTAGATTTCCTGGTTTGCCGCAATCAGTGTCATCGCCTGCCGCCGTTCACACAGTTTTTCCAAAGCACTCTCGATGGCTTCTCGCGGAATATCCGGGTTCAGGCGAAGCGCGGCTTCACGCAGCCGGTCCACCAAGATCACATCGCGTTTGCTGGCGCGGTTTGAACCGTCGTTCAAGTCCTCCGCATTGTCCGTATGGCAATCGAGCACGTCGAAGCCGTGCAGATGCTGGAGTTTCTGCACCAACGCTTGCTCGATCTGATCTTCGGAAATGAAATTAGGCATTCAGTTTTCTATTCGGATTTATTATTTTCCCTTAACTTAATCGCCGTCCAAGTTAAGGGAAATAGGTTTCCCTTAACTAGTGAACAAGCTTAAGTAACGATCAAACACGTAAGCGCGCCCACGTTGCTGTCCGGTAATTTCCTGCAATAGCTCTAATTGTTCGAAATCCCGGATCAAGGCATTCGCTGTTGGCGAACTCACGGACAGATTTCGTTCAATTTCAGCCGCTGTCACAATGGGCTTACGATACAATAAATTCAACAACTGCCGCGCATTGGCAGCGCGTTTGCCCAATGTCAGCACAGCGAGTTCCACCTCGGTACGCAGCGCCAATACCTGCCGGAATACGTCGCGTCCCTTGGTGGCGGTTTCGGCCACACCTTGCAGAAAGAAGCGCACCCAGTGAATCAGGTCGTTCGATACCCGTACACCCATCAGCGCATCATAATAACTCGCCCGGTTGCGCTCGAAAAAATCCGATAGATACAACGAAGGTTTCTCCAGCAAGCCATGGCTAACCAGATACAAAGGGATCAGCAAACGGCCAATACGGCCGTTGCCGTCCAGAAACGGATGGATGGTTTCGAACTGATAGTGACTGATCGCCACGCGGATCAAGTGCGGTACCACAATTTCCTCATTGTGCCAAAACGCTTCCAGATCGCTCATCAAGTCAGGCACGCCATCCGGATGGGAAGGAATAAACGCGGCATCCGTCAGGCTGGAGCCGCCGATCCAGTTCTGGCTGGTGCGAAATTCGCCCGGTAGCTTATGCTCGCCGCGCACGCCGCGCATCAGGATTTCATGCGTTTGTTTCAGCAGCCGGTTCGACAGCGGCAGATGTTTTAATTCAGCAACCGCGCTATTCACCGCGTCGATGTAATTGCGCACCTCGCGCCAGTCATTGCGCTTTTCCGGTTGAATCTGATCTTCAGACATCAGCGCCTCGTCGATACCGGTCTGCGTGCCCTCAATCCGGCTGGAAGTCTGCGCCTCCTTCACCACGTGCATTTCAATAAATAAGTCGATATCCGGCACGATCAAAGAAAAAGCATTCAATTCCCCGAGCGCACGGTTGGCCGCTTCCAGCAGGGTATTGATGGTCGCATCTTCCCATACCCATTCATGATTCACCGGTACCGGCTCGAAACTTTTATACTGATAACGCTGGCGCCAAGCACCGGCTTTAAATGTTTCAAATTTCATAGATCCTCCTCCATGCCGGGCGAAAACCGGATGCAAAAATGTTCGATGGAAAATTTACTGAAAATGGAACATAGCCAATCCATCCGCTTTGTGCTAAATTCTGTCCAGTCTGACCAAAATAATTGGAGGGTATCATGCATAAAGAATGGCAACTGCAAGCAGCAAAAAGTAATCTCAGCCAACTCATCAAACAAGCCGCCAGCGGCGATGCCCAAACGGTTACTGTGCACGGCAAACCCGCTGCGGTGGTGGTGTCGGCGCAAGAATACGCCCGCCTCACCCGCCGTGAAGGCAAACTCTCCGACGCGCTGCTGCAACCCGGTCTCGCTACGGATGATCTGGATATTTCCCGCAGCCGTGACACCGGACGCGCCATCGCGCTATGAGCTGGCTGCTGGACACCTGCGCACTGTCCGAATATGTCCGGAAAACCCCTGCGCCGGAAGTCATCCGCTGGCTGGACGAACAGGATGAGTCCAGTTTGTTTATCAGCGTCATCAGCCTGGGGGAAATCGAAAAAGGCATCCTCAAATTGCGCGCCTCCGACCCGCGCCGCAGCCAGAAGCTCACCGCCTGGCTGGGTAAGGTGGAACAGCGTTTCGCCGGGCGTATCCTGCCGCTCGACGCCGCCGCGCTGCATGTCTGGGCGCAAATCGCCGCGACTGCCGAACTGGCTGGACAACCCCTGCCGGTCATGGACGGCCTGATCATGGCCACCGCCCAATGCCACGGCCTCACCGTGGTCACCCGCAACGTGCAGGATTTCACGCTGTACCCGCAAGTATTCAACCCTTGGGCGCTGTAGATCAAACACGCTGATGGTTTCAATTGGCATGCGCGGATTCCTCCATACCAGGCGGGAATTGGATGTCGAGATGCTCGACGGAAAGTTTGCCGGAGATGAGGCGGGGGAGAAGCATGTCACGGGTTTTCCTTAGCCGTTCGGATTGCTGTTGAAGAAAGTGCCTCTGTCGAAACATTGGCTCAATTTTCTCATGGAAGGCTCTCAGCAAGTCTTCAGTTGGGACAAGCAGCTTTGCTTTCTCAAAATCATCGAAACTCGTCGCGGGATAGGCAGCTCCTTTGGCAACTGTCGTCATTTGATCAACGAAGGGATTACTCGTGACTGCAAAAAATAAGAACGTGAATGGTGTTGCCGAGTTTGGGCGGATCACAGCAAAACCAGTCGAAACAATCAAATTTTCAGGTGGTTCGTAGATCAAGCAGTATGCACGATTCGCGGGACGCACCGATGACCAGATGACATCACCATGTTTCACGCGGCGACGAGCGCGCCCCGGAGCATTTGCAGAAATATATGGAGTCACATCATCAATCCGATTGGTGCTGACCGAACTAATATCGACGTAAAGAATTGATTCTGGATTGCCTTGGCGATTGATGCTGGATGGATTTATCGAAGCCAATTCTTTTAGCTCGGCGACACACCAGTCTTCTGGCACACCTTTGACCTTCTTCACCTTCTCATGGTCGGGAAAACGCATGCGCACGAACCATTCGCGGTAGATTTCCTCGGCCATCTTTTCCAGCAGTGCGATGCGCCGCTGGTTGTTTTCGATCAGCTCGTCATACGCCGAGAGTATTGCCGCGATTTTTTTCTGTGTAATCAAATTCGGAAGCGGTATCTTCAAACGCTGAAGATCGGTAATCGTAATCTGTGACTGTGCTGAGCCTGTGTCCAAGAAACGTAAGCTATATGCTGCGAAGAAATAGTACAGATAATGTATGTCTGCAAACTCCTCTACTAGCTCAAAGACAATAGACAAATTTGTCAGCCAGCATTTAGCTGGAGTGATTTTTACATCACCCGTACCACCTACGCCTCGACATACGACTATTAGCTTTGGAGTTTCAATATTGAATTCAGAATAGCGCCCCGCTATCCGATATCCTGTGAAAATTGGGAAGCCGCCAGTCGCATCATCGACAAGTATTTTCTCTGTCTCGGGCATTTTTCCGTAGCGAAATCGGGCAATTTCGCCAAGGTGAATTATGCGAACGCCTATCATCAGTCACCCACCATTAAACGAATATTGCGGGCAACTGTGCTTTCCAACATCTGAGCAGCTTTATTCAAGTCAGAAAGCTCATCATTCATTGCTAATACCTCTTCAATGAATTCCTCTTCCGTCTTGCCATCCTCCTCAATCACCACGCCGACGTAGCGCCCCGCATTCAGCGAATAGTCCTGCTCTTTCACTTCCTCGGGCGTGGCCAATTTGCACAGTCCGGTGACATCTTCGTATTGCGCGTTGGGGAAGCGTTCCTGCAGCCAGTGGATATGCTGGTAGTAGATTTCCGCGCTTTTTACATCCTGGTGCAGTTCTTCCAGCGCGGTTTTGAGTGCTTTTGTTCTGCGGTCAGTTGCGGTGCGCTTGCCTTCCCGCTGCGCCTGCTCGGTTTGCTGTTTTTCGTGCTGGCGCACGACCTTGTCCAGGCGCTTCAAACCATCGTGCAGTGCGGTGAAAAAAGGATCAAATGCATTGCGCAACTGGTGTTGTGCCTGGTTTTTCTTGTCGATTTCTGCCGCAATCGCATGTTCTTTGCGGTATTGCGCGTAATGGGTCTGTAACTTTTCCAGTTCCCTCCAGTGCTGCAGCAGTTCATCCACGGCTTGTTTGCCGTCCGCATCATCCAGCACGTCGAGCAATTGCGTGCAGACGGGTTCGATCTTTGCGTTGTTTTCGATCAGCCGCTCCATACCGGCAGCAAAATAGTGGCCGATGAGCCGGATGAATTTTTCGCGCTGGCCTTTGTGCAGGTGGCTGATGAGGGCGATGTTCTGGATGTGTTCTGCGCTGAATTCGCGGTGGGCGCGGTCGATCTGGGTGAAAATGTTGCGTGCGTCGATGAATAAAATCCTGTCATCGTTCTTGGCTTTGTCAAAAAACCACAGCGTCGCGGGCAGCGTGACGGTGTAGAACATGTTCGACGGCAGTGTCAGCATGGCGTAAATCAGATTCTGCTCGATCAATGTTTTGCGGATGTCGGCTTCGGAGTGGCGCGCATCGGAGGCGGAATTTGCCATGACCAATGCGGCGCGGCCTTGCGGTTTGAGCGAGGTGGCGAACAGGCTGATCCACAGGTAGTTGCCGTTCGGCACGGTTTCCTTGCCTTCGTCGGCTTTTTTCACTTTCGATTTGTTGCGCGGAATGCCATAGGTGTTGAAACGCTTGTCCTTTTCCACGCTGGAAAGGCTCACGTCATCGACGTTGAACGGCGGATTGGCGAGCACGTAATCGAATACGCCGAGGCTGTCATACGGATCTTCGTAATAGGTGTTGGCCTGCTTGATTTCACCGCGCAGGCCGTTGACCGCGAGGTTCATCTTGGCCAGCTTGACGGTATCTTGGGTTTTTTCCTGGCCGCAGACATACACGCCGCTGTCCGCGCCTTTCAGTTCATTGCGATGCGCTTCGATGAATTGGGCGGATTGCACGAACATGCCGCCGGAACCGCAGGCGGGATCGAACACTTTGCCGCCGTGCGGTTCGATGATTTCGACCATCAGGCGCACCACCGAACGCGGCGTGAAAAACTCGCCGCCTTTCTGGCCTTCGCTGCGCGCGAATTCGGACAGGAAGTATTCATAAATCTGCCCGAACAGGTCGCCGGTCGCATTAGCGGGAATATCCGCGAACGTTCTCAGTAATTGTTGCGGGATGGTTTTGTCGGTGCGCGTCAGCGCCGCGTATTCGTCCTTCGGCAGCACGCCTTCGAGTTCCGGCTTGTATTCCTCGATGGCTTTCATCGCTTCCTTGAGCGCCTTGGCGATGTCCTTTTCTTCCGGCAGTTTCAGCAGATAATCGTAGCGGGTGTGGTCGGGCAGGTAAAAACCGCATTTCTCAATGGCGATTTCAGAAACCGGTTTCTCGCGTCGGGTGCCCTGCAACTGCTGATATTCGGCGAGAATGGCTTTCTCGTGACGGCGGTAGTTGTTGTCGGCAAATTTGAGGAAGATCAGCCCCAGCACCGGTGTCGCATATTCGCTCGACTTCAGGTCGGAGTTCGCGCGCAGTTTATCGGCGGCGCTCCACAGATCGGCTTCGAGTTTTTTCAGTTGCTCTTTGTTCATGAATCCCGCTGATTATTTTTTATTGGTCTAAAATACGCAGTTATAGTAAACCATTCACACCGCGTTATGACAATTCTTGAGCCAATGAAAACCTCGCCATTACCTGTAAATTCTTCGCAGCCAACAGGATTTTTTATACCTGCTCTGATTTTTATCATGAGTTTATTGTTTTTCACTCAAGCCAGCGCATCACAACCACTCACCATTAATCCGCATGAAGCGCCGGATGCCTGTAATGCCAGCAGCGCTCAAGTCAGGATCACTGTGAATAATGTGGGGGCTGGGGGTGTTTTAAACGTTGAGTTGTATGATGACCCGGAACATTTTCTCTTCAAAGCAGGACGCAAGCGCAAGGTGCGTATTCCGGCAGCGGCAGGGCAGCAGATCGTCTGTATGAATCTCGAACAGCCCGGCACCTACGCAGTGGCGGTCTATCACGATATCGATGGAGACCGTAAATTAAAAAAACAATGGAATCTGTTACCACGCGAACCTTTTGGCTTATCGAATAACCCCGGGCAACAGTTCGGCTTTCCCAAATTCAGCGATTCCGCATTTACCACCGGCAGTCTGGGTGCGGATATCGTGATTGATCTGAAGCAACCTTGATTGATTAGCGATGCGTATGCTGCTTAATCTGCTCATCATGCTGGCTGTTGCCTACCTGGCGGTGGTTTTGCTGGTGTACTTTAGCCAGTCGCGTTTGGTTTATTTTCCGGAAAAACCGCTCAGCCTTACGCCGGAGGCAATCGGCCTGGATTATACGTCTGTCAACATCACCACCCGCGATGGTGAAACACTGCACGGCTGGTGGATGTCCGTGCCCAATGCCAAAGGCACGGTACTGTTTTTTCATGGCAACGCCGGAAATATTTCCCACCGCATCAATTATCTGGCGATGTTCAAGCGGCTTGGCTACAACACGTTGCTGTTTGATTATCGCGGCTATGGCCAAAGCAGCGGCGTTCCGTCTGAATCCGGCACTTATCTCGACGCGCAGGCTGCCTGGCGTTATCTGACTGAGATCCGCGGCATTGCACCGGCGCAGATTGGATTGTTCGGAGAGTCGCTAGGGGGTGCGGTAGCAGCCTGGCTGGCAATTCAGGAAAAGCCCGGCTTGCTGACGCTGGCTTCCACATTCACTTCAGTCCCCGATTTAGCCGCAGAGCTATACCCATTCTTGCCGGTACGCTGGCTCAGCCGTTTTGATTACGACACACGCAAATCCCTGCAATCGGTTACTTGCCCGGTTTTTATCGCGCATAGCCCGCAGGATGAGATCATACCGTTTGAGCATGGCCAGCAGTTGTTTCAGGCAGCACCGGAACCGAAACAATTCCTGACACTGGAAGGCGGCCACAATATCGGCTTCATTTTTATGCAACCCGCCTGGATAAAATCATTGGGCGCGTTCCTGGATGAAAACTTGAATACACACCGCTGATTAGCTGGTGATTCCTATTGCCTTTAACGAAACTAAGGCAGCGATTAATCGTTCCGATTCCCCCGGTCATGGTCTTTTTTGCCATGCTCTCCTTGCTCGTGCTTGCCGCGATTCTTATCCTTGCCGTGCCCGGGATGGTCACGATCGTTGTGCTTATTTGATTGTGAGCGATTACGCGAATCATCGTCATCATCATGCTGATGCCGGCCTGAATCATAGTTGCCACTGGGGTAATTACTCTGACTGTGATAATGCGGCAGGTATTCGTTGTTGTACCAATCTTTCTGTACAAAATAAACGGGTTGGTTGCAGGCATTATAACGAGCGCAGTATTTATCCCATCTTTTGGCATGACCGGGCGGCACAAAGAGATAAATCGGTTGTTGTTGAATAGTGACTGCGGGCGGCATGATGAGTACCGGATTGGGGTAAATCAATCGCGGCGCCGGATATTGATTGCCCAGGGTGATTTGACCATAAAAACCGGGCTGGCCAATGCTGATTGTTACCCCTAAATCATCTGCTGATAGGGGTGCTGATGCGATTGAAATCACTGCTGCCAGTAAAAAATAGTGCATGCTAAATCCCTTGTACGTGACAAAACTATTGATGATATCTATCCATGTTTGATAAGCATCTTCCCTTTTTGTGCTACCAGCGTCAAGGCACAATCCGGTTCGCTGATATGCCAGCAATGCGCACAGCAAACACAAATCGCTATTTCTAACTATTTCCAAGCAATGCCACGAGTAGGCCGAATGTAATAAATCCCGTAGGTAGCAAGATATGCATCCGATACGTTACCGGGCGCGCTTCAAGCCAGTTAAAAAGTAAAATACCAGCGCCGATACTCGCGCCAACGGCTAACAACAGGCCGAATAAGTGAATGGCTGGCTGATGCGGTAAGAATCTGAAGAATGCCGCATTGATGACCAGCGATATCGGAAAGTGAACCAGAAATATAGAATAGGAAGCGCGTCCAAGATAAGCCAGATAACCGGGCACACGTCTACTGTTCAAAACGTCATAGTACTGAGCCAATCCCAGTATCAGCATGACACTGCCTGCTAAGGCTATGCGTGAACGGAAATCAACGGTTAACGCTGCAAAAATCAATGCGCTCAGCACGATAAACCAGAAAAGCTGATGCCGGCTGACAGAAGCCCAATAAATCAGAATACCAAGACCATACGAACCAAAAAAATATAAAGCCGTTTCATCCCAGTAGGTGTCCCGATTAAAAAAGAATAAAGAAGCGGTTGTTAAACTGATAATTAAAGCCAGACCGAGCATTTGAAAATCCGGGTATCGATTCTGGATTTGTTTGGAAATCCAGAAGAGTAGAATCGTTAATACAAATAACTGGAAATCAATGGCAACGTACCAGATGCCTGCTGACAGGACTTCCTGGTTTAACAGATCGTGTAGTAAAAAAATATGTGCCAGCAGTTGAAACAAATTGGGTGTGCCAGGAATCGATGCGTGGTTCATCCAGACTCTGGCCAATGCGGCGCATCCAATCGCTAACGTTAAAGCAGCCAAATACGGCGTGATCAATCTCAGATAGCGGTGTTGTATCAGCCGGATGGGTGTTGTGACTAAAGATAATCCCTGTGGCGCATGTTTTGCAGCTACAAGAAAACCTGCGATGACAAAAAACATTTGCACAGCGATTCTTCCGTATTCACGCAGCCAATCCAATAAAGCGGGGATCAACGGGTAGGCGATATCCGACATAGGACCATAAATGGCCAAGTGATGCGCGATAATCAGTAAACAACAAATAGCTTTTAAAGCATCAATAAAAGGCATCCTTGATGAACGATCAGCTTGCATTTTTCTAGCTCAAGAAAATAACAGCAGATTCCAATATAATGATTCAAGCACCCTATTTTCAAAGA
Source organism: Nitrosomonas sp. Is79A3 (assembly GCF_000219585.1). Classification (NCBI taxonomy): domain Bacteria; kingdom Pseudomonadati; phylum Pseudomonadota; class Betaproteobacteria; order Nitrosomonadales; family Nitrosomonadaceae; genus Nitrosomonas; species Nitrosomonas sp. Is79A3. The sequence goes on along the minus strand of NC_015731.1, from coordinate 128,473 downwards.
TTAGCACGATGACAGGTTAAAGTGATATTTAGTTTCTCTCTAATTGAATGCTTTGCCTTGGACCATAATATTGAAATGGAGTCAAAAAATTTCTGATATAAATCAAGAATCTTACGATTTGGCAGTTAAAGTTGGGGAACGCCTTGCTCAGTGCGGATTGCTGCTGGTAACCGCCGAATCTTGTACCGGCGGCTGGTTAGGCCAAGCCGTCACTGCCGTGGCAGGCAGCTCAGCCTGGTATGAGCGGGGGTTTATCACGTATAGCAACGCTTCCAAATGTGAAATGCTGGGCGTTCAGCAAGCGACATTGGATCAATATGGCGCCGTATCCGCGCAAACAGCACAGGAAATGGCCCTCGGAGCGCTGAACAAAAGCCGTGCGCAGATTAGCGTATCGATCACCGGGATTGCCGGCCCCGAAGGCGGTACTGCAACAAAGCCCGTGGGGATGGTTTGTTTTGCCTGTGCAATCAAAGAGGGTTCAGTGCAACAAGAAACCCGGTTTTTTACAGGAAATCGCGAAGCCATACGGCGTTTGGCAGTGGCTACAGCTTTGCAGGGAATACTGCAGTTATTGCATGATGTAACGGCTGTAGCCTGATCAGCAGATTGTTGTTATCAGTGTTCCGTCGATTGTTGACTGGTTTGCGTAATAATGCGATCACAGTAGGCGATGGCAATGGCCGAAAGTAAAAAAGCCATGTGTATGCCCGTTTGTGCAAGCAATGTCTTTTCATCGTACGCACTGGCGTTGATAAAGGTTTTCAGCAGGTGTATCGACGAAATCCCGATAATGGCGGTTGCCAGTTTAACCTTCAAAACAGAAGCATTTACATGCGACAACCATTCCGGTTGATCGGGGTGTCCTTCCAGATTCATGCGCGAGACAAAGGTTTCATAACCGCCAATAATGACCATGATCAGCAGATTGGAGATCATCACTACATCGATCAATCCGAGAACAACCAGCATAATGGCCGTTTCAGTTAACTTGGTGGGCCTTTCTGCGCCTTTTATCGTGACCGTATCGAGAATATGCTGTAATGCATTTTGATTACCCAGCACGGCGCCAATCAAATCAGATAATTCAACCCAGAAATGAAACACATACACACATTGCGCTAAAACCAATCCCAGGTACAAAGGCAACTGTAACCAGCGAGTGAGAAAAAGAAAATGTGCGATTGGGTGAATTCGTCTTAAAGGAATATTTCCTGAACTATCTTTAGTTTCCATATCATTCATCTACGTATCAAAATCCAATCAAATTTCTTGAAAAACATTTATCTTATTGTGCGTGCCTGAAAAAATAAAGGGTATCGCAAGATACCCTTTAATCTTTGCTCGATAATACGCTTCTTTGATTACATTTTTGCTAAAACTTCCGCAATGGTTTGTCCCATCAAGGATGGTGTCGGGCAAATGGTGACGCCGAGTTCTTTCAGAATCGCGACCTTTTCAGCCGCACTCTCACCCGCGGAAGAAATAATAGCGCCTGCATGTCCCATGCGCCGTCCTTCCGGCGCAGTCAGACCGGCGATATAAGCTACCAGCGGCTTGGTCATGTTTTCTTTGGCGAATCTGCCGGCTTCCACCTCTTGCGGACCGCCTATTTCACCGATCATCAGCGCCACCTTGGTTTCAGGGTCCTGTTCTAATCTTTCCAGAATGTCACGATGCGAGCTGCCGGTGATCGGATCGCCGCCAATGCCTACAGAGGTTGAAATTCCGATTCCCAGCAAGCGCATTTGATCGGCGGCTTCATACCCCAATGTGCCAGAGCGGCCCACAACACCGACATTTCCGCGTATATAAATATGTCCGGGCATAATTCCCAGCATGGCACGGCCTGGGCTGATTGTGCCCGCGCAATTGGGGCCTGCCAGCAGCATGCGTTCTTCCTTGGGGAAGCGGCGCAGGAAATTCTTCACCGTCATCATGTCTTGCGTCGGGATGCCATCGGTGATGGATACGCAATATTTGATACCGGCATCGGCAGCTTCCATGATGGAATCTGCAGCAAATGCGGGCGGCACAAAAACAATGCTGGCTTCTGCACCGACTTGATCGACTGCTTCTTTGACCGTATTGAATACCGGCAATCCCAGATGAGTTTGTCCACCTTTACCAGGAGTAACGCCACCGACCACTTTGGAACCATAGTCAATCATTTCCTGTGCATGGAAGGTGCCGATTTTTCCGGTAAAACCTTGAACAATAATTCGTGTATTTTCGTTGATTAAAATCGCCATTTTATACTCCTAGGCTTTTTTTGCGACGACTTCGTTACGTGCGCGTACGACTTTCTCCGCTGCATCCGCTAACGTATCGGCTGTGATAATCGGCAAGCCGCTATCCGCAATAATGCGACGGCCTTCTTCTACATTGGTTCCCGACAGACGAACCACCAGCGGTATTTTCATATCGATGTTTTTGACCGCATGTACAACCCCTTCTGCGATCCAATCACAGCGGTTGATACCGGCAAAAATATTCACCAGCATCGCTTTAACGCCGGCATCTGCCAACACCAAACGAAAAGCTTTTTCTGTACGCTCAGCCGACGCACCGCCGCCGACGTCGAGAAAGTTGGCAGGCTCGCCGCCAGCCAGTTTAATCATATCCATGGTCGCCATCGCCAGCCCTGCGCCATTAATCATACAGCCGATATCCCCGTCCAGACCGACATAGCTCAAGCCTGCTTCCGCGGCAGCGACTTCACGATTGTCTACTTGCGTGTTGTCACGCAACTCTGCAATCTTGTGGCGGCGGAACAATGCGTTCTCGTCAAAAGCCATTTTGGCATCGAGTGCAACGATTTCGTTGTTGGTGGTTAACACCAATGGATTGATTTCCAGCACGTTGGCATCCAGATCGCGCAAGGCACGGTAGCAGCCTTTGATCGTTTTAACCGCGTGATTCAGTTGCGCACTGTCGATATTCAAGGCAAAAGCCATTTTTCTCGCCTGGAAATCCTGCAATCCGACTGCCGGTTCGATATAAATCTTGATAATCGCTTCCGGATTGGTTTCAGCCAGTTTCTCAATTTCCATGCCGCCTTGCGCTGAACCGACCATGATGACGCGCTCGCTGCTGCGGTCAATCATGAATGACAAATACATTTCCTTGGCGATACTGGTTCCTGCTTCAATATATAGCCTGGAACAGATTTTTCCGGCAGGTCCGGTTTGATGCGTAACCAGATTCTTTCCCAGCAATGCTTCGGCTGCTTGCTCCACCTCAGCATGTGTTCTGCAAACCTTGATTCCGCCCGCTTTACCGCGCGCCCCGGAATGAATCTGTGCTTTGACAACCCAAACGTCGCCATCAATTTCTCTGGCACGTTGTACGGCTTCCACTGCACTATAGGCTAAACCGCCTTCAGCAATTTTGACGCCGTATTCAGCCAAAATTTCTTTTGCTTGATATTCGTGAATATTCACTTCAATTTCCTCAATAATCGCATTAAATTCAATTCGATAATTTTAGGGCACCTCTAAAAATCCAAATTTCGTCACAACACTTTGTTGCTCACAAAAAATGTTTCCTTACATATCAGTTATATGCTGCGTCACCATTTTTTGCTCGCGCCTCGTTTTGTTTAGAACTTTGAATTTTTAGAAGTGCCCTTTATTTTTCCGCAATACACCGGGCCATAAAGATTAAGGCCGCTCAGTGCGGCCTTATCCGTTTTTTGCTGCAATCGCTTCAGCGACTTTCACCACATTATTGGCCATTCTTTCAGAAGCCGCGTCGATTAAGCGGCCATCCAGCGCAGCAGCGCCTTTACCTTGCGCAGCAGCCTCTTTGAGCGCGGCCAGAATACGTTTTGCTTTTTCAATTTCGCGGGCTGGTGGCGTAAATACGTCATTCGCCAATTCGATTTGCGTGGGATGAATCGCCCATTTTCCTTCACAGCCCAATGCCGCCGCACGTTTAGCGGCCAATACATAACCATCCGGATCCTTGATATCGCCAAAAGGACCATCGATAGGACGTAAGCCATAGGCACGGCACGCCACGATCATGCGGCTGATGGCAAAATGCCACTGATCGCCTGGATAATCCGGATTCAGACCGCCGATGTTGGTGGTTCTGGCACGGTTACTGGCGGCATAATCGGCAACACCAAAGTGCAATGCTTCCAGCCGTCCTGCTGCGCCATTGCGTGCAATGTCTTCCACATTCGCCATACCCAGTGCTGTTTCAATCAGTGCTTCCAGGCCGATTCTGTTTTTCAGGCCTTGCTGCATTTCAAGCTGGGTTATCATCGCTTGAACCATATAAATATCTGCATACACTCCGGCTTTCGGGATTAGCAGTGTATCGATCTTATGCCCGGCCTGTTCCACCAGATCAACGACATCGCGCACCATATACTGGGTATCCAGACCGTTGATACGTACTGAAACCGTGATGCCATGACCTTTCCAATCCAGATCGTTGAGCGCCTGGATGACATTCTTGCGTGCTTGTACTTTGTCATCGGGCGCTACGGCATCTTCCAGATCGAGGAAAACAAAGTCTACGCCGCTAATGAGTGCTTTCTCAAACATCCCCGGGCTGGAACCTGGAACTGCTAATTCGCAGCGTTGTACCCGCTGAATAGTGGTTTCGTATAGCGTGTGACTCATTTTTCCTCCAGAATTAATAAATATTTATAGTAATGAAAAGGCCAATAGACGAACATGCCGGATGCGCTATTTGTTTTTTTAGTGCCATCTCACCCGATCTGCTTCTGTAGCAGGCATGGAATTAAGGCATTCTTTAGTTCGTGATTTTGCAACGCAGGTAATCTTGATGAAGTGAGCGGTTAGTTAGAATGATTGTTTTTTTGCTTCGTATTTTAAAGACTGACTAATTATTCAGTAAATTATATCCATTCTCAGGGAATTTATCTACTGACAGTCAGAGTTGTGCGCAAGCATTCGTAGCGATAGGTAACTTTAGATAGCGGGCAGCCCACTCAAGCGGAATAGCGGAATGCTGTTCACTGTGCTGCGCTGTATAAGCCGCCATGATGGCTCCGAGCATGATGGCACGGCCGCAACTGTCGCCGCCGATGCGGATATTTTCTTCAATGGCCGTGCGGTAATCGGGCGCATGTTGAGCAATATGCGCAAGTACCGGCAATCCTTCCAATACGTGACAGGCTGAGCCAAAGCGTTTAGTCACTCTTGTACTATCGAGCCTGGGGATTTGCATAACTTCTTCAAGCAGGGGCGTCAGCTTCTCTCCTGCGTACGGCAGTGCATTCGTGAGCGCTTGAGTGATGGATTGTCCGTTCAATACTTCCAGCAAAACGTAGCCCGCATACTGCGCTGCTGCAACAGCCGTGCCGTTATGATTGGTCAGACGTACGATCTGATCTACTTTAGCTTTCAATGCTGCTTGCGGCCCGGTATGCGCGGCTACTACGGCCGGTATCGCTGCCAGCGCGGCAAACTGATCATCATCGGCGCCGGAGTTTTCCGGAAATTCTTCGGGTTTGAGTGGTAATAATGTTTGCAGGGTTTGGCGTGTGGGCGAATCGACATAACCGATATAAGCGCCGCCCGGACCAAAATGACTGCGGTATTCCGTCTGGTATGCAACGCGATCAAATTGGCCATGCTGTGCAAAATGCCGCAACATCAGCAGGCATATCTCACCATATCCGGATGAATCGCCCGCTGATTTATTGCCATGCGCAAAGTATCCGCTGGTATCTGCGTAATCGTTTGCATCGGGTTCCAAAAAAACCAGCCCTTTAATTTTTTCGATCTGTGCAATGCGCTCGGGATCATAAAGCCAATGCAGACCCAATGCCGCGGAATCTGCAATCAATGCACCCAAAATAGCCGCCACACGGGGCTCAAGCCGAATACTTGAATTCATCGTATTGTATAAAATTGGGATTTATTTAATTTCAACTTCGTCCGGTATCCTGCGCGCTTCCTCTGCCAGCATGATTGGAATACCGTCTTTGATCGCAAATGCGAGCCGGTCAGGCTTGCAGATCAGTTCCTTGTCTTCTTTTTTGTAAATCAGCGGCCCTTTACAGAGGGGACATACCAAAATATCCAGCAATCTTGCATCCATAATTTTCCTTGTTTACACTCATTAACGTTGATGGATTATTTTATAACTTACTGAGAATATCATCCAATTGGTCCAAACTGGTATAGTGAATGACAATATTGCCTTGGCCATTCCTCTTCGGCTTGATCGCCACCTGCGCACCAAGACGCTCGGAAACATCTTCCTGTAATCGCAACAGATCTCTATCGGGTTTTTTTACCTTTTTAAGTGCAGGGTGTTCAATCTGATTGACGATTTTCTCCGTTTCGCGCACTGAAAGCTGTTTTTGCACGATCACATTGGCAATTTTAATTTGTTGCACAGACGCTAATGACAACAGCGCACGCCCATGTCCCATATCAATTTTACCCTGCATCATCAATTCCTGTACCGGTGCAGACAAATTGAGCAAACGCAACAGGTTGGAAATCGTGCTGCGTGAATTGCCTAGCGCTTCACCTGCCGTTTGATGCGTCATACCAAATTCATTAATCAGACGCTGAATGCCCATGGCTTCTTCCAATGGATTCAGATTCTCACGCTGGATGTTTTCAATCAACGACATGGCGAGCGCCGATTCATCGGCTACTTTTCGTATCAGCGCCGGCACTTCGGTCAATCCCGCTAATTGGGCTGCACGCCATCTGCGTTCGCCCGCGATGATCTCAAAGCGGTCCGCACTGATGGGCCGCACCAGAATCGGCTGCATGACACCTTGCGCTTTGATCGACTCGGCTAGCTCTGCCAAAGCCACCTGATCCATATTGGTTCTGGGTTGGTATTTTCCGGGTTGAAGCTTGGTTATTTCAAGGCTTTGTAGCGATTCTTCCGCAAAATCGGCATTCCCATTGCCCGACAATAAGGCATCCAAACCTCTTCCCAGTCCTTTTTGTTTTGTCATTTTACCGATTCCTTATTTTTGCGGTCATGCGTCAAGTATTTCTTTCGCGAGCTCAAGATAAGCCAACGCGCCTTTTGATTGCCCATCGTGATACAAAACGGGCAAACCAAAACCGGGCGCTTCGGCCAGGCGGATATTGCGCGGAATCACGGTGCGGTAGACTTTATCACCAAAGTGTTTTTGCAATTGGTCGGAAACCTGCTGCGCCAATATGTTGCGTGGATCAAACATGGTTCGCAGCAGACCTTCAATCCGCAACGTGGGGTTAAAATTATTACGCACGCGCTTAATCGTATTGACCAGATCACTGAGTCCTTCCAGCGCGTAATATTCGCACTGCATCGGGATCATCACTGCGTGCGCCGCGCATAAGCCATTGAGTGTCAGCAAGTTTAAAGCGGGCGGGCAATCGATCAGAATGTAATCATAGTCGAATTCGATAGCTTCGAGTGCCGTTTTCAGGCGCGCTTCCCGCTGGGGCAAATCCACCATTTCAACTTCTGCGCCCGCCAAGTCGCGGTTGGCTGGAATCAAGTCATATTTGCCTTGCGTGCCGGTAATACGCGCCGCTTGTACCGCCGCATCGCCAAGCAAAACATGATAAATCGTGGTTTTTACCGTTTGTTTGTTGGTGCCGCTGCCCATTGTGGCATTGGCTTGCGGATCGAGATCGACCAATAAAATACGTTTTCCCGACGCGGCCAGACTTGCAGCCAGATTCACGCTGGTCGTGGTTTTTCCAACGCCGCCTTTTTGATTGGTAATGGCGAGAATTTTCGTCACGGGTTTAGCTCCTGCATTCATTAGGTTGAATCAAAGCCGCAAAGTATTTTAATCCGGAGTTATTTTTTTATGATAATCAGCTGCCTGGCTGCATCCAGCCCAGGCACGGCCAGCGATATGCTTTTTTCAATGCAGAAAGGGGCTTGAATTTGCTTCAGTTCACTATTGGAACAATTTGCCTTCATCGCGACCCAGCGGCAATTTGCATCATTTTCCGCAGCCAATTGCCGGGTTAAATTAACAAATTCACCCAACTCGGAAAATGCACGCGTAATAATGGTATTCACTTTTTTATCCGAATGAATATCTTCGATGCGTTGCCCGATAACTGCAACATTCTGCAGTGCCAATTCAATCTTAACCTGCTTCAAAAAAGACGCTTTCTTTTGATTGCTTTCAACCAGCAATACCTGCCAATCCGGTCTTGCCAGTGCAATCGGGATACCCGGCAGACCGGCGCCGCTGCCGACATCGACAATCTGCGGACCGTTGATATGCGGCAGCACGGCCAGGCTATCCAAGACATGCTGATAAAGCATGTCTTGCAGATTCCGGATAGCGGTTAAATTATGTATTTTGTTCCATTTCTCGATCAGCAATAAATAGCGCTCGATGAGTCCGGGCAGCGGCTTTTCCTGCACTGCAAAATCATAATTGAGCGCCTGTAGCCCTAGTGTAATCTGCTGCAACAAACTCATGCACTTTGCTTCTTCTCAACAATCCCGAATCCGCGCTTTAAATGCACCAATAATAAAGAGATCGCAGCCGGTGTCACGCCGGAAATCCGCGAAGCCTGTCCAATGGTTTCCGGTTTATGCTGATTCAGTTTTTGTTGCACTTCATTGGAAAGTCCTTTAACTACCTTATAGTCGATATCTTTTGGCAGTAAAGTATTTTCATATTGCGCCTGACGCGACACTTCTTCCTGCTGCCGCTGGATATAACCGTGATACTTAGTCTGTATTTCAACTTGCTCAGCCACTTGCACATTGTTTACCGGTTCGCCCGCACCGGGTAGCGTCATCAACGCAGCATAGGTCACATCAGGTCGTTTTAACAGCTCCATTAACGTATATTCCCGCTCTATCCCTTTTCCGAGAACGCGCATGGCCTCGTCTTCCGGCAATGTGCCGGGCAGCAAGCGTACTGAATTAAGCCTTTGCTGCTCTTTCTCAATCGCTTCCTGCTTATCAGTAAAGGCAGCCCAGCGCTGATCATCGATCAAACCAAGCTTTCTGCCCATTTCAGTCAAGCGCAGATCGGCGTTGTCTTCGCGCAGTTGCAAGCGATATTCCGCGCGGCTGGTAAACATCCGGTAAGGCTCGGTCACTCCGGAAGTGATCAAATCATCAACCAGAACACCCAAATAGGCTTCGTTGCGTTGCGGCAGCCACGATTCTTTTTCCTGAATTTTCAGTGCGGCATTAATGCCGGCCAATAAACCTTGCGCGGCAGCTTCTTCATAGCCGGTTGTGCCGTTGATTTGCCCGGCAAAAAACAGATTTCCGATGGTTTTGGTTTCAAGCGAGCGCTTTAAATTGCGCGGATCGAAGTAATCGTATTCGATGGCATAACCAGGCCGTGTTATATGCGCATTTTCCAATCCGGCGATGGAATGGATCAATTTCACCTGTACTTCAAACGACAGGCTGGTTGAAATGCCATTCGGATAAATTTCGTGTGTGCCCAAGCCTTCCGGTTCGAGAAAAATCTGATGCGACTCGCGCGCGGAAAAACGCACCACTTTATCCTCAATAGACGGACAGTAGCGCGGGCCGACGCCTTCGATTTTTCCGGTAAACAACGGCGAATCGACCAAACCGTCGCGGATGATGCCGTGCGTCAGCGCATTGGTATGGGTGATCCAGCACGAAATCTGGCGCGGATGCCGAATGCCGGTATCGATCAGCGAAAACGACGGCACCGGCTGATCGCCTGGCTGCTCCAGCAGCTTGGCATAATCCAAGGTGCGGCCGTCGATGCGCGGCGGCGTACCGGTTTTCAACCGTCCCGCGGGAAATTCCATTTCGCGCAATCGTTGTGCCAGCGACAGCGACGGCGGATCACCCGCCCGTCCCGCCTTAAAATGGGTTTTACCGATATGCGCCAATCCTCCCAGGAATGTACCGACCGTCAATATCACTGCGCGCGCATAAATCTTAATTTGAAGCTGCGTAACGACACCGATCACGCGATCCTGTTCAAGAATCAGATCATCCACCGCCTGCTGCATCACCCGCAGATTCGGCTGATTCTCGATGCGGCCCCGGATAGCCTGACGATACAATGCCCGATCAGCCTGCGCGCGCGTCGCTCTGACCGCCGGGCCTTTGCTCGAATTCAACACCCGGAACTGAATCCCGGCTTCATCCGCCGCCAAACTCATTGCGCCGCCCAAAGCATCGATTTCCTTGACCAAATGACTCTTGCCGATGCCGCCAATCGACGGATTACACGACATCTGACCAATCGTTTCGATATTGTGCGTCAGCAACAATGTTTTGTGCCCCATGCGCGCAGCCGCCAATGCCGCTTCAGTTCCGGCATGGCCGCCACCAACAACGATAATCTCAAAATCTGTGTGATTGCTCATAGTACAAAAAGCCTGCGATATTGTAAGCGTTACTAAATTTCTAGGTAATGCGAGAGGGTTTTATCAGAGATGTTTCACGTGAAACCTTTTTGCTGCATTCGCTGAAAAGGTGTGATTTCCAGAGTGCGATTATAGGTGTAGCTGATTGATGAACGCAAGTTTATGTTTTGTCATTTCAGAAATCTTTTTGATCAGTCGCCAGCAACAACCAGAGGCAAATCATCTGAACTGGGAAGCAAGAAGTAAGCAAAGACAGCTCTGTGCTTGCAAATCCAATGAAGGGTGAAGAATTTAAACTTCAACTACTTGATACAGCTCACAAACAATTCTGGCGGCATTGGTTTTCCAAAGTGATAACCCTGCAATTGATCGCAATCAAATTCTTCTAGCAACTCAACTGCACTGGCTGTTTCTACACCCTCCGCAATAACTTTAAGACCAAGGTTATGCGCCAGATCAATAGTCGAACGCACAATAACTTTGTCATTTTCGTTGATAGCCATATGCTTGATGAAGGATTGATCAATTTTGATCTTATCTAAATGCAGCATGCGCAGATAGGATAAATTAGAATAGCCAGTACCGAAATCATCGATAGAAAGCTTTATACCCAGTTGTTTTAGTTGAAAAAGTACTTGCCGTATGATCTCGGTATCGTGAATGAGTATCGACTCAGTTAGTTCAATTTCTAATAAACCGGGATCTAATTGATGCCGATCAAGCGCTGTTGAGACAAGATCAATAATATTTCCTCGTTTAAATTGCGATGCGGATATATTGACAGCGACCACTAAGGGCATCCCCGCATCTTGCCAGATTTTAGCTTGACGGCAAGCTGCGTCAACAACCCATGCATCGATATCAAGGATGATCCCGGAATTCTCAGCAACTGGAATAAATTTTCCAGGAGGAATAAAGCGATCCGGTGTTTCCCAGCGTATCAGAGCCTCGCAAGCTATGATTTTCCTGGTTATCGTATCAATTTGTGATTGGTAATGAAGTTTGAATTGATTGAATTCAAGGGCCTGGCGAATGTGATTCAGTATATGTAATCGTTCTTTAGAGCTGGCTGCCATCTCTTCGTTAAAAAATTGGTAACCATTCCCGCCAGAATCTTTTGCATGATACATCGCAGTATCTGCATAGTGCAGAAGCTGGCTAAGATCATTGCCGTCTTTTGGAAATAGTACAATGCCTAAGCTTGCAGATATCTTGATACTATCGCCATCCATCAAAAATGGATCCTTAAATATTTCCAGAATCTTTTGAGCAACAATGGCCACATCATTCGCTTCGTGAATGTCTGACAAGAGAATAATAAATTGATCACCACCCTGGCGGCTGATTGTATCCGTATCGCGGACACAGGTTTTAAGCCGGACAGCAACTTCTTTGAGCAGGAAATCACCCGCGTGGTAACCAAAAGAATCGTTGATTACCTTGAAGTGATCCAGATCAAGGGATATCAAACTGACCGCGATCTCTTCCCGTTGAACCGGTGCAACCGCTAAGTTAAAACGCTCAATCAGTAGAATGCGATTAGGTAATTCAGTCAGAATATCATGGTGCGCCAGGAATTCAATCCGTTGCTGAGATGCTTTAACGGATTGAATATGCTCTTGGCGCTCAATCTCCATACCAATGCGCTGACCAAATATTCTAAGTATTTCTATATCCTCTTCGGTGTACTCACGGGATTTATCGTCAAGGAGACACGTTACCGCTTTGACTTTTCCATCATTTCCCAAGCAAGGAAAACCGCAATAAGAATGGGCATTGTGTTGTTGAAGGAATAGCGCATCGGGAAACCGCTCCTTAACATGATCATATATCCTCACATCTTGGGCTATTTCCACTGTTGCACACGGTGTAACAGCAAGTTCGCACGAACCAGCATCAGTGAAAATCTGCCCCTCATGGTAAATCGCCAGAAAATCGAGCCTATCACCGTTTATTTTTGAAAGGCATACAATTTTTAGTTCGAAGAGTTCACCAATGATTTTTGCAATATGCCTGAACACTTCAACCGGATCGCCCGAGATAGTCATGCTCAACTCGTAGAGTTTTTTTAACCGAACTAATTCATTGGAAAAATCTTTTTGCATGACAAACTTTCTTATTAAACATATTCTAGTTTAGAGTACAACAATTAATGTTAGCTTGGTATACTTATCGGCACTTCGCAGAATACCTTATAGCTGATTGTAAACCCAAGAATTTGGTGTGACTGGTGGTTAGGCGCCGATCGGCTTAATCTGCAATATAATCACTTCTCAATTCAAACATCATGAGGGCTTTCATCGCATTTTGCCGGCGTGTTTGACATCAATACGAGATATATGGAATTCTCACTCTATTCCTGTTCAATAAGGAAAACACTTCTATTTCCCTTACTCAAATGAAACGTTACCGCCACTGGCTTCGAATACTATTAGTGCTTCCCGGTTTGCTGCTAACGGCTTGCGCAATGGGCCCGGACTATATTCGCCCGCAGGTTGATGTCGCCGGGAAGTTTCGCATGGAGGCGATGGAGGGTGAATCGGTTGCCAATTTGCGCTGGTGGGAGCTGTTGCGCGATGAAACGTTGCAGCACTTGATCCGGCAGGCGTTGCAGAAAAACAAAGATCTCAAACAAGCCGTGGCTAGCGTAGAGGAGTTTGAGGCGCGCTTGTACACCGCACGCATGGGGTTTATTCCCAATATGAACATTGATGCCAATGCACCGGCTTTCGGCACGCTCGGCGGTTTTCTGCGTCCTGGGTTTGCCACACCATTCAATTACTACGGCCAGACAACTTTGAATTGGGAGTTGGACATCTGGGGTAGAATCCGCCGCTCCAACGAAGCGGCACGGGCCGATTTGCTGGCACGTGAGGAAAATCGGCATGCCGTCATACTGACGCTGGTCAGCGCGGTGGCACAGTCCTATTTTGATTTGTTGCAATTGGACATGCAGCAGGATATCGCGCATCGTGCCATGATTTCGTGGGAAGAATCGGTTGCCATTGCGCAGGCGCAGTTGCAGGGCGGCGTCACTTCCCGCCTCGATCTTGATCAATTCGAGTCCGAGCGCGCCAATGCCGCGGCCCGGGTTGCCGAGCTGGAACGGCAAATGCGGCAAAAGGAGAACGAACTCAACGTACTGCTGGGGAAAAATCCGGCACCGATTGACCGGGGGCATGTGCTAACCGAGCAATTGATGCCCCCGGAAGTACCTGCGGGTTTACCTTCCGAACTATTACAGCGGCGGCCCGATATTCTTCGTTCCGAACAAACACTAGCGGCAGCTACTGCAAAAATCGGGGTGACTAAAGCGGCGCGGTTTCCCAAGTTTTCAATCACCGGTTTCCTTGGTGTCGCCAGTCCGGCTCTGTCCAACCTGCTGCTTTCCGGTAGTGAATTCGGTGCTGGAGGATTCGGTTTGGCCGGGCCGTTGCTGAACGCGCAAAGCCTGGGTTTCGAACAACGTGCGGCGGAAGCGCAGGCACGGCAAGCCTTGGCGCAATACGAGCAAACCATTCTGGTAGCATTCAAGGAAGTTGAAGATGCGCTGGTGGCGGTACGCACCGCCAATGATCAACGCAAAGCGCAACAAATGCAGGTCGAAGCTCTGCGCTCCGCTTTGCAGGTAGCGGATTTGCGTTACCAGGGCGGTATCACAAGCTATGTCGATGTATTGCTGGCCAAGCGCAATTTGTTCGATGCCGAATTTGCGCTGATGGCGACACACCGTTTGCATCTGGTATCGATCGTGCAACTCTATAAAGCTCTCGGCGGCGGCTGGATGTTGTAAAGAGCGATGTTGTACCAACGCTGGAAATCGCTTGCACAAATTGAATCAGGACAGGATACGCGGTTGGAACTTATCACGCGTTACGCTTATCACATTAATTTCGTTTGGATCTATCCGCCTTTTAATAAGAATACCCAAGGGTCGTGCCTATGCAACGAACATCTCTATGGATCGCCACACCGGTGACGCAAACCGGATCTGCCATGATCAACGCAGGGGCTGGATTGTTATTGATTCTGCTCACCGCCTGCTCACCGCAGCAGCCGGAAAACGCCGCCCCGCCGCTGCCGCAAGTACAGGTGATCACCGTGACCACGCAAATGATCGAGGACGAACCGGAATTCATCGGACAAACGGAAGCTTTCCGCCCGGTGGAAATTCGCCCGCAGGTGAGCGGAATTATCAAACAGGTTTATTTCACCGAAGGGCGCAATACCAAAAAAGGCGACCGGCTGTATCTGATTGATCCGGTGCCATTCAAGGCCATTTATCTCAGCAGCAAAGCCAAAGTGGCGCAAATGCAGGCGCGCTTGAATCAAGCCAAGCAAGATCTGGCACGGGTAAAACCGCTGCTGGAGAAACAGGCTGTCAGCAAGAAAAACGTCGATGACGCCGAATCCGAAGTGCTGGCTGTCAAGGCAGCGCTGGAAGCGGCGCAAAATGATCTAATCAAGGCAAAATTCGATCTGGACAATACGTTGATTACCGCACCCGTGAATGGCCGGATCGGCCGCAGCCATTTTTATGAAGGCCGACTGGTTTCTGCACAAGAGACGTTGTTGACTACGATCGATCAACTCGATCCCATGTACGTCAATGTCAGTGTGCCCGAAAGTTATCTGCTGCGCCGCCGCCGCGAACTGGTCGAACAAAAGGTAGAGAGACCGGATATCTTCAAATTACGCGGCGTCATGACGTTTACCGATGGCAGCGTGTATCCACAGGAGGGCGTACTGGATTTCGCCGATGTGGCGATACGGCCGGAAACGGGCACATTGCAGGGGCGGTTTAAATTTCCCAATCCGGAAGGCAGTATGGCGCCGGGACAATCCTATTTTTATCCCGGCCAGTTTGTCAGAATTCGCATCAAGGGCTATATCCGCAACAATGCCGTTTTGGTTCCACAGCGCGCCGTTCAACAAGGACCCAACGGTTCTTTTGTGTATGTGATCGACGCCGCAGAGCAAGCACAGCTTCGTCCGGTTCAAGCCAGCACGTGGCGTGGCAAAGAATGGTTGATCGAAAATGGCTTGCAATCCGGGGAACGCATCGTGGTGGAAGGGTTCTATCGTATCCTGCCAGGAAGCAAAGTCCATGCGATTCCGCATAAGTCAGAAGCAACAGCATCCAAGCCTCATTCCGAGGAATCCTCTGAGCAGGTTGCACCATGAAATCGCATTTCTTTATCGACCGGCCTATTTTCGCATCGGTGCTGTCGATCATCATTGTTGTATTAGGCTTGGTCGCTTTACAGAAATTGCCGATCGCGCAATTTCCGCAAATCACGCCACCGATGGTACAGATCGATGCTGATTACCCCGGCGCCAGCGCGGAAGTGGTGGCGGAAGCGGTGGCGCGTCCGATTGAAGTGCAGTTGCCCGGCATCGATAATCTGCTGTACTACGAATCGGTCAGTACCAACGACGGCCACATGATGTTGCGGCTGACATTCGAGATCGGCACGGATATCGATATCGCACAGGTTCAAACACAGAACCGGCAACGTTTGGCCGAACCGCAATTACCGGACGAAGTGGTGCGGCAGGGCGTAACGGTGAAAAAAACTTCACCCGATTTACTCGCCGTGATTGCGTTGAGTTCCACCGATCCCAAGCATGACAACGTGTATCTGTCGAACTACGCATTGCTGCGCATTCTCGATAATGTCAAGCGGCTTCCCGGCGTCGGCGATGCCACCATTTTCGGCGGACAGAATTATTCGATGCGGCTCATTCTTGATCCGGTTCGCATGGCGCAACTCAATGTGACGCCAACCGAGATTGCCGCAATGGTGCGCGAGCAAAATCGTGATTTTCCGGCTGGTAGAATCGGTCGCGAACCGACCCCACACGGAACAGAGCTGACGATCCCGGTGATTACGCGCGGACGTATGAGCGAGGTCAAGGAATTCGAGGACATGATCGTGCGCGCTTATCCGGATGGCTCGATGGTACGGCTGCGGGATGTGGCACGGATTGAACTGGGTGCGCAATCATATGACCTGCAAGGACGCTGGAATGGCAAGCCCAATACGTTTCTGTTGACTTTTCTGTCTCCCGGAGCCAATGCGCTCGAAACCGTACAGCGCGTGCGTCAGGAAATGGACAAATTGGCCAAAGGCTTCCCGGCCGGCGTGTCACACGATATTCCCTATGACACCACCAGTTTTATTGAGGTTTCTATCAAAGAGGTGTTAAAAACACTGATTGAAGCGACGCTGCTGGTGATTCTGGTCGTTTTTCTTTTCCTGCAGAGCTGGCGCGCCACTCTGATTCCCGCCGTGGCCGTACCTGTCTCGCTGATTGGCACGCTGGCCGGGATGGAAGCACTGGGATTTTCCATCAATACCTTGACCCTGTTCGGGATGGTTCTGGCAATCGGTATCGTCGTCGACGATGCCATTGTGGTGGTGGAAAATGTCGAGCGGCACATGACCAAAGGCGGCTTATCGCCTCGAGATGCTGCAAAAAAAGCGATGGATGAAGTGACCGGGCCAGTGATTGCCATCGTGCTGGTATTGGCTGCGGTATTTGTGCCGGTTGCCTTTTTAGGCGGCATTACCGGTGAGCTGTATCAACAATTTGCCATCACCATCGCCTTGTCTGTCGCCATATCCGGATTCGTAGCACTGACCCTCAGTCCGGCGTTATGCGCTTTGGTTCTCAAGCCGAGCCACGAGGCGCCCAAAGGGTTCTGGAAGCTATTTAATCGATCGTTTGATTGGGTGCAAGCCCGCTATACCGGAAGCGTCGGGATGATCCTGAAGCGCTCGGCGATCGCGCTAACCCTGTTTGTCGTTCTGATAGCCGTCATTCTGGGTTTATTTAAAATTATACCGGGAAGTTTTCTACCGGAAGAAGACCAAGGGTATTTCATAACCGTGGTCCAATTACCGGACGGCGCTTCGATGAAGCGCACCACGGAAGTCTTGAGTAAGGTAGAACAATATTATCAATCGAATCCAGCCGTACATTCAACGGACGTGCTGGCCGGACAGAATTTTGTTTTCGGCACTCGGGGAACGAATCAGGCCACGATGTTCGTTCCGCTGCATCATTGGGATACGCGCAAAAATGCCAGCGAGCAAGTTCATGGTCTGATTGCAGCAGCTTTTCAGGAATTTGCCAAAATCCCTGAAGCGCTGATTTTGGCTTTCAATGCGCCTTCGATCAGCGGTCTCGGTTCTACCGGCGGTTTCTCGGTACAAATACAAGATCCCAGCGGCGGTGACTTCGCCGAATTTGCTGCGGTAGCGCAGGAATTTACCGTCAAAGCCACCGAGCACCCGGCGATTGCAATAGCCAATACCAATTTCCGCATCAGCGCGCCACGCTTGTTCGCCACGGTAGACCGCGAACGCGCCAAAGCATTGGGTGTGCCGATTTCAGAAATCTTCGATACCATGCAGGCGTATTTCGGTAATCTGTATATCAACGATTTTGTAAAATTTGGCCGCATCTATCGCGTACAAACTGAGGCGTTACCCGAATATCGATCGAAACCGGATGATATCAGCAAAATCTATGTGCGCGCCCAAACCGGAACCACATCGACCATGATCCCGCTGGACTCTGTCGTGACCACTGAATTTAACAGCGGACCCGATCCGGTTACGCACTTTAACGGTTTCAATTCCGCGCTCGTGCTGGGCGGCGCGGCACCGGGATATAGTTCGGGACAAGCACTGGATGCGCTGGAACAAGTGGCCAATGAGATTCTGCTGCCGCGTGGCTATACACTCGACTGGAGCGGCATATCGTTTCAGGAACGTAAGGCGGGCGGGCAATCCGTGCTGGTATTTTCGTTTGCTATTCTGATGGTGTTTCTGGTGCTGGCAGCCTTATACGAAAGCTGGTCGATTCCATTTGCTGTGATTCTTGCGATTCCTTTCGGGATCCTGGGGGCATTGCTGGCAATCTGGACGCGGGATTTAAGCAACGACATATATTTCCAGATCGGCTTGGTTACTTTGATCGGGCTAGCCGCTAAGAATGCGATTCTGATCGTCGAGTTTGCCAATCAGCGTTATGCCGCGGGCGTATCCCTCACTGATGCTGCATTGGAAGCAGCACAGCTGCGCTTCCGGCCGATCATCATGACGTCCTTGGCTTTTATTCTGGGTGTTTTTCCGCTAGTCATTGCATCAGGCGCCGGCGCTGCCAGCCGGCACTCGATCGGCACCGGCGTATTCGGCGGCATGCTGGCGGCTACATTCCTGGCCATCTTTTTTGTCCCGCTGTTTTTCGTCGTGATTGGTAAGATCGGACGACGCGCAAAATCTCCGGCCACTGAAGCCAAACAAATTGAAGCAAAAAACGCTGCGCCGCAAAAGGAAGATCAGGCGACCCATCCAAAAGGCAGCGATCAGGAGTAAATAATAAAGATGAGTTTCTTTTTAATTAGGCGCGAAACATCGAAACAAACTATGAGCTATGACCAAACAAAAGCTTTACTGCAACGATTCATAATGGCGCTTCTGGGTCTATTGACTGCCGTCAGCGTGATGGCTCAGAACGGCCCGCAACCGCGCTTGCCGGTGATCGAGTTAACGGCAGGTATGTATGTCATCCAAGCCGAAGTGGCGCAGACCATGAACGAGCAAAGCATGGGATTAATGTACCGCCGGACTATGGGCGTCAACGAAGGCATGCTGTTCATATACGACAATCCTCAGATACGCTGCTTCTGGATGCGTAACACGCTATTGCCACTGACGATCGCCTTCATCGCCGACGACGGCAGCATCGTGAACCTTAAAGACATGCAGCCTGAGACCGAGAAGTCGCACTGTGCTGTTAAACCAGTACGCTACGCACTGGAGATGAATCAGGGTTGGTTTGAAAAACGCGGTTTGAAGTCTGGCTTCAAACTACGCGGGATTCCACTCACACCGGCCATTGCACAATAATTTCGCAGAACCTTCCTTGCTTTGCAGATACCGTGTCAGCGCCCCCCCCGTCCCCCAGCACGGCGTGGCTCAGCGAAGTGATGCGCCGCTGGACGCGCAAAGCCAGCGCCAGCAGGTTTCTTTGTGGCCGGTTTTTTGCTGGTTTGGTTTTTGGGCGGATTGCGTGAATGTGTTGCACCACGGGGTTCGCCGCCACGGCCATTTTTTATCGGTTCGGCTTTGATGCGCGGATCCGGTTCAAAACCGGCAATTACCTGACTGGGTATTTCGCGCTTAATGAGTTTCTCGATCGCTGTCAGCAGCTTGGTTTCATCGACACAAACCAGCGATACCGCGTCTCCTTCTGAACCGGCACGGCCTGTGCGGCCAATGCGGTGAACATAATCCTCAGCCACATTGGGCAGTTCAAAGTTAACAACATGCGGCAGTTCACTGATATCAATACCGCGTGCGGCAATATCGGTTGCCACCAGCACTTGCAGATCGCCTGCCTTGAATTTTGCCAGTGCCTGAGTGCGTGCCGACTGACTTTTATTCCCGTGGATGGCCAATGCAGGAATACCGTTTGCCAACAAAAACTCAGCCAGCTTATTGGCACCATGTTTGGTACGAGTAAACACCAATACCTGTGACCAACGGTGTTGCTTAATCAAATGCGCAAGCAGCTCTTTTTTGCGATCACGATCAACTGGATGCACCACATGCGTTACCTTGTCAGCAGTCGCATTACGGCGTGCAACCTCGATCATTACCGGCTTGTTGAGTAAATTATCCGCCAGCGCCTGGATTTCGTCCGAGAAAGTGGCCGAGAATAATAAATTCTGCCGCTGTTTGGGCAGTAACGCGAGAATTTTTTTAATATCGCGGATAAATCCCATGTCCAGCATGCGATCGGCTTCGTCCAGCACGAGAATCTCAATGTGCGACAGACTCAGCGTTTTTTGCTGCACATGATCGAGTAACCGGCCCGGCGTCGCGACCAAAATATCCACGCGGCTTTTCAGGCGGGTGATTTGCGGATTGATATTCACACCGCCGATCATAATCATTGAGCTTAATTTCAGGTATTTGCCATAATCACGCACGCTCTCTTCCACCTGCGCGGCGAGTTCACGCGTCGGCACAAGAATCAGTGCTCGTATCGGCGGCCGCCCGCTGGACGGTCCTTTGATACTTTTGTCGGAAAGACGATGCAAAATAGGTAAAGTGAAACCAGCGGTTTTGCCGGTGCCGGTTTGTGCCCCGGCCAATAAATCGCCGCCAGCCAATACGGCTGGAATGGCTTGTGTTTGTATGGGGGTAGGAACCGTATAGCCGCGTTCAGTGACGGCACGGATAATTTCATCGGACAAGCCGAAAGTAGAAAAAGACATAAAACTCCAGGAGGGTTAACGGTCGGTCATAGCGGTTATCGCATGACAATCAAGGTAAGCGGATGAAGGGTACTGCCATAAATCCAGAACTTAAACTTATGAAGAGTATAATATGGGTTGAACTTAAAATCTCAACTATAATCAATAAATTTCTCATATATCCCATGCATTTATACTTCTATTCCGTAGCCCTATTATCCTGCCACAATTCTCACAATGTGTGATTATCCCGTCATTCACTGGCTTGAAGCGGACGAAGAAAAATCAGCACGCTGGTGTTCGGAAAAAAATCTGCCGCCGCCCAAGCGTGTACAAGTCATCGATGATCGCATGACAGCCGATACGGCTTACCGTCTCGCTTGTGAAGGCAGCGGATTGCTGTGGCGGGGTGATTTCCAGAATGCGCGTCAATTGCTGCAAGCTCTGGCACGGCGCATAGACAAAAAGCGGACGGAACGTAAAAGCCAAGAAACGGCTCTAGCTCCCGCTGAAACCTTTCATCTGCACCGCCAGATGCAATCACAACGCGCTCGCACCCTGGGTCAGTTGCTGATTCCTTTCAATGCAGATCATAGTATTCCATTACGCCGCGCGCCCGATGTGCGTTCGGCTTGTCTGGAAGCGTATGGGCCACGCACAGAAGATTACATCGCTTCGTTGCGCGAATTACAGGGGCTGATCGGCGCCTATGAATGGCGTAAAAAAGGCATAGAGATTCCCGCATTGCATGCGCGCATTCATCCACATTACGGTGTTTTCGCACCAATCCGCAGCGAATACGTGGAATTGGTCGCAGCAGCTCCGCTACCCGCGCTTATTGCAACACAATCGCTCGCATTCGATATTGGTACCGGGACCGGTGTGCTGGCTGCCGTGCTGGCACGCCGGGGCATCCAGCGCGTCATCGCGACGGATCAGGATTTGCGCGCATTGGATTGCGCGCGCGAAAATTTGGCACGCCTGGATCTCGCAACCCAGGTTGAAGTGGTGCAGGCAGACCTCTTCCCCGAAGGACAAGCCGCACTGATCGTATGCAACCCGCCGTGGATTCCAGCCCGGCCCAGCTCGCCGCTGGAAAATGCGATCTTCGATCCGGATAGCCGTATGCTGCGCGGATTTTTGCATGGCCTTAAGTGCCACCTGGCGCCCGGCGGTGAAGGCTGGCTGATTTTGTCTGATTTTGCCGAGCACTTGGGATTGCGGACACGCGTGGAATTGCTGGAAATGATTGATGCAGCAGGCCTAAAAGTATTGCGTCAAGCAAATATCAAACCGCATCATCCGCGTGTCTCGGATACCAGCGATCCGCTTCACACTGCACGCCAAGCGGAACTCACCACCCTATGGCGGCTGACAGTCAAATAACCGGGTGTGTTCTCTACAAAGTATCCTTATAACTCGGTATATTTTTTGGCAACCCCTCGGGCTTTTTCCACCGGATACTTCAGCGCGTTCTGTTCCATCTTTTCCAGCACAATCTGTTTCACATCCAAATCGTATTTTTCAGCGAGCAGAAAAGCAAACGCAAATACATCGGCAAGTTCCTCTTTCACCTTGTCGATATCCGCTTGTTCAGAAGATTTCCACAGAAAAGCTTCGAGCAGCTCGCCCGCTTCAATATTCAGCGCCAGCGCAAGATCCTTGGCAGTGTGGAACTGCGCCCAATCCCGCTCATCACGGAATTTGAGCAAAACTCCGGTAATTTCCTTAATGTCGTCCACTTTGAGTAAGCTTCAATCGTTGAAAAGAAAAAACCCAAAACATGGGTTGTGGATGAACCTGTAAAAAGACATTTTTTGGCTTTTAATCGCAAAACAGAATAGCACTGTTTTGATCTGAAATATTTGGGCGTGCTCAAAATAGATTACCCCAGTCAACTTTTCGTAAACTTCCCGGATCACTGCACGCAATGACGATCAATGCCTATTCGTGCATAATCTGTGTCTACTAGACACACATCACATCAATGAATATGGATTGGCAGGAAAAATTAGGCGATTTGGTGCTGGGTGGATTGGCCGGTACATTGGGCGGCGCACTACCTGAGCATTGGCGGCGGCGCGTGCGCGAACGATTGGGTGGCTTTAATCCATACAACGTCATTGCGGGCAATCATGATCTGCTGCGTGCCGCACGCCTGGCATGGGTACGCGCTGCATTCGATGTGCTGGAGGCGGGTAGAAAAAGTGCTGAAGCATTGCCTGCAGCAGCGCGCGGCGAATTTAATCAATCGGCTATTGTGCGCTTTGAAGCGCTTGCACGTGAGAAACTAAAAGAAATCCAGTCTGATGCATGGGATCGGCGTACCGATCCTGGAAACAGCCCAATCGATCGCCACATCCAGCGCATTATGCAAGGCTCCTCGGAACACGTTGCGCCGGGTGAGATTCACACGCTGGATCAAACGCTAACGCAGGAATTTAATACAACGCTGGCGGCACTCACGGGATGGCCTGTGCATGAAATCCCTGCCATTTTTGAGCAGATTGCGCGCGATGGTTTGCCAACCCTGGATGACGGTGCAAGGCGCAATTTTGGCGAGCTGGTGTTCGCAGCTTTTGCAGAATTGCTGAAAAACCCGAAGATCTACCCGGAAGCTGCCGCGGCATTCAACATTGCCATGCAGGATGCCGCGCGCAAACTGTCGCAAACCATTCTCGATCAAATCAAAGGCATTGATAACACACTCGACAATCTGATCGATAAAGGGGATGCCTTGCAGGTTTTTCTGTCGGGCGTCGATGCTTATTTGAAGCAGACGCTGTCCGAATTGCTGCAAGGACAGAAGCGGATTGAAGATCAGACAACATGCATTCTTCAAATTATCGAAACAACCGCCCGAACCAACCCAATCTCAACCGAGGAAGCCATCACCGCGCAGTATCAACAGCTAGTCGAGCATCTGGCCCGGGAAGAATTCGAGCAAGTACTGACACATAAGCCGCGCAGTCTGGGAGCTTACCGCGCGCATTGCATTGCGCGCTGGTCACAGGCGCGTTATGCGATTGACAAGCAATTTACCCCGCTGACGTTGTTGCTGGATCAGGGGGAGGACAGTCCAGGGGAGCGCTATCAGAAGGATCGCGAATTCAACGATCTGCGCGATGTGTTAACGGCTATCGGTCAGACTCAGGATCGAGTTTTGGTGGTAACGGGTGCGCCCGGCAGCGGCAAGAGCACTTTGCTGCGCCGCCTGGAACTGGATCTGGCCAGTGCCGCATTGCGCTCGGATAATCCGGACGATCCGTTAACGCTGTTTCTGCCGCTCAATGCGTTTGGTCAACGCGGCAGCACGATTCCTGAACCCGCTGCCTGGATCGCCCAGCAGTGGACTGAAATGACCGATGGCCTGCCCGATTTTTCTGCGTTGCTGGGCCGCCCGTTTGTTCTGCTGTTGGATGGACTCAATGAAATGCCGCACGGCAGCCGCGATGATTATGATAACCGGCTGGCGGTCTGGAAAGTGTTTCTCGACCGGTTAGTGCGCAATCATCCCAAGGTTCGCGTGGTATTCAGTTGCCGCACGCTGGATTACGGCAGCCAACTCACCACCAAGGATTTGCCGCGCGTACCACAGGTGGAAGTCACCCCGCTGACCCCGGTGCAGGTCAAACAGTTTTTGGAGATCTACAGTCCGCAGCATGCGACTGCATTATGGAATCAATTGGACGGGTCGTCGCAGTTTGATTTGTATCGATCGCCGTATTACCTCACGTTGCTGATTGAACAAGCCAGCGACGGTCATATTCCAGTAGGCCGCACCAGTCTTTTCACCGGCTACGTGCGTACTATGCTCAAGCGTGAAATTGCTGGGGGTAATCTGCGCTTTAAAGAAAGTTTATTGCTTACAGAATTTGATCTTGATACTGCCGGAAAATATGAGACAAATTTTGATTTACCTTCAGAAGGGTTGCTGTTTAAAACACTAGCTGCATTTGCTTATGGATTGCAGGATCGACGTAACTCCGGGGATAAATCTCAGGTACGGATCAAACGCAACGAAGCTATTACCTTTCTATCTGATTCAATCGGATCCTCCAATGGGAAGGAGGTCACAAAACTGCTGAAGGCTGCCACTGACCTTCAAATATTAGATCTGCCCGGTAAAGATGTGTTGTTCGTGCATCAGTTGTTGCAGGAATATTTTGCGGCGCGCCATCTGGCTGAATGTGTCCATACGGCGGATGATCCCAATGCGTTAGTTGCATTATGCAGTCTGGCGGCGGTCAAATGGCTGGCAGCGGAGATTTCACCCAGCGTGCGAGAATTATTGCAAACATTGCCCAAGTCGGGGACGCTACCGGATCTGCCGACCACCGGCTGGGAGGAGACGTTCATGCTGGCCGCTGCCATGGTGAACGAACCGGATAAATTTTTGCGTACGCTGGCAGATTCCAATTTACCGTTGGCGGGCCGTTGCGCCGCGCAACCCGACGTGGCGGTATCAGATGGTTTGCGCGCGGAACTGCAACACGCATTGGTCACCCGTAGCCGCGATCCGGCCACCGATTTGCGTGCGCGCATCAATGCCGGCCTTGCGCTTGGCCCATTGGGCGATCCGCGCTTTGAACGCCGACAAGGCCCTTTGGGCGCATTCCTGTTGCCGCCAATGATGGCGATCACGGGCGGGATTTATGCCATCGGCAGTGACGAAGGAATTTACGAAAATGAAGCACCACAGCATTCAGTCTCTTTGAAACCTTTCTGGCTCGGCCAATTCCCGGTGACTAACGCCGAATTCCGTTGCTTTATCGACGCGGGTGGTTATCAGGATGCACGCTGGTGGGATACCCCGGCCGCACGTTGCTGGCAACGAGGGGAAGGCTCCGGTGAAGGTTGCAGAACAAACTGGCGCCATTGGCGCCATCGATACCGAAGTGATCCAAGCTTACTGTATCGTAGCGCTGAAGAACAGCTCTGGCCGGAAAAGCGATTTTGGAGGTGGCAATTTTATTGCACCATAACAGATGAAACGTTCGAGACGATACTGGTGAATCTATGGCCGAATCAGCAATTCACCTTACCCAGGTTCTGGAATAATCCGGCCTTCAACGCACCCAGTCAGCCGGTCATCGGAGTATGCTGGTTTGAAGCGCGCGCTTATTGCCTCTGGTTAGCCGCCCAAACCGGCCAACTCTTTCGCTTGCCGACCGAGGTGGAATGGGAGGCGGCCGCGCGTGGATTGGAAGGCAGGCGTTATGCGTGGGGTAACGATTACGGCGCGACCCACAGTAATGCACTGGATACGAAACTACGTCGTATTACGCCGATCGGTATTTTTATGGAAGGCGATACGCCTGCCTCGGCGCAAGGTGAATTGAAATGCGCTGAGTCGCTGTCGGATATGACGGGCAATGTGAGTGAATGGACTAGCAGTCACAGTATCCCCTATCCCTATCAACCCGATGACGGGCGCGAAGGCGCGGAGGCGGAATGGCCCCGCGTGCTGCGCGGTGGCTCCTGGATCTTTAATCCGGACGAGGTGCGCGCGTCGGTACGTTGCGGCTACCATCCAAGTGATCGCCCTGATGCTGTCGGTTTCCGGGTATTGTGTTCGTCCCCCATCGAATAGCGGATCACTGGCGCGCTGATCGCTGATGCACTGGTTTGCTGTTCACAGAGAGCCGCGTAGCGGCGCCGCGTTTTTTTGAGAAATGACTGATGCACTTTAGCAAAAAATATCTTTTCTACCTCATCGCAAGCTGTGTTTTCACGAGCACCAGCGTATTCGCCGAGACGCAATGCCGGTTGGATACCAAGCAGGGAATCGGGGCGCTGGGTCGCATTGAACCGCGTTCCCGGGTGATCAAAGTGTCGCATAATGCAGGGCCTGAAGGGGCGCGTGTCGCGCAACTATTTTTTCAGGAAGCCGATTCCGTCCAAGCCGGGGAGAAGCTGGCGGTACTCTCGGATCATGTCAAAAGAAAAGCTGAGGTGCAAGCAGCCGGAACGCGCATCAAGGTACTGGAAGCACAGCGCGCTGTTGAGCAGGCCGCACTCACTTTTAACAAGAGCGAACACCTGCGCCACCAATCGCTTGAACCGGGCGCGGTCAGCATTTCACTGATAGATGCAAAACGACTGGCGTATGAGCAATCCCTGGCGGATCTGAAACGCTTGTCGGCTGAGATCGTGCGTGCACAAGCCGAACAGAAAATTACGGAAGCCGAGCTGGACAATACGCTGATCACCGCACCGATCACCGGCACGATCGTGAAAATCTTCTCCCGCCCGGGGGAACGGATCGGCGACAATGGGTTGTTACAAATCGCCGATTTGTTGCAGCTGGATGTCGTGGCGGAAGTCTACGAATCGGAATTACCTCAGGTCAAAGTGGGGCAAAGCGGGTGTATCACGGCGTCCGGTTTCAAACGGAGCTATCGTGCGCAGGTCAGAGAATTAGGATTTCTGGTCCGGAAAAATGATATGAACGACACCGACCCCTTAGCAGACCGGGATAATCGCATCATTGAAGTGCGCCTTACCCTTGAGCCGGAAGCCGTTACGGATTTGCGGCACCAGATTTTCCGGCAAGTTAATGTACGTATTGCACCGTAATAATGATTGCCTGGTTTTATTTTCCTGCGCGACTGGCTTGGCGGCAGTTAGTCTTTGATCGAACCAAATTGGCTGCTGCGATTTGCGGCGTGCTGTTTGCTTGTGTGTTGGTGTTCATGCAATTGGGTTTCAGGGATTCATTGTATGCCAGTGCAACCTCTGCGCCGCTAAAATTAAATGGCGATTTATTTCTGATGCACAAGCAAAGTGAAGCCATGTGGCGGCCGGTTCAATTTAAGCGCAGCGAGTTGATGCGTACTTTGGGAAATCCGGCGGTTGCCGAAGTTTATCCGCTGTATCTCGGGTTAGCGCCTTTCAAAAATATCCAAACACAGGTTAAACGCACATTGATGGTGTATGGATTTGATCCGGATTCCCTGATATTCAATGTAGAAGCCATTCAAAACCAGCGCGCTGCGCTGCTGCTTAAAGATACCGTGCTTTTCGATGAATATTCCCGCCCTGAATTCGGCCCCATTCGCCAACTGCTCAAAACGAGCCAAAATGTGACAGAAATTAATGATTATAAGATTAGCATCGTCGGGTTATTCCCTTTGGGAGTGTCTTTTGCTGCCGATGGCAATGTGGTCACCAGCGAATTAAATTTTATGCGTATTTTCCCAAAAAGAAATCGCAGTGATATTGATATGGGTGTCATCAAGCTTCACCCTGACGCATCGATCAAACAGGCCCAGACCGAGCTTACCGGCCAGCTGAATGCGTTCATTAATATTTTTACCTATGAGGAATTGCTGCAGCATGAGAAGAATTACTGGGCAAATATGGCACCGATTGGGTTTATTTTTGGTTTTGGTACGGTGATGGGGTGGGTGGTGGGTCTGGTGATCGTTTATCAGATTCTGTTTACTGATATTGTCAATCTACGTAATGAGTATGCTACGTTAAAGGCTATGGGTTATGAACATGGCTATTTTATTCGCGTGGTATTTGCTTCGGCGTTCTTCTTGGCGGTACTGGGCTTTATTCCTGGTTATATTCTTGCCGTTGGGTTATACCAACTTGCTGAGTCGCAAATATTCATGCCGATGCCAATGACTTTGAGCAAAGCCGTCAACGTATTCACGTTTATTCTTACCATGTGCGCAGTGGCCGGGTTTTTAGCGATTCGCAAATTGAAAGCCGCCAATCCGGCTGATATGTTCTGATGGGCACCTGATGTCAATCGCTATCAATGTCGATCGCCTGAATTTTAGCTTTGGAAGCGGGGTGTTAACGCAACCCGTTTTAAAGAATGCCACCATTACGATTCAGCAAGGTGAGATCGTGCTGATAACCGGACCTTCCGGTTCCGGCAAAACAACTTTCCTGACTATTATCGGCGGCCTGCGTCAGGCTTTCCACGGCAGCGTTATCGTGCTTGATCAACAACTGATTAACAGTGATGAACAAGCTAAAATCAAAATCAGAAAGCAAATTGGGTATATTTTCCAGCAACATAATTTGCTTAAATCGCTTACCGCATTGCAGAACGTTAGCATGACATTAGAAATGAGCAACACGATGACTGAGCAGCAGAGACTCGAACGTTCGGCAGAAATGCTCGTTGCTGTGGGTTTAGGTGACCGGCTCGATTACAAACCGGATCAACTATCGGCTGGGCAGCGCCAGCGTGTTTCCATTGCCCGTGCTTTGGTCGGGCAACCTAAAATCGTCTTGGCTGATGAACCGACTGCCTCGTTGGATAAACAAAGCGGTTACGAAGCGGTCAGTCTTCTGAAACGATTAGCCAAAGAATCGCAAACCACCATTCTTCTGGTCACGCATGACTACCGCATTCTGGACATTGCGGACCGGGTTGTGGAACTGGAAGATGGGGTGATCAAGAAAGTATGACTGGGCGATTTGTTCGAATTAAGGCGCAGAGCTGCGGCAGGATAGCCATTGACACAATCAGCGTGAAAAAGCCGATTACGTTGCGATCCGGTCGGGCAGCAAGCGATCGTATTCTTTCTTGACTACACTGTAACACTCGCAGACATTATCCTCCAATCCCTGCCGATCCAGCAGCGTAATGTGGCCGCGGTGGTATTCGATCAGACCGGCGCTTTGTAATTTACGGGCCGCATCAGTGATGCCCTCGCGGCGAACGCCGAGCATATTGCTGATCAATTCTTGCGTCATGATCAACTCGTCTGAGGGCAAACGATCGAAACTTAACAACAACCAGCGGCAGAGTTGCTGTTCGATCGAATGATGCCGATTGCATACCGCCGTTTGCGCCATTTGCGTGAGAAGCGCCTGGGTATAACGTAGAAACAAGTGCCGCAGAGCCGGGGAGCGATCGAATTCCTGCAGCAGCAGTTGCGCTTTCAGCCGGTAAGCGTAGCCCGCGCTCTGCACCACAGCCATATTCGGCATGCTATCTCCGCCCATAAAGATGGCCACCCCGATTACTCCCTCATTGCCGACTATCGAGATTTCAGCCGATGCGCCATCCTCCGTAACAAAAAGCAGGGATATGATCGCAGTGGTGGGGAAATAAACGTGTCTCGGCTTGGTGCCAGACTCGTAAATCACTTCGCCGAGCGGGAGCGGCACCAGTTCCAGATGGTGTTGGAGCCGCTCCAATTCATCCACAGGCAGGGTTGCAAGAAGATGGTTCTGGCTTAGGACGTCGAAGCTATGGGAAATATGCGGGTGCACTGTAAGCATTATCTTTCTCCTTTGGTAGGAAAAACTGAGTAAACATAATAACTTAACTAAACTGCCACATCACTTTCATAATACACCAAAATCAGTTTGTGTGATAGCGCACAGAAATGACAGCAGATTTGGCATATTTTTATATATGTCCATCGGCGATAGCTGCAATGGCTGATTAATCCGTTAGCGTTTTGCCTGGATTCATTTAAATGAAGGATCTAATTATTTATGCAACAATTTATGCAACTTGGCTTATTTGAACTTCCGTGGTGGGGTTATGCGTTGGTTACGCTAATCATGACACACATGACCATCGCTTCCGTGACGATTTTCCTCCACCGGCACCAGGCGCACCATGCGCTAACGCTGCATCCCATTGTGAGCCACTGCTTCCGCTTTTGGCTATGGCTTACCACCGGAATGATCACCAAAGAATGGGTAGCTATTCATCGGAAGCACCATGCCAAGTGCGAAACCGTCGAAGATCCGCACAGCCCGCAGATTCATGGCATCGGCAAAGTGTTGTTCGAAGGCACTAAGCTTTATTGTATCGAAGCTAAGAATACCGCAACGCTCGATAAATACGGCCATGGCACTCCCGATGACTGGGTCGAGCGCCATGTATACTCGCCGCATCCGGCACTGGGTATCGGCATCATGTTGGCGATTGATCTGGTGCTATTCGGTCCGGTCGGATTCATCGTATGGGGCGTGCAGATGCTGTGGATTCCACTCTTCGCCGCCGGCGTCATCAACGGTGTAGGGCACTATTACGGGTATCGCAATTTCTCACCGAATGACACTTCCACGAACATCCTGCCATGGGGCATTTTGATCGGCGGCGAAGAACTGCACAACAATCACCATGCCTACGTGACTTCCGCCAAGTTGTCCAGCAAATGGTGGGAATTTGATATCGGCTGGATGTACATTCGCATTCTGGAAATGCTGGGCTTGGCCACGGTATGTAAGGTGGCACCTAAGGTTCGCTTTAGTCTGCCTAAGACGCCCTGCGACGAGGGAACTTTGCAGGCCGTGATCACCCACCGCTTCGACGTGCTGGCCAAGTTTGCAAAATACCTGAAGCAGCCCACAATATCCGAGATTCGCAATCTGCGTGCGCAAGCTATTCCGGGTCTGCAAGATGCACAGGCCCTCGAGGCAGTCAGGCATTGGCTGCAAAATGATATCAGTAAGATAGCGGAAAAAGAACGGGTGGCCTTGGACCAGGCGCTCCATTCCAGTCAGAAACTAAGTACGATCTACTCAATGCGACAAGATCTGGCCGCCTTATGGAGCAGTTCCACGACCTCCAAAGAGCAGCTGGTAAAGCAACTGGAAAACTGGTGCCGGCGTGCCGAGGAGAGCGACATCAGTGCATTACAAGAATTCTCCCAAAAACTACGTTGTTACGACTAATCGTTAGGAAGGAGAAATAAAATGTCGGTAGGAACAATACTTTTAATCATTCTGATTCTGATGCTAATTGGCGCGATTCCCACGTGGCCACATAGCAGGGAGTGGGGTTATTTCCCCAGCGGTATCCTTGGAACAGTGGTGCTGATCTTGCTCATTCTGTTGCTGATGGGCCGAATATAGCGCCATCATTGGCATTGGATGAGTACGCAAAAAGCATAGCATTCAGGAGTCTCTGAGTAACTCACCTTTGTCATTCCGAACGGAGTGAGGAATCTTTGGCAATCAACAGTATAGATTTCTCGCTGTAGTGCTCGAAATGACAGTTATTCAGAGGTTCATTAAAGTATGAGTGGTATCACACATAGGCGTTCTGTGCTTTAATGCACAGAACTAACCCTGTGTTTGCATATTTCATCACCTTATGTAAGCAAGTAAATAGCAGTCACAGCATGTGGCAACACATCCATCCTTCTAAATTGGACAAATAATATCAGCCGGGAGATCTCGCCAATGACAATACCAAAATTTCGCTCTATTTTCACATCCGCATCCAAACAAGAACGCACTAAAAATTTTGAAAATTATTGGCTCTTTACTCAGCATCACAGTGGAGAGCTGCTTGAAGATGACAAAGATTTAGTAAAAAAACGTGCCAAGTTTCAGTACTTTCAAGACAATCCCGTTCAGTTACGCATACCGCTTGTCAATCCCGAAGCTTTCTATCGCAACTATATTGTCATGCAGGATGATCCCCAAACATTGGATCGCATGACACTCATGTTGACGGGTATGTATAAATTCGCTCGCCATGAGTGGGTTGGCATCAAGGGCGCCTGGGATGTGGTACCCAATATGGCCAATTCGCACTCGGTTGAAGACAAAATCAGCCGTGTTCACTTGGCGGAAGAATTTTGCCATGTCCGCTTGTTCGATGAAATGCTGCGTACTTGCGGTCTGGATGAAGTGGAGTGGGTACCGTTAAGTCCAATTAAAGAAAAAATCTACGAACAATTTCCTAAATTTCCAGGATTTCTAATGGATTCGCCCGCTTTTGTGACGGAACTGATGGGCGTTACTTACTATTGCCATCTAAATCGTCTGATCGACGAATTATTGGTTGATGAACCAGAAGTACAAAAGCGTTTAAAAGAGCTGCTCGATGAAATTACCATTGATGAAGTCGCCCATGTCGGACAACGCAGAAACTTCATCGGCCCTATCGGGATACGGATCTCCAAATGGCTAGTAAAACCGTTTTACACCTTGTTCTTTAACGATATCCCGGAAGTTGCCAAACTATTTGACGTCAAACAGATGATTAAAGACGGCGAAGCGTTTGATTTTAACCACTTGCCTGATTACATTATCGAAAAAAGCTGGATTCCTTCCTACTGTAAAGTTTAAAAATTTGTAACTCTCAGGCAGCCTGATCAATCGGGCTTTTACCCCCTTTGAATCCTTTATCGATAACTTTGATCAGGACGAGGTTAGCATTCGCTGCCGTAGAAACGGCATCGCACTGCCATGCCCTCGCAATATGCCCATTTTACACATGCGGTAAGAAACATCACTCCGCGCGCCACCCACAATCACTCCTGCCTGACAAGATAGCTAACCTGACCGGCCTCTGCAAGCAATTTGGGCAGCATTTATGCCGACCGTTTAGCGTTTATTACTCAGTAGCATACCAATCACAAAACCACTGCCGAAGGCAACAAGCGCGCTGGTAAGCGGGCGTTCTTCGATAGTTTTCTCGATACTTTTCCCGGCCGCCTTAGCCTGATTGCGTACAGCTTTTCCAGTGCCTTGAGCCAAGTCGACAACCTTCTCACCTTGCTTGCCTGCCTGATCCTTCACTGACGTCATCAACGATCCTAGTTCATTCCGAAGGGTGGTGAATTCCTTTCTGAGTTGATCCATTTCTTTGCTAAACTCATCTGCTGATGCCATGGTTTGTTCTCCTTTTGAACGAATAAATTCGATTATTGATTAACCCAGATACGAATTGTGGGACTAAAACTCGACCCGCTAGTAGATGTAAATCACACTACCACGCAACCACACAATACCGCACCAATTGTCTGCGGTATGTACGGTGACACACAAAGGATGCGGATGAGTACGGATAATTATTCAAGGTGCATGCTTCGATCAAATGGTAAATTGGTCCCGGTGAGTAGCAATTCATTGGTACCCACTCTGCATGATCAGATGTCACTGTTTATTTTGCAGAATATTCTCTGTTTCCGCAGCCATTGCTACTGTCTAAAACTGTACGAAGGTAATGCTCACGGCCTTGATAAGGGTCAATGAAAATACCGATAGGAGAAGAGAAAAATTACTTCCGCGATTGAACAGATAAGGCTTGAAAAAGTAGTCAATGCGGCTACCACAAATATATTCAGGATTGCGATTCGGATAAGCTATCCCGCCGAATAAAAATCCGGTGAAAATAAAAGCCCTCTTAAAAACTAAGAGGGCTAATCCACGCAAGCTGAAACAGCGAGAAGGAGAGGAAATAATCGGAACCGTTAAATACGCGTTTCAGGCGTGTTTGATTCCGTCCCATAATAGGAATGGATACTTTTCGCCCATGTTTCGTCGGCCATATCGGGCCAGTTATCCTTATCGAATCCTGGCGCTGCTTTGAGTCGATCTTTCTCTTCATTTAATACAAAACACTTGTGCTCCGTATCGAGTGTCAACGCATCCCACGGCACTGCAAAAAGTTTTTCCCCTATCGTTAAGAAACCACCGAAGGACAGCACGGCGTAGCATACTTTCCCGCTTTTCGTGTCTAACATAATTTCTTTGATGTCACCCAAATCTTCCCCTTTATGATTATGGACATCATTTCCAATCAGGGTGTCTGCGCCCATAAGGGCAGGTCCGGGTCCACTTTCGTTAGTGTTTTTGTACATACCGTAGGTATCGCGATCTTCGTAGCTCATGTTTATCTCCTGTTAAAATTAAAGTTAATGCGCTTTCTTGTGGTCATTTTTTAAGCCAACGTTAGCTTGGGTTTTGCCGAAGGTTTTCTCGATCCTGGCTTGATCTTTGCTCATGACGATCTTCTAGTAAATCACTTCGACATTTAACCGGACTGTCACACTAAACTTCTAGTGCATCGTTACGGTTTAGCAACGATATAGGCAAATTCTGTGCAGGTATGTACGTTAGTACACATAACAAATAAGCAATCCGGCACAGAGTAGAAATTCGGTAATTCTTAATAAAATCATAAGGAGCCATTAACAATGTCGAATTAGAAAGCATAAAAACGGCGGGACTGCCATCTTTGAGTTTGATGGCAGTCCCGTTTTATTCCAGCTTCACAGACACGTTGAAGCAGTCCTAATTAACTTGCAGCTTGATTGATTCTGGCTTCTCAATGGTGCTGCTTCGCTTTAGCTTCAGATTTGGCTTGCTCTAATATGGCTTTCGCGGCTTTTTCGCACACGTCCTTCTCATTGCCTGCTATGTCATCACATTTTTCTTTGGACACATCGTAATTCGCTTCTGCTTTGGCAACACTTACTTTATAGGCGGCTTCTTTGGAAGGTTTGAATTTAGCTTCAAGCTCTGCTTTTGCTACTTTTTCCTTTCCCTTCGCTTCGGCCACGCAGATGTCTTCTGCATTGCCAGTCAGGGATTCGCATTTTTCCTTGTCCAATTTATACTGGGCTACGATACTTTTTTCCGCTGCTTCGTGTTCATCTTTGGATATATTTTGCGCAATGGCACTTCCGCCAAATGCAAGGCCAAGCGCTACCAGGATCGAACCGATATTGAATTTATTCATTTTAACTCCTTGAAATTATTAAACAAATCAGGCAGTAATGTACCTGATTTGTTTAAGCATATAGCCAAGGTGCTGATGCGTCTGTGTGATACCGTACGAATGGGGAATTAAATCAATTGAGAATATCCACTGATTGAGTTTGAACTACGCATAAGCTAAATAAGAATATGTGCACCACTTTTTGAAATGGGAATTATTAGACAACTAAGTGCGGCAACGCACGGACACTAAGCATATTGATTGCCAATATAAAAACATTATTATTTTGAAATTTTTCGAATTAACTATAAGTTGAGTGGTTCAGCAACACGATAGTGGCAAAAAAATGGCTCGCATGGTGGAAAACACCCCAAATTAAGTCAGTGTCAGCAAAAATAGTATAAGCCACAATGAAATACCGCATACCCCATGAACCAGCTAGCCGATAATGAACTCATCAATCAGTACACCAAACAGCACCCACAACCCCGAATTAAGGATAAGCGCCGAGATCTCGGTGGGATGATCTGCAAGGCTTAGTTATTTGATGAAAAAGTATGTTTGTATTTCCTACATTGTTTGAAACGAGGATCATCATTGAGTACGCTAAATACCGCATGCCACCGCAAGGTAGCTGGAATTAAATCTGAAAGAGGTTAAGCATGGACAAAGCACAAATTAAACAAGATAAATTAAATCAATTAGCATGGTTAATGGATAGCTACTTTCGGATTCCAGGTACGCAGATACGTTTTGGTCTGGATGGTCTAATTGGATTGATCCCCGGATTCGGAGACGCGTTAGGAGCAGTTATCTCAAGTCACATCCTGACACAAGCAGCTCAGATGGGTGTTCCAAAGTCTATTCTTCTGAAAATGGCATTCAATATTGGATTTGATGCAATTCTGGGCATTGTTCCCGTCATTGGAGATGTATCAGATATCGTCTGGAAGGCCAATCAACGGAATGTCCAATTGCTAAATGATTACCTTAACCAACCGGAAGAAACTGTAATTCATAGTCGTTTATTTGTTGGGATCTTAGGTCTTTTAGTATTCGGTCTAGTGGCTTTTATTGGTTTATTAGGTTTTCTGGTGATACGTTGGCTTTGGTTATCAGTCCAATGAGGCTGAAATTACAAAATCATACATTCTCCCATTAGCTTGTCTCAGTCAAAAGCCTAAGTATCATCTTGCCAAGAAATCAGCATATAATTTATTTTATCCATTGTTTTTTTGAACAATGCATTCGTTTTGTCATCGGCATTGGAAACAAAATATTTCACACCAGCCAGCCAACTGGATTAACGCATATTTCTGGAGCTAGCGCGCAAAGAGAATTGAAGACACTGGGAGGCTTTACGTATATTGAACTGAGAAAAAAAGCGCTTATTTATAATGCTACAGTGAGGAGTATTTATGCATACTTGGGATAATGGGTTTCGGGGTAAACCGGGACAGGGCATGTCGCATACCTTAAGTTTCGGGGGAGCAGCCAGTTTTTTTCGTGTGCCTTACCAAACAGATCTGACAGGGGTTGATGTGGCTGTAATCGGAGTACCGATGGACATTGCTACCACCAATCGGTCCGGTGCGCGACTGGGGCCTCGCGCCATCCGTAATGCGTCGTTGTCGCTGGCGTGGGAACGCCCGTGGCCATGGCAAACGGATGCGATGACTGCACTACGTGTGATTGATTACGGTGACTGCGAGCCCGTTGACGGGGATTTGTTGAGCGTGTCCCATATCGAAAAACATATCGCCAATATTGTCACCTCGGGGACAGCAGCGCTGGTACTCGGCGGAGATCATTTTGTCGCTTATCCTAGCTTGCGGGCTCATGCCGCCGCGTATGGTCCTATTAGTCTGATTCATTTTGATGCCCATACCGATACATGGCCTTACTCCGGCAATGGCATAAATCACGGCACCATGTTTCACCAGGCTGCGCTGGAAAAGATTATAGAAGCCGCATCGTCCACACAAATTGGTATCCGGACCACTAATGAAGACACGATGGGTTTCCATATTGTTTCCGCGGCAGATGTGCATGAGACGTCCGGTCGCGACATAGCTCGGCAAATACGTGAGCGGGTAGGAAATTCGCCTGTGTATATCACCTTTGACATAGATTGCCTGGATCCGGCTTTTGCACCTGGCACTGGCACGCCGGTACCGGGTGGATTATCAACCTTTCAGGCGTTGAACATTATTCGTGAACTCAAAGGCATCAATCTGGTGGGTATGGATGTTGTCGAGGTTGCACCCGCTTATGATCATGCTGAAATTACTGCACTTGCGGCCGCGCAGATCGCTATTGAGTTGTTATGTCTTTACGCTGAAAGTCACACACAGCGAAAAAAATCCCGATGATAAGTGCTGCAGTAACACGGCCTGACTGGTCCTGCGCCGATTCGCAGGCACTGTATGCTATGGAAAAGTGGGCAGATGGCTTTTATTCGGTGAATGAGCGTGGCCATGTCTCGGTTCGCCCTATAGAAGGCCAGGCACTGCACATAGATGTCATGGATGTAATTCGCGCAGCTCGCTCTGAAGGTGCTTCCCTGCCCATGCTGATTCGTTTTCAGGATGTGATCAATTCGCGCGTGCGGCGCCTAAATGAAAAGTTTCAGATGGCGATTCAGGACAGCGGCTACGAAGGAACCTATCGCAGTATTTATCCGATTAAAGTTAATCAGTTGCAGGAGGTGGTGGCGGAAATCCTGGAAGCCGGCAAAGAATTTAGTATTGGACTGGAATGTGGCTCCAAAGCCGAGTTGTTGGCCGTGCTGCCACTGATTGCCGATGAGACACTGTTGCTTTGCAATGGTGTCAAGGACTGCACAATGCTGACCCTAATGTTAAATGCACAGCAGCTTGGACAGCAAGTGGTGCCGATTATTGAAAAATATTCGGAGTTTGAGCAGCTGATGAATCTGGCCGAAGCACGCCAGATGAAACCGCGGTTAGGGGTGCGTTTGAAACTGAACACGAAGGGATCGGGGCGTTGGTTTGAGTCCGGCGGAGCCAGTTCCAAGTTTGGATTGACTATTCCAGAGCTGGTAAAACTGATACAAACACTGGAAAACCGGGAAATGGCGGGGCAGCTGGAATTGCTGCATTTCCATCTGGGGAGTCAAATTGCTGATATTCAGGTGCTGCGGAGTGCAGTCAAAGAAATCATGCAGATTTATGCGGATTTGATGTTGCGAGGCTTGCAGATCAAATATCTGGATGTCGGTGGCGGACTTGGGGTGAATTACGGGGGTGACTCTGACAATCCGGAATTATCCATTAATTACGGACTGCGTGAATATGCCAATGTGGTGGTGTATACGGTTAAAGAAATCTGTGATGAGCGACAGGTACCGATGCCGAATCTCTTGTCAGAAAGTGGCCGCGCCCTCGTTGCGCATCATTCCGTGCTGGTGGTACCTGTGTTGGGTGTGCATAGGCCGGATAGTCCGCCGATGTCTGATTTTCCGGCTCATCTGCCTGCCACGGTGTTACGCATGGCGACGGTATACAACGATGCACAATCTGCAGTGAAAAGCAGTGTATTGCTGGAATGCTATCACGATGCACAGGAAATCCGCCGGGAAACCGAGCAGATGGCGCGTTTGGGTTACCTGTCTGTTGAACATATGGCGCAATCGGACAGTTTGTACTGGAGTATTTGTCGCGAAGTGCTGCACAAGTTAACGGCGACTGAGTCGGCCCCGGTCTCGGCCGAGCAGATGGAGCTGGAAAAGCAGCTCACGGACATGTATCTGGGAGATTTCTCAGTTTTTCATTCAATTATCGACCACTGGGCCATCGGACAGATTTTCCCGGTGATGCCCCTGCATCGATTGCAGGAAAAACCTGTGCGGCGCGGTCAGTTGGTGGATCTGACTTGTGATTCGGATGGTAAGGTGAGTCAGTATGTGTCATCGTCCGGCACCAGTGATTGCCTGCCCCTGCATGATTTTCGTCAGGATGAATCCTACTATTTGGGTATTTTTCTCGTCGGAGCTTATCAGGAGATACTGGGGGACGCGCACAATCTATTCGGACGCGTGGATGAAGTGCACGTTTATGCAAAAGCAGAAGAAGCGAACGGTTTCTGGATAGAAGAATTGCTGAAGGGAATTAGTGTCAAGGAAATGCTGAGCCAAGTGCAATATTTCCCCAATGACCTGGGTCGGCGCATGTCGGAATTTATTCGCCGGCAGATAAACGCGGGGCGTGTCAAACCTGCAGAAGGAACACGAATTCTTAATAATTATACCCAGCGTCTGGGAGATACTACATATTGTGATGTCGGCTCCAGTGAACCGTCATAGTCAGATGGAAAAATGCAACAGCATTTTTAATTGCAACCTAGAGCCAACCCTGCGCTCGGTACCAGGCTATGGCATCTCGCGCGGCTTCACGTATTGGACGGGGATGCAATCCAAGTTCTTTCGAGCTAGCAGAGGAATCAAAAAACATATTACGACGGGTTAGACGTACCCCAGTTACCGTAGCTATCGGAATTTTTCCACTCACATGGTCTGCCCACAGTTCACTGAACCAACCCACAAGCAAAGCAAGTGAATAAGGAACTTTCCAACGCGGTAAAGGTTGTTTTGTTTCCTCACTCAGAATATTTAACCAATCCGAAAGACGAAGATTCTCTCCTCCCAGTAGATAACGAATTCCTGTTCTTCCCTTCTTCATCGCCAGGATCATGCCTGCCGCCACATCTCTCGCATCAATGAGATTGAAGTTACACTCCAAATACCCAGGTAGTTCACCTCTACAAAAAGCTAACGACAAACGAGTAGGCGGCGTTTGCAATCGATCTCCGGGACCTATTGGCAAGGTAGGACTAACTACAATAATGGGAGCGCCTTCTTCCCTAACCATACGGAAAACTTCTTTTTCCGCGTGAAACTTGCTCAGGCAGTATGGGCCCACCATATCACTTGCTTTGAGGCGAAGTTTCTCAACGAAACGTTCTTCCGCATTATGGGATGACAGGATGCTCTCAGTACTTGTGTACAATATCCGCTTAGCACCACTGTCAAGGGCAGCACGCATGACATGGACGGTGCCGAGATGGTTAATCTTATCGAATTCCCGGCGGTCACGGCACCAAAGATTAGGATCGGCAGCAAGGTGATAGACATATTCGCAATCTTGTGTGGCTTTCCGGACGGATGGCTCATCCCGAATGTCAGCCCTCACCAGCTCAATTCTATCCAGTGGCAAGTGGCCGACAGAAGCGCCTGGCCGTTCCAGCACACGAACAGATTCATTCGTATCCAGTAACTGCGTCACCAGATGCGAACCCAGGAAACCAGCGCCGCCAGTGACCAGAATCAAGATAGAATTCCTTCCGGCAAATGATCTGCCAAATCCTGCAAATGTTGATATTGAGGTTTCAAACCTTCAGAGGTTATTTTCTCAATGAACGCAAACGTGGCGCGATTCAAAGGACAAGAAAACTTTCCAGCAAGCCGAATGAGATGGCCGGTATAAGCATCGATTTCTGTGCGAGCATGCTCGGCGTGAATATCGGGAGCCATGGAACAATACGTCCCGCGTAACGATGGACGGAAAAACATAGCCATCAGCGCCGGTAGCCAGGGTGTGCGTAGAATCAGGGATACTGTATCGGGATGAAACGGCCCGATACGCGCAAGCGGAATTTTCGCATGTTGGAGAATCGCATAATTTTCAAGAAGCAAGGCAAAAAAGAGTTTTTTTGCCAGTTGGCCGGTCAATAACTCCCCATTATCCACACCCGCCATCGCCGCAAGTGGTGAGATGGCGGCATTGTACATAAGCTTGGTTGCTTTATAAGGCCGGATATCCGGAACAAGTTCGACAGGAAACAACTTGGCTTTTCCCAATGCAATAGCCAGCGACATTATTTCCGCCTGTTCATTGGCAGTGATAGATCGGCGTGCACCGATATGCAGGCTACCCGGTCGCGTGATTCGTGTTACGGGAAGATCGCGTTGGCATTCCGATACAAAAGAAGCAATACCCTCGCACGCGTGATCGCGTTGCTCCAGTTCCGGATCAAAACCATTCTGAATCGGTACCAAGAATGCATCGCCCGGCAAACGGGCAAGTACCGCTGGATTATCATAAGTTTTAGTGCAAAGTAGAATAAAACCCTCATCCGGCGGAACCCAATCATCAAAAGCCTCGATGGGTATCTGTTGCGTTCCCAATCCAACCACCGTTATCCCGTTTTTTCTACCTTGTGCGATTTTGCCGGGATGATTGTCAATCAGGACCACGGAATAACCGCCTTGGACCAAAGCCCATCCAAGCGCTGCGCCAATACCGCCTACACCCAAAATATGAATCGGTTTGTTGAGCAATTGGGGCATTATCTAGAAATCGGAGAAATTGATCGAGTTAAACAGCAATGCAGGCTCCATGGAATTAGCCCCGGCCAAAATATAGTCATAGGGATACTCGACAAATACCTCACTGAGTTATTTATCGGTTGATTTCGTCATGTCTGACAGCGTAGTTAATATCCGTTGCCGCAGACTCGGACTAGCGCCGAGCACTATTCCAGCGATCAATGCCGTCAGCACAAAGTCACTGCTTTTAACATTGGACTTAGCAACGATATCGCCGATTACGGATCCCAACTGAGCGGTGGGATCATCGGCAGCCTGTTCGGGGGGATTGTTGCTTTTGAGCGGCGCTGCGCGGCTTTGTTGTGCAATAACCATTAACAAGATTACCGCAAAGAACACCACGACACCACCCACAATCACACCGGCTTGCCAGGGTGGAAATGCCTCCGTTAACGACATGTACAAGCCATAAAGCATAAAAACCATGCCAACTACTACGGCCATCACGGCCAATCCCAACAACGACATCATGATGGCTAATTTAACCGAGCTTCGCCACAGTTTGGCCTGTTCCGCAGCGACTATCTCTGCAAGCAATTTGGGCAACACTTATGTCAGCCGTTTAACGTTTATTACTCAGTAGCATACCGATCACGAAACCGCTGCCGAAAGCGACAAGCGCACTGGTAAGCGGACGTTCTTCGATATACTTTTCCACACTTTCTCCGGCCGCTTTAGTCTGGTCGCGCACCTGCTTTTCCGCATCATGAGCCAGATCGACAACCCTGTCACTTTGCTTTCCCGCCAAATCCTTCACTGAAGTCACCAACGATCCAATGTCTGACCGCAGACTGTTCAAATCCTTTTTTAACTGTTCCATCTCTTTACTAAATTCATCTGTTGTTGCCATGGTTGTTCTCCGTTTAAAAAATTCGATAATTTCTTAACTATTCAAAAAGCTTAATAGATTGCTTTGTCAATTCTGTTCAAATGTTGCACTCTGCACTGAATAAAATACCTTCCCGCGATACGAAGCACAAAATCGTACAAAATCATCCTGCTTTCCAACAATGCCATCGATTCAATCGATACGCTCAGCGTTTCTCTTAGTTGTTAAGCACATAAATGATAACCAATACGAATACCGGCACCCCGAGCAACCACCCTAAAAAATATTTACCCATTTGAGTCTCCTTTGCAGAATTAAGATTACTGATTTGTTAACTCAATACGTCGCCGATTGAGCAATTGTGCAGCAATGTGTAAGACTTTCACGAACGTGCCGCGAATACGAATCTGAGTGGGGATCTAAAACCCGGCTCGATCGTGTCATACAAATCACATTGCCATACTTTATATAAATTACAGTACGAATCGGCTGCCGTATGTACGGTGCCGCACAAAAGATACCGATGGGCACCGATAATTGTACTCAGCTGAGTGCTTCGGGGAGATTCTCTGATTTCGTCGCCGGATATTCCGTCCATAGCTGGACCAGGGTAATGCCTATCGCCAGGATCGGAGGACCGATGAAAATACCGATAAAGCCATAGGCAACGATGCCGCCAGACACACCCAGAAAAATCAGCAGAAAGGACAGGCTACTGCCGCGGCTAATGAGATAGGGTCGGACAAAGTTGTCGATGCTGCTGATCACTAATACGCCCCACAACACCATGAAAATTGCCCAGCCGTAGGATTCCTGATAAAGAAACCAAACACTGGCGCCGCCCCATAATAAGGTTGGTCCCATTGGAATCATGGCTAGAAAGAAAGTGGCGGCACCGAGCAAGAAAGCACCCGGCACTCCGGCAATGAAAAAACCGATGGTGGCGGCGATCGCCTGCGCTAATGCCGCGCCGAAAATACCATGCACAACACCGGTCACGGTATCATGGATCAATGCCAGAGGGTCTGCGCCGAGACTACCGGCAAGAAGCTTCGCCATCCCATTTCGCAGTGCCTGTATCAGGGCTTCGCCATCTCGGTAAAAAAAGAAACCAATGAATGCGGCGAACACCATCTGCAACAAGCTTTGACCAATTACATTGCCCAAGTTAAGAAGAAAATTTCTGACCGGCTCGAGCAGTTCTTTGAATAGCATCACCGCTTCCTTCCCGCCAGAAGCAAGTCCCTGCCAATAACTATTGAGTCGCTCACCGAACAGGGGTATCTCTTTAAGCCATAGAGGCGGCTCAATCGGACCGTGTTCCAGAAATACTTTGACTGTGTCAAAAGTAGCGGTCACATTGTCAGCCAAACTGACAGCAAGCAACGCAGAGGGAATAATTACTAACATAATCAGCAGCATTACCATCAGTAACGACGCCAAAGTAGGTTTTTCCCATAACACGCTGCGTAAGCGCAGATAAAGCGGCCAAGTCGAAATGCACACCACCATTGCGAACAGGATCGCAGGTATAAACGGATGGATAACCAGGTAACAGCTAATGAAAACGATAGCGATTACAGCAAGCTGGATGAATTGCAGAATACGTTCTTCCATGCTCTTCTTTGCTTCTTCTTGGCTAACGTCCATAGCGCTCCTTGCGTGTGTACTTGCCGGTTTTTAGCG
The DNA here is from genome assembly GCF_000219585.1 of Nitrosomonas sp. Is79A3. Lineage (NCBI taxonomy): Bacteria > Pseudomonadati > Pseudomonadota > Betaproteobacteria > Nitrosomonadales > Nitrosomonadaceae > Nitrosomonas > Nitrosomonas sp. Is79A3. The sequence goes on along the minus strand of NC_015731.1, from coordinate 84,499 downwards.
GTGTAGATGCACTGCTTCTCGTCCGCATCGAGAGTTGCAAAAAGGGGGACTGACTGCGGGATACTACGAGCAATGTGCTCTCACGGTTCCAACCTACGGCTAAATGGGGATTACTAATGGATCACAACCAAAATAGCCGCTTCCAGATCGCACTTGCCCTTTATAGCGGCTCACAAAAGCCCCATTGCGAAACTCCTGTGATAAGCCTCTGACTTTGCTCGGGAGAGTTTAACTTTAAATTTTACTAAGAAATGTGGCAATGAGATCGATTATCTTTGAACCTGAAGCTTCTTCAAGTGAATCGACACTATGTGAACCGGAAAGCACGTGCTGCAACTTAAATTGTCCTGCGCAATTATTCCAGGTTTCTACCATTCCATCACTAATCTTGTCGGCATCAGCAGGAACCTCGTCACAAGCAAGCTGTACACGGGTTTGGTAGCTGCTCCACTCCCCGATGAGGGTTGAATTCACCAAATGTTCTGCAACAGTTGCAACTAAGAACGGATTCAATTCCCATAGCGGTGCATTCCAATTTCCTTTAACACCAAGGACAGTATCCATTTCACCCGCAATGCCATAGTAGGGCTGGAAGACTGAAGGCTCGCAGGGATTCGATAGATAATAACTTGACATAGGACCCGAAAGTGCAACATAGCCATTGTAAGTTTTTGCCGATTCGCACCACATTCTGTTAGCCATCATGCCGCCATTCGAATGACCGGCGAGATAGATAGTAGAAATATCAAAACGATCCTTGATATAAGTTGCTAGCTTCTGAAGAAATGCAACATCATTTTGCCCTGAATCTGTAACGTGGTTATTCCACGTATATCCAACTCCTGAGATAGCTTGACCTTGGGGAAATATGGCAAGAATTTTTTCATTTTCTAGCCATGTCCAGTTGACTGTATCAGTAGCTGGCTGTCCATCAACCAAGTTGATTCCCAAATTAAAAGCAAACTGATAATTTTGCCCTCCACCACCATGCAAAAACACGACTGCCTTAGTGGCACCTGCTGTGCCATAGATATCAATTTGATGAGGGAAACCGGGTAAGGTTATGGAGGATAACTCAGAGGTCGCACTTCCACCACTTTCCGCCACCTTGAGTAAACTAGCTAAGCTATCAATGTACGTTGGATTTAAGACGCCCCAAGGCCCCCCCAGAACATAAATGCTGCTGTCATTTGTGTTGGTCCCCACATAAATGCCTGTCTCCGGATAATACCGGTATAACCAAGGATCAGAACTTTGTGTCGTCTGATGAGACGGGAAGATATCGGGATAAAAATTTTCTGCCCAATCAAAAACTCTATCAGAGTCCTCTAAAGTATTTGCAGAGACAATATTACTAAAATAAATATTTAGAAATATACAAACAAACAGCATCAACTGATTTGTTTTGCTCTTGATATTAAGTCTTTTCATTTCTTTGATCCTTATAACATTTCCTGAGTAACAAAAAACTTTAGCCAATTTTAGCAGCCATCCCGGCATAGGCTGTCTGAACTGATGAACGAATGAATCTGCGATCTATTACTGCCGATTTAAATGATATTCAAATTCTGCCGGATAGCATAGTAGGTATTTTCACACTAGTCGGTATGTGCATTAGTGTGAAAAGTTTAACAAGTGATGCATTTCAATCTTTAAACTGCGCTTTCAATTTGGCGGCTGTATCTTGAACAGCACTACTGAGTGTATTCCAAGTAATCTCTGCATTGTCCTTTAGATGTTCCCAAGCATCCTCATTAGCTTTGTGCAGCTCTTGCAGCTTGGTCTGCGTGGCATTAATTTTTTGCTCAAGCTCTTCTGCACAATTTTCATATTTAATTCGCACATCCGCTGCAGAACTTTTGGCTTCGGCTCTTAATTCGTCCAATTTGGCTTGTGCCAACTCCACCTCAGCTTCTATCTTTTGTTGGTATGCTTTTTTCGTACTCATAATAATATTATTTCCCTGGTTAATTAATTTAAAACCGGCTTTCAAGCTTCATGATACGTATGCATACTACCTGCCAGCATCTTTAGCGCTTTCTTTAATTGCTTTGGCGGCATCATCCAGTTCATGACCCACATCTTCTGCTGCGTCACGAATTTTCTCGCCGGGACGACGATCCAGGGCATCATCAACTTTATTCATCACCTTTTCGCTGCCTGTTTGCTTGTTATCGCAGGCAGGTAACGTAAGAAGCGTTGCGCCTATTATCAGTATAAGAAGGTAATAAGATTTCATTTTCATTTTTTCAGTTCTCCATTTTTTTCGTTTGGGTGATATTCGTCGCGCCATTGCCGCTAAACATAAGTTATCTAACTGCTATATAAATTTTATTACCAGCGCCAAGAAACGTCTGTACGATACCGCACAAAATGATTCGGTTGTTAGAGGCTGCCCGAGAATAGAGCGATCTACTGCGGAAAAGCTATTTTGGTCATTTTCCCGATTATTTTCGTTAATTAGAACAATTATTCGCCTCAAATAGTCGAAAATTCTGTCTCAAATGGCTTATCCTCGCCACGATCACTGTTCTCGGACAGCCTCCTAGTTCCTTCTGCCGACAACCAAAAGAAATTCACCAGCCAGAATAGCACTAACACCTGCCCAGACAGAGATATTGACATATTGTTTCTCATCGACCGGCCAGTGGAGTGCCCCGATATTGGCCTGGTGAGTTTCCTCGGTATAGCTAAAACCACCATACGCAAGACCTAAGGCACCTGCAATGATCAGTATGGCGGCTAATAGTCTTGTTAAATCCATTTTGTTTTCTCCGCAAAGTAATATCGAAATTGTTTTTGAAAACAGACATGAAGATTATCCGCGGCCCTGAATAACCCGGAGTAGTATCACAATAAGCGCTATGACCAGGAGCAAATGAATGAATCCCCCCATCATGGTCGACGAAACAAGCCCGAGTATCCACAGAATGATTAACACTAACGCAATGGTTTCTAACATAGTATGTCTCCAGTGATTATTTGAAAGAGAGTTTGTTAAAACAATGCTTCGCAAATGCATCGTGGCGTTTGATCCGAAAGCACTGCAATCGAGACGCGCAATCGATTCATTCGCGAAACCTCGTTTTAACAAACTCGAAAATCTACTTATGACGAGATTAAATACATTAAACCGGGAAGGATCTGTGCGATAGCGCACAAAAACTATCTTTTTTTGATCTTTATATTGAGCGCTGGCAACCTTTGCTGTTAACCTAAAACATCCATCGCCGAAGAGTCTGGGTGTATTTGCATGATAGCGAACAAAAAAAGCTGATTTGGGTTACTCTAGTAGCACCTCCTCAGAATAGAGGCTATTATGCCCACGATACCTACCCTACCCGCCCCGCAGCAGAATCATCTTTTGGCTGCCTTGCCAGCCGAAGTTCAGAATCGTTTGTTTCCCGCGCTTGAATTGGTGTCACTGCCGCTTGGCAAGGTTTTGTATGAACCCGGGGATATCTTGCGCCATGTCTATTTTCCGACCGACTCTATCGTATCGCTGCTCTACGTGATGGAAAGCGGTGCATCGGCAGAAATCTCTGTGGTAGGTAACGATGGTCTCATCGGCGTTGCTTTATTTATGGGAGGTGAAAGCACACCGAGCCGGGGAGTCGTACAAAGTGCCGGTCATGCCTACCGGTTGCTGGAATCGCGGCTCAAAGAAGAATTCAATCGCCACACTGGTTTTTTACTCCTGATGCTACGCTATACACAGGCCTTGATTACACAAATGGCCCAGACAGCGGTATGCAATCGTCACCATTCCATTGATCAGCAACTGTGCCGCTGGCTGCTGCTTTCGCTGGATCGTTTGCCGGACAACCAATTGACCATGACCCAGGAACTGATCGCCAACATGCTGGGCGTGCGCCGTGAAGGCGTCACCGATGCGGCCAGCAAGTTGCAAAAACTCGGTGTGATCGAATACAACCGCGGACATATCACAGTAATGGATCGACCCAAATTAGAGCAACTGTGTTGCGAATGTTACTCCGTAGTCAAACGAGAAACTGATCGCTTGTTGCCCGATGTTTCTCCGCGCTAGTTTCAATAACATGCGGAAAAATTTGCGGCAACCAGGGAACACTGCAGATTTATTAGCAAAATTCTTTTTTGCGAAACTCCGTTTTTACAAACAAAACTAAAGTACTGTTGTGTATTTTTTGTGTGTCGTAGCGAACAGACTTATTGTGTAACTATTGTTTAAGCTACATTTTGTAAATTATTTTATACTTTTCTCGTATTATCCTGCCGGGTTTTTTCATGCTATAGGATAAATAAAAATGTCAGCAGTAATACCTGTAGTGACCAATCACCTGATCAGCTATTTGTCGCGCGAGGAACGAAACAGGTTCTTGCAGCATTGCGAGTCGACAGAGCTGGTTTTTGGCGATATTTTGTGTAAACCGGATCAGCCCATCCAGCATGTATACTTTCCCCTTACCGGTTTCATCTCGCTGGTGATAGCAATGGAAGGTCATCAACCGCTGGAAGTGGGACTAATCGGTAATGAAGGCATGCTTGGCGCAACACTCGCGCTGGAAGTCGCAGATGCGCCACTGAAGGCAGTGGTGCAAGGTTCTGGCAGTGCGCTACGGATGACAGCCGCACAATTTCAGCGCGAGTTGCATAACAGTCCTTGCATGCTATCCACACTCAACCGTTATCTGTATGTATTGGTGACGCAACTGTCGCAAACTGCAGCCTGTACCCATTTTCATGAGATTGAACCACGGCTGGCGCGCTGGTTGCTAATGACGCACGATCGCGCACATGCTGATCATTTCCATCTCACGCAAGAATACCTTGCCGACATGCTCGGCGTACGCAGAAGTAGCATCACCATCGCTGCAGGTAAGCTGCAACAGCAAAAACTCATCAGTTATATCCGTGGCGACATCAATATCCTTAATCGAAAGAAACTCGAAGCGGCGTCTTGCGCGTGTTACAACGTACTTAACAATCATTACGCCAGATTGTTTCCTCAGTCCATTGCTGCAGGAAACGAAACAAGCGCTGGTTGAAATGAGCATAACCACCACCGCTGGCTGGTTTCACGTTCGCTGAGACAAAAGCTAAAGTGCCACGGCGCTAGATAAAGGAATCTCTGAATAACTCACCTTTGTCATTCCGAACGTAGTGAGGAATCTTTGGCAATCAACAGTATAGATTTCTCGCTCTGCTCGAAATGACAGTTATTCAGAGGTTCTTAAAGGGGGGCTCGACATATTCTGGCAAGTACGCCTCAGTTGCACAAAACGGATCGTTGATCCGTACTTATACGCTATATCGTCAACAATTCAGTTTGTGAACAGAACGAATAACGCACAGCCTCTCGTTTTGCATCGACTTTGTTTGACCTCCGAAATGACCTGACTAAGAAATAAGGGCTATGTACGATAGCGCACAGAATTGCTCACTGAGTCTGATGATAATGATCACAAGGTTGAATGCTACGCCGAAAATTCCATTCAGGAGAATCAACATGACTCAAAGACCTACAATAATGAAAGTGATGGGCACGCACAAATCACCGTTGCAGCTTATAACCGCCGTTGCGATTCTGTTCTCACTCGCTGCTTGTGCGACAGTTCCGCAGCCCCCAAACCAGCAACTAGCAGCCGCAGAAATGGCAATTACCAGTGCCGATCAAGCACGCGCCGTGGACTATGCATCCGCTGAACTGCATGAGGCGCGTACAAAACTTGCCGAAGCTCGTGCTGCCGTCCAGCAGGAGAAAATGATCTTGGCCCAGCAACTTGCCGAACAGTCACGTGTTGATGCCGAATTAGCTTTAGCCAAGGCTGAGGCAATCAAGGCCAAGGCAATCAACGATGAAATGCTGAAAAGTACCGACGTCATGAAGCAAGAAATGCAACGCAATACGGGAGACAAACAATGAACACGCAAATCTATCGATTTAAAAAATTGATCGCCATCACGCTAACACCCGTTATTTTTGCCGCGTGCTCGGCCGGGCCGATAAAACCGGAAGGTGCCGACATGGCCCGGAACAAGTTGATACAACTACAATCTGATCCGCAACTGGCCAGCCGCGCACCGGTTGCGATTCAGGAAGCTGAACTTGCGGTGCGTGCTGCAGAAGTACCGCAGGAAGATGTAGGTCTAGGCAAGCATCTGGTGTTTATGGCTGATCGCAAGATCGATATTGCCACGTTCCAGGCACAAAGCCGTTTATCAGAAGATCAGCGCAAAATGCTCAGCGAGCAACGCGATAACGCGCGTCTTGATTCGCGCACACGCGAAGCCGACAGAGCGCACAGCGAGGCAACTGCTGCGCGAAGAGAGGCGAATTTAGCCAACATGGACACAGAGATAGCACTGCAACAAGCCGCGGATCTGCAAAAACAGATTGCAGAGTTGAATGCCAAAGCCACAGACCGCGGTCTGGTCGTAACGCTGGGCGATCTGCTGTTTGATACCGGCAAAGCGACTCTCAAGGGTGGTGCAGCCAGCCATCTTGGCAAACTTGCGGCTTTCCTGAACCAGTATCCGGATCGCACGGTGATGATAGAAGGTCATACTGATAATGTCGGCAGCGAAGACTTTAACTTAGGCTTGTCGCAACGGCGTGCAAACTCGGTGATGACCTATCTGATCCACCAGGGTGTCGCTTCTAACCGGCTCGCGGCATATGGCAAAGGTGAAAACTTTCCAATCAACGACAATGAATCCGCATCCGGTCGTCAGCAAAACCGTCGCGTTGAAATCATCATCGCAAACACAGCCACAAGATAAGAGGCGCAATATAGAAGAGTCATAGCATAGTTATGTTGTTAAAAAGCCTGCTCAGTTGTACTGAGCAGGCTTTTTAACAAGGCAATCTCCTGAGACAACCAAGAATCCGGGTGACTCACCCATCCAGAACTCTGATCGCTCCTTCATCAGGAAATAAATCATTGGCTTGGAAAGAAAAACACACTGGTTCCTCGACTCACTTACTCGATTTTTTCTGCAAATTTTTGTTCAACTGCCGCAAGTTTTTGATCATTAACTTTTTCATTTGCTCGCGACCTATTGCGTGTTTCAGACTGCTGCCAATGCCGCTAACCTGATCGGTAGAGCTGCGGGTCGAATAAAACATCAGCGTGCCGTCTTTATAGGGTATGCCGCCTGCCACAACATGACTGGAGTTATAGGAATGACCCACGTAAAACTGTCTGTGCAGAATGATGCCGCCATCGTTGCCCACGGCGATGACATGATGGCTTAAGATTGCAGTGGGCCGATCCTCGACGATGCGATTCATCCAGAAAAACTGCTCGGTTGCAGGCTTAGGCAAACCTACAGGGTAATTCAGCCAGCCCTGTTGCAGTTGCGGAAAATAATGCACCCAGGTTTTGCTATTCACCGCGTCTGTGCGCAATTCCGTGGCCGGGTCGGCATTGCTGCCGTCGCGGCTATAGGCGGAGATCCCTGCCAAGCCGCTTTTGCGATAGTCTTTCCAGCGTTGCAACAGGATCTCGCGATACTTTTGCGAAGCGGTTTTCAGCAGGATTGTCTTATCGATATCTTCCGGCTTGGGCAGTAACGCCTGCAACGCTTCGATTTCCTGTTTCGACAAGTTGAATTTGTTCCCGGCTTCTGCTTTCAAAAAAGCTTTGGCTTCATCAAGCTGTTTTTCGCCAAATGCAAATTTCCTGAAAGTATTGATATCAGCATTGTCCGGAATCAACCCTGAAGCGGTGATGTTGCTGTCCTGTATTATCAGATTGCCGCGCTTCAGATACTCGAGAACTTGCGTTAACAGCACCGGCATATACATGACAACACCAATCGCCACCTCTTTTTGGCTGGTTTCACTGACTTCGTAGGTGACAATTTCGCCGCGATCAAGTTGGCTAATCTGCTCACTGCTGATGCCGAAGTTTTCCAGAAATTGTTGCGTGCTGGGCACGTTTTGTGCCAGTAACAGTTGATTGAATAGTGTGCAAAGGAACAACGTAGCTTGCAGCGAGCGCTTGCAGAAAAACATACTGATTCCTTGCTGATGAATCGATTCTGGAAAATAATAGATGCGCTTTTCAAATAATGTGTAATCAATAACGTTCAACTCTATTTGGCTGACGATAGGCGGCTAAATCGTGCTTTTTTTCATAACCCCCCGCTATTCGCACACTTAGCACCCAGCAGTACACCGCGTGCGCGCAGGTCATACATGATCGCTAATCCGCTTTGCATTACGACTTCTGGTGCGGGATGGCAACTTTCTTTAATGATCTTTTCGAGTGCATCTTGACCGGTATAACTTGCGGTTTTCAGCAGATTCAACAAACGTGAAGTAAAGGCATTGATTTCAGCAAATTGAATCTGGTAGTAACTATCGCGAAATACCAATAAAAAGGTTTCTTTGGGCGCTATCCGAATACGCGGGCCGATTCGGTGCACCGGCCAGCTATAGTGCAGATTCGCAAGTACTGGATTCAGAATAGGGTGTTGCTTAAATAAATCACCGGCGCGATCAATTCTATCCCAGTCAGGTGTAACGGTTGAAATGGATAGTGCCAACTCTGTCCATTCGTAGTGTGAAAGTTCCAGTATGAATTTGGGATAATCTGAAGTTGATGCCCACTCCGTTTGCAGGAACTGAATGAATTCGTCGGGTATCTGGCGAAAAAATGGTGCGTAACAGCGATGTTTGGCAATAAAGGCGCGTAATAGCCGTGCCCAGAGCCGTCTCCCTAACGCCTTCTTCAATACTGGAAAACAGATTAGCAGCGCGCTTTCGGTATTGTTGTAAACAAGTTCGTTGTAGATCCTCATTCGCCGCGCTTCAAAGCCATTCGGTCGAGTGTTTACCTTTGGATTGCGAATATGCGTAGTAAAAACTTGTTGAAAGCGTTGAAATTCAGGAATTGTAATAAGCATGGGAATAACCTGTATATAAATAGGCTGAGTTTGGATCTGTACAATGCGCTTGACTTCTTGCATTAGTTTACTCAGCGGTGGAATATTAAAATCGCGCGCCATTTTTGATCCAAATTAAAAAATACGCTGCTGGCACGAAAACTAATTTGTACCAAGCACTTAACTTGCCTGTGGAATACATTAAAGGTATGAAAGTACTTCGCATTGTTACTTCTCGACGCTCATTACAGACCGGTGTCTTTAAGCAAAGCAGACTTTACTGCTGTGGTTGAGACACTGTCATCCACTTCTATTCCTACCGTCATTTGGTATCAGATTGCGATGCGATGCTTTGCCTTCGATCATGTCGCAACCCACGATTGACAAAATGCCCATCAGCATCAGTGTTAGTCCGTTAATTTATTATTAACATTCATAATGTTTTCCACAATGGCAATTGTCCCGGATTAGTCGTGCCCACTCTGTACGCTAGCGTACACTAATAAAAATTACTGAAAAATCGAATTTACTGAAATTCCCGAGGTCATATTTGGTAACCGGCTGGCCCGTCAGACAAAACAGCAGTTCGATGAATTTTTTGACCGGCAGGATGTGCGCAAGGTAATGCGGCAAAGGGTAATCCGCGCAGCCAAACAACGATTGAGCATTTAGAAATAATAGCTACGCGGGTAGAACCGTTCTTCATTCACTTCTGGTTTGCGCTAAGTTTATTCTCAGTTCGGCAACGAACAGACTACGGCCGCATCGTGCTGTAGGCTGCAAATAGGATAGCCGGAATTGCCGATTAATTCTAACAGGCCGTTGAAAAACTATCTGCGTTGCCGCTGCGGTGTTAAAAACAGACTCAAAATGCTCATTTATTAAGCATAAACTGCGCTTTTTCGCCTGTTTTTGCCTTGCATCGGCTGCCTTGAAAACGTTTTTCAACGGCCTGCTAAATGGAACGAACTTTCGACTGCCTGCCAAATTGAAGGAGAAATACAAATGATTTTTTTTAAGACATTTATAACATTAATATTTTTCATGATTTTCCTCGCAGATCATTGCACTTCCCGCTTGCGGCAGGCAGCATTCGGCAAAGATGATGGAGAAAAATAGATGAGGCAATCGGGAAAGCAGGGGTGCCAGCTATAAGAGATCATCGGTAGATAAAATATCAGTGTCATTGAGAAGAGTTAGTGGTTAGTTGTGGTGTGTTACGCAATAGTTGCGCTACGGTACTCATCATTACTTCCCTGATTTTCTTGCTTATCGCATCGCCCTGTTGCCAGCAGTTGTGCAAATTGCTCCGCGATAATTGGCCGGCTAAAAAAATAACCTTGCCCTTCTTCGCAATGCTGTGTTTTCAGAAAGGCTAACTGATCCTGTTTCTCTACACCTTCGGCGATTACCAGTTGCTTAAGGCTGGCGCCCATGGCGATAACAGCGCTCGCGATGATTCCGTTATCACAACTGATATCCCGCACAAACGACTGGTCGATTTTGAGGATATCGATCGAAAATTGATGCAGGTAACTCAAACTGGAGTAGCCTGTGCCAAAATCATCCACCGCCAGCTGTATCCCCATCTCCTTAAGTTGCTGAAGTATCATGTTGCTGGTTTCGACATCGCGCATCAATACGCTTTCGGTAATTTCCAGTTGCAGATGGCAGGGATCGAACCCGGTTTCGTTCAAAATTAATTGCACGCCCGCAACGAAATCTTTGAAGCGAAATTCCAGCGCCGAGATATTCACGGCGATTGATCCCAGTTTCAATCCCGCTGCTTCCCAGCGCTTGGCTTGCGCGCAGGCTTCGCGTAACACCCAGCGGCCGATCGGCACGATCAAGCCGCAATCTTCTGCAATCTGCACAAAGCGATCCGGCAGTACTAAACCCCATTCCGGATGCTTCCAGCGCAACAATGCCTCGGCACCGGTGATCTTCCCGCTATCCAGGTTGACCTTAGGCTGGTAATACAAGACGAATTCCTGCCGCATCAATGCATACCGGAGATGAGTCTCAATGGCTAATCGCTCAAACGCACGAAGATTCATGGCATTCTTGAAGAACTGGTAATTGTTCCGGCCTCTTTCCTTGGCGTGATACATCGCGATATCCGCATTCTTAATCAATGTTTCCGGGTCCTGGCCATCAGCGGGATAAACACTGATTCCGATGCTGGTCGTTACATACAGAACATGATGCTCAGCAATGGCATGTGGCTTTGCCAACACAGTAAGTATCTTGTCGGCAGTCAGGGCAGCGTCTTGTGCATGCTTGTCCTGTGTCAGTAGTATCACGAATTCGTCCCCGCCCAACCGGCTAACCGTGTCGGAACTGCGCACACAGGTGCTCAGGTCTTGTGCGATGGACTGCAGGAGCTTATCGCCGATTGAATGTCCGAGCGAATCATTGATGTGCTTGAAATTATCCAGATCCAGAAATAGCAGCGCCAGGTAAGTGCCACGCCGTTTTGCCAATTCGATGGCTTGGGTGATACGGTCATTCAGTACCGCACGGTTCGGTAAATTAGTCAGAGAATCGTGCTGCGCCAAATAGGCCATTTTCGCGACTCTCGCCCGCGCCGGCGTGACATCGTGAAACACAATCACTGCGCCACGAATCCGCCCGTTTGAATCATGGATCGGTGCGGTGGAGTCTTCAATTGCCACTTCGTTTCCATCGCGCTGGATCAAAATCGTATCCGCAGCCAATGTCATCGGTTTGTCTTGCTGCAGCACCAACTCGACCGGATTAGGCACTGTGTTGCAAGTATTACCATCGATAATTCGCATCACCTCGCGAATTGGATACCCGCACGCTTCTTCTTTCAACCATCCGGTCAAACTCTCTGCTGCAGTATTCAGATAATCGACATTGCCTGCCATATCCGTGCTAATGACTGCGTCGCTGATGGAGTCGAGCGTAATTTCAGCGCGGGTTTTTTCTATGAAGAGAGATTCCTCGACGGCTTTGCGCTGGATGATATTGCGGAGCGAGTGTGGTACCAGACTGTTACTAAAGTAATCTTTCGACAAATGACCTTGCGCGCCACGTTGCATTGCTTCCTTTGCAAGCATATGATTATCTTTCGCATGGAGCGTCAAGATCGGCGTTTGAGGCACAACCGCGAACAGCTGATCAAATGTTGCAATGCCTTGACTGTCGGGCAGAAACAAATCCACCAGAATAGCGTCGAAATCTCCTGCCCGCAGCCGCGCAAGTCCTTCGGAAAGGCACGTAACCCATTCAATGTCGAATGCGCCATCTTCTGCTTGGCTGAGCACGTTCTCTAGCGACTTGGCGTCGATGGCATCGCTCGTGATAATCAAAACCCGATTCGCCATGTGATCTTTTCTCGAAGGAAGGGTAGAGTGATCCGTTGACTTAGCTAAGCGAGACCACTTCCACCCAGATGCTCCCATTGCAAAGGCACAATATTAAAAGGTAAGTGGAATTTAATCACCGAGAGCAGATTTGTGTAACTACTGATGCTACTTTTTACCTTTACCGACCTCGTGACCGACAACACCGCCAACCGCTGCACCGCCGATCGTTCCGAGCGCGCTTCCACCGGTAAGGGCTGCACCGCCAACAGCGCCAACACCCGCACCGATCGCCGTGTTCCTATCCCGCGCCGACATTCCGGCACAACCATTTAAGCTGAGTATCACTGCGATAACTAATGTAGTGAGTAATGTTTTCATTCTATTCCTCTTTAGTAAACATCAAGATATAAGAAGATTCCTATATTTTATTATTAATAATAATCGCAATACCCATCAAAATCTGTGCGATAGCGAACATAAATGAAAATAAGATGACAGAAACGGGCGAACAGAGGCTTTGCCTGCTACAAACAGGGCTATGCACCGCAAGTTCTGGATAACCTTAAAATCATATTTTGTGCGCCAGCGCACATACTCAATACGCGATCGCTGCAATACTTTGTTGAGATAAAAATTCTTTTCTCCACTCCCTGACAATGCGCAGTTCTTAGATGATTGCAGGTTAATAAATCCAGCAAGTTAGGAAATAGATGAATACATACAAAATACGGAATACTCTCGTGACGGCGTTTTGCTTAAGCCGTAGCCATAAGAAAAGGTGGAATACAACGCAGCTACTTTTGATCATGGCGATCATGCTATTTGGGTCATCCACTGTGAATGCTGCGATGCCTGATGATTCTTATATCGCTGGTTACGCCGCAGGAATTCTCAAACATCAGTTCAAAGTTGATGTTCCTGCATTAATTGTACGTAACGGGACTATTACGATACCAGCCGATAAAATATCTGCAAGAGATCGCGCCAAAGTTGTGCAGATACTTTCCGAGATACCGGGAGTCTCCAGAGTGGAAATGGGAGAACACGCCGTTCAGCGATCTGTCGCGACCGCTTCCGTGCCGGATAAAGAAATTCTCCCTAAAAAAAGCACGCCTGCAATAGGCTCAACAATGCTAGCCACCGGGCTGCTACCCGAGGGCCACTTGTTTAAGCCGCTACTCGCCGATCCGCGGTGGGCTCATTTCTCAGCCGCTTATCGCAATTATGTGGGCAACAACATTGATGGAAATAACAATGGCTCGGTTAGCTTTGGTGAAACGATACCGTTTTATCGCGCCAATATCGGGCAATCCATTGTGCAATGGGAAACAGGTATTCAGGCCGCCGTCTTCAGTGATTTCAATCTGGGCGCTTCTTCATCCGATCTCATCAACACGGATTTTATTGCATCGGCCTACTCCAGTATGCGCGCGAATAACGCATCGGCGTTTGCCCGTATCTATCATCAAAGTTCTCATCTTGGCGATGAGTTTTTACTGAGAAAACTGACGAACCTGGAGCGTGTCAATCTGAGCTATGAAGGCATCGATCTCAAGCTTTCTTATGAGCTTCCCTATGGGATAAGAGTCTATGGCGGAGGCGGCGGTATTTTTCATAAAGAACCATCGACCATCAAACCCTGGTCAGTGCAATATGGCTTGGAATTCAGAAGTCCATGGCGTATAGAAAGCGCAGCAATGCGGCCAATTATGGCAGTTGACGTCAAGAATCATGAGCAAAACAATTGGAACGCCGACATATCCGCCCGGGCTGGCGTTCAATTCGATAATTTCCAGGCCTTCAACAGAAAATTTCAAGTGCTTGCCGAGTATTTCAACGGCAATTCCCCTACCGGTCAGTTCTTTAGGGAGAAAGTTGAATACATCGGCCTCGGGCTACATTACCATTTTTAGTCCACCCTGAATCCCATCCCTTTTGCTCTGAGGACACTATCATGCACCCATTAGTCCCCTACTTAACTTTACCGATTCTTGCAGTACTTTTGTTAAGTTTAGTCCTTGTAACCGCTTGCAGTACCCCACAAGACAGCGCGGTTGCGAATACAAAGCTACCTGGCAATCAATTGACGTTAGCCAATGACATCGAATTTGACGCAGAACTCGGCGAATCGCCTTGGCCGGAAGAAGAAGCGACAACTTTGGCTATCGCGGAAAGTATCCAGCAAACAATCCATGCGCGCTATGTGAACGATCTACCCGCGCTTCGCCATGTTCACTCTAAGGCGCATGGCTGTGTACTCGCGGATTTCCAGGTTAATAAGACACTGCCGGATGAACACCAGCAGGGCATATTCCAGCCCGGCGCGCACTATAAGGCTTGGATTCGCTTTTCAAACGGTGACAGCGACCCAACACGCGAAGATAAAGAAGGTGACGGGCGCGGCATGGCAATCAAACTGATGGGAGTTCCCGGGGAAAAACTCTTGCCCGACGAGAGCCATACTCAGGATTTCGTGATGATCAATCACCCTGTGTTTTTCATCAACGACCCGCAGAAATATCTGAGTCTGATCGAGTCGCTCAGCAGTTCCAATCTGTTGGCCAGATTGTCCGCACCCCTTTCACTTGGGATCGAAGGCTCAATTATCGCGGCAAAAATCAATGGTAAGAAAATCAGAAACCCGCTTTACACGCGCTACTGGTCAATGGTGCCTTATCAACTCGGCACCGGATCAAACCGCCGCGCAATGAAATTTTCAGCGAAACCTTGCGGTCAATTGGACAACACTCCGCAAGCAGACCAACTTCAGAATCCCAATTACCTGCGCACGGCGATGAAAAAACATCTCGACGCAGATAATGCTTGTTTCGATTTCCTGATTCAGACGCGAGATACCCGCACAGCGGCAAGCACAGCACTTAGCGTCGAGATGGCTACAAACGAATGGGAAGAAAGCATAGCGCCTTTTTTTAAAGTCGCCACGATCACGATCCCCAAACAGGATTTTGATAAACCGGAGCAGCACAAATTCTGTGAGGATCTTTCATACACGCCTTGGCACTCAGTATTCGAACATCGTCCGCTCGGCGGGGTCAACCGAATTCGCAAAGTGGTTTACACATCCACCGCCAATCTCAGGCGCAGCATGAATGCCGTTATGCCCACTGAACCGACCGGCAATGAAGTTTTTTAAGATTGTTCTGGGAATCTATCGAACTATCTATATTTAACTTGTTAATCAACCATTTAAATGGAAGTTGTAATAAACATGAAACTTCCAAAACTTAAATGCACGGCAATCTTTCTCGCCGGAATTTTCATAGTTTTGATTCCAGCAATTGCATGTGCAGACCGGTTAAATGTTGAACTGGGCGCTTCAGGCGGAGCAAACAGCGTTACCCAGGCTATCAACAATTACGGTTAAGCGATGGCCTTCATTATCTGCGCAAACGGCGTGGGCATGATTGACTGGGGTATCTTGGATGGAGATTACAGCATTGCTTACAGTATCAATGATTTGGGCAAGTAGGGGGATTAAATAGTTTCTGTGACTACTGCATGCACAGTTCTTTCTGTATGGCGACAAAATAATAACCGATCTCTCGCTGCTTGTGCCGGTCGTCACCGCCGGATGGATTGAGCTGTCAGCAGTTGCCATCAACAGTCGTGGGCAGATCGTTGGATGAGGGTCCTTGAAGGATTTTCCGGGTGACGGGACTCGTGCATTCTTACTTTCACCGATTGCCCAAGTCCCGGATCCAGAGACCTACGCCATGCTGCTAGCCGGGATTGCTCAGTTTTCTATCGCGACGCAGAAAGCAAAACACCTGATCAAATTTGACCACCTCCTAGACAATTCTACTTCCGGCTGCACTTAGCAGGCCGTTGAAAAACGTTTTCGAGGCAGCCGATGCAAGGCAAAAACAGGCGAAAAAGCGCAGTTTATGCTTAGTAAATGAGCATTTTGAGTCTGTTTTTAACACCGCAGCGGCAACGCAGATAGTTTTTCAACGGCCTGTTAGAAATAAAATACGGGGGTCAGCATAGTGTAATGAAGTGGAAAAATGTGAATCTAAACACGATGTCAAAAGCAATTAACGCAGCGCATCAGAGTTTCGATTAAGTTAAAAGGAACGATCGCAGAAAAGGAGATATTTTAACAAATCAGATGTTTGTGCGTTGTCGCACAGACGTAGTAGCATTTTGGCTATATGCTTTAAATGTCAAGCGTATTTTGACTTGATTAAAAGTGGTAATTCAAAAGTTTTTGTAAACTAACTTGGGAAAATTTGAAATGATAAATAACTTTAAACTAAATTTAGTGGCAGCGGCCGTATTGATGGCAAGTAGCGTTGCTCATGCAGGAATTGCTAATGTACCTGGCGATGGTTCGCAAGCAAACGCTTATCAAATGGGTGTGATTACTCCAACTCCCACGGTACTCTCTACGATTGTAAGCGGTTCTCCCTCATCATTCTTTGAAGAGTACGCAGATTTTACTATTTCTGGATTTGGCCAGGCGAGTGGTTCTGCGAATTCTCTTTTGCTGACCTTAAACGGTGCTAATGTGAGTCAGATCAATGGCTTGACAGTTGAGGTATGGGATAACGTTCATGACTTAGGTACTGTTATGCTTACAGCATTTTCAGGCAATAATGTAACCGTTCCGTTTGGCATACTGCCTGATGGACAGTATCATTTAGACATTAGCGGCAATCTCGGTGCCGAAGCTTCTTTCGGACAATATTCGGTTGCAATTAGTGCGGTGCCAGAACCAGAAACCTACGCTATGCTGCTGGCTGGCCTTGGTTTGGTCGGTTTTTCAGCACGCCGTCGTAAAGTAGCTTAATCGGTACTTGAGACAGTAGCCACAGAGAAGAGTTTTTTTCTCTGTGGCTTTTTTGTTTCCAAAACTCAGTATGAAAAGTATTCCTATCAGCAAATGCGAAGATGCATTGTATAACTGGTAGCTCACAGCACTCTTCCTGTCAATTCTATCCCTGGAATTCCGTTCCTCTTGTAGTTAACAAGAATCATGTTTAGACATTCAGCATTAAAGAAGCGGCCATTAAGATAGAAGCAAAGTAGTGAATCGAAGCGTAAAAATATTCACAAAATGAGCAAAAATCACTTGATAGAAGGAAAGGTTTGCGTGGTTGGTGCTCTATGTTCTACCCTCAAACTATCCGTTTTTGCCTATCAATCTGGATACCCATTTGCTCACCGCCGTGCCGTTGCGCGGGCGCCACTTTTGTCGAACTACTGTGCGGCTGTCTGATTTCTCCAGAAAGTTGAGTGACACGCGCGATCAGTGCCATTACCAGAAGCCGTCACTGGATGACCTCTTACAAACTCCTGGAACGCGGTAGCGTCCGGACGCTACGCCTGACAAGAGCTTGTTCGAGGTGGTCAACGATGCATTGCCAATGAAGGGTAAGCCTCCAATCCATCCACATTAACACCCTGATACGTCATCGCTATCCTCAAACCTTTTACAAGGAGGGACGATGTCATCATCAGAAGCGCGACGAATTCATATCGAAGCATGGCAAACCAGCGGTAAGTCTCAGGCGGCTTATTGCCGGGAACATGGTTTGAATACCAAGACGTTTGGCAATTGGGTTCGCAAGCATCGTGCCGGTCAGGTTATCCGGCCGCCTGCGTTGGTCCCGGTCACGATCAAACCGATGCCTGCACCGACGAGCACGCTACGTCTTCGCGGTCAAGGCAATCATGTGTTGGAGCTGCCATCGACGGTTTCGCCGCATTGGCTGGGGGAGTTGTTGAAGTGTCTTTGATTGCGAATCCAGGGAAGATTTGGTTGATGGTTGAGCCGGTGGATATGCGTCGCGGCATTGACGGATTGTCGGTATTGGTGGAGCAGGCGTTGCAGCGCTCGCCTTGTGCGGGTTCGGCGTTTGTGTTTTGCAATCGCGCGGGCAATCGCATCAAAGTGCTGCTGTGGGACGGCACCGGCGTGTGGTTGTGCCAGCGGCGCTTGCATCAGGGACGGTTCGTTTGGGGGCGTTCGGATACGGGCGGGATGGAACTGACTGCGTTGCAATGGGAGTGGTTGATTGCCGGGGTGGATTGGTGTCGTTTGGGGTTGCAATCCTGCGCAAGAAAATATAGCTGAAAGCCAATACTGGAATCACTTTGCGCAAGTTTTGCAGTATAATAACGCCATGAAAACGCACGCAAAACAGTCAATCGAATTAGATCATTTGAACCTCACGCCGGAAGCTAAAACCGAGGTATCGAACCTTATTCAATCACTGCTTACGCAAGCACAAAACGAGCTCAAACTGCTGGAAGCGAAGAATCAGGCACTGAAGCTGGAACTGGCACATTTGCGCCGCATTCGTTTCGGCGCGAAGAGCGAAGCACTGTCGCAGCCACAATTCAGCCTGTTCGAAGAAGACTGGCAAACTGATGCGGCGGCGATCGAAGCGGAAATCGAGCAACTGCCGCTGCCGGTTCCGCAAAAACCCAAGCGTGCACGCGCTGGGCGCCAACCTCTGCCGGATCACCTGCCACGCATCGAACACCGGCATGAACCGGAATCTTGCCAATGCAAACAGTGCGGCAGCGATCTGGTAAAAATCGGCGAAGACGTCAGCGAACAACTGGACGTCAAACCCGCCGAATTCTTCGTGCACCGTCACATCCGCCCGCAATACGCCTGCCGGGCTTGCGAAACCGTGGTCGCGGAACCGGTTCCGCCCGCGGTGATCGACGGCAGTATGGCAACACCCGGACTGCTTGCTTGGATCACGATCTGCAAATACCTCGATCACCTGCCGCTGTATCGCATCGCACAAATCGCCGCCCGGGAAGGTGTCACTTTATCGCTTTCCACGTTGGCGGAATGGATCGGACGTGTAGGCGTGGCACTACAACCGCTGGTTGACCGGCTGATTTTGCACTTATTGCATGGCTCTGTGTTACACGCCGACGAAACCCCGGTGGCGCAACTTGATCCCGGCAGCGGAAGAACGCAACGCGCCTATCTGTGGGCGTATCGCAGTAACGATTTTGAGTTGGGGCCGCGCATCATCGTATTCGACTACCAAACCAGCCGTAGTGGCAAACATGCGCAAAACTTCCTCAACAGCTGGCAAGGCCACTTGCTGGTAGACGACTATGGCGGTTACAAGGCTTTATTCTCCAAAACAGCATCACCCTGCACTGAATTAGGGTGCTGGGCGCACGCGCGCCGCAAATTCTTCGACCTGCACCAAGCCAATGCCAGCACCGTCGCGTATGAGGTGTTGCAGCGCATAGGCGGACTTTACGCCGTCGAAGCCGAAGGCAAGCACTTATCGACCGAAGCCCGGCAGATACTACGTGCAGAAAAAAGCCTGCCGATCCTGCAATCGTTGCACGACTGGTTACTGCAAACTCGCGCCCAAACTGCCAATGGCGGCGGCACCGCCAAAGCCATCGACTACACCTTGAAGCGCTGGCAAAGCCTAATCCGCTACGCCAGCAGCGGACACCTGCCGATTGACAACAACCCCGTCGAAAACACTATTCGCCCCATCGCGCTCGGCAAGAAAAACTGGCTGTTCACCGGCTCCGAACGCGCCGGAAAACGTGCCGCCGCCATTCAAACCCTACTCGGCACCGCAAAACTCAACGGCCTCAACCCCGCACAATGGCTAGCCGACACCCTCGAAAAACTCCCCACCTGGCCTAATAGCCGAATCGATGAATTGCTACCGCTTGCACCGGAGGATATTGAAGCATTGTTGAAGGAATGTGAGTAGATGGTGGGGTTGGAGGGATACAATGAAGGCGCTCAATCTGGTCATCAAAGGCACGTTGATTCCACACTAATGTTGAGAAAATCTTTGTAATATCACAAAAAAATTGTTTCTTATTATCGAGTATGGTAGATATACGGAAACTTCATAATTACTTGTTCGGTACGAAGGCCGTCGGGTGTAATGCACGGATATGGGGCTTTTTTTGATTTTTTCGAGGTTATTCGAACATGCGTCAAATAGGGATTGCAACCTGCCTCGCGATAAGCCTTTTCTTAGGCCAGGCGATCGCAGCTGACCAAGCGCAGAAGGCAGAAATCGCCGATAGCAAGGCAGAGGTACTGGAGGAGAAGGCCGCACCCGATGGCAGCAAAGTGCCTCCGACTCCAGCCCAACTCATCTCTAAGCCCCAAGTGCAAGCAGTCGATCCGATCGGCGAAGAGCCGTTGGATGGTGCGATCACTTGCCTTGCCCGCAGTATCTATTGGGAGGCCAGGGGCAAGAAGGGTGATACCGGCATGGAAGCCGTCGCCAATGTCGTTATGAACCGGGTCGGCCATGAGGGCTTTCCAAACACTATCTGCGGAGTTGTCAAGCAAGGCCACGAGCAAGGAGCCTGCCAATTCTCGTGGTGGTGCGATGGCCGTTCGGATGACGCAAAGGAGGATGAATCCTATGCGATCGCCAAGGAAATCGCCCGCAAAGCCCTCAATCGTCAACTTAAGGACCGAACCGGTGGTGCCTTGTACTTCCACCATCGGAGAGTAGTCCCCGACTGGTCCAAAGAATATATCAGTACCGTCGAGATCGGCGAGTTTATCTTCTACAAACCGGCTGGCAGCCAGGCCAAATAGGCTCTGGCGGTTGACATCGGTGAGACTGCATAACTCTTTAAGCGATGAAAAACGGCTTTGTCACAAAGTCTATTAGATTGAGGGATAATTTTAATTTCATTTTCTATCGCAACTTAGAAGAATTTATGAGGGAAAGATTAGCTTTATGGAAATATACCAAGTCAAATATTTGAACAACCTGATGGAACAAGATCCCATTTTTTAAGGATTCCTAGCGCTTTAACCCCCTACCGCGCTTTCAACCAGGCAGAGAACTCGCTACCCAACTCGGGATGGGCGGATGCAATATCTACACTGGCTTGCAGTAAACCCAGTCTGCTACCGCAATCATAGCGTTTGCCGTGATAGCGATAAGCCAGCACCTGCTCGGAATCAAGCAAGGCTGCAATACCATCTGTGAGCTGAATCTCGCCGCCCGCGCCACGAGGTTGCGCGCGAATGGCTTCGAACACGGCTGAGGTCAAGATGTAGCGCCCAGCGACTGCAAGATTACTGGGAGCGACGCTCGGGTGAGGTTTTTCAATCAAACCGGTGATGTTGATAAGATCCGGCGTCAGCATATCGCCTTGCACGATACCGTAACGACCGGTTTGCTCCTGCGGTACTTGCTGCACCGCTAAGATGCTACATTGATGTTGCATGAACAGATCGGTCATTTGCTGCATGATGGGTGGATCGCCCACCATCAGATCATCGGCTAAGAAAACCGCAAAAGGCTCGCCGCGAACCAGGCGTTCGGCGCACAATACTGCATGTCCCAGGCCGAGTGCCCTGGACTGGCGAATGTAGACACATTCCATGTCATCCGGTTTAATGGCGTTGACAATCGCAATGAGCGCATCTTTGCCATTGGCAGCCAGCTCGGCCTCCAACTCATAAGCTGTGTCAAAATGATCTTCAATCGCCCGTTTATTGCGGCCGGTTACAAAAATCATTTCGCGTATGCCCGCCGCATAGGCCTCTTCAACCGCATATTGAATAAGCGGCTTATCAACGACGACCAGCATTTCTTTGGGTGACGCCTTGGTAGCTGGTAAAAACCGTGTTCCTAAGCCCGCGACAGGAAAAACTGCCTTGGTGACAACTTGCTGATTATAGTTATGCATTGGAAACCTCAAAAATTGTTATTGCGTTCTCATCCATAAACGTATTAAATTACATCTTGTCATACCGTTTGGTATGGATTTCCCGCGGTTATAAGCTGAATCAATCACCGCAATTGCGGTTCAGCTTTTCCTGCTTCGACAGCTGCTTCCTGTTTCTTTATAACAGCTTCCAGGAATAACGCTTCAAAACCGGAGATAACATCAAATAACTCCTCATCAATGGAACCTTGTCGCAGGCGATGAAAAGTATGTTGCATGTTCTCAAGTAGTTCATTGATATTTTTTTCAGCCCGCTGCATCGCAGCCAGACGGCTGGCATTTTCGCTTGCCAGTGACTCGGCGCAAGCCCGGAACAGCGAGATAAAAAGATATTCTCGAATGAGTGCACGCAGCGTTGCGGTACCGCTTTGCATGATCTCAGGCAAGTTTCCGGTCGGCCAACGAACATGAGTCAGGCCTTTTTGCCATTGCGCGTCTAAAGGCAACAAGCGCAGGCTAACCGGTTCATAGAGCGAACCGGATTGCGGGCGGTTATGGAAGACGTAAACTTGCGCATACTCACCTTTTTCCCGATGCGTTTCACTTTCGATTTGAATCTGCCCGACGAGCGGGGCAATGGCCTTGACGGAATTAGGCACGGCAAACAATCCCAGCAACGGCAGACCTGCATCCGCCAGTCGCGCATGAATGCGCTCACCGATGGCCCAGACTTGAGGTTTGCCCGGCAGATCTGCGAGTGTTTTAATCGCATAGTCGGTTATTACATCATTAAACTGGCCTACCAGTCCTTGGTCGGAGCCGAACACGATGACACCGATCGCACCATCATTAACTCGTTCTTCACTTGTCGACATCAATGCCGCTGACTCATTCCCCCGAAAGCATGCGCCCAACCCCAGTTCAATGGTTCGATAATAATCTGCCAACGCGCGTACTGATTGCTCGTATTGTCCAATATTGGATGCAGCCAAGGCTTTCATCGTGCGGACAACGGATTGAAGTTCTCCGGCAATATTGATCTGTCGACGCAAGCTCGCCGTGGTATCACTCATGATTTATCAATGGAAGCTGAATTGGATTTAGATCCATACTTTGGTTCGGCTTTGCTTGAGGGTTTGGATTCCGGCTTAGGCTGGAAATGTATGAGCGCTTCACGCGCGATTTCGATAATCAATTTACGATCTTCGTCAGCCAATTTATCGGCTGTTTCAAATCGCGCGCATACCTCCGCCGGAATGTTCTTTGCTGCCTTCCGTACAGCAGTATCGGCATCCGTCATCTGGGCTATCGGCACCGTATCGAAAAGCTCTGCAGTCAACGCTAACAGAATGGCAATTTGTGCGGGCATGGAAACCGGAGCAAATTCCGGCTGTTTGAGGCAGGCGCGGATACGCCGTCCATGCTCGATGATCTTGCGGGTGTCTTTATCCAGCCGGGCACCGAAGCGGGCAAAGGTCTCAAGCTCCTCGAACTGCGCATAGGCGAGCTTGAGGTCGCCCGTCACCGCACGGTAGATCGCGCGTTGTGCCTTGCCACCGACGCGCGAAACGGATTTGCTGACATCAACGGCGGGCAGAACACCCAATTCAAACAGCGATGGCGAGAGGTATATTTGTCCATCCGTAATAGAAATTAAGTTGGTCGGAATGTAGGCGGAAATGTTCTGCGCCTCGGTTTCAATAATGGGTAACGCGGTGATTGAGCCACCACCAAGTTCCTCGCGCAGATGCGTGGCGCGTTCGAGCAGGCGCGAGTGAATGTAGAAGATGTCGCCCGGAAAAGCTTCACGTCCCGGCGGGCGGCGCAGCAGCAGGGAAAGCTCGCGATAGGCACGCGCGTGATGCGTGAGATCGTCATAAACGATAAGTACATCTCTGCCTTGCGCCATGAAATATTCCGCGATGCTGGTGGCGGCATAGGGCGCAATGTACTGCAAGCCGGGTGAGTCATTGCCTTCAGTTACCACCACGGTGGTGTATTCCAGCGCGCCATTTTCGTGTAGATTGGCGACCACGCGGGCTACGGAAGAAGCGCGCTGGCCAATGGCGCAATAGACGCACAGTACATTTTTGCCGCGTTGGTTCAGGATGGTATCTATGGCGATGGCAGTTTTGCCAGTTTGCCGATCACCGAGAATCAATTCGCGCTGCCCACGCCCAATAGGAATCAGCGCATCAATAACCTTGATGCCGGTTTGCAAAGGTACGGTTACCGGCGCACGATCCATGATTTGTGGGGCAGCGCGCTCAATGGGCTGACGGCGATTCATGCTGATGGCTTCCCCGCCATCCAGCGGGTGACCCATGGGATTGATGACACGCCCGATCAATGCGTCGCACACAGGCACATCCATCACATGCCCTCTGCGCTCGACTTCATCACCCGCATGCAACTGCCAATAATCGCCCAACAGAACGACACCGATTTCATCTTCATCGACATTAAATGCAATACCGTATACATCGCCAGGGAATTTCAGCACCTCCTCAAAACCTACGCCGGGAAGACCGGAAACCTTTGCAATGCCAGTAGCGATGCTGGTGATCGTGCCTACCTCCCGCAGCTTGAGTTGCGGCATGTATGCTTCCCGCACTTGGCTGATTCCATCAAAAGCGCAGTCGAAAATGTTCTGGAGGCTCGCAGATTCCATACTTATTGGCTCTTTACTTTTGGCTTGGTTGCATCGGATTCAGGATCGGTTTCAGCTGCAGAGTTAGTCTTTACTTTGCTTTCTGGCTTGGCTTCAGGGTTTTTTTCGGGTTTTGGTGCGGCTTTGGGGGAATCAAGAATTTTATTCCGAATTTCTCCTTCCGCCTTCTCCCAGTCCTGATTTGCTCGACCCTCCTTGTGACCTTGCTCCTCGTAGAGTTCATAGGCGCGCTTGCCGATCTGAGATGTCAAATCGGAAGATTTCATTACTTGCGCTTCGACTTTATCCTTATTTTTCAATAGATCATCGACACCTTTTTCCAGAGAAGCCAGATAATCCGAGATGCTCCAAGCCAGTTTATGTCCATTCGTGCTGAGCTCAATCCCGCTGATCAGATCCGGCGCTATCTCGAATCGAACGCGGACTTCCGTAGAAAACGTATCGTTGAGCGCATTTTGTATCGCCGTGCGCTGCGCCGCGGGGAGGTCAAAAGCGCTACGCACTAACGCAGGGCTTGATGCAGTTTTGAGAGAGTCGCCGAGAGTTTTTTTCGCTTGCTTGTCCATCTGTTCCAAGCGGCGAGTAAACACATCGGCCAAGCGCTCTTCCAGTTCAGTCGTCGCGAGATCCATCAGCGCCTTACGTGCGATGGCGAATACTTCCTGCCGGACTCGGCGGCTGATTGCTTGGTTTAAACGATTTACGTCGTTTCTCATTGATTCCCGTTGCTTAGCGCTCAAAGCATCAGCCGCCTGCCGC
Source organism: Nitrosomonas sp. Is79A3 (assembly GCF_000219585.1). NCBI lineage: Bacteria > Pseudomonadati > Pseudomonadota > Betaproteobacteria > Nitrosomonadales > Nitrosomonadaceae > Nitrosomonas > Nitrosomonas sp. Is79A3. The sequence continues at coordinate 59,200 of NC_015731.1, read as the reverse complement.
GCTTCTTCCTGTAACCGCGAACGCTCGGCTTTCGCTTCCTCTGTTGCCTTATTCACGAGGGTGGCGCGCTGCTGCTCGAAAACCTCGTTTTTGTGCTGAAACTCGTCGCGTTCCTTCTGAGCCTCGGCCTTTTGCGCGTCGGCATCCGCCAATTCCTTGGCGATCCGCTTCTCCCTTGCATCAAGGGCGTCAAGAATCGGATGGTATAGGAAGCGCTTCAACAACCACACCAGGATGAGGAAGTTGACGACTTGCGCACCGACGGTAAACCAGTCGATCAGCATAACTTACTTTCCTGCCGCTTGAGTGATGACTTGGTTCCAGAATGGGTTGGCGAAAAGAAGAATCATCGAGACCACGAAACAGTAAATGGCAGTGGATTCGATCATCGCCAGACCAACAAAGAGCGTCCGGGTGATGGTGGCGGAAGCATCCGGCTGCTGCGCCAGTGAAGTCAGCGCCGTTGCAACCGCCTTACCTTCACCAAGCGACGGTCCAATGACCCCTATACCGATGGTCATGCCAGCAGTGATAATTGATGCTACTGCAATAATCGTCATGCTATCCATACTTTCTCCTTTGGTTGTCGTAATTCATGCGTCAATAATTACATCGGATTCTGGTTTGGACTTGCGCGCTCGTGTGGCAGCAGCGATGTAAACCGCTGCCAGGATACTGAAGATATAGGCTTGCACCATGCCGGTCAACAGACCGAGCACGCTCATAGCGATCGGAAAGATAAAGGGCGTGATGGTCAGCAGAATGGCGAGTATCATCGTCCCGCTCATCATATTGCCGAACAGGCGGATCGCCAGGGCCAGGGTACGGGAAAGTTCGCTGATGATGTTGAACGGCAACATGATAACCGTCGGTTTCAGGTAGGCCCGGAGATACTCTCTCAGTCCACTTTCTTCGATACCGAACAACGGCACAGCCACAAACACACAGATCGCCAGCGCCGCAGTGGTCGAGAGTGAGCCTGTCGGCGGCTCAAAGCCGGGAACGATAGTGAATAGGCTTGCCATTGCAACAAACAGAAACAAGGTGCCGAGAAAACCGAGATATTTCTGAGGCTGATTCATGCCGACTTCTTCAATTTGTTTGTTGATGCCGGTAACGACTATTTCCAGCAGGTTCTGCCAGCGGGAACGTTGCAAGCCTGTGGAAAGTTTACGCGTAACAAGTTTTGAACCAAGCACCAACACCAACATCAATCCCCACGTGTAAACAATCGTAGCGTTGAGTTTAATAAAACCATATTGCCAGAAAATAATCTCGTCTGGGCTAAGGTGCATGACCGGCCTCCGGCATCAATTGTTCAGGCTGGTTCGTTACTCGAGTGAGCCACATCACGATCAGTCGCGCGATGATGAATCCGAGAAGTCCCATCAGCAGACTCTGCCAACTGTTCCCCAGAATAAAATAAAACCCGGGCAGAACAATGCCCAACCTCAGCAGGATGCTCCCAAAAAACCATAGCGCCGGATGTTTCGATAATATGCCTTTGCGTACTGTCCACCAAAGGCCGCCGAAAAAAATGACTCCAAGCAAAATTCCCGTTACCAAAGCGAACGTTAGAAATAATAATTCATTCATGATTATCCCCCTCATGCTCGTGCATTTCCCTGTCTTCCTTGGTCACCCAATGCCACGCATTAAAACAACCCAATCCTAACCCGACAGCCAGCAACATGAGTGTCCAGGAATGACTGCCAGGATAATGCTTGTCCAGCCAAAGTCCGAGTGCTGCACCGAGCAGCGTGGGCACTGCTACCGACCAGCCAACCAGACCCATCATACCCAGACCGGACCAAACGGTCTGTGTGACATGATGTTGTGCTTTGAGTTTTCGTGCTGCCTTTTCTCCTACTTGCTGGCTGTATTTCGTCTCACCCGATACAGATTTTTTTTCCGGTATTTTACTCATGATGAAACTTCGCCATGCGACGAATAAAACCGCTTTCCAATTTTACCATCACCGAACGTACGCTTTGCTCGTGCTCGTTCAGAGAGAGGAATTCCTGTTCCACCGTATCGCGTAATTGGCCAAGATCCGTTCCACTTATCGCACGGCGCACGGAAACGAGCACGTCCGGGCCAGTCTTTACCAGCACTCCTTCATCCACGGCCACATAAACTTCACCTTCCTCTTCGATTTCAAAAATCAGAATTCCGGGTGGGAGCGCCGCGACGCAGTCGAGCCGGTGTGGCAAGAGTCCAAACGAACCATCACGCGTCTCCGCCACAATGCGCGACACGCCGGCTTTATCAGCAAAAATCTGGAAGGGTAGGAGAACCTTAAGATGCATGCGTATCGGCGACATGTTCGATCTCCGGTTGCAATTTTGTCTCAGGCTTAATCTTTTCCTTCGCTTCGTCTATCGTACCGATCATGTAGAGTGAATTCTCCGGGTAATCTTTGAAATCATCACGCAAGATACGCTCACAACCGTCCAAAGCATCCTCGAGACTGACAAGCTTACCTTTGAGACCAGTGAACTGCTCGGTAGTGAAAAAGGGTTGCGTAAAAAAACGCTCTAGGTGGCGGGCACGGGCGACCACATTACGGTCTTCCGGCGCAAGTTGCTCCAGACCGAGCATGGCAATGATATCCTTGAGTTCCGCATATTGCGCAAGCGTGTGCCGGATCTCCTGGGCTAAGCGGTAATGCCGTTCCCCGACAATGCCAGGTGTGGCCATCTTGGAACTGGATTGCAGCGGATCAATGGCCGGATAAAGTCCTTCACCTGCACGCTTGCGCGAGAGCACAATGGAGGCGGAGAGATGAGAGAATGTATGCACTGCCGCCGGGTCGGTGAAATCGTCGGCTGGGACATACACCGCTTGGATCGAAGTGATGGCACCAGTATCGGTGTTGGCGATGCGCTCCTCCAGCCCCGAAAGCTCAGTGCCCATCGTGGGTTGATAACCCAGACGCGATGGCATCTGTCCCATCAATCCGGAAATCTCCATGCCGGCCTGGATAAAGCGAAAGATATTGTCGATCAACAACAACACATCGCGATGCTCGTCATCGCGGAAATACTCGGCCATGGTTAATGCCACATGGCCGACACGAAAACGAGCGCCCGGTGGCTCGTTCATCTGCCCAAACACCATCACCATATTCGGTAACACACCGGCTTCTTTCATGTCACGATAAAGTTCCTCACCCTCACGACAACGCTCTCCGATGCCACAAAAAATGCTTACACCTTGCTGGTTCCCAATCATGTTGTGAATCATCTCAGTGAGCAATACCGTTTTTCCTACACCCGCTCCACCAAAAAGGCCTGCTTTGCCACCGCGCTCCAGCGGCATCAGCACATCAATGATTTTGATGCCCGTTTCAAAAATTTCCGACTTGGTGGAACGTCGTGCAAGCGGTGGTGGAGCATGATGTACAGAACGCCATTGGACATCGGACACTGCTGCTTTGCGGTCAATGGTGTTGCCAAATACATCGAACATGCGCGAGAGCAGTTCTTTACCTGCAGGCGCTTTTAAAGGCCCGCCTGTATCCCTCACCACCGTGCCGCGCGCAAGACCTTGTGTCGGCGTCAAAGCGATCCCGCGCACATGATGCGCATCATGCTGCGCTAGTACCTCGATAATGATGCGTTCTTCCTGTCCGGCGCGCAGCACTGAGTGGATCGGCGGCAAATCGCCATCGAATCTTATATCAACAACACTGCCGCGCACCGAAACGACCACGCCGGTATTTGATAAATTAGACATTCTTCCTATTTCCAGATTCGATATCACAAGACTATAGCCCCTTTTCTCTTATGCACAAAACAGATTCTGCTTCGAGCGCATCGCGCACATGCGTCAGACGTTGCTCAATTAGCGAACGATCATGCGCGGATTCGATGCTACGATCGGCCAGCTCGGCAATCCACTGAACATGTTCACGCAGCGCCAACCTGCGGTTTGGACAAACTGTCAGGCCAGCAATGGTATGAAGCGCGCCGAGCATACGCATCATGATGGCGACATTTCCTGCGGCGCTTCTACGAATCTGATCGTATGAATCGGCCAGCAAGCTGGAAAAACTCGGAGCGATAACGATCACTCTCAACTCTCCTCCTGCATAGCGGCGTGATGGTGGAAATTTCCGGAGAGCCAGTCGCGCTAGAATCATTGCCAAGTAATCCACACAAATCACGGCCGTCGATATGTCGTTGACGCCGGGAGAAAGGGCTTTTAATGCCACATCAACGATCTCCCTAATACCGAAAGCAGGATCCTGCTCCACTGTGCGGTGGCGGCCTATTTCGTAACACGCATTGATGGCGGCAATTGTTTCATTATCCGGGGGAGATTCCAGAGCGAGCGATGCCAGCACAGTATTTTGAACAACGAAATCGCCGATGCCGCATTCCATCCGTGCAATGGTATTCCTGTCCTGCGCCAAGTGAAGCAGCGCATCATCATCCAGACTCTGAATGTAGCCGCTCTTCTTTGCCAGGATTACGTGCCAGCTCCTTTCCTCTATAGAACGCGGCAGCTGATTCGCATCTTCATCGGATTCACTTTCCGATTTATCCGGAAAAAGCCGATCAATGGCCGCGATGGTTTCCTGACGATGATGCTGGAAGCCTGGATCGAAGAGGCGATATGATGAATAAAGAAAATGAGCACACCCACGCCTCCCAGTGCCAGAACAAATCCGAAGAATACCGGCAAAAATCCCTAACGAAGCTTGCGTGACAGTGCTCCGCATAAAGTTCCGAAGGATGCGCGAGGTGTATTGGTTCGCTATCAGTGCCAGTGCCACCAGTGTCATGGAAAACGTGATGCCCATCACAGACATCATCGAACCGGCAAGTGTCGACAACATGCCACGGGCGCCTTCCGCCCCAGCCCCAAACAGGTACGGCCATTGGGCCAGCCAAATATCGTTCTCAGCGGAATCCACCTGGATCAACGTAATCGCAAGCACAATACTAAATGTAACAATCACCGTAGGCATAAACCAGAAGCTCGAGCGAAAGTTGCTAAGATGTTGTTTAAGTTTATTCATAAATCACGATCTGAAATTTCGGTAAATGGGTTATACGCTTGATCCCTTCCATTTCCAGTTCCGAATCTCCGGCATGTCCTCGCCGTATTGATTAATGTATTGTTTATGCTCGATCAATTTGTCGCGGATCGCTTGTTTGACGTAAGCCGCGCGTGAGCCGAGTTGCGGCACGCGGTCAATAACATCGGCGACGAGATGAAAACGGTCCAGATCGTTCATCACTACCATGTCAAACGGCGTCGAAGTCGTGCCTTCTTCTTTGTAGCCGCGCACATGCAGGTTATCGTGGTTAGTACGGCGATAGGTGAGCCGGTGAATTAGCCACGGATATCCGTGATAGGCAAAAATGATTGGTTTATCTTTGGTGAACAGGCCATCAAAATCTTTGTCGCTCAAGCCATGCGGATGCTCGCTTTGCGGCTGGAGACTCATCAAGTCCACCACGTTGATGACCCGTATTTTCAGTTCGGGAAAATGTTTCCACAGCAACTCGACGGCAGCCAGAGTTTCTATCGTCGGCGCATCACCGGCGCACGCCATGACGACATCCGGTTCTTCACCCTGGTCATTACTGGCCCATTCCCAGATGCCGATACCCGCAGTGCAATGTTTGATGGCTGCGTCCATGTCAAGCCACTGCGGCTGCGGTTGCTTACCGGCGACGATCACATTCACGTAATTACGGCTGCGCAAGCAGTGATCGGTGACGGACAACAGCGTATTTGCGTCGGGCGGCAGATAGATGCGGATGATTTCCGCTTTCTTATTGATGACGTGGTCGATGAAACCGGGATCCTGATGACTGAAACCGTTGTGATCCTGCCGCCACACATGCGAGGAAAGCAGATAGTTCAACGACGCAATCGGCCGCCGCCACGGAATTTCATTGGCCACCTTGAGCCACTTGGCATGCTGATTGAACATCGAATCGATGATGTGAATGAAGGCTTCATAGCACGAGAAAAAACCGTGGCGGCCTGTCAGCAAATAGCCTTCCAGCCAGCCTTCGCACTGATGTTCGCTTAACATCTCCATGACCCGGCCATCGGGTGCGACGTGGTCATCACCCGGAACAATTTCTGCAGTCGAACAACGGTTCGTCACCTCAAATACCGCGCCCCAGCGGTTCGAAGCCGTCTCATCCGGACTGAACACACGGAAATTGGTGGCATTCAATTTTACTACGTCACGGATGAATTCGCCCTGGGTACGTGTCGCTTCCGCGGATACGGTACCGGGATTCGCTACCTTCACCGCATAGTCGCGGAAATCCGGCAGGCGTAAGTCACGTAACAGCATGCCGCCGTTGGCATGCGGATTGGCACCCATGCGGCGAGCGCCTTGCGGAGCCAATTCGGCGAGTTCGGCAAGGAGTTTCCCTGTTTCGTCGAATAATTCCTGCGGGCGATAGCTCTTCAGCCACTTTTCCAGAATCTTCACATGCCCCGGCTGGCTCATGTCACCCATCGGCACCTGGTGTGAACGAAAAGTACCCTCGGTTGGTTTTCCATCCACGACTTTCGGACCGGTCCAGCCCTTCGGCGAACGCAGGATGATCATCGGCCAATGCGGACGCTTCGTGAAGCCATGCGTGCGGGCGTCGCGCTGAATGCTCTGGATGTTGGCGATCACGGCGTCAAGTGTTGCCGCCATACGCTGGTGCATTTCCAACGGATCGTCGCCCTCGATAAAATATGGCGTATATCCGTAACCGCGGAACAATGCTTCCAGTTCATCGCAGGGAATGCGTGCCAGCACCGTTGGCCCGGCAATCTTGTAGCCGTTCAGGTGCAGGATGGGCAATACCGCGCCATCGTGAACTGGATTGAGAAATTTGTTCGAGTGCCAGCTCGTGGCGAGCGGACCCGTTTCTGCTTCGCCATCACCAACCACACACGCGACCAGCAAGCCGGGGTTGTCAAATGCTGCACCGAAAGCATGCGACAACGAATAACCCAACTCCCCGCCCTCGTGAATCGAACCGGGTGTCTCCGGCGCAACATGGCTGGGAATCCCGCCGGGGAAAGAGAATTGCTTGAATAGCCGCTGCATGCCATCTTCGTCTTGCGAGATATTTGGATAAACCTCGCTATACGTTCCTTCCAGATATGTATTGGCGACCAATCCCGGTCCACCATGCCCCGGACCGGTGATGTAGATGACGTTGAGATCATGTTCCTTGATGATCCGATTCAGGTGCACGTAGATGAAATTTAGCCCCGGAGTCGTACCCCAGTGGCCCAGCAAGCGTGGCTTAATGTGCGCCAGCTTAAGCGGTTGCTTCAGTAGCGGATTATCGTAGAGATAAATCTGTCCAACTGACAGGTAGTTTGCAGCGCGCCAATACGCATCCATCTTGTGCAGCAATTCCGGAGAGAGTAACTTGGTATTTTTTTTCATATTTAAATTTCCTTTATTGATGCATCGAATCCGAGCACATGACACACCAATCTTGCGATCATCAGCTCTTCGTTCGTGCGAATAACGCGAACCGCGACGCGGCTGGTGTCCGTGGAAATTACCTGCGCGTGATCCGCATTGCGTAATTCATCCAGTTCAATGCCGAGAAAGCCCAGACCTGCGCAAATACGTGAACGAACCGGTGCTGCATTTTCGCCAATACCGCCGGCGAAAACCAGGGTATCGAGTCCACCCAGCACAGCGGCATACGCACCGATCCCTTTCTTCGTCTGATAGCAGAACAGCGCCACCGCTTCAGCCGCCCGAACATCCTCGGCTTCCCTTGCGAGCAGATCGCGCATGTCGGAACTGGTTTCGGATATTCCGAGCAATCCGGATTCGCGATTGATCATTCGATCAAATTGCTCCGCAGTCATCTGCTCGCTACGCGCCAGAAATGAAACCAATCCGGGATCGATGTCGCCGGAACGGTTGCTCATCATTAAGCCCGCAGCGGGTGTAAACGACATCGTCGTATCCATGCTGCGTCCATCGCGCACCGCAGCCAGGCTCGCGCCGTTGCCCAGATGCGCGAGAATGACACGCCCGTTCGCGGCTTGTGTGCCTGCCAGACGTTCAAGTTCCTGCATCAGGTAAGCATAAGACAAGCCATGAAAGCCGTAACGTTGAACACCCTGCGCATCGTATCGGCGTGGAATTGACAGCAGTTTCGCCACGCGCGGCATGGTGTGGTGAAACGCCGTATCAAAACAGGCTACCTGTGGCAGTTTCGGATGACGCTGATGGAATGCCTCGATCAATTCAATTTCGCGCGGCAAGTGCTCTGGATCATATGGCACGATGCGATGCAGTTCATCCAGTAATTCCTGAGTTGAAATCACAGGTTCGGTGTGCTTCATGCCGTGCACTACGCGGTGTCCGACAGCCCTGACCGAAGCGAAACCATGCCGCCCTTCAAGCCAGACAATCAAGGAATTAGCCGCCGATTGGGGGTCGGAAGCTACAAAGCTGCTAATACCCTGCTGATTCCTGATCGGATCGTTGAATTCCAAACTTGTATCAGGCAGGCCGATGCGATCAATCTTGCCATGCAGCATTCGCACCAACGGTTCGCCTATTTGATACAGCGCGAACTTGATACTCGACGAGCCGCCATTGATGGTCAGGATATGCACAGGATCTGTCATAAATGTCTGCTCGCCGTCACTGCCATCAATCGCCATACCTGCGGCAAAACCAAGTCTTAACCAACTGGGTCAGCACCACATAGCACACCACAATGACCGCCAACAACCCCCAGTACAAAGGAGGGAGCGGAACAAACCCGAGCGTTTCGGCCAAGGGAGAAACCGTTAACCAAGCACCCGCCGCGACGATGATGATCGAAGTGAGAATAAGCGGCCAACTGGCCCGGCTCTGGAAAAACGGGATTTTGTTGGTGCGAATGACGTGAATGATCAACGTTTGCGTGAAGAGCGATTCGATGAACCAGCCGGTGTGGAACAGGACGGGGTTGTCCCAGCAATTGAACACTGACAGCATGATGAAGAATGTCAGGTAATCGAAAATCGAACTGATCGGCCCGATACATAGAATAAAACGCAGAATTTCATCAATCTCCCACTTGCGCGGCTTGGTTAGCCATTCGGCATCCACTTCGTCAGTAGGAATGGTGGTCTGCGAGAAATCGTAGAGGAGGTTGTTGATCAACACCTGGATCGGCAACATAGGCAGGAAAGGCAAGAAAGCGCTGGCTCCCACCACGCTGAACATGTTGCCGAAGCTCGAGCTGGCCGCCATCTTGATGTATTTAACAATGTTGCCGAACACCCGCCGGCCTTCCAGCACCCCCTGCTGCAGCACCAGCAGGCTGTTTTCCAATAAGATGATATCGGATGATTCCTTGGCGATATCCACGGCGCTATCCACCGAAATACCGACATCGGCGGCTTTCAGGGCAGGCGCGTCGTTGATGCCATCGCCCATAAAACCCACCACGTGCCCGTTGCTTTGTAGCGCGCGGATGATACGTTCCTTGTGCACCGGGACAAGCCGGGCAAAAATACTGGTCGCACTGACCGCTTCAGCCAATTCTGCTTCATTCATCCCCTCAATTTGTGGACCGAGTAAGAGATGCTCTACGGGGACACCGACTTCCTTGCAAATATAAGTCGTAATGATCTCGTTATCGCCGGTCAGGATCTTGATGTCCACATTTAACTGGCGCAGCTGCTCCAAAGCCTCCGTAGCGGTATCTTTGGGCGGATCAAGGAAGGCCAGAAAACCCAGCAGGATCAGGTCCGATTCATCCTTGACCGCGTAGGTCGGTTCATCCGTTGCTCCTGGCATTTGTTTATAAGCCAACGCGATAACACGGAAGCCTTGACTGTTCAGTTCATCCGCTATCTGCTTGCGCTTGACGTCATACTCGGGCAGAACCTCGATCACCTCTCCCTTGATTTCCACCCGAGTGCATAAGCTCAGCACTTCATCCACCGCACCCTTGCAGATCAGCGTATTCAATCCGGTTGTGTCTTCCACGATTACGGACATCCGCCGCCGCACGAAATCAAAAGGGATTTCATCTATCTTGCGGTATTTTTCTTTGGCTTTTAGGTGTTCCTCGAGCTCCTCATGGGCGAGAACAGCCTCGTCGAGCAGATTTTTCAACCCGGTATGATGGTAACTATTCAAATAGCCGTATTCGAGTACCTTTGCACTGGGATCCCCGTGCGCATCCAGATGTTTCTCAAGTACGATTTTGCCTTGCGTGAGCGTACCGGTCTTGTCGGTGCACAGCACATCCATCGCTCCGAAGTTCTGGATCGCGTTCAGCCGTTTGACGATCACTTTCTTGCGCGCCATCGCCAGGGCACCCTTGGAAAGGTTAACCGTCACAATCATCGGCAGCATTTCCGGGGTCAATCCGACGGCCACTGCCATCGCAAACAGAAAAGCTTCCAACCAGTCGTGCTTGCTCAATCCGTTGATCAGGAAAACTGCCGGAACCATCACGGCAATGAAGTAGATCATTAGCCAGGTGAATTTATTGATACCCTTGTCGAAGCTCGTCAACTGACGCTGTCCAACGATACTGGTGGCGAGTGCGCCAAAGTAGGTCTGATCCCCGGTGTGTATGACCACTGCAGTGGCGGAGCCGCTCTCCACATTGGATCCCAGGAAACAGATATTGGTCAATTCCAGCGGATTTTGAACATCGGTAGATGTGGCGGCAGCTTTTTTCTCGATGGGCAACGATTCGCCCGTTAATGCAGATTGGTTTAGAAACAAATCTTTGGCGGACAGCACGCGCACATCGGCTGGGACCATATCACCGGCAGACAGCCGGATGATATCACCCGGCACCAACAGCTTAAGCGGCACTTCGGCTTCCTTGCCTTCACGCACCCGTGTCGCGGTATTGCTGACCATCGCTTTGAGCTTTTCAGCGGCATTATCGGCCCGCATTTCCTGGTAGAAGCGCAACACCACACCAAGAACCACCATGATGAAAATGATCACCGCCGCACGCAAATCGCCGGTTAAAAAGGAAATCACACCGAGCGCCGTGAGTAGGAGAACCAATGGATTCTTGATGTTACTCAACAGACGCATCAGCGCCGATTGATGCTTCTCGCGGGCAATCTCGTTCATTCCATACTGCCGCAAGCGCGAATCGGCCTCTCCCTGGCTCAAACCATCCAATCGAGAGTCCAGTGTTTTTAGGACAGCTTCGGTACCGGCGCGCGCGATTTCCAGCAATTGCTCTGAAACATGCTTCCCGTTTTTGTCATTGAGTTTATCTGCGCGTTGAGCTGGATTTATGGCGGTTTTTGGCAAACTCATTGACATCTCCGTAACTGGCTTCGTAAAACTTGTGATGGAATTGGGAAACCACTCATATCCCCAAGCACGCTGCTGATTGCAGTCTCTTTTTTCATTGCCTATTCTTCTTTTGATTAGGTCATCGCTGCCATAAGATATGATTATCTTCCAAAGGAATTGCCACATGCTCGTGGTACGGAACGATTCGCGCCGTATAATCTGTCACTGGACGGGCATCCGTCACAAGCGTGCGATAGGCGTAGCCATTTGTTGCACCAGCCAGTTGTCGCACGCGCTTCATTTCTTGCCGCACTGGAGTGCCATCACTAATTTTATCGGCATAGAGCTCGACCCGCACCGCCTCTGGATCGAGCGCATCGAAATATACCTGAACCTCAATTACATGTTGCTCGCCTTCAGCTTCAATTTTTACTTCGCCGAAGTGCAACGCGCTCCAATTTTGTTTCCAAGCTTTCTGCCAATCAACAATTTGTGTACCGATTTTACCTTGACTAGCAGCCCGCGCATGATAGGCGGAGGCAACCGGCAGGTAGAACTGCTCAGTATATTCGCGCACCGCGCGATTGGAGGAAAATTGCGGTGTCAATCGCGCCATGCTCTCCCGCATTCGCTTCACCCAGGCAACGGGGATGCCATCCGCATTGCGGGTATAGAATTCTGGAATCACCTCGTATTCAAGCAGGTCGTAGAGCATCTCGGCATCGCGATCGTCCGCAGCAGGATCGTCACTGTGTTCCTGACCGTCTCCCAGCGCCCATCCCACTTCGGGGGTGTAGGCCTCTGCCCACCAACCATCCAACTCAGACAAATTGATGCCGCCGTTGACAAGTACCTTCATGCCACTGGTTCCACACGCCTCCCACGGGCGGCGCGGCGTATTGAGCCAGACATCAACGCCTTGGACCAATTGCGCGGTCAAATGCATATCGTAGTCACTGAGGAAGATTACATGAGGGCGCACCTCAGGCCGCCGGATGAAATGAATCCATTGCTGAATTAGGGCTTGACCTGCCAAGTCGGCGGGATGCGCCTTACCGGCGATGATGAGCTGTACCGGACGTTGTGGATTAGTCAATAGGCGAAACAATCGCTCCGGGTCTTTCAGCAACAGATTGGGTCGTTTATAAGCCGCAAAACGGCGTGCAAACCCCAGTGTCAATGTATTGAAATCAAATAGATGCTTGGCATTGTCAATCGTCTCGGGCGGCATTCCGGATACGGCAAGCTGCTGAGATAATCGCTCACGGGCAAATTCAATCAAAGCTTTACTAGCAGCCCTGCGAAATTTCCATAGGCTGACATCAGAAATACAGCGAATATCTCGTTCCAAGGTCTTAGTTATGCCCAGCCAGCGGTCTTTATTACAGGCCTGCGTCCACAAAGCATCCGCTTCTGCCGAATCCCAGGTCGGCATATGCACTCCGTTGGTCACATGCCCGATAGGCACTTCGCCGGTTGGCCATCGCGGGAAGAGGTGCTCAAAAAGATGGCGGCTGACTTTCCCATGTAAGCGGCTCACCCCATTGATCGCTCCACAGCCTCGAATCGCCAGATAAGCCATATTGAAAGGTTCTGCCATGTCTTTTGGGTTATGGCGGCCCAAGGCCAGTAAATCATGACGGGTTATACCGAGCTGCTGCTCGGCATAACTACCCAGGTATTGCTCAATAAGTGCTGGAGCAAAACGATCGAAACCAGCAGCAACCGCCGTGTGTGTGGTAAAGAGATTACCCGCCCTCGTAACGGTCAGCGCAACTTCGAAGCTCGATTTGGTTTCCTCCATAAAACTTTTCGCGCGTTCCAGCACTACAAATGCCGCATGTCCTTCATTCAAATGGCAAACCTCCGGCTTAATACCGAGAGCAGCAAGCAGTCGCCATCCGCCAATCCCAAGCAACAATTCCTGTTTGAGGCGTAACTCCGGCCCGCCGCCGTAAAGTTCGCTGGTAATACCACGATGAACAGGGTAATTCGCAGCATCATTGCTATCCAATAGGTACAATTTTACGCGACCGACTTGAACCTGCCAGGTCCGCAACCATACCGAATAACCGGGCAATTCAATTTCCAGCCGCAACCACTCGCCATTGGCTTGGCGCAGAGGCGTGACCGGTAATTGTCCGGGATCGTTATACGGGAAAAGCGCCTGTTGTGCGCCATCCTTATCAATCGCCTGGTGAAAATAGCCTTGCTGGTAGAGTAGCCCCACACCGATTACCGGAACACCTAAATCACTAGCAGCTTTAAGCTGATCACCAGCTACATTACCCAGTCCGCCCGAATAGATAGGCAATGCCTCGCTCAACATGAATTCCATACTGAAGTACGCGATACAACTCAACGGCGATTGCGGGTAAGCTTGCTGAAACCAGGCAGGTGCTTCGGCCGTATCGCGCCGGATTTGCACCAATTCGATAACATTTTTAAGGAAGACAGTGTCTTGTAAAAAATGCTGAAGTTTTTCCCGTGAGACCGTTTGCAAGACTACCCAAGGATTATGCGTAAGTTCCCATAGCACAGGATCCAACTGCCGCCATATTTGATCACTGGCATGATTCCACGACGAGCGCATATCCAGCGCAAGCTCGGACAAGGAGTCGAATCCTTTTATGTCCGTCGGTAAAATAAGCTCTTTCGGGTGACTGTCTCTTGTTTGCTGGCTCATAGCCTCTCCTTTAAATTGCCCGAGGCCAAATCTTCTTATGTATCAATTGGGATTCCCCTCGTTACGCCACCCTTCCTTGGCTTCACTTATTGTTTGCTGATGAGGTGCCGATGATGAGTGCGCTTTGTTCCGGCCCGGCACTTGCTCTGTCAGAGCTTTGTTGACAATCACCTGGGCTTCTTCCAGGATGCAACGCAGATGATCCGTGCCTTTGAAACTTTCGGCATAAATCTTGTAAATGTCTTCCGTCCCGGATGGCCGCGCGGCAAACCATCCATTCTCGGTAATTATCTTCAAACCGCCGATTGATGCGTTATTGCCCGGTGCGTGGGTGAGGATGGTCTGAATTTTTTCCCCAGCCAGCTCTACAGACAAGATCTGCTCTGGTGCGAGCTGTGCCAGCATTCTTTTTTGCTCTGGAGTAGCTGACGCCTCCACACGATCGTAAATTGGCTCACCGTATTCACGCGCGAGCTCACGATAAATTTCTCCGGGATCGCGACCCATATGCGCCGTAATCTCTGCTGACAGCAAAGCCGGGGTGATACCATCTTTATCAGTTGTCCAAACGCTGCCGTCTAGCCGGAGAAAAGAGGCTCCTGCACTCTCTTCCCCGCCAAAACCCAGCGAACCGTCGAGTAAGCCATCCACAAACCACTTGAAACCAACCGGCACTTCATAAAGTTTACGTTCAAGCTTCCTCGTAATGCGATCAATCATCAGGCTGCTAACTACCGTCTTACCAACTGCCGCATCTTTGTGCCATTTCGGCCGGTGCTGGAACAGATAATAAATCGCGGCTGAAAGATAGTGATTGGGCGGTAACAATCCTGCGCTTCGGGTGATGATCCCATGCCGATCATGATCGGTGTCGCAAGCAAAGGCGATGTCAAAGTGATTCGTGAGATCGATCAAGTGCTGCATTGCGTAAGGCGAGGAAGGATCCATGCGAACCTGACCGTCCCAATCGACTGTCATGAAGCGGAAAGTCGGATCAACAATATCGTTTACCACCGTAAGATCTAAGCCATAGCGTTCGGCAATTCTTGCCCAATAGTGGACACCCGCGCCGCCGAGGGGATCTACGGCCATATTGATTCCGGCATTATGAATCGCTTCCATATCCAACACGTTGCTAAGATCGTTTACGTAGGCATTGAGATAGTCATGACGGTGGGTGGTACTCAAGCGCATTGCTTTCTGGTAAGAAATTCTTTTTACACCTTGGAGATTGATTTCAAGAAACGCATTAGCGTGGGATTCAATCCATCCTGTCACATCATTATCGGCTGGCCCGCCATTGGGCGGGTTGTACTTGAAGCCGCCACTATCGGGAGGATTGTGTGAAGGCGTGATGATAATGCCATCCGCCAATCCGTAATCGCGACCGCGATTATAGGTAAGTATTGCGTGCGAGATCACAGGCGTGGGCGTATATTCATCCTTATCCGCGATCATGACTTCCACACCGTTGGCCGCCAACACTTCGAGCACAGTAATAAACGCCGGTTCCGAAAGTGCGTGTGTGTCGATACCTAGAAACAGTGGTCCATTGATACCCTGCTGCCTGCGGTACTGACAGATAGCCTGACTGATGGCAAGAATATGCCATTCGTTGAAGCTGTTTTTGAGTGAAGAGCCACGATGCCCAGAGGTGCCGAAGGCGATTCTTTGTTCAGATACTAATGGATCAGGAATATTGGCGTAGTAGGCAGAGACAAGTTTTGGAATGTTGACCAGCATTGATGATTCGACGGGTTTTCCTGCCAAAGGGCTTATTTTCATTTCTACCTCATGTGTACTGTTCATTCGAGGCCTGCAAAAAATGAGAAATTTAATTTCTCTTTTTAAAAGCCAGTGTGTAATTGGGCATATCGCCGCCAGAATGTGCTTATATGCGATTTGTGGTTAATCTTTGAAAGATCTCAACAAAGGTTACATAAAATTTACTCGCCTTGAACACATCCAATTCTATTTGTTCTATTTTTTCAGAATAACCTTTAGGAAGCTCTGATTAAGTCCTTCGACAGGCTCAGGACGAACGGCAATATATTGATTACGTTCGTGGTGAGTTGTCGAACCATGACTGTAATCAACTTAATCAGAGCTTCCTTTACTTATTAAGTCTGTAAATGACTGACTATTTATTCCACATTACGTTACAGCCTTCTTTTGCTGCGTCAGTTAATAAGTCAATTAACGGTAACCCCCGGTTTGTCATACTTACCACAGGTTCATCCGTATCCTCATTTTCATTCTTGACTGGAGGCGAGATTTTTTCCGCAGCAATTGCGGCTGTTAATCGGCTTAGTGCTGCGGGTATATCTGCAGCCAAAATAGCACCAGGAAAGGTCGCGCTGTGTCCCATCATTTTGAGCATGGTCAATGCGTCACCTTCAAACATAGTGATATTGGCATGCGCATCTGTTGTAAATGTCACTAGCATACTATCCTCCTAGAAAAAAATAATTACTCCGCTTGCCGATCGTACTGGCTCGATATTTCTTCATAATGACACCTCCCTAATCACAAGATTAAGCTTTGGGTTATACCATCCGCCATCGGCCGTAATGAGCGCATCAGCTTCCATCGGTCCCCAGCTACCGGGCTTATATAATCTGACCGGCTGATGCTCCGTCAGAACCCTATCAAGCACTGCCCAAGCCGACTCAACTGCATCCTGCCGGGTGAAAAGCGCGCCGTTACCAGCCAATGCGTCGCCCAGAAGCCGCTCATAAGGCGTTTGCTCATCTGGCTGAGCGTTGAGAAGGTAAAGTTCTTTCTGGTCGCCGACATATTCCTCTCCCGCTCGCTTGACGCGTGCAGCTAAAGCAATGGCGGAATGCGGTGATAATTGGAAGCGCAAATAATTAGCCCGGCAAGCCTCCGGCCCGGCATCTTCAAACAGTTTCTGCGGAGGTGCCTTAAGTTGAACCAGAATCTCTGCAGCAGTTTCGGCCAAGCATTTGCCTGAACGCAGGTACCACGGCACACCTGCCCAGCGCCACGAATCAATAAATAACCGCAAGGCACAATAAGTCTCCGTGTCAGAATCCTTAGCGACACCAGATTCCTGAAGGTAGCCTTCAAACTGTCCTCTTACCAGATCTTCCGGTTTTAGCGCATGCATTGCTTGAAATACCTTGGCTTTTTCGCTTCGCTGGGCCTCAAAATCCCGCCCGGCTGGAGGCTCCATGGCCAGAAGCGCAACTATTTGAAAGAGATGGTTCTGAATCACGTCGCGCAGGCAGCCGACTCCGTCGTAGAAACTGCCTCTTCCTTCCACCCCAAAATCTTCCGAAAGCGTGATCTGAACACTCGCTACATAATTGCGATTCCAAATCGGTTCCAGGAACGAATTTGCGAACCGGAAATAAAGGATGTTTTCGATTGCTTCTTTGCCAAGGAAGTGATCAATGCGAAAGATCGAAGTCTCTGGAAAAACCAAATGCGCAGCGCGGTTGAGCTCGCATGCCGAAGCCAAATCACGCCCAAAAGGCTTTTCCACAATGACGCGGGCATGCTCCGCCAAGCCAGAAGAGCCAAGATCTTTGATGATGGCCGCGAAGAAGGCAGGCGGAATGGCGAGGTAGAAGGCCGGATGCAGCGCGCCATTAAGCGTTTTTTTGAGCGTTTGAAATGTTTCCGGGTTTTTATAATCACCGTCTACATAACGCAGTAGCGAAAGCAATTGATTTAAGGCGTTCGAATCGACGTTTTTAATGACATTTTTTATACCGTCTATTGCGCGATCGTGCAGTTGCGCTAGCGTCCAGCCCGAAAAACCAACGCCTACTATCGGAACCTTTAATGACCCTCGTTTAACCATCGCGTAGAGCGATGGAAATATTTTCTTGTGTGCAAGATCACCCGTTGCGCCAAAAAGTACCAGTGCGCCTGATTGCGTTAGGCCGCTTGCGGGTTTGTCCATGTCATGTGCCATCCTTTGGCTTTTCATCATGACCGCCAAACTGCTTGCGCATGGCCGAGAGAATACGATCGGCGTAATCTGCCTCTCCCTGGGACTCGAAACGTCCGAATAATGCAGCACTGATGACTGGCGCTGGTACGCCTTCGTCGATGGCGGCGAGCGTGGTCCAGCGTCCTTCGCCCGAGTCCGATACGTGTCCTGAGAATTGCTTTAGCTCCGAATCTCCGGCAAGCGCCGCTGCTGTTAAATCGAGCAGCCAGGATGAGATCACGCTGCCTCGACGCCATACTTCGGCCACTTTACCGATGTCGATGCGGTATTGGTAGGCTTCCGGGTCACGCAACGGAGTAGTCTCGGCGTCCTGTGTTCTTACACGAAGACCTGCATCTGCATGTTTGAGAATATTGAGTCCTTCAGCGTATGCAGCCATCAAGCCGTATTCAATGCCATTATGAACCATCTTCACAAAATGACCCGCACCAGCCGGGCCACAGTGCAAGTAACCCTGTTCTTCGGGATCCGGTTCGCCGTCGCGCCCGGAAGTCCGTTCTGCTGCTGCAACGCCTGGCGCAATGCTTTTAAAGATCGGATCGAGATGCCAGACTACGTCTTCCTCGCCGCCAATCATCAAGCAGTAGCCTCGCTCGAGCCCGAATACGCCGCCGCTGGTTCCACAGTCAACATAGTGAATACCTTGTGTCTTGAGCGCTTTAGCACGCACTTGATCATCACGATAATAGCTGTTGCCGCCATCGATGATGATGTCGTTCGCCGCAAGCAATACGGCCAGATCTGAAATTGTCTTGCCGGTAACACCGGCGGGCACCATCACCCAGATCACACGCGGAGAGGATAGTTTGGCGACAAAATCATCCAGCGAATCGGCATGTTGAATAGCCTGGCCTGTTAGCGCTTTGACGGCAGCCGCATTGACGTCATAGACCACGCACGAATGGCCGTCTTTAGTTAAGCGCCGCACTAGGTTAGCACCCATGCGTCCTAGACCAATCATCCCCAGTTGCATGCATTCCCCTTCTTTTTGAATAAAGCATCCTGTCCTGCAGCAAGCCGCAGGACATTAACTGCACGTATCAATCTACTGGTTTTCAGACTGAGCATCTATCGCCACATTACGTCACAGCCTGTCTTTGCTGCGTCAGTAAAAAAATTAATTAAAGGTAATCCTCGATTTGCCAGAATAACCCATGATTCATCCCCATCTTCATCATTAACCGGTAACGAGATTTTTTTCGCATCAATAGCGGCTGTTAATCGGCTTAGCGCTTGAGGAACATCTGCAGCCGGAATAGCGCCAGTCTCGGCAGCACTGTATCCCATCATTTTCAGCAAGGTAAGCGCATCGCCTTTAAACATGGTGATATCGGCATAAACATCGGTTGAAAAGATTGTGAATGTCAAAAGCATACCGTTTCTCCTTTAAAAAACAACAAATTATTATGCGTACACTTGCATAAGCCCGTTCATGCGATACTGCGCACAACTGTTCGGCTTCTCCTGCGACTGCTAGGACTTAACTCCACTGGGTTGAGATTATTTGCGGACGGTATTTTTTGCTGCAATGCAATCCATTAGCTCATTCCAAGACTCTGCAAACGACTGCACGCCTTCACGCTGAAGTTTAGCCGCGAGCACCACATCATCCACATTAACCCGTGCAAAAGCGGCAAGCACCGCTTCGGCATCACCGCCATCGCTTGGCATAGTTGTTTTCACTTCGCCGTGCTCGGCAAAAGCAAGCAGTGTCTTATCCGGCATCGTGTTGATGGTATCCGGCGCCACAAGCGCCTCGATGTATAGGGTGTCCGAGGCATCGGGATCTTTGCTGCCCGTGCTACCCCAGAGCAAGCGTTGCGGCCGTGCACCGGCTTCAACCAGTTTTTGCCAGCGGGGTGAGGCCAGCAATTCCCGGTAGCACTTGTAGACGCGATTGGCGATAGCGATACCAAGGCGGTTATGCAGCACCTGCGGCGTTTTGTCCTTTATGGCCGTATCCCAGCGACTGACGAAAATTGATGCAACAGAAAAGACTTTTGGATCGAGACCGGCAGCGATTCGCCGTTCGATACCCCGCATATAGGCTTTGGCAGCCGCCATATAATGCTCGCACGAAAACAACAACGTGACATTTACCGGCACCCCCGCGAAGATGCTCTCTTCGATAGCAGGAATGCCTGCACGGGTGCCTGGAATTTTGATAAACAGATTGGGGCGCTGTGCACGGCCTTGAAGCGCCGCTGCGGCCTTGATGGTACCGTCCGTGTCATCCGCCAGCAAGGGAGACACCTCCAACGATACCCAACCGTCCATTCCGCCAGTAGCGTCATGAATCGGACGTAACAGATCTGCAGCCTGTGTCAAATCCTCCAAGGCAAGCTCGAAGAATAACGCCTCACCCGATTTACCCTCAGCGGTTTTCTGATCAATGGCAGCATCATAGAAATCCCCGCCCTTGATCGCTTTGTCAAAGATCGTCGGGTTGGAAGTCAAGCCAGTCACTGAGAGTTCACTAATGTAGTGGTGTAGCGTACCGCTCGTCAGCAATTCGCGGGTGATATTATCGAGCCAAACACTTTGGCCGAGATCATGCAGTTGTTGCGTCGCTTTCATCGTGTTCCTTGTTCATTGATGGATTTGGTTCGTGCGCTTTGGGTATTGTCACGTCGACCGTATGCTCCAGGTGATCGTCGACCAGTGGAATTATTTTATCGAGGCGTTCGATGCCATCCACCGTGACGTACATCGTGTTGTTCTGCATCGTATCGCCGGTATCCGTTTGCGATACGGCGATATGGTAGACGGTCTCGCGATAGCGGTAATGCAACTTGAATGCTTGCCAGGCTGCGGGCAGGCAGGGCGCGAAGTGCAGTTTGTCCACTTCCAGCCTCAAACCGAGCAGAGATTCCACAATCAGCCGGTACATCCAGCCGGCGGAGCCTGTATACCAGCTCCACCCGCCGCGGCCGGCATGCGGTGAAACCGCATACACATCAGCAGCAACGACATAGGGCTCGACTTTATAGATCGCCACACCTGCTGCGGATTTTCCATGATTCACCGGATTAATCATGGTCAATAATTCCCACGCACGCTGGCTGTCGCCCAAGGCTGCAAATGCCATTACGGTCCAGATGGCGGCATGCGTGTATTGCCCGCCATTTTCGCGTACACCGGGAACATAACCTTTGATATAGCCGGGATCCAAATCCGATGTGTCGAACGGCGGATCCAGGAGCTGGATTAATGCATGATCGCGCCGCACCAGACGGGCATATACAGCATCCATACCCATGCGCGAACGCATAGGCTCACCCGCACCGGAAAGTACCGACCAGCTTTGCGAGATCGAATCAATCTGACATTCGGTATTGGCCGCCGACCCCAGAGGCGTGCCGTCATCAAAGTATGCGCGGCGATACCATGCGCCATCCCAGGCGGTCTGCTCGATACGCTGGCGCAATTGCGCGGCTTCGGTCCGGCATTGTTCGGCAAATGTCACGTCACCCTGCCGCTGTGCCAGCTCAGCAAAACGCGTCAACACGTCGTATAGGAAAAAGCCCAACCAAACACTTTCGCCTTTGCCATGCAAGCCCACCAGGTTCATACCATCGTTCCAGTCTCCGGAACCAATCAACGGCAGACCATGTTCTCCAAATGTCAGGCTATGACGGATCGCACGGACACAGTGCTGGTACAAACTGGCCGATTCGGCGGAGTATCCGGGCAGATCATAATAGGAATCATCCTCGGGACTGACTGGGCGGCCTTCGAGGAAAGAAATGGATTCATCAAGCACACTGGTATCACCGGTGCATAGAACATATCGGCACACTGCCAGCGGTAACCAGAGATAATCGTCGGAACAACGGGTTCGTACGCCGCGGTTTGATGGGGGGTGCCACCAGTGCTGTACATCCCCTTCCACAAACTGATGCGCCGCGCATAGCATTATTTGCTCGCGCACGCGTTGCGGCTCGGCGTGAACCAATGCCATCACATCCTGTAATTGGTCACGGAAGCCGAAGGCGCCGCCCGATTGATAATAGCCGCTACGCGCCCACAGCCGGCAGGCAAGCGTCTGATACACTAGCCAGCCATTGGCCAGCACATTGAGAGAGGCATCTGGAGTTTCCACCTGGATTGCGCCCAGAGTATGATTCCAATACTGCCACACCGCTTTGAGCGCGGTGTGCGCCGCTGCCGATCCACGGAAACGATGTACCAGTGCACGCGCGTCATCAATATTGTGCTTTCCGGCTTGACCCAAGCGGAAGATAATCTCGCGTTCTTGCCCATCGGCCAAATTGAAGTTAACCTGGATCGCCGCGCAGGGATCGAGGGCCGCGCCTGTCTTGCCGGAAAGCCGGGTGCGCGCCATCGCCGCCGGATCTTTAAGCGAGCCGTTACGTCCAATGAATTCAGCGCGGTCGCAACTGATTGAGCGGTTGGGCTCATCGACATCGAAGAAAGCAATCCGGCCGGCAAATTCTGCGTTGTAAGGGTTGCGTGCGAACAACGCACCGCTCGCGGAATCAACTTCAGTCGTCACGTGCATGGCTGATTTCGGCCGCAAATCGCCCAGCACCCACTCCACGTAGCCGGTCGCGGAGAGCCGCCGTGACCGGCCGGATGCATTGCGTACTTTCAGTACCGAGAATTTGACGGCGGCATCCATGGCCACGTATACCCACAGCTCGGAGATGATGCCGCCTTCTGTATGTTCAAACACACTGTAGCCGAATCCGTGCCGGCTGACATACGCATCCGCACCGCGACAAGGTAATGGTGTGGGCGACCAGAAATGACCGCTTTCTTCGTCGCGCAGGTAAAAAGCTTCGCCGCTTGCATCGGATACCGGATCGTTGTGCCAGGGCGTGAGACGAAACTCGTGTGCGTTCTCACTCCAGGTATAAGCCTGGCCGCTCTCGGAAATAACCGTACCAAAATGCGGATTCGCCAGCACGTTCACCCACGGTGCGGGCGTTACTTCTGCGGCTGTGGTAGTAATGATGTATTCGTGCCCGTCCGCGGTGAAACCGCCCAGCCCGTTGTGCAGAATCAGATCTCGCCGCGGCAACACGTTGTTGGCTGGAAGATCGGCGCGGCGGCTTCGGCTTGGCCGGAAACGCGGCATTTGTACATTCCTTATGCTGCGGTGATTAATCTGTTCCGCCAGCGTTCCCCGGCTGTCAACTATTATGGCGCGTGCGACCGATTGGAACAAAATACGATCTTCGTTTGATATTTGTTCCGCGTGCCGCACGAAAATACCGCCCGGTCTGTCAATGACATGCGCTTCGATGCCCGCCGCAATCAAACCAATAATCTGATCCTGAAGCAGCTGCCGGTAGCCGGCGCGATCTTCGTTCCAGATCACCAAATCCACCGCCAATCCCTTCAAACGCCAGTAAGCGTGCGCTTGAACCAGTTGCCGTACCAGTTCAATATTGCTTGCATCGCTGATTTGCAACAGCACGATCGGCAGGTCGCCGGAAATGGCATAACCCCACAAACCGGATTGTCCGCGGCGATTCTGCAGCAAAATCTCGGCATCGGCGCGCAGCAAAGCGTTGGTATAAAGCACAGAGTTGGCTAAACGTCCATAGAGTTGCGCATCGGCCTCACTGGCATTGAGCTGGCGCAACACCACTTGCGCATGTGTCCAAGCGACATCAAAAACACGATCCGCAAACCTCCGGTCCTGGTATTTTTCCACTAGGCTTAGTGCAACAGCCCGCGTTTCTGCCATGCCGCTTATCATATCGATGGTGAGCATCTGATCCGGATCAAGCGTGATGGCATAGCGGATGGCGGCAACCGGATCCAGCACCGAACCCTGGCTGCCGGAGAGCTTCCGGGATAAAGCGCCGCTCAGCGCTTGTGGATCGGCAGTAGTGTGGCCACGACCGATGAATTGTGATCGATCCGTCTCGTAGGAAATATCATCGATTTCGGTTCCATTCGCCGTCATCAGATGAAACATCCACGGCGTTTGTTCGCTACGTGAACGCGGGCGGCGCGTACAGAGTATGGCGTGGTGTTGCTCATCAATCTCAGTTTGCACAAATAGTTTACTGAAAGCGGGGTGCAGTTCATCTGCAACGGGTACGGCCAGCACCACTTCGGCGTAACTCGTCACCGTGATGGTACGACGGATGCGGGCGCGGTTAGTGATGCGCAAGCGGCGCAGTTCGATATCATCTTCCGGCGACACCACAATATCAGTATGGGTCTCGAAATCGTTATCGCGGCGGCGAAATTCGGCACGGCCTTCGGAGAAAATCACTTCGTAATGCTGCGCCTCTTTCAATGTCGGCTGATACGCGGTAGACCAGAATTCCCCGTTGCTCTCGTCGCGCAAATAACAGAACGATCCCCAGTGGTCGCAAATCGTGTCTTCGCGCCAGCGAGTAACAGCGAGATCCTTCCAGCGGCTATAACCGCCGCCGGAGTTGGTGATCATCACGTGATAGCGGCCATTGGATAACAATTGCACTTCCGGTATTGGTGTATTGGCACTGTTAAAAACACGAATCGAGGCTTCCGGCGCAGTGGAAGTGGGTCGAATATCAGAAAATTGTGCCGTGCGTGGAAAGAACGCCATCGCTCTGGGAATCCGTTCCTGAAGCAGCAACAAGGTTGCCTGGAATAATGGATCTGACTCGAAGCGCTTCTGCATCGGGCGGTCCAGCAGCAGATAGGCCAGGGAGAGCAGGCTCATGCCCTGGTGATGTGCCATATATGATCGCACCACTGTGCCTGATTCCCCGCGTCTTTGACGTGATGGTGTGTAATCAATGGCTTCATAAAAACCAAACTTTCCTTCCAAACCTTCCATAGTCAGTTGCTGCAGATTCAGACACGCTTCTTCGGGTGCCACCATCAGCGCCAACACTGTGGCATAGGGTGCAATGACCAAATCATCGGCAAGTCCACGTTTTAATCCCAGACCAGGCACACCAAATGCCCGATACTGGTAGTTGAGATGGACATCTACGAGGTTGTAGCCTGATTCTGACATACCCCATGGTACGCCGCGCTGTCGTCCATATTCGATCTGCCGCTGAACCGCCGCCTTATAAGTCTGATCAAGTAGCGTGTTATCAAAGTTCGGCATCACCAGGAGCGGCATCAGGTACTCGAACATCGAGCCGCTCCAGGATAAAAGAACGGGTTCGCCGCCGACACTCGTGAGCAGACGCCCCAAGGCAAACCAACTCTCCTGCGGCACTTGTCCCTGTGCGATTGCGACGAAATTGATCAATCTGGCTTCCGAAGCTAACAGATCGTAACAACTTGCATCCCGTCGCGAATCATCCACGTTATAACCGATCGCCAGCAGACGCGATGCCTTGTCGTACAGAAAATCATATTCCATGTATGAAAGCTTTCCTGTTTGCAAGACTAATCGTTCGATCGCAGAAATCCTTTCATTGCCGTGTTGAGCGGCTTGTATGACAGATTGTTGAAACTCATGCAGCCAATCGCGTTCTGCGGACACAGTGCTGCTGATGATTCGCTGTTCGATAATCGGCAGCAAGCTATCCTCGATGCAGGCCAGCTCCCGCAATGTAGGAATTGCGGTGATTCTGAGATCCTCAACCGATCCACCCGGTGCGGCCGGCAACGCTAACCAAGGCGCAAGAAACGTCAGTTCGTCAAGAATAGCGCGGCTTTGCCGGACCAATGCATGCGCCCACCAATTCGCATCATTCTCGGAGGATATCTCAGAGACAACTGCACTGGCGTGATCCAGCGTAGGATGGTGCGTGGAATCTTCATCTGCTTTTAGGTATCCTCCGGTTTCCGCATGTAGCCTACGTTCTCTTTCTTCAGCTAAAGCGAGCGCGCTTCCTGTTTGAAACAATGCTGCCGAGGTAGCGTCAAGGCTATCGGCAAGTTCCTCCGCGCTTCTCGCCAGCCGGTCAAGGTATTGCCATGTTAGTGCGAGCGTGGTTGGCGGAGAGTTGCAAGTCGATTCGATATCTGTTTGTAGTTGGGTGAGCAGTTCTGATGGAATGTTTCTCATCGCATCCGCCAAAATTCCCAGCGTATCGCGGAGACCATGGCACCAGCGTGTGTTCAGGATTTTGTCATCGGCAAGCGCGATCAGCCCCGGCCGTAAAGTTAATAAATGGCCTGCAAGGTTACCGCTATCCACCGTCGAAATATATGCCGGATGCAACGGTTTCAGCGATTGGGTATCGTACCAATTGTAGAAGTGACTGCGATGGCGCTCCAGTATTTGCATGGTGTCAAGCGTATGCGCAGTGCGCTCGAGGAGCTGCCCGGCCGGAATATAACCGAAGTCATAAGCCGTTAAATTCGCCAGGAGTGCCATCCCAATATTGGTCGGCGACGTGCGATGTGCAACTGCGGCACCACGATATTCCTGATAATTATCCGGCGGCAACCAGTTATCTTCCGGCCCGACAAAAGTTTCGAAAAACGCCCAGGTTTTGCGTGACACTTTGCGCAGAAAAATGGCTTGCTCAAGCGTTAACCGTGCTTTGCGGCGTGCAATCGGCTGACCTATCCACCAGGCAATCGCGGGCGAACCCAACCACAGCAGCAGGATAGGCGCCGCGACCGCGAGTGCCGCGAAGTTGAACAGCAGCAGATAAGCTGTTGCGGCCATGGCAATCAACGGTGCAATCCACATCGTACGTAACGTGGCGGGAAAATCGGTGCGGCTGCTACGCGCCACTTCGCCCGATGGATTCCATTCGAGCAACCGTCTGCGCGTGAACGACATACGCCCTATCGTGCGCGCAATCGCATCGATACTGAAGTAGGCTTCGTAGGGAAGGCAGGTTAGGTTAAAGGCCGCTTGCGTCAAGCGCTGAGTGGTCGTGTCGAGGGCGACGGCCAGATGCTGCCTTAACAACACGTCAAACGGTTTGTTAAATAGATCCAGAATTGAGGTGATCAAGGGCGGAATCAGGATAATACTGATCACTGCCAAAGTCCAAAACCAGGGCGATGCCAGGATGGCCCAGCCTAACAGCAATAGTACTGTCAGGGCCATCGGCACGAGACTGCGTCGCAAGTTGTCGAACAATTTCCATTGTGATAACCGCGAGAGTGCGTTATTTAGCCGGAGCTTACCGGGGCCAGGAATGCGTGGCAGCAGCCAGCTCAGCAATTGCCAATCGCCGCGTATCCAGCGATGACGGCGATTCACATCCACGCTGTACTGTGCGGGATAATCCTCATACAAATGGACATCGCTCAATAAGCCGGCGCGCGCATAACATCCTTCCAACAAATCGTGGCTGAGAATCTGATTCTCGGGAAAGCGTGCACTCAATGCGCGTTCGAATGTATCCACTTCATAGATGCCTTTGCCGATGAACGAGCCTTCGCCAAACACATCCTGGTAAACATCGGAGATGGCGTGGGTATAGGGATCTATGCCGACTTCACCGCCATGCAGTCGTGCATAATGTGAACGGTTGGTGCCTTCCAAGCTCACGCTGACGCGCGGTTGAAGAATGCCGTAGCCTTCACACACGCGCTGCTGCTGTTCGTCATAGCGCGGACGATTCAATGGATGCGCCATGGCACCAACTAACTCCCGCGCGACATCACGCGGCAGCTGCGTATCCGTATCCAGGGTGATGACGTACTTCACGTTCGCCAGGCAAGCGGTATTGCCAACAATGCTTGAGAAACGTTTGCCGGCATTACTATGCGTCTCATCGCGCAGCAATGCATTCAAATCCGCAAGCTTACCGCGTTTACGCTCGTAACCCATCCACATGCGTTCTTGCGGATTCCAGCAGCGCGGGCGATGAAACAGGAAAAAAATACTTTTTCCTGCCGTGCCATATTTTGCATTCAGCGCCGCGATTCCTGCCTCAGCCAGTTGCAACAGTGGCGCATCCTCGTCGAGGATTTCTTCGGGTGCGTCACGAAGATCGGTCAAGAGGGCAAAATACAGATTGTCGTCCTGGTTCGCCAGAAAACGTACTTCCAATGCTTCGACCAGGTTATCGATACTATCCGGATGCGTAAGCATCGTTGGCACGACGACCAACGTTCGCGATTGCACTGGTATACCGGTGGAAAAATCCATGCGTGGCAGTGGTTGCGGGTGCACGAATAAAGTTGCTAGCCAATTCACCAGAGCGAGCGCCAATTGACTGGTGGCCAGCAATCCAAGTATGCCGATCAGTACCAGCAACGCATCGGGCGCACCCTGAGTATATGCAATGGTTATCAAACCGGCGCTGAAAAGCAGCGTAAGCAACGTGATTGCGCCGAGATATACACCCAATGCGTGTTGCGACCCCATTTTCATGATTTTTTCGGCAACAGAAGGACGTACCTGTGCCCGTGCTTCGAGTTCGTGCAAACCCCGGTCGATCAGATAGAAACCAACATGTGTTGCGCGTTCATCGCAATCTGGATGTGCCGTTTGAGCCGCATACGCGAGTTGGATCGCACATCGAGTGATTTCAGCTTCAGTGAAGGAACTCCGCTTCGCAATTTTTTCAATCACATGACGATAACGGTCGCGGCTGGCAAAATCCATCTTGGCGTGGGCGCCACTCGGATCTTCGCGCAATGTTTGCTCAACGATACTCATGCTTTCAACGAACTCACGCCAATCCATACCACCCAGAAAACGCAAGCTGCCAATGCTGTTGCTGATAGAAACCTGGTCGGCAGCCTGAAGTTGGTTTCCGGTATGCACCAATTGTTCGATGGTCAGCCCTGATTCGGCAAGCACCTGCTCAATCCAGGTCAGTGGCAGTGCCAAAGCAAGGCTTTGTCCTTGCAGACGGCGCGTAAATTCCGATACGAATGGATTAGACATTGGCGGTTGCGAACGAGCCATGTCTGCGATCACCAGCACCAGGCTCTTCGGATCCTTCTCCGCAACAGCCATCATTTGCTCCGCCCACGCGCAAGCCAGGTCGCAATCGACTCTGTCGGCGGCGATGCGAACGGCAACACGCCGCAGATTCTCAATTAATGCCAGCCGCAGCATAATGGGAATAGCCCACAATTCGCCTAATTTGAGCACGCTAACTGTTTGATAGGCCGCAACGAAACGACTGAGATTTTCCGAGTCTATCCGCCCATCTCCGTGTGAAATGATCTCCAACGCAATATCGTACACACGCGGCAAACCGGCTGAGGGACCATTCAACAAACGCGGTAGTTCCTGGTTATATCCCCTAGGCATGTGGCGCCTGGCAGTGCGGATCTGCTCTTCGAGCAGATAGAAATTATCGAGCAGCCATTCGCTAGCCGGCGTAATCTGCTGGTTGGCTTTTACCGCCGCCGTGAGTTGTCCACAGACGCCGGTCAAAACGACTTCATTCGCCGCCAATCGCGTCATCAATTGATCCCGCGGGCGTTTTTGGGTTAATTTGTGCATGGCTGCGAGATGCTTGCCATGTTGTTCCATTTGATCGGCACTGAACAATTCCGAACGAAGCGGCGGCTCATTAAAGGCGTGCGTCAGCGGAATGCCGCCATCGCGTAAATTCGTCCTCAGCTGGCGCAAATACTGAAAGAAACGAATATCTTTGGTGTCCATTTAGAAATATGTTCCGCGTTGGAAAGGAGCTTCACTGCACATCTCTCGATAAAACCAATGATTTAATGAATAGGTAACTAACTTTAAGTCTCTTGAGAAACGGTATATCCAAGCAGAATTAATTGCAGAAATAAAGGGGAGATGATCAGTCTTGTTGGCAAAATGTGAATTACAGATCTTTATCATACACAAATATCCTGGAAAAAATCGCTCATCAGGGAGCTAGAGAACGCCTCACTTGCAGTGATGCCGGGCCAAAAACCACACGCACACGGTTCTAGGAAACTTTAAAAGCTCCAAACAGTGTGGTGTGGATACGGGAAGTAATTCAGCCGCTGCGGCTATGAAGGTCTAAACATTGTGCGGAAAATCTTTCTGCTTGCTGCTCCGCACTCATCCCGATAACACGCTACGAATGACTTCTTAGCTCTAGTGATAAAAAATACATGGATATTCTGTTCGGCATTTGTTTGCATGAATGATTAAGGAATCTCTGAATAATTCACCTTTGTCATTTCGAACGTAGTGAGGAATCTTTGGCAATCAACAATATAGATTTCTCGCTCTGCTCGAAATGACAGTTATTCAGAGGTTCCTTAATCAATGCAGCGATCTATCATCACTTAACCCGCATGTCATTCTTGACAGACTTTACGCCGTTGACTCTGCTTACCACTTCGACTGCTTTATTGATATCAACCTGGGAATTGACAAAACCGCTAAGTTGAACAACGCCCTTGAAAGTTTCGACGTTGATTTCTGCGGATTTCAGCGAAGGTTCGTTGAGAATTGCCGCTTTGACCTTTGTGGTCACGACAGTATCATCAAAATATTCTCCAGTTCCCTCTTGTTTGGACGTTGATGCGCAACCCAATAAAAAAGCCATGAGTGCAATTAAGAAAAAAGAGGAAAAACGGTTATTAAGTTGTGTCATGGTAAAGTTCTCCAGTAAGTATTCAAAAGAATCAAAGTTAAAGTATTACAGGGATAGCGCACCCAGTATGTGCGCTAACGCACAAAACAAATTAGCTGTTAAATATATTATTACCAGTTATCGCAATGATCAGTTCAAGTATGATGAATCATTAACCCCTTGGATCAAGGAGGTGTAGAATGATTATTGAAGGTGAGAGGTAGATATTGCAGTATTGCCCTGGTAACCCAAAGATGTAATCTTTTACCAATAAACTCTAATCACTATGCGAACAGTTCTTTTATTGTTATTGCTGTCTCTATCCGCTCCAGTTTGGGCCGACACGGCAGCACAAATACAGCAGCTAGAGAAAGCATTAGCCCGCATACAACAAGAATCACAATCCACTTATCAACAGTTTCTGATGATTCAAGAATTACGCCGTAATGAAATAGATGCGCCGCTACCAATAACAATACCGCCCAGCCTATCTTCGAAAAGCATACCGATCCCGAAGTATGAGGAATTAGTTAAGGAAAAACAGGAAAAAGAAGACCGGATTAAAAAGTATACCGCTGATTTGGATCGCCTTAAAGCACGCTATACTGAACTGGAAGATGAGCGGCAAGCAATCTCAGAACAAATTAATTCACTGGGACAGAAAACGGAAGAATAAATTTGTATAATGATCTCTTAATTCGATTGTTTGTTTTGTTTCATTCATTTGCCGTAACAATCGAGACACACCGCACTTAAAATAACGTTCATGTCTCGGATTGCAAATATAAACTGCTACTGACTAGTTATCCTCAAAATTCTTATACCAAATATCATAAATTTCGTCCGACCATAAAGATTTTATCCAGACAATCACATCATCGACCTGCTGCTCCGTCAGCTTGCCTTCCCACGCCGGCATGGAACCAATATCGGGAGGCGTTCCTTTAAGTATTGTTTTCTTCAAGACCTCTGTCGAATGATGCCAGGCATGCGCGGTACTGTCCAATGGGGGTGGCGGATATTTTCCATCCGGGCCCGGTTTGCGCCAATCCGGTGTCGCTTCTCCATTGGGTCCATGACAACCAACGCAATTTGCGGCATAAACACTTTCACCTCGTTTGATCTGTGCTTGATCAAAATTTCGTTTGACCAAACCCGTTTTACTATCGATCTGAGGTTGCCCGGATAAAGCGCGAAGTGGTGCAGAATCACCACAACCCAATAGCAATGCCGCCACCCCGCACAGCAGTAAATTTTGCTTTGCCATTAAAAGATACGATTACTTTAAACGCATGACCGAACCGCTCTTTTCTGGCTCGGGATTGGCTGACTGTGACTGCTCTACTTTCTTGGCATAGGGATCATAACGGTTATAAATAGTCGTGTCCTTGCGGGCTTCATCGCGCTCTTTGATCAATAAAACATTATAAGGATCACTACGAGCACCTTCCATACCAGGGGTTCCGTGTGGCATATCCGGTACAGCCAGCCCAACTGCTTTAGGTTTCTCTTTGAGTAAGCGCAAAATGTCAGGCGCTGGCACATGCCCCTCGATCGCATAGCCGTTAACCAAAGCCGTATGGCACGAACCCAGTGATTCAGAAATTCCTGATTTTTTTCTTATTTCTTTATTGCCAACATCATGTGTTTTTACGGTAAATCCGTGCTCGCGCATATGATCGACCCATTTAGCGCAACACCCGCAGGTCGGGCTTTTATAAACGTCAACAGTCGCTGTGGCAACTGCTTGCGAAGCAACACCCAACAAACTGACAGCTATGATTGATCCAGCTAATAGGTTACTAACTCGTATTTTCATTTCTTCTCCACAATTATTGTTCCACGCATCTTCTTAAAATGACCCGGCAACGGGCAGGCAAAATTAATAGTTCCCGCGCTGGTAAATTGCCAGATAAATTCCTTTTGCTCACCCGGTTCAAGTTGTACCAAATGTGCATCAGAGTGATTCTTTTCAGGAAACATGCGCCGCATGTTAGCGGCTTTCTTCAGGTCTGCCATTGAACCCATCAACATCTCATGCTTTCTGCTGCCGCCATTTTTTATAACAAACTGGATCGTTTCGCCTTCACTGACCTTAATTTCAGAAGGTAAAAACATATTATCCACCTGAGTCAACTTAATGGTCCGCGACACCTTACTTGAATCACCCGATTTACCAATATCAACTTCATTATTGGGATAGCTTGCACTCGAGTAACAATGGGTTGAAAACAAGACCAAGGTTACAAATGGTATAATCCTGTTCATAGAATTCCCCTGAAAAATAATTCCCGAACTTGTTTATCCGTCTTGTTTAGAATATAGCTATGCTAAATTGTTCCATCTCATTTGTCTAATATTCTGCCACAAGACCGGTCGCGGCTGATCGGTCAAAAAATAACTCTTTTCTTCCTCATAACTTGCCAAAATCATGCAAAAAAAACAACAATATAATACCAATAAGCTCCACAAACGCTTAAGACGGCAGGTAGGAACAGCAATTGCTGATTTCAATATGATCGAAGCCGGTGACCGGATCATGGTGTGTTTGTCCGGCGGTAAGGATAGTTATGCCATGCTGGATATTCTGCGCAATTTACAAGCCCATGCTCCGTTAGAGTTTGAGCTGATAGCAGTTAATCTGGACCAAAAGCAGCCTGGTTTTCCTGAACAAGTGTTACCAGGTTATCTGACTGATATTGGCATGCCTTATCGTATCGTTGAACAAGATACCTACAGTGTCGTAAAACGTGTCATTGCAGAGGGAAAAACCACCTGCAGTCTTTGCTCGCGCTTGCGTCGCGGTGTCTTATATCGCGTTGCCAGTGAATTGGGCGTCACCAAGATAGCGCTAGGTCATCATCGGGATGATATTCTTGAAACCTTGTTTCTTAACATGTTTTATGGCGGAAAACTTAAAGCTATGCCGCCCAAGCTGGTCAGTGATGACGGAAAACACATCGTTATCCGGCCACTGGCTTACTGCAAAGAAAAAGATTTGGCCGCTTACGCCGAAGCAGAAAATTTTCCAATCATTCCCTGCAATCTGTGCGGATCGCAAAAAAACCTGCAGCGTCAAGCCATCAAAGAAATGATGCAACAATGGGATAAAAAATTTCCCGGACGGCTGGAAACGATGTTCCGCTCCATCCAAAATATCCAGTTATCTCATCTCGCTGATACATCCCGGTATGATTTTTTTAGCTTGAAAGCACACGGTGAACCGGTTATCGATGGCGACACCGCATTTGATGAAGAAATATTCGAACCAACTATTGAAGAAATGCTGATACCCGGCTCAGAAGAAACGAACGACAGCCGCCTTGTTTCAGGATAATCAGGAAAGATTTTTACGAGGTTCCGGCGGCACCCATTTGAATGTTGCTGCAACCAAACCGGCAAAGAGGACATAAACTACCGTAAACAAGCCTTCGGGTACAGTATAAAACATGATTTTATGCAGCCATTGCTGAATAAAACTATTATTTGTTTCAATCTGACGCAATGTATTTTCCCATAATGTTAACGGACAAACGACACCCAGCAAGGATTCAGCCACGACGAATAAAATGGCGGCAAGGTGTAAATAACGAAACCAAGGGTTTCTGACAAATGTCAGCTTAAGCCAGGCACCCACCCAGATGACCGGCAAGCTGGCAACAACAAACAACACATAGAGAAAATGGATAATCAGTATAAGGTCAGCCAATAGCATATTTAACTTGATAAACTTACAATGACGATTAGTAATCTCCGGTTCCCGGAATTCGCATATCATTCTTGATAAACTTTATGCCACTGACACTGCGCGCAATCGCAATCGCTTTGTACATATCGTCGCGGGAATTGACCAAACCGCTCAGTTCTACGACACCTTTTGTAGTTCTGACGTTGATATCGAAAGGTCTCAGGGAAGGCTCATCGAGAATTGCTTCGTAAACCTTCGTAGTAATGACAATATCATCGTATTGTTCTCTGGCTCCCTCAAACTGCGGCGTTGATGCGCAGCTCGAGAAAAAAGCCATTTGAATAATTAAGAAGAATGCGATGAAACGGCTATTCAATTGTGTCATGATTAAGCGCTCCCAAATGATTAACGGAAAATATCCCTCGTTACATTTGATTAAAGGCTCTTGCTTTAAGCTACCTTCAATACGTTATTGATCTGAAATTTACGGATTTATTGAATTCTCTGGTAGGTATTCGCAAAAATCAGAATGTAGTATTGCAAGGACAGAGTAGCTCAAGTGTACGCAGGCGTACAAAGCATTCCATTCCTGGAAGTTATATTACATGATTATCACTGATAGAGACTAGCTCGATTCATGAGTTCGCTGGTCCACGATCCCAAAAAAATGGCACGATAGCGTTGCACAAAACTAAGGAAATGCTGATTAATTCGACGAACGTGATGAAGCGCGAGGCGCACGGAACGCAGCAACTGAGACATATCAATCAGATAGGCGAGGAAGCGAGTACCGCGCAACGAAGCGATTCGCTCGTGCAGGCAATTAATCAGTGTTTCCCTAAAGGGTCATTTTTAATCGGCCAGCAGTACGAGAAAAATATCTTAGTTTGTTGACGTAAGAAATCTATATTGTTTATTTTCAAAGATTCTTCACTCCGTTCAGTGATGACAAAAGTGCATTATTCGGATACACCTTAAGGAATCTCTGATTAAGTTGATTACATTCATGGTTCGATAAGCTCACCACGAACGTAATCAATATATTATCGTTCGTCCTGAGCCTGTCGAAGGACTTAATCAGAACCTTCTTAAGCTGATACCATCAACTGTCCTGCTTTGATTGCTGAACTTGCGGACTTTCTTTCAGCAACGGAATCACCAATTTTTCCAGTTTGTTCAGATGAACACGGCCCAAATAGGTTTCAACAATTTCACCGGAACGATTAATAACCACGGTGTAGGGTAAAGCGGATTGCCGGTTACCCGCCGCCTCAGCCAACGCCCAAGTATGAAAACTGCCGACCAATACCGGATAATTAATACCAAATTCTTCACTATAAGCCTTGACCTTATCCGCTTGATCAATAGCGATTCCTACAAACACCAGACCTTGATCACGGAATTTTTCCTGCGCAGCAATGAATTCAGGAATTTCCTCGCGACACGGCGTACACCAGGTAGCCCAAAAATTCACCACGATTACATTACCCAGCCATTGCGAAATGGCCTGATTTTCTCCCTGAATATCTGGCAAATTGGCAGTGAGAATTGCTTTTGCACCCTGCTGACCGGCTTCACTGGAAAGAGCAGGTTGCGAACCGCCGCCCATAAGCTGGGCTCGCACCATAAAACCCGTGGTGATTGCCAATGCAGCCAAAGCTAAATATATTAATAGTTGTCTCAATTTTGCCATCATGATTCCTTTAAATGAAGCAATACGTGAGATGACTCACGTTCTATTTGTTTTTCTTATTAAATCAGCACCGCATTCAGCACGGTCAGAAAATCATTTTTATTCAGAAAACCTATTACTTTGATATCCGGAATGTTATTACCCTGACGATCAATAAATAAAATACCCGGTGGTCCAAACAATTTAAATCGTTTGAGTAAATCCGCATCATCCGGCGTGCCGTCAGTCACATCGATCTCGAGCAGAACAACATCCTTCAGGCGGGATTGCACCTTGCTATCGGAAAAGGTAAAGCGATCCATTTCTTTGCATGAAACGCACCAATCCGCATGAAATCTGATCATTATGTATTTATCCTTGGATTGCTGGATCCGCTCATCCAATTCAGCAATGGTTTTTACCCGCTGAAAGGGTAGAGAGGCATGACTGGAATCCGCAGCTCCTTCCTTATTCATTGTACTCGCGCCTGTCACACTGATTTTTGAAAGCGGTTGCAAAACATCCCGGCTGCCCGACAAAACACCAATCAATAAGGCAATACCAACGAGCAGGGCAATGACACCGATACCCTTTAGAAATTTCTGCAAACCCGAAGATCTTTCCGGCAATGGATCAATCGCATGCAAATAAATGGCAGAGATGATCAACAATACCGCCCACAATAACATGTGAACCACTTCGTTAATGACGGGGGAAATTAACCAGATCGCGACTGCCAATAACAACACGCCAAAAAATCGCTTGATCGATTCCATCCATGCGCCAGCTCTCGGCAATAACGCGCCTGCCGATGCGCCCAATAGCAGCAGCGGCACCCCCATACCCAGCGCCATGACAAACAGTGCTGAGCCACCCAAGATCACATCCCGGGTTTGGCTGATATACAGCAAGGCCCCTGCGAGCGGCGCGGCGACACACGGCCCGACTATCAATGCAGATAGCGCGCCCATGCCGAATACACCGGTTAAATGTCCGCCTTTCAGGTGCCCGGCCTCCTCAGACAGTTTGGTTTGCAGTGAACCCGGTAATTGCAATTCATAAAAACCAAACATTGATAACGACAACAATACAAATATCACCGCAAACGTACCCAACACCCAAGCATTTTGCAGCGCGGCCGACAGCATCGCGCCCGACAATCCGGCAGCTACGCCAGCGATAGCATAAGTGATTGCCATACCCAGTACATAAGCCAGCGCCAGGATAAATCCATGGCCCTTGGTCACATGTTTACCGCGGTTAGCAATAATCCCCGATAAAATCGGGAACATCGGAAACACGCAGGGTGTAAACGCAAGCAGCAGGCCGATACCGAAAAACCCGGTCAGAATCAGCCAGAAATCGCCGGTTTGAAACATCTGATCAATTTTGTACGCTTCGGTTTCGATGGCAGGTGCCCGGGACAGCATTTGAAACAACTCAGCCGTCGCATCGATTCCGGCGGCCGCCGCCTTGCCGCTTACCGCTTCAGCAACGGCGCCGATTGCTGCTTTCACTGCCGGTAATGTCAGATCGATGGCTTTGTGAATGGGCGCATAACACACCCCGACCGGCTCATTGCACCCCTGGTAAGTAGCTGTCAGTGTCAGCGGTTGTTCGCTCGCGGGATCTTCGCGTTTTAGCGAAATGATGGCCTGAATCGGGCTGTAATAAACTTCTGTCTGACCAAAAGTCTGGTCTTCCTTCATTTTTCCGGGCGGTAAAATTACTTTTTCAATCACCATGCCGGGTTGTTTCGGCTCAAATGTAATCTTATCGCGATACAGATAATAATCCTTTGCCGGGGTCAAATTGGCAATCAGCGTATTGCCGTCGCGCACTTCCACCGTAATTTTGAACGCTTCATCGGGCGGCAAAAGTTCTTGCGGATTGCTTTGTCCCAGATTGATACCCAGTTCCTGCAATTTTGAAAACAAGCTGAAGGAGCCGCTCTCCTGCGCAGAAATAGGTGTACTGATCAGACATAGTATAAGTAACAAAAATTGGAATAGTCGCATCGGTATTCAGTATTATTTAATCAGGTGGTTGTGTTTCATTGGCGATCCACTGCAAATAAGCAGGTAATCCGTTTAGGATAGGAACCATAATCACTTCCGGAAGTTCATAAGGATGCATCATCTTGATCAACTGTTCAACCTGGTCATAGTGCTGCTGCAGGGTTTTGATCAAAACGGGTATTTCATCCGCCGATTCAACGTTGCCTTGCCAGTGATAAATCGAAGTACATGGACTCAACACATTAACACAAGCCGCCAAATGCTGGGCGATCAACGCTTCGGCCAAAGCAACCGCGCCCTTTTTATCGGGGAAATTGGTCATAACAAGGATTGGTTCTAGCACGGTGAAAAGGAATTTTTATTCCCGGTGAATACGAAAATAACAATTTTACCCGGCTTATTGTATAAATTCACCGATGCTATACCGCAATTTGACATACTGGGCATACCTTGCCAACAGGCATATACTTCAAAAAAAACAATTTACGATAGGATATGAACAGATGAAAGGATTATTTAATTTGGTAATAACGCTAGCTATTATTACCCCGGTCACAATATTTTTTGGCTACATCATCATGGATGAAGGCGATCAATTTACTGCCGAGCACTATATGGTTACAGGACTCAGTACAGTTCCGCTTATTTTCGCGCTGCTGGTTAAATTTCTTATGTCGGGAGCGGAAAAGGAATAGGCGGCAAATCTTTAAAAAGGGCAACCAGTCTGTTAATTCTTACTACAGGCAGACTGGTTATCCCATGCGTGATCGCTACGAAACAACCCTATTTATCTTTTAGCTTGCGGCGTTGCTTCTTTACAAGGCTCAGACAACTCTGTTTGATGTTCTTTGAGGCATTTCATGACCGCTCCACCACCTGGCTTGACATCTTGGCAGAATTTTTCCATATCCGCTTTACAGGCATCATGCATGGTTTTTGTATTGTCTTTCATTGCTGATTCTCTGTCTTTACACTCAGCTGAGAGCTCAGCATCATGCTCCTTCAGGCATTTCATGACAGCGCCGCCACCCGGCTTGACATCTTTACAAAATTTTTCGATGTCCGCTTTGCAAGCTGTAGAACCGTGACCTCTTTGCCCCATCTGTTCAGCTTGAACGGAAAAAGACAACAAGGCAGTCATCATGAAAACGCCACAAAATCCCAATAAATTATTTCGCATTATTTTAATTCCTTTTAAAAAGTGCCAGTAATCTTAGCAACAGAATCGGAAACACAATTAAACTTTCACAACATCACAACCGTTTTTGAATTGATTAAAACTGGTAAAAATTACCACCAGAAAATCCTTGGTGCCGTGTATCAGAAAAAACGCTTTTTAGTGAATATACGTAAAGCAGGATGTTTAGTCAAACGCGCTATTAAACACTCAAAAACCGTCTGTTTCTGCTCAAAGAAACTATAAAAATCCACGAACTAACAGCATTTTTCAGCGAATGAACGGAATAATTGAAAGTTGGTCATATTGACAGTCAGTGCTATAATGTTGCCCCCACCGCAACAACTAACAGCTTATTTTTGAGGAATTATTTATGTCTCGCCCTATCCGCAATATCGCCATCATCGCGCACGTTGACCATGGCAAAACGACAATGGTCGACAAACTTTTACATCAAGCCGGCACCTTTGCCGCACACCAACAGATTTCCGAGCGCGTAATGGACTCCAACGATATTGAGCGTGAACGCGGCATTACCATTCTGGCCAAGAATTGTGCCATAGATTTTGAAGGCATTCATATTAATATCGTCGATACCCCCGGCCATGCCGATTTTGGCGGCGAGGTAGAGCGTGTATTGTCGATGGTGGATGGTGTATTGCTGTTAGTTGATGCAGTCGAAGGTCCGATGCCGCAAACTCGTTTTGTCACCAAAAAAGCCCTTGCACTGGGGCTGCGTCCGATTGTCGTGATTAACAAAATTGACCGGCCGGGCGCACGTGCCGACTGGGTCGTTGATCAAACATTTGATTTGTTCGACAAACTCGGCGCCAGTGATGAGCAACTTGATTTTCCCGTCGTCTATGCTTCCGCATTAAATGGCTTTGCCTCATTGGAACTGAATAAACCCAGCACGGACATGCGCCCGTTGTTTGAAACCATCATCAAACACGTCCCCGCTCCGGAAGGCAATCCGGAAGAACCCTTGCAACTGCAAATCAGCGCCTTGGATTACTCCAGTTTTGTCGGCCGCATTGGCATCGGGCGTATTCGTCGCGGCAAACTGAGACCCGGTCAGGAAGTGATGATATTACTGGGCGACAAACCGCCTAAAAAAGCCAAAGTCAATCAGGTTCTCGGTTTCCAGGGTCTGGAACGGATACAAATGAAAGAAGCCTTAGCCGGTGATATTGTACTGATCAATGGCGTGGAAGAACTGAGCATCGGTACTACTCTCGCCGATATCGACAATCCCGAAGCATTGCCTATCCATATGGTGGATGAGCCGACACTCACCATGACGTTTCAGGTCAATACTTCGCCTTTTGCCGGACAGGAAGGTAAATTCGTCACCAGTCGTCAGTTGCGCGAACGTCTGGAAAAAGAGTTATTAACCAATGTTGCCATGCGACTGGAAGAAACCAACGAAACCGATTCATTCCTGATCTCCGGACGCGGCGAGTTGCATCTCACCATTCTGCTGGAAAATATGCGCCGCGAAGGCTACGAACTGGCTGTCTCACGCCCGCATGTCGTAATCCGCGAAATCGACGGAGTTAAGTGCGAGCCGTTTGAAATGCTCACGGTCGACGTGGATGAAGCCAATCAGGGAGCAGTCATGGAAGCACTGGGCGCGCGCCGCGGCGATTTGCAGGACATGGTATCGGATGCCAAAGGGCGCGTGCGGCTGGATTACCGTATTCCTGCGCGCGGCCTGA
Organism: Nitrosomonas sp. Is79A3; assembly: GCF_000219585.1. Classification (NCBI taxonomy): domain Bacteria; kingdom Pseudomonadati; phylum Pseudomonadota; class Betaproteobacteria; order Nitrosomonadales; family Nitrosomonadaceae; genus Nitrosomonas; species Nitrosomonas sp. Is79A3. The sequence goes on along the minus strand of NC_015731.1, from coordinate 18,556 downwards.
TCGGTTTTCAATCCGAATTCATGACCATGACGCGCGGCACCGGCTTGATGAGTCATGTGTTTGACGAATTCGCCCCGATGCGCCCGGAAATTCCGCCGCGCAGAAACGGCGTGTTGATTTCCTCCGAACATGGCGAAGCCGTCGCGTACGCACTGTGGAAATTACAAGACCGCGGCCGCATGTTCGTCAGCCCCGGCGACCGCTTGTATGAAGGCATGGTGATTGGGGTGCATACCCGTGATAATGATCTGGTAGTCAACCCGATCAAAGGCAAGCAATTGACCAATATCCGCGCATCGGGAACCGATGAAGCAGTGACATTAGTCCCGCCAATTCAGCTCACCTTGGAATCCGCGATTGAATTTATTGCGGACGACGAACTGGTGGAAATTACGCCGAAAACGATCCGTATCCGCAAACGTTTCTTGCTGGAACATGAACGTAAACGCGCTTCGCGCGCAGCGGCTTAATAACTGATTTTCAATCTAATCGCGCCGGTATTGAACGAATCATACCGGCGCGCTAAAACTTACGGCCGCAACGGCTTGTCAGTTTCCGCTTTAGCTTTACTATTTTTCAGCAAATTGGGCGGCGGACCGATCGGTTCGAAGTCCTTCAGCAACGGCACATCATCCTTGTTGATCCAGCGGATATCCATGTCGTAAGTGCCATGCGGCCCCCAACTGCCGGTGAATTTCTTGCCATCCGGGGTAAACGTCCAGCACATATCCTCCCCGCCGGTATTGACTGCATCACCAAGATTCAGCGGCTCCTGCCATTCGCCCTCGGCATTTTGATGCGAAATCCACTCATCATGCCCGCCGCGCGAACCCAAATCAGTCCGCGTGCTGGTGATGATCAGGCTCTTGCCGTCCTTGGACAACCCGGTCCAGTGCATATGGTCGCGCTGCGGTGAATTGATCTTCAGCCCCAGGCTCTCCGGCTTCTGCCAGATGCCATCCTTCTTCTCAACCTTCCAGATATCGCTGTCCTGCGTCACACCCGGCTGGTGATAACTGAAGTAAATCAGGCTATCGGAAGCAATGATTGGACAATGCTCTTCACCGGTCGGCGTGTTGATATTCGGCAGCTCCGGCACGTCGTTCCAGTTCCTGGCCGATTGCCAGACGCCATCGACTTTCTGCACCACGTACAGATCGCCGGACAGCATATTCCCCGCTTCGTAGCGGGTAAAATAAATCACATTGCCATCGCTGGAAAAGCTCGGCTCCAGCTCCCAAGCCGAAGTATTGATGTTCGGCCCCGCCTTGGGATCGATGCCCGGCCCCAAATGGATCGGTTCTTGCCATTCACCGTCGACTTGATGCGACATCCAGATATCGAAACTGTAAGTATCGCCGGGCGACTGGATACTGCCTTCACGGGTCGACACAAAAATCGCCGTCTTGCCGTCCGCACTGTAAGTAATCTCCATCTCCGATCCGGATGAATTGATTTTCCCGCCGAGACTGTTCGATACCCGTGGATGCTCTGTAGCCGCTCCGCTGCCGGAACCGTGCATACCGGGCATAGCATAGGAAACGCCCTGCGCCAGAATGAACGCCAGCGATACGGAACAGAGTTTTGGAATAAAAAGGTTATTTTTCATTGATTAATCTCGAATTTTGGGTAACTTTGGTTTTTTATAAGAATAGGCTGGTGTGACTGGTATTGCAATACGATTTATTGCCAGAAGTGTGGAAGCTCGTCGTTCGGGGACTCGTGCTAAAGTCATCAGACAGCTCTATCGGTATGGCAAGTTTTTATGGCGCAAGAAAAATTATTGCGCCAAAAGATCAACTTTATTGGCGCGATTTGTCAAAGTTTGCGCCAATTAGAGATAGGAATAGAAAAGATATCTTCAGCAAGGCAGATCAGCACTTTACTTCAAAGCGCAAGAAGTCATTCAGACGTTTTGATTCGGTAATCTCGTCGTGCGGCACAAGCAGATACTTCCATGTCTTGGTACCAATGGCTGCTGCGTAATCCGATGCATGCTTGCACCAACGAGCTGCCGAACTCGCTTTGGCCTGCACCTCTTGAGTATTGACGTCCGTGCGCGCCTTGGTTTCAACCATGTAAATGGTCGTATCAGTCTCAGCGACAAAGTCAGGGATGTACTCCGGCTGCTCCGTGCCCAGCTTGTAATAGATTTGGAACTGTCCCTTGGCGGGTTTAAACCACTTCAAGGCATCGCGCTCCAGGATGACGGAGAAGCGGCGCTCGGTATCCGAATCGAACTTTTGCAGCGGATACAGGCAACGCGAAAAACCGCCGAATAGCATCTGCTTGATACGCCCGGTCTCGGTCAGCGTTTCACGGAAATGGTGCGCCGTCTGTCCTGCTGTGGCCGTGTAGTTGCAGGGCTTCAGTTCAGTAAAACCACGACTAACCTGCACTTCATACTCGGTTGCTTCTTCCCAAAAGTGCTCCATCATCTCGGCACGAATTAAGCGAGCAAGCTCACTGCCAAAAGTATCGAGGATTTCGTGCAGTTCATTTTCAGAGTAATTCTGCCCCTGATAATGAGCAACGGCTTGGCCCGCCAAGTCGTATAGCAACTCAGCTTGAGTGAAGTAATCTATGTTGTCATAGTCGATAAGCTTTTTAACAATGTAATCCTCGAAGCGCTTTTCGCGAATTCCTCTTTCGCTGCTTAACGTAAACTGCTCATTGGTACGTAGTTCTTGCCCCACAATTTCGCGATGTCCTGGTTGAAAATTGGGTAATAGGCTCAGTTTGAATGGATGAAAGCCCGTGGTGACTTCGCCAGTAGGCACCACGGCGATGCGGGGGATGTCGATGGTTTGCTGAGCGACAATCTCCGTCGTTTTTGCCACAACGGCTGACAGATCAAGTTTCGGCTGCCCATCATCGACGCCCGCCAGCAAGTTGCCTTGCATCGGCCGATTTAATAAAGACAGGCGCTCGGTGACCTCAGTCAAGATTGCTGATTGAACCTCGGGGGTGAGCAGTGCGCTGCTGGTGGGTACCAGATCGCGTCTGACTTCGTACTTTCCAATCACATCCATCACGACGCGAGCCGCCTGTCGTTCCGCTTCTGTGGTGAAGACGGGAGTCTGTGCCGGAGCCGTACCGGCGTTCGTCGGAGCACCAGCTACCACGGGCGCATCCGTCAGGCCCAGACGTGTCATTGCGCCCGAACCAACTTGTACGCTGACTTTTTTATCGTCAGCGCTTGGCGCATCGAGGATGACTTGCTTCAGACGAATTGGCGAGTCGCCGCGGTTCGCCTCGTCGATGATCTCCTGGAATTTATCGTGCGCCACGATGTTCAGGCGATCCACCGCCGCCACGCCGGTGCGCTTGCCATAAGGCAGCCGCAAACCGCGGCCGATGGATTGTTCAATCAGCGTGCGGGCATTGGCAGCGCGCAGCGGCACGATGGTATAGAGATTGGTCACATCCCAGCCTTCCTTCAGCATGTTGACGTGAATCACGATCTCGGTCGGTTCGTCCACGCTCTCGACCGCGAGCAAACGGGAAATCATTTCCTCCTCTTCGCTGCCTGAGCGGCTGGAGTCAACCTGAATCACCTTGCTCAGATAGCGTGCGTCAAAGAAAACCTCTGACTGCAGAAGCGCCAAAAGTTGCCCGGCGTGGGTGGTATCCCGTGCGATCACGAGCATGAAGGGCTTGACCGGCGCAACACCGTTTTCCCGGGCATAGGTCAGCAGCTCAACTTTTGTAGTTTCGTGCAAGCGCACGCCGTCTTCCAGCTTGATCTTTTCGATTTCCTCCGGCGTGTGCGCTTTGGCATCAAAATTACGCTGCGTGACAACGGCAGGCTCCTTGACGAAGCCGTCCTCCATTGCCCGTGCCAGCGGGTAATCCATCACCACGTTTTTGAACGGCACCGGTCCGCGGCTGGATTCCACAAAAGGCGTTGCCGTCACCTCCAGTCCAAACAAAGGCTGTAATTCATTGATGGCCCGCATGCCAGCCTGTGCGCGATAGCGGTGCGATTCATCCATCAGCAGCACCAGATCCGGCAAATTAGCCAGATGGTTGAAGTAGCTATCACCCAGCACTTCTTTCATGCGCTTGATACGTGGCTCTTTCCCGCCACGCACCTCCGAGGTGATCTTAGCGATGTTGAAAATATTGATGCGAACTTCGCCCAATAACTCGCCGCCGAAGATGTTTTGCTGATCATAGTTGTCCCCAGTAATGACGCGGGGCGCATTGAGGGCAAATTCACCGATGCCTTTAAACACATATTTCGGTGTATTTGGCGTGAAATCCGTAATCAGTTTGTTGTAGATCGTCAGGTTCGGCGCGAGCACGAAGAAGTTATTGATGCCGTGCGCCAAATGCAGGTAGGCGATAAAAGCTCCCATCAACCGCGTTTTGCCCACACCTGTCGCCAGCGCAAAGCATAGCGAGGGAAATTCGCGCTCGAAGTCTTCCAGCTTAGGGAACTGCGCCTTGAGCGTAGCCAGTACCGCTGGGACATAGCGCTCCTGCGTCAGCATCTCCGGCGCGGCATCCAATGCTTGTTTCAATTTGACCAATGATTCGGCTTGCGGCGGGCGCAGCGACAAGCGTCCTATAATATGGTTCTGGATGCGGACACTCATGCTTCATTCTCCTTGTTGTCCAGCAGCTTCAGCATGCGGTCAAAGTCGCTCTCGAATAGCCTGTCCTGCACGATGCGGTATTTTTCAAACTCAGCTTCAGCATGGGTGCGTGCGATTTCCGCCGTGACCTTACCGACATCCTGTAATACCTCACGATCGGTCATTTCAATGAATCGGTTTAATCGAATTTCCCAATCCTGCATGGTCATCGGCATCTTGTTCTGCGCCATCAGCTCGGCCATATCCAGGTAGGCGTTCACCAGCCGGGAAAGCTGAGCCATTTCGCTTTCGCTCAGGTAATTTTTGGCAATAACCACGTCAAACTTCTGAATTTTTCCACGTGGCGCATCCTGCCAAGTGGTCAACCCCATATTGGGCTTTTCCGCATCCGCACGTGCGACGATGACTTCCGCCGCCGTCTGTCCATGAATGGCCCAATGCAGTTTATTCTGCACGGTGGCGAAAAATCGCTTGGTGGCCTGTGCAGCCACATCGTAATCAATCGACGTGGCATAAAGATCGGTGATTTTTTGATAGAACTTGCGCTCCGAAAGGCGAATCTCACGGACACGCTGCAGCTGTTCCTCGAAGTATTGATCTGTCAGGACAGAGCCGCCTTGTTTCAGGCGCTCCGCATCCATGGCCCACCCCTTGATAGCGAATTCCTCGACTATGCCCGTGGCCCACTTGCGAAATTGCACCGCCCGCTCGGAATTAACCTTGTAGCCCACCGCAATGATGGCGGCCAGATTGTAGTGCCTGGTGTCGTAGTTCTTGCCATCGGCGGCAGTTATCCGAAATATTCGGATAACTGAATCTTGCTGTAGCTCATTGTCTTCAAATAATTTTTTTAAGTGATAGTTGATGGTGCGCACATCTACATCATAGAGCGTGGCCATCATCTTCTGCGTCAGCCAGACATTCTCATCGGCATAGACCGTCTCCACGCCACCCTGGCCGCTGGCCGCCACAAAGGTCAGATACTCAGCCGCCGAAGAGCGGACAATGGAGGCTTCTTTCTTTTTCTTCACCATCACGCTTCCTCCCCACCATCGCCAAACAAATCGGCAGTGCGCTGGTCCGTTTTGGCTTTCCTCCCTTTGCTTACGGTAGGCTCGACCGGATCCGGTTGCGCCATCGGCAGATTCGCGACATTCAGACTGTAATCGTCATGCCCCCATTCGCAGCGCGCCAGCACCATTTTGGGAATTTTCTTCAAGGTCAGATTCGGCCAGCGCTCGGCGGCTTGAGCCGCACTCACGCCACGGAACGCCGAGCAGCACACCAGCAGACTTTGTTCGCCGCCGACCTCATCGCACAGCGCCTGCAACTGATCGGCGGACAGGTTCTGCGTGGTGACGTAGATGAAGTCGCGCTCGCTCGAATGGCCGTGCTGCCACCAGCGGGTTTCCGACGGCGCGTAGGTGAAGCCTTCCAGCTTGGCCAAGGCTTCCGCCAGCATCGCCGCATTGTATTCCGGGTTGATCACCGGATTGCCCCAGCGGTCGTTGACGATCAGGCTGGGCGCCAGTTTGTAGTAGCGGAACCCGCCGCCGCCTTGCCAATTCACCGCCTTGCTGATGCCGCCCTGGTCTTCGCCATCGATGACTTTTTTCAAACGGGGAATGATGTGCGTATGGCAATGCTCACCCAGCTCGACCATGATCCAGCGGCGGCCCATTTTGTGCGCCACCGCACCGGTGGTGCCGGAACCTGCGAAGGAGTCGAGAACGAGATCGCCGGGATTGGTGGCAATATGAACTATGCGTTGAATCAGTTGTTCAGGTTTTGGTGTGCTAAATGCTTCATCCCCAAAAAGATCTACCATTTCTCGCTTTGCATCTTGAGTATGCCCAACATCTTCATATGACCACCATGTTTGAGGCACCATTCCTTGCTTTACCTCTGTCAGAAACCTCTTTATCGCGGGAACGTTGGAGCCATCTTTACCCCACCAGATGCGCCCATCCGCATCCAGCTCTTTAAGTTTTTTTTCTGAAACACGCCAATACATCGCATTCGGCGGTCCTGAAATAAAGCGCCCAGACGGTGTAGTGATAGGATATATGCCTTGACTATAGTAATTGCGTGCAGAGAGATCACCCGGCTTCCAAGGCCCTCGCGGATCATTATCTGGATTTCTATATGCTTTATCCTGCTTATCTGTTCTAGGCATCAGATTCGGAAACCACCTATCAGAATTCTTGGCAAAAACAAGAATATAGTCGTGATCTTCTGAGAAATGCTTTGCTGTTGATTTTGGAGAATAATTTTTTCTCCAAAGTACAGTTGTGACAAAGTTTGTTCGACCTAAAACCTCATCACACAACACCTTCAAATAATGCGCCTCGTTGTCATCAATCGTAATCCACAACGAGCCATCCTCCGACAGTAACCGCCGGATGATCTCGAGCCGGTCGCGCATCAACCCGAGCCAGATCGAATGCTCCAGCCCATCGTCGTAATGCGTGAATGCGCTGCCGGTGTTGTACGGCGGGTCGATGAACACGCACTTCACCTTCCCCGAAAACTTCTGCTCCAGCGCCTTCAGCGCCAGCAGGTTATCACCGAAAATCAGCCGGTTGTCGAAGCTATCGTTATCCGAAACACGATGCCTGGCGTGATACGACAGCGAAGGATCTTCCAGCAGAATGCGTGGCTCCAGCTTGGGCCGCTTCTCTTTCCCGATCCAGGTGAGTTCAAGTTTTTGTTTGCCGCTCATTCTTGTGCCTCTTGTCGCTGCGCCAGCATTTGCAGGGCGCGTTCGCGCTCGCGTTCCAGTTCGTGTTTGAGCTCTGCTTCGCTCGGCAGATAAGGCAGGTATTTGGCGGCAAACAATTGCTGTTGTTCCGCCAGCACGGAATAGCGCACTACGGCTTCACTTTTTTCGCTGCACAACACCAAGCCAATGGTGGGATTGTCGTCAGCGCCTTTGATTTGCTCGTCGTACAGGCGGACATAAGTATCCATCTGCCCCATGTCCTGATGGGTGAGCTTGCCCAGTTTCAAGTCCACCAGCAAAAAGCATTTGAGCTTGTAGTTGTAGAACACGAGGTCGAGATAAAAATCTTCATCAGCAAAACTCACACGCTGCTGGCGGGCGACAAAGGCAAAGCCCTTGCCCAGCTCCAGCAGGAAGTTTTGCAGGTTGTCCATGATGGCCTGTTCCAGATCGCCTTCCAGAAAGCGGCTGGTGTTGAGGTTGAGAAAATCCAGCACATAGGGATCACGCAGGAAATCCTTGCGGGTTTCCGCCAGGGATTCCGTGTACTGCGCGGCTTCGGCCTGTACCAGCGCCTTGTCCTTGCTGCTCAACAAGCGTTCGTAATAGAGCACGCCGATTTGCCGCTCCAGCGCCCGGCTGCTCCAGTTCTGGCTGATGGCTTCGCGCAGGTACCACTCGCGGGCAGAGGGATTTTCCACGCGCAGCAGAACGCGATAGTGCGTCCAGCTCAATTCGGTACGCACTGCGTTCCGAATTGAAAAGAACTGAAAAAACAGTCTCATATTCCTCAAATTGCGCTCATCGAAGCCGCGCCCGAACTGAGCCGTCAGTCGTTCGGAAAGCGCTGCCAGTTGCCGTGTGCCATAGGTGGCGCGGGTCTGCCCTTGTTGCTCATGCTCGACGATCAGACGGCCAATTTCCCAGTAGCTTGCTACCATGGCCTGATTGACGCTTTGGCGTACCTGGCTGCGCGCCTGCTGGACGATCTCAGCAATCTGACTGGCCAAGGATTCCAAGGTGTCATGTTGCGAAGGGGGGATGCGCTTCATTTCAACGCCCATTCGACGGTGAATAGCGTCTGTTCTTCACGCAGGATGCGCGATTCCGGATTTTGGCGTTTGTCCTTATCGATCCTGGTGAGTTCGAGTTTTTGTTTGCTCATGGCATCGCTCTCATACTTGTGGCGCACGACTTGATAAATAATCGATCAGGCGCTTACGCGGGTACACGTCCGCTGCATTCTGAATGTTGCGCAACGGGGTGATCGCCGGATCAGCAGCGAGCCCATAGTGCATTTCCATTAAGTCGGCCAGGAAAGCTACAACGTTGCCTTGGTTGCGGAAGTAGGCTAGCGGCCCCACCCATAAGAGGTGCTGCTGCCCGAAATCACAAGCTTGCTGCCGAAGCAGATCGAGCGGCTGACTGATCAATGCAGGAATTGTAGCCGGGTCGATGATAGCCGCCGCACCGATGCGGCTGCGCAAGCGCTTCATCATCGTCGCTGTGACGGCATGAATGCCGTGACGATAGATCAACCGTTCCTGGCTGCGCGTCGGGGCCTTCTGTTCGTAGTCTACCACGAGCTCTCGGATAGCACGGTGGCATAAGACAGCGTTAACCAGCGCCACTCCCGGCAGCGCGGCGGTGAACAGCGCCTGATACTCGGTAGAGTCAGGGTTGGCAAGCCGTGCCGGATCACTCTTCAGCCAGACGACGTAGCGCGGGTCGCTCTGTTGCGCGGCGAGCGCCCGTAGCGCCTCATCGAGTGTGATCGCCTTAGCGCCCATCGCCGCTAACACTTCCGGGCGGTAGTGGTAATCAAAGCCGAGGTGCGCTATCTCCTGCCGCAAACGTTCCTGATTCTCGTCGAGAGATGCGAAATTGGATGTCTGTACCGGGTTCTGATGATTGCGGGCTTTCGTCACCCGTTTGCCGAACTGCCCATCGGCAGGAGCCTTGATCAGCGTGAGCATAACCTTCGCCTCATCGATGCTCTTATCTGGATTCTGGCGAACAAACTCGGCAGCCGACGCTACAGTTTGCGCACCGTTAATGATGGAAAGCCCTCTAATCTTGAATTTCTTGAAACCATTACCCGGATTCTTACTCTTAGGCTCAATTTCATCGCAAACAGCAGTAATACCGTTATTTAGATAAAAGAAGTTCGCAGGATCATCACGTAGCGTCACCTTGATCGCCTTGTTGATATCTGACTTGCTGCTACCTAGAAAATATCGAATATTGCGCTCGTAAAGAGCTTTATCCTCTTTGATATGGAGGGTTACCAAATCGGTTAATCGTGCAATGCCATAGTATGTCACGCGCGGAATCTCGATTTTCTGACTTTTCTGCAAAGCAATGTCTGTTTTTACCGGCTTGTAAGCTTGCTCCGCCAACAGATCGCGAGTAATTTCCGCTGCCGTGTAGTATTCCACTTGCTTCACCAGTCGTTCTTCGTCGAGATCTTCGTCGTCAAGTAGTTGCTGAAGAAACTTCTTGGCTGTATCCGAGACTTTTGCGCCCGTAAAAGGAATAACCAATTTGATGTGGTTGCACGAATCGAGCGCACTCTCGATTTCAGCTTGCCGTTTCTGAACATTGGAATTGAAAGCCGTGAAGTTCTGCTTCAATAAGAGACGCACGCCTTCGCAGAATGGAAGTGCATCGACTTGCTTAAATTCTGCATCCTTTTTCATCAACTTAGTCTGCAGGAGATACAACGTTTCCGACGGCGTGTGGTAGTAAATTGCGTCAATTCCATTGTCATCGAAGTCGTCGACAACCGAGGCAGCCGCTTCTTTTGGTGGGATATCAAGCAGCTTGTGCAATGCAAACCCACCGAAAGCTCGTGACAATTGCTTTTCCTGCTGTTCTTCAGCAGGCTTTTTCGTATTGAGCAATGGTGGCAGGAAGGGCATGAAGCGTTCCGCCAGAACTTTCTTCAAAATGATCATATACTGCGGTTCGAGTGCTGTCATTACACGAGCTCCCATTCGAGGTTAAACAGCGTACGCTCTTCAACCTGCTGCTGGAGTTGTATCTCCAACTGATCGATGAGCGCGTTATGCTGGGCTTCGATTTCGTCCTGCCGGGCGAACAGCTCACGGCGCAGCGAGCTGCGCTTGCTTTCCAGTTCACGTTGGCGCTTCTGCCATGACAGCTTCTCTTCCAGCACTGGTGAGGTGGCCGCGGTGCGGCGCACTTCCTTGATCTCGCGGTCGATTTCCTTGATTTCCTGTTCGAGCCCCAGTTTCAGATCGTCCGCCCAGGCATCGAGCTTCTGGACTTCCTGCTCGAAGTAGCCGAGGTTGCGCTGATTGATGTCGTGCAGCAGCGCGGTCTGACGGGCTTCCATGTCGGCCTGTAGAGTCATTTCACCATCGTTGAACAAGCCGGCATCCTGTACGGTTGCGGGCAGGAGCAGCAGCTTTTCCGGATCGTCTTCTGCCAGTGCAATACCATCCGCTGTACAGGCCGCAACCACCAAGTGCTGTTCCTGATTGCCCAGCGCCTCGACGGAAATCAACTTCAGAATCAGCCAGCCTGTTTTGCCACGGTATGGTTCCAGCGTGCTTTGCTTCCTGCCATAGGCTTCGTAGTCGAACACCAGCCGCGCGGCGGGTAGATTACGGGTCTTCGCTTGGCTGATTACCCATTCAGCCAGCGGATGTCCGATCCGGTACAGATGAGCGTCACCGGAACGGCGGGGCAGCTCGTAGCGCCCAGGCTCGATTCCCGCGAGGCCGCTGTTTTCAATTCCAACTGGTGGATTGCCAAGCACGAACCCATCATCGTCGAACGCGGCGCAGCCATCCAGTTCCGTTCGAGTCAAGTCCATCAGCATGCGCTCGTATTTGCTACGCGCGGCGCGGCTATCCTCGGCGCGCACGCGCAGTTTATCCTGCACTTCCTCATCGAAGTTTTCCAGCAAGATTTGGCGGGTCTTGACCATTGCCTCGCTGATCTCACCGGAAAGGTCAAGTTGCAACTGTTCAAAACTGGCCTTGATTTCCCCATGTTCCCGGCAGTTCCGATAAATTTCGGCGATACGCCGCTCGAAATCCACCCCGGAACCAATCGCGCCTAATACTTCGTCGCTGGCGCCGAATACGCCCTCGAAAAGCTGGAATTTCTGCGCCAGCAGTTCGTACACCCGCGCATCGGCTTCATTGCTGCGGTCAACGAAATTTACCACGACCACGTCGAACTTTTGCCCGTAGCGATGGCAGCGCCCGATGCGCTGTTCAATACGCTGCGGATTCCACGGCAGGTCGTAGTTGATGACCAGCGAGCAGAACTGGAGGTTGATGCCTTCGGCCCCGGCCTCGGTGGCGATCATCACGGTGCCGCGCGCCTTGAAGTACTCGACCAGCGCTGCTCGGGTATCAGCGGTCTTGGAACCGGTAATGCGGTCGGTGCCTTCGTGCTGCTTTAGCCATTCCTTGTAGATGGTCTGCGCGCGTGCATCGCTGTTGGTGCCGTTGAACAAGACGATCCCTTCACCGTACGAGGTATTTTCCAGAAGGGAAAGCAGATATTCCTGCGTCCGCTTCGATTCGGTAAAGATGATCGCCTTTTTGGCCGCGCCGAGGCGCTCCAGTTCAGCAAAAGCACGATCCAGAGCGGTCAGCAGGGCCATGCCTTTGGCGTTGTCACGGATATTGGCCGCCAGCGTCTTGAAATGCCGCAGATCTGCAATTTCATTGGAAATGGCATCGTGTTCGTTACGTGCAGACGATGATGCATCAAGGGCTTGATCGTTCCATTCGTCGGCGGTTTCGTCCAGCGATTCATAGTCTTCATCCAATTCCTCAGCCAGATCGGGGAGATTGGCTGCATCATCCAGCACGCCTTGAAGACGGTTAGCCATAGTATCCAGCGCACCGGCTATCGCGTACGTGGACGACGCCAGCAGTTTCCACAGCACCAGGGAGATCAGTTGCCGCTGCCCATCGGGCAGCGCTTTAAGATTTGGACGCCGCAGGTAGTCCGCAACAAGCCCGGATAATTCCCGCTCTTCAAAGGATGGCGTGAATTCCTCGACGATGGCTTTACGGGCGGTGTATGAAACATAGGGCTGCACTTCCTTACGCAAGGTGCGTTTGCAAACCGGAGCCAGGCGATCACGCAAATTGGCGAAGTTTTGATTTTTACCAGAAACAGTGAATTGGGTGCGGAAGCTGTCGAGGTCGCCGAATACACGATCATCGATCATGCTGACGAGGCCGTAGAGCTCCAGCAACGAGTTCTGCAACGGTGTCGCGGTCAGCAATATCTTGGAGTGAACATGCGCCAGTGCCTCCTTCAGCGTTTTGGCGATGACATTGCTGGTTTTGTAGACGTTGCGCATGCGGTGGGCTTCGTCGAGTACAACCAGATTCCATTGAATATTCCTGATATCGTTCGTTTTAGCTTTCGCAAACTGATAGGAGCATATCACCGGGCCGGAAACATTCTCGAACGGACTTTGACTCGTCTGCTTGCGGATCGCGTTATAGCTTTTCGTCTCCAGAATTAGACTTTGCAGACTGAATTTATCCAGTAACTCTTGATGCCATTGCTTGCGCAGGTTAGCCGGAACAATGATTAAAATACGGCGGCGGCGCTCGGCCCAGCGCTGCGAAATGACCAGCCCGGCTTCAATGGTCTTACCCAGACCAACCTCATCCGCCAGGATCACGCCACGTGAAAGGGGATTACGGCATGCGAAGAGTGCTGCTTCGACTTGATGGGGATTGAGGTCCACTTGTGAATCGACCAGCGTCGAAGCCAGCGATTCGACTGAGCCGCCTGCTGCGCGACGGGTCAGCAGCCAAGCAAAGTATAGGCTCTGATACGGTGTTAATAGCGGTTGCTTAATCAACAGCGGCTCTCTTTGCATTTAGGTTCAAACGTAAACCGATTACTGATTTCGTTAACCTTTGATAAGGTTTTTTGCAAAAGCCTCGTGTAACCAGTAACCAATTATTTTTTGGACTGGCCTGCTTTAAATATCAATATTCGTCGCCCGCAACGCATTCTTCTCAATAAACGCGCGCCGTGGTTCAACCACATCACCCATCAACGTAGTAAAGATTTCATCAGTCAATATGCTGTCTTCGATCTGCGCACGCAGCAGTCGGCGGTTCGCCGGGTCCATGGTGGTTTCCCACAATTGGATGGGATTCATTTCACCCAGGCCTTTATAGCGTTGCACATTCACGCCTTTTTTCGCTTCTTCCAACATCCACTCAAGGGCTTGTTTAAATTCACTGACGCTTTGCTTACGTTCGCCGCGTTGTATGTAGGCACCCTGGCTTAACAAACCTTCAAATACCTGAGCAGTTTTCTGAATCTGCGCATAATCGCCGCTTTCGACAAAATCATTATCCAGGTAACTGGTCAGCACATTGCCATGCGACATGCGCATGATTTTCAGGCGATAACGTTCATGCACTTCATCATATTCTGCGACGATTTCTATGTCTTTTACCCGTGATGCCAGCCGGGCTGCGCTGTCTATTGCCGCTTGCTCGCTGCTCAAATTAACATCCGGAAGGCGCAGCAGTGCATGCATCACGTTGCTGTCGATCATTCGACTCATGCGCTCGATCACCGATTCTGACAGAATATATTCATTGGCGATTTTTTCCAGTGTGTCACCGGTCAAAGGCGGCTTTTCTTCACCGGTATACAGCTCAGCGTCAGCTAAAGCCAGACTCAGCATGTGTTGTTTTAATTCATGGTCATCTTTGACATAGCGTTCTTTTTTGCCATGTTTGATTTTGTACAGTGGCGGTTGCGCGATGTAAATGTGGCCACGTTCGATCAGTTCGGGCATTTGCCGGTAAAAGAAGGTCAATAACAGGGTGCGGATATGCGAGCCGTCTACGTCCGCGTCGGTCATGATAATGATGCGGTGATAGCGCAGCTTGTCCGGGTTGTATTCATCCTTGCCTATGCCGGTTCCCAGCGCGGTAATCAGGGAAATAATTTCCTGGGAGGAGATCAACTTATCAAAGCGGGCTTTTTCTACGTTCAGGATTTTTCCCTTGAGCGGCATGATGGCTTGAAATTTCCGGTCGCGTCCTTGTTTGGCGGAACCGCCTGCAGAATCACCCTCGACCAAGTAAAGTTCGCATAGCGCGGGGTCTTTTTCCTGACAATCAGCGAGTTTTCCGGGTAATCCCATGCCGTCGAGCACACCTTTTCTGCGCGTTAGTTCGCGAGCTTTACGCGCCGCTTCTCGCGCTCTGGCGGCTTCTATGACTTTATTGCAGATGGTTTTTGCGTCAGCCGGATTTTCCAGTAAAAACTCGGAAAGTTTTTGCGCCACAACTTCTTCCACCACCGGCCGCACTTCGGAGGACACCAGTTTTTCTTTGGTTTGCGAAGAGAACTTGGGTTCAAATAGTTTTACCGACAGGACACACGATAAGCCTTCGCGCATGTCATCGCCAGCCGTTTCAATCTTAGCTTTTTTGGTCAGCTCATTTTTTTCCATGTAGTTGTTAAGCGTACGTGTCATGGCAGCACGCAAGCCTGTCAGATGGGAACCGCCATCTTTTTGCGGAATATTGTTGGTGAAACACAATACCTGTTCGCTGTAACTGTCATTCCACTGCATCGAAACTTCGACCGCAATGTTGTCTTTCGTACCGGTCGCATAAAAAATATTAGGGTGCAGTACCGATTTGCTGCGATTGATGTATTCAACAAAGTTTTTGATTCCGCCGGTAAAAGCGAATTTCTCATCCTTGCCGGTACGTTGATCGATTAAGTGGATTTTTACGCCGTTGTTGAGAAAAGACAGTTCGCGCAAGCGTTTGGCGAAAATATCGTAGTGGTATTCGATATTGCCAAAAATTTCCTTACTCGCCAGGAAATGCACTTCGGTGCCATGACGCTCGCTTTCTCCGGTGATTTCCAGCGGCTTGACCGGAACCCCCAGGCGAAACTCCATTTGGTTTATTTTTCCGTCGCGGCGGATGGTCAGCTTTAACCATTCGGATAAGGCATTAACCACCGAGACGCCCACGCCGTGTAAGCCGCCGGAAACTTTATACGAGTTGTCGTCGAATTTACCGCCGGCATGTAATTCGGTCATCACAATTTCTGCAGCAGATCGTTTCAGATCATCGTCTTGTTTGATGCCGGTCGGGATACCGCGCCCATTATCCAATACACTGACCGAGTTATCGGGGTGAAGCGTCACGGTAATATCATCGCAATGCCCGGCCAAAGCTTCGTCAATCGCATTATCGACCACTTCAAAAACCATGTGATGTAAACCGGTGCCATCGCTGGTATCGCCGATGTACATGCCCGGACGTTTACGTACCGCATCCAGGCCTTTTAATATTTTTATGCTTTCAGAATCGTAGTCTTTTTGACTTTCATTGGGTACATTGGTGTTTGGATCACTCATCAGTTAGGCGCTTTATGGTTATGAAATTTAAAAGAATGTTTCAACTTTTGAGGATTTGGATCATTCCTGCAGGGAAATGCAGTTAAATTCTCATCGGCATGACGATGTATTTGAATTCTTTATTTCCGGGGACGGTTATCAGAACACTGCTATTGGAATTTTCAAAGGCACATTGTACCGTTTCGCTGCTCACATTGTTCAATAAATCCAACAGATAGGTAATATTAAGGCTGATATCCACTGATTCATCACCGTATTTAATTTCCAGTTCTTCTTCGGCTTCTTCCTGCTCGTTATTTTTGCAAATAATGTGCAGATTATCTGTGCTGACGATCAGGCGCACGCCGCGAAATTTTTCGCTTTGATTGGAAAGTATCGATACCCGTTGCAATGCTTGCAGAAAAATTAGACGGTCTATTTCGAATAACTTGGTATTTCTGGTTGGAATCACACGGTTGTAATCGGGAAACTTACCGTCAATGATTTTCGATGTCAGAATGATATCAGAAAATGAAAACCGGACTTTATTCTGAAAATATTCTATTTTTACCGGATCTTCTTTGTCTTCGAGTAATTTGGACAGTTCAAAAACCGCTTTGCGCGGCAGGATCACTTCCTGTCTTTTCTGTTCCGTATCCAAACCGGCTGCGATATAGGCCAACCGATGTCCATCGGTGCCGACACTGATTAATTGCTTATCTTCAGTCAATAATAAAAGTCCGTTCAAGTAATAGCGGATATCTTGTTGTGCTACTGCAAACTGCACTTGATGCAAAAGATTTTTTAATTCATTTTGTTTCAGCGTGATAGTGGCATCGGATTCCGATTCTTCAACAACTTCGGGGAAATCTGCTGCCGGAAGTATTTGCAAGTTAAATGCGCTTTTTCCGGATTTAACCTGCAGGTGATCGTCTTTCTGGGTTAACGTAATTTCCGCATCGGATGAAAGCGAACGCAGGATATCCTGAAGCTTTTTAGCAGAAACCGTCAAGGCGAAATTTTGCTTGGAAGAAAGATCCTTTGTCGTAACCGTTTTGATTTGTATTTCCAGATCAGTGGTCAAAAAAGACGTCTTTTCTTCGTTTTGCTGTATCAGAACATTTGATAGGATGGGTAATGTCTGACGCCGCTCCACAATTCCGGTCACCGTTTGTAACGGTTTTAGCAATGTGTCTCTGTTAGTTTTAATTAAAAGCATTTATATAAAAGAATAATAGTAATTAGATAATGTCTTCAATACTTCTGTATAGTTTTTAACATTGAATGAATATCAACAAGATAGCATAGAATTTTTGTTTGTATGAAAACTGTATAAAAATTGGATGAATTGTGGATAAAAATAGCAAATCTTTAAAATAAGAAGTTATGCACAAGTTGTTAGACAGTTATCAACCTCTTAAAATAAGAATCAGCGCGTTAAAATCCCGGCTTACGACCGGATCGGAAATACGCAATTCATTGATTTTCCGGTAGCCGTGTAATACGGTCGTATGATCTCTTCCGCCAAAAGCTTCACCGATATCCGGTAAACTCAACGAAGTCAGTTCTTTAGCGATTGCCATAGCCATTTGCCGGGGGCGGGCGACGATGCGTGAGCGTTTTTTTGAATACATCTCGGATACTTTGATTTTGTAATAATCGGCGACAGTTTTCTGGATATTTTCGATGGAAATTTGGCGGCTTTGCACAGCCAGCAAATCCTTTAATGCTTCTTTCGCCAGATCCAGCGTTATTTCCAGACCGACAAAACGTGAGAAAGCCAGTACGCGTTTTAAAGCACCTTCCAATTCCCGCACATTTGAGCGGATATGTTTGGCAATAAAGAATGCCACATTTTCATCTAAGCGGATTTTTTCCAGCTCGGCTTTCTTTAACAGGATCGCGACACGCATTTCCAATTCCGGTGGCTCTACGGCAACGGTTAATCCCCATCCAAAACGGGATACCAGCCGTTCTTCCAGCCCTGTAATTTCTTTTGGGTAGGTATCGCAAGTAATGATGACTTGTTTATGGGTTTCGATGAGTGCATTAAAGGCATAGAAAAACTCTTCCTGCGTACGATTTTTCCCGCCAAAAAATTGCACATCGTCGACCAGCAAGAGATCAAGCGAATGGTAGTAAAGTTTGAACTTGTCAAATGCCTTATGTTGATAGGCACTGACGACATCGGATACATATTTTTCAGCATGCACATAACGGATTTTGGCGCTCTTGTCATTTTCGTGCACGTAATTACCGATTGCTTGAATCAAGTGGGTTTTTCCCAAACCCACACCGCCATAGATAAATAGCGGGTTATAGGCGATACCGGGCGATTCCGCAACTTGGATGGCACCGGCTCGCGCCAGTTGATTGGCTTTTCCGGTTACGAAATTGTCAAAAGTAAAATTGGGATTCAGGCCGCTGGGATTTTTTTTGGCAGGCGGGTAGGCCGTCTTAGTTTCCGGTTTGGGTACATCCTGCACCTGCAAGGGTAGCGGATCTGGCAGGCTGTTTTTTGCTTCGGTTTGATCGGCAAGTTTCAGATGGAATTGGATTTTTCTGGAGAAATATGCCTGCGCCATCACTTCTATATGCATAATGAAATTGTCTTTCACCCATTGCGAGACAAATCGATTGGGAGCAATCAGTACGACTTCATTGTCGCTATTTAATGCGGGATCGATTTGTAATGGTTTGATCCAAGTATTAAATTGTTGCGCGTTGAGTTCTTTTTTGAAATGATCAAGACAAGATAACCAGAAAGTGTTCAGTGATTGCATAATTTTTTGTTCTTTATCTGTCTGGTTTTAGAAAGCAATAACAATGCAATTTTAAGGTAAA